>CAVWOY010000024.1:0-45553 GCA_963756735.1 uncultured Alphaproteobacteria bacterium
AACGGTTTGCCGCAGCGTCCATACCGGCCGCCTTTGGTCAACATTCATGAACGGTAAACGCCGCATAACGGAGCAGCGTTGGCCAATCAGAATCTATCGGCGCTGGGAGGCGGTGACGGTCTGGTTGATGGCGCGGGTGAACTCTATCGCCCTTCAAAGGCGGCGAAGGCCTCTGCGTAATCCGGATGCCAGCGCGAGAGGGCTGGGCGGTTCTCGACGATATCGCCCGCGGCCCAAAGAATGCGAGCCTCATCGAGTGGCCTGGGCGCATCGAAACCGTTGCGAGGTGTCGTGGCTAGCAGGCTTCGGCGGCAGTCAAGCGTGAGCCTTAGATGTCTCGCCTGCCAACGAGAACCACAGCCTGATTAAGAGGCCTGCACATATCCGCGGCCGGCCGCGAAAGACCGCGTTGCCGCGCATCGCAGAACTTGCGCAGCAGCTTGCTGGAGAGCATCCCGAGTGGCAGAGGAAGCGCCTCGCGCACGAGGCCTGGACCGCAGACCACAATGGAAAGCGGCCGCTCGTCGCCAAGCGTTAGCGCCGACATCAGAGCAAGACGAGGTTCTTGTGGCAACGGCAGCGTTTGCAGGCGCACGTCTGCGTCTTAAAGCTTCAGGTGGCGCTCGCAAGTTCTCCGTGTTCATTCAGGCGGACTTTCAGAACGGCGTCACTCGAATTCATCTAACGGTCCGTGATCGTACCGGCAGCATTGTGTGGGATGCATATCTTACGCGAAACGAAAAGGTGGCCGAGGAGGTATTTGAAGGGGGTATAAAGGATGTCGAAGGATGGAGCATTAAATGCGACAGCTATGGGAACTGATGCGCCACAAGTATCGAGTGCCGTCGCCCCTGTTGCTGGATTGGGCTGGATCGTTCATGAACTTGAAAAGGCCCTTACGGCGGCACCGGACGAGTTGCTTGTTGCGGTGTGGGAGAAATTTGACCAGTGCTACCATTTTTCACGTGCAGACTATCGATTTTGGCGAGGACTGAGTTGGCCGGGATTTTGGCGACTAGGGAAGCGGGATCGGCTCCGTCCCTGTGCAACAAGCTTCGTTACGATTGCGAGCATCCCAGAAGGAACCCCCGGTGCAAACCTTCCTGAAGAACACCTGCTCGCCTCCATTTGTCCGACTGTGCTGTTTGGTATAGCGGCCGCGGGAATTGACTTTCTCTACCAGCAGGGGCGCGTCGAACAACGCGAGCGAAAGCGGCGCCGCACTACTATTGAAGGAGAGGTGGGTACTCCCAGCGAACCCAGGCTTCGCACGGCAATGCCTCGCAATTTCGTTGCCGTGCTGTTTGAGGCCCAGCGCGTGCTTCTTTCGAAGCCCTTGGAGACTGCGGCCGAGGCGGCGCTCCTTCTGCATGTTCTCGCTTATACGTCGCACTTGGGACACCTCCTGCCCGGTTCCTCCGAGCCTGATCTCGCGCAGGTTCTCCCGGCACCATTTCGCAGGATAGACCCCGACGATGACCTCCTGCTCAAATACCCAGGGTTACCCGGAATTTCGCTTACCTCCCTTCGCGTCGAGCAGAATGCCAGATTGATACCTCAATCGGACGAGGATCAGTCTCTAATACTCGGCAATTCCCTGGCTAGTATTTCGAGGGCCTTGGAACGCCGGGCTATTGAAAAGGCGGCCGCCGGCGAAGACCCCACAGAGCTCATAACAATGAGCGCTTACATCCTAACAAGCCGAGCAATGCTGTTCAGTTTAATGAAAGAGTTTATCGCTGGAGCCTTATTCGCAAATCCTAAGGCCAATAACTTGGCTAAGACGGAATTGCACTACTACCATATGCAAGTGGCCGTCGTTTTTGACGCTGCGAAAACGGGTGGGAATTCGGGACAGCTCTTTCTTGCGGCTAAGTTATGGTCTGCGTATATCTTTTTGTGGAGTTCAAGTCTTAAACTGCCGCCTCCCCCGAACCATTGCTATCGGGTGGTCAAAGAGGTCGGCCTGATGGCAAAAAACGCCGCGTCCGCCGCGCCACACGAGCATCTCAACGGATCCGGGGCGTTCGACACGCCAGGTGGCTCCTGGTTGGCTACAAACGGGGCGGCAACGCCTTAAGGCGAGATGAACGCAAGGCCAATCAATGTGCGCCGCATTGGAACGCTTTAACCGAAGAACTTGGATTGCCGAACGAAGTTCGATCGCACATCCTATTTGATATGCTGAATGAGCTTATTAAAGAAAAAACTGCTCTTATCACGCCGAAACTCGCGCAGGCCGCGTTTTATGTAGCAATGTGCTTTGACAAGATTGAGCTCGCACACGACTTTTTCATACTTATTCATTCGCCGCGGGCCGAAATGATCCATGAATTTCTTCACAAGATCAGGTTGGCGCTTTAGTGGGGAGGATGGTTAGCAGACCCGACGTACATAGAGAAGTGGTTAGGGGCTGTCGACTGCGCAATTGGGCGAGCGTCCGACTTCGATGTCATGCCCGACGCCGTCCGACACTACTGCCACGAGGTGTTGCTTGGGCGCTTTGTGAAGCTTGCAGGATCGCTCAGCACGGAAATGCGAACCCTGCTGATCGAGCGGCTGAGTGGGGAGATAACGAATGAGCACATCGAAGCTGCCATCAGAGGTAAACTGAGGGCCCTAGACGTTGTGATGGGGGAGATTACTGTCAGCGATCTCCGGCGTCGGCTCGACTGCTGGGTAGACCATCCAGCCTTCGGCCTGCGCCCCGAACGCTAGCCCGTTCATCACCGCCGACGCGACAAGCGTGCCGATGATTGCAGGCGTGGTGTAGCGGGCAATTTCCCGCCGCACACTCGGAGTGGCGGCGCACAGCTGAGCGATATCGAGGGCGATGAAGCCTAGATCGATCCCGACAGCCATGCTCCACGCTTCCCATGTCGGAGCACGGGTAACAATCTCGATACCGTGTGCCAAATGACTGAGCGAGAGCCCCGTCAAGACCATGGCGACGGCTGCAACTGTCACCGCGGACCACTGCTGGCGTGCTATCCTTCGCCGGTAGGCTGGGGACCTCAAAGGCCAGGGCTTCGAGCGGCCAGCTCGAAACTTGCCGGGCATCCGCAGAACAGTTGCGGTTGGAGTTTTCGTTGGGCCAAGTGCGTGAGTCATAACGGAGCTCCGTTCCGTTATGTTGACATGCCGGGCGCGGGCACCAGAGGTGCTCGCCCCGGCGACCGGCCCGAGGGGCCAGCCTTTCCGATCCGAATTGTGGGAGGGTCCTGGGCACGACGGCCCAAGGTGCAACCAATATAACGTGATACGTTTTTATTTCAATGCTCCGCTGGCTGGCTAGGTCGGTTTCCTCCATCACATTTGCGTGAAACGTCGTACGTTCTGTGTTAGACAGTGCCGGCAACGCGAGGAAGCGCACATGGCCAGGCCGCGGAAGGGCAAAGAGAAGCATGCTGAAATCATGTTGACGGTGCGCATCCCCGCATGGGTGCACGACGGCCTGCGGAGTCTTGCGAAGGAGGCGTACGGTCCCGTCAGCGAGATTGCCAACGAAGCACTGGTCCAATACCTGAGGCGCAAGGGCATCAAGCGGGATACCGTCGACCGTTCGTGAAGCTCGGTCGCCCCAAGTAGGTTGCTGCACCATACTGGGCACCGCGCAATCGTTACGGATGGCCGAGATGTGCGCCAACCCGGTGAGGCTTAGGGCTCAGCCGATTGACGTATCGGGTGCTGGCCGACTCACAATGTTTACGCGTGCTCCGAACGGTACTGCTCGAACCGAAGTGCCAAGCGTTCGCGATCTGGGGCCGCCAGCGGATCGTCCGGCGGACGGATGGACTTTCCTTTCAGGGCTTTGAGAGCTTGCTCGAGCATAGGCCCGTCATGAAGTGAAAGCAGCCGCTCGGATACGTGGATGTTGAGATCGGGGTCAATGCCAAGGAGCCCAGGCTCGTACACCGCATGATGGATCTTCGACATGCAGATGCCGTTTCGGATATTTGGCTGGCCGAGCTGCTCATGTGAATCAGGTACGATATGCGCAGCATCGATCAGGCGCGGCTCAGGCAAACCTGACAACGCGCAGCGCCTCCCATAGGCTTCCACGACCCTTGCCCTGAACAATGCCTGATGCAGTCTCTGCTGTACCGTCCTGATGGCGTAGCGCCGCTCGGCTGCGGGTGGGGGTGTTAGCGGGCTGGGCGGGTCGAAAGTGGGAGCGAACGAGAGGCCGCAGCTGAGCCTGTCCGAGCGGTCAGCGGGGGAGCCTGACAAATCAGGGAGTACTTGTGACGCGGCGGCCAGCAGCCTAGCCTGGGTGGCAGTTCGTCACAATTGCCGGGATGCTCAATGGACAACCTCCAGGGCAGTGAGCGACGGCAGATCACCGTTCTGTTCTGCGACATTGTCGATTCCACCGGCCTCTCCGAGCGTTGCGACCCCGAGGACTTGAGAGAAATCCTGCTCGAGTTCCAGGCGATCAGCTCTCGGTGCATCAAAGATGCCGGCGGTAACGTGGTCAACTTCATTGGCGACGGTGTCCGCGCGGAGTTCGGATACCCCCTCGCATCGGAGAACGAGGCTGAGGCTGCCGTTCGGGCAGGGTTGGCATTGCTAGCCGCCATCGAGCAGCTTGACGAGGGTTCGATCGCTGCGATCGGAGAGCCGCTCCGCGTCCGCATCGGGGTACACACCGGCTTGGCAGTGATCGGCAAGGTGGGGCCAGGTCATGTGCACCATGCAACCGAGATCGTTGGCGATACGCCAAATATTGCATTCCGGCTCCTAGAAATGGGAGGGCCCAACTCGCTTGTGATCAGCGAGGAGACGCGGCGACTGTTACGGGGAGCCTTCCCCCTACGACCCTTGGGAATGCGTGCACTCAAAGGATTGTCGCGGCGGATTGAGGCCTTTCAGGTCGTCGGAGAGGCGGTAGAGGACGACATCGCCGACGGCAAGCGCCGCCGCAATGCCTCCCCTCTGGTTGGCCGAACCGCAGAGCTCGAGCAGCTAGTGCAAGAGTGGGAGCTCGCGAAGAGCGGACGCGGGCGCACCACGGCGATCACCGGCGAGCCCGGGATCGGCAAATCGCGGCTGGCATTCGAGCTAGTCGGCATGACCGGCCTGAGCGACGATTCGATCCTAGTACTGCAAGCTTCGGCCCAACATCAGAATACGCCGCTCTATCCCATAATCCGCAGGCTCGAGCAAAGGATAGGTATCCGCATTGATGAGAGCCTCGAAGCCAATGCCGCGCGCCTGCGCGACTTCCTCGCGACTATACCTTCCGCCGACGAGCAGCAGTGTTTGTTGATCGCCCGGCTCCTAGGCCTGCTTGTGCCAGCCACCCTCGCTATTCCCGACGCACAGGAACTGCGTCGGAAGACCCGCGACGTCGTCGTGCCGTTGTTGACACACCGCGCGAACGGCGGCGCCGGCCTGATCCTAATGGAGGACTTTCACTGGGCCGATCCAACGACCGTGGAAGTCGTCGAACGCATTGCTGACCGGATCGCCCAGGCACCGATCCTGCTCGTGATCACCAGCCGGACGGAAACCTCCCGCAGCAGCAGCGCGTTGGTTCGAGGTATCCCGTTGCAGCGGCTTGCCGACGCCGACTGCCGCCAGCTTGCCGAGTCGGTGGTGCAGGACAGACCTCTGTCGAGTTAGCTGCTCGAGCAGGTTGTCGCCCGCGCCGACGGCGTGCCGTTATTCGTGGAAGAGCTGGCGGCGGCGGCCATTGAGACCGGCCACGTCGAAGCCAGCGCCAGTGCGAGCGTCGTGAGCAGCGGGCAGGGCGTGCCGTCGGCCCTCTACGATTCCTTGATGCTGCGCTTGGAGCGGCTCGGCGAAGCAAGGGCGATCGCTCAGCTCGGCTCGGTGATTGGGCGCAGCTTTTCGCATCAGCTGTTGGCGGCCGTGGTTGAAACCGATCAGCGCAATGCCCTTACACCGTCTTTGGCGCGATTGGTCGAGTTTGGCCTGCTCAAGCTCGAGGATGACGAAGACGAAGAGGTCTATTCCTTCAAGCATGCGCTGGTGCGGGATGTGGCCTATCAATCGCTCCTGAAACGGCGGAGGCGCGAGCTGCATGGTCGGGTCGCTGACGCGATCGAAATCCACCGACCTGAAATCGCCAACAGAGAGCCAGATTACCTCGCGCAGCATCTGTCGGAAGCCGGACGCACCACTCGTGCCGCGCAGATGTGGATCGAGGCGGCAAAGCAGTCGGCCGCCCGCTCAGCAAATCTCGAGGCTGTGGCTCAGCTCCGCAGAGCTCTGGAAGAAATACGGCAGCTGCCGGCCGGAATTGCACGAGACAATCTGGAGCTGAGCGCGCATATCGGGCTTATCGGACCGACAATCGCGCTAAACGGATTTGCGGCGGCCGCGGTCGCTGACGTCAGCGGCCGGGCGATTGAGCTTTGCCACGCGCTGGACGACGATCCGCGCATTTTTCCGGCGATGTATGCCCGATGGTCATACCTGCGGGTTGGCGGCAATGTACGCGACGCACGCGCGCTGGCGCAGGACTTTCTGGCCCTCGCCGAACAGAAAGGCACCAGAACCGAGCGCATGGTTGGCCATCGGCTGCTCGGTACATCTCTACTCGACAAGGAGACCGCAATGGCTCGCGAGCATCTTGAGCTTGCGACAAAACTCTATGATGCCAACGCCGATAGGATGACTGCCGGCATCTACGGCACTGAAGTGCAAGTCATGGGTTTGTCGAACCTGTGCCTCGTCAGCTGGCTGCTGGGCCGGGTAACCGAGGCGGGCGCGCAGGCACGAGAAGCGTTGGAATTGGCAAGGCTGGTGGGTCACGCCCATACCCTTGGATACGCCTTTGCCCACATTTGCTCGTTGCACACCTTGGAGCGAGACGTAGAAGCCGCCAAGACCATGGCACAGCGGGCTCTGGCAGGAGCAATGGAGCGCGAACTTCCACTTTGGATTTCGATCGCCCAAGCGTATCTCGGCTGGGCCGACATCGAGTCCGGTCGCTTGGAAGAAGGTATCGCCAAGCTCGAGGAACAAAGCGAATTCTTACACTCGGCGCAGCTCCGCTACTGGCTGCCCACATATCTGTGCTGGCTGGGTGAAGCGTACGTTCAAGCTGACAAACCAATAGAGGCCAGGCGCTGCATCGACGAGGCGCACGGCGTCATGGGGCGCGGTGGCGAGAATTGGTACGCGGTGGAGTGCCTGCGTATCGAAGGACACCTCTTCTCGCACCCGAAAATCAATGATGCGGTGAAGGCCGAAGAGTGCTTCGAGCAGGCTCTGGCGCTCGCCCGCCAGCGCGGACAAAGGGGGTTCGCCTTGCGTGCGGCCCACACCCTAGCGATGTATCTTAGCAGCAAAGGCCAGCCAGAGCGGGCGTGCGAGCTGTTGCAGGACGAGCTTCGGTTTTTCGCTGATCAGCCCGACCGGGGCGACCGTGCTGCTGCCAAGGCTTTCCTGCGATCCCTGAAAGGTATGGCTAGTCACTAAGGCAAGCGTGCCAGAGCACGTGCGTGCGTGCGGTGCGCATTATGCGGGATCGCACATGACCGATGCTGGCACGGACCTGACCACTTCCGCGCTGCAGCGATTTCGTCCGGAATTGGGGGGTCAACGGATGCTCGACGGACGTGGCCGCTAGGACCGTTCGTGACCCAAGACGGACATTGCGTTGGATGTTACTTCAAGGCCCGGCCACCGGACCCGATGCAACCGGCTCCACATCGTTGAGTTGCCACGTCTTGTCGAAAAACGCCTCGCGTGGCCCGTAGAACCGCGGAAGATCGGGAACCAGCCCTTGCCCGGCACGGTCTTGATCCAGTTGCTGCCGTCCACCGGCTCGGTGGGCCCGAACACGATGTCGATCGAGCCCTCCGAGTTGCGCTTCGGATTGGAATAGGTGCCAACCGACGGCAGCGGCTGGCCGTTCTGCATTTCCGACCGGCTCAGCGCGTCATACACCACCACCGACCAGAAGTTCCCGGCGGGGATATTCGGCGGTACGCGCAGCCTGTAGGTGTTGGCGCCGTCGAGGTATTCGCCGCGGGCATCGCGGTAGGTCCAAAGGTACTGCGAGCCCTGGCCTATGTTCTTCTCCATCCTCGCCGGGGTGTTGCCGGCTGCCATGTAGTAGACGTTGTTGCGCGCGTCGATCTGCGGCGTGCCATTCTGCAAGAAGGTGTAGCTCACCCCTGAGACCCCCTGCCACTTGCGGTCTTGATAGTAGTAGCCGCCTGGTGGTGTGCCGTAGGTGTTGGCGCGCGCCATGGCGCCGCCGATGCGCGCGGCTTCTGCCAGAAGGCCTTTGGTCTCCTCGTCGGGGTTGAACGGTTTGCCCTTATCGGTGCCGATCGCCTGCATCTGCCAGCGCTCCAGCGGCTCGAACGCATCGCGAGGCTCCTCATTGACGAGCATCGCCAGCAGCTCGAAATAGCGCAGATTGTCGGGAAACAGCGTGTCGATGTCCTTGTTCGAGCCATTCATGAACTGCATCGGCGGCGGCGAGGCGGCCTTCGACAGCGGGTAGACCTTGGTCTGCTTCATCAGGGCAACGGCCTGGTCGGTCTTGTTGTCGACCTGGAACCCGCGCATCGCGACCGCGACCGAGCAGGTCGGCGAGCGCGCGACGAAATAACCGGTGGGCACCTTGCCCTTGTAGCCTGGCGGCAGAACCAGGAATTTCCCGCCCTTGCCCTTGTCGGGTCCCAGCGGGCCGATGTCGATCAGATAGCGCTGGAAGCCATCCTGCGCGAAGCCGAGCATTTTGGGCGGCGCCTCGATAACCGTGGGCCCGTCGCTCTTCAGGTCGAGATGGCCAAGGGCGTAGACGGTTTCGGTATTGGCCGTGAGCAGGACGGTTTTCGCATCCATCAGGTTTTCCCAGATCACCAGCTGCTGCGGTGACCTCGAGCCGAAGGCGCGCAAGCCCGCGCGTAGCGCGATCTCGCTGACCCGCATCATCTGGGTCGTGTACACCTCGATGGCGCGGTTCAATGTCTGGGTTTCCAGAAGGCGAGCCGCAGCGTCGCCAGTCGGGTAACCGTTCTTGAACTAGAAGTCGCCGTAGCGGCTCTTCAATGTCTCGTTGTTGACCCAGCCGTGCGGCTCGGTCTGTGCGTGGGCCAACAATGTACTGGAGAGTACGGCCGCCATGGCCGCGACCGAAGCAAAGTTAAATCGAATCACGACACCTTTCCTATTGCCATGCATTCCCGCGCTGGATTTGACCAGCGAGCACCGCCAGTACCTGACGACGGGATGTTCTCACTAGCGCTCGGCAACAGGCATCAGGGCGAACACCTAGAAGAAGCACGCAATGCAATAGGTCACGAGCTGACAATGATTGAGATCGGACATTTCCGGAGTTGGCTGGTGCTGAGTCACCTTTTGGCACACAGCGTCGGATGAATGATCGCTCCAGACCGCTTCGCCCTGATAGCAGACGTTCGCCAGCGACGCGATTGACCCAACTCGGACATTAGGGGCACAGCGAACGTGGGGGCTGCCATCGACGGTGATGCAGAGATAGCGGAGGTGGCGAGCATCGCCTAGCGACGGCCATCCATCGTTGACGATTATGTCCGGAAACCACTCCGAACCTGACGTCCATCCTTCGGCAGAGATGTGCCAAGACTTGCCTTTGCAGGCAACTGCAACGGGAAGGGGCAGCGCGCAACTCAGGCGTAGGCAAAGTTGGGCTCGAGCCCCAGCAGGTAGGCGCCGCTCGAACGGGCCGGAAGCAAAAAATGGCGTTTGCGCCAGCGATCTGCCACACCACGTCGGCCATCGCTCCGGCCTCGTGGATGGCAAAGGTTGCCGCCATGCGGATATCGATCCGGTACGCCACCGTCGACCTCGTCGGCGCGCGACTTCATGGGCGGGCCCCAGAATCTCCCGGGCCACTTTCGAATCCAGTGCGCTGGCGGTCAAAGCACGACCATTGATCTGCCCCACGCGAGCCCCGCAGCTTCCCCAACGGCTGCCAGCCACGCCTGCGAGTTGGAGGTGGCCCCCCCGCCACCGGCCCAGGTGACGGATCGTGCGCCATGTGGCGGTGGATGACCTGGGGCGCGTCATCAATCCGATGATCGTCGACAGCCAGGTGCACGGCGCGCTGGCGCAGGGTTTTGGCGGGCAATCGAGGCTGCCAAAGCCCCGGGGCGTAGCACCCATTCGCCTCGCGATTTGAGCGCAAATTCTGGTGAGCGCGCCGCTGTCCCTTCGAGCGCCGTCAGGCGCTCGTGCGCCTTCCGCCGCATCGGCGAAGGTTGCGCAACTGCCTGGACTCTGGGCTTGCATACCAAATTGTATGCAAGTTTAGTTCCCACCCCGCGCTCCCGGACCGTGTTCGCGCAGTTCCCGGCCGACAAAGATCCTCTTTACGGAATAGGCGACTAGGCGATCGCCGATGCTGGCCTCGCAGCCTTGGCACGCGATTTGCCATACCGATCGCTACCAGGTGGATAGCTTACGCACGAGGCTGGGCATGAAACGCCGCGATTTCCTCAAGACACTGTCGGCTGCCGGTGCAGCAAGCGTTCTTCCCGCTCCAGCGGTCTGGTCTCCTGCCAAGGCGCAGGCGCGCCAGGAGACGATGCTCGCCGTCACCGAGTACGGCCCCAACAACTTCGACATCCACGGCGTCGGCACCAACCGGCCGGGCTACGAGGTGTCGTGGAACTGCTACGACCGGCTGATGTCGCACGGCAAGAAGACGCTGCCCGACGGCACGCTCTCCTACGACCGCGACAAGTTCACGCCCGAGCTGGCCGAGGACTGGAACGCCACCGACACCTCGGTCACCTTCAAGCTGCGCAAGGACGCCAAGTTCCACGACGGCACGCCGATCACCGCCAAGGACGTGAAGTGGTCGTTCGACCGCGCCGTCTCGGTCGGCGGCTTCCCGACCTTCCAGATGAAGGCCGGCTCGCTGGAGAAGCCCGAGCAGTTCGTGGCCGTCGACGACCACACCTTCCGCGTCGACTTCATCCGCAAGGACAAGCTGACCATGCCGGACCTCGCCGTCGTCGTGCCGGCGGTCTACCACTCCGAGCTGGTCAAGAAGAACGCCACCGAGAAGGACCCCTGGGGCCTCGAGTACACCAAGACCAACATCGCCGGCGGCGGCGCCTACAAGGTGACGCGCTGGCAGGCCGGCACCGAGGTGGTGTTCGAGCGCAACGACGACTGGAAGAGCGGCGACGCTGCCGAAGGTCCGGCGCATCATCTGGCGCACGGTGCCCTCGGCCGGCAACCGGCGCGCGCTGATCGAGCGCGGCGACGCCGACATCTCCTTCGACCTGCCGAACAAGGACTTCGCCGAGCTCAAGCAGGCCGGCAAGGTGGCCGTCGTCACCAACCTGATCGGCAACGGCATCGGCTACATCGGCATGAACTGCACGAAGCCGCCGTTCAACAACGTGAAGGTGCGCCAGGCCGTCGCCTACGCCATCCCCTACCAGAAGATCATGGATGCGGTGATGTTCGGGCTGGCGGGGCCGATGTACGGCGGCCAAGCCCGACGCGCCGATCCAGGTCGCCTGGCCGCAGCCGCATCCCTACAATACCGACATCGCCAAGGCCAAGCAGCTGCTGGCCGAGGCCGGCTATCCGAACGGCTTCGAGACCACGCTGTCGTTCGACCTCGGCTTCGCCGTCGTCAACGAGCCGCTGTGCGTGCTGGTGCAGGAGAGCCTGGCGCAGATCGGCATCAAGGCGACGATCAACAAGGTGCCGGGCGCCAACTGGCGCGCCGAGCTGCTGAAGAAGGAGATGCCGCTGATCTCCAACTTCTTCTCGGGCTGGCTCGACTATCCCGAGTACTTCTTCTTCTGGTGCTATCACGGCCAGAACGCCGTCTTCAACACCATGAGCTACCAGGACAAGGAGATGGACGCGCTGATCGACGCGGCGCGCACGGCGGCCGCCGACGGCGACAAGGCGGCCTACGAGGAGAGCGTGACAGGGCTTCGTCGACAAGGCGTTCGACGAGGTGCCGCGCATCCCGCTGTTCCAGCCGACGCTCAGCGTGGCGATGCAGAAGAACATCTCCGGCTACAGCTACTGGTTCCACCGGCAGCTCGACTACCGCACGCTGCGACCAAGGGCTGACCTGAGAGCACGGCCGCAGACCGTGCGGGCTGAGGCACAGCGGATGCGGCTGATGCTGCAGCATGGCGCTGAAGCGCCTGGTGCTCGCCCTGCCGAGCCTGGTCGGCGTGGTGATCGTCACCTTCCTGCTGACGCGCGCGCTGCCGGGCGACCCGGCGGCCTACTTCGCCGGGCCGGCCGCCACCAAGGAGGCGATCGAGCAGATCCGCGTGAAGCTCGGCCTCGACCAGCCGCTGCCGGTGCAGTTCGTGCGCTACGTCGGCGACCTGGCGCGCGGCGACCTCGGCTCGTCGCTGACCACCGGGCAGCCGGTGCCAGCCGAGATCCGCGACGCGGCTGCCGGCCTCGGCCGAGCTGACCCTGCTCGGGCCTGATCGTCGTCGGTGTCGATCGCGGTGCCGCTCGGCATCCTGGCGGCGACCAGGCCCGGCTCGCTCGTCGACCATACCTGCCGCGTGCTCACCACGGCCGGCGTGTCGCTGCCGGTGTTCTTCACCGGCCTGATCCTGGTCTACGTCTTCTACTACCTGCTCGGCTGGGCGCCGGCGCCGCTCGGCCGGCTCGACGTCTTCTTCAGCGCGCCGCCGCAGGTCACCGGCTTCTATCTCGATCGACAGCGTCATCGCCGGCGACTGGGAGGTGTTCCTCGCCAGCCTCAAGCAGCTGATCCTGCCGGCGCTGACGCTCGGCATCTTCTCGCTGGCGCCGATCGCGCGCATGACGCGCGCCTCGATGCTGGCGGTGCTGGCCTCCGACTTCGTGCGCACGGCGCGCGCCAGCGGGCTTGTCGCCGTTCACGGTGATCGTCACCTACGCCTTCCGCAACGCCATGCTGCCGGTGGTGACCACGCTCGGCATGGTGTTCTCGTTCCTGCTCGGCGCCAACGTGCTGGTGGAGAAGGTGTTCGCCTGGCCCGGCATCGGCTCCTACGCGGTTGAGGCGCTGATCGCCTCCGACTTCGCGCCCGTGCAGGGCTTCGTGCTGACCATGGCGGTGATGTACGTGGCGCTCAACCTGCTGATCGACATCCTCTACGGCCTGATCGACCCGCGCGTGAGGATCGAGGCATGACCGACACCGCCGCCGGCAAGCACCGGCCGCACCGCGAGCCGGCCTCGCCGCCACGCTCGGCGCACGCCCGCTACGTGCTCGGCGAGAACCCGGTCACGGCCTTCGCGTTCGGCGCTGTTCGCGCTGATCGTGCTGGCGGCCCTGATCGGCCCGTTCATCGTTCCCTACGATCCGCTCGCCAGCAACACCGCCGTCGGCCCTGAAGCCGCCGTCGGCCGCGCACTGGTTCGGCACCGACCAGCTCGGCCGCGACATCTTCAGCCGGGTGATCGTGGCGACGCGGCTCGACTTCTTCATCGCCGTCGCCTCGGTGGCGCTGGTGTTCCTGATGGGCGGCCTCGCCGGCGTGGCGGCCGGCTTCTTCGGCGGCTGGACCGAGCGCATCGTCGTCGCGCATCGCCGACACCATCATGGCCTTCCCGCTGTTCGTGCTGGCCATGGGCATCGTCGCCGCGCTGGGCAACACGGTGCAGAACATCATCCTCGCCACCGCGATCGTCAACTTCCCGCTCTATGCCCGCGTCGCCCGCGCCGAGGCCAACGTGCGCCGCGAGGCCGGCTTCGTGCAGGCGGCGCGCCTCTCCGGCAACGGCGAGTTGCGCATCCTGCTCGGGCACATCCTGCCCAACATCATGCCGATCATGATCGTGCAGATGTCGCTCACCATGGGCTATGCCATCCTCAACGCCGCCGGCCTGTCCTTCATCGGCCTCGGCGTGCGCCCGCCGACGCCGGAGTGGGGCATCATGGTGGCCGAGGGCGCGGCCTTCATGGTGTCGGGCGAGTGGTGGATCGCGTTCTTCCCCGGCGCGGCGCTGATGATCGCCGTGTTCTGCTTCAACCTGCTGGGCGACGGCCTGCGCGACATCGTCGACCCGCAGCGGCGCACATGAGGGCGCGCCATGACCGCACCGTCCCGCTGCTCGACATCCGCGACCTGACCGTCGAGTTCTCCACGCGCCGCGGCACGGTGCGCGCCGTCGCAGCACGTCGACATCTCGGTGGCCAAGGGCGAGACGCTGGCCATCGTCGGCGAGTCGGGCTCGGGCAAGTCGGTCACCTCCTACGCGGTGATGCGCATCCTCGACCGCGCCGGGCGCATCGCCGAGGGCTCGGTGCAGCTTCACCGGCATCGACGTGCGCAAGGCCGGCGAGCGCGAGATGCGCGATCTGCGCGGCCGCGAGATCTCGATGATCTTCCAGAACCCGCGCGCGGCGCTGAACCCCATCCGCAAGGTCGGCCACCAGATCGAGGACGTGCTGCGCCAGCACGCCCAGGCCGGCTCCGACGACAGCGACCGAGAAGGCCATCGCCATCCTGGAGCAGGTGCGCATCGCGCGGCCCGCAGGAGCGCTACCACGCCTATCCGTTCGAGCTGTCGGGCGGCATGTGCCAGCGCGTGGTGATCGCGCTGGCGCTCGCCTGCCGGCCGCAGCTGCTGATCGCCGACGAGCCCACCACCGGCCTCGACGTCACCACGCAGAAGACGGTGATGGACCTGATCGTCGAGCTGACGCGCGAGCGCGGCATGTCCACCATCCTGATCACCCACGACCTCGGGCCTGGCCGCCGCCTACTGCGACCGCGTGGTGGTGATGGAGAAGGGCAACGTGGTCGAGACGGCCGCCTCGGAGGCGATCTTCAAGGCGCCGTCGCACGCCTATACGCGCAAGCTGATGCGCGCGACGCCGCGGCCGGGCGTGACGCTGCGCGACCTGCTGCCCGGAAGGCGAGACCGTCTCGCGCGGCCGATCGCGACCGGCGGCCGCAAGCTCGAACGGCGCTGCCAGCGCCCGCAGCCCGGCAACCGCGAGCCGCTGCTGGTGGTCGAGAACTGGTCAAGGAGTATCCGCGCAAGGGCGTCAGCGGCGTCGCTCGTGCTGGAAGCTCGTCAAGGATCCGCAGGCGCCAAGGCGCCGGCCGCGCCGGCGCCCGAGCCGGCAGCCACCTTCCGCGCCGTCGACGGCATCAGCTTCACCGTCGCATCGCGGCGAGAGCGTCGGCCTGGTCGGCAAGTCCGGCTGCGGCAAGTCCACCACCTCGACCATGGTGATGCGCCTGATCGACGCGACCGGCGGCAGCATCGTGTTCGACGGCGAGGACATCGGCGCCATTCCGGCCAAGAAGTTCGCGCAGGCTGCCGCTGCGCAAGCGCATCCAGATGGTGTTCCAGGACCCGACCGACAGCCTCAACCCGCGCTTCACGGCGGCGCGCGCCATCGCCGATCCGATCCTGCGGCTTGGCGACATCACGCGGCGGCAGAGCCGTGCGCGCGCGCTGCGAGGAGCTGGCGCGGCAGGTGGGGCTGCCGGTGGAGCTGCTCGACCGCTTCCCGCACCAGCTGTCGGGCGGCCAGAAGGCGCGCGTCGGCATCGCGCGGGCCATCGCGCTCAACCCCGATCTGGTCATCCTGGACGAGCCGACCGCGGCGCTCGACGTGTCGGTGCAGGCGGTGGTGCTCAACCTGCTGCAGGAGCTGAAGGAGCAGCTCGGCATGAGCTACCTGTTCGTGTCGCACGACCTCAACGTGGTGCGGCTGCTGTGCGACCGGGTGATCGTGATGCGCGCCGGCGCGCATCGTCGAGGAGGGGCCGACCGAGCGGGTGATGACGGCGCCGCGAGGCGGAGTACACGCGCGAGCTGCTGGCCGCCGTGCCGCATCCGCCGGTGTAGTGTATGGGTTAGCGCGTCAGCGCGTAACCCAACACTGATGGAGCTTGGCAACTGTTGGGTTACGGGCTTCGCCCTAACCCAACCTACGGACGAGAGCGCGAGATGACGCCGGAGCAAGACATGCACCTCGACACCTACATCGACGCCGCGGCCAAGGCGCTGGCCCTGCCGGTCGAGCCGGCGTGGAAGCCGGCGGTGAAGGCCAACCTGCGGTGACGCTGCGGCTGGCGGCAGCTGGTGGCCGAGTTCGAGCTGCCCGACGAGGCCGAGCCCGCGCCGGTGTTCGAGGCCTGAGCCCATGGACCCGTGGGCGACAGCGGCCGAGATTGCCGAGGCCGTTGCGGCCGGCGAGACGACGCGCGGTCGGCGGTGGTCGAGGCGGCGCTGGCGCGCATCGCGAGCGCGACCGCGTGCTCAACGCCTTCACCGCCGTGACGCGCGGAGCGCGCGCTGGCCAAGGCGCGGGCGATCGACGCGGCCGCGCGCACGGGCGAGCCGCTCGGGCCGCTGGCCGGCGTGCCGTTCGCGGTCAAGAACCTGTTCGACGTGGCGGGCCTGCCGACGCTGGCCGGCTCCAAGATCAACCGCGAGCGCGCGCCGGCCACGGCCGACGCCACCGCTGATCGAGCGGCTGGAGGCGGCCGGCGCCGTCCTGGTCGGCGCGCTCAACATGGGCGAGTACGCCTACGACTTCACCGGCGAGAACGTGCACGACGGCCCCTCGCGCAACCCGCACGACACCAGCCACATGACCGGCGGCTCCTCCGGCGGCTCGGGCGGCGCGGTGGCCGGCGGGCTGGTGCCGCTGTCGCTCGGCTCCGACACCAACGGCTCGATCCGCGTGCCGTCCTCGTTCTGCGGCCTGTTCGGGCTCAAGCCCACCTACGGCCGGCTCTCGCGTGCGCGCACCTTCCCGTTCGTCGCCAGCCTCGACCACCTCGGGCCGCTGGCGCGCATCGACGCGCGACCTGGCGCTGGCCTACGACGCCATGCAGGGCCCCGACCCGGAGGACCCGGTCTGCGCCAAGCGGCCGGCCGAGCCGGCGCTGCCGAGCCTCGATCGCGGCATCGGCGGCCTGCGCATCGCCGTCGCCGGCGGCTACTTCAAGCGCGGCGCCTCGCCCGAGGCGCTGGAGGCGGTCGCGCGCATCGCCAAGGCGCTGGGCGCCAGCCGCGAGATCGAGATCCCCGAGGCCGCGCGCGCCCGCGCCGCCGCCTACGTCATCACCGCCACCGAGGGCGCCGCGCTGCATCTCGACCGGCTGCGCACGCGCGCCACGCGATTTCGACCCCGCCGTGCGCGACCGGCTGATCGCCGGCGCCATGGTGCCGGCCTCGCTCGTGGTGAAGGCGCAGAAGTTCCGCCGCTGGTATCGCGAGCGCAGGTGCTCAAGCTGTTCGACAGCGTCGATGCCATCCTGGCGCCGGCCACGCCCTTCCCCGCGCCGCGCATCGGCCAGCAGACCATGATGCTCGACGGCGCCGAGGTGCCGCTGCGGCCCAACATCGGCATCTTCACGCAGCCCATCTCCTTCATCGGCCTGCCGGTGGTGGCGGTGCCCGTGCCGCTGCAGCCGCTGCCGATCGGCGTGCAGATCATCGCCGCGCCGTGGCGCGAGGACGTGGCGCTGCGCATCGCCCACGCGCTGGAAAAAGACAAGGTGGCCGTCGCACCGCGGCCGCCGGAATAGGGAGAACGCGCATGGAGATCGACCTGCCGGAGGTGGTGGCCGAGGTGCGCGCCGCCTTCGAGCGCTACGAGCAGGCGCTGGTGTCGAACGACGTGGCGACGCTCGACGCCATGTTCCGCCACGACAGCGCGCACCATCCGCTACGGCGTCGGCGAGAACCTCTACGGCTACGAGGAGGTCGCGGCCTTCCGCGCGGCGCGCTCGCCCATCAACCTGATGCGCACCCGCTCGCGCACGGTCATCACCACCTACGGCCGCGACTTCGCCGTCGCCTCGACCCTGTTCCATCGCGACGCGCACCGGCCAAGGTCGGCCGGCAGATGCAGACCTGGGTGCGCTTCGCGGAAGGCTGGCGCGTGGTCGCCGCGCACGTCAGCATCATCGACGACCCGGCGCGCCGATGACCGACCCCGCCAGCACTGCCGCAGCGACGCGCCGCCGCACGCCACGGCGGCTGCGAGGCCCGGAGCCGCGGCCGGCCGGCTCGCACGTGCCCAAGACGCTGGCCGACCGCCTGCGCATGCAGATCTCCGACGACATCGTGCGCGGCGAGCTGGCACCCGGCGGCGCTGCTCGACGAGATGGAGCTGGCGCGCCGCTTCCAGGTGTCGCGCACGCCCGTGCGCGAGGCCATCCGCCTGCTCGGCGGCCAGCGGCCTGGTGGACGCCCGGCCGCATCGCAGCGCGGTCGTGGCGCGCCCCGACCGGCTGCAGGTGCTCGGCATGTTCGAGGCGCTGTGCGAGCTGGAGGTGCTTGTGCGCGGGCTTCGCGGCGGAGCGCATGACCAGGGCGGAGCACGCGGAGCTGCAGAGGATCCACCGCTCGCTGCGTCCAGTGGTGCAGCAGCGGCGACCCGCAGCGCTACCACGAGATCAACGAGCAGTTCCACGCCGCCGATCTATGCCGGCTCGCACAATGCCTACCTGGCGCGGCTCACGGCCGAGACGCGCGCGCGCATCGCGCCCTTCAGCCGGGCCCAGTTCCGCACCTTCGGGCGGCTCGCCCAGTCGCATGCGGAGCACGAGCGCGTGGTGGCGGCGATCCTTCAGGGCGACCGCGACGCGGCCGCCGCCGAGATGCGCGCGCACATCGGTTACGTGCACGAGGCCTACGCGGGCTATCGCCCGTGACCGCCGCACCCTGAGCGCGACGAACGCGCGCCAGCCGCCGAAGCTCGAGATGTTGCGCGCGCCTTTGACGGCCTCGGCCTCGACCAGGAAGCCCTTGACCAGGCAGCCGTCGCCGAGCCTGACCGAGCCGATCGACAGCGGCGGCGGCACGGACGGCGACGAAGCGGCCGAACGCCTCCATCGACAGCGCCCAGGTCTCGAGCGCGATCGCGCGCGCCGGTTCCGGCCGCAACGCGCAGCAGGCCGGGCCGGGCCGGCACCAGCACCGTCGAGCGCGAACAGCTGATAGTCGGCGGCGGTCACGGTCGCCTCCAGGAAACGCGCGCCGACAGACGCCAGCTCGTGATTGAGCGGCATGCCGGAGAGATGCGCGCCCACCACCGCGACGACCGCCTCGCCGGCAGCGCAGCCGCGCGAGAGGCGCTGCGAGCGGCGGCTGGGGAATGCCGAGCGCGCCGAGCGTCAGGCCGGTGCGGGCGTGCAGCGCCGCGCCGAGGCTGGCGAGCTGCGCGTCCCGGCCGGCAGGAGCCAGCAGCGTGACGCCGAACGGCGTGCCGTCGGTCGGCGAGCGTGACGGGCACGGCGATGCCGGCGAGATCCAGCAGGTTGACGAAGTTGGTGTAGGTGCCGAGCCGCGTGTTGGGCCCGATCGGATCGGCCTCGACGCTCGGCAATGGTGCACGGCGGCCGGCATGGTCGGCACCATCAGCACGTCGATGTCGACGAACAGCTTGCGCGCCATCGAGCGCAGCTCGGCCAGCCGATAGATGCCGCGGAACACGTCCGCGGCGGACTTGCGCTCGCCCTGCGAAATGATCGCCCGCGTCACCGGGATGCACGTCGTCCGGTCTGCGCGCGATGAAGTCGCCGACTGCCGCGGTGCGCTCGGCCACCCACGGGCCCTCGTAGAGCAGCCTCGCCGCCTCGAAGAACGGCGTCATGTCGATGTCCATGCAGGCGCCGCGCCCAGCGATCGCGGCGAGCTCCATCGCCGCCGCGTAAAGCCAGCCTCGGCATTGCGGTCGCCGAAGAACGAGCCGGTCCGCTGCGCGCGGCACGCCGAGCCGCAGCCTCGGCGGGATGGACGACAGCGCGCCGAGTGCCATGGCGCGCGAGATAGGGATCGCGCGCATCAGCGCCGGCGATCGCCTGCAAGCGCCGCGAACGCATCGTCGACCGTCAGCGCGAAGATCGACACGCAGTCGAGCGAGCGGCACGCGGGCACGACGCCCGCCGTGGAGACGAGGCCCAAGACTGGGCTTGAGCCCGACGATGTTGTTGAGAGCCGGCCGGCACCCTGCCGGAGCCGGCCGTGTCCGTGCCGAGCGCCAGCGGCACAATGCCCCTCGCCACAGCCACTGCCGAGCCCGAGCTGGAGCCGCCGCTGACGAGGTCGGCCCGCAGCGGGTTGCGCGGCATGCCGTAGGGCGAGCGCATGCCGACGAGGCCGGTGGCGAACTGGTCGAGGTTGGTCTTGCCGATGACGAGCGCGCCGGCCCGCTCGAGCCGCGCCACCGCCTCCGCGTCGCGCCG
This sequence comes from uncultured Alphaproteobacteria bacterium, assembly GCA_963756735.1. Lineage (GTDB taxonomy): Bacteria > Pseudomonadota > Alphaproteobacteria > Rhizobiales > Hyphomicrobiaceae > AWTP1-13. The sequence goes on from CAVWOY010000024.1 coordinate 20,172, forward strand.
CGGGCGTATAGGCGAAGGCCGGGCAAGCGGCCGTCGTCGGCAGGCCGGCGACGTCGATGTTGTCCTTGATGGCGACGGGGATGCCGTAGAGCGGCAGCGAGCGGTCGGCGCCGGCCAGCTTTTCGGCATCGGCCAGCACGGACGCCTCGTCGCGCAGTGAGATGAAGATCGCTGGGTCGCCGATTTCGCGGATGCGGCAAAACACCCGGCGGACCGTATCGGAGACAGCGCGCTCGCCCGAGCGATGGCCGGCAAGCAGGCTCGCAATCGTCTCTGTCACGCTGCGCTCCGCTTGCACAGGCCCGAGCTGGAAACCGAGCGGCGCGGAAAACCGCGCCGCAACAAAAAACGGACACTAGGCAAGAATGATCGGGGTGTGAAGGACACACAATAGGCAAAGCGCGGCGGGCTGCTCAATCCGCGCTCATTGCATTGCCCATGCCATGGGCAGCTCGGCCCTTTTGCTTCTTACTGAGGCGTGCTTAGTTGCTTGCCAGGGTGGCGGGTCGATTGCTCGCTCGTCGGATTGTCGAACTCGCTACGAAGGAGGAGCCATGACCTTTCGCGTGAACTCACGCAAGCCAGCGATGGCTGCGTTCGCTGTCGCAGCATTGCTACTGATGCCGGCGGTCGCAACCGCCCAGGAGAAGATGCTGCGCGTAGCCATGACGGCGGCCGACATCCCCAAGACCAACGGCCAGCCGGACCAGGGCTTCGAAGGTAACCGCTTCACCGGCATCCCGCTGTTCGATTCGCTGACGCAGTGGGACCTCTCGTCGGCCGAGAAGCCGAGCGTGCTGATCCCGGGCCTTGCCACCGAGTGGAAGGTCGATGCGGCCGACAAGACCAAGTGGGTCTTCAAGCTGCGCCAGGGCGTCAAATTCCACGACGGCTCCGACCTCAAGGCCGATGCCATCGTCTGGAACGTCGAGAAGGTCCTGAAGAAGGACGCCACGCACTTCGCGCCCGACCAGATCGGCGTCACCGTCAGCCGCATGCCGACACTGGTGTCGGCGCGCAAGGTCGACGACTACACGGTGGAGCTGACCACCAAGGAGCCGGACAGCTTCCTGCCCATCAACCTCACCAACCTGTTCATGGCTTCGCCGGCGCACTGGCAGAAGAAGTACGACGCGCTGGCGAGCGTCTCCGATCCCGCCGAGCGCGCCAAGCAGGCCTGGGCGGCATTCTCAGCCGACGCCTCCGGCTCCGGCCCGTTCAAGATGGCCAAGTTCACGCCGCGCGAGCGCGTCGAGTACGTCAAGAACGACAACTACTGGGATGCCGCGCGCAAGCCCAAGATCGACCGCATCGTGCTGGTGCCGATGCCGGAGGCCAGCGCCCGCACCGCCGCGCTGCTGTCGGGCCAGGTCGACTGGATCGAGGCGCCGGCGCCCGACGCGATCCCGCAGATCAAGTCCAAGGGCTTCGTGCTCTACCGAACGGGCAGCCGCACGTGTGGCCCTGGCAGTTCTCCTTCGCTGAGGGCTCGCCGTGGCTCGACAAGCGGGTGCGCCACGCTGCCAACCTGTGCGTCAACCGCGATGAGTTGAAGCAGCTGCTGGGCGGGCTGATGGAGGTGCCGAAGGGCACGGTGCCTCCGGGCCATCCCTGGTGGGGCAACCCCAAGTTCGACATCAAGTATGATCCTGCGGCCGCCAAGAAGCTGATGACGGAAGCAGGCTTCAGCGCCAGCAAGCTGCTCAAGGTGAAGAGTGCAGACCTCGGCGTCGGGATCGGGCCAGATGCAGCCCATCCCCATGAACGAGTTCGTGCAGCAGGCTCTGAAGGACTGCTACTTCGACGTCGAGCTCGACGTCATCGAGTGGAACACGCTCTTCACCAACTGGCGCAAGGGTGCCAAGGACGAGAGCGCACGCGGCGCGCACGCCATCAACGTCACGTACGCGGCGATGGACCCGTTCTTCGCCATGGTGCGCTTCATGTCGACCAAGACGTTCCCGCCGGTGTCCAACAACTGGGGCTACTTCGGCAACGCCGAGTTCGACGAGCTGATCGCCAAGGCGCGCACATCCTTCGATGGCAAGGAGCGTGACGAGGCCCTGGCCAAGCTGCACGCACGCTCGGTCGAGGAGGCGCCGTTCCTCTGGGTCGCCCACGATGTCGGCCCGCGTGCCATGAGCCCCAAGGTCAAGGGCGTGGTGCAGCCCAAGAGCTGGTTCATCGACCTCGCGACCATGCGCCTCGAATAGCGGCTTGAACCCACGCGGCCGCCCTACGGGGCGGCCGCAACTGCTTTGGGGGGAATGGCCGGCGATGCTGATCTACTGGCCAAGCGCATCGTCTACACGCTGCCGATCATGCTGGGCGTGACGCTGGTGTGCTTCGCCCTGGTGCATCTGGCGCCGGGCGACCCGCTCGTCTCCGTCCTGCCGCCCGACGCCTCGCAGGACATGAAGCAGCAGATGATGGCGCTCTACGGCTTCGATCGCCCCTACTACGAGCAGTTCCTGCGCTGGCTGTGGCGCGCGCTGCACGGCGACCTCGGCTCCTCCATCGCCACCAGCCGCCCGGTGGTCGCGGAGGTGAGCAAGGCCGTCGGCAACACCCTGATCCTCGCCGCGGTGGCCACCATGATCGGCTTCGCGCTCGGCACCTTCTTCGGCTTCGTCGCCGGCTACTTCCGCGACACCTTCATCGACAAGCTCGCCTCGTTCATCTCCGTCATCGGCGTGTCGGTGCCGCACTACTGGCTCGGCATGGTGCTGGTGATCATCTTCGCCGCCAACCTTGGCTGGCTGCCGCCGACGGGCGCCGGCCCCGGCGGCTCGGCGGCCTGGATCTGGGACTGGGAGCACACGCGCCACCTGGTGCTGCCGGCGGTGACCATGTCGGTGATCCCGATGGGCATCATCGCCCGCACCGTGCGCGCGCTGGTGGCTGAAATCCTGAGCCAGGAGTTCATCGTCGGGCTGCGCGCCAAGGGGCTCGGCCACCTCGGCATCTTCCGCCACGTGGTCAAGAACACGGCGCCGACCGCGCTCGCCGTCATGGGCATCCAGCTCGGCTACCTGCTCGGCGGCTCCATCCTGATCGAGACCGTGTTCTCCTGGCCCGGCACCGGCTTCCTGCTCAACGCCGCCATCTTCCAGCGCGACCTGCCGCTGCTGCAGGGGACGATCCTGGTGCTGGCGATGTTCTTCGTGGTGCTCAATCTGGCGGTGGATGTGGTGCAGACGGCGCTCGATCCCCGCATCCAGAGGAGCTGAGCCATGCTGATGCCCGCCCCCGCCGATGCTGTGGCGCTGGCCGACATCACCCGCTCGCCCGGCTACTGGGCGACGGTGTGGCGCCGCTTCCGGCGCGATCCCGTGGCGGTGGGCGCGGCGCTCCTCATCCTGGCGATCATCCTGGTCGCGATCTTCGCGCCCTACATCGCGCCGCAGGACCCCTACAAGGGCATGACCTTGCGCCGCCTGCGCCCGCCCGGCACGGAGGGCTTCCCGCTCGGCACCGACGAGCTCGGCCGCGACATGCTGAGCCGGCTGATCTGGGGCGCGCGCCTGTCGCTGTTCATGGGCGTCACGCCGGTGATCCTGGCGCTGTTCCTCGGCTCGGCCATCGGCATCGCGGCCGGCTATGCCGGCGGCTGGCTCAACACCATCCTGATGCGCACCATCGACGTGTTCTTCGCCTTCCCCTCGGTGCTGCTGGCGATCGCCCTGTCGGGCGCGCTCGGGCGCGGGCATCCTGAACAGCCTCGTCTCGCTGACCGTGGTGTTCATCCCGCCCATCGCCCGCGTGGCCGAAAGCGTGACGACCAGCGTGCGCTCGCGCGACTACGTGGAGGCCGCCAGGGCCAGCGGCGCCGGCCCCTTCACCATCATCCGCGTGCAGGTGCTGGGCAACGTGATGGGGCCGATCTTCGTCTACGCCATGAGCCTGATCGCCGTGTCGATGATCCTGGCCTCCGGCCTCTCGTTCCTGGGGCTGGGCGTCAAGCCGCCGGAGCCCGAGTGGGGCCTGATGCTCAACACGCTGCGCACGGCCATCTACACCCAGCCGCTGCTGTGCGCGCTGCCCGGCGTGATGATCTTCATCACCTCGATCTCCTTCAACCTGCTGACCGACGGGCTGCGCTCGGCCATGGACATCAAGGCATGAGCACGTCCGGCACAGGCGCGCCGCTGCTGCGAGGTGCAGGGCCTGGTAAAGCACTTCCCGCTGAAGGGCGGGCCTGCTCGGCCGCGCCGGCGCGGCGGTCAGGGCCGTCGACGGCGTCGGCTTCGCGCTGGAGGCCGGCGAGACGCTCGGCATTGTCGGCGAGTCCGGCTGCGGCAAGTCCACCACCGCGCGCCTGCTGATGCATCTCATCATGCCCGACCGCCGGCACGGTGCGCTTCGAGGGCAAGGTCGCCGGCTCGCGCGAGCTGCCGATGCGCGAGTTCCGCCGCCAGGTGCAGATGGTGTTCCAGGACAGCTACGCCTCGCTCAATCCGCGCCTCACCGTGGAGGACTCCATCGCCTTCGCGCCGCATCGTGCACGGCACCGCCGCGCAGCCGAGGCGGTGCGCGCGCGCGCGGCGCTGCTGGACCGGGTCGGCCTGGAGCCGGCGCGGTTCGCCGGCCGCTATCCGCACGAGCTGTCCGGCGGCCAGCGCCAGCGCGTCAACATCGCCCGCGCGCTGGCCCTGCAGCCGCGCGTGCTGATCCTGGACGAGGCGGTCTCGGCGCTCGACAAGTCGGTGGAGGCGCAGGTGCTGAACCTGCTGCTCGACCTCAAGGACGAGTTCGGCCTGTCCTACATCTTCATCAGCCACGACCTCGAGGTGGTGCGCTTCGTGGCCACGCGCGTGCTGGTCATGTATCTGGGCAGGGTCGCCGAGGTCGGGCCCACCGAGGCGCTCTACACCGGCAGCCGCCACCCCTACACCACGGCGCTGCTCGGCTCGATGCTGTCCATGGACCCCGACGAGCGCACCGAGAAGGCGCCGCTGGCCGGCGATCCGCCCAACCCGATCAATCCGCCCTCCGGCTGCCGCTTCCACACCCGCTGCGCGTTTGCCGAGCCGTGTGCTCGGCGCGCCGACCCGGCCCTGACCGCCACCGGCGCGCACCATGCCGCCGCCTGCCACATGGCGATCCCCGGGTCCGGCCACAGCAAGGCCGTCGCGAGGGCCGCATGACGCTCGACAGCACCGACACTCGATCCGGGCCCCATCCTCGAGATCGAGAACCTCGACGTGACGTTCACGGGCGGGGCCAAGCCGGTGCGCGCCGTAGCCGGCGTCAACCTCACGCTGCGCGCGCGGCGAGGTGGTGGCGCTGCTCGGCGAGTCCGGCTCCGGCAAGAGCGTGACGCTGCGCTCGATCCTGCGCCTGCATCCCGAGAAGAAGACCAGGATCGCCGGCCGCATCAAGGTCGCCGGCACCGACGTGATGAAGCTTGCGGGCGAGGCGCTCAGCCAGCTCCGCGGCAAGACCGTATCGATGATCTTCCAGGAGCCGATGCTGGCGCTCGATCCGGTCTACACGGTGGGCGCAGCAGATCGTCGAGGCCGTGCACCAGCACGAGCGCCTGACGCAGGCGGCGGCGCGGCAGCGGGCGCTGGAGCTGTTCGAGCGCGTGCGCATCCCGAGCCCGGAGCGGCGCCTCGACGCCTATCCGCACGAGATGTCGGGCGGCATGCGCCAGCGCGCCATGATCGCGCTGGCGCTCGCCTGCCAGCCGCAGATCCTGCTCGCCGACGAGCCCACCACCGCGCTCGATGCCACCGTGCAGGTGCAGATCCTGCTGCTGCTGCGCGAGCTGCAGCGCGAGCTGGGGCTGTCCATGATCTTCGTCACCCACGACATCGGCGTGGCGGTGGAGGTGGCGGACCGGATCGCGGTCATGTACGCCGGCCGCATCGTCGAGATCGGCCCGGTGCGCGACGTGATCCGCACGCCGCGCCATCCCTACACCATCGGGCTGCTGTCGACGCGCGCGCACGGCGGCCGCCTGTCGGGCAAGCGCCTGCCGGCCATCGCCGGCAGCCCGCCCGACCTTGCCAACCTGCCGCCGGGCTGCGCCTTCCAGCCGCGCTGCGCGCTGGCCAGCGATGCCTGCACGACCGCCGTGCCCGACGCGGTCGCGCTGGGGCCGGCGCACTTCGCCCGCTGCTTCCGCACCGACGCCGACGGCTAGAGCGCGCCGCCGCCGTCCCAGCGTGAGGCCTCCACATGCGCATCCGCGTGATCAACCCCAACACCACCGCCGCCATGACGGCCACCATCGAGCGCGCGGCCAAGGAGGCAGCCGCCGCCGGCACCGAGATCGAGGCCGTGACGTCGTCGACCGGGCCGGTGTCGATCGAGGGCTACTACGACGAGGCGCTGTGCCTGCCGGGCCTGCTGATGGAGATCCGCAAGGGCGAGGCGGCGGGCGCCGACGCGCATGTCATCGCCTGCTTCGACGATACGGGGCTCGACGCCGCCCGGCAGCTCGCCGCGGCGCCCGTGATCGGCATCGGCGAGGCCGCCTATCACGCGGCGACGCTGATCGCGCACAAGTTCACGGTGGTGACGACGCTGTCGCGCTCGATCCCGGCGCTGGAGCACAATCTCCTCAAGTACGGCTTCGAGCGCCGCGCCGGGTGCGCGCCGCCGAGGTGCCGGTGCTGGCGCTGGAGGACGAGACCTCGGATGCGCGCCGCGCATCGATGCCGAGATCGCCCGCGCGCTGGCCGAGGATCGAGCCGAGGCCATCGTGCTCGGCTGCGCCGGCATGGCCAAGCTGGCCCGCGATCTGTCGGCCAGGCACGGCTGCCCGGTGATCGATGGCGTGGGCGCGGCCGTGAAGCTCGCCGAGATGCTGGTGAGCGCTGGGCCTCAAGACCTCCAAGCGCGGCGGCTATTCCCTCGGCTCACCCAAGACGCTCACCGGCACGATCGCCAAGCTGGTCTGAGCCGCAGACCGGGCGAAGCTACGACTGAGCCTCGGTGGAAGCAGTCGCGTCCGTCTCGATCGCAGGCTGGGGCTCAGGCTGCGGCTGCGCCGCCTGAGCCTGCTGGCGCACCTGCTGCGCGAACTCCTCCGGCAGGGCGGCCAGCCGCTGCATCAGCGACCTGGGTGACGCCGGCGACGGGCTGGGCGCCGCGTCCATGCGGCGCGATTGCGCCTAGCGGACGTCGTCTCTGCCGGGACGGGCGCGCGTCCAATGGTCGGAGGCTTGCAGTAGCCCATTCCCCTGGCACATGCTCGACCGCAGTTCCACTGGGAGCGGACACTATCAATTCACCGAAGGCGCTAGGCACTTGCGGCTCGGCGCTGTCCACTTTTTTGTATACGAGCGTTCATCTGAGGCGGTCGGCTGCTAGGTCAAAGCCAATGTCTGCATATGGCACTGACTGCCCGCTCGCGGCGCCGCAAGGATTCTGTCTGCTATCGGAGGAAGTTGCTCCGTGGCCGGGCCCCTCTTGTGAGGACCGCCTGTGACCCTGGACGGACTCGATGCTCGCTGGCCCCACGCTATGGAGACGGCGCAAAACCTTCATGGGCCCCGTGGCGAACAGGTCTAGTCGTCGAACAGAGCGACGGCGCGGATTGGGCTTCCGGTACCGCCCTTGATCTTGAGCGGAAAGCCGATGAACCGGAAGCGGCCCTTGCCGATGAGCTTATCGAGATTGCAGAGCCCCTCCACGTGGGTGAAGCCGAGATCGCGGCAGACGTGGTGCACCTCGAAGTTGTTGCGCCCGGGCCTTCCGGGGCTCACGGCTTCGACGCCGAACATGGTGATGCCCTTCCTGCCGAGCCAGGTCGCCAACTCCTTTGTCAGGCCTGGGAAGTCCGTGAGATAAGGCGTCGGTGCCGTAGCAGCGCCGATAGAAGTCCATATGCAGAAGGACAGTGTCCTTGGGCTGGATGGAGATGCCTGCGGCTTTCTCGGCCTTCTGCAAATCCTCAATCGAGATGTTCGATTTGAGCGGTTTGTGCGCCAGGTCGAGGCAGACGGCTTCGGCGAAGAAGTTCTCGAGCGGCATCTCGTCGATCCCTTTGGCGCCCGGCCTTGCATCGAAATGCACAGGTGCGTCGACATGCGTGCCGGCGTGATCGCCCATGGCTAGTGAGAGGGTGGCGGACGAGAACTCGTAGCCGTCGGCCTCGCGGATCTCCTGATGCGTGCTGAAGGACGTGATGATGACGGGCGGATGCGTCACAATGCGCGGCATCTTGTGATAAATCTCACGACTGAGGTCGATGAGCTGCATGGGTCCTCCAGGGGTGCGCGGGCGGCCGTCCGGCCGCCGGAAGGGCAGGCCTATTGGGTCTCCTGAGGCTTGATCTTGGCGTCGCGGATCGCCTTGCCCCATTTCTCCATCTCGGTCTTGATGCGCGCCGCAAACTCGCCGGGCGAATTGGCAACCGCATCGAAGACGAGGTCGTCGAGGCGTTTCTGCACGTCGGGCAGCTTGACGATTTTTACGATCTCGCCGTGAAGGAGGTCGATGATCGCCTTGGGCGTTCCGGCTGGCGCCAGCATGCCCGTCAGCGTGTAAGCGTCCTGGCCTAGGAGCCCGGCCTCCGCCGCCGTCGGTACGTCCGGCAGTGCGGACAAACGCTTCTCGCTCGTCACCACCAGCGCCCGCAGCTTGCCGTCCTTGATCTGCGGTGCCGCTGGCGGCAGGGCCGTGAAAGCGATCGGCGTGTGGCCTCCGACCGTCGCTCTGGATGGCCGGACCGGCGCCGGTGAACTGCACCGTCACGAGGTCGATGCCCTGCGACATGCGGAAGATCTCGCCGGACAAGTGCGACGTGCTGCCGACGCCCGGTGAACCAAAGCTGAACTTGCCGGGATTGGCCTTGATCAGCGCGATCAGCTCCTTGACAGTCTTGGCCGGAACGGAGCGATGGACGGTCACGACATTGGGCGAGACGGCGACCACGTGATCGGCGCGAAGTCCTTCACCGGATCGTAGGGAACCTTGGCGAACAGGCTCGGGTTGATCAGGAAGCCGGTGCTAACGGCAAGCAGCGTATAGCCATCGGCAGGAGATGCGGCGACCGCCGCCGTGGCCGTGTTGCTGCCGGCACCGGATGGTTCTGGACATAGAACTGCTTGCCCAGGCTGATGGACAGCTTGTCGGCGACGATGCGCGCAATGACATCCGTTGGGCCCGCCGGCGCAAATGGCACGATGATCTTTACCGGCCGGTCGGGGTAGGACTGTGCGAATGATGCCGCGTTGGCACCGACCAGCGCGCCGAGGCCGATGGCGAACCTAATGATGCTTTTCATGATTTCCTCCTGCGTTTGATTTTGAAGAGCCGGGCTCGCTCACCAACTGCGGCCTGACTCCCCAAGGCTTCATAGCCAGGGTGGATCGTCCAAAACCGTGGTCTCATGCGGCGCGCGTCCCGAGCCAACGTTGCGCGAGACAACCCGCGACGCGCCAGTTCGCTGTCGGAAAAGGTCGACAGCTGCTTGTACATGGTGGTGGCGGCGCAACACTCGGCGCGGGTGTCGGCCCACGCCCACCAGCCGCAGGCCGATCGACCTGATCCAGCTGGAGAGCGGAGCTGCCGGCTCGCTGGGTGCAAGCACGTCGCTTGCAAAGGCTTGGTCATGGGCGGTCATGGCAAATGATCTCCGATCTGTCTCAGAATGAGTCGGGCAGAGATCGCAGGCCGCAAAGTGTTTAGGCACGGCACTCTCCCTTTGGTTATCGACCACGCCGATCGCGGTCGACGCGGTGCAGGATGCCGAGAGACAGTCCAAAAAGACTCTGCGGGAACCTTGATTTGTCGCTGCCAAATCGCTGAATATCGCTGAGGAGTTACTTGGGGTTCTGAGCGGGTGCGATTTTTCCTGGACAATCACGTGCTTGACGTGGATCGGCGAGAGCTGCGACGCGGGGGCGAACTCATCAGCGTCGAACCGCAGGTGTTCGATCTCTTGGTATACCTCGTGCAAAACTGCGAGCGCGTTGTCAGCAAGGACGATCTCATCAAGGGGGTCTGGGACGGCCGCATCGTGTCCGAATCGACCTTGACGAGCCGCATCACGGCCGCGCGCAAGGCCATTGGCGACAGCGGGGAGCAGCAGCGGCTGATCCGCACCGTGCCGCGCAAAGGGGTTCGATTTGTTGGCGCAGGTGCGAGAGCGAGCAGTCTGTTACGGGTGATAAAGCTGCGGCGTCCGCTACCGACACGATGGCTGCTCCGACTGGGCCCGCCCTTTTGCTGCCCGACCGGCCGTCGATCGCGGTCATGCCATTCCACAACATGAGCGGCGACCACGAGCAGGAATATTTCGCCGACGGGATCGTCGATGACATCATCACCGCGCTATCGCGTATGCGCTGGCTGTTCGTCATCGCGCGCAATTCGAGCTTTACCTACAAGGGCCGCGCAGTAGACGTGAAGCAAGTCGGTCGCGAGCTCGGCGTCCGCTACGTGCTGGAAGGGAGCGTGCGCAAGGCGGCGAACCGCGTGCGGATTACCGGACAGCTCATCGATGCATCGAGTGGCGCGCATCTCTGGGCGGACCGGTTCGAGGGTGCGCTCGAGGACATCTTCGATTTGCAGGACCAGGTCACCGCAAGCGTAATAGGTGCAATCGCGCCGCAATTGGAGCTGGCCGAGATCCAGCGCGCCAAACGCAAGCCGACCGAGAGCCTCGACGCCTACGACTACTTTCTGCGCGGCATGGCGAGCTACTATCGGCGAAGCAGGGAGGCGATCAACGAGGCACTGCCGCTGTTCTACAAGGCGATTGAACTCGACCCCGAGTTTGCCTCGGCCTATGGCATGGCCGCCTGGTGCTACGCCTGGCGCAAGATCAATGGTTGGATGAGCGATCACGCTCAGGAAATCGCCGAGACGGCAAGGCTGGCGCGACGGGCGGCGGAGTTGGGCCAGGATGATGCGGTCGCGCTCTCTCGGGGCGCTCATGCGCTCGGGTTCGTCGTGGGCGACATGGAGGCCGCCGCCACCTTCGTCGATCGCGCGCTCGTACTCAATCCGAACCTGGCGGGGGCTTGGTGGGCCAGCGGCTGGATACGTAGTCTGGTTGGGTGAACCGGACTTGGCGATCGATCATTTCGCGCAGGCGATGCGCTTGAGCCCGCTCGATCCCCATACCATTGCCATGCAGGCGGGAACCGCGCTCGCACATTTTCTCGCCGGCCGCTATCAGGAAGCGTCGTCCTGGGCGGAAAAGGCGTTGTGGGAGCAAACAAACTACCTGACCACGCTGCTCGTAGCCGCGGCAAGCAACGCGCTTGCCGGACGGCTCCCGGAAGCACAGAAAGCCACGGCGCGTCTGCGCGAGCTGCATCCCACGATGCGCGTTAGCAACATCAAGAACTGGGCCCCGCGTTTTCGTCGGCCGGAAGACCTCGCTCGGTTCGAGGACGGCCTGCGAAAGGCGGGTCTGCCGGAGTGAAAGGTAGGTCGGCTCCTAGCACCCTTGCCCGAGCGTTCACGGAGCAACGGACGGAGCAAAGCGGGTGGAGACCCGCTGCGGCGACGCCGGTAACGGTTCCGTGAAGTCGTCTGCTTGCTGGGGCTCTTCAGCAGCGACGAATGGCGTCGGCGACCGGAGATAGCTGACCCATTCCTAGACTCTCGCACCCTTGGTGACGATTGCTTCTCTAATTTGATCCCGGTGTGTAGGCGGACTACTGCAGCAGCAAGAAAGCGGCAGCTACTGCGGCATGCGCAGTACGGGCTTGATGGTCTTGCCGACTGCGGCGTCTGCCGCAGCGCGGTTGATGTCGGCCAGATCGTAGAATGTCATCATCCGCTCCACCGGCAGGCGGCCAGCCATCATCAGATCCACCAATCGCGGCAGGAACGTTTCCGGCTGGCTCCAGCCCTGGATCACGCCGCGCACCGTGCGGCCATCCTGGAGGAACGGCATCTCCAAGCTTGCTTCGACGCCGCGGCGTGCGCTTCCAAGCAGGACGCAGGTGCCGAGCGGCATCAGCACCTCCACAGCCTCTCGGAACACCGCGGGCACAGCGGAAGTCTCTAGCGAGCAGCGCGCCCCCTCCTTCGTGATCTTCCGCACCTCGCCGACCACATCGTTGCAGGACGCATGATTGATAGTGTGCGTGGCGCCAAGCTCCCGAGCGAGCGCCAACCGATGCTCGTGGATATCGACGGCGATGATGGGGTCGCAGCCCGACAGCTTCGCCGCCATCAGGCCGGACAGGCCGACGCCGCCCACGCCGAACACCACGAAGCTGTCGCCGGGCTGCGTCTGCATCGCGTTCAGCACCGCGCCGGCGCCGGTCTGGATGCTGCAGGCGAACGGGCCGATGCGGTCGAGCGGCGCATCGCGTGCGGATCTTGACCACGAAACGCTCGTTGGAGATCGCGTGGGTGGCGAACGACGACTGCTGGAAGAAGGCGCTGTAGACGGGCGCGCCACCCTTGGCGATCAGCGTGGAGCCGTCCGGCCGCGTGCCGCTCATCTTCAGCGTGGACGAGTGCAGGCAGTGCGACTGCATGTGCCGGCGGCAGTTGGCGCAGCTGCCGCACCAGGGGAACGAGATGATCACGTGGTCGCCGGGCGCCACCTTGCGCACCGCCGCGCCCACTGCATCCACCACGCCGGCACCCTCGTGCCCGAACACCGCCGGATAGGGCATGGTGGAGAAGTAGCCGTCGCGACCGTGCAGGTCGGTGTGGCACATGCCGCTGGCCACGATGCGCACCCGCACCTCGTCGGGGCGCGGGTCGCTGAGTTCGAAGGTGTCGATCACGAACGGCGCGCTTCGCTCGGCCACCACGGCCGCGGTGATTTGCATGTCGCCTCTGCGTTTCGGTCTGCCGCTTGCGCGCTCGAAATACTGCCCCGGAAGACAAGGCTCGGCAAAGCGAATAAGCTTTTCGCAACGATAATCCAGCCGGGGAGGACGCCAATGGTCGACTTCGCCTTGACGCCGAGGCAGCGGGAGCTGCAGCGCATCGCGCGCGACTACGCCCTCGACGTGGTCCTGCCGGCGGCGGAGAAAGCCGATCGCCTTTCCGACCCGGCGAAGGCCTTCGACTGGAGCGTCATCCGCGAAGGCTCGAGGCGCGGGCTGCGCACGCTGTCGGTGCCGAAGGAGTTCGGCGGCGAGGGCGCCGATGTGCTGACCCTGGCGCTCGTCGGCGAGCAGATCTGCTACGGCGATCTCGGCATCGGCGTCGCCTTCGACCAGACCTGGAAGATCATGACCACGCTGGCGCATCTCGTCAGCGAGGACCAGCGCCGGCGCTGGATGCCGCGTATCGTCGACGACCCCGAGTTCCTGCTCGGCATCGGCGCCACTGAGCCGATGCACGGCAGCGACAACCTGCTGCCCTACGATGCGCCGGGCTCCGGCATGCAGACGCGCGCGGAGCGGCGCGGCGACACGTGGGTGCTGAACGGCGCCAAGCGCTACATCTCCAACGGCGGACTTGCCAAGCTCTACTTCGTCCTCGCCCGCACCGATGCGCAAGCCACGCTGTCGCAAGGCCTCACCGGCTTCCTCGTAGCCGCCGACGCACCGGGCTTCGCCGTCACCGAGGTGTGGGACAAGCTCGGCCAGCGCACGGTGCAGAACGGCACGCTGCGCTTCGACAACGTCGAGGTCCACGACCGCGACCGCGTCGGCGACATCGGCAAGGCGCTGCCGGCCATCGGCGCCTTTCTGCTGCGCTATGGCTCCAACATCCAGGCCGGCGCCAGCGTGCTGGGCGTCGCCCAGCGGGCCTACGACCTCTCCCTGCAATATGCCTTCGAGCGCAGCCAGGGAGGCAGGCCGATCATCGAGCACGACATGCAGCGGGTGCGGCTGGCACGCATGGCCATGAAGCTGCAGGCCGCGCGCTCCTATCTGTGGTTCGCCGGCTGGGACTGCCGCCAGGACGATTGCGACCGCAAGCATGCGAGCCTCGCCAAGGTGTTCGCCTCGGAGGCCTCCGTGGAGGTGTGCCGAGACGCGCTCGAGCTGTGGGGTGCCGCCGGTTACATGCGCAAGAACCCGATCGAGAAGCTGTTGCGCGACGCACTGAGCTTCTTGCATTCCGATGGCACCAACGACGTGCTGGCGCTGAAGGCCGGCAATTTCATCGCCCAGCAGCGGCCGGAGCCCGGCAGCCGCGGCTACAGCAAACGCGTATCCGAAGCGGCACAAGGACGCTAAGCTGGAGCGCCTACCCATCCAGGCAGGCGCGAACGGGAGGCGATGGACGGCTGGATCTCTTACATGGTGACGACACGTACGGGAAGGCTCTCGACGCGGCCACAGTGTCATCGAGCTACCGCTATGCCATGGACCTCCGCAAGGCGGCCGAGCGCTACGCGGCCCTGGGCTCACCGCAGCAGATCGCCGACCGCATGCGTGCCCTCCTACAGCGCCGGCGTGCGCCACATCGCGCTTGACCCCGTGGGCCCCTACGAGGAGCGCAATCGCCAGATCGAGCGGATCGCGCGCGAGGTATTCCCGCTGCTCAACGATTTGCGGTAGGGCGGCCATGCGCGAGAGCAAAGTGCCATGACCGTGAGCGTGGGCCTCGGGTTGATGGAGTTCCGTTTGCGGGGGCGCGAGTATTGGCGCTGGGTTGATCTGTGCGAGGAGAGCGGGCTCGACTCGATCTGGCAGACGGATCGACTGTTGAGCCGCGAACCAATGCTCGAGTGCATGTCGGTGATGGCGGCGCTGGCAGGTCGCACGTGGAGGCTCAAGTTCGGAATGAACGTAGTGTCGCTGGCCTTGCGCGATCCGGTGTTGCTCGCCAAGCAGTGCGCCACCATCGACGTGCTATCCGAGGGCCGCCTGCTACCGGCCTTCGGAATCGGTAGCCCACGCGCACCGGAATGGACTGCCCTGAACATCGACACCAAGACGCGTGGGCGCAAGACCGACGAAGCGCTCGAACTCATTGGCCGGCTGTGGCGGGAAGAGAGCGTTGATTTCGTCGGCGAGCATTTTCGGCTGACGGGCGCGAGCATCTTGCCCAAGCCCGTCCAGGCTGATCTGCCAATGTGGATCGGCGGCGGCTCGGAAGCCGCGATCCGGCGCACGGCGCGCCTCGGCACCGGTTGGCTCGGCGGGCCCGGAGACGCCGGCAGAAACCGGTAAGATCGTTGCCGCTATCCGCGCGGCGCTGCCAGAGACGGGACGGACCATCGAAGAGGACCACTACGGCGCAAGCTTCCCGTTCCACTTCGGCCGGGCCGCCGACCGGATCCTCGAACAACCGATGCAAGCCTACGAGAGGCGCACTGGTCGGGACCCGCGGGACTATTTCGCGATCGGCGATGCGGATGCAATCGTATCGCGCATCGCTGAGTACATTGACGCCGGGGTTTCTAAGTTCGTGCTGCGGCCTGCTGTAACGGGCGACGAGGCCGTAATGAAATCAGACGCAGCGATTTATCAAAGAGGTGCTGCCGGCCGTGGCTCGCCGTTGGCCCAAGCTGGCGAATGAGCAGGAGTGAGTTCCTGGTTGTCGTCGGTACGTACCTTTCAGAGATCATACAATGTGAAAGAATTTTACTTCCGGAATTGGCACGAACTTCCCGTGCCTGGCGGGCGATGGGAATGTCCGTTGTTGGGGTAGATCAACCGTATTCGGGTCGCCGGCGCACCGGTGAGTGTTGACCCATATCGAGCGCAAGCGCTGGATGTTCTCGTGGTCCCTGTCGCTTGGTGGATGGGTCCCGCGGGGCGGTGCTCTGTTGCAGGTACCAGTTGCTCGGCCGCAGAACACTCGGGGGAAACCCCGAAACGGGTCTTCAAATCCACCCCTTGCCCTGCACGGCCTTGGGCATCCGTGGGCCATCGTCACCTTCCTTGAAATCTTTTCCATTGCTTGCGCCAATCGGTAAATCTATTTTCTCAAGATCGAGCAGCACGCGTCCGTTATAGGCAGTACAAAGAGACGCCGTGCCGTGGTCGCTTAGAGCAAGATTTGTGGGGCGTGCGGTGGTTGAGTTTCAGCCAAGGCCAGCATTATACGGTAATCGCTGGGGTACTGATGATTTGACTGCCAACGAGCGATCCCGATCGCGGAAGCGACGAGCGATCAAGCCTTCTACCGCCGGTGTTAGGCACACGGAGCAATCGGACAAACCCGTTGGCGGCATGCCGAAAAGAGCCGTTGACCTTGTGGGGGCATCGATCGCCCTGCTTCTGCTCACACCGATCCTGATGGTTCTCGTCGTGCTGATCCGCGTTGTTGTCGGAGGCCCGGCAATCTTTGCACAACAGCGCATCGGTTTCCGGGGCAAAGCCTTCGTTTGCTACAAGTTCCGATCCATGTCAGTCGACGCAGAGGAGAAGCTTGATCAGCATCTTGCCCGCAACGCCGAAGCAGCTATGGAATGGCGTGCAACGCGAAAGCTGCGCAACGATCCGAGAGTCAGCTGCCTAGGCAAGGTTTTGCGCAAGTCGAGCCTTGATGAATTGCCACAGCTGTTCAACGTTCTGCGCGGAGATATGAGCTTAGTCGGACCACGTCCCATTGTAGCCGATGAGGTCGAGTGTTACGGCCGTCAGGCCGCGATGTATTGCTCGGCTCGCCCGGGACTGACCGGCATGTGGCAAACGAGTGGCCGAAATCGCCTGACCTACCGAACGCGGATCGCGCTGGATCGCTATTACGTCCGCAATTGGACGCTATGGCTCGATCTCGCTCTGCTGGTCAAGACCGTACTGGTTGTCACCAGGTTCGATCAGACCGCATAGGGCTGGAATCGCTAACGCCATTGCTCGCCTTGCGCCATGATCCCAACCGTGAGGGGACACACGACAACATCAAGCCTAACAAGTAGCCAGTCTGCAGAGTGGTGAGAAGGGCCAAGCTGTGGACCGCGGTCTGGAGGAGCGACCAGTTAGCAAACTGGGCCAGCACGATACATGCGACGACTGTTGCAAGGGACGCCGCGACCACTGCAGGCACTCGCAGGGAGAGCCCGAGCAACAGGCCCGTGTAAGCGCTGATTGCGACCGCCCAAAGCACTAGAATGCCTTTCTGCCCCCATAGTAATACGTTTGGCTTGAAACGTCCGTTCCAACTCCCGTGATGCGTCATTTGAGCGAGTACTGTAGTGCCTGGTGCCTAAACCGACTTGTTGCAGTGCAGCGACGGTCGACCCGTAACCGGGCTACCGCGCAACCTAGAGTCTTTCCGCTCTTAGTGGAATCGCGAGGGATTCCCAAATCAGGGGCGATCTGATTCAAGCTGCGTGCTGGAGCGGAGGCCAGCACGCGATGGCTCGACCCTACTCTCTCGACCTGCGTGAGCGTGTGGTTTCGCAGTTGGAGCGCGGCCTGTCGTGTCGGCAGGTGGCGCGGCTCAACGACATCGCCCCATCGACAGCGGTGAAGTGGCATGGCCGGATGCGCGAGGCTGGCAGTCCTGCGTCCAAGCCGATGGGTGGCAAACGGCCCTATCTGCTCGCAGGCGAGCGCGAGTGGCTGCTCGCCCGCCTCCGGAAAAAGCCGGACCTGACGTTGCACGAGCTGCTGGACGAATTGGCCGAGCGCGGCATGGTGGTAGCCTGCGACACGCTTTGGCGCTTTCTGAAGCGCGAGGGCGTCAGCTTCAAAAAAAACCGTGCTCGCCTGCGAGCAGGACCGGCCTGACGTCGCCCGCCGTCGCCGGTGGTGGCACCGGCTGCAGCCGCGGCTGGCGCCCGAGCGCCTGGTCTTCATCGACGAGACGTGGACCAAGACCAACATGACCCGCACGCACGGCTGGTGGCGGCGCGGCGAGCCGTTGAAGGCGAAAGTGCCGCACGGCCACTGGCGCACCACCACCTTCCTGGCAGCCCTGCGCAATGACGCCATCACCGCGCCGCTCGTGCTCGACGGCCCGATCAACGGCGAGACCTTCCGCGCCTACGTCGAGCAGGTGCTGATCCCCACGCTCGAGCCCGGCGACATCCGTCGTGATGGACAACCTCGGCTCGCACAAGGGCGCCGAGGTGCAGCGCCTGCTCCGCGCCGTCGGCGCCAGGCCGCTGTTCCTGCCGCCCTACTCGCCCGACCTCAACCCGATCGAGCAGGCCTTCGCCAAGCTCAAGACCCTGCTGCGCAAGGCCGACGAGCGCACCGTCGAAGGAATGTGGAACCGCATCGGCAAGCTCATCGACCGCTTTACGCCAACCGAGTGTGCGAACTACTTCCGCACGCTGGATATGGTTCCACATAAGTCGGAAGGGCTCTAGATTGCAGTGCAGCATTCATGCCCCTCCGGGTGGACCGCTTCGAGGGCGCCGTGGAGGGCGTTTTCGACCTGCAGGACCAGCTCACGACCAGCGTGGTGGGTACACTTGCCCGTCAGCTCGAGCTGGCCGAGATCCAACGCGCCAAGCGTAAGCCGACCGATAGCCTCGACGCATACGACTATTACCTGCGCGGGATGGCAAGCTTCCACCAGCGGACGCGCGAGGCTATCGATCGTGCGCTACCGCAGTTCTACAAGGCGATCGAGCTCGATGAGGAGTCCCTTCCGCGCATGGGCTGGCGGCCTGGTGTCACTTCTGGCGCAAGATCAACGGCTGGATGACGAATCCGGAGCAAGAGATAGCTGAGGGTTTGCGCCTTGCCCGCCGGGCCGTCGAACTGGGCCCCGACGATGCGATCGCGCTCGCGCGCGGCGGGCATGCGATCGGCCATTTCACCGGCGATTTGGACACCGGCATCGCCCTCATTGACAGGGCGCTGGCGCTCGACCCGAACTCGGTGACGGCCTGGTTTCTCGGCGGCTACATGCGGGCCTTCGCCGGCATGTAGCAAGAAGCAATCAATTTCTTCGAGCGTGCCATGCGGTTTAGTCCGCTCGACCCGGAGATGTTTCGCATGCAGGCGGGGATCGCGTTGGCGCACCTGCTCGCCGGGCGGTTCGACGCAGCCTCCTCATGGGCGGAGAAGTCGTTCCGGGATTTGCCGACTTTCCTCCTTGCGGTTGCCATCATAGCGGCCAGCCATGCGCTGGCTGGGCGCCAGCCGGAGGCGCAGCGCGCCATGCAGCACCTGCGCAAACTCGACCCAGCGCTGCGTGTCTCCAATCTCGAATTTTGCCGATTCCGTTGCGCGGAGCAGATAACCTCGAGAGGTTCGCTGACGGCCTCCGGAAAGCCGGACTGCCGGACTGATCGTGAGTTTGGTCTCTGCTGCATCGAGGTCCGCTTGTGGCACACGTCGCCAGTTCGCGGCGCTGCGTCTGCTTTCGGGGGTAGAACCGACCGCCTGCCCTAACACGCTCGATGCGTGCTCATGACCCTGGTTGCGTGAAAACAGCCTTCGGCGCTATGACTCCTATCGCGACTGCTGAGCCATGCTTCAAGCCCGCGGCATCAACCTACGCGCTTCGGCCCGACCCGGACGCCTCCTGGCCTGAAGGTAGGGGCAGAGCCAATGTGTCCAGACCCCTCGTGCCCATGCGTAGGTGTAAAGTGTACACAGAGCGAAGATGCCCCATTGCTCGGCCTTCCATGTCGCGTAGAACCAAAACGGCTGGCCAAGCATCCCGAAGATGCACGCCCATCGTCGCCAGCTTTCGCGCTTGTCTTGCGTAAGCCAGACCGCGATGACGCCGCTGAGGGCGATGCCGATTTGATCTAGGCCCATGGCTTCTTCTGACGTGGATCAAAGGCTGGTGGCCCTCCATTGCCAGGTGGGGCCATCTGGTTACCTGAACTCCTGGATTTCAGGTTCGGTTCCCTCAAGCCACGTAGCCAGCCCTCCGCCAAACCGCAGTCGCTGAGCAGATGTTGGCAAGGCCAATGGCATGGCAAATTCAGCTGATCCCTACCAGATGATGTTGCAGTTGCTCACGGCAGATTGGGGCAAAATTTTGTTGCAAAAGTCGCTCCGCTGTCTGATAGATAGTACGACTGATAAAAGTCTCTTCCTGGATCGCCGCTCTTTCGGGGAATCCTCGCTCGCGATCAGACCCTGGCAGGACTCGATTTCTGCGTGCGCTCGCGGGGGCGACCTCCAAAATAATTTTGCAACACAATCGGCACTTTTCTGCCGTTCGCAGACCGAATGCGATAGGTCGGCTGTCGAGGGCAAAGCTGACGTGGCAAGTCCTGCTCGCCGAGGCACTGACGGCAAGAGCAAGGAAGCACGCTCCTGGCAATGGCTGCGCGCCATTCGAGGCTTACCCCAGCTGGCGCAGCACCCCTAGAGACCGAGGCAGATCATTCGAGCGCGATCCGTCAAACTGTTGCCGCAGACTCACAAGATGCACACAGATAGTACTTAAGGAAGCACAGCTGTGACCCGCTCCGCTGCTCGCCGCCGTGATGACCGCGAACTTGACGGTGCCATCAACTTCGATGCAGTGCTCGAGGCCTACCTCCAAGGCGGCGATCCCGAGGACCTCTTGTGCGCCGCCGGCCTGGTGGTCGGCTCGACCATTGCGCTCGATCCTAAGATGGCCGAGATTGTCGCCGATCTCACGGGCACAGCTTACGAGCTTGCAGACTATGACGACGCGGCGCGCGCGGTGCGTCGCTGGTTCGCTACCTGTGCGGAGCCGGGCGCTCGGCATTGACGGCAGCAATCCTGAATACGCGTCAATCGCACACGCGATCGGCATCACCCGCCAGCTTTAGAGCCAGCCAATAGCGCGCCGAGAACCTCACATCCTCGCTGAGGTCGTGGTTCCCCTCGGCGATCCAGCGCAGGTAGTCCTCCGGCGCAGCGTCGAACCGCTCGCCCCGGTGCATGCCGAAGCGGAAGTAGGTGAGCAGCGCTGGTTCGTAGCTCCACTGCACGAGCTGGGGCCATGTCGCGTGCTTGGTGAGCTCGAAGAAGACGGCCGCCGTGACAATGGCGTCCGAGAGCGCCCGGTGCGGTACCAGCTTCGTCCGATCGACGCCGAGCGGATTGATGAAGCCGAAGTGGTATCGCGGCGCCTGATTGCCGTGTAAGGGCAGGTCCGGCCACACCCTTAGTGCGCATTTGTAGGTGCAGACCGCCGGACCGGCAAGTCATGACCCCCAACGGACATCGGAGAAGCAATGGCAGCCCTCTAACGCAAGCAACTCCCGCCGGTCCGTTTGACGGGAGTTGACACTTCAACTGCAACGCCGGACGGCGCTTACGGTACCCTGGAGTCCATCTCGGAATAGAGCACGACGCTTTCTTGGGCGGTCGACTCGTTGCGCGTGCCCATGCACACCGCGGGTTCTCCCCCCGGTTGACGGCAACATGCAGCACGTTTGCCGAGATATCCATGTGGTCTTCGGGCCGAACGACCTCGTGATGCTGCAGCTGGTCACCGGTCTATATCTCAATCTCGCGGTCGAGCAGGTAGAGGGCAGTCTCATGCCGCTCGTGCACATGTGCACGCGTTTGCGCCCCGGCAGGAAGAGTCACCATCCCGAGGAACACGACCTTCGAGCCGACCGTCTCCGCGCTGACGCCCCGCTCGTAGGCGAATTGTCTGACTCTCTTGCCTTCGGGGGGTTCGGCGTGGTGCTGGGCTGTGGGTGCCCAAGCAGCTCTCCGATTAGCGGCAGCGACGCCCCGCCTGACGCGAGGATCGACGCGAAAAAGTGCCGCAGATCGGGGAACCGCGCGCCAGCAAGGCCGGCCGCCTTGCCGATGGAACGCCACGCTTCTTGCAACTCGCGCCGATGCCCGGCCGCGCCACCGCCTGGGAACACAAACACCGCATCCGCAGGCGAGCGTGCGCGGATCCCGGCCAGCAGCTCCCGGGCCGGCGTAGATAGCGGGGCTCTGTGAAGCAGCTTTTGCTTGGTGGTGGTGGCCGGTTTCGTCCACGCGCCTGACGCAATGTCGAGATCAGCCCAGCGCATTGAAAGCGGCTCAAGACGTCGGGCCCGGGTCAGCAGCAGCAACCGAATGGCGTCCGCGGCGTCGCGGTTAGGGTGCGCCGAGAGTGCTGCCATGAGGCAGTCCAGCTCAGCGGCGCTGAAATATCGGGTGCGCCGCACCTTCTGGTTGCGCTCCACACCGCGGCAAGGGTTGTCAGAGCGCCAGCGCCAGGGGATCGCGAGCGCCATCATCTTGGATAGGACGCCGACGCAGCGGTTCGCGCGGTAGGGCGCGTGCCGCGTAACTTTCTGGTGCAAGGCATCGACGTCGCCGAAGCTGACGGCCGCGACTTTGAGGCTACCCAACTCAGGCCGGATGTACATGCTGATGATGCTGCGATAGTCGACCTGTGTGGTCGGCCGTTTCTTGACGACGTGCTCGGCTAGGAAGCGAGCACACAGGGCATCGACGGTTGGTGCGTCTCGATCAGCCGCGATTGCACCAAACAGATCATCATCCTTGCCGGCGTGGCGCTTGAGTTCGCGTGCTTCGTCCCGTGCAGCGCTCGTCTTCCAGTTCGGGAAGGCACCTATCGTGATCCGGCGCTGGCGGCCGGCGCTCGGGCCACTGCCCGGCTGGTAGGTCAGCACAAAGGCGCGGGCCCCGGCCTTGGTCACGCGGACACCGAAGCCCTTGACATCGGTGTCATAGTGCACCCGGTTGCCGGCCGCCGGTTTAGGCAGGGCCTTGACGATCGCGTCAGTCAATCGGACAGCCACGCCGCGACTCCCGTGTCCAGGTGCCCCTTGAGCCCCAACCGCGAGGCGTCCGGGCCTCATCGCGACAACGCGTGACGAATGCAGGTCATCCTTTTCACGATTTTGTCTGTGGACAACCTGCCCCTCTCCAGCCCGGTCCGGTTCGTCGTCGCGAACCATCATCGACCGCTTCTGCCGCGGCTTTTCGGTCTGTCCGAGGCATCGTCGCTACGGGCGCGGTGGCGTGGAATTGCGATCCGCGATCATCCGGACCGAGTCGACGAGGAGTTGGTTGAAGGCGATTTCCGCCCACCTTTGACCAACTACGTACATGTTTTCGAAAACTTGCCGCGACACGAGGGTCGATCTTTAATTCTGTACACTTAGTATGTGGCGAGTCTCCAGACAATGAGTAGTGCTACCATGATCGATCAGCGGCATAACCGAGCACGCTTCGTCATCGGACCGGATGGAGCTCCGCTAACCATAGCGGACCTGCCGCCTCGGGATACGAAGCGCTGGGTGATCCGCCGCAAGGCGGTACTGATTGCTGCAGTCCGCGGGGGCATCTTGAGCTTAGAAGAGGCGTGCGAACGCTACACGCTGACAGTGGACGAATTCCTGTCGTGGCAACACTTGATCGATCGCCATGGTCTACAAGGGCTGAGAGCGACGCGGGTGCAAGACTACCGCGAGTGACGCGTCGCAGTAGAAGAGGTGCCATCAAGACAATGGCTGGTGGCTGGCCCTTACATCGGCGGGGCAACGCCGCGCCCGACGTTCACGCGCGCCGCCTGCAGCGTTCCGTCCGGCTGCTTGTTCGCCGCGCTGATGAAAATCCTGGCTCCTGCCTTCAGCTCGTTCACCTCACCCGGCACATAGGCAACGATCGGGATGCCCGCTGGAACGACGATCTTCTTCTCACCATCCTTGTATTTGAGCGTTAGCATCTGACCGTCGCTTGAAGCGGCCGTCTGCTCGACATTGCCGTTGGTCATGGTGCTCGACGGCTGCAGGTCCCAGCCGCGGTGTCCATCACCCGTGCCGCGCATGGCCTCGGGGAAGATGTGAACCTCGAGCGCCTTCTGGCTTCCGTCGGCCTGCGGCATGCCAGCAACGCCGACATACGACCCTGCCTTGATGTCCGCGAGCGAGGCCTGAACCAGGGCCACCACCGCAGCATTGGGCGCAAGCTTGAGCCTCAGCTCGGCCCCGTCGCGAGCCTTGACGAAATAGGTGTCTCCATCCACCCGCTCGATGGTGCCGCGCACACGCACGGTTGCCTCCTGGGCCCACGCCAGGGGCTCAGCGATCACGATACCCAACGCAAGGATTCCGAATCCGCGCTGCAACATGAGCAACACTTGCTTGAGACATGGCGTCCTCCAGAAAGCTTGATGGTACGCTAACGATCCGGCACGCCCGTTTAGTCCCGTATAGTGTAAGTCCGCCACTACGGATGACGGAACCCATGAGCAGCCTTGCGGATAGCGGAGCCGGAACTGGACCGGAGCAGCCGGCCATTCATCCGCTCTACGTGCGGGTCACGCATTGGATCAATGCCGTCGCCATCCTGATCATGATCGGGTCGGGATGGCAGATTTATAACGCCTCGCCTCTGTTCACGTTCACATTTCCGAGCAGTCTGACGCTCGGCGGTTGGCTCGCGGGCGGGCTTCTCTGGCATTTTGCGGCTATGTGGCTGCTGATCGCCAACGGTCTCGTTTACCTGACAGTGGGGCTTGCGACGGGCCGTCTCCGACGCAAACTGCTGCCTATTCGTCCGCGCGAGGTTATCCGCGATCTCGCTGCGGCGCTGACAGGTCGGCTCGAGCCACGCCGACCTCACCGGCTACAACGCGTGCAGAAGATGCTGTACGTCGTGCGTGCTACTTGCCGGTGTCGCCATCGTCCTCTCCGGCCTTGCACTGTGGAAGCCCGTGCAGCTGCAGGGAGCTGGCGGCGCTGTGCGGCGGCTACGAGGGCGCCCGGCTCGTGCATTTCTTCGCCATGGCCGTCATCGTCGTGTTCCTCTTTATCCATGTCGTCATGGCGTTCCTTGTCCCTAGGAGCCTGCGTGCCATGATCCGCGGCCGCTGAAGGAGCTAGCGAATGCGACGTTCGCGTGTGCAGCTTTCCGGTGTTGATCCTAAGCTCCTCGTCAAGGATGCGGCGAGGCTGCTGCCGGACCCGTCGCGCCGCCTATTCGTGCGCAACGGAGCAAGCGTCGGCGCCCTTGCTCTACTCACAGGGTGCAACATCACCGATGCCATGTCGGCGGAGCGGGCCCTGAGGAAAATTTCGGACTTCAATGATTGGGTACAGGCGCGCCTGTTCAACCCAAACCTGTCTGGCACCGACATATCCCGAGACCGCCATTGCCCGTCCCTTCCGGTTCAATGCTTTCTACCCGGAAGACGCAGCGCCCGATATCGACGAGGAGCGGTACCGACTGATCGTCGACGGCTTGGTAGAAAACAAGCAGCCTTGGACGCTGGAGCAGCTCTACGCCTTGCCGCAGGAGACCCAGATCACGCGCCTCATTTGTGTCGAGGGCTGGAGCGCTATCGGCAAATGGACGGGAACTCCTTTGCGCGAGTTCCTGCGTCGCATCGGCGCCGACCTCACTGCCAAGTACGTGCACTTCACCTGCTCGGAGGGCTATTCGAGCTCCATCGACATGCCAACGGCGCTGCACGCGCAAACGCAGATGACCTTCAAGTTCGATGGCCAGGTCCTGCCTACCAAGTTCGGCTTTCCCCTTCGCATCCGCATCCCGACCAAGCTCGGCTTCAAGAATCCCAAGCACGTGATTGGGCTCGCCGTGCTGAATAACTACACGGGCGGATATTGGGAGGACCAGGGCTACAACTGGTTCAGCGGGCTTTAGCGAGCTAGCTTGCTTCGA
>CAVWOY010000025.1:0-592920 GCA_963756735.1 uncultured Alphaproteobacteria bacterium
CGGCCTTCCACTCGGGCAGGCCGTCCTCCAGCCGGCGCGCTTTGAACCCGAGCTTGCGCAGCTGGGCCACGGCCTCGAACGACATTACGCAGTAGGGGCCGCGGCAGTAGGCGACGATCTCGGTCTTGCGGTCGAGCTTCGACAGGTGCCGTTTCAGCTCGCTCAGCGGAATGTTGCGGGCCCCGGGAACATGCCCGAGCGCGAACTCGTCCTCGGGGCGCACGTCGATGACCATGACCAAACCCTTCTTCATGCGCTGCGTGAGCTCGGCACGGGACACCGGCTCCAGCTCGTCGCGCGCATGGAAGTAGCTGCGCAAGATGCGTTCCACCTCGCCACATTGCGCTCCGCCACTTTCTGCAGGGCCGCCAGCATGGTGAGAACGGCCTCGTCCGCCAGCCGGTAGAGCACAAACTTGGCCTGCCGCCGCGACGCCACCAATCCGGCGCGGCGCAGATTTTGCAGATGCTGCGAAACGTTGGCGATCGACAGTCCCGACCGCTCAGCCAGAGCCTCGACGCTGCGTTCGCCCTGGGCCACCAGCTCGAGGAGCTCGAGCCGATGCTCGTGCGCGATCGCCTTGGCGACTACGGCAAATTGCGCATAGAGGGCGCGCTTTGGATTGAAGGTGCTTGACATCGTCATATCATTCAAGCGAATTATTGAATATGGATGCTCTCCTGTCAACCGAACCGTTCGTCCGCTTGGCCGCCTTCGCCAGCATCTTGGCCGCAATGGTCGTCTGGGAGCTGCTGGCGCCGCGTCGTGACCAGAAGATCGGCCGGTCAGCACGCTGGCCTTCCAACATCGGCGTTGTCATCCTGGATACGTTTCTCGTGCGGCTGGTGTTTCCCATTGGCGCAGTTGGCCTTGCCGCTGTTGGCCGAAGCCCGAGGCTGGGGACTGTTCAACGCGCTCGACATTCCGGCTTGGGCAGCCATTCCTGTTGGCATCGTCCTGCTCGATCTCGCCATCTATCTCCAACACGTTTTGTTCCACGCGGTGCCTGCTCTCTGGCGCTTGCATCGCATGCACCACGCCGACCTCGAATTCGATGTTACGACCGGCATCCGCTTTCATCCTATCGAGATTTTGCTGTCGATGGGGATCAAGCTGGGTGTGGTGGCGGCGGTGGGCACGCCGGCCCTCGCCGTTCTGATCTTTGAAATCCTGCTCAACGCCACCTCGATGTTCAACCACGGCAACGTCGAGCTGCCGGCGCGGCTCGACCGGGTACTGCGATGGATCGTGGTGACCCCGGAAATGCACCGCGTCCACCACTCGATTAAACCCCGGGAAACCAACAGCAACTTCGGCTTCAACCTGCCCTGGTGGGACCGCCTGTTCGGGACCTACCGCGATCAGCCGGAAGCTGGCCATGTAGGTATGACCATCGGCATCGAGCAGTTCCGAGATGCGCGTGAGCAGCGGCTCGATCGCATGCTGACGCAGCCGTTCCGCGACGACGTGCGAGGCTATCCGCTCGGGCATCGGGAACCGACCGGATGACAATGCAGACCGTCATTCCCCGGCTCGCCCTTGCACTGGTCGTCGCAGCCATGGCGCTTTGGCTCGCCATAAACCGCGACCGGCTCGATCCCGCCGTGCTGCAGGCCACCGTCCGCGACCTTGGGCTGTTGGCTCCCATTGCGCACGTCGTACTGTTCGCGGTGGGGACGGTCCTGTTTGTTCCAGGCGCTTTTTTTGGTCTGGCCGGCGGTGTCCTGTTCGGGCCGGCATGGGGAACGGTCCTCAACCTGCTGGGCGCCACGCTTGGGGCGACGGCGGCATTCCTGCTTGCGCGCTACATTGCCCAGGACAAGATCAGGCAAATAGCAGGCGGCAAGCTCGACCGGCTCGTCAGCGGGGTGGAAATCGAAGGATGGCGCTTCGTCGCTTTTGTCCGCCTGGTCCCGCTCTTCCCCTTCAACTTGCTCAACTATGCACTAGGGCTCACCCGCATTCCGCTTGCTCCCTACATTCTGGCGTCGCTCGTGTGCATGCTGCCGGGCACGTTCGCCTACACTTGGCTCGGCTACGCAGGTCGGGAAGCGCTCGCCCAGAATGACGCGGCCCTTCGCTATGGCCTGATCGGGCTTGCTCTGCTTGCGGTCGCCGCGTTCTTGCCACGGCTGGTTCGTCATTTGCGGGTCAAAGAGTTGCGCTGGATCGAAGTGGACGAGCTGGCAGCACGCCTTGGCGAGAGCAGCGACGCAGCCGTCATCGATGTGCGCAGACCAGACGAGTTCGCAGGTCCTCTTGGTCACATTCGCAATGCGCGCAACGTACCGCTTGGTGATTTGCCGGCGCGCCTGGGCGATCTGAGGCCGCTCGCAGGGAAGTCGATCATTGTCGTCTGTCATACCGACAAACGCTCCGCCAATGCGGCCGACCTTCTCGCCGAGGCTGGGTTCGGCGACGTGCGCGTTCTGCATGGCGGTATGGTGCGCTGGAATGAAGCTGGATTGCCGGTCGAGGATCGGCCGTTTGGAAGTTCTTACGAGCAGGCTTGCCAGAAAGAGGAGACGTACCCGTGAACCCGAACAAAGCACTTTGGGAAAAAGGCGACTTTACTCGCATAGCGCAGAGCATGAGAGAGAGCGGAGAGGCGCTCGTCAAGGAACTGGGAATCACAAAAGGGCTCAAGGTCCTGGATCTCGGATGCGGCGATGGAACGACCGCATTGCCCGAGGCGAAGCTCGGAGCGGACGTGTTGGGCGTCGATATCGCGAGCAACCTTGTCGAGGCCGGGAACAAGCGCGCCAAGGAGCAGGGCCTCACCAACTGCAAGTTCCAGGAAGGCGATGCGTCCAATCTGCAGGCGCTGAAGGATCATTCTTTTGACCTCGTCGTGAGCATCTTCGGCGCGATGTTCGCGCCAAAGCCGTTCGATGTGGCCAAGGAGATGGTGCGCGTGACCCGGCCCGGAGGTCGGATCGTCATGGGAAACTGGATTCCGAATGATCCGACATTGGTGGCGCAAATCCTGAAAATCAGCTCCGCATACTCACCGCCGCCGCCGGAAGGCTTCATTAGCCCTATGACGTGGGGGGTCGAGAATAACGTGATAGAGCGATTTGCCGCCGCGGGGGTTCCGAAAGAGAAAATATCATTCGTCCGAGACACGTATACTTTCAACTTTCCCGGCACACCGTCAGAGTTCGTTGCTGCATTCAAGACCTTCTACGGCCCGACCATGAATGCATTCGAAGCCGCCGAAAAGAACGGTCGAGCCGGTGATCTGCAGAAGGAGCTGGAAGCTCTGTTCAACAGCCAGAACAAGAGTACAAGCAAGGATGTCACCTCCATTCCTGCGACCTTCCTGCGCGTTACCGTTTCGCTTAGTTGACCTCCGAGTGTCGCCAGGCGCACGGCGGATGAACCCCTTTTGCTGCCGGACCCGTTGCAGCGCGAGAACGGCAAGGGAGGGCCACTTCCGGAAATAAAGGACCCTTACATTCGCGCCTAGATGGGACGGCCAGAGCTCGCATGTTTCTGCGAGCGAAAGCGATGAGAATCACTGCTCGGACCAGCGCCCGCCCCTTGATACGGTCGCATTGACCTCAATCAAGCTAGAGGCGGATGCCTATGCGGCCGCCGGCATGCGCCGCTCATCCTCGAGCCGGCCATCCCGCAGCATGAACATGCGATCGAAACGATCGAAGATCTTTTCGTCATGGGTAACCGCTATGACGCTGGCGTTCTGGTCCAAAGCAAGTTTGCGCAACAGGTCCATGACGATCTGCGCGCGCTTCGAATCCAGGGCCGCCGTCGGCTCGTCAGCGAGGATGATGCGCGGTCGATTGGCGAGCGCGCGAGCGATGGCAACGCGCTGGGCTTCGCCACCCGAGAGCTTTGCTGGGAATGCGTTCTTGCGGTTGCCCACCTCGAGATATTCAAGAAGCTCAACGGCACGGTTACGCGCAGCGGAGTGGTCGTAGCCGGCCAATTGCAGCACGATGGCGACGTTGTCGATTGCGTTGAGAAAGGGAAGCAGGTTGTGAGACTGAAAAATGAAACCGATCTTGTCCAGCCGCAGGCGTCGTAGGTCGGTGCGCAGCCATCTCTGGTCGTAGACGACCTCGCCCTCGAGGCTCATGGTGCCTTCCGAGGGATCCAAAATGCAGGCTATCACGTTCAGGAGCGTCGTTTTTCCCGAACCTGAGGGGCCGAGTAGGGCCACGACCTCACCCGGCGCGACGTCGATAGAAACTTGTCGCAGCGCGTCGATGCGCGTCTCACCCGCCCCAAAATGCTTGGAGATGCCTCGCAGGCTGACGAGTGGCTCTGGACGCGGGGCCAAGTCCATGCTCAGCCCCCCAGCGCGGTTGCTGGATCTGCCTTGAGCGCCGCTCGAACGCCAAGTCCGCTTGCTAGAATGCAGACGAGGAAGACAACCCCTCCAAGCGCCAGCACATTGTCAGGTTCCAGCACGACCCGCCGCGGAAAGAACCCTTTGATATTTGCAATGAGCAGCGTTCCAAACATGAAGCCGGTCAATCCCAGCGCCAGCGCCTGCTGCACGATCATGGCGACGATGGTTCGGTCCGGCGCACCGATCAGCTTCAACATGGCGATCTGGCGCAGCTTCTCCATGGTCATGGTGTAAATGATGAGCGCGATGATCACGGCGGACACCAGCAGCAGAATGCTGGTGAACATGCCGATCTGCCGGCGCGCACGATCCACCAGAGACTGTGTCAGGATGCTTTCCTGCTCGGCCTGCGTCATGGCGGAGAGGTGCCTCCAACGTCGCGCCCCCTCCGCAACGGTCACTGCATTGGCCTCCGGGGCGATCCGCGCCACCACCGCATTGACAGTGTCCTTGCTCGCGCCTGAGGTTCCCCGCGCGGTCTGCACGCGGGCTGCAGGCGGCGCAAGGTCGAACTGAAGCTTCTGAGCATCGAGCAAAGTAATGAATATGACCGGGTCGCCACTCGAGGCGACTTGGTTCTCCGTGAGGCCGACAACGCTGAAGGTGGTTCGCCCGAGCTTGATGCGATCTCCAAGAGAAAGGCCCGTGCCGCGATCGGCGATCATTTCGAAATGGCTTTGCGCGATCGCCCTGCCACTGCTTATGCGCTCGGGCCCACCTGGGCGTGTCGGCTCGAAGCCGATGACGTATAGCCTGATCTTCCTGCCCAGGTGCTCTGCCTCGACCGATTGGTAGGTGACCGAGCCTGCCTCCGTCACACCGGCAAGCCGTGCGATCCCTTCGCGGCTGTCGCCGGGAATGCGCGAGGCTTCGGCGAAGGGCCCTCGTGAGCCGGCTTCGACAACCCAAAGGTCGACACGGTGATTGCGTGCCACCGTCAGGGCGTCGACAACGATGCCGCGGTAGATGCCGATCATTGCCAGCACGACGCTGAGGAGCAGACTGAGCCCGAAGCACGTCAGCAGGAATCGGAACAAATTATGCCGCACGTCGCGATAGGCCAAGTTCATCGCTTGGCCTCCGCCACGGTCCGCGCGGATCGGCCTTCCTGCAATGCGGCGCTGATTTCAGTCACGACCTGCGCGCCATCGGGGAGACCAGCAATGATCTGCAGCCGCGAATCCTGCGTGCGATGTCCGAATGAAACTGCCCGACGCGCTAAGCGCCCGTCCTCGACGGTCCAGACCGTCCCCTTGCTGCCGTCAAAGCCAATGACAGCAACTTCGGGCACAAGCGTGGCCTTTTCGAGTACGGCAACTTGGATTAGCACCTCGGCCTGCTCGCCCAAATGGAAGCGAACGGGGCACACGTCACATTTGACATAGACACGCCGCTCCTCGGTGACGCGGTCGCTCTCGATGCCTATCCGCACGACCTTGGCCGAAAAGACCTGCTGAGGTAGGGATCGCAACCGCACTTCGGCGGGCTGCCCCTCCTTGATCGCGCCGGCGCGCGACTCATCCACATAGGCCAACGCCCACACCGAGCCAGAGGCGATCAGCGTGAAGATCGGATCGCCCGCTTTGATGACCGTCCCAAGCTCTTTGTGGCGTTCGACCACCAGGGCATCGAAAGGTGCCATCAGTGTGTGCTGATCGAGAATAGCCTTCTCGTAATCGTACTGCGATCGGGCGTCGGACAGCTGCGCCTTGGCAACCTCGATGTCGCTTTCAGCGACCAAGACGTCGGCCTTGGCCACGTCCTCATCGCGCTGCGCCTCCTCGGCCAGCTGCGGCGAGGTGACACGACTTTCGACCAGTTGCTGCTTGCGTCGGTTCGCCGTGAGTCTTTGAGCAAGAATGGCACGCGTCTTGGTGACGTTGACTTCTGCCTTCTTGATCGCGGCCTCGGCACTGAGAACGGCGGCCTTTGACCTGGCCACTTTTGCCTCCTGCTGCGTGGTGTGCAGACGCGCCAGGACGGTGCCTTGACTGACGGTATCGCCGTGATCCGCATTGAGCTCCGTGACTGCTGCCCCAACCTCAAAACCAACCTTGGAGAGAACGCGGGCTTCGACGGTACCGAGGCCGAAGACGCGGACTGGCACGTTCACGGACACTTCTGCCACTGTCACGGTGATGGGCCGGTATGAAAGGAACAAGTAGCCCCCGCCAATGGCGATCAATGACAGCGCGATGGCAAGGAGGCCTGTGCGCTTGTTCAACAGCGCGGCCTGGGCTTTGATTGCGCTCAGCCAGTACGCCGACGCAAGTGTGTCCTGGCCCGCTCGTGTCGTAGTTCGCTCCAGCATGGTGCTTCTCAATTGCTATGGGGGAAGCATCACCTGGCCACCCCCTTCTGCACAACGATCTCGGGCCTTGGAAGAGACGGGAAGGCCATATCGCCATGAGCGCTTTGACCCATGTCAACGGCTGCCCTGAAGAACCAACCACGGGGACGCTGCCTCACCGAGGTAGGCTAACGCCTCGCAAAGAGACCAACTGGGCAGGAGTCTGGAGGTCGCTGCCACAGAAGCGCACGCGTTAACAGCAAGCGAGACTCTGGAAAATACCTATGAGCTATCCGGTAAAGGAGTTGTTCCTATCCAGGTCAGAGATCCCTATGAGACGAAACGGACTATCGAAGCAATCATCGCTTGTTTCGATAGCGACCAGGCGCGACCTTGTGAGGAAAATGGATGAGTGACTTCCAATTGCAGCGCCTTGGGCTGGTGATGGAACCGGAGCCGGGTAATCCGCTGGAGGCCGAAGGCGTCCTGAACCCAGCCACCGCGCGTGGCCCTGATGGTCAGCTTTACCTCTTCCCGCGGCTCGTCGCGCGGGGCAACTACTCCCGCATCGGTATGGCGCGAGTCCAGTTTAATGAGGCCGGTGATCCGGACGGCGTCGAGCGACTCGGCATTGCACTGGAGCCGGAAGCGGATTACGAGCGGCGGCAGGATGGTAGCGGAGGTTGCGAGGATCCGCGTATTACGTTCGTCGAACCTCTCCAACGCTACGTAATGACTTACACCGCGCATTCGCCAGATGGCCCACGGATCGCCCTGGCGGTATCCGACGACCTGTTTCGCTGGCAGCGCTTGGGCTTGGCTACGTTCCGGCCATACGAGGGGATTAAGTTCGAAGGCGTGGATAACAAGGATGCCAGCGTCTTTCCTGTCGCTATTCCAGATCCATCAGGACAGCCGGCATTAGCCATCCTCCAGCGGCCGCTTTTTCCCGGAACTCGTCCGGAGGAAACGGCGTGCTGCCCCGCGTCCCGCTTGGTGGATCTCCATCGCGAAAGCATCTGGATTTCCTATGGCTCAACGGCCATGGCGGACTGTGAGCCGTTTCACC
Source organism: uncultured Alphaproteobacteria bacterium (assembly GCA_963756735.1). GTDB lineage: Bacteria > Pseudomonadota > Alphaproteobacteria > Rhizobiales > Hyphomicrobiaceae > AWTP1-13. The sequence continues at coordinate 7,735 of CAVWOY010000025.1, forward strand.
TCTGCCATTTTGGCTCGCATCACCGACTGGCCACCCCGGTGGAACCATGGGAACGGCTAAAAATCGGCGGCGGTACGCCGCCCATTCTGACCCGGCACGGTTGGCTGACCGTCTACCACGGCGTCAGCGAGCTTTCGGCATTTTCCGGGTCGGCACGCGAGCTGCGCTACTCGGCAGGGGTGCTGGTGCTTTCCGAAGAACTTCCACACGTTATCCGCTATCGGTCGCGGGAACCGGTGCTGACACCGGAGTTGCCACAGGAACGCCAGGGGATCGTAGCCAACGTCGTGTTTCCCACCGCCATCGATCGGCGCGACGACCTCGGCTCCCCGGATCGCTTCGACGTTTACTATGGGATGGCCGATAAACGGATCGGCGTAGCGAGACTCGATGTACCGGAACGCCTGCCACCAGGGGGACTTGCCGACCCGCCACTGGCAAAGGTCTAACAACTCTCTTCGGTGGGGATGGGCCCACTACGGCCAGTACGTGCCCGCTTTTACACCCAGCGCCCTGCAGAACTGGATGGTTCGATTTAGGGTGTCGCGATACCTTTGCGGCTACCTGAGTTGGTGCCCGCAGCTTGTGGCGCTTGGCGAGCCCCATGTGGCGTCTCGCCGCGCACTACTTCGACCCTCGAAGGACGATTGTGGCACGCAAGCCTCCCGTCGGCCGATTGCTCAGGGTGAGCGTCCCACCTTGTGCCTGCACGATCGATTGCGCGATGGCCAGACCAAGGCCGACTCCGCCGGTCTCGCGACTGCGGGATTTTCGACCCGATAGAACGGCTCGAGGACGCGCGTAAGCTCTTGTTGCGGAATGCCTGGGCCATCATCGTCGATGTTGATCTCGATTGTCTTCGATAGTCGGCGGATCTCGACGGTGCCCGATTTCCCGTACTTGACCGCGTTGTCGAGCAGATTGCGTACCGCGCGCCTGAGCGCCGCCGGCTGGCATTCGTAGACGATCGGTTCTGCGGGCTGCATGCGGACGGCAAATCCGGCATCGCGCATGTCGTCGACGACGCTTTGCAGCAGAGCCGTGAGATCCGTCGGACGCCTGGGCTCATCCGCGCTTTGGTCGCGAGCGAACGTCAGCGTGGCGCCGATCATGGCATCCATCTCGGCGATGGTGGACAGCATCTTGTCCCGCTCCTGCACATTCTCGACCGTTTCGGCGCGCAACCGCAGCAGTGTCAGTGGCGTGCGCAGATCGTGCGAGATGGCCGCCAGCAGGCGCGTGCGATTCTCGATGAGACCACGCAAGCGCGTTTGCATGTCGTTGAAGGCGCGGGCCGCCTGCCGGGTCTCGGTGGTGCCGGTCTCAGTCAGCGGCGCCGCATTCACGTCGTGCCCGAGCCGCTCGGCGGCCGTGGCGAGAGAGGCAAGGGGGGCGGTGACACGGCGCACGGCCCACACAGATACGGCGAGAATGATCATCGCCATGATGCCCATCGAGAGGAGGAACTGCGCGGAGAAGGCAGGGCCGCCTGCGGGGAGGGCGGTCGCAAATGAAAGCCAAGGTCCATCCGCCAGAGGGATGGACACTTGCAGATCGCGGAAGGCCGCGAACCCGCCAAAGCCGTGCATCATCGGACCGTGCCCCATCCCATGCCATGGTCCGAATGGAGGCCCTCCCCTCGCCGAGGCGGATACGCGCGGCTGGCGCGTGGGACCAAGCGAGAGCTGATCGACCAGAAATTCCCTGATCGCCTGTGCAGCGAATGGGTCGTCGTCGCCTGATTGTGCTGCTATCGGCTGGGCGGAAAGTGAGACGCGGAAGCTCTGATCGCTCAAGGCAGCGACAATGCGTTGCCGCGCTTCATGCGGGGTATCCTGGACCAGGCGGGTGAGATTGGCGATGCGCTGGGCGGTGGCAAACCCACCGACAGCGCGCACGGCCTGCTCGCGGTCTGCGGTATAGATCCAAGAGCCAACGGCATGCGACACGACAAGTCCCGCCAGAAGAATGAGCAGGGTCTGTCCGAACAAGCTCCTCGGAAAAAGCCGGCTCATTCTTGGGTCACCGCGGGCGTGAACATGTAGCCGCCGCCCCAGACCGTCTTGATGATCTTGGGATCGCTCGGGTCTTTCTCGAGCTTTCTGCGCAGGCGGCTCACTTGCGTGTCGATGCTGCGATCCAAGGCATTGGCAGCACGTCCACGAGCCAGGTCGAGGAGCTGGTCGCGGCTGAGCACGCGCTGCGGCCGCTCCACGAGCGACAATCAATAGATCAAACTCTCCGGTACTGAGCGGCAGGGTAACGCCGTCCTCGCGCAGCAACTCGCGCGCGCCGATATCGAGCCGCCAGCGATCGAAGTGGTACTGCTTCGGTCGTTCGCTCGGTTTCGCCGCCGAGGAGGTTTCCTGGCTGCGCCGCAGGACGGCCCTGATGCGCGCAACCAGTTCGCGGCTGCCGAAGGGTTTGGGCAGGTAGTCGTCGGCACCCATCTCCAGACCGATCACGCGATCGACCTCGTCGCCCTTGGCGGTCAGCATAATGATCGGGATACGGGATTCAGCGCGTACGCTGCGGCACAGGGACAGGCCGTCTTCACCCGGCAGCATCAGGTCGAGGAGGATGAGATCGATCCGGCTGTCGTCCAGGACCTTGCGCATGGCCCGTCCGTCTGCCGCAACGCTGACGCGGAATCCTTCCTTGGTCAGCGCGCGCGAGACCAGATCGCGGATCTCGCGATGATCATCGACGATCAGGATGTGCGGCGCGTTCGGCATGGCAAGGAATATAGCCGACCGGGCCGGACGGCGTGGTCTGAATGTGTGTCGAGATGTTGCTGGGCGAGCGCCTGACAAACTTTGTCACAAAATACCCTGTCCCTGAAAAACTTCAGTGAAACCTCGCCTCTCCAATGGCTCAGCAACGGACCTCTCCGTGGCGGTGAGAATTGGAGACAGTCATGAAGACGAAAACCCTGGTGATCGGCGCCATCGCGGCCGCAACAGTGTTTGCAGGCGGGTGGGCGGTGGCACAGTCGGTCGGCATCCGACGGCTTCGGTCCTCCATTCATGCGTGGGAAAGGCCATGATGGAATGGGTCCAGGCATGATGAAGGGCATGCGTCATGGGATGGGCCCCGGGATGAAGGGTATGGATCACGACATGGACCCGGCATGATGAAAGGCATGGGACCGGGAATGATGCACGGCGGCCCTGGCCAGAACTTCGCCGATCCGGCACGGATCGATGCGTTGAAAGCCGAGCTCGCAATCACGCCAGCTCAGGAGCCGGCCTGGACGAAATACGCCAAGGCTGTCCAGGACGCCGCAGCCAGCATGAAGACGGCGCGAGAGAGCGTCGATCCTGACGTGGTGAGCAAGATGACCCCCGCGGATCGCTTCGCCTTTGTGACGAAGAGGCGCGAGCAAGGGCAGACGCAGTTTGGCGCCGTGAAGGCGGCTGCCGAGGAGCTGCTTGCGACGCTCGACGCAACGCAAAAGGCCAAGGCCACCGACATCCTCCCGGGTCTGGCCTTCGGCCTTGAACAAATGCGCGGCCCGTTCGCGGGCAACCACCAGCAGAGGCACTGACGCGATCGATAGCGGCGGCCAGTATCTGCACGCCGCACGCGCAAACCCTCTGGGCGCTCCAGCGTCCAGAGGCCATTCGCAGCCGCATTTCTCTTCCGACTGAGCCGACCCGAAGGATTTCCGCCATGTCGAAGCCCACAGCGCTCACGCGGCGCCAAGCGCTCTTGCTCTCCGCCTCTGCTACGGCTGGCTTGGTTGCCGCCGGCCTACCCCGGTGGGCGCAAGGTGCGCCATCAGCAGTGCAAGCGCTGCCGATCCCAACATTGATCGAGGCGCGCAGCGGTGAGCCCGTCACGCTCGCCCTGCAAAAGACGCAGCATCGATTTGTGCCGGGACGCGCGGTGCCGTCGCAGGGCATCTCTGCGAGCTACTTGGGCCCGGTCGTGCGCGTCCGCAACGGCGATACGGTCCCGTTCCGAGTCGAGAACCGCCTCGACGAGGAGACGACCCTGCATTGGCACGGATTGCTGGTGCCGTCGCACGTGGACGGCGGTCCTCACAATACGATCAGGCCGGGCGGAGTATGGTCGCCCGAGATCACGATCAGGCAGCCCGCGGCAACGACATGGTTCCATCCCCACCCGCACGGGAACACGGCTCGGCAGGTCTATTCCGGCCTTGCCGGCATGATGATCGTGAGCGACGGGGCAGACCACGAGCGCGGCATTCCAGCAACCTACGGCATCGACGATCTGCCGATCGTGCTCCAGGACAAGCGCTTTGGTCGCAACGGTGAGGTCGTCTACCAGCCAGACATGATGGACATCATGCACGGCTTCCAGGGCGATACGCTGCTCGTCAATGGCGTCATTGCTCCCGTGGCAAGCGTTCCCGCGGGGATCGTGCGCTTGCGCTTGTTGAATGCTGCCAACGCCCGCAACTTCGATCTGCGCTTTGCCGACCGCCGGCCGTTCTTCGTTATCGCCGGTGACGCCGGCTACCTTTCGGAGCCGGTGGAGGTCAGAAGCTTGGTGATTGCGCCGGCAGAAAGGTACGAGGTCCTCGTGAACTTTGCGGATGGCCGCGCCATCGATCTCGTCACGGCACCCGATGCGCATCACGGGGCCGGGCCTGGCATGATGATGCAGATGGCTCCGGCCCGACGGTCGGCGGGCGAAATACAGCACTTGTTGCGGTTCAGGCCCGATCCCGAACTGAAAGCCACGGTCACAACACTTCCCCGGCAGCTCGCCACGCTTGCTGCGCCTGACATCAAGTCGGCCGCTGCGTGGCGAACCTTCGAGCTCAATCCCATGTTGGGGATGGGCATGATGGGGATGGGTATGCGCGGTGGACACGGCCAGATGATGGGGATCAACGGCCGCTCGTTCGCCATGGATCGGATCGACGTCACGGCCAAGCTCGGAACCGCGGAGATCTGGGAAATCAGTTCGGGAGGCATGCCGATGGCTCACCCGTTTCACGTCCATGGAGCCAGCTTCAGGATCCTGAGCAAGAACGGCAGAAGCCCTGCGCAGCATGAGGCAGGTTGGAAGGATGTGGTGCTGGTCGACGAGCATGCGGAGCTTCTTGTGCGCTTCGACAATCCGGCGCCTCAGACGATGCCGTTCATGTACCACTGCCACATCCTCGAGCACGAGGATCACGGCATGATGGGCCAATTCACCGTCGTATGAGCGCCAGAGGCGACCACGCCGAACTATGAACTCACAATGCACAAGGAGTGCAACGATGTCTGTGCGTCGGCACTATCTAAGTCTTGCTGTGCTCCTCATCATTGGTGCGAGTGCGCTATTCGCTGCCAGTGCGCTGGTCTTTGCCCAGGACCGATCTCATATGGACCACGCCCATGCTCACGGTGCCGAAGGGTTGGTTCCGACCATGCCAGGACAGGAAGCGTTTGGCACGATCCAGGAGATCGTGCGCATGCTCGAGGCCGACCCGGCCACGAACTGGTCGAAAGTCAACATTGGCGCTCTGCGCGAGCACCTGATCGATATGGACGAGGTCACGATGCGGGCGCGGGCTAGCGAGCGAGTCCTCGACATGGTGTCGAGATCACGGTTACCGGCGAGGGCCGCACACTCGCTGCGATCAAGCGCATGGTCCCGGCGCACGCGCATGAGCTGGCGGCCGCTCGGCTGGAGCCCAATGAGCGAAGACTTGCCGAACGGCGTGAAGCTTGTGGTGACCGCCGGCGATCCGCGCCAAGTCATCAAGATCAAGGCGCTCGGGTTCATGGGCATCATGGTGCAAGGGGCGCACCACCAAACGCATCACTTGATGATGGCAAGAGGTGAGTTCGCTCACTAGGCCCTGGACGACAGCGCTGTCGCCGGAAGTGAATTCTCAGGAGCAGGGCAGCGCATACGACGGCCGCACTGCCCCATCCCGTACTTGCTCACGACACAAGCTGAACCGGAATCCTCAAATAGTGGACGTCATTGCTTTCGGCGGGCGGCAGCTTGCCGGCCCGGATGTTGACCTGGATCGACGGCAACAGGAGAAGCGGCGCTGCGAGCTTTGCATCACGCGCCTCGCGTATGGCAACGAACGCGCCTTCCTCGACGCCCGTCTTTCACGTGTGCGTTGCGGCGCGCTGTTCTCGGACTGTGGGTGCCACCGGATGAGAACCTCTTGTCGACGGTGAGTTTGGGTCATCAAAACTCACCGGTCCAACCTTGGTCCGTTCACGGCAATTAAGCCCCCGAAACTCGCCGAAAGTCCTGCGCATCAAGGCTACCTAAAGTCAGATTTCTTCGCTTTGTGATGAATTGCCGACGCCTTTGCTTCGGGAGCAAGGGGTCGGGAATTCGAAATCTCCCCGCTCCGACCAATTAAATCAAGCACTTAGCAGTCATCCGCTATCGCTCGCGGGAGCCAGTGCTGACACCGGAGTTGCCGCAGGAACGCCGGGGTATCGTCCCCAACGTCGTGTTTCCCACGGCCATCGATCGGCGCGACGATCTCGGCTCACCGGATCGCTTCGACGTTTACTATGGGATGGCCGACAAACGGATCGGGGTGGCGCAACTCGATGTACCGGAACGCCTCCCGCTAGGGGGACTTGCCGACCCGCCACTGGCAAAGGTCTAGCAGGCTGCTGAAAAACGAGCGCGGAGCATTCATCGATGCGACATCGGATAGAATCGCATCCCCCGGGCTGGCCATAGGCGGAATCGCTTTCTGCGAAAGTCGCTCAGGTGAATCGGATTTCTATCCGCTATCGGATTGCAGGCTACTTCCAGGGTCGAGAAACCTATTTCAGCAGCCTGCTAGGTAAGCCTCGGACGCCTGCAGGAGGACCAAACATGGGCCCACTACGGCCAATACGAGCGCGGGACTTTCGTAAACCCGTCGGGTCGCCGTGCGCGTCACTCGCACCGACGAGAATTGATGATCGCGAAGTCATCATCGGCGTCTCCGCCCTGGCACGCACACTAGGATAAATCGACATTCAACGCATGAACAACATGGCGCCGGCGATCTGGGCAGGACCGCTTTGGGTCAACAGTACGCGTGCCGCCTGGCTCATTGTGACGGCGCAAGTGCCACTGTAACCGGACGGAATCGCTGCAGTGCCGCGAACGGTCAATCGGTGCCAACAAGGGACAAGGACGTCAACAAATCTTCCGGCTTCGGGCGCTTGCCCCGCAACATTGCGGCGAGCTGATCGAATTCGGATGCGGCGCGCTTTGCCGCGGATCACGCCGACGAGATCGTGAAGGTCGACCTCAACCCGGTGCTGGTGCACGAGCACAGCAAGGGGGTATCGGTAGTGGACACGCTGATCGTCAAGCACGCCCGCGTCCCCTCTTCCCCACGCTGATGGTGCGCGCGGAGAGGTCGGCAAAGCGCGGGGAGAGGGAGAAGATGGAGGAAGCCATGCGTCTCGCGGATAAGATCGCCATCATCGTCGGGGCCGGGCAGGGCCCCGGCGAGGGTCTGGGCAACGGGCGGGCCACTGCACTGCTGTTCGCGCGCCAGGGCGCCAAGGTGCTGGCGGTGGACGTCAACCTGGGGTCGGCCAAGGAGACGGGGGCACTGGTGGCGGAAGAAGGCGGCGAGTGCGTGGCCTTCGAGGCCGACGTCACCAAGGAAGCGTCCCTGCAGGCGGCGGTGGCGGAAGCCGAGAAGCGCTGGGGCCGCATCGACATCCTGCACAACAACGTGGGTGTCAGCCTCGCCGGTGGCGACGCCGGCCCGCTCGAGATTACCGAGGCCGCCTTCGACCGCATCTCGGCCATCAACCTGCGCGGCACCATCATGGCCTGCAAGCACGTGCTGCCCATCATGCGCAAGCAGCGCGCAGGCTCGATCATCAATATTTCCTCGCTCGCGGCGTGGGCGACGAATTACCCCACCGTCACCTACAAGACGACCAAGGCCGGCATGATCGCCTACACCGAGCAGATCGCCACCCAGAACGCCGAGGACGGCATCCGCGCCAACGTCATCCTGCCGGGCCTGATGGACACGCCGATGGCCGTCGACACCCGCGCCCGCACCTGGGGCAAGATGCGTGGCGAGGTGGCCGCTGCCCGCGACGCCCGCGTCCCTCTGCGCCGCAAGATGGGCACCGCCTGGGACGTGGCGAACGCGGCGCTGTTCCTGGCTTCCGACGAAGCCAATTTCATCACCGGCGTTTCCCTGCCGGTTGATGGCGGCTCGAACCTGCGCCGGGAGTAGGGCGTGTACTCAAATACGATGCGTATGTGCCAACGCAAGGCCATGCCTTGCTACGGCACTTGAAGCTCCGGCAACGGACGTGGGCGGTAATCGGCCACAGGGCGCAAGAGTGCCACATGCAGACATGCGCTGGAGCCTTGCAGCTTCACCCTCGGATCAACGCTCGTATACAAAAGCGGACATTCGGCGATCAGGCATGCACGACGACTGCCGCTTGGACGAGCATGTCTGCTTCTGGCTGAACTTCAGTCATTTGTGCCGCGTCGCAATCGGCAGGGTTTGACCCGCAGGAGACCTCAGCCTCCCGCGTATCTCGCAGAAGCGAGACGAAATCGTGTCAGCGGATCATCATCACCGCCGCCATCACGGCTATCGTCGCGCCTGCCATAATAATTGATACAAGGGGCAGCTGCACCATGTGTCGGAGCATGCCGAACCAAGTGAACCCCGGCAGCAAAGTCATGCGACGCTCGAGCACCTGCCTGGGTTCGGCTGACGCACGTCCGTATGCAGGGTCAAACATCGACTTGTCCGCTTGCACGGTGGATGAGCGCCTTGTTGATTTGAGTCAAAGAAAGTCTGCGCGGGTTGGTCTTCCTCCTAGCTAACAAGGTCGATAGGGGCGTACCTTGTATTAAGGCCTGGCGGGAGAGCGTGTTGCAATGACTGGGACGCTTCTTTGCGCGAAAGCGCGCGCAGCGGGGCTGCCCCTAGGCGCAATCGACCCCAGCGTGCCATTGTATCTTGCCGCGCACTACTGGTGGGCGTACGTCCACCCAAAGCCGTGAAGCTGTTCGAACGGCAGTGGTTGGTCAATCTCATTCTTTGGGGCAATTATGCGCAGTTGCGCGATGCGGCGTTGACTGAATTGGGAGGTCGACTGTCTGGACGCACCTTGCAGGTTGCGTGCGTCTACGGCGATCTGACGAACCGTTTGGGTCGGCAAGTGGCTTCCGGCGGTGGAGCGATCGATGTCATCGACGTCCTCCCCATCCAGCTCAAGAATCTGCGTGAGAAACTTGCAACAGACGCACCGGTCCGATTGTTGGCAATGGATTCCACCGATCTCAAACTAGCGGACGCTAGCTATGATCGAGCACTGATTTTTTTCCTTCTGCATGAGCAGCCACACCATTATCGCGAGCGGACGATTAGCGAGGCACTTCGCGTCGTCAAACCGGGGGGCAAGATCGTGATCGTGGATTACGCCCTGCCGCACTGGTGGAACCCGCTTCGCTATCTTTGGTGGCCAGTGCTCGGCAGGCTCGAACCTTTCGCGCTCGATTTATGGCGGCAGGAAATCGTCGATTGGCTGCCTGCACCTCTGGCAGCGCGAAAACTGTGCAAGGAGTCATTCTTCGGCGGCCTCTATCAGAAAGTGGTAGTGACGCGCTGAGCAAAGCATTGGGTGCATTGAAGACTGATGGGAAACCCGGGGCGGAGGCGGCCATGAAGAAAGAATTGCTCTATCTCGCCGTCGCGATCTTCCTCGGCGCGCTCGGCCTGTCGTGGCTGACCCACGGCACCGGCGTGGTCACAAACGATCTCGGCCGCAACATCTACATCCCGAGAGACTTGACCATGCCGTTGCAGGTCAAGGCTGCCTACAATGGCCGTGACATCTTTTTTCGCTACCGGTGGCCGGCACGGCAGCCTTCGATCTATCACGACATGATGAAGTTCGAGGGCGGCAAATGGGTTCGCTATGGCGCAAGCGTGCCGGGACCGCAGCCGCAAGGGATCTACGAGGACCGGGTCACGATGTTGGTCGACGACGGCGAGCGTGCCGGAGTTCGCACGATACGGCGGCTATATTGCGGTCGGCGACCGCATGCGCTTTTTCACCAACGAGGCCAAGCCTGCAGAGGTGAGGGCCCATCCCTATCTCGGCCAAAAGCGGAAGCAGACCGAGGTTCGCAAGTACCTGCCGGCAACGCGCAAGCGACATCAACGACTGGGCCTCGGTGGTGTCGGAGGACGGAGCTGGCGGCCCTGCGCAAGGCCGGGTACTTCCTCGACTTTGGCATTGGCGGGCGCACCGTTCCAACCCAATCGATGCGTCGGATGACGAGTATATGTTCGAGTTCCGCGGTCGGTGACGCCGGCCGAGGGCCATTCACGGACAATTGGGACGCCGAGAAGAAACAGCCGCAGATTCATGCTCGATCCAGACAAGACAGGCCGCCGAGCGCTGCAGTGGGACGACCTGATGCAGCGCAAGCTCGGCTTCGACGATGTCTATTACATCAGCGAGACTATCGCGAAGCCCTTCGAGGCCAATTTCGCATGGACAGACGGTGACACGATCCCGCGTCGGCTGCTACGGCCGGGCGACGGCTCGCATGGCGATATCAAAGTCACGGGCAAAGGCACGCTGGAAGGACGGCTACTGGGACGTCACGCTCAACCGGGCGATGGATACCGGCAATCCGATGGACGACAAGATCATGGTGGACAAACGCATCTACAATGTCGCCTTCGCCGTCCATCGTGACGCGCTCGGCAGCCGCTGGCATTACGTCTCGTTACCGTTCACGCTCGGCCTCGGCCGCAACGCTGAAATCGCGGCCTCCCGTTTCGAAGGCAGCGAGCCGAAGTGGGATCAGGCATGGTCGAACGTGGTGCTGTTCTACCCTGGCCAAGTAAGTTGGCCGCACCTCAATAGCGCCAAACATGCCGGAGCCGACAAAATCAAGGCGGGCGTGCCGGTCAAGTCCCGCCACAGCGAAATCCAGCTCGCCAACTACGGCGTCGAAGCGGAGTTCGCCGAAGCGATCAAACGGCAGTGGCTGTTCACTTTGGTTGGTGGCGTGCTGTTGATCATCGGCTTCGGCATTGCCCTTAATGGTTTGCTCGTGCGCAAGGGAGCCTGACCATGGCCGGTTATCACGCAGTTTTGGTTCACTTTCCGATCGCCCTGTTGATGACGGCGACCCTGGCGATCCTGCTGCGTGCCGTCTCCGACGGTCCGCTCGCGAAGGCCGTTGACCGGGCGCTTGTTCCGCTCTTGGCGGTCGGCCTGCTCGCGGGAGTGGTTGCCTATGGGGTCGGCCTCCTGGTGTGGCCATGGGAGGCGATCTCGTCGACGCCACTCGGGCGCAACCATATGTTGCTGGCGACATGGACCCTGGCGTACTGGGCTCTAATACTGGTTACGCGTTGGATTGTGGGCGAAGCCATCTGGGAAGGCGTGACGCGCTGGATCATGGCTGGACTGCGCATCCTCGGCAGTGCCCTGCTTGGCATTACCGGCACCCTCGGCGGTCACCTCGTCGGCATCTATACGGAAGTGTCCGAGGCGCTGCGGTTCCTCGGCTGGGAGGTGTATACGACCTACTACGTGCCGAACTTCACGCTGGTGGTTATCTTGATCGCGGCAATCATTTTGGTGGCGATTGGCATTCTGGGAAGACGACGACTGTCAGCGTAACCACGCCAAGAACATCGCGACGGTGCGACAATCACGTGCAGTGGTGTGCACGTCGCGGTCGACTGGGCAAGCTCCTATTCGCCACGGTCGGCTCGTATACGTGGCCAAACTCGGGTTGCGTTCGAGAAGCGCCGCCCGGGTCTCATCGTCACTCGTGCATGCTCATCGGGTAATAAGTAAGGCCCATACCGCTTGCAAACGAACGGCAACAACGTGACAAGATGATGCATTTCGATAGCCTGCTGGACCGCTTTGGTCGCTGGCTGGCGCAGCATTTGAGACGCGAGGCTCCCGGCCGACGATATCGCACCGGTCGGCCGTTCCGCGCGTTGAACCGATGACCCAACTTGCAAACCATATTTGGCTATCGATTACACGAAGGGCTTTGGGCACAGCGACCTTTTCGTCGTTGATTGACACGACGATCTCCACCTCCGCCCGATGACGCCGTTTGGTGCAGTGCATAAGTCCGCCTTGGCACATAGCCACCGTGTTATGCGCGACTTATCAAGCAGGGATGGACGGATGCGCTTCGGCAGCAGCACGGCGATGAGCGCGTCTATACCATCTGGCACTACTTGCGAAACCGGTGGCAGCGCAACGACGGCCTCCGCCTCGATCACATCCTGCTGAGCCCGTCACTCGCACCGCGCCTGAGGGATGCCGGTGTTGATCGCGTGATGCGAGGCAGGCCGGGCGCTAGCGATCATGCACCGGTGTGGGCCGTTGTTGACGGTCAGATTCGCTCAGCTCCTCGCTAGACCAGGATTGTTCCGAAAAAACCCGCTTCCTTCACGTAGGCGCGTGCCTGCTATGCTCCACGGATCATTAGGGCGAAGGAGCGTAGGGGATGGAATGGATTGCTGATCCCACGGGATGGCTCGGACTTGGCACGCTCATCCTGATCGAGATCGTGCTTGGCATCGATAACCTGATCTTCATTGCGATCCTCGTCGACAAATTGCCGCCCAGGCAACGCCACCTGGCGCGCATCATCGGGCTCTCGCTCGCGCTGATGATGCGCGTCGCCATGCTTGCCGGACTCTCCTGGCTGCAGACGCTCACCACTCCGCTGCTCACCCTGCTCGGCGCCGGGATTTCGGTCCGCGATCTGATCCTGATTGCTGGCGGTCTCTTCCTGTTGTTCAAGGCAACCACGGAACTGCACGGGAGGCTGGAAGGCACGCAGGAAAGCGAGAGTGGCCGCGAGGCCTCTCGCGCTGCGTTCTGGCAGGTAGTTGCTCAAATCGTCATACTCGACTTCGTATTCTCCATCGACTCCGTCGTGACGGCTGTCGGCATGGTTGACCAATTCTCCATCATGGTCATCGCCGTCCTGGTCGCCATCATCGCGATGATGATCCTCAGCGATCCGCTAACGCGCTTTGTCAACGCGCACCCGACGATTGTCATCCTGGCTCTAGGTTTCCTGCTGATGATCGGCTTAAGCCTGTTCGCTGAGGGCTGGGGATTCAAGATACCCAAGCAGTATCTCTACGCCGCGATCGTCTTCTCGGTGATGATTGAAACGCTCAACCAAATTGCAAGCCGCAATCGTGTCAAGCGGGCTGCAGCCGGGGACCTGCGATCGCGGACAGCGGAAGCTGTTCTACGTCTGCTCGGCGGCTCACGCGGTGACAGACCCATAGAGGATATGTCATCGGTTCTTGCGGCCGGGGCGGCAGCCAGTGTGTTCGCGCCTGCGGAGCGTACCATTGTACGAAGAGTGCTGGGCCTGGCCGAACGTCCTGTGAAGTCCATCATGACGCCCGCACCTGATGTGATCTGGCTCGATCTCGAAGATGACGCCCGCTTGTTGTCCCGCCGGATTCTGCAGACGGGCCATGCGGCTTATCCGGTATGCCGGGGAGGGCTGCACAATCTCGTCGGCGTTGCCCGAGCGCCCGATCTTGTTTGCCATCTGCTCCAGAATGATCGCATCGACCCGACCACACTGGAGAAGAAGCCTTTGAGTTTTCCCGAGGAGGGATCGGTCCTTGATTTGGTCGAGCAGTTGCAAGACGCCCGCGTCCCGATGGCGATTGTCCATGACGGCGGCGGAACACTCACGGGCGTCGTGACGTCGACCGATCTGCTCGAAACCATTCTCGGCAAAGGAGCAGAGCAAAGGTAGGAGGCAACCGCACCTCGCGCTGCTCAAAAGTCCTGCAGCAGGAAATCGATGGCGTTGATGATGGTAGTTCGCTGATCGTCAAGGTTTGCTATGGAGCTGCAAGCTCAACCACATGGAGGCTGTCATGAGTACGTACCGGCGGTCGGCGTACTTGCACCACTACTGGCTCGCGCGCTTCGACTACACGCCAGGCAGAGAGCCATCCTGCTTGGGTGATCGAGGGTGGTTGGTTGGCTCACTTTGCGCTTCCCACTGCAACCGCGCTCATCTGGCTCGACCTCTGTTGGCAAGGGTGCTGTGCGGGCCTCGTGGCACGCGGCCCCCGTCGAGGTACGACTGATGCAGATCACGCAGCGCTCCTTGCATGGGCTGCGGACTACTGGACAACGCCAGAACGCGAACTCATTTCACGGGCACCTACGACTATACGAAGGCCTCGGCAAACCGAAGATCAAGTTGAATAACCGATGCGAAGTCGATCACTTGGTCGTCGGCCTCGCGGCACAAAGGTCGGCCTGAGATACGGCTCTCCGGTGTGGGAAATACAAAACAATGACTTCCGTTTCTGATGCTGTGGACGGCTCCTCCACCGGCACGTGAGTGCCAAGGACGTGGTTGCTGTTGAGGTGACCACGATTCGGAGGAGCCAAGATGCAAGCGGTCACGACAATTGGTCTCGACATCGCCAAGTCGGTTTTCCAGGTTCATGGGGTGGATGCGCATGGCAAGGTGGTTGTACGCCGGCAGTTGAAGCGCAGATACGTGCTGCCTTTCTTCAAGAAGCTCTCGCCCTGCCTGGTGGGCATCGAGGCCTGCGCGACCTCGCATCATTGGTCACGGGAACTGCAGGCACTCGGCCATACCGTCCGCCTGATGCCGCCGGCCTACGTGAAAGCCTATCTCAAGCGACAGAAGAACGATGCTGCCGATGCGGAGGCGATCTGCGAAGCCGTTGTTCGGCCAAACATGCGGTTCGTCGAGACCAAGACAGCAGAGCAGCAAAGCTGTCTAATGCTTCATCGTACGCGCCACCTCTTCGTGCGCCAACAGAATGCGGTCATCAATTCCATCCGGGCACATCTTGCCGAGCTTGGCATCGTGGCGCCGGTCGGGCGCAACGGCGTCGAGGAGCTGCTCGATGTTGTGGCTGATCCTGACGATGATCGCGTGCCGGAGGTCGCGCGCGACTGCGTTGCCGCTCTGGGCGCGCAGTTGCGGATGCTGAAGGCGCAAATCCTCGAGTTCGATCGACGCATCATGGCCTGGCATCGGTCTAATGAGACGAGCAAGCGGCTGGATGAGATACCGGGCGTCGGGCCCGCACTGGCCACCGCGCTCGTTGCCAGCGTTGTCGACCCGAAGGCCTTTCGATCGGGGCGAGACTTTTCGGCCTGGATCGGGCTGGTGCCCAAGCAGAGCTCAAGCGGTGGCAGGGAGAAGCTCGGCAGCATCACCAAGCGTGGTGATCGTTATCTGCGCAGCCTGTTTACCGCCGGCGCGCTGGCAGTCATTCGGTATGCGAAGATCCACGGCACCAAGCATCGGCCATGGCTTACTGCTCTGTTGACGCGGCGGCCAACCAAGGTGGCCGCGGTCGCGCTCGCCAACAAGATCGCCCGCATGGCATGGGCCATGATGACCAAGGGCGAACGCTACAGGGAGCCCGCCGCCCTTGCGGCATGAACGAAATCGCGCCGGCCAGCCGGCGTGGTGTGAAGGTTGGAAAGGACCAACAGCACGTAATGCAGATCGGTCGATCCAGTGATCAGGACAACCCACTAGTGCCAGCGCATCTCGAATGCGGGGTTTTGACCGGGACCTGATCCGCGGAGGGCATTATGGCCAGCGGTCATGCGAGCCGCATCAATAGGCCGAACACATGGCTGCTCCGACCAACCTGCGACGCGAAGAAAGTCCTTGCCAACACGGAGCCGTCCACACATGGCACACCCCGGAAGTCTTCGGCGCCGCAGCAATTCCGTCAGGTAACAGAGTTACTTGCACCGTCCCGGCAGCCCAGTCAGCATGCGTGCTCGTGACCGATGCTGTCGAAAAAGTCATCGGCAAGAGCTGTTGGGCTCGACCGGTCGTTTTGAAGTGGCAGGTTCTGGAGTGATCGGGCGTTTGGCCTCGCCTCCGCCTTCATCGCCTCATATAGCCGTTGGACTTGCACGCGCTGGTCGGACGTCAACTGCAAGCGGTCTGCAAGCTCAATGACGTGGAGGGGACCCGGGTAGCCGTTAAGCTCGGCCGCTAGCGCCAAACCCATGCCCCGCCCGGCGCGCAGATCGGACATTTGCTGATCGCTGAGCGCCTTTACTGTTCGCTGCTGCAAGCTAGCGTACGGCTGCTGACCATGTTGGTGATGCTGAGCTACCGCGGGACCGGCGAGAGCGACTATCAGGGCTACAATCCATGGCTTCATCTTTCTTCCACTCCACTGTAAGCGACCCCCGCCAAGCTTAGAGTCCCTCGAAGGCGGAACAGACCGCCCTCCGGCGGCGGCTGCAACCGGCCCCACCTCTCTGCTGTGGGCGGCGGGTTGGTCCACTCCCTTAGCGGAGATGAACGTTTGGACCCAGGGCAAAGTCTTGCCATGCGGCAAGTGTGTGCCACGTCGAGCTCTCAAGTCACCCCATTTGACCGCGCCTCTTGACCTTCCCGCGATAGGAACCATTATCCAGGCTCACGTCCCCGGTCGAAGATCCGAAACCTTATGGTACAATGACTTGGATGCCTGCTCAGCAGCTCCTTTCGCGCCTAGTGGTGGCCGCGACCCTCTTGGTCGCAGCACTCATCATTTGCGCCCTCAGGAGCCCTGGCGCACGCGGGTCACAGCCATGCGGTGCAGCCGGACGCACAACACGGCACCGGTCACAGAGCCGGCCGCCCGCACACAGGCCTTCAAGGTTCTCCCGATTCTGCAGGACGAGGCGACCATCGGTGAGGCAGCCGATCGGTCCGTTTGGCTGCTACCTGCAAAGAGCTCGGACACACCGCAGGCTTGTCCCGGGGGATGCTGTCATTCGGCGGGAACCGGTTGCTGCGCGGTGGCGATTCCGGCCTCACTGGAGATTTTTGTACCCACTTTCAGGCCGCTTGACGCTCATCCACGCTGTCATCGGGGGAGCCGGCATTACGCCCGGCGCGTTACCCGAACCACCTAGGTCCTTGGTCTGATCAGGCGCGGAACAGCTCCGCGCCGCTAACCGCTTTTTGCGGCAACGGAACACGTGTTCCCAACAATCGACCAAAGGCTTTGCCATGACTTTCGTTTTTCCGCTCTCGCGAGCGGCCCTCATCGCCATGCTATGCATGGCGGGCGGCGCCGTCGCGCATGAGGGCCATGACCACGGCGACCAGACCAAGGCCCTGCCCCAGGCAGGCTCGGCTCCGCGCCTGGAAGCCGCCTCGGGCCCGTTCGAGCTCGTAGCTCTTCTCCGGAAGGGCGAGCTGGTCATCTATCTCGACCGCTTCGAAACGAACGCTCCGATCACTCGGGCCGAGATTGCGGTCGAAACTCCAGCTGGCCCCGTCACCGCCAACGCAGTAGAGGGCACCTACCGCCTCCCCGCGCCCTGGGCACAGCCGGGGGCGCATGACCTGATCTTCACGGTCACGGCGGATGATCACACGGAAATTCTTTCCGGCACGCTGCGCATCGCGCCCAACACGCCGGAGACGGCAAGCGCGGCGGATGGAACCTCCTCTCGCCTGCCATGGCGCAGGGGATCAAGGAGACCCTTGGCTCCGGCGGCACCGCCCTTGTGGCGCTCATCGCGTTTGCTGCCGGTCTGGTCGCGGCGACGTTCGTGCGTCGTCGCGGAAAGGGCACCCTCGCCCTTGTCCTTCTCTCGGTGCTTCTGCTCGGTCCTGGCCTGGCGCAGGCACACGAAGGCGATGATCATGGCCCCGAGCAGGGTTCCCTTCAGTCAACCAGCGAGATCGCGCAGCGACTTTCGGACGGCACGCTGTTCGTGCCCAAGCCCGTCCAGCGCATTCTGGCCATTCGCACGGCGCTCACGCAGGCCGCTACCCACCGCAAGACGCTGGAACTGCCGGGACGCATCATCCCCGATCCGAACGCAAGCGGATTTGTGCAGGCTTCCGTCAGCGGCCGCCTCTCATCGCCCGAAGGCGGCTTTCCGAAACTTGGCACGATCGTCAAGGCCGGCGATGTGCTGGCGCTCGTCACGCCGCCATTCCAAGCCATTGACGTCTCCGACATGCGTCAGAAGGGCGGCGAACTCGATCAACAGATCAACATCGTCGAGAGGCGCATCGCCCGATATGAGTTGCTGGCCAAAACAGGCGCCGTGCCGAAAGTCACGCTCGATGAAGCCATCCTCGAACTCAAGGGCCTGCGGGAGCGGCGCGCTTCTCTCGACAAGACACGGGGCGAGCCTGAGCGGTTGATTGCTCCCGTCTCCGGCATCATCGCAGCGGCCAACGCCGTTGCTGGGCAAATCGCCGAAACCAATGCGATCGTGTTCCAGATCGTCGATCCGGCGCGGCTTTGGGTGGAAGCCCTGACCTTCAGTCTTCTTCCGGATGCGCAGCCCGCCACCGCGCGGACCGGCGAAGGGCGCAAGCTGACGCTCACCTTCCAAGGTGCAGGTCTTACCGACCGCAGCCAAGCGATACCCGTTCACTTTGCCATTGAGGGCGAGACGAAGGGGCTTCGCGTCGGCCAGCTCGTCACTGTGCTGGCGCCGACCGGCGAAGAATCGCAGGGCATTGCCGTCCCGCGCACGGGCGTGCTGCGCGGTGCCAATGGCCAGACCATCCTGTTTGAGCACACCGCGGCCGAGCGTTTCGAGCCGAGGATCGTCAGGGTAGAGCCGCTCGATGCCGAGCGCGTGCTGGTGCTCGATGGCCTTGCCGCCGGCAAGCGCGTGGTCGTGCAGGGTGCCGAGCTCCTCAACCAGATTCGCTAGAGCGCGCGCCATGTTCACCTTCATCGTTACCCACGCGCTCAAGAACCGGATTCTCGTGCTGGTAGCCGCCGGCGTGCTGGTCATCTTCGGCGTGCTTACCGCCTCGCGGCTGCCCGTCGACGTGTTTCCCGATCTCAACCGGCCGACCGTCACCATCATGACCGAGGCCGAAGGGCTGGCGCCGCAGGAGGTCGAGCAGCTCGTGACCTATCCGATCGAGACCCAGATGAACGGTCTGCCCGGCGTCAGCCGCGTGCGCTCGGTGTCGGGGGTGGGGCTCTCGATGGTCTATGTCGAGTTCGCATGGGGCACGGACATCTTCCGCAACCGCCAGCAGGTCGCCGAACGGCTCACGCTCGTACAAAACCAGCTCCCTGCCAACACGGCCCCGCAGATGGGTCCCATCAATTCGATCATGGGGCAGATCCTGCTCGTCGCCATGACGGCTCCTGAGGGCGTGTCGCCGATGAGCGTGCGCGAGATCGCCGATTTCGTGGTGCGCCCGCGCCTGCTCACCATTCCCGGCGTGGCGCAGGTCATTCCGATGGGCGGAGAGGTGCGCCAGTACCGCATCGCGCCCAACCCGGCTGCGCTACGCGCCTTCGGCGTCACCTACGAGCAGCTCGAGAAAGCGCTGGCGCAGTTCGGCGGCAACACAGGCGGCGGATTTACCGACCAGTACGCGCAGGAATTCCTGATCCGCAATATCGGCCGCACGCTCAAACTCGAAGACCTCGGCAATCTCGTCGTCGCCAAATCCGGCAACCGGCCGATCCATCTCCGGCAGGTGGCCGAGGTCAGCTTTGGCGCCCGCACCAAGCGCGGGGACGCCGGCTACATGGGCGCGCCCGCCGTCATCATCTCCGTCGAAAAGCAGCCCGACGTCGATACGGTGCGGCTCACACAGGGAGATCGAGAGCGCCCTGGCCGAGCTTACGCGCACGCTCCCGCACGGCATCAAGGCCGACAACATCCTCTTTCGTCAGGCCAACTTCATCCAGAACTCGGTCGACAACGTCACCAAGGTCCTCTTTGAAGCCGTGGCCGTGGTCGCTGTCGTGCTGTTCGCCTTCCTGCTCAACTGGCGGACCACCGCGATCTCACTCACCGCCATCCCCGTTTCCATCCTGTCGACCGCCATCATCTTCCATCTGATGGGGCTCTCCATCAACACGATGACGCTTGGCGGCCTGGCGATCGCCATCGGCGAGCTCGTGGATGATGCCGTTGTCGGCGTCGAGAATACCTTCCGGCGCCTGCGCGAGAACCGCGAGCAGGGAAATCCGCGCTCGGTGTTCGATGTCGTGGTGTCCGCTTCCAACGAAGTCCGCTCCGGCATCGTCTACGCCACGCTCATCATCGTGCTGGTGTTTGTCCCCTTGTTTGCCCTCTCCGGCATCGAAGGTCGGCTGTTCGCGCCGCTGGGCCACGCCTACATCATCTCCATCCTGGCGAGCCTCGTGGTCTCCGTCACACTGACGCCGGTGATGGCCTACTACATGCTGCCTGGCCTCAGGCGGCTGGAAGAGCCCGAGAGCTGGCTCGTGCGCACCCTCAAGCGCGCCAACCGCTCTCTGCTTGAACGCGCCTTCGCCCGGCAGCGGCTGCTCATGACGGTCGTGCTGCTGGCGGTCGTCACGGCAGTTGGCGCCGCAGCAGCTGCTGCCGCGCGCGTTCCTGCCTCCGTTCAACGAGGGCACCTTCACCATCAACATGCTCTTCAATCCGGGCATATCGCTTGCCGAGTCCAATCGCGTCGGCCTCATCGCCGAAAAGCTGATCCTCGGCGTGCCCGAGGTCAAAACCGTGGGCCGGCGCACAGGCCGCGCCGAGCTCGACGAGCATGCCGAAGGCGTCCATTCATCGGAGCTCGACGTTGACCTGAAGGAGAGCGGACGAAGCAAGGACGCCATCATCGCCGACCTGCGCGCGCGCCTTGCCGTGCTTCCTGTCTCGCTCAATATCGGGCAGCCGATCTCGCACCGCCTCGATCACATGCTTTCGGGGGTGAGGGCGCAGATCGTTGTCAAGTTCTTCGGTGAGGACCTCGATACACTGCGCGCGCTGGCGGAGGAGTTTCGAGGCGCGTCTTTCCCGCATCGAGGGACTAGCCGACCTGCAGGTCGAAAAGCAGGTGCGCATCCCGCAGCTGGAGATCATCGTCGACTACACCAGAGCCGCTCTCTACGGCCTGCAACCTCAGGCCATTACCGAGCACCTCGAACGCCTTTCCAACGGCCGCGTGGTCTCCAAGCTCGTTGACGGCGCCCGCCGCTTCGACGTGGTGATGCGCCTCAACGATAGCCAGCGCACCACGCAGGGCCTTGGTGATCTGCTGCTGGAAACACCCTATGGCTGGGTGCCGGTCCGGCATATCGCCGAAATCAGGGAAGGCGACGGCCCCAACCAGATCCTGCGGGAGAACAGCAAGCGGCGCGTCGTCGTGCTCGCCAACGCCGATGGCTCGGCCGATATGGCGCGCCTGATTGCGGACATCCGCCGTGAGCTCTCCACGATGAAATTGCCGCAAGGGGTCTTCACCTCTCTCGCAGGCACATTCGAGGCGCAGGAGGAAGCCAGCCGCACCATCGCTGCGCTCTCACTGCTTTCGCTAGCGATGATCTTCGCCATTCTCTACAGCCGCTACCGCTCGGCGGTTTTGGCCCTCATCATCATGGGCAGCGTGCCGCTCGCCCTCATCGGCAGCGTCGCGGCCCTGTGGATGGCAGGACAGCCGCTCTCGGTCGCCTCGATGATCGGCTTCATCACGCTGACCGGCATCGCTTCGCGCAACGGCATCCTCAAGATCAGCCACTACATCAACCTGGCGCTCAACGAGAACATGCCCTTCGGGCGCGAACTGGTCATGCGCGGCAGCCTGGAGCGCATGACACCGGTTCTCATGACCGCGCTTGCCGCCGGATTTGCGCTGCTGCCGCTGATGATCGATGCCGGCGCGCCGGGGAAGGAAGTGCTGCACCCCGTGGCGATCACCATCTTTGGCGGCTTGATCAGCGCCACGCTGCTCGACGCCCTTCTCACGCCGATCCTCTTCCTGCGGTTCGGTGAGAAACCGCTCGCGCGCCTTCTCGAAAGCGCCCGGGCGGCAGAGCCGGACGGCTCGGTCCGTCCAACCCATGCCTACTGACAACAATGGAGGATGAACCATGAGACCAATCCTGACCCTGCTGGCCGCTCTTCTGCTCGCCACGAACGCCTTTGCTCACGGACCCGACAAGGGACCCAATGGCGGGCCCGCAGGTCGATGCTGGGGACTATCACGTGGAGATGGTCGCCAAGGACACGGCGCTCACCGTCTATCTGCACGATGAGAACGACAAGCCGGTCGACGCAAAGGGCCACAAGGCGACGGGCATTTTCGTGGTCGGCGGCAAGCCCCAGCGCATCGAGCTCAAGGCCGACAGCGCCAACAAACTGACCGGCACGTCTTCGGTCCCGCTGCCGGCCAGGCTCAAAGGCGCCGTCCAGATCACGCTGCCCACCGGCAAAACCGTGCAGGCGAAGTTCGAGTAATGCCTCTCCAACAACCCGCTAACGAAAGGATCATCCATGAAATACCTGCTCGCCCTAGCAACGGCCGCCGTCATTGGGCTTGGCGGCATCACTCATGCCCAACCGCCGCACCAGGGCCACGGCGCCAAGGCTTCCACCAAAGACACGCAGGCGACGAAAGCCTACCGCGCCGCCAACGCAAGAATGCACAAGGGCATGGACATCAGGTTCGCGAGTGATGCTGACGTCGACTTCATTCGCGGCATGATCCCGCATCATCAGGGCGCCATCGACATGGCCAAGGTCGTGCTCCAGTACGGCAAGGATGAACAGACCCGCAAATGGGCCGGCGACATCATCCGCGAGCAGGAGCGCGAAATTGCCGAGATGCAGGCGTGGCTGAAGAGAAGGGTCAGTAGGAGGGCGGGCAGCTCGGCGCGTACGGGCTGCCCGCTTGACGGAGGCGTGGCCGCCGGTGACGGCGGCTTGCCCGAGCCGGATTCAGCACAGGAATGCAAGAATGTTGCGAGAGCGATAGCCGACAATGGTCCAGGGGAGTCATGATCACCACCACCACCACGCCCCTGCGAGCGGGAAGCATCGCCACGCCGCGCAGTCCCTCAATCACACCGCATTTCAGGCGACCGTTCACTGTCTCACGGGCTGCGCCATTGGCGAGGTGCTGGGAATGGTGATCGGTACGGCGCTGGGATTGAGCAACCTGGCCACCATCGTTCTCGCGGTCGTGCTGGCGTTTTTCTTCGGCTACGCGCTCACGCTGATTCCGCTCATTCGCGCCAACATTGCCTGGAGTACGGCTCTTCGCCTGGCCTTCGCGTCAGATACCGTCTCCATCACCATCATGGAGATTGTCGACAACGCGATCATGCTGATCATCCCCGGCGCCATGGATGCAGGCCTCACCTCGGCCCTGTTCTGGGGAAGCCTCGCCGTGTCGCTCGTGATTGCGGGAGTCGCCGCCTTTCCGGTGAACCGCTGGCTGATCGCGCGCGGGCGCGGTCACGCGGTTCTTCACCAGTACCACTGAACAACGGCGCGTCCGGGAAGGTCGCGACAAGCTCCGCGCTGGATTTATCTCCGCTTTCTTGCGAAGCGGACGAAAGTCTGCGGACTTAACGGGGGGCAGTGGTTCGACAGTTCATGGCACAAACTCACCGTTCGCCGCTCGGCAAACGTCAGCTTCACTCCGAAAGCGGACGGTCAAGGTTGCCCACCAACTCATGGGCTTGGCGCAATAGGGCGGCGCATTGGTGCCGGAATGCCACGGCTTCCTCGGTGAAGCGCCCATGCTTCCAAGCGCCGTTAGCCGCCCCCCTCGGCGCCCCGCCGCACGCGCCGTGGAACCGGCATACCGTCCAGCCGTGTACCGCCGGCGCCCGGCACTTCAAATGGGAGCTTGCCTGGCGCCTGGCCCACACCGCTCGCAACGCATCGTTCCAACTGATAGCTATGCACCCGGCATTGCATCATCGCTGATCTTCGCGGCCGCAGGCGAAAACCGGCAGAAAGCAAGGAGCGCACACCCATTGGAGACCATGCTCTACACGGCGTCCACCTGGGTGCTTCCCGTCGTCATCGCGATCACGCTGCATGAAGCGGCGCACGGTTTCGTGGCCCACCGGCTGGGGGACGACACCGCCTATCGCCTGGGCCGCGTCACCTTCAATCCGCTCAAGCACATAGACCTGTTCGGCACGATCCTGATGCCGGCCGTCCTCCTGTTTCTGCGCTCGCCGGTTCTCTTCGGCTACGCCAAGCCGGTGCCGGTCGATTTTGGCGCCCTGCGCCACCCGCGCCGCGACATGGTCCTGGTGGCGCTCGCCGGCCCGGGCATCAATATCGCACTCGCGATACTCGCGGCGCTCCTGTTCCATCTGGTTGCCTATTTGCCGTCCGGCGCTGCGCCGTGGGTTGCGCAGAACCTCCGCAACGCCCTCCTCATCAACATCGTGTTGGCGGTATTCAACATGCTGCCGCTTCCGCCTCTTGATGGCGGCCGGGTGGCGGTTGGCCTGCTCCCCAATTTTTTGGCGCTGCCGCTGGCTCGGCTCGAGCCCTACGGCATGACGATCCTGATCGCCGCGCTGCTGGTCTTGCCCGTGCTGGGCACCTACCTGGGCATTGATCTCAACATCGTCTCGCGCCTTATCGCTGGGCCGATCGAAGCCATCTTCCGCGCGATCGTTTGGCTCACCGGCAACAGCTGATCCGGACCAATTCCGGTGTGCGCGCGCCTCGCCTACCCAAGCGGGCCCCACAGCCAGCGTGCGCCTAATCCGCTTTCGACGCTTCAGAAGCAGTTCGCTTGCGCTCGCCTCTCTCGATCATGCCTGCCGGGATCATCGCCCCGACGTTTCCGCGACGCTCACCACCAGGGCTTTTGACCGCAGCAGCTCGCGGTGGCTTGGGATCGGCGACCTGATCACCGAACCCGAAGGGCCCTCCTTCATCTCTAGTACAGTTGCGCAGCGCCGTGTGGACCGGCGATGCTCGTGACACAAGACCCATTGCAGAAGTTAGCGGTGCCTACATTTGCCATCGGTGCAAGAGCCTGGTTCTGCCCTCGCGCTGCGCGCCCTTCACAACGCCTTCATCAGCCCTGAATCGATCAGACGGCGATGGAAGCGCAGCACCTCCTCGCGCGCCGGGCAGTCGTGGTAGCGCCCCTTGCAGAGCCGTCATGAGGCGCCAGCGCTCCCGATAGGAGTCCGAAAGCGGGACCCCGGCAGCCTCCAGAAGAACGGTGCCCAAATAGGCTACATCGAGCATGTCCAGGCTGGGCAAGGGCGGTGGGCGATAGCGCACGCCATCGAGCACATAGTACGTCATGCGGGCCGCTTCGTTCCCACTGCTCATGACGTCCTCGATCGACGCGTTCTCGTCGAAGCCCAGAAGGGACAATGTGGCGGTCGGCTGGTGATCGCCGTAGTGCACGATCAGAAACGCTTGCCCCGGAAAGCGGCGCACCAACTGGGAGCGCAGGAAGCCGTAGTCCATGCGGGCCATGGCGAGGCGCCGCAGGTACTCGCTTAGCTCGGGAGACGTGCCCGGCCCGCCGCCGGCGACGGCCACCTCGGGGCTGTAGGCGTAGTCGTAGGGGCCGTGGGCGGCCATGGTCTGGATGTAAAGGAACAGCGGTTGGGCCGATGCCTTGACGTGGCGGCCGATCTCGGCGAGCGCGTTAGCGTAGTAGAACCGGTCGCGTTCATTGGCCAGCTTGGCCCCCTGCGCCTTGGCATCGAAGATCTCGCGGATTCCGGTCGCCTCGAAAAACCTGCCGGAGCCGAGGAAATGGCGCAGCATCGGGTAGAACATGACGTTGCGGTAGCCGCAGCGGGCGAGCGCCTGGGGCAGCGTGTCGTGAATTCCTCCCGCCATCACTTGCTGGAGGAACTGGCGCATGCCGCCGAACGACTGGGTCGAAAGCCCGGTGAGCAGCGAAAACTCGGTCAGCCAGGACGCGCCGCCGAAGGTCTCGACGCGCAGCTTGTTGAGCCTGCCGTCCAAGGAGCGGAAGAAGGGGTCGAGGCTCCGGTCATAGCTCAGCGTCGGGAAAAGGGCCGGTGGGACGACGAACTCCTGGTGGATAAGAACGATGTGCGGCAGCTTTGTCGCCGGAGTGCAGCCCGCGGGCACCTCGAGGCGAGGGTGCTGCGGCTCGACGGGTCGGGGTTGCGCCGCCTCGATCAGTCGGCCGCGCCAGAGCGCCTGCACCGTCTCCGACCAGGAGGAATAAAAGAAGGTGACGTAGGTGTTCTCGAAATAGAATTCGGTGTGGCGCCGTTGTCCCCGCACCGTATCGGCCATCCAGGCGATGCCGGCGAAAACCGCGAGGGCGCACACTGCGTAAAGGCGAGGCACGCGAGTCGCATCAGAGCGCACAGCGATCCAGCACACTACCGTCGTGGCGAACACCGCGATGGCGAGACCGAGCACGAGGTTGCGGTGCTCCGACCAGACCTCGGTCAATGCGGACCACGAGCTTAGAAGAGTGACCAGATCGTAGGCATGCAGGAGCACTTCGGTGGCCTGCTGCTTGGCGTAGGAGATGGCGCGAACGATGCCGACCATGGCCACGACCAGCACGGATGCCACCAAGACCCGGCGGCCGATGCACACGATCGCGGCGCCAACGGCGAGCGTCACTGCGGTCGCGAACACCGTGTCGGCGAGATGGCCTTCGGCCAGCCAGAAGTAGAGGCCAATCGCAACGGCAACGGCGCCAGCCGCGCCCCACGCAAAGGCCGCCCGAAGCTCCCAGCGCATGCGCATGGCGCGCAACGCAGTTGCCAGGGCGAGGTGTGGAAGCCCCAGCGCCCGATCAGGCGTTTGCTCGCTCATGGAAAAAGCTGTGGTCAGCCTGCTGCCCTTGTCGGGGGAACACTAACCGTTCGAGCTGAACCCACCCTGAACGCCCGAGGTAGTCGTATGTTTGGGGGCGCATGCCAATTTCAGGGTGCTCGCCTACCTGTAGCTTCACCCCTTGGTCAGAGTGTCGCTCGGTGCGCAGAAGGTGCGCCAGCCGTCGGGGTTGGAGCAGCCTGGGAATTCCGGCGTCGCCTATGGTGGCGGGGCTGTGGTGGTCGTTATCACTACTGAGTTCGAACCTGGGCCGGCACGAGGTGAGCCGGCCAATTTTGTCAAGCTATCGACGACCGCTCCTGGCGCACTTCCCCTTCGTCGGCTCGCGGTCCGTCAGCAATACTCTGAAAGCTGACCTAGGGCACCGGCTCGATCGACGCTTCACTCCATCTTCATCTGTCCGTCCAGCCCTTCACGACGCGCACGGCTGCGGCGCGTCGTGAAGACCGTCAGCCCACCATCCCCCACCATCCGCCCGGTATGCTGCGGAAATGCACACGCCATCAACGAGCTAGTCTGCTCTATCCAGGAAGCTGACGGACCGGCGACCGAGGATTTGGACCCCAAGCTGCCGTCTGCCGGTTCTGTAGTTGCACTAACCAGGTAAACCCACAGTTCGGTTCAGTCGTTTGCTTGGAGCCACAATTTGCGGGGCTCACGGTTCTTGAATGGATATTTGAAATCGCTTGGGTCGTAGCTCAGCGATCGGCTGTCCGCCACTCAGCTGCGGATCACACCATCGAAAACTAAATCCGTCAGCTCGCACCGAAACTTCACTATCACAGTCGCCGAAGGCCAAACGGGGCACGCGCCGACCCCATACCTTTCCGTCCCGCTCGAAATACTGCCAAATAAACTTCTGCGCCCGATCGCTCGGCGTGGGCGCATCGGTGAACTCCAAGTACATGGTCCAGCTTTTTGGCGTTGTGAGGAGTGTTCTTATCTTGCTCTCAGCTGTTGTATTGTCTGCGGAATAGGCGACGCATGACAGGAGAATTTCAAGGATCGGGACTAGCAAGAAGCGCATCACGAAAGTCCTCCGCGCGCAGCTGGTGCACGGGCGCCACCAGCAGCCCGCGCAACGGTCAGGCGAGTGCCACTCTACGCTTCTCAGTGTTGGCAGTCCCGAAAACCGCGGCGCCGCCGCTGCCGTGCGTGACTGTAGTCAACCCACCATCCCCCTCCATCCACCCGAGATTTGCCGGTGACCCCCGGTCGCGGTGCTAGAATTGTGCATATGCTGAGCGACTACAACTTCCCCGTCGAACTCCAACCGATCACCGGGCGGCCTCATCGTTCCCAACCGCCTCGCCGTCGTTCGCACCGACACCATGAAGCCGATCGGCGTCGTGTCCAAAAAGTACACGCTCCTCCCCCACGCGGATGTCGTGGATGCGCTGCGCGAGACGCTCAAAGGACAGGAGACGCAGGAGAAGATCGGCCTGACGCACAACGGCGCGCGCATGCACCTTGAGATCATGCTGCCGGATATCACGCTAAAGGTGGAGGGCGACGAGATCGCGATGCGCCTGGTCGTCGCCAATTCCTACGACGGCTCGCGCAAGGTCAGTATCGCCTTCGGTGCGTACCGCCTCGTCTGCTCAAACGGCATGATCATAGGTCGCCGATTGATCTCCGTCAGCCGCCGCCACGTCGGCGAGGTCAGCATCGAGGTCGAGCAGATTCGCAAGCAGATGACGATGCTCACCGAACAGTTCAAGGCGACGGCGCCCAGGATCCGCAAAATGGCCAGCACGCCACTTCCCGTCAGCTAAAAACTTCTTCGATGCAAAAACGCTGCACATCCCGACCTATCTCACGAAAATTGCCAGCGAGCAGTTCAAGAAGGAAGAGGATGGCACTCTCTGGGATGCCTACAACGCCCTTACGTTTGCGATCACCCACCGCATGAAAAAGGGCAATCCGGAGCTCGCAACGCGGCTTGGTACGAACGCATGGGCCGCTGCGACCGCGCGGCTCAACTAGCGACGCCACGTGCGCAAGCTACGGCCCGTTGCAACCCCTTCAACAAACCGAAACGGCAGTGACCATGCTCATCCAGCCTTGCGTCTCGGTCGCTTCGTCTTTTCTCGCAACAACTGGAGTATGGGAAGTACTGTCTGGCTTTCGTTTACACGTGGGTCAGAAAGCATTTTTCGCTGGGCCTCTGGCGGCAACACCTCGAAGATACCCAATTCGGGCTGCTGGTCGGCACACCGATCCTGACCGGCTCCCTGATCCGCCTGACGCTTGGCATTTGGGCCGACCAGTATGGCGGACGCATCGTCTATACGGCGGTGATGCTCTCAGCGGCGGTGGCGACCTGGCTTTTGACCTTTGCTTATGACTATCCGACCTTCCTGCTGGCGGCCCTTGGCGTCGGCATCGCCGGCGGCTCCTTCGCGGTCGGCAGAGCGGTTCAGTCGGAGGTGAATTGCGCGGGTGGTATCTTCCCAAAGTCTTCGGCTAACATTTTCGCTTCTGCGATGGCCTGCACCGACCCGGTCGCCACCACTTGAACCGTAATCGCCGCATTGGGGTGACCAAAATGGACCGTCACGACGTAGAGGTGCATGCCGTCTGGCGCGACACGGTCACTCCTCTTCACCTGCGCAATCGTCACGTCACTCATTTCGCGCTCCTTCCTTTGTCCCTATGGTCTTGAGCAGCGCCTCTGCTCGGCGGAGTCGCCGCTGACGATGGCATCACTCGACCCAGTGGCCGATGCGGTCACGCACCCCCTTTTCCTCGACACGCCTGAGCGCGTCGCGCACGGCGGAAATCCACCTAGTGAAAAGAATAACAGCTTATGAATTCGGTGCCAAATCCGCACTACACCGTCCGACGGCACCGCCGCGCCGGCAGCATGCCATGCGAGGCGGCTCGCC
Organism: uncultured Alphaproteobacteria bacterium; assembly: GCA_963756735.1. Classification (GTDB taxonomy): domain Bacteria; phylum Pseudomonadota; class Alphaproteobacteria; order Rhizobiales; family Hyphomicrobiaceae; genus AWTP1-13. Next base: position 37,217 of record CAVWOY010000025.1, read on the forward strand.
GCGGCGCTGCCAGCGTCACCGTCGTTCAACACGCACCATCCATGAGTAAGGTGCAAGCGAGGAGAGTTCGTTATGGCACAGATCGGGCATATCCTTGTCGCAAGCGATCTGACCGGACGATCTGTCTATCCGCTACAACGTGCCATGCAGTTGAAAGCAGAGTCGGACTGCCAATTGACCGTCCTGCACGTCGTGGAGCACGGCTTGACATCCAACATCAGTGAGCGGCGCTACGGAGAGGCGCTCACAGAGTTTGAAAGTTGGAAACGTTCGTTGCCTGAGGTCAATCAACTTGGCGTAAACGCCAACGTTATGGTCGGCGATCCCTTCGCAATTACTCGTGGAGGTGCTGCAAACTCACCGGGTTGATTTCGCGATCATCGGAGGGCCAGGCAAGCAGGGCCTCAAAGAGCTCTTCACCGGGACGACTGCTGAGCGAGTGGTGCGGTTCAGCGATGAGCCGGTACTCATGGTCAGGCAGCATCCCCAAGGACCATACAAACGCGTACTTGTCGCGATGGATTTCTCGCAAGGCGCTAAGCGCGCGTTGGAGTGGGCTTGCCGCATCGCGCCAGACGCTGACATAAGGTCGGTCCACGCGTGGCAACCACCGCTTTGGGGTAGCACAGACGATAAAGAAAAGGACGCCGCTAACCGGCGGCTTAGAGACCAAGAGGAGCGGCAGATCAGAGCGGTAGTCAGCGAAGTGGCCGTTGCTCGTTCATTGCCTCTCGAAATTGTTGACAATGACCCGCATTCTGGAATTCGAAACGCCCTAGGAGCATTCAACGCAGAACTGCTTGCCATTGGTACGCACTCGCGCAGCCGGCTTTCGACAGCGATTGTTGGCAGCTTCGCTCAGGAGTTTTTGGCGACTAGTCCCTGCGACGTGTTGGTGGCTAGGGCGTAGCGAGGTCCGCTTTGGCGCGTGCAGCGAATTCTGACCAGACGAACCTGGATATTCTGGAGGTCCTATCTATCGCCCTGTGTTGAATGCGATCAAATGGCGATCACTTGCAAGCGTGGGTCTACGTCATTCTTGACGGTCTGCGCCGCGAACTCGGCGGCGCGATTTATTGGAAAGGGATGCGTTGCCGAGCATCGACTGTCGTGCGGCCAGAACTAAGTGAACCGCAGGCCGGACTTGAGAGCCCACGCCGTCGTGGCCTTTACGTCCCCTGCGCTTGAAACTATCTGTGAATCCAGTGAGGGATCAGTACTAACGCGCCACAACCCGACGCAGTTGCGTGCGTCGAAATCCCGCCAGGCAGCATTCAGACGGCACCCGGACAGCACCAACTACAAGTAGCCCCGCGCATGGTATTCCACGACGCCGTCTCGCCATCGCGCCATACACTTATTCTATCCGCATGGGCTTGATCTGTATCAAAGGGCTGCGCGTTGTCGCCAGCGGCGCCCGGGGTTGACCTCTCACATTGCTGCTGGCCCCTGTCATTACGATCACGACCATCGGCGGATATGGATTGGGCGTGTGGGTTTACCAAATGATCGCTGGCCCCCCCTGGCACTCCCGCGAAAGCAGCGCGCACTCAGGTTTCGTCCCCAAACCAAAAGCTGGATGAGGCCGCCGGTGCCGTCATCTGCGCCGCGCCTTCATGCATGGTCAGTGGAACCCTTCTGGTGGCGCGGCTCGGCGCCTGCACGCAGAGTGCATTCGCGGCGAACCAAAATTGTCGTTCAGGTTGTGCTCGAAGCAACCACGACCGCGAACCTAGCTGCGCTCCACGGTCGGCATTAGGGGAGGCGTTCTCCGGGCCTTGCGCAGCCTCCTGCCGACCTCTTTCTTTTTTTGAACAGAGCGGTGCGCAAGACGTTCGCGTTAGATTAGGCTTATCTCACCTCACAGTTGCACGCTTCGCCAACCCAATAATCGTGTAAGGTGCCCCCATGGGAAGTACTAAGATCGCGTGAACACGCGACGTGAGGGCAAGCATGCCGTCGAGAATATGTGTAACCACCGTACTCGCAACCGCGTGCTCGCTGATCGGTGTTGTTTCGGCTTTGGCACAGCCGGCGGGGGCCGATGCCAACCGCGGGCGGGAGCTAGCTAAACGGGTTTGCACGAACTGCCACGTGATCGATCGCGAACCCCCCGGTTCCTTGCGAACCGATATTGCGACGTTTCCGGCCATTGCTGATAGGAGCGGGGTGACCGCCGAGCAACTCGCGGGGGCCATTATCATTCCGCATCCAGCCATGCCAAGCGTGCAGCTAACGACGCAGGAGATACGTGACGTCGTCGCCTACATACTTTCCCTGAAGCAAACGACCAAATAGCTGTCGAATCCATCTGAATGGAAAGGAACGCGGTCTCAGCGGATCACCGGCTGTCTCGCAAGCTCAGGATGTAGGCAATCAGGTTAGGATCACAACCAGGGGACTGCTGTGGCCGCCGAGCCGTTTGACGCCACTAGCTCAGAAGGTCACGATGATGTAGGCAGCCAGATTCTTCTGGTCCTGGGGGTCGATGATCAGGTTGGGCATAGACGGGTGGGGGCATCCTACACGCCTGGCACCTTCAGCCCCTCACGCCGCCAGATCCGCTCCACCCGCTTGTCGTTGACCAGCCAACCGGTAGTCCGCAGCAGGGCTGCGATCTTGCGGTAGCCATAGCGGCCATATTGTCGGGCAAGCTCGACGGTGTCGGCCGTCAGCCGCTCCTCGTCATCGCGGCCCTGCGGTACCTTGCGCTGCGTCGAGCGGTGCTGGCCGAGCGCCGCACAGGCGCGACGCTCGGAGACGCGAAGCTCACGACGAACATGCTCGATACAGGTTCGGCGACGCGCAGGGCTCAGTAATTTCCCCGGGCAGCCTCCTGCAGGATCAGCTTGTCCAACGTCAGGTCCGAGATCGCCTTCCTGAGCCGCGCGTTCTCGGTCTCGAGATCCTTCAGTCGCTTCACCTGGTCCGACTTCAGACCGCCGTACTCATTGCGCCAGCGGTAGTAGGTCACCTCCGTCACCCCGATCGAGCGGATCGCATCTGCAATCGGCGTCCCCTGCGAGGTCAGAACATCAACCTGCCGCAACTTAACAACGATCTATAGTGGACGCGATCCTCGTACGCTTTGAAGGTGGGCAGGATGCGTTGCGAGGAGAAGCCGTGGATCGTCGTCACGACCGGCGTCTCCACCAGCCGCGAGAAGGCGAGCGGCACGAAATCGGCCTGGTTGTGAATGAGGTCGAACTCGCCCGCACGCTCGAAGACATGGGCGACGTGGAGCATCTCCCACACCTTGGCGTCGATGGCGGGGTCCTCGGAATAGGGCGCCGGGCAGACGCCGGCCAGCTTGCCCGCTGTCCAGCTATCCTTGGTGGCGAACAGGGTGACGTCGACGCCGCGCGCCACCAGCGCCTCGGTCAACAGGCTCGTCACCAGCTCCCATGGACCATAGTGGCGCGGCGGGGTGCGCCAGGAGATCGGCGCCAGCATGGCGATACGCAAGCGATTGTCCTTCCTTGCTTTTCGTCAATCGGCCGTAAGGATCACGCCTTCGTTCGCCCGTAGCAGCAGGGCGCCGTCTCCGGCCGGCGCCGCGTCGGCGAGCGTGGACAAGAGCGGCCGGCAATCGCTCGCCCAGTCCGGCAACTGCAGGCGTTGCGACCGTCCCCCGAGATTGAGCGCCACGATCAGTCGCTCCGCGCCGTGCCGGCGCTCATAGGCGAGCACGTCGCCTTCCGCGTCCAGCAGCGCGAAGTCGCCGATCGACAGCGCCGGATGCGTTCGCCGCATCGCCAGCAACCGACGATAGAGCGTCAGGATTGAATGAGGCTCCTCTGCCATCCGCGCGACGTTGCGCGTCGGCCAGTCGGCATTGAGCGGCAGCCACGGCTCGGCGGTGGTGAAGCCGGCATTCTCGCTCCTCGTCCCAGGGCATCGGTGTGCGGACAGGATCGCGGCCCAAGGCGAGCCCGGGCTCGCGCAGCTCGCGGGGGTCCTGAACCTGGGCAGCGGGAATCGCGACGTCACTCAAGCCCAGCTCGTCGCCGTAGTAGAGGGTGGGCGTGCCGCGCAGCGTCAGCAGCAGCATCGCCGCGACGCGGGCCTGGGCCTGCCCGCGCTTGGCGGCGACGCGCGGCCGGTCATGATTGCCGAGCACCCAATTCGGCCAACCGCCCGGCGGAAGCGCCGCCTCATAGTCGGCGATCAGCTTGGCGAGGGAGCGCGCCTCCCACGGCGCATCGACGAGCTGGAAGTTGAAGGGCAGGTGCACACTCTGCCCGTTCCCGGCCGTAGTAGTGCATCAGCCGATCGACCGGCAGGTAGATCTCGCCGATCAGCACGCGTTCGCCCCGTCCCTTGGCGCCATAGCTGTCGGCGATGGCGCGCATGTCTGCGGCGATCGCGTGCACCTCGGGCTGGTCGGTCGAATGGAGCTGGAGCACGCGGTGCATGTCGCCCATCGCTGGCTGATAGTCTGGGGTTGGGCGGATTGTCTGGGAAGTCTGCCGCCTTGACCATGTGCCACAGCACGTCGATGCGGAAGCCGTCCACGCCGCGGTCGAACCAGAAGCGCATCACGTCGTACATCGCCGCCTGCACGGCCGGATTGCGCCAGTTGAGGTCCGCCTGCTCCTTCAGGAAGGCGTGGTAGTAATATTGGCCGGTGGCCTCGTCCCACTCCCAGGCCGAGCCGCCGAAATCGCTGATCCAGTTGTTGGGCGGCCCGCCGTCGGGGGCGGGATCGCGCCAGATGTACCAGTCCCGTTTCGGATTGTCGCGCGAGGAGCGGCTCTCGACGAACCAGGGATGCCGGTCGGACGTGTGGTTGGGCACGAAGTCGAGCAGGACCTTGAGCCCGCGCGCGTGGGCTTGCGCAAGCAGATCGTCGAAATCGGCGAGCGTGCCGAAGCGCGCATCGACATCGCAATAATCGGCGACGTCGTAGCCGAAATCGGCCATCGGCGAGGGGTAGATGGGCGAGATCCAGATCGCGTCGACGCCGAGGCTGGCCAGATAGTCGAGCCGCTGCTCGATCCCCTTGAGGTCGCCTATGCCGTCGCCGTTCGTGTCCTGAAAGGAGCGCGGGTAGATCTGGTAGATCACGCCCGTCTGCCACCAGAGCGCGGTCATGCGAACAGGGCCTTGGGCATGTGGGTGATGCGGCAGGCAAGGTCTGCCTCACCGCTCGCCACGATGTAGTGATCGCCTGCGTCCGCCAGGCCGGTGGTGAAGACGACGGGTGTGGGCAGATACATCTGGTGCGCGATGGGTCGCGTCAGCTCCGGGTTCGCCTCGAGCACCGGTTGCTCGTCCTCGAGGCGCAGGATGCGGCTCGGATCGTCGAGGTCGAGCAGCGCCCAGAAGGTGCGGTAGACGCCCACGGGCTCCCGCGTCTCGACGCCATGGTACATCAGGAACCAGCCGCGGTCCGTGCGGATCGGCTGGCTGCCGCCGCCCACCTTCATGCTGGACGTGGAGCCCTTCCGCGCACGGATACCGGGTCGGTCGAGCGGCTTCCAGTGTATGGCGTCGGGCGACTGGGCGAGGTTGATCGAAGGCCCGCCCGCATAGGGGCTTGCCTCGGGATAGGCGAAATAGACCTCGCCCAGCGGCCGCGTTAGCGCCATGAAGCGGCCGCCCACCTTGCCCTCGAACAGGATCATGTCCTTGTTCTGGTGGTCAAGGACGATGCCCTTCAGCTCATAGTCGAGGCCATTGAGCGAGACGTGCAGCGTCGTGCAGTGCCGCTCGGCACTCACCGAGCAGGTCGTCATATACCAGAGGTTGTCGATCTTGCAGATCCGCGCATCCTCGACGCCATATTCCTGATAGGGAGCGGCGGGCTCGATCGCCTGGTCGTAATGGACGCGCACGATCTCGCGCCCATCGGGCGTGAGCTCCACCGGCAGCAGCCAGGAAAGCGAAGTCAGCGCCAGAAGCCGGTGCGTGCCGTGCTTGAGCGAGAACTGGCGCGGATCGGTCATGTTGATGCTGTCCAGCGAATGCCGATCGAGGACATAGCCTTGAGGTGTCCAGCGGATCGCCCGCACGCACCGGCCTGCCACCGGCTCCTTCAGTGCCTCCGCCACGCGGACCATAAGCAGCAGATTGCCGTTGGGCAGCCGCGCGAGGCCGGGGTTGAACGCTCCCATCACATAGGTCGCTTCCGCGATCGAGCGCCTGAGCGGCGATCGCGCGAGATCCACGTCATCGGGCCGGAAGATCAGATAGTCGGTCTCTTGCCCCATCTCGCCCGCACCTCGCTCACCGGCCGCGAACTCGTCGTTGCTCGCTGTAGCACGGGAACTCGATTATCCGAGCAGGTTGCCAGCTCACCGCCGCGTCCGAGTTGGGTCATTTTTTCGCCTGGCAGCGCATCCAGCCGCACGGCAAATCCCCCTCAAAACCTGACCAACTGATCCGATGCCGATCGCTCTCGGCAAGCCCTGACAAGCCTCATCCAGTCGCGGCTTTGATCCCTCTATCGAGGGCAGCTCGAAAGCTCCAGCGTCGAGAAAAGATGACCTCGGCCGCGCCACTTGCAGCCATACCACCCCAACACTAACCACCGTATGTGTGGATATGGTGCGGATAGCTATTGGCTCTCGAGCGATAAATGTTTGATTTTGTTGGTCGGAGCGGGGAGATTTGAACTCCCGACCCCCAGTCCCCCAGACGGGAGGTCGCATTTCAATCACCCAAGCACTGCTCCTCTTGTCTTTGGTTACGAGCCCGCGATTTGAACCTACCGGCGTGCGGGAGATTTGCGGGGATCGGTGCTGCGCGGTGATGCTCAGTAGTGCGGGGCTTGCAACGGGCGTCCACTAACCTACTGAGACTTCACAGCTTCTTCAGTTCAGACCTGACTTGCCGTCCAACCACGAATTCCAACGCTGACACAGCTTGTCCGCCATCACCCACCACCGACCACGATCACGCTCGGAGCCTGTATAGGTCGCCAGGCTGCCGGCACTGCCCGACATTGTCCCGTCGACGCGGTAGTTGATTGGAAGGCCACCGAGCGGTGTGGCGAGGTGTACGGTCTTTCCCGCGACAGCTTTGCGCAATGTAGCGCTGTCCATATGACTATCACGTGCTTCTTGCGCAATAGCCGCACCCGCCGCAACCATCATGATGGCCACGGCGTGTGCTATCCCCGATTTTTTGAGATTGCAGGTGGCCCCGCGACGAGGGCTCTCAATCCCTCCCATGTGTTGCTTTTGAGGCGACGGGCTTACGGAAACTTGAGCTGAACCAAGGATTTGTGAGCTGCGGCAGCCGGCGCTTGAGGAACCGCATGGGGCGCCGTCTCAACGTCAATCCACCGCTTCGTACGGCGCTGACAACGGCGCGGATGACGCAAAATTCGTGCACCACTCCGCGACGAAATGCGTGTCCTTTGCTTTGCGAAAGCCCTGCCAAGCCAACAGACACGGCGGCGACGTTCTCAACTGGAAGTCGAAAACTGCAACGCTTCCTTGGCGCGGGCGGCTCGTCTTCTGAACTTGAGGGCTGGTGCCATATTCAGATAGGGCTGCCCTTCAGGCTTCGGAGCGGGGAGATATTTCGCCCACCGAGGCGGCAGGACATCACCTTCAAGAACCAGGAATGCCAACAACGCACTGCACGTTGCCAGTTGCAAGAGCACGTATGTTGTTACGACTACGAGGATCACAGTGCAGACGTAACGCCGCCCCGCAACTGGAGTTCCGCCAGCACCTTCCTACACAAATCCCCGACCTCACCGCCCGCACCAACAAGCCAATTGCGCAGCTGGCAATCTATGCGCTTGCGCTGACGCGCCTGGTGCCGGGCCTGAAACTGTTTGATATGAAGTGCGCGTGGTTCAACGAGGACGAGTACTTGGAGTTTTTCGCTCGCACGCTGTTTGCAACAAAACAGGGGTGACGGACAACCGTCACCCCCTTCTTCTCAGGTCAGTCGGCAATTCGACCAAACAAGTTCCGTACATTCAGCGCGTCAGATTTCCCGCGAACTTCAAGGTGCAGGCCCACACACATCCGGAGGAAAGGACCTACACAATCCTCTCCGGAACTTGGTACGTCGGTTGGGGCGACAAGTTTGACGAAGCCAAGCTCATTGGACTGTCGGCGGGAAGTTTCTACACCGAACCGGCAAACGTTCCGCACTTCGTGGCTACGAAGGGCGAGCCGGTGGTGGTCCAAATCACTGGTATGGGACCGACCGCAACCAAAATGGTCGACGCGCCCAAGTAGTGACAGTCGCTAAATTCCGTCGGCAAAAATGCGGTTCACTTCGGCGGGGGAGAGGGGCGGGCGGGCTATCCGCGCGTGGCGCCGAAAACTTTCTCTTCGAGGTTCCCGAGACGGATCTCCGTCTTCGTTTCGCGCAACTGGCGTTCGATGGAGTTCACCTGCGTTTGCAAGCCGGCGAGCTGCTCCTTGGTCGCCATGAGTGCGCGCGCCAAGAGAGCTCGGATTGTCGGAGGGCAGGCGGATACATGAAGCCATTCAACTCGTGCGTTTGAGCTCACGAGCATTCCGCGTCCATGGCTCTCGGTGTTTTGCGCCAGCCCGGCGACGCGAAGCAGCGTCTAGAGAAAGTTCAAGAAAACCAGCAATGCCAATCCGCCCACGACCGCCATTGTGAGGGAGATAAAAAGCACCGAGACCATCGCCCGTGGTCCGGTTCCTTGTCGAACTGCCACAGTCTCTAGCCGACCTCCCACGGTCTTGAACAGAGCATCAACTGCCTCCTCGCAATTCTCGGGTTTGGCCAGCATGCCTTTGACTGCCTCTGCAGTGAACCTCCCGCGCGAAATGTAGATGGGCATGGCATCTCTCCCTAGGTGAGGACTTCTGTGTTCGCCTGGGTGGGAGCGTCCGTTACCGCCTGCTGTGTCTCTCGCCAAGGGCGGGCATGCCGCTCTATCGCTAGCTTAGGGGCCAGTTCCTAGGGAGAAGACCCTTCTTCTCTCAACCTCAACCGGCAAGCCGGCCTTCCGCGCAAATCCTGGTCCTGCCCCGATCCTCGTTTCGCACGCGATACGCCAGGTCGATCCGCCGGATGGTTCGTTCCCTTCCCCTCAGATCGTACGCAGCGGTGCGATCACCATCGCGAATGACGCGGCGCACATCGAGCTCGTCGGGCGCGCCATTGCCGTAGATTACTTCCATATTCAGAACTTCGACGTCGTTGCCCTCGGCGCTGAGGCGGATTGCCCGGAACCAGCCCTCTCGGGTGCCCACCTCGATGGTGTCGCGATCCCGTCCAGATAGACTCAGCTGGCGGCAGCCGAGCGCAACCCACGAGGTACGATCGCCACGATCACCCAGGTCGCGGTCCTTCTCCGCGATAGTGACATCGTCGCGTTCGCGATTTTTCTCCACGACAACGACGTCGTCGCGATCCTTCTCAACCACAACATCATCGCGATCACGGTCTCTGTCAGCCACGACAACGTCATCGTCACGGTCGCGATCTTTCTCGACTACGACATCGTCGCGATCCCGATCCTTCGCGACCACGACATCGTCGCGACCGCGGTACCGCACCGGTTCACCGTACAGCTTCACTTGAGCCCGGCCATCAAAGCTTGGGCGCGAACGGTAGTTGAGCTCGATGCGGCGCAGGTAACCCCTTTGGTCATCCAGCCGCAAGCGGAACTCGTCGTTCTGGCGAATGGTCCGGCCAACGTTGAAGTCTTCCGCGTAGTTGTTGAAGTAGACGAGGCGGATGCGGTTCAAATGGAGATCATTCCGATCGACGGTGAGGCGCAGCCCGCGATAGCGCTTTTCCTTGTACCAAGCTTCGTCTTGATCGAGTGCTATGACATCACGATCGACCAGGAAGCCTACGGACTTCTCGCCAAGAAGTTCCCAACGGCGCTCATCTCGCTGAGCCTGTGCTGCCGAAGAGCCCAAAGCGGCAAGCAGCAATGCGCCGGCTACCACTGCGGTCACGCGTGGAAGGTGCATGCCTGTTCTCCTGAGATCGTAACAATTCTTCGATGGGTGATGCGTCACCCAACAGGCAACGGCCGTCTAGGAGTAAAGTTCCGACCGAGCGCCGACACGAATTTTGGGGGTGGGCGAGAAAGCAGCCATGCCAAAGTGTGTCCTGCTAGTCGATCCATAGAGTGGGAGCAACTGGATGAGCGAACAGTTTCGAGTGCTGGCTGAGCGCGCAGCGAATGCGGTAGGTACCTACTGGGCTTTCATGCTGGCGCTAGTGGTGGTGCTGACCTGGGCAGCAACAGGTCCACTCTTCAACTATTCCGACACTAGGCAGCTCATCATCAACACCGGCACTACAATCGTCACCTTCCTCATGGTGTTTCTCATTCAGAACACGCAGAACCGGGAAACGCGTCTCGCGACACTTAAGCTGGACGAGCTGCTGAGAGGTGTGGAAGGCGCGAGAACGGGCTTCGTCACCCTTGATCACATGTCGGACGAAGAACTGCAGATAGTACAGGGGGAGTTTACGCGCCTGCGTGACAAGTACGCGCTTTTGATCGATGACGATCTGGCGCACGTTGAGCGCGAGCTCGGCAATCGTCGCCGCAAAAACCCTAGTTAGCGCGCTCTTCGCGATCGCTTAAGCTCGGCTGACGGTCGATCGGCGTCCAATCCGGACCCACCAGAGGCACGCGCCGGCGCCAGCCTTCCGGTGCTGCGCTGCGCGCCTCCAGCCTTGGCGCCGCGACGTCACAACCTAAGGGGTGGTCAACTCTTCGAAGCCGATCCCGGTAAACGGTTCGCTGCCGTTTGACAGCGAGGCCGCTTCCGCGGCACCTGCAGCCTCTAAGCCCGCCCGAGGCTCAGGGCCCCGGCCCGTCGCAAACGCCACACCCTGGTGCAGGTCAAGCGCGCGCTCAGCTTACATCGAAGCAGCTTGGGCAGAGCACGCGCCAGCGGTTGAGCGACAAGCTGTTATCATAGCTTGGCGCCATCCTGCGCTTCTCTCATGAGCGCCAGCAGCTGCTTGTTCAACGCATATCCGGTGAGCTGAGCAAGCGGGTAACCCTCGGCCTTCAACCGCTGCTTAATGTCGTCGACCGTGCTGCACTGCCCAGATCGTGCCAGCTGGAAAGCGCGCTCAAGAGTGGTGACATTGGGGTCCACCGCTCGGAACCTCAGATCGAATTAAGTGGCCCGCACGTGCGGCCAGCCTACGATGCCCGGCGTCGCGCCAATGCCCCCAAGGCGACATGCGCCCGCTCCGTCGCGTACACTTCAAGTCGGCGCGGGTCGAGTTGGCCGGCTTTGGCCCCACAAGCGAAGAAATGATCCCGTCCGTTGTTCGCGCTCTGATGTCCGTCTTGTTCGTAACATTAGGACCCAGAAAAGCCGCCCCAGATAGGGCGGCTTCCCTGCACTATTGTTCGCCGACTAGCGGATTGTGATCCAAACGCCGTTGCGATAGTAGCCGTGACCGCGGCCAGAGTTGCGCCAACGGTAGTTCTCACCCTTACGCCACCGCCAGCTGTCGCCGTAGATGCGTAGGCCGAGATCGGGGCCGTAATTCGGGCGACCGCGCGTTTTCCAGCACTCGCCGTCAGAATTACAGACCACAGCTGCCGAGGCAGTTTGTGGTGACATCGTCAGGGAACCGACAGTGGCTGTCGCAGCACCGGCAGCAATCAAGAGAGTCTTGCAAAAAATGTTCATAGGGAGTCTCCATGGTACAAACTCTGAGAAACTCCCGTTGGTGTCTTTTGTTCAAAAGAAAAAATGGTCCCGGATACCTTGCGCACTAGATGAACAACGGTTCATGCAGGAGCGATTGACTGAGTTCGTGTGCTGCGTTTCTGCGTTTCGCGTCCAGGCTCGGCTCGCAGCCATCTGCCATGATGTCGGCGTCAAGATCGGCGGCAGTAAGCGCGCCAAAAGCTCGGTAAGCGGTGGAACGACAATGAAAACTTGACGTTCACAATCAACAATAGGCTTCCGTTCAAGGACGCGGGATGATTGAGGAAATGAACAAGCTGGATGTAGCCGTTGCATTGGTCAGAACAGCGGTTGTGAGCGAAAGGTGGGCAGATGCCGAGCTGTCCCTGCTTGAAGCTGAAAGGCAGATAGCCCTCCTGCACAGGTTCGTGGCCGAAAAGCATTCCGAGGCTCTGAAGAAGAATTGAGGGAGCACGGTCTTCCCAGACACGGACTGGCCCGCAAATCATCACCAGATAGCGTGGCGGGTTCACCGAGGGCGCTGCCCGCCAAGCCGGCTGGATCACGAACAGCGAGAGAGAAATAACGGCGAGGAAGCATCATTCGATGCGGTGCGCGCGAGATGCCAGTCAGATCCCGGGTTCACAGCTAGCCTAGAACCAACGCCAAGCCTAGAACCAACGCCGCCGGCCGTAGTAGCCCCCGCCAAAGAGCAGTATCACTGCGATGACTATGAGCAGAAGTGTCGTGGTGTCCATGATGCTCTCCCATCAGATCTCGCGAACCCTCGCGGGATTCATTGGTCACGCTATATCTAAGCTCGAGGAGGTTGAACGGACAGGTTCGGAATATACCCAGCCGAAGCAAACGGTCTTAGAGCGTAGGCATTCTCCTCCAAGCCACCCGAGGCGCTCTTTGCACTTCTTCGTAGGCATTTTCCAGAGTCTGGCTTGCAGGTGGCTCTGGTGCGCCTATGGCGTTGCGTGACGTGCGGGCAGCCGCGAACGCGTTCGCACGTCGCTGCATTCACTTCAAAGGAGCCAATATGAAAGCCACTGTCATCCCGGCGCTCGCTGCGGTCGTGATATTTGCTTCCGCCGCTGGGTTCGCTCAGACGGCGCCTCCGGCCAGTCCCAGAGCCAATGGCCCTAGCCGGGGTCGAAGACCGTAACTTGTCCGTCGCCATTCTTGATCATGCGCTGAGTGATGGCGACAGCTCGCAAATCTGCGACCGCATGAAGGAGCGCAACATCCCCTTCATCGCCTATAGCGGCTACGATCACCCTCACGGGCCGTGCCTTGGAGGCGTGCACATCAAAAAGCCCGCGAGCATGTCGCTGCTGGTGACAACAGTTAAGGGTCTGCTCGCACAACGTCCGGTTCTGAACTGAGAACGCTCCTTGCGCGTTCTTCAACCTACCAGCCGACGTGATCGGCAACGCTGTCAAGGTGATGCGGATCGCCACGGGCGAAGAGCATGAGGACTTCGGCGCAGACGACCGCAAGGACAAAGCTGCTCAGAGCTTAGGACAGCGCGGCGGGAAGGCGCGGGCGGACGCACTTCGGATGGCGGTGGCCTACAGTTTAGTGTGCCAGACACAATATCTACGCCATCCACCGTAACGATTTTGCGGGGGTAGGATTTGAACCTACGACCTTCAGGAGCCTGACGGTCGAGTGACTTCTTCAGGGCGGTTGTCTCGCCATCGTTGCGCCAGGCCGGCCTGAAGGCGTGGCTCAATTTCCCGTGCAATGAATGTGCACTGCGCGTTGTGGCCCATCACCTTGAAGAGCTCGCACAGCAGCTTCGCCTGTGCCCGTTCTCGAAGTGCTGCCGCGGCCGCAATATCGCACACGCCGCCATAGTACCAGCCGCGGGTGCGGATCAAGCCTGCGCGCAGCCCGGCTTCGCGGGGAGAGCACTCGAACGCGCACACTGCTGCGAAATAGTCCGCGTGGTGGCGTTTCAACGCCAACAGCAGCCGATCCACGGATGTTGCCGCCGTGGAAAGCGAGTAGAAGCGTTCGAAACCTTCGTCCATGACGAGGGTTTTGCGCGGCCGGCCGGGGTGGCGGACCACGCGTTCCATCACCTCTGCCCAAGGCGCGAAGTGGCCGCCGGAAAGGAGAGCAAAGCGGAGAAGCTTCAAGGGCCGCACGGAGCGCACCCCCAAGCCAGCCGGCGGCAAAGTCGTTACAAATTCCGCGAAACTCTCAAACGGCCTGCCGTCGCGCCACAGCTCCTGCTGCAAGATCTCCTCGAGGGCATCGGGCATGGTTTCCCAGCGCGGGTTCGAAGCGTCCGCGAGAGCATGTTGAACCGCTCTGACGGGATCTTCGCTCGAGCTGAACCAGCGCATGCCGTGCTCCTCACAAGGACCGATGCCTGGCCTGCTCGAGCAGGCGCATCGCCTGGTCAATCGGATCGACGTTGGAAGGGGTCTCGGACCTGCGGCCCAGGTTGCGGATCAGCTCCGCCTGACGCCGGCCGGTCAGATTCCCGTAGCTGGAGAACGTTGTGAGGACCTGCTCATGACCAAGGTTCTGGCTCCAGGCCTTGAATTCTTCAGGCGTCCGGCACAAACGCTCACCAAGCTGTGCAAGCGTCTTCCGGAACGAATGAGGATTGGCGTAGGGCAGGCCAGCGTGTTCGAATGCTTCCTTGAAGATGGCGCGGATCGGGGTGGCATTCGACCAATGCGAGCGGGATAAGCCGCCCGCCTGGAAGCAGTGCCCCGCGCCGAGCACGACCTGCGTGGCAGGGAACAGCGGATCGGTGGGGCCAAACAGCTTCTCGTTCGTGAGAAACGTAACCCACTCGACCACGATCTGGCGCACCTCCTGGCCTACTGGAAAGAAGGTGGTGATGAAACTCTTGGAGAACTTAGTATTCACTTCACGAGCATCTTGCACGACCTTGCCCTCAGCAGTGTCGACGTGCTTCAGCTTCATGGACGCGACCGCACCATCGCGCGCGCCGGTGAGGATGGTGAATGCAACCAGCGCTCGGTTCCGGAGCTCGACGTCAGTGTCAGCCGGCATACTCTGCAGTACGTGATGGATCTGCTCGAGCGTGGGCACCGGTCGCTCGGACTCGCCTTGGCGATCCGCGTTTCCTTTTCCGACAATGAGAAGAAATCGGCATCGGCATAAGTGAGGCGCGAGCGATAGCCGGGTTGGCCCGCCAGCCATTGGAAAAAGGCGCGCAGCGCTATTGAGGGTGCCGAAGAGCGTGCGCTTGCTCAGCGGTTCGCCAGTGCGCGCGCTGACCTGCTCCGCAAACTTGCGCTTGAAAGCGATCGCCTGTTGCACATGAAAGCTCTTGAAGTCGCGATATCGAGTGTATTCTTCGAACCTGCTCAGCGCTGCGGCGGCAGCATCGATCGAGTGCTCGCTCAGGCGACGTGCCTCCTTCAAGTAAGTGAAATAGGCGCGCTTGATGCGCTCGTTTTCCGGACTATGCGTTCGCATGGGGCTCGGTCTCATGGCTCAAGTCACTGTTCAGGCAGGGTTCGGCAGTATCGCTTATACGTTCCTGTGCCTGCGGCAGTTGGACCTCGAGATCGCCGACTGACGCGGCCAGTTTGTGCAGCGACACGCGCCTGTAGATCCGGTTCCCGCAATCTGGGCAGGTTCCTCTCAGGTTGCCCGAGGTCGGCGTAATTGCCACATAGTCAGCCTTGCGTGACGCCGGATCCCTTGGAGCTCGGCAACGCAGGCAATAGAACTGTCCCGGCCTGCAACGCTGCCGTGCGTGCGCGCGCCGAGCATGGAGGAAGGCCGAAAGCTTGCGGCCGAGGACCAGGGTCGGGCGATGACCGTCGACCGTCTCCAGCCCCGACTTGAGCCAGCTGCGGACCGTGTTCTTGTGTACATCGAAGAGCATCGCAACCTCCTCCACGGTGTAGTTCCGGTGGAGCTTTACGCGCCGCGGATTGAGTCTCTTCACCTACGACCCGCGCCGCGACCGCTCGGCGCCAGCATCGGCTTTCCCGCTTGCTCACACATCCCGTTCTCGCCGACTTTGATGACGGCGCGAGTGTACTCAATGCCGCGGTTGTGTCAGCTGTGCGCCCATGAGCAGGAGCCAGCGACCCCTCAAAGAGGGCGCAAAGGCCCGATGGCTGTAGAATGATGGTGATTTCAATCCTGGACCTCGGCCGATGTCGCACGATCTCGATATCCGCCACTTTCTTCGAACCGCGCCCAAGCCTGGCTCCGGCGCTACTTCGAGCGAGCTGGCGTGCTCGATCACATCGATTGGCCGTCCGTGAAGGTACGCAATGTGGAGCCGCTGATGGACGGCCTACGCGCGGTCCAGGAGGACGTCAGAGGTCGCATCGTGCAGGACTTCAGCGAAATCAAGATGCTGTCAACGCCCGCGGGCAAGGTCCAAATCATCGACGAGGCCTTGTTCCACGGCAAGCAGGAGGAAGTTTCGGCGAAACTGGCCGAGCTGTCGGGGTTCTACGAATGTGCGTTCTGGGCCTTCTTTGAGCATCCCGATTGCTGGGAGGGCGCCGTTGCCTTTGCTGAAGCCGACACCAAGCCGCGGCGGCAATGGCGCAAGAGAATTAACATGCCAACTTTGGGCCGCGCTCCAACGGCGGCCGATGGGAGCGCACTAGGAGCTGCCATCGTTGAGCTATTCCGGCGAAGGGAGGGGCGAGGTGACAACTGTGTCGTCGAACAGTATCGCCGCGGCGTGGACGGGGAGAAGGAGTACTACTTCGCCTACCCGCAAGACCACAGACAAATGGCCATTGAGTACAACAACGGTGAAATGACCCTGCGGCCACACAGGCCCGCATTCGAGATCATCTTTATGCATGACGATCGGGAGCGCACCCTTAGCGTATGGCATCAAGGCACAAGGGAACGCACCATCGACTTGCAGGTGGCCTTTGCCAAGGCAGTGCTGGGTACAGAAATTCCACGCGAAAGCCCCCGCGACGATCGCGTTTACGACCTTGATGTCTTTCTAGATCCGGATTTCGTGCTCGTGCCGGAGCCAGGACTAGGCATCGCGAGCGCGCAGGTGCGCCACATCACCATGCGTGTTCTTGGGTCCGAGCCGTACACGATCACCATCGCACTCGGCCCTAAGACAGCGACCCACACTCTCCAGCAGGCTCTCAGAGGGCTTACGGGTAGTGTCAAGCGGTCGATGTTGAAGGTGTCCAAAGTTAGGATACGCGTGGCGTTCGATGCGGGCGAGGATGGGCGCACCCCTGTAACGCGACAGTTTGATCTGATGTGGCCGAACTCATGCAACCTGACGAATGACGGCTACGGCATTTTGGCCCAGCGTATGCTTGTTGCACATGGTATTGAGCCTAGGCGCCCGGACGGCAACAAACCAACATGACAATCGTGACTGCCGACATTCCCTACATTCTGATCGAGAGGATCGAGGGGTCGCATCCAAAACCAGCGCTGTTTTCAGCTTGTGAAACCGAGGAATGGCCGACCAAGGTCTTGGACGGCCTGCTTAACTGCGGCGTCCTCCAGCTAGCGAATCGTGCCGAGTCGGCGTGGTGCCCAGGGTGCGAATGGCAATGCCACAAGACGGTCGTGGTGAGAACCAGACGTGGCTGCCCCCAAACTGACGCGCACATAATTTGCAATGAGGAGCCGGACCTGGGTCGAATACCCGTCCCAACTCGCCATCTTGTTCGGTACGGCACAACCCTTTCCGCCGTGAGCAGTTTCATCGCTGGCCAAATGGCGCTTGGCGATCCGAGACCGTCAGCGGCCGGGGCCTCATTCCTGCTCGGCACCATCAGGGGGAGGCACGGGCCTTGTCAGATGGCTCTCGGTCTCGATGCAGGGCGGTTGCTGTTGAGAATGAGGGGGGAAGAAGAACCCTTGGTGCAAGTGCTACTGTGGGATGGCATCAGTTTGTCGATCGACAGGGGCCTTGTTCGACGGCTGGCAAATCGCAAGGGTGCCGCGTCGCCGACGCGTACGTCGCGGCCGCCGGATCGCTCGATGCGACGCAATAGAGTGCGCAGCACCCGCGCGAGGCATAGTGCGATTTTCGCGGAGGCCAAGAAAAGGCGAGCCGCCGATGGAGGCAGCTGGACCGCTGTTGCAGCGGCTATCGCGCAGTCCAACTTGGCTGTGGCAGAGAATGGCCACACCCTCGCAGCCGCCAGCATTCGGCGGATAGTGAGCGAAATGAGCAGGCGTGAGCGTGAATCTTTTCGCTCAAATCGCTCGAAGGGATTCAACAGTGGTTTCTAGACGTTGTCTCGATGGAGTGGAGTGTCCCTGTGAGACTAGCTTCAGCTGCCCTTGGCACAAATTATTGATTTACTGAGTTCTCCTGGCTCCGCATCTGCGGTCTCAGCGCTTGGATCCCTCAACGCACTGCGAGAGTTCACCCCGGTAGCTGAGTGCCGAGTGCGAGGCATGCGAGATCTCCAACTGTGTGAAAGAGCTGGGAGCTGCCTTTCCCCAGCCGACCTGCGAGATGCATCAATAGTTCCTTACCGGCGGCCTGGCTGGAAGCGGCCGCAAAACTGCCAGGCAAGTCCATGCACCTTGCGGTGGTGCTCATGCGCCTCGCGATAATCGGACAGACGAACCGGGTAGTAGTCAGCAATCGCGCGTGCGAACGCTTTGGACTGGACCGCAACGCTAAGTATCGCGCCCTCTTGTCGCTTGAAGGCGCAGGGCTGATCCGAGTGCAGCGAAAGCTGGGACGATCACCCATTGTAGTGATCATGGAGGGCGGCTTCGCTCCATGAAAAGCCCCCAACACACTCGCGGCGGCGTACAGCCACGGATTGTCCGCTTCCGGGATGCGCCTGCCTATTGCGGCATGGATCGCAACCGCTTCAACGCGGAGGCGCGTCCCCTTCTCACTGAAATCCCAATAGGTAAGCAGGGCATAGGCTTCGACCGCCTTGAGCTTGACGCGTGGGTGGAGGAGTATGTCGCCCGCAACGGGCGTCCCGCACGAGCGAAAGGAGTGCGAGTATGGGACGCAAACGAGTGCCCGGCCTTATCATGCGGGCCGGGATCTGGCATGTCGACAAACGCATCCTCGGGCGGCGAATTTGCCAGAGCACTGGCACAGATCAGCTCGAGGAAGCGGAGCGGTATCTCGCAAGACTGATGGAAGCCACTCGCCAGGCGCAGGTATACGGGGTGCGGCCGTCTCGCTCATTCGAGGAGGCGGCGGCCAAGTTTGTGCTGGAAAACCAACACAAGCGCAGCCTCAATTGCGACGTTTCACTGCTCAAGCTGCTGATGCCCTGGATCGGACGAGAGCCAGTGGATCGGATCCATCTTGGCACATTGCAGCCTTGGATCGAGCACCGCCGATGCGAGGGGAGGACCACGGGGACTATCAATCATGGACTGAAGATCGTCCGCCGGGTTCTGAACCTCGCTGCGTCGGAATGGGTGGACGATCAAGGGCTCACGTGGCTCTCGGCGGCCCCCAAGATCAAGCTGCTGCCTGACCTGCACAAGCGTTCACCTTATCCTCTCAGCTGGGAGGAGCAGGACCGTTTGTTCGGCGAGCTTCCCGACTACCTGGCGCAGATGGCCCTGTTTGCGGTCAACACCGGTTGCCGCGATCAGGAGATCTGCTCGCTGCGGTGGGACTGGGAAGTGCCTGTTCCGCAGCTACAGACAAGCGTCTTCATCATCCCAAGGACGTTCGTCAAGAATGGTGATGATCGGTTGGTCGTGCTCAATGGTATCGCCAAGTCCGTGGTGGAGGCGCGGAGGGGTATCAGCCCGACATGCGTCTTCACATGCAAGGACAGGCCGATCACGCGAATGCTGACGTCAGGCTGGAAGCGGGCTCGCGTCAGGGCCGGTCTCCAGCAAGCGCGCGTGCACGACCTGAAGCACACGTTCGGGCGCCGCTTGCGGGCCGCGGGCGTGAGCTTCGAGGACAGGCAAGACCTGCTGGGGCATCGCTCCGGGGGGATTACCACCCACTACTCGGCCGCAGAGTTAGCGAGGCTGATTGCGGCGGCCGAGAGCGTGTGCACGCGTGTCACCGGCCAAGTTGAGTTGGTGGTGTTGCGCGGGTTGGTCGGACTGGGGTCCCGCAAAACTCACGCAAGCAACAGAGGATGTGCTTTGACAAGCTTGCCAAGCCACTGATTTAGCTGGCGACCCCGGCAGGACTTGAACCTGCGACCCTCGGATTAGGAATCCGATGCTCTATCCGCTGAGCTACGGGGCCTGCGGCTCTTCTTAGCGCGACAGGCTTGGTGCGGCAAACCCGCCGACGGGCGCTTCCTTGTTCTTCACTCCGCGCCCGTGCACGGGCAGGCTTGGTGGAGCTTGCCCACCTCGCCGCCGGCTGCCACGTGCGCGACGGCCCTAGCCGTCAGCGCCATGATCGTCAGCGTCAGGTTGTGGGGTCCAACCGTCGGGAAACAGGCGCCGTCCGTCACATACAGCCCCGGAATATCCCAGACCTGATTGAACGGATCGAGGACCGAACCCTTGGGTTCGGCGCCCATCCGCGCCGTCCCGCACTCATGAATCGCCGTGCCGCCGACTGCCGGCCGGGTATCGACATTATAGAGCTCGGCACCCGCCAAACGCGCAATCTCCCGGATGACGTCCGACTGTTCGCGCGCCCTTCTCAGTTCGCGCTCGGAGTGACGAAAGGCGATGTTCACGATGGGAATGCCGTTGGCGTCCCGCCGCTCTGGATGGAGCGTCACCTCGTTGTCTTCGCGCGGCTCCATCTCGGAAAACGACACCGCCGTGAACATGGAGCGCTTCTCTCCGAGCGAGAACTGGTAGACCTGCATGCCAAGCGGAGCCGCGCCGCCTTTGCCGGCGTGCAAATCCAGGCGCGGCGCATAGAGGCAACGGCCGGGAACCGGCTCGACGGGGCCGCCCACCAGACCGGGCCCTCGGCCCTGCCCCGATACCCAGATATGGTCCATCAGATACTTGCCGAGCGCGCCGCCATCGGCGCCAATTCCATCCGGGAAATCGGCCGACTTGGAGTTCAAAAGGATGCGCGTGCTCTCTATAGTCGACGCGCAGGTAAAGACGACCGGCGCCTGGATGGACATGTCCTCGCGGGTCTCCGAGTCAACCCATGTGACGCCCCTGAGGTTTCCTCGCTTGTCGAGGTCGATACGCCTAACGAACGCTCCGGAGCGGATCGCGACATCTCCTCCCTTTCCCGCCCGCCCAAGAAGATCGGGCCAGGGTGCCGACCGCCCCAGCCTCAGTTCGACGTCCGGCCACCGCCCGCGCAGCGCTTCGCACAGGACGGACTCGGCCGGCGACAGCTCGTCGCCTTGGCCGCCCCTCTGGGGTGCCAGCTCAAGCAGGTCCGATACCTTGGCATACCAGGGTGCCATTTCCCGTACTGATATGGGCCAGGCGTCGAAGCTCTCGTCAGGAAAACGGTTGAACTGAAGGCCGTGACCAGGGACGGTCATCCGGCCGTTGACGCCATGCGCCCGATACCAGGCGAAATCAGTACCCGGGCTGGTCGAGTAGGGGTGATCCCGGTCGTCGACGAGCGCCATGGGATCGAGCTCCCAAGCAAAGCACTGACACTGTCGCGGCTGCCGCACGCTTCCCAGCAGCATTAAGCCCTTGCGCCCGATGTTGACGAGCCGGTGAGGGAAGGAGCGGTACCAACCTGGATGCGCGACGGTCTTCACCACAGCCGCGAGAATGTGGGAGAACGGGCGCTGCAGGAACGTCGACCTCCTACCTGCGTCGAGAACAAGCACGCGCATCCCCAGCTGGGCAAACAGCAGGGCGGCGTAGGACCCGGCTGCTCCTGCGCCAATGACGATGACATCGAACACCATTTGATCGCGAAGCAGATTGGTCGTCGCCACGCGAAGTCCTGAAATCATTGCTCAATTCTCTCCGGGCTTGGCGTCTGCTGACGAAACGGCTCTTCCGCTCGCTCTGTGGAAAGTCCTTGGCTAGGTTCGACGGCTCGCGGTTCCTTGCGCGCTTCAGCCGGTGCAACCAGTCGCTTCGCCTTCCACCGCACGACCGGCGAGGGCCAGCGCGCGCTCAGATGGATGCGGCAACTCCGACGCAGGATATCCAGGGTGCGCGCACAGGTCGAAGCGTCGTAGGTGATGTCGCGGTCCGCCCATGCCCATGGATCCATCTTCGGGTGCGCGGTCCGGCGATTGATGATCGGCGACCAATTCGTATAGACGTGCTTGGAGTTGTCGAAGACGCGATAGGCGCCAGGTCTGCTCGCATATGAGACGGCCTCGTGCTCGGTGTCGAAAATCACGGTCAACGTGGCGGCGGCCTCCGGATCGTTATGCGGCGATATCGTTGGCCCGCCGCCCGCCTGCAGAACATCTGCAATGGTCTTCCGGCTCTTCTTGAGCCGGTTGATGTGGGAGCCAAGCTTTGTCAGCTGCACATTGAGCATCGCGCCTTGGATCTCCGTGATCCGTGCGTGCGACGCGACGAACGGCGGCTCGCCGCCAGCCTCGAATCCGCGCCTCGCCCAAATTCCAAGATCATGGAAGTTCATCATCCGCGCATACAGCTTCTGATCGTTCGTCACGACAGCGCCGCCTTCGCCGATGTTCATGTTCTTGAAGTGGTTGAAGCTATAGACGCCGATGTCGCCGATCGAGCCGCACATCCGCCCCCGGTAGCTGATGCCGACGGCCTGGCACGCGTCCTCGATCACGGCCAGTCCACACCGACGCGCCACGCGCATGATCGCGTCCATGTTGCAGGGGGCGTTCACCATGTGCACCGGGATGATCGCCCTGGTGCGCGGCGTGATCTTTCGCTCGATATCCGCAGGATCGATCGTCAGCAACTCGTCGATGTCCGCCAGCACCGGTACCGCTCCCGCCAGAACCGGTGCAGCGGCAGAGGCAACCCAGGAGTACGCGGGAACAATAACCTCGTCGCCCGGCCCAACCCCTATAGCGGTCAGCGCGCCGTGCAGCGCAACCGTCCCGCTGGTCATCGCCAGAGCATGCTCGACACCCATGAAGGACGCAAATCTTCGCTCGAACGTAGCGGTCAGCTGCAGGGGGCCTTCGTGGCGCAGCAAATTGCCGCCGGCTATTGCGCGTCCCACGGCGAGCCATTCCCTGAGTCCTACCCTAGGCATCCCTAGATCCCGGTCAGAGGCAACCTCGGAAGGACTTGACCCTGCGCCACTCGGATTGGGAAGCTGATGCTCGATCCGCTGCGCTATGGGGCCCCAAATCCTTCATACAGCGAACAGTAGCTCTCGTGGAGGGGCAAAAGCCGCAAGCTCGCATTCTGCCGGAACTGTGGTAACCAGCTCAAGGCGCCACCGGGCCAAGCCCTTTCGCCCCAGTGACTGTCGGCCCTACCGCCGCAGATCGGCGATGTCGCGAAAGAGCTCCAGCGCCTCGGGGTTGGCGAGCGCCTTCTTGTGACGAACAGCGCCACATGCACGTCGTTGTCCCAGTCCTGGCCGATGACGATCGCCTCCTGGACCTCCTCCAGTTGCTCGACTTGGCGGTAGACCTCGGCCGTGCCGATGCACTCGCCGCTGGGGTTGAGCGTGGCATCCGAGCGGCCGTGGATGATCATGCCGTTCGCAGCCGGGTGTTTGGATCGGCTCTAGTGCACCGTCGCGCCGGTCTTCTCGGCAAGCTCTTCCTTGGTGACACCCGGAGCCAGCTCGAGCAGCTTGAGCCCGGACTGGGTGACTTCGATCACGCCGAGATCGGTGATGATCAGGTTGACGACGCCGACCCCGGTGAGCGGCAGGTTGCACTTCTCCAGGATCTTCTTGTCAATTCCGCCGTCCTTCTTCTTCGCGGTGTGCTCCATGACGACGACAACGCGTTCGACGCCAGCGACGAGGTCCATCGCCCCGCCCATGCCCTTCACCATCTTGCCGGGGATCATCCAGTTGGCGAGGTCACCTGTTTCCGACACCTGCATGGCGCCGAGGATGGCGAGATTGATGTGCCCGCCGCGAATCATCCCGAAGCTGTCGGCAGACGAGAAGAAGCTCGAGCCCGGCAGCGTTGTCACGGTCTGCTTGCCGGCGTTGATCAGGTCCGCGTCAACCTCGTTCTCGCTCGGGAACGGCCCGATGCCGAGCAGGCCGTTCTCGGATTGCAGCATCACGTTCACCCCTTCGGGGATGTAGTTGGCAACCAGCGTGGGGAGGCCGATGCCGAGGTTCACATAAAAGCCGTCGCGCAGCTCCTTGGCGGCGCGCTCGGCCATCTGTTCACGGGTCCATGCCATTGGGTTGCTCCGTTAAGGTCGTGAGTGGTCAGTGGTTTCTCACGACTCACGCTTTCCTCACCGTCCGCTGCTCGATGCGCTTCTCGGGCGTGGCGTTGAGCACGATGCGCTGCACGAAAATGCCGGGCGTGTGGATCTGGTCGGGGTCCAACTCGCCGGTCTCGACCAGGTGCTCGACCTCGGCAATCGTGATCTTGCCGGCGGTCGCCACGTTCGGATTGAAGTTGCGCGCTGTCATCCGGTAGATGAGGTTGCCGGATTTGTCGCCCTTCCAGGCCTTGACCAGCGCCACGTCTGCCTTGAGCGACCGCTCCAGAATGTATTTCTGCCCGTCGAACTCGGCGACCGGTTTGCCCTCTGCGACGATCGTGCCGTAGCCCGTCTTGGTGTAGAACGCGGGGATGCCTGCGCCGCCTGCGCGCAGCTTCTCGGCAAGAGTCCCCTGCGGCGTGAACTCGAGCTCCAGCTCGCCGGCAAGGTACTGCCGCTCGAATTCCTTGTTCTCGCCGACGTAGGACGAGATCATCTTCTTGATCTGGCGCGTCTGCAGCAGCACGCCGAGGCCGAAGCCGTCGACGCCGGCGTTGTTGGAGATGGCGGTGAGGTTCTGGGCGCCGAAGTCGCGCACCGCTGCGATCAGCGCTTCGGGAATGCCGCACAGCCCGAAGCCGCCGACGGCCAGCACCTGCCCGTCCTTGATCACGCCGTCGAGTGCCGCCTTGGCACTAGGGAAGACTTTGTTCACACCAAACCCCTCGCTCTTGCTGCCGGCATGCCGCCGCAGCTAGTAGGCCCGCGTTTCATAGGCCCGCGTTTCATAGGCTTGTGTACAAACTGAAGTCGGCGGATGTCCAATTCAAATGTGCGGAGCCAGGCGGGTTACATGGTCCCTGCCTAGCGATTGGGCTGCTTCCACCTCCGGGGTCAGCGGATGAACTCGGCCATATTGCGATAGATATCGACAGCCGCGGGGTTCGCCAGCGCTTCCCTGTTCTTGATATCGCGGCCGTGCACGATATCCCGGACGGCGAGCTCGGAAATCTTGCCGGACTTGCTGCGAGGTATGTCGGCTACCTGCACAATCTTCGCCGGAACATGCCGCGGGCTGGCACCGGCGCGGATCTGCTTCTTGATGCGCTCGCGCAGAGGGGCGTCCAGCTCGAGGTCGGGTTTCAGGATGACGAACAGCACCACCCGCACATCGTTGTCCCAGTCCTGGCCGATGACGACCGCCTCCTGCACCCCTTCCAGCGGCTCGACCTGGCCGGCGTTTTGACCTTGTCCTCGCCCCAAAAGACGATCGCGTCTCCGCTGCCGGCGGTCTTGAGCAGGTTCTCGGCGAAGTTCAGCCTGGCCGAAGGAAAGAACTGGGCGCCCGGCATCCTGTTGGGGTCGGAG
The DNA here is from genome assembly GCA_963756735.1 of uncultured Alphaproteobacteria bacterium. Classification (GTDB taxonomy): domain Bacteria; phylum Pseudomonadota; class Alphaproteobacteria; order Rhizobiales; family Hyphomicrobiaceae; genus AWTP1-13. Next base: position 62,461 of record CAVWOY010000025.1, read on the forward strand.
AGGAACGGGGCTGAGCCCTTTTCTCCTAAAATCTCCGTGAAGTCCCACAGTTGCGACCAGAACTCCGTAGGGCTCTCGACCGACCGGCGGTGCAAGTTGTCGTAGTCCGTCAGCGGCTTGCCCGTGCGCGATGAAACCCAAGAGGAGAAAGCCCTCAGTCGCGTTTGAGAAATCCGGGCTTCGCCGGGGGTCCACAGCGGGCGCGCCATCGCAGTGACTCGATTGTTCTCTGGCACTTTCAGCAAACTAGGGCTATGCTTTAACCTTCGATGTTAGTTCGGTTCGAGGAACAGCGCCCAACCATAGCAGGCAAGCTTGCATACCGCGGCTACGCTTTGTAAAAGCGGTGCGCTCCGCAAGCGACAACCAGCGCGCGAGTCGGTCAACCGGCGCTGGCGGCGGAAAGAGCGAGCAGAGGCGTAGAGACCGAGCCGGGGGGCCCTACAGGGCATGCGACACAAGACGGTCATGTGGCGCCTCAGAAAGCTCCTGCTTGCGCTAGTGGCGTGTCTGCTGTTTGCCGTGCTTGCGCCGCTTTATTTTGCCGAGCGGCGGCCGGACGAGCCTTTCGCCATCTCATCGGTGGTTGCCTCTCCGCGCGACATGCACGTCCTCTCGCAGCCGATCCGGCTGAGCGACGCACCCGACCTCATCCTCAATCGCGGCGTGGTCTATGCCTACGTCGCCAGCCAGGCCACGCCCGGCGCGACCAATGCAAGCATCGTGCTGGATGGCCCCGTGTTCACGCTCAATGCCGCGGGCCTCAAGGCGGCGACGGCGCAGGACGGCAGCGACCGTGCCGCCATCGACGTGGGCGCACTCGCTCCCCTGATCGAGCAGATCATGACGCTGGGCTTCGACCTCCTCACCATCAAGCGCGGCACCCTGCATGTGACCGCGTTCGACGGCACGCTCGAGACCATCGGCGACATCCAGGCCGAGGTTACGGGCCGCCGCAAAGGCCAGATCGCCGGCCGGGGCACCGTTACCATCAGAGGCCAGCGCTTGGCCTTCGACGCCACCCTCAGCCAGTCGTCCGACAAGCGCCTGCCGTCGCGCTGGCCACTGAAGACCACAGTGAAGGGCGCCCTGGTGGAGGCGAGCTTCGAGGGATATGCCGACGTCGGTGAGGATTTGCAGCTGGCGGGCTCGGCGGAGGTCTCCACGCCCAGCCTGCGGCGCGCCGGCCGCTGGTTCGGGCTGCCGCTGCACACCACCGAGGGCTTCAATGCCACGAGCGTCAAGGGTCAGCTTACCTGGGCCCGCCGCGCGCTGGCCTTCGAGAAGGCCAAGATCACGGTCGACAAGAACGAGGCGAGCGGCAGGCTCGCCCTCAATCTGGCCAACGATCGCCCGCTGGTCGACGCCACCCTCGACTTCACGTCCCTCGATCTGACGCCCTATCTCGACGCCGCGCGCATGCAGTTCTTCGGTTTCGACCTGTCCCCCTCCTCCTGGTCGACATTCGATCTATCGCTGCCCCTGATCAGGCATGTCGACGCCGACCTGCGTCTTTCCGCGCGCAAGGTATCGATCAAAGGTTATGCATTCGGTCAGGGCGCCGCGACCATAACCGCCCAAGGCGGCAAGCTGCAGGCTGACATCACCGAGATCGAGATGAGCTCCGGCACCGCCACCGCGCAGGTGACCGCGATCATGAGCGAGGCCATGCCGCGCTACGCCCTGCGCACCAAGCTCGAGAACATCGAGGCCGGTGCAGCGAGCAGCTTCTGGCTCGGGTCCACCCCGCTCACCGGGCGCGCCACGCTTACCGCCGACGTGACCAGCACCGGCTATTCGCCTGCAGAGATCATCAGGCGCCTGTCCGGCAAGGCCAGCCTGTCGATCGCCGAGGGCGGGCGGCTGGCACTCGATCTCAAGGGTCTGCGTACCGCCGCCAACGCCAACCAGAGCGCAGGCTGGCTGAAGCTTGCCAAGTCGCAGCTCAACATCGATCAGCTCGAGGCGCGCGCGCTGATCATCGATGGCGTGGCCTTTACCGACGTCGCGCATGCGCGATCGGGCGCCGCCGGCCTCGGCGCCGCGGGAAGGCTCGGCCTCACCGACGGCAACCTCGACCTCCGCCTATCGGTGAAGCAGAGCATACCGGCGGACCGGCCGATAAATGCCGCCGACCTGGTGGGCGGAGAGGTGATCTATCTGCGCGGCCCATGGCAGGACCCGGTGATACGGGCGGACGATAGCGATTTCGGTGCAGGTGCATTGCCTCGCTAGAGCGAGCCCGCCGTCCAGACCACCAGCTCCCTGGCGATCTTGCCGAAGGCCACATCGAGCGCGGCCGCGGCAGCGGCCACGTCTGCGCCGGTAGCCGGCGCCGTGGCGCGGAACACCTTCGCGCCGACCAGGCCGCCTTTGTCGTTCAGCAGCTTGGCCGAGATATCGATCTCCGCCGCCGGTTGCGGCTTGAGCGACAGCTGGAAGGTGCGGATGTCGATCAGCAGCTTGTGGTCGCCCTCGAAGCCGTCCGAGGCCCGCCCCACGGTGCGAAGGTAGTTGGCGTTTTCGAAGGTCTCGATCAGCTTCGCCTGCACGAGCTTGGGCAGGCTGTCGCCCCACAGGGCCGCTTTGGCAGGGGGGGCGTCGGCGGGCGGAGGCCGGATGAGGATCGTCTGGGCATCGATCATGACGAGCGCCGTCGGCTCGGCGACGATGAGCTGCACAGGGCGCATCTTGACGGCTGGCGGGAAGTCGCGCGGGGCGGTCAGGTCGTAGTAGACGGTGGGCGACTTGGAGCCGCCGCCGGTCATGCGCTCGAGGCCCGCGACGATGCCGTCGAGCTTCTCGGAATTGCGCGCCAGCGCCGCCGAGAAGGTGCTGAGGTTGGCGATGGTGGTCTGCAGCGGCTCCGCGTTCTCCGCCATGATGGCGTTGAGCTTGCGCAGGGCATCGCGGGCGGCCTGCGATAGGCTCTGGCTGGCGTCGGGGCTTGCCGACAGCAGCGGGGGCTCGTTGCCGCTCCGCTGCAGCGGCGGCGAAGAGGCACTGCCGCCCTTCAGCGCGATCACAGTGGCACCTGCCAAACCCTGAAAGTCGAGTTCGACCTGCGTATCGGAGCGCACCGGCGTGGCGGGCTCGACGGCGATCATCACCGTCACCTCGCGCGGATCGCGCTGGCTCAGCTCGAGCCCCGTGACCTCGCCGACGCGGATGCCGTTGAACAGGACCGCCGAGCCGCCGAGCAGACCCGCCACGGACGTCTGGAAGCGCACGCGGTAGATCGTGCGGTCGGAGAAGCCCGCGGCGTTGTTCAGCCAGTAGACGAACACGAAACCTGCAACGATGGTGGCCAGCACGAATGCACCGACCTGGATATAGCGTGCGCGAATTTCCATAGCGTCGACCTCAAAGTGCTCCTTGCGCAGCCCCATGCGTTGCCAGATGGGCGCGCGTGCCTCCGAAATAGGACCTCACCCACGGGTGCTCGCTGGCGAGCATGCTCTTGAGCGGCCCGACCGCCACCACGCGCCCGTCGGCCAGGGCCGCGATGCGATCGCAGACGGTGTTCAGACTGTCGAGATCATGGGTGACCATGAACACCGTCAACCCGAGTGTGCGCTGCAGGGTCTTGATGAGCGCGTCGAAGTCGCCGGCGGAGATGGGGTCGAGGCCCGAGGTCGGCTCGTCGAGAAACACGATCTCCGGATCGAGCGCCAGCGCGCGGGCGAGCGCCACGCGCTTGGTCATGCCGCCGGACAGCTCGGACGGAAGCTTGTCGCTGTCGCCCGGGCCGATACCCACCATCTCGAGCTTGGCGCGGGCGACGTCCTCGAGCAGACGCTCCGAGACGGCGAGGTGCTCGCGCATGGGAAACTGCACGTTCTGCAACACCGTGAGCGAGGAGAACAACGCGCCCTGCTGGAACAGCACGCCCCAGCGCCGCTCGATCGCCCGCCTTTCCTCGTCGCTGGCGCGATCGAAGTCGACGCCCAGCACCTCGATCGAGCCTCGTCGCTTGGGCAACAGGCCGATGATGGTGCGCAGCAGCACCGACTTGCCGCCGCCCGAGCCGCCGACCAGACCCAGGATCTCACCGCGATTGACGTCCAGCGACAGCCCGTCGAGCACCACACGGTCGCCGAAGCCGACCACCAGATCGCGCACTCGGATCACTGCCGGTGAGCTTGCGCCTGCCATCGGCTCACATCCCGATCGATGCGAAGAAGATGGCGAACACGCCATCCATGACGATGACGATGAAGATCGATTTCACCACCGATGTGGTGGTCTGCAGTCCGAGCAATTCAGCGCTGCCCTTCACCCGCAGCCCTTCCGAGGCGGCGACAACGCCGATCATCAGCGCCATGAACGGCGCCTTGATCATCCCCACCTCGAAGTGCGTCAGCGAGATCGCCTCCCTCAGGCGGTCGATGAAGATCTCAGGCGCCATGCCGCCGTAGAGCCAGGCCACCACGCCCGCGCCGTAGAGGGCGGAGAGCGAGCCGAGGAAGGTAAGGATCGGCAGCGCGAGGACGAGCGCTACGATGCGCGGCAAGACCAGGATCTCGACGGGATCGAGCCCCATGGTGCGCAGCGCATCGACCTCCTCGCGCATCTTCATGGAGCCGAGCTCGGCAGTGTAGGAGCTGCCCGACCGGCCGGCCACCATGATGGCGACGATCAACACGCCGATCTCGCGCAGCACCAGGATGCCGACCATGTCCACCACGTAGAGGTCGGCGCCGAACTTGCGGAAATGGAAGATGCCCTGCTGGGCGATGATGCAGCCGATGAGGAAGGTGATGAGCAGGACGATCGGCACCGCCTGCCAGGCGACTCGATCGAGATGATGGACCGCCGAGGTCAGGCGGAAGCTCGCCGGCCGCATCAGCGTGCGCAGCAACGCGGTGCCGAGCGCCCCCAGCATGTTGATAAACGGCACCAGCTCGTGCCCGAGACCGACGACGGCGCGACCAACGGTCTCCAGCGCAGCCAGCGGCCCGCTCAACCTCCGCGGCGGCGCGGGAGCGGTACGATTGACGGCGTGCACCTCTTCCAGCAGGCCGCGGTATTGCTCGGCGAGCCCGGTGAGCCGAGCCTCCTTTCCGAGCGCCGTGCCCTCGCGGGTGATCTTCTCCAGCAGCCAGGCGCCGAACGTGTCGAGCGCACGAACCCCGCTGACGTCGAGCGCAAGCTGGCGCGCCTCGCCGAAATCGCGGACGGCGGCATCGACGAGATTTTCGAGCGCTCCTGCGTGCGCAGCCGTCCAGGCGCCGGACGCCGACAGCTCCAGCCGGTCGCCCCTGAGAGCGGTTGTCAGGCTCGGTTGTGGATGCACGGCTGGTCCGGGAAGGGTTGCCTTGCGGCTGCGCGACGGCGTCGTTCGTATTCATCCAATGCCGCCCCCGACGCGCCCTGTCAAACGTCTCAACCACGGCAGGGCGATGGCGGGAGCCGGGCTGGTGCGCACAGGCGGCAATTCCAGGGCTGGGAGGTCGCGAGCGGGACCTTGCGCGCGACGCGATGCGCTATGGGACGGGCGACAAAGGCGGCCTGAATGATGCGGCGCAGTTCGGCTACAGGGCCCTTGCGACACGGAACCCCTGCACGCCCGAGCGGTTGTGCGGCAGGTTCCAATAGCGGTGCGCCGAGCGCAGGTCCGCCGGCGGATAGTTCCAGGCGCCGCCGCGGGCGACCCGCCAGGTGCAGTCGCCGCTCGTGCGCACGCTGCCGTCGCCTGGGTTGCCGGCGTTGTTCTCGTTCCAGCAGTCGTCGGTCCAGTCCCAGACGTTGCCGTGCACGTGGTAGAGCCCCCACGGGTTGGGACGGAAGCCGTCGACCCGTACGGTGGCCTGCCGCCACTCGCCGCCCTTGGCGCCTTGCACGTAGGGGATGGTGCCGTTGTAGTTGGCCAAGTCCGAGGAGATCACCGCCCCCCACCAGAACGGCGTGGCCGTGCCGGCACGCGTGGCGTACTCGCGCTCGGTCTCCGACGGCAGGCGATAGGATTTGCCGGTCTTGGCCGACAGCCAGGCGACGTAGGCCTTGGCGGCCGCAAGGTCGACGCAGGTCACGGGGTGGCGGTCGTCCTGCACGAAGCCTGGATCGCGCCAGGAGCGATCCGCCCGCTCGTCCCAGGTTGTGCCGGTCCAGAAATAGCACCCCTCGTCGGGCGTGTAGCCGGTGGCCGCGACGAAGGCCGCGAACTCCCCACGCGTCACCGCAAAGGCGCCGATGGCGAACGGCCGCGGGATCGTCACCGGCACCTGGTCCTCGCGTTTGGCCTCGCGACCGGGCTCGTCGGCGGGCGAGCCCATGGTGAAGCGTCCCGCTGGCACGGCCACTATCTCGGGGCAGTCGGCGCAATCCTTGAACCGCGCCCCGGAGCCAGGGCGCAGGCAGAGGCGGGCTTCACTGCCGACGGGCACCTCGACGCCGTCGCAGCGCTGCGCCTGGGCAAGGCCTAGGTGTGCCAGTGGCGCGACGAGTAGGGCGAGGCCCGTTGCCAGCATATCGGCCGGCCGAAATCCAAGTCCCACGATGCTCCTCCGCCGTTGCCGCAGCCTGCCTTGCAGGCTAGCGGCGCGAAGCTTGGACGTCATCTCGCGGCATTTGTGGGGAGCCCCGCCCGGCATTATGCTCGAGCTGCTCTCAATCGTTTGCGAGGTGCCGCATGACAGCCTCACCCCTTGCACCAGCCGAGCCAGAGGCCGTGGGCCTTTCGTCATTGCGGCTGCGCCGCATCGGCGAGGCGCTGCGGCGCGAGGTGGAAGAGCACCGCATCCCAGGTGCCGTGGTCGGCATCGTGCGGGCGGGCAGGCTCGCACACCTGGAAGCGGTGGGCTATCGCGATCCCGCAGCCAAGGAGCCGCTCAAGACCGACGCCATCTTCTCCATCGCCTCCATGACCAAACCCATGGCCTCGGTCGCCGCCATGATGCTGGTGGAGGAGGGGCGCCTGCTGCTGGCCGACCCGGTGGCGCAGTACTTGCCGCCGCTGGCGGAGTGGAAGGTTGCAGAGCCCGACGGGGCGACCCGCACGCCGAAGCAGCCGCCGACCGTGCAGGATCTGCTGCGGCACACGTCCGGCCTCACCTACCGCGATCGCGGTACTACACCCGCGCATGCGCTCTATCCCGGCTCCTCGGTGTGGGCGGCCGAGCGCATGGACAAAGAGGGGGTGATCGCCGCGCTCGCCAAGTCGCCGCTGCTGTTCGATCCGGGCACGAACTGGGAATACGGCTTCTCCACCGACGTGCTGGGCTTCGTGCTGGAGGCTGCCGCGGGCAAGCCGCTCGGCGCCTTCCTGCAGGAGCGGCTGTGGGGGCCGCTCGGCATGGTGGATACGAGCTTCGCGCTGTCGGCAGCCAAGTGCGGGCGCTATGCCCTGGCGCTGGCCAAGGACCCGATCACCGGACAGGCCAACGGCGTGCCCCATCACGCCACCGACAAGACGCAGAAGTGGGACTCGGGCGGCGGCGGCACCGTCTCCACGGCCGGCGACTACTTGCGCTTTGCCGAGATGCTGCGCCGGGGCGGACGGCTGGGTCCCGCGGACATCCTGGGCCGAGGCACGGTGAAGCTCATGACCGCCGACCACCTGCCGGCATCGTTCAACAACATGATCGCCGACAAGATGGACCCGGCCGCCACCGGCTATGGCTTCGGCCTGGGCTTCGCCGTGCGCCGGCAGGACGGGATCGCCGCCATGGCCGGCGGCGCCGGCGACTACTACTGGTCGGGCGTGTGGGGCACTTATTTCTGGGTGGACCCGAGGGAGGAGCTCAGCGCCGTGTTCATGGCCGCCGCGCCAGGGCAAATCCGCCTGCGCTACCGGCAGATGCTGCGCAATCTGGTGTATCAGGCGCTGGTTTAGCGTGGATTGGCGACATTTTTTGACCGCGGGCCGGACGATATCGCACCAGGTCTCTTGCTTGGATTGACGGCCCTCCCCCGTGCCTCCCGACCAGCTGTGAATGCGACGCATGCGTTTTAATCGATGTGCAACCTTTGTCGCCTAGTGTCATGGCCATGGCAGGCTAGAGCGCGCGTAAGCCGGTTCCAGTTGGATTAAGGCCGCGTTGCCACCTTGGTAAGAGCGTTGCCCCTCCTACCGCCGAACCTGGCCATGACGAGCATCAACACCAATATCGCCGCAATGACGGCGTTGCTGACGCTGTCGCAAACCACCAAAGCCTTGAGCGGGACGCAAGACAGCATCTCCACAGGGTTGCGAGTTTCCGACGCCTCCGACAACGCCGCCTATTGGTCCATCGCCACCACCATGCGGTCGGACAACGCGGCGCTGTCCACCGTGCTGGACGCGCTCGCCCTCAGCGCCATCAACGATGTCGCCTACACTGGCACCAACTCCGCCATCAAGGTGGTGGACCAGATCAAGAGCAAGCTGGTGGCCGCACGCCAGCCCGGCGTCGACCGCAACAAGATCCAGAGCGAGATCAACGAGCTGCAGGTTCAGCTGCGCGGCATCACCGATAGCGCCACGTTCTCAGGCGAGAACTGGCTGTCGGTCGAACTCGGGCGCGCCGGACTACAACCCGATCAAGACCATCGTTGCGTCGTTCGCACGCGTCGGCGGCAACATCTCTATCGGCACCATCAGCATCGACCTCGATACCACCAAGCTGTTCGACGCCAACGACCAGTCGGGCATCCTCGACACACAGAGCACGACCACCAACGGCGGCGTGACCTATTCCGTTGCCGGCTCGATCGATGCGTTCGACATCTCGGCTTTGACCGACACCGATGCCGACCTGGCCGACCTGGAAGAGATCATCGGCGCGGTCGACGGGGCCATCGCCTCCATGACGAACTCCGCGACCGTGCTCGGCGCCGCCAACGCGCGCATCAGCACGCAGAAGGAGTTCATCACGGGACTGATGAGCGCCATCAGCCGGGGCATCAGCCAGCTCGTCGATGCCGACATGAACGAAGAGTCGACCAAGCTGCAGGCCCTGCAGGTAAAGCAGCAGCTGGGCGTGCAGGCGCTCGGCATCGCCAACTCGTCGAGCCAGATCATCGTTCGGCTGTTCGGCTAGCGAGACAGGTGGCGCGAGGCGCGGCACCTCGTAGGGCCTGGCGAAGGTTCCGGACAGCCTCACCCCGCTTCCGGGCGACGTGGCTCTCAGCGCAGAAAATCCCTGCGGCGCGGGGTGGTCCACGCCGCGGCTGCGGGAAAGGTCCCGGATAGCCTTGGCGCCGCCCCGCGGGGCGTGGCCTCGGCCTCCGGGAATGCAATCAGGCGCTCAGCGTCTGCTTCACGCGCGCGGGCGTGAAGGGCATGTGGCGCAGGCGCTTGCCGGTGAGCGCCTGGATCGCATTGGAGATGGCCGGCGCCACCACGGGAAGCACGATCTCGCCGATGCCGGTCGGGCGATCCGTTGTGGTGATCACCTCGGTCATGATCTCCGGCACCTCCGACATGCGCAGCACCGGATAGTCGTGGTAGTTGGACTGCTGCACCGCGCCGTCCTTGTAGGTGATGCGCTCCTTCAACGCCTGGCTGATGCCCCACACCACGTTGCTCTCGCTCTGCTGCACGACGATGTCGGGATTGACGACGATGCCGGGGTTCACCGCGTTCCAGAAGCGATGCACGCGGATGTTGCCGCTTGCACGGTCGAGCGAAACCTCGGCCACGCCCGCCACCGGCGTGCGCCAGATGTCGGCGTAGGCAAAGCCCAGCGCCCGACCCTCCGCGGGCTTGCCGGTCCAGTTGGCCATTTTCGCCACCGCCTCGATGACGCGCCGGCCGCGCGGGTGCTTGGCGAGCAACTTGAGGCGGAGCTCGACAGGGTCGACGTTGGTTGCCCGCGCGATGTCGTCGATGAAGCACTCGACCGCGAACTTGTTGAAGCCCGAGCCGATGGCGCGCCAGGCGGCTAGCGGCACCCCGCGGATCTCGCGCAGGTACTCCACGGTCCAGTTGTCGAAGCCGTACAGGTGCTCGGCGCCCTCCAACGTGAGCGGGTCGAGGCCCTTGGCGACTTCCAGGCGCGCGGGCGTGGCATAGGCCACCGTCGCCTCGGCCACCACGCGATGCCGCCAGCCGACCACGTTGCCGCCGGCATCGAGCCCGGCCTGCAGGAAGTGCGCCGACTGCGGCCGGTTCCAGCACGCCTTGACATCCTGCTCGCGCGTCCAGATCAGCTTCACCGGCTTCTTCACCTCGCGCGAGATCGCGAGCCCGTAGATCACAACGTCCGCGTAGGCTCGCCGGCCGAAGCCGCCGCCCAACAGGTGCTGGTGGACCTTGATCTTGTCGGGCGTGGTCTTGAGGAATCCCGCCGCCGCACCGGCCATGATGGTCTGACCCTGGGTGCCCATCCAGAATCTCGGCACCATCGCCCGCCGCGCTGACGCTCACGGTGGCGTTGATCGGCTCCATCTGCGCGTGATGCACATAGTCGGTGAGGTACTCGGCAGTGATCACGCGGGCGGCCTTGCCGAGGGCCTCGGCCGTATTGCCGTTGTCCTTGTAGAGCAGGCCCTTCTCTTCGACATTGCGCGCGCGCGCGGCGTACTCGCCGAGCGCCTTCTCGCTGTCGAAGCCCACAGTGGCGCCGCCCTTCCAGGTCACCTTGAGCGCGTCGCGGGCCTTGAACACGGCCTCCACCGTGGAGCCCACCACGGCCACCGCGTCCCTGAGCTTGATCGTGTGCAGGACGCCGGGGATCTTCAGCAGTGCCGTCGCATCGACATTGTCTGGAGCGCCGCCCTCCACGGGCGAGCGCAGCAGCGTGGCGTAGACCATGCCCGGCACCTCGACATCGAGGCCGTACTTGGCGCCGCCGGTGGTCTTGGACGGCACATCGAAGCGGGGAACGCTGGTGCCGACGATGCGATACTGCGAGGGCTGCTTGAGCTCGGAAAGCTCGACCTTGGGCAACTCGGCCGGCACCACGGCGAACTGAGCGATCTCGCCGTAGGTCATCTTGCGGTCGCTGCCCTTGTGCACCACCACGCTCGGCTCAGTGGTGACCTCGGCCAGCGGCACGCCCCACTTGTCGGCGGCCGCCTGCATGAGGACCCGGCGCGCCTGGGCGCCGTGCGTGCGCGCCTTGTCCCAGAAGCCGTCGGTGGTGCGGCTCGCCACCACGTACACGGTCCCGCCGAGCTGCGGATTGCCGTAGAGCCCGGGGACCTGCGGCGGCACGATGGGCCGAACCTTCGCCCAGTCGGCGTCGAGCTCCTCGGCCACCACCATGGGCAGCGAGGTCATCACACCCTGGCCCATCTCGGCGATGGGCGCGGCAATGGTGACGCTGTTGTCGGTGCCGATCGTGACCCAGCCGCCGATGGTCTTGGCGGTGTCGGAGGCGATGACGCCGTCGGGCCGCGCGGTCATCAGGCCGCTGAAAGAGAACGCGAAGGTGAGCCCTGCCGCTCCGCCCATGAAATCACGGCGGGAAAGGGAGGTAGTCTCGCTGGCCTCGAGTGTCGTCATGGCTCAGGCCTCCTTGGCAGCGCGCTGGATGGCGCGCACGATACGCGGATAGGTGCCGCAGCGGCAGATGTTGGCGTCCATGTGCGCAACGATCGCCTCGCGCGAGGGGCTCTTGTTGGTGGCGAGCAGCTCGGCGGCCTGCATGATCTGGCCGGACTGGCAGTAGCCGCACTGCGGCACCTGCTCGGCCACCCAGGCGCGCTGCAGCGGGTGGTCGCCGTTGGCCGACAGCCCCTCGATGGTCGTCACCTTCTTGCCGGCGACGCTGCTGACGGGGGTCACGCAGGAGCGCGTGGCCTTACCGTCCAGATGCACGGTGCAAGCCCCGCACAGTGCGGCACCGCAGCCGTATTTGGTTCCTGTCAGCTTGAGCTGCTCGCGCAGCACCCACAGAAGCGGGGCATCGGGCTCGGCGGTCACAGTCACCGCCTTCTCGTTGAGCGTGAATGCGACGGTTGCCATGTAATCCTCCCCTGGCCATCAGCGACTGTTATCGTCGTCTTTGGCCTGAGTAAGCCATGGCGAGCCGCGTTTGTCGATTGGGCGAGCGCGCACCGCGCTAGGAAGCATCCCATTCCTACCGCGCGCAAAAGGCTTGGGCCGGCGCGGTTGGAGCGCGCCGGCCTGAACAGCTGCTTGCTAGGGTCAGAAGCCGCTGCGGTAGAGCAGGCAATAGCGCTCGACGTTGCCGGGGAACCACGTGGCGTAGTTGCTCCATGACTCGTACTTCGGCAGCTTCACCTCTTTCATGGCGTTGTCGTAGCACTTGCCCTCGTCGGCGGCCTTCTTCACCGCGGCCGCGAGGTCGCTCATGTACTGCAGCAGGTTCTCGCACATCCTGCTTGTTGCCGAGCCGGCCACCGGGCCCGGGATGGCCGGGAATGAGCTTGTCCCAGTCCATGGCGAGCACGCGCTTGAGCGAGGTCTCCCACTCGTCGAGCCAGCTGTCCGGCATGCTGCGCCAGAACACGGACTGCATCGGGACGAAGTCGACCGCGAAGATGAGCTTCTCCTTCGGCAGCCGCATGACGAGCGAGTTGTCGGAATGGTTGCGGCCGACGTAGTGGAGCTCCAGCGTCGTGCCGCCGAGCGTAATGGTGTGCTGGTTGTCCACCACCTCGTCGGGAATCACGATGTTCGGTGGCTGCAGCCGCTCGAGCTGCGCCTTGGCGTTCTTGTGGGCGATGAAGCGGGCGCCGAGGTCCTTGAACGGCTTGCCGCCGGTGATGTGGTCGTAGTGGCTGTGGCTGTAGATGACGTATTTGACCGGCTGGCTCGTCACCTTCTTGATCTCGTCGATGTAGGTGGTGACGGCCTGCGGCCGGCCGAGGCCGATCGGGTCGGTGGCGATGACGCCCTCGCTCGTGACGACGAACATCGCCTGGTGGCCCTGGTAGCGGAAGAGGTAGACGTTGTCGGTGCCCTCGATCTTGGTGGTGGCGAACAACGGCGGGGCGGGCGGTGCCGGGGGCTGGCTCTGAGCCCAGGCTGCAGACGCTGCCATCAGGGCCGCCACCGCGCCGGCGGCGAACAGGCTGGATAGGCGCATTCTTCTGATCCTCCCGATTGGTCCTTTTGCGACTCGCGCACGGCCGCGTGCCCCGCGAGGCGGCCGGCGCATTGCAAGCTGAGGCAGGCGGGGCGGCGCGCCAAATCACGAAATGCTGAGTTGGAGGATGGGGGGCACCCTCGCCGTCCCGTCCCCTCCCCGCTCCAAAGGCACCAGCACAACAGCACGTTGAACCGGCCTTGCCGGCTCTATCGACATCGGCACTCAGCGCAAAGCTTGACGGGTCTCATGGAAATCGGCGTCGTTTGTGCGGTGCGCTCCGCAATTCCAATGCTAAAATTGAATGCGTACCTAGCAAGCGATCGAGGGATGCTGCAATGCGGGTTTTTGTTTCTCTGTTGATGCTGCTTGTGGTGCCGATTGCTTACGCCGACAAGCGGGTCGCGCTGGTGATCGGCAACTCAGCGTATCAGCACGCACCAAGCCTCCCAAATCCGAAAAACGACGCGACAGACATGACAGCGGCGCTCAGCAAGCAGGGCTTCCAGGTAATTGAAGGGCTCGATCTCGACAAGGCGACGTTCGACCGCAAGGTGCGCGATTTTGCAGTGGCCCTGAAGGGGTCCGAAGTCGGGGTTTTCTTCTATGCCGGGCACGGTTTCGAGGTGACGCGTCAGAACTACCTCGTTCCCATAGACGCGAAAGCGGAAGAAGCGGAGGCTCTCGATTTCGAGATGGTCAGGCTCGATGTGGTTCATCGCATCATGGAGCGCCAGACCAGCACCAACATCCTGTTTCTCGATGCCTGTCGCGACAACCCGTTTGCGCGCAATCTTGCGCGCGCATTGGGGACGCGATCCGCGGAAGTCGGGCGAGGACTGGCTGCGGTGGAATCCGGTGTGGGTACGCTGATCAGCTTCTCGACCCAGCCGGGGAACGTTGCGTTGGACGGCAAAGGCCGCAATTCACCGTTCACCGGCGCACTTGTCCGGCACATATCGACGGCGAGCGACGACCTTGGCGCGATTTTGATCGCGGTTCGCAACGATGTGATGAAGAGCACGCAGAGCAAGCAGGTGCCGTGGGAGCATTCGGCTCTGACCGGGCGGTTCTTCTTCAATCCCGCAGCGGCAATCATGTTGCCGCCGCCATCGCCCGCGACGCCTCCTCCTGTTAGCGAAGCGGAGCGCGCATGGAACGCGGCCAAAGACACCAAGAGCATCCCTGCCCTTCAGGCCTTCATCAATCGCTTCGGCGACACCTACTACGGCGATCTCGCCAAAGTTCGGTTGAAAGAGTTGGAGCAGGCCGAGGCTGCACAGAAGAAGGCCGAAGTCGACCTTCGCGCCAAAGCAGAGCCCGCCGATCGCAGCCCTACAATCAAGGCCAAACCCGCAACCACATCATGTACAGTGGTCATTGCGGGAGCTCGGGTCTTCGCGAAAGAGCCAGCGAGGGGAGTTGGGGCTCTGGGCGTCAATGAGAAGGCGTTCGTCAACGATGGCACCTGCCCTTCCGGTCAAATAAAGGAAATCATTGGTGGCGACGGGAAGATCGGGCTCGGTCGCAAAGTTAGGTGCGTGCGCTGCTAAAGTCTTTCCGCTCTTAGTGGAATCGCGAGGGATTCCCAAATCAGGGGCGATCTGATTCAAGCTGCGTGCTGGAGCGGAGGCCAGCACGCGATGGCTCGACCCTACTCTCTCGACCTGCGTGAGCGTGTGGTTTCGCAGTTGGAGCGCGGCCTGTCGTGTCGGCAGGTGGCGCGGCTCAACGACATCGCCCCATCGACAGCGGTGAAGTGGCATGGCCGGATGCGCGAGGCTGGCAGTCCTGCGTCCAAGCCGATGGGTGGCAAACGGCCCTATCTGCTCGCAGGCGAGCGCGAGTGGCTGCTCGCCCGCCTCCGGAAAAAGCCGGACCTGACGTTGCACGAGCTGCTGGACGAATTGGCCGAGCGCGGCATGGTGGTAGCCTGCGACACGCTTTGGCGCTTTCTGAAGCGCGAGGGCGTCAGCTTCAAAAAAAACCGTGCTCGCCTGCGAGCAGGACCGGCCTGACGTCGCCCGCCGTCGCCGGTGGTGGCACCGGCTGCAGCCGCGGCTGGCGCCCGAGCGCCTGGTCTTCATCGACGAGACGTGGACCAAGACCAACATGACCCGCACGCACGGCTGGTGGCGGCGCGGCGAGCCGTTGAAGGCGAAAGTGCCGCACGGCCACTGGCGCACCACCACCTTCCTGGCAGCCCTGCGCAATGACGCCATCACCGCGCCGCTCGTGCTCGACGGCCCGATCAACGGCGAGACCTTCCGCGCCTACGTCGAGCAGGTGCTGATCCCCACGCTCGAGCCCGGCGACATCCGTCGTGATGGACAACCTCGGCTCGCACAAGGGCGCCGAGGTGCAGCGCCTGCTCCGCGCCGTCGGCGCCAGGCCGCTGTTCCTGCCGCCCTACTCGCCCGACCTCAACCCGATCGAGCAGGCCTTCGCCAAGCTCAAGACCCTGCTGCGCAAGGCCGACGAGCGCACCGTCGAAGGAATGTGGAACCGCATCGGCAAGCTCATCGACCGCTTTACGCCAACCGAGTGTGCGAACTACTTCCGCAACGCTGGATATGGTTCCACATAAGTCGGAAGGGCTCTAAGGCAGGCGCACTGAGCTGGACCAATCTGTCTTCACGCCGAAGCTGCCGTAGCCGGAACCCTCGGGCAAAGCCCGGCTCGAGGTAAGGCATGCGCCGCTTGAAGTATCTGCAAGTGAGCGGCGGTGTTCTCAACGTTTCTTTGGGAAAGATTACTGCGTCGTTTCTTCTTCGGCGTTGAAACACTCTTGCAATTGCCGAAGCGACACGGGTTTCAACGGCCTAGTAACCAGCAAAGCCTACCCTCCCCGTACCAAACCGCGGGACGCCTGCAATGATTCGCGCTCGATTCCATCCAACACTCGCGCACAAGATCGCGTCGATCAGCGCTCTTGGCATCCTCGGGCTGGCGGCTGTCGGCGCGGTGGCCTTCATGGGACAGTCGGCGCAGGCCCGATATCGGGCGGCCGCGACCGATGCGCAGCTGGTGTTCGGACTGACCGGTGAGTTGTACGTGGGCTTGCTGCAGGCCCGGCGTGCCGAGAAGGATTTTCTGCTGCGCAGCGATAGCACCTATGCCCAGCGCCACGCGGAAGTGTCCAAGGCCATTGTCGAGGCCCTGGTTGCTCTGCACGCCCAGGCACAATCGTCGAAGCTGACCGAGATCGCCGCCGACATTGCAGCCGTCCGCTCCGGCTTCGACGACTACGCAAGGCACTTTGGTTTGCTGGTGGCATCGCGTACCCGGCTCGGGCTGAACGAAAAATTGGGCCTGGAAGGCGCCCTGCGCGCCTCGGTGCATGAAATCGAGCGCACCCTGAAGCAGTTCTCGGCACCCCAGCTGATGGTGCTCCTGCTCATGCTGCGGCGGCACGAGAAGGATTTCATGCTGCGTCGAGACGTGAGGTACGGCGAGGAATTCAAGAACCGCACCGCGGAGCTCACGAAAGCCCTGCAAGCTGCCGATCTTCCTGCAACCGCCAAGACCGACATCACGCAGAAGCTGACCGCCTACCAGCGTGACTTTCTCGCATGGATGGACGAGGCGGTCGTGACTGCCAAGGAGCAGAAGGCCACCTCCGACGCCTACGCGATCATTGCGCCGGTGATCGAGCGGGTCCGCTCGTCCGCCGAAAAGAATCCGCACCGCCGCCGATGTTGCCGAAGCCTCGGCACGCGCGGCCACCGTGCGGCAGATGGCACTGTCGACACTTGCGGTCGTGCTGGTTGTAGCGGTGCTCGGGCTCCTGATCGGCCGGCGCATCTCGCAGCGGCTCAAGGGTATGACAACGGCCATGACCGGGCTGGCCGCGGGCCGTCTCGAGATCGAGGTGCCGGGCCGCAACAGCCGAGACGAGATCGGCGCCATGGCCAATTGTGTCGTCGTGTTCCGCGATGCAGCGCTCGCCAAGCAGCAACTCGAGCGTGAAGCCGAGACAGCGCGCGCACGGGCCGAAGCCGAGCGCGCCGCACGCGAGGCTGAGAAAGCTGAAGAGGCCCGCCAGACCACAGCCACGATTGCCGCGCTCGCCACTGGCCTCGATCGCGTCGCGCGCGGCGACCTGATGTGCCAGATCCAGACGCCCTTCCCGCCGAGCTCGGAGAAGCTGCGCGCCGACTTCAATGCGGCGGTCGCCAAGTTGAAGGAAACGATGCTCAGCGTCGTCGCCAGCGCCCACGCGATCGACTCGAGCACCGGGGAGGTCTCCGCCGCGTCCGGCGATCTGTCGCGCCGCACCGAGCAGCAGGCCTCGAGCCTGGAGGAGACGGCGGCGGCACTCGGCCAGATCACGGCCACCGTCAAGAAGGCCGCCGAGGGCGCCGCGCACGCCCGCGCCGTTGTCACCGACACCCAGCAGAATGCCCAACGGAGCGGGGATGTGGTGAGCAAGGCGGTCCACGCCATGGGTGGCATCGAGAAGTCGTCGCAGCAGATCGGCCAGATCATCGGCGTGATCGACGAGATCGCCTTCCAGACCAACCTGCTGGCCTTGAACGCCGGCGTGGAAGCCGCGCGCGCCGGCGACGCGGGCCGCGGCTTCGCCGTAGTGGCCTCCGAGGTGCGGGCCCTGGCCCAGCGCTCCGCAGAAGCCGCCAAGGAGATCAAGACCCTGATCTCGACCTCCACTGCGCAGGTCAGCGAGGGCGTCAAGCTCGTCAGCGAGACCGGTCAGGCTCTGGATCTCATCATGGCCAAGGTGAGCGAGATCAACACCGTCGTGTCCGAGATCGCGGCCGGCGCACAAGAACAGGCGACCGGCATGCAGCAGGTCAACGCTGCGATCAACGAGATCGACAGGATCACGCAGCAGAATGCGGCCATGGCCGAGGAGGCGACGGCGGCGGCAAAGTCGCTGACGCAGGAGAGCGAGCAGCTCGCGAGCGTCATGGGCCAGTTCCGCGTGGGCAACGTGACGTCGTTGGACGCAGCAAAGCGCACCATCTCCCGGAAGGGAGAACGAGAAGCATCCCTATCGGATGGCCATGCGCCGCCCGAGCTCGAGCGCTCAGCCCGTCACGCTTAGACAGGTGCAGCTCCGCGAGCGGTGCGCCGGTCGTGTGCCCCGCCGCCGGGGGATGGCCGCGATCAGAACGGGTAGTGGCGGTGGCCGGACTGGATGGTGATCCAGCGCAGCTCCGTGAACTCGTTGATCGCCGCCTTGCCGCCGAAGCGGCCGTAGCCCGAATCCTTGACGCCGCCGAACGGCATCTGCGCCTCGTCGTGCACGGTGGGCCCATTGATGTGGCAGATGCCGGTGTCGAGGCGCTTGGCCACGGCCATGGCGCGGGTGACGTCGCGGCTGAAGACGGCGGAGGAGAGGCCGTAGGGCGTGTCGTTGGCGATGCGGATCGCCTCCTCGTCGCCCTTGACGCGCACCACGGTGGTGACGGGGCCGAAGGATTCCTCCTCGTAGATGCGCATCTCGGGCGTGACGCGGTCGAGCACATGCGCGTTGATCAGCGTGCCATTGACGGTGCCGCCGGCGGCAAGCCTGGCGCCCTTGGCGACGGCGTCCAGCACCAGCGAGGTGACGCGGTCGGCCGCATTGCGGTCGACCACCGAGCCCAGGATGGCCTTGCCCTCGCGCGGGTCGCCGAGCGTGAGCGACTTGGCCTTGGCGGCGAAGCGGGCGACGAAGTCGTCGGCCACCTTCTCGTCGACGACGATGCGCTCGGTCGACATGCAGATCTGGCCCTGGTTGGCGAAGGCGCCGAAGGCTGCGGCATTGACCGCCTCGTCGAGGTCGGCATCGTCGAGGATCACCAGCGGCGACTTGCCGCCGAGCTCCAGCAGCACGGGCTTCAAGTATTCCGCGCACTTCCTGGCGATGATCTTGCCGACGCGCGAGGAGCCCGTGAAGTTGACGCGGCGCACGGCCTTGTGGGCGATCAGCGCGTCGACCACGGCGCTGGCATCCTTGGGGGCGTTGGTGACGACGTTGACGACGCCGGCGGGGAAACCTGCCTCGCGGAACAGCTCGCCGATCAGCCGGTGCGTGCCCGGGCACATCTCGGAGGCCTTGAGGACGACGGTGTTGCCGCAGGCGAGCGGCATGGCGATGGCGCGCACGCCGAGGATCACGGGCGCGTTCCACGGCGCGATGCCGGCGACCACGCCGACGGGCTGGCGCATGCCCATGGCCAGGCTGCCCGGAATGTTGGAGGGGATGATCTCGCCCGAGATCTGCGTGGTCATGGCCGCGGCCTCGCGCACCATGCCGGAGGCCAGGTAGCAGTTGAAGCCGGCCCACATGGCGGTGGAGCCGGTCTCGGCGCCCATGACGGGGGCGAACTTGCCGCCGGCCGCCTCGATGAGATCGGCGGCCTTGTTGAGGAGCGCACGGCGGGCGGCCGGCGCCATCTCCGACCAGGCCGGGAAGGCGGCGGCGGCGGCATCGACGGCGCGGCGGGCATCCTCGGCGGAGGAGGCGGCAGCGCGCGAGGCGACCTCGCCGGTCATCGGGTTGAGCCGGTCGAAGGTGGCCCCCGCAGCGGCCTTGGCGTCGGCGTTGTTGATCATCAGGTTGACGTCGAACATGGCTTCACTCCCTGGGGTCGGCTTGTTGGCGGTGGACTGGATGCGAGCGGGCGCTTCCCTCTCCCCGCCTGCGGGGAGAGGGTTAGGGTGAGGGGCGGCTCCAAGCAGCGCCGGCGTATTGTGCTGCCCCTCACCCCGGCCCTCTCCCCGCTCTGATGGCGCGAGTGGAGAGGACGGCGAAGCGCGGGGAGAGGGAGACCACGCGGCAGCCGGCGCCGCGCTTCCGTTGCTCAGGGGCCGCGCGAGAGGCGCGTGCGGGTCGCGCCCGTTGCCAGCGTTGCCAGTGTGCGCCCCGCCGCCGAGATAGGCCCGGCGCACCGCCGGGTTGTCGTTGAGCTCGGCCGCGGCGCCCTCCCCGACGATGCGTCCGTTCTCGAGCAGGTAGCCGCGGTCGGCGATGGCAAGGCCCTGGCGCGCGTTCTGCTCCACCAGCAGCACACCCACGCCCAGCTCCCTGATGCGGGTAAGCGCCTGGAACAGCTCGGTGCAGATCAGGGGCGCTAGGCCGAGCGAGGGCTCGTCGAGCAAGAGGATGTCGGGGCTCGACATGAGTGCCCGCCCGATCGCCACCATCTGCCGCTCGCCGCCGCTCATGGTGCGCGCGAACTGGCCCATGCGCTCGCCGAGCCGCGGGAACAGGGTGACGACACGCTGCAGGTTCTCGGCCTCGCGAGCCCTAGCGCGCCGCGTGAAGGCGCCGAGCTTCAAGTTCTCGCGCACCGTGAGGTCGGCAAAGATGCCCCTGTCCTCCGGCACCAGCGCCAGTCCGGCCTCGACCAGCTCGTGCGGCGGCAGCGAGGCGAGATCGGCACCGCCGAGCGCGATGCGTGCGCCGGGCAGATGCCGCACCATGCCGCCCAGCGCCTTCAGGCACGAGGATTTGCCGGCGCCGTTGGCGCCCAGCATCACCACGATCTCGCCGCGGCCGACGCTCAGCGCAACGTTCTCGAGGGCAAGATGCTTGCCGTAGCGGATCGACAGCCCTGCGACCTCGAGCATTCTCTCCTCGCGAGAATGGCGGATGCCGGCCGCCCGGGCCGGCTCATCCCCATGGTGCGTCCCCGTGGCGCGTCCCGTCCGCAATGCGGCTCTCGAGCGCCTCGGGGGCCAGTTCACAGGCTGGGGCTGGATTGGTCAATGGGGCACGGCCCACGTGCCTAACCCCCCGCTGGAAGGATGGAGCGCGGCAAGCGCCGAGTATCCGCAATGCGGACGTCGCAGGCCGGGGCCTGCGCTAGCGCGGATGCCGGCAGTCGCGGCAGGGCCGGGCGAGGACCACGTAGCGATGGGTCGGCCGGTGGTGGATCAGGCGGTAGTAGTGGGTGGGGGCCCGGCGCCAGGCGCGGTCGTGGGTGAAGGGCCGCTCGAAGTAGCCGCCGAGGCAGCAGGGCTCGTGGGCCAAGGTCGGCTGGGCGGCGAGGCCCGCGGCCAGCATGCCGGCGGCGAGGATGAGCGTGCGCATGGGCGATGAACCTTGGGGTGTCGGCGCACCGGGCCAACGGGGCGGTGTCCGGGCGGAGGCTCTGCCGACCGCCCGGCAACATGACCGCGACAGACCGGCAAAACGTTCGGCGGGAAGCCTCATTCAAGATTAGGCAATTGCCCAAAGCATCGCAATTATATACTTGACGACAGGATTTTGCGATGAAAAAAGAGGCAAGTGACAGGCCGGCTAGTGCCGTTGCGTACCGAGGTTTCAGATTGCCGCGGGGCATGACCCCGGCATGCTTTGAAGATCTTTCGAAGCTTCTCAGCGCGTTCGAGCACGGCCGCGCTGGGCTCGCGGAAGATGTTGCGATCAGGGCTTTTCGAATCGTTTCACGGCATCAGGGCTGAATAGCTCGCGAGAAATGATGCCGAGGAAGCGGTTGCCATCATTGATCGCCCGGTGCAGCGCGTGGACGAATTCGATACTGATCGTCTCTTCTCTGATCTTGAAATTGTCGTCACCCATGTACCTGATATTCTGGAGGGTGAGTTCCTTTTTTCCTGCATCGTAGGAGGCGAAGAGGGAGTGAATGAGTGGATTGCGCGCTTGTTTGCTCAAAATCCTGAAAGTTCGCGTTAGCTCTCGCATCGAATCCTTGTGCTGCAGTAGTGCTGGATGCTGATTGAACCAACGCTTCACAACATCAATCTTCTTGTCGAACGACACTGGATGTTCGCGGTATAGTTCCTCAGAGTGATCCTTCTTGTTGACGTGCAGGATGACCGCATCCAAGTGCAGCTCGAGACGTGCCCAAGCCATTGCGGCACGGCCTACTGCCGTGAAGACCGACCGCGGGGTGTTTGGGTCGTCGATGGCGCCGCCATAAAAGGCGAAGTTGAAAGGCTTGATCGGCATGGCAAAACCCAAGCAAGAGAAAGCTAGAACCCGAAGACGCCATCCTGGAGCGCATGAACGAGGCGCTCAAGAGGATGATGGACACGCCGCATGAGACGCAGAAGGAAATGGTCGCGCGGCGGCGGTCATCACAACCCGTTCGCCATAGGTCCGACTGCGCGGTGCATGACGCGCCGGCCTAGTGAAGCCGGCGCCGTGCACTTGCGGTGCTGAACCTAAGGCTAAAGCTCGGCGATAATGCCGCCCTTCATTGCGCGGTCGCCCCGCTTGTACTCGGGTCGAGGACGCTCGAACGTCAACCAGAAGGCTCGATGCGTTCCACGCGCGGTCGATCCTGAATAGCTTCCACCACTCGTGTTCGCCGGATGTACTGGCGCCTTCGATCTGGATAGGCGCGCAGAAGCAAGTTGCCGATCCATGCTCCACCCGAATGCATGCGGCTCTATGAGCCGCCAGCCCGGTGCATAGATGATCCCGAGGACTTGCTTCTGCTTGATCGCGGCGGTGATGACGCCGCTGAGGATAAGATTGCTGTCGCGCTTCATATAAAGGTTTCCCTTCTGTTGATGGGAAACCCAGCTCGCTTGACGCGGCGGCCAAATCGTAACAGGTAAGTCACCGTGTATCCGCTGGGGCTCCAAACCATTGCGGGTACGCAGTACGAACGCAGCCGTTCGCAGCGGCTGCGTTCGTCGTATTTGTAACGATTCATGTACGGAGTTGAATCTTTTCGTTTGCGCCTTGGGCCAAGCGCTGCGGATGGCGAGAACAGTTCTAGCTGAGCGTTCGTTTCTGCCGCGCGCTGGCGCTTCTCACGCCTCGCTCCTGCTTCGGATCGGGGCCGACCAATCCGCCGATAGGTAAGGCGCTTGCCTTCGATGCCGCGCAAGAGCGCGGTCGGTGCGGCTGGGTATCGTCCACGCCTAGCGCAGCGCGGTTCGAGTAGCGGAAGTCGAACTCCGCCAAGTAGCGGTGCAGGTGCTTCTCCTGAGCAGTGCTGATACACGCCCTTCATGCCGCGCTTGAAGACCGAGAAGAAGCCCTCGACGGTGTTGGTGTGGAACTCGCCGAGCAACCCATTCCTTCTCGCCATGGTTGACCTTGGCATGATGATGGGTGCGCTTCAGGTCGGCGATAGTAGTGAGGCTTCATCGGTGACGATGGCAGTCTCCTTGGCGACGTTGGCGCGCACGATGGGCATGATGTTCTGCGCGTCCGACTTGTCGATCTGGAATGAGCGGGCCTCGCCGCTCTTGCGGTCGATCAGGGTGAGCACGCCGACCTTGTGCTGGTAGCCATGCTTGCCTTTGGGCACGCCTTCCTTGCGGCCGATGTAGGTTTCGTCGGCTTCCGACGATCTTGGGCCTGCTGCATGGGCGGCGCCAGAAAGCCCTGAGCGCAGCGCTTCCCTGATGCGGTGGGTCATGAACCACGCCGACTTGTAGGAAATGCCCAAGCGTGCGATGGACCTGATGCGAAGCTGACGCCCTTCTTGGAGGAGCAGCATCAGGTAGAAGGCATAGCAGCCACTTGTTCAGCGGGATGTGGCTGTCCTCCATGACGGTGCCGACCGTCACAGTGAAGGTGCCCTCGCAGTCCTTGCAGTAGTAGCGGCCGAGGCGTGCCGGCCTTGTGGCGCTTGCCCTCGGTCTTGGGCTTGCGGCGCTTGTCGGTCTTCTGGACAACCGAGATCGCGTCCCCGAAAGCACCGCAATGAACGCAGATCACGCCCTGCGGCCAGCGGATGCGCTCTAAGTGAGCACGAGCGGCTGCCTCGTCTGTGAACAGCGGGTTCTTGGTGATATCGGCCATGGGCGTAACTCCTTGACCGATATGTAAGCGAGCAATCCTCTGTCGTCAAGTATATAATTGCCCAAAGCATAGGCAATGAGCAGCTGCCTACAAATTGAGACACGGGCATGTCCGTTAACCTATGCGGCAGCCGCGGAACTCGAAAAAAATTACAGCCCCCTCAATGGGCTAAACACACAGGCCCGCATGGCATGACGATTGCTGTTAACCAGTGGGGGCACTCTCGCACCCCATGCCTTTAACGGAGGTGGTGTTCAGCTCATGACCAGAAACATTGTCAAAACCGCTATGACAGCCCTGGCGCTGCTCATTGTCGCGGCACTTCCCCTGGCCGGGCAGGCCCGGGCGCAAGAAACGATCAAGGTCGGCATCCTGCATTCGCTATCCGGCACCATGGCCATCAGCGAGACCACGCTGAAGGACGTCATGCTGATGCTGATCGACGAACAGAACAAGAAGGGCGGCCTGCTCGGCAAGAAGCTCGAGCCGGTGGTCGTCGACCCCGCTTCCAACTGGCCGCTGTTTGCGGAAAAGGCCCGCGAGCTGATCGCCCAGCACAAGGTCGTCCGCCGTGTTCGGCTGCTGGACCTCGGTGTCGCGCAAGTCGGTGCTGCCGGTGTTCAAGGAGCTGAACTCGGTGCTGTTCTACCCCGTGCAGTACGAGGGTGAGGAGAGCGAGCGCAACGTGTTCTACACGGGCGCTGCGCCCAACCAGCAGGCGATCCCCGCCGTCGACTATCTCGCCAAGGAAGAGAAGGTCGTGCGCTGGGTGCTGGCGGGAACCGACTACGTCTATCCGCGCACCACCAACAAAATCCTCGAGGCCTACCTGAAGGCGAAGGGCGTCAAGGCCGAGGACATCATGATCAACTACACGCCGTTCGGGCACTCCGACTGGCAGACCATCGTGTCCGACATCAAGAAGTTCGGCTCGCAGGGCAAGCGCACGGCGGTGGTGTCCACCATCAACGGCGACGCCAACGTGCCGTTCTACAAGGAGCTCGGCAACCAGGGCGTCAGCGCCAAGGACATCCCCGTGGTGGCATTCTCGGTCGGCGAGGAAGAGCTTGCCGGCCTCGACACCAAGCCGCTGCTCGGCCATCTCGCCGCCTGGAACTACTTCATGTCGGTCGATACGCCGCTCAACAAGGAGTACATCTCCAAGTGGCACGCCTTCACCAAGAACCCGAAGCGGACCTTCAATGATCCGATGGAAGCCCACGTCATCGGCTTTGCCATGTGGGTCAAGGCGGTCGAGAAGGTGAAGTCCACCGATGCCGACAAGGTCATCGACGCGCTTCCGGGCATCACGGCGCCGAACCTGACGGGTGGCATCTCGGAGATGCTGCCGAACCACCACATCACCAAGCCCGTGCTGATCGGCGAGGTCCGCGCCGACGGCCAGTTCGACACGGTGTGGAAGACCCCGGGTCTGGTGCCGGGCGACGCCTGGTCCAAGGAGCTCGACGGGTCCAAGGACCTGGTCGGCGACTGGGTGAAGCTCAAGTGCGGCAACTACAATACCAAGACCCAGAAGTGCGGCGGCTAGCGCGGCGCCTGCACTGACTGCAAGTGAACGGGGAGGCGGCACGCCGCCGCCTCCCTAGTGTGGCGTCTCCGAAATGCCGACATCCTGCGCGGCTGGGTTGTTCTCGGCATTTCGGAGACTAAACCACACTAGAATCATGCTTCTGCTAGTGTCCTTTCGTCTCCGAATTGCCTTGCCGCCATGCCGGCAAACGTGAAGGCAATTCGGAGACAGGACACTAGGCTACCGGGGACAGCGATGGCACAATTCCGCGCACGCCTGGCGGCGCTGGTGCTCGCCTTGGCGGTGCTCGTTGCGGGCGGCCTGCCGGCCGGCGCGCAGAGCTACGAGCAGGCGCTTTCTGGCTTCGCGCCGACAGTTTCAGCGATACCGACGCGGCGATTACGGCCGTGGCCATCAGCGGCAATCCCCTGGCGGTGAAGGTGATCGGCGCGCTGCAGGACGGCCGGCTGCTGTTCGCCCCCGAGAGCAAGAAGATCTACGTTCGCGAGGCGGGCGACGCGCTGATCGACGCCGCCACCGGCCAGCCGGCCGACGGGGTCGCCGCGGCGAGCCTCAAGACGGTGCGGCTCAACAACCGCCTGCGCCGCTCCGTCGAGGCCGCGCTGGGAAGCCTGACCCTGATGGCGCCCGACGCCGGCCGCCGCCTCGAGGCTGCGCAGGCCGTGTTCAAGTCGCGCGATGCCAATGCGCTCGCCGCGCTGGAGGCCGCGCTCGCCAAGGAGAGCGATCCGCGCGTCAGGCGGGCGATGCAGGAGGCCCGTGCCGCCGTTGTCCTCATGCAGGCCAAGAGCACCGACGTCGACAAGCTCGACGCCATCGCCGTGATCCGCAACCGCAGCGACCAGGACGCACGCGCGCTGCTGGGCAGCCTGCCGGCGGACCTGCCGCCCGACGTGCAGCGCACCGCGGCCGCCGCCATCGTCGCCATCGACCAGCATCTGGAGCGCTGGGCGATGGTGCAGCACCTCTGGTACGGGCTGTCGCTCGGCTCTGTGCTGCTGCTCGCGGCCATCGGCCTGGCAATCACCTTCGGCGTGATGGGCGTCATCAACATGGCGCACGGCGAGATGGTGATGCTGGGCGCCTACACCACGTTCGTGGTGCAGGAGATCATCCGGACGAACGCACCGGGCCTCTTCGACTACTCGCTGGCGATCGCCATTCCGGCCGCGTTCATGGTCGCGGGCCTGGTCGGCATCGCCATCGAGCGCGGCGTCATCCGCTTCCTGTACGGGCGGCCGCTGGAGACGCTGCTGGCCACCTGGGGCATCAGCCTGATCCTGCAGCAGGCCGTGCGCACCGCGTTCGGACCCAACAACCGCGAGGTGGGCACGCCGAAGTTCATGTCGGGCGTGGTGGAGATCGGCGGCCTCGCCATTACGCTCAACCGCTTCTGGATCATCGTGTTCTCGGGCGTCGTGTTCGCCCTGCTGCTGGTGGCGCTGCGCTACACCACGCTCGGGCTGCACATGCGCGCGGTGACCCAGAACCGGCGCATGGCGAGCTCCATGGCGATCAACACCGGCCGCATCGACGCGCTGACCTTCGGGCTCGGCTCGGCGATCGCCGGGCTCGCCGGCGTGGCGCTCTCCCAGATCGACAACGTCTCGCCCAACCTCGGCCAGAGCTACATCATCGACAGCTTCCTGGTGGTGGTGTTCGGCGGCGTCGGCAATCTGTGGGGCACGCTGGTCGGCGCGCTGACGCTCGGCATCGCCAACAAGTTCCTCGAGCCCTACGCCGGCGCGGTGCTGGGCAAGATCGCCCTGCTGGTGCTGGTCATTCTCTTCATCCAGAGGCGCCCGCGCGGCCTGTTCGCGCTGAAGGGCCGGGCGGTGGAGGCATGATCACACGGCGTTTTCTCGAAGCCCCCGACGCGCGCGGCTGGATCTTCCTCGGGCTGCTGGCGGCGGCGGCGATCATCGTGCCCTGCCTCAACGTGTTCGTGCCGCCGACCTCGCCCTTCCACGTGACGACCACCAGCGTGGCGCTGTGGGGCAAGTATTTGTGCTTCGCGCTGCTGGCGCTCTCGCTCGATCTCGTCTGGGGCTATTGCGGCATCCTCTCGCTCGGGCACGGCGCCTTCTTCGCGCTCGGCGGCTACGCCATGGGCATGTACCTGATGCGCCAGATCGGCACCCGCGGCGGCTATGCGCACCCGATCCTTCCCGATTTCATGATGTTCCTGAACTGGAAGGAGCTGCCCTGGTACTGGTACGGCTTCAATCACTTCCCCTATGCGGCGCTGATGATCGTGCTGGTGCCGGGCGTGCTGGCCTTCGTGTTCGGCTGGTTCGCCTTCCGCAGCCGCGTCGGCGGCGTCTATCTGTCGATCATCACGCAGGCGCTGACCTTCGCCCTGATGCTGGCCTTCTTCCGCAACAACTTCGGCTTCGGCGGCAACAACGGCCTCACCGATTTCTACGACCTGCTGGGCTTTTCGCGTGCGGGCGCCGGGGACGCGCGCGGTGCTGTTCTCGCTCTCGTGCGTGGCGCTGGCGCTCGGCTATCTGATCGCCCAAGCCGTGGTGCGCTCCAAGGCCGGCAAGGTGCTGATCGCCATCCGCGACGCGGAGAGCCGCACGCGCTTCCTCGGCTATCGGGTGGAGAACTACAAGACCTACGTGTTCACGCTGTCGGCCTGCATGGCGGGCGTCGCCGGCGCGCTGTACGTGCCGCAGGTCGGCATCATCAATCCGAGCGAGTTCGCGCCGGCCAACTCCATCGAGATGGTGATCTGGGTGGCGGTGGGCGGCCGCGGCACGCTGATCGGCGCGGCGCTGGGCGCAGTCATCGTCAACTACCTCAAGACCATCTTCACGATCGGCGCGCTGGCGCCCTACTGGCTGTTCCTGCTCGGCGCCATCTTCGTGCTGGTGACGATCTTCCTGCCGCGCGGCGTGCTGGGGCTGCTGCCCAAGCGCGCGCCGCGCATCCAGGCCAACGGCGCGCGCGGCCCGCAGCCCAACCGGCGGAGTGAGGGCCATGACCGTCGCCACCGCCGACAATCCGCGCGAGACCACCCAGAGCCTGCTCTATCTCAGACGGCGTGTCGGTGAGCTTCGACGGCTTTCGTGCTCTCAACAATCTCTCCCTCGACATCGCCCACGGCGAGATGCGCGCCATCATCGGCCCGAACGGCGCCGGCAAGACCACGATGATGGACGTCATCACCGGCAAGACCCAGGCCGACACGGGCGAGGTGCTGTTCGACAACGGCAGCGTCGACCTCACGGTGAGCGACGAGGCCGCCATCGCCCAGCTCGGCATCGGCCGCAAGTTCCAGAAGCCCACCGTGTTCGAGAACCACACGGTGGAGGACAACGTGCTGCTGGCGCTGAAAGGCGACCGCACGGTGCGCCGCAACCTGTTCTGGAAGCCCAACGGCGACTTCGACCGCATCGGCGACATCCTGAAGACCATCGGCCTCACGGCGCATCGCCAGCGGCTGGCCGGCGCGCTCTCGCACGGCCAGAAGCAGTGGCTGGAGATCGGCATGCTGATCGCCCAGGACCCCAAGCTGCTGCTGGTGGACGAGCCGGTCGCCGGCATGACCGACGCCGAGACCATGACCACGGCCGAGCTGCTGAAGGACATCGCCAAGGACCACACCGTGATCGTGGTGGAGCACGACATGGAGTTCGTGCGCCGGCTGGGCGTGAAGGTGACGGTGCTGCACGAGGGCTCGGTGCTGGCCGAGGGCACCATCGACGAGGTGAGCGCCAACGAGCGCGTGGTCGAAGTTTATCTGGGGCGGTGACGATGCTGACGCGTCGAGAGAGCCATCGATCTCCACTACGGCGCGGCGCAGGCGCTGCGCCACGTGTCGGTCGGCGGCCGAGGCCGGCAAGATCACCTGCGTGCTCGGGCGCAACGGCGTGGGCAAGAGCTCGCTGCTGCGCGCCATCGTCGGGCATCAGCCCGTGAGCAGCGGCAAGATCCTGTTCGACGGCCAGGACATCACCAAGCTCAAGGCCCACGAGCGGGCGCGCCGCGGCATCGCCTACGTGCCGCAGGGGCGCGAGATCTTCCCGCTGCTGACCGTGCGCGAGAACCTCGAGACGGGCTTTGCGCGGCTCCCTGCCAGCGAGCACAGCGTACCCGACGAGCTGTTACGACCTGTTCCCGATCCTGAAATCCATGCTGGGCCGACGCGGCGGCGACCTCTCCGGCGGACAGCAGCAACAACTGGCGATCGCCCGCGCGCTCGTCACGCAGCCGAGCCTGCTGGTGCTGGACGAGCCGACCGAGGGCATCCAGCCCTCCATCATCAAGGACATCGGCCGCGCCATCACCTATCTGCGCGGGCAAGGGGAAGATTGCGATCCTGCTGGTGGAGCAGTATTTCGATTTCGCCCGCGAGCTGGCCGACACCTACGCGGTGATGGAAAGGGGCGAGGTGGTGCTGGCGGGCAAGGGCGCCGAGATGGTGGAGAGTGCAAGTTCGGCGCTACCTTACGGTGTAGATGTAGGTTGGGTTAGCGCGTCAGCGCGTAACCCAACACGACACGGCATGCCGAGTGTTGGGTTACGGCCTTCGGCCTAACCCAACCTACGAACGATGGGAGTTGCGGGCGTGCTTCAGGCCCGGTCGTGGTTGCCGCGTACGGAGGGCTCGGTGCGCCTGGGGCTAGCGTGCGCCGGCGCGGAAACGCGCGTCGCCGGGCTCTACCAGGCGGGCGCGGGCCGCGTGCGCTTCCCGAAGCCGGCCGCCGGTGCGCCACTGGAGGCCGTGCTGCTCAACACCGCAGGTGGGTTGACGGGCGGCGACCGCATGGGCGTAGAGGTGGGGCTGGCGGCCGGCTGCCGCGCCTCCGTCACATCCGCCGCCGCCGAGAAGATCTACCGCTCGCTGGAGGGCGACACCGAGATCCGCGTCAACCTCGCGCTCAGCGGCAACGCACACCTTGCCTGGCTGCCGCAACCCACCATTCTGTTCGACCGCGCACGGCTCGACCGGCGCACCGACGTGACCATGGCCGCCGGCGCAACCGTGCTGGCCGTCGAGTTCCTGATCTTCGGCCGCGCCGCCATGGGCGAGGACGTCAACCGCGGTACGGTGCGCGATTGCTGGCGCGTGCGCCGCGACGGCAAGCTCGTTTTCGCCGACACGCTGCTGATCGATGGGCCTGTCGCCGGCATCCTCGATCGCGGCGCAACGCTCGACGGTGCACGCGCCACCGCGCTGGTGCTCTACGCTGCCCCCGATGCAGCTTCCCGTCTCGACGACGTACGCGCGCTTCTGCTGATGCGGCGGGAGCGGCGGGGGCCAGCACCTGGAACGACCTGCTCGTCGTACGCGCCGCTGCCCGCGACGGCCGCACGCTGCAGAAGGACCTGGAGCCGGTCGTCGCGCTGCTTGCCGGAGCGCCGCTGCCGCGCGTGTGGCAGTGCTGATGAGGGAGCGAGCGAGAATGTCCGGAGCAACGCAATGAACCTCACCGCGCGCGAGAAGGACAAGCTGCTGATCTCGATGGCGGCCATCGTGGCGCGCCGCCGGCTGGAGCGCGGCGTCAAGCTCAACCATCCCGAGGCGGTGGCGCTGATCTCCGACTTCGTGGTGGAGGGCGCGCGCGACGGCCGCAGCGTGGCCGACCTGATGGAGGCCGGCGCCAAGGTCGTCACCCGCGCCCAGGTGATGGAAGGCATACCCGAGATAATCCACGACGTGCAGGTGGAGGCGACGTTCCCCGACGGGGTGAAGCTCGTCACCGTGCACAAGCCGATCAGATAAGCGGATACAAAGGGAGCCAGCAGTGGAACTCACAATGGAGTCCGAGCCGAACCGTCATGCCCGCGTAGGCGGGCACCCAGTACACATTTCCGAGCGGGTGCGGAGAGCTGCATGGATCCCCGCCTTCGCGGGGATGACGCTTGCGCTGGTGTTCGGCGCCACGTCCGACACGGCGCTCGCCCACACAGGCGCAGAGCACGCGCTGTCCTTCGCCTCCGGCTTCGCGCATCCCTTCACGGGCCTCGACCACATGCTGGCGATGGTGGCGGTCGGCCTGTGGGCGGGTCTCAACGGCGGCCGGGCGCTATGGGCCTGGCCGGCAGCGTTCGTCGGGGTCATGCTGGTGGGCGGAGCGCTCGGCATGGCCGGCCTGACGCTGCCACTGGTGGAATCCGGCATTCTCGCCTCGGTGGTGGTGCTGGGCCTCCTGGTCCTCGGCGCCTTCCGCCTGCAGGTGGCCGCCGGAGCGGCGCTCGTTGCGCTCTTCGCGCTGCTGCACGGGCATGCGCACGGCACCGAGCTTTCGGCCGAAGGTGCGGCCGTCTCCTATTCTGCTGGGCTTCGCGCTGGCGACCGCGGCGTTGCATACGCTGGGTCTCGGGATTGCCTCCGCGGCCGGCAGCGAGCGCGGCAAGCTCGTGGTGCGCAGTGCGGGCGCGCTGGTGGCCATTGCCGGCGTCGCGCTGGCGCTCTCCTGAGGAGGCATCCATGATCCCCGGCGAAATCATCACGGCCCCTGGCGAGCTGGAGCTGAACGCCGGCCGGCCATCGATCACGCTCACCGTCGCCAACACCGGCGACCGGCCGATCCAGGTCGGCTCGCACTACCACTTCGCCGAGACCAACCCGGCCTTGCAGTTCGACCGCGCCAAGGCGCGCGGGCACCGGCTCGACATCGCCGCCGGCACCGCCGTGCGCTTCGAGCCCGGCCAGACGCGCGACGTGCAACTGGTGCCGTTCGCCGGCAAGCGCGAGGTCTACGGCTTCCGGCAAGAGGTGATGGGGAAGTTGTGATGAGGCTCGCCGCCCTCAGCCTGCGTTCCCGGAAGCCGAGGCCCGGGCCTTTAGGCTGGGCCCGAGGCTATCCGGGATCTTTCGCCGAAGTTGTTGGTCCTAGACTCCCCGCGGTAAGCAACGGGAAAGACCCCGGCTCTGCGCGCGCTGGACTTGATCGAGGATCAAGTCCGTGCGCTTCGGCCGGGGACGCAAGCGGAGGGGGCTTCGGCACACTCCCGATCCTCGCGTCGCCTGCCGTACTGGCCTCCAAGGAGCCATAACAGCATGCCCACCCGCATCTCCCGTGCCGCCTACGCCGACATGTTCGGCCCCACCACGGGCGACAAGGTGCGGCTCGCCGACACCGACCTCATCGTCGAGGTGGAGAAGGACTTCACCATCTACGGCGAGGAGGTGAAGTTCGGCGGCGGCAAGGTGATCCGCGACGGCATGGGCCAGGCGCAGACTTCCCGCGCCGAGGGCGCCGTCGACACCGTCATCACCAACGCGCTGATCATCGACCACAGCGGCATCTACAAAGCCGACGTGGGGCTGCGCGACGGCCGCATCGCCGGCATCGGCAAGGCCGGCAACCCCGACATGCAGCCAGGCGTTACGATCATCGTCGGGCCGGGCACGGAAGCCATCGCCGGCGAGGGCAAGATCCTCACCGCCGGCGGCATCGACAGCCACATCCACTTCATCTGCCCGCAGCAGATCGAGGAGGCGCTGAACTCCGGCATCACCATGATGGTCGGCGGCGGCACCGGCCCCGCCAGCGGCACCACCGCCACCACCTGCACGCCGGGGCCCTGGCATCTCGCGCGCATGATCGAGGCGGCGGACGCGTTTCCCATGAACCTGGCGTTCTCCGGCAAGGGCAACGCCTCGCAGCCGAGGGCGCTGGTGGAGATGATCCAGGGCGGCGCCTCGTCGCTCAAGCTGCACGAGGACTGGGGCACGACGCCGGCGGCGATCGATTGCGCGCTGTCGGTGGCCGACGATCACGACGTGCAGGTGATGATCCACACCGACACGCTGAACGAGTTGGGCTTCGTGGAGGATACCATCGCGGCCATCAAGGGCCGCACGATTCACGCCTTCCACACCGAGGGCGCCGGCGGCGGGCATGCGCCCGACATCATCAAGGTGGCGGGCCTGCGCAATGTGCTGCCCTCCTCCACCAACCCGACGCGACCGTTCACGGTGAACACGCTGGAAGAGCATCTCGACATGCTCATGGTGTGCCACCACCTCGATTCCAACATCCCCGAGGACATCGCGTTTGCCGAGAGCCGCATCCGGCGCGAGACCATTGCCGCCGAGGACATCCTGCACGACCTCGGCGCGCTCTCGATGATCTCCTCCGACAGCCAGGCGATGGGCCGCGTCGGCGAGGTGCTGATCCGCACCTGGCAGACGGCGCACAAGATGAAGGGCCAGCGCGGGCAGCTGAAAGAGGACGCGCCCGGCAACGACAACTTCCGGGTCAAGCGCTACATCGCCAAGTACACCATCAACCCGGCGATCGCGCAGGGCGTGGCGCACGAGCTGGGCTCGCTGGAGGTGGGCAAGCGGGCCGATCTGGTGCTGTGGAACCCGGCGTTCTTCGGCGTGAAGCCCGACCTGGTGATCCTCGGCGGCTCGATCGCGGCGGCGCCGATGGGCGACCCCAACGCCTCGATCCCGACGCCGCAGCCGGTGCACTACCGGCCGATGTTCGCGAGCTTCGGACGGGCGGTCGCGTCGTCGGCGGTGACGTTCGTCAGCCAGGCGGCGATCGACGGCAATCTCGGCCAGCGGCTCGGCGTGGCGAAGAAGCTGCTGGCCGGTGAGGAACACCCGCGGCGGCATCTCCAAGAAGTCGATGGTGCTGAACGACGCCACCCCCGACATCGAGGTGGACGCGGAGACCTACGAGGTGCGCGCCGACGGCGAGCTTCTGACCTGCGAGCCCGCCAAGGTGCTGCCCATGGCGCAGCGGTATTTTCTGTTCTGACCCCCTCTCCCCGCTTGCGGGGAGAGGGTTGGGGTGAGGGGCAGCCACTGGCGCAGGGCTGGAGTATGCTTCTGCCCCTCACCCTAGCCCTCTCCCCATGAAGAATGGGGAGAGGGAACAAGGAGCGCCAATTGCTGAGAGCCACCAGGATCGTGCCGGCGGGCTTGTGGGACGGCAAGGGCGCCGACGTCGTGCGGCTCGACTACGACAGGCGCACGCGGCGGCGCATTGCGCTGACGGCCAAAGGCGGGCTCGCATTCCTGCTCGACCTCGACAAGGCGCAGGTGCTGCGCTCCGGCGACGGCCTGCGCCTGGAAGACGGGCGCATCGTCGCGGTGGAGGCGGCAGCCGAGCGGCTGATGGAGATCACCTGTGCAAACGAGCGCGCGCTCGCCCGCGTCGCCTGGCATCTCGGCAACCGGCATCTGGCAACCGAGATCGGCGAGCGGATCATCCATATCCGCGCCGACCACGTCATCGCCGACATGGTGCGCGGGCTCGGCGCGGCGGTTCGCGACGTGGAGCGGCCGTTCAATCCGGAGGGCGGCGCCTATGGAGGAGGCGCGGTGCAGGGTCACAGCCATGGCCACGGCCATCATCATGACGACGACCACCATCATGATCATTCGTAGGTTGGGTCGAGCGTGAGCGAAGACCCAACACTTTTGGACGCACCTTTGGGGCCTGTTGGGTCTGCGCGCCGCTTGACCCAACCTACGCCAACCGACGACCCGACATCGACCCTCGCGCGGCTCATGACCTGGCTGTCGCCGGCGTTTCCGGTGGGCGGCTTCTCCTACTCGCATGGGCTGGAATGGGTGGTGGAGGCCGGCAAGGTGAAGGATGCCGCCACGCTCGGCCGCTGGATCGAGGACATCCTGCTGCACGGCGCCGGGCGCACCGACGCGATCCTCCTGGCCGAAGTCGTGGCGCGCTGCCGCCGCAGGTGACGCGCGCATGCTGCACGAGGTCGCCGAGCTTGCGGCAGCGCTCGTGCCCTCCTGCGAGCGCCGTCTCGAGACCCTGGCGCAGGGCGCGGCGTTCCTCTCCGCCGTGCAGGCGGTGTGGCCGCATCCAGCCCTCGCGCAGGTCGCCGCGCAGCGCGCCCAGATCGCCTATCCTATCGCCGTCGGTGCCTGTGCCGCGGCACACGCCCTGCCGCTCCCCGCCACCGCGCACGCGTTCGTGCAGGCCTTCGCCACCAACCTCGTGTCCGCCGGCGTGCGCCTGATCCCGCTCGGACAGACCGACGGGCTGCGCGTCGTCGCTGCACTGGAGCCGCTGATCGTGCGCATCGTCGCCGCCGGCCTCGCTGCCGGCCTCCACGACATCGGCAGCACAGCCGTCATGGCCGACATCGCCTCCATGCGCCACGAGACGCAGTACACGCGCCTGTTCCGATCGTGAGGGCGGCAATATGGTTAATACTGAACATCGATCCGCAATTGTTTCACGTGAAACAATATGGCGTTCAGTGTTAACCACGATGCGGGGATAGCCGCCGTGACAACGCTCTTCGCCATCGCCCTCTCGACGGCCGTCTACGCACTGGCCGTCGCCCACGCTTATTGGGGCTTCGGCGGCTTCTGGCCGGCCGACAACCCCGAGCGGCTGGCAAAAGCGGTGGTCGGCAGCCCCGGCATCAGACGCATGCCGCCGCCGGCGTCGTGCTTTCTGGTCGCCGCACTACTGGCCGCCATTGCATCCTGGCCGCTGTTCGCCGCCGGGCTGCTGGCCGAGGCCTGGCCACCCTGGCTGACCGCGCTGGCCGGCGCCGCGATTGCCGCCGCTTTCCTCGCCCGAAGCGTTCTCGGCTACACGCAGATCTGGCGCCGCCGCTTCCCCGAGCAGCCTTTCGCCACCTACGACCAACGCTATTATTCTCCGCTCTGCCTCGCGCTCGGCGCGGGCTTCCTCGCCATCCTCGTCACAGGTCGCAGCCCATGAGCAAATCCCCCAACGGCCCCCTGCGCGTCGGCATCGGCGGCCCCGTCGGCTCGGGCAAGACCGCGCTGATGGAGGCGCTGTGCAAAGCCTTCCGCGACCGCTACGAAATCTGCGCCATCACCAACGACATCTACACCAAGGAGGACGCGCTGATTCTGACGCGCGCCGGCGCGCTTCCCGTCGAGCGCATCATGGGGGTGGAGACCGGCGGCTGCCCGCACACGGCGATCCGCGAGGACGCCTCCATCAATCTCGCCGCCGTCGCCGAGATGAGCGCCAAGTTCCCCAAGCTCGACCTGATCCTGATCGAGTCGGGCGGCGACAACCTCGCCGCCACCTTCAGCCCCGAGCTCGCCGACCTCACCATCTACGTCATCGACGTGGCGCAGGGCGAGAAGATCCCGCGCAAGGGCGGTCCCGGCATCACCCGCTCGGACCTGCTCGTCATCAACAAGACCGACCTCGCCCCCCACGTCGGCGCCTCGCTGGCGGTGATGGAGAGCGACACCAAGCGCATGCGCGGCGAGCGCCCGTTCGTCTTCACCAACCTCAAGACCGGCGATGGCGCAGCAAAGGTCGCAAGCTTCGTCGAGACCCAGGGCGGGTTGGGGTAGCGGCTCGTAACCACGGACTACTGTGGAGGTAATTGTCCTGGAAATCGGACCAATCCCAGGGCAGAATTGCTTAAAGCAGATTCTTCAGACTTCCATGACCTATCGTCGGCAGCAGTCCTACAAAAATCGCGCATTGTCATGTCTGGGAAACAGATCTCACTGCGGTCATACGATGGCGGCGTTCGCAGCATTCCTCCCGGTCGGTACTACCCTTTGTTGTGGAACTTAGCGGAGTTCTCGTCGACCTCAGCGTCTTATCTCGTAGGTCGAAGCCGCAACCTCTCCCTATTTTCATTGATCGGCGGCAATCCGAAAAAGCTGTCGATTTAGCCACCGGATCTTTGTCCGACAAGTCAATTGCTCTGGAAACCACTGCCTTGCGATCAAGTTGATACCGATAACGTCCGCCACGTTGCCAAATCTGATGACGTAGTTGTCCAGCAAGCCAACGAGGTGGTCATTTGCGCCCTTGCCACGCGCGTCGGCACGCCTTTTCCTTCCCGAACCCTCGATCGATTTTCCGCCCAAGTGCTGATCGATGGAGCGTATCAGTCGCTCCATTTGTCCCTCGAATTCCACTCCGTCGTCGATGTGCGTGTCGTTTCTCAGGACAAATTTCTCCAGGCTTTGGGGAAGTGATTTCCTGTCCAGCCTCGGTGTCCGGCCCAAGTACGTCGGGATGACAGGAATGCCAGCGTTGAGAGCCGTTTCGACTTCCACCCGAACCCAGTCTAGCGGATCGTCAATCCGCCTGTTCGTCCAGCTGATCAGTCCCAGCAACTTCTTGTGCGTCGTCTCGCCTGTCCATTTTTGCCCGATGACGGCTACCAGCACATCGATCTTCGATAACGCGCTGGCTATGTCTTTGGTATAGTCCGTGCCGCTTGGACGATCGATGTCGAAGAAGACGCTGTCATCGCCGAAGTATGCCTTGAGCCGGTCGCAGACCCGTCCGACGGTGCCCGGACTGTCGTCTCGCCGGTAAGAAACAAAAATTCGAACTCATGGGAACCTCGCATACAGAATCGTGTTGTTGAGAGAAATATTGCCAGAGCATCGCCAGCGCCTGCTTGCGCGAGTCCGGTGGCAATGCGGTGTGTCGCCTGCTCAGCCCCGGGCAAATCAAACTTCCGACTATCGTTGCTCGTTCGACGCCCCCGAGTTGCTGCCCAAACCGCTGTGCCGGAAAAATCTAGGCATCGGGCCGCCCGCTAAGAAGTCGCAGCCCGGCACTGCTCGTCGGCGGGAAGCGGATCGCAGTTGCGGTCGAGCACGCACTGCTCCATGGCGGTCTGCAACTCGCGCCGCCAAACGCCGTCCACCTCGCCTTTGTACAGGCCCGCCTCCGTCAGCCCGCACTGATAGAGCTTGATCATCTGCTGACCGCCGAAAAACATCGCCTTGGTGTAGTCGCGCAGCGCCGCCTGCGGCTCGCCCAGCACCTGCTTGATGTGGGCGCGGGTGTCGAGCGAATGCGCGCTGGTCGGGCTCAGCTGCAGCGACCTCTCCACGTCCGGCAGCCCGGTCGCCGCCTTGCCCCAGCGGAAATAGGCCCAGGCGCGATTGTTGAGCGCGACTGCGAAGTCGGGCCGCATGTTGATCGCCACGTCGTAGTCGTTGACGGCGATGTCGTACTGGCCCTTGAGCGAGTAGGCGAGCGCGCGCATGGCGTAGACCGCGCTCAAGTCGCTGATGGTGGGGTCGCGCCGCTCGATCAGCGCGGTGCACCCGGAAATGCGCCGCTCGATGTCCTCGCCGAAGCAGTGGAGGGCGTCGTCGGCGCGCAGCGCGCCCGCGAGGGAGGCGATGCAAATCAATCCAGCAACAAACCTGGAGCTCAGCTTCATCGAGTGCGTCCGTTTGCGACACAAGCAAGCATAGCAAAAACCGCCCGGCAGCGTCGCACCGCCGGCCAGCCGGTCCTGAGACGCCAAGTCATTAGCGAAGTGTGGCTATAACAGCAACCCGCCGCCTTTGTGGCGTGGCGGGCGCGCGCGGGCACGCCACGGTTGCATGCGCCGGCTACTTGAAGTGCTTGGAAAGCTTGAGCCCCTGGCCCTGGTAGTGGGAGGCGATGCCCTGGCCGTAGAGCTTGGTCGGCCGCTCGGCCAGCTCGCCATAGACCAGCCGCGCGATCGTCTGCCCGTGCTCGAGCACGAACGGGATCTCCAAGGTGCGCACCTCGAGCACCGCCTTGGAGCCGCCGCCGCCGCCCTCGGCGTAGCCGAAGCCCGGATCGAAGAAGCCTGCGTAGTGGGCGCGGAACTCGCCCATCATCGGGTCGATGGGAATCATCTCGGCGGCGTACTCGGGCGGCACCTGCAGCCGCTCGCGCGAGGCCAGGATGTAGAACTCGTTGGGATGCAGGATCAGGCGGCCGTCCTTGCTGGCGTGGATCGGCTCCCAGAAGTCGCGCTTGTCGTGGTCGCGCTTGTCGACGTCGAGCACGTCGGCGAACTTGCGCGCGCGATAGCCGACGAGGCCCTTGCTGCCCTCGCCCTGGAGGTCGACACCGACGTTGAGCCCGTTGCGGATCGTTGCCCTGCCCGGCTCGCCGTCGACGAGCGGCGTCCTCTTGTCGAGCTTGCGCAGCTCGGCGTCGGTGAGCTCCGGACGCCAGTAGAGGTCCTGGCTGCCCGAGCGGCGCAGGAAGCGCAGCTGGTTGAGCCTGGTGCCGGTTCTGACCTTGATGGAGAACGTGCGCGGAAAGATCTCGGCGAACAGCTCGCCCGTGTACTTGGCCTCCACCCAGTCGAAGGCCTCGCTGCGGTCGCAGATCAGCCGCGTGAACACGTCGATGCGGCCGGTGGAGCTCTTGGGGTTGGCGACGGCGGAGATGCTGGGCGGCAGGTCGAGCGTCTCCTGCAGCTTCACCACATAGACGCAGCCGTGCTCCAGCACCGCGCCCTGGTCGAGGTTGAACTCGTGCTGCTTGAGGTCCTCCAACTGCTCCAGCACGGTGCGTGCCTTGCCGGGCAAGAAGCTCGAGCGCACGCGGTAGGCTTTGCGCGCCAGACGCAGGTCGATGCTCGCCGGCTGGATTTGGTCTGCGGCGATGCCGTCCGGCGCGTCGATCTTCTTGCGCTCGCGCAGCGCGGTGATCTGCTGGAACGGCAGCAGCCCCGGCTTGCCGGCAACCTCCGCCCGCGGCAGGGCATCCGTCTCGTTGGCGTCCGCGCCAGTGGCGCTGAACAGCGGTATCGCTGATTGACCCATTGCCGCTCCCGGAAGCTTCGCGGTTGTGTGATGTCATCCTCGGGCTTGTCCCGAGGATCCAGCGATCGGCAAGCGGCAGAGCTGGCGGATGGCTGGATGGTCGGGCCAAGCCCGACCATGACAACTGAACCACCGGAACACTAGCACGAAACCAACCGCACCTTGGAGCGGGCGCGCTCCTTACTCACAGAATCCGCCGCTGAGGCGTCCAATCGCGTACTGCTTGACGCCCGCCGCTTGGCCCTGTAGTTCCATACCCACTACGTGGTGATT
Source organism: uncultured Alphaproteobacteria bacterium (assembly GCA_963756735.1). Classification (GTDB taxonomy): domain Bacteria; phylum Pseudomonadota; class Alphaproteobacteria; order Rhizobiales; family Hyphomicrobiaceae; genus AWTP1-13. The sequence continues at coordinate 102,504 of CAVWOY010000025.1, forward strand.
TGGCCGGCCGGCTTGCAGCCACGCAAAAGAAATCGCTAAAAGGCCGCGCGCGTGAACCGACCTGAAGGCGCCCGGCTTACCAAAAGCGGCGTATGATCAGGCCGGTTTTTTGTTGCCCGCGGTCGGCGCGGGCGAGGGAGTTCGCGCGATGACCGACAAGCCTATCCAGCCCGTCCAACCTGGCACGCCCGTCCAACCCGGCGCCCCGCAATGGGCGCCCGAAACGCTGCTGGTGCACGGCGGCACGCTGCGCTCGCCCTTCGGCGAGACCTCGGAGGCGCTGTTCCTCACCCAGTCGTTCGTCTACGACACCGCCGAGCAGGCGGAGGCCCGCTTCAAGGACGAGGACCCGGGCTTCATCTATTCGCGCTTCTCCAACCCGACCGTCGCCATGTTCGAGGAGCGCATGCGGCTGTTGGAAGGTGCAGAGGCCGCGCGCGCCACCGCCACCGGCATGGCGGCCGTCACCTCCGCCCTGCTGTGCTTCCTCAGAGCCGGCGACCACATCGTCGCCGCGCGCGCCATGTTCGGCTCCTGCCTCTACGTGGCGCAGGACTTGTGTCCGCGCTTCGGCATCGAGTGCACCCTGGTCGACGGGCGCGACACGCAGGCCTGGCAGCGCGCCGTGCGCCCCAACACGCGCGCCTTCTTCTTCGAGACGCCCGCCAACCCCACCCTCGACCTCGTCGACATCGCCGCCGTGAGCGAGATCGCGCACGCAGCCGGCGCGCTCGTCCTCGTCGACAACGTGTTCGCCACCCCGCTGCTGCAGAAGCCGCTCAAGTTCGGCGCCGACGTGGTGATCTACTCGGCCACCAAGCACATCGACGGCCAGGGCCGTTGCCTGGGCGGCGTCATCCTGTGCTCGCAGCAGTTCCTCAAGGACCACCTGCACACCTTCCTGCGCCAGACCGGGCCCGCGCTCAGCCCGTTCAACGCCTGGGTGATGCTGAAGGGCCTGGAGACGCTGCCCCTGCGCGTCAGGGCGCAATGCGAGACGGCGGCGCAAGATCGCCGACCACCTCGCCGCCCAGCCCGGCGTCGAGCGCGTGCTGTTCTGCGGCCGCCCCGACTATCCCCAGGCCGCGCTCGCCAAGCGGCAGATGACGGGCCACGGGCAGGTGGTCACCTTCGAGATCGACGGCGGCAAGGCCGAGGCGTTCCGCTTCCTCAACGCCTTGAAGCTGATCCGCATCTCCAACAACCTGGGCGACGCCAAGAGCCTCGTCACGCACCCGGCCACCACCACGCATCAGCGCCTGAAGCCCGAGGCGCGGGCGGAGCTCGGCATCTCCGACGGCATGCTCAGGCTGTCGGTGGGGCTGGAGGCCTACGCCGACCTCGCCGCCGACATTGACCGCGCGCTGGCCGCCTCTAAACTCCGCTGAAGCTGCGTTCAGCCATTCCTGGCGCGATACCCATGTACGAAGCCGTCACCCAAGGCATCCGCGTCCGCGTCACGCCCCAGTATCTGGAGGAGGAGTCCTCCCCCGACGATGACCGCTACGTGTGGGCCTACACCATCGACATCGTCAACGAGGGCAAGCGAGACGGTGCAGCTGCAAGACCCGGCACTGGCGCATCACCGACGCCGCCGGCCGCACCGAGGAGGTGCGCGGGCCCGGCGTGGTGGGCGAGACGCCGGTGCTGGAGCCCGGCGCCTCGTTCCGCTACACCTCGGGCTGTCCGCTCACCACGCCGTCGGGCATCATGGTCGGGCACCTACCAAATGACCACCGAGGCCGGCTCCCGCATCGAGGTGGCGATCCCCGCCTTCTCGCTCGACAGCCCCCACACCACGCGCAGCCTGAATTGAAGCCCGAATAGAAGGACGACATGAGCGCAAGGCTCGCCACCGCGAAAGAGCTGCTGGCGCGGCTCGTCGCCTTCGACACCACCAGCACCAAGACCAACATCCCGCTGATCGAGTTCGTCGAGGAGTATCTCACCCGCCACGGCGTCTCGAGCCGGCGCGTGCCGACCCCGGACGGACAGAAGGCCTCGCTGTTCGCCACCATCGGCCCCAGCGGGCTCGGCGGCATCGCGCTCTCCGGCCACACCGACGTGGTGCCGGTGACGGGCCAGGCCTGGGACAGCGATCCCTTTGGCTTGGTCGAGCGCGAATCGGCAGGCTCTACGGCCGCGGCACCTGCGACATGAAGGGCTTCCTCGCCTGCGTGCTGGCGATGGTGCCGGCATACACGGCCCGCACGCTGAGGGTGCCCATCCACATCGCCTTCTCCTACGACGAGGAGGTCGGCTGCACCGGCGTGCGGCCCATGGTCGCCGAGCTCGGCAAGTCGCTCGTCGATGCCGCGCATGGTCATCGTCGGCGAGCCGACCTCGATGACGGTGGTCGACGCCCACAAGGGCCCCATGCGCTGGAAGGTGGCGCTGACCGGCAAGGCCGCGCATTCCAGCATGCCGCACCTGGGCGTCAACGCCATCACCTACGCCGGCCGCCTGCTGGGCGAGCTGGAGCGCATGGAGCAGGAGCTCAAATCGCTCGCCCCCGACGCCCGCTTCGATCCGCCCTATACGACGCTGCAGGTGACCGAGATTTCGGGCGGCACGGCCTCCAACATCGTGCCGGTGCCGTGCACCTTCGGCTGGGAGATTCGCCGCCTGCCGGACTTCGACGGGATGGCGCTCGACAAGCGCCTGCGCACCTTCGCCGCCGAGCATTGCCTGCCCGAGATGCAGCGCGCCGCGCCCGAGACCTCGATCACCATCGACATCGTCAACGAGGTGCCGGCCTTCCTCGCCGACCCCAAGTCCGGCATCGTGCAGCTGGCCCAGAAGCTCGCGCAGCAAAACGACACCTTCGCCGTCTGCTACGCCACCGAGGCCAGCCTGTTCCAGAAGGGCGGCGCGCCCTCCGTCGTCATCGGCCCCGGCGACATCGCCCAGGCGCACACCCCCAACGAGTTCGTCGCGGTGGCCGAGCTCGAGCGGTGCCTCTCCTTCCTCGACCGCCTCGCCGACTGGGCTGCGAGCTGAGCCGCACGCCCAATGATGGCTCGTCAATCTTGGAGAGCTTGCACCGATTGCCGTTGGAGTGGCCGCTCGTTTGGCCGACCGGCCCTGATGACCCAGTCAGCGGGTATTTCCAATCGGCAGCGCAGTCCACTCGGGGCAAACGCAAGGTCGACCGTTCCGCCCAGCTCGAACGGGATGAGTTCGCGAATTGCGCTTGTCCCGTAGCCGAATTGGCTAGGCTGGACGACGGCAGGACCACCGACCTCCTCCCATTCGATGATCAGCCGATCACGCAAGCCATTGCGTAGCCACCGCCATCGAAGCAACAGCTGGCCGCCCAGTTTGGAGAACGCACCGTATTTCGCGGCATTGGTGGCCAACTCATGCAGCACCATGCCCACGGCCTGAGCTGCTTCCGCCTTCAGTGTAGCAGATGGCCCGTCGAACTCGGCGTTGCCTCTGGCATAGGGCGCGAGTTCGCGTCGCACGATCTCTTCCAGCAAAACTCCGTGCCATTGGCTATGACTCAGCAGCTCATGGGTTCTAGCCAATGACTTTATCCGATCCTCGAGCCCGGCCGCATTGTCGCCCGCCGTGCCATGAGGCTTCGGCGTCTGGGCGATAATCGCGCAGACCGTAGCGAGCACGTTCTTTACCCGGTGATCGAGCTCGGCATTCAATGCGCGCTGATGCTCCTCGGCCCGCTTGCGCTCGGTGACATCGATGTCGACGCCCACTGCGCGTTGCGGGCGGCCGTCGCGGTAGGAAACAAAAACGCGCGCCTCTATCCAGCGAACCTCGCCCCCCGGGCGAACAATGCGATATTCCCCACCGTACTCCTCTCGCCGCTCACGATGGGCGCGGGCTCGTAGCTTCTCCCATTGCATGCTGTCCTCGGGAAGCACTCCGGCTCGCCATTTGCTGCGCGGGACCACCGTGGTGCCTTCCGGCAAATCGTGAATGGCTGCGTAGCCCGCACAAATCTGCATCTGCTCTGTGTCGATATCGTAGGCGAAGCTGCCGACACGTGCGCTCTTTCCAGCGAGCGCCATCTGCGTCGTTCGCTCGGCGAGGAACATCTCGGCTTTCTTGCGCTCGCTTATGTCCCGCGTAAGACCCTTGATGCGCAAAAGCTTTCCTGTAGCGTCGAATTCCCCCTTGGCACGCTCCTCCAGCCAAAGCTGCCGCCCGTCGGCACAGCAAAAGCGAAAGCTCACGGTATACGAAGGGTCTTGAGGACAAAGGCCTCGTATACATCGCTTGATGTGCTGGCGGTCGTCCGGATGCACGCCGTCCAAAAAGCTCTTTCCTCGTGAATCCCCACCCAGCCCCTCGACAAAAATGCTGTTGGCATTGTTGCTGCGCTGCGATTGGAGCGCAATGGCATCCCATTCAAAGGCGATTACATCGCCGGCTGCCAATGCGTCAGCCAGCCGCTGATTGCTATCCTCGAGTGCTGTCAAAGCATCCCGCCGCTCGGTGAAAAGAGCGGCGAGCACGAGGGTACAGACGGATATCGCCAACAGTATTGCGCGACCGGCAAATGCGCGATCATGCAAGCTCGGCGGATCACCAAATTCGCTGATCCCGAACGTCGTTGCCCAGACGACGGCAAAACCAAGAACGAGCGCCGCCGCTGCGGCGAATATCGGACGGCAATATGCAGCCAGCAAGATGGGTAACAGCATGCCGAGCGGAAGCGTCGTATACCAGTAGGGCTCAGCGGTACTGAGAGTGATTGCCGCCACTACGGCAACCGCCGCCAGCGTCAACGTGCCTAGGACCAGCTCCCAGCGCTCTGGAACCTCACGCCGCAAACTGCTCAGGCCGATGAGCAGCGGCGCCACCATGATGATGCCCAAAGTATCGGAAGCGAACCAGTTCAGCCAAATGGTCAGAACCGGCGAGTTCGAGTTGTAAAAGCGGACGAATCCCACCGTCGCCACAATACCCGAGATCGCAGGTCCGATCGCCGCGGCCGCGAAAAACACTAGTATGTTCGGCAAGCTTTCCAACCTGAAGTCATCACCGAAGCGGCGATTGATCAGCCAGGCTACCAGCAAGGGCTCGCCCACATTGCACAGGGCGAAGACGATAGCTGCAGTCGAGTTTCGATCGCCCGAGACGCTTGCCGCTGTGCTTGCAACAAAGACGCCAACGGCTACCGGCAGGCGCGCCCGGGACCCCAAGGCAATAAGTGCCCCCGCCGCAATGCCCGCTGCAGGCCAGAACACGGCCACCCCGTCGGGCTTTGTCAGCAGAGTAAGACTTAGTCGAGCGGCACAAAGATAGGCGACGCCCACGACAGCGGTTAGTGCGAAGGGGCCAATCCACCAAAGCGACGGATTGGTGCTGGAACGCGTAGCAAACAATGCCCGCACCCACCCCCATCTCTCGACATGACGCATGCTGCGCAGCCTCGACTGGCAATTCGCACAGTACTTTGTTGAACTCCCTAGCCACCCTTAGGGGCTAGTGCAGCCGCGGGAGCATCGGGATTTGTATGGATATTGCCTTGCTGAGAGTTTGTAGCTGTTCACCGTCTATGGCCTTCCGGGCAACACAACGTTGCTATATGAGCGCCAATAGACATAGCGAGGCCCGACTAGTTCGTACCTGGGTTCAAATTGAGGTAACCACCCCAAGTTGCTCAACCACTCCTTCGCCCGGCCACATTCGCGCGGCACGAAGCGCACCATGCCGCGCATCGTTCAACATCGTTTGCACCTCTCCCCGCGCCAGCGAGATCGTCGCTGACGTAGGCTGGCTATTGCGCCGCGGCCGTCACGGCCCTCCCGCTCTCGAAAATCGCTGCTTGGATCGCCGGGGCGAACGCGCCCGCGGCGGCGCAACTCCAAGCCCACACGCAAAAAGGAGCACCCCATGCGCTTCTATCAATGCCGATCTGCAGCAAGGCAGCGCCACCACCGTCGGCTGGATCGAGGCGCGCGGCGCCAAGCCGGGCGCCCGCGTCGAGGTGCCCGAGTACGGCGGGCTATGGCGCGTCGCTGCGGTGTTCGAGCCGCCGCTCGATGCCGAGTGGCTGCGCGAGAAGCAGCGCATCGATCGCAAGGGCATGCCCGACATTTGAGAGCGGGCTGCCCTGAGGTCCTGTAGCTCAGTGGCGAGAGCAGCGGCTTGTCGAGCCGAATGTCGCGGAGCCTGCCCCGGCGAAGGCCGGGGTTCGAGTCCCGTCAGGACCGCCAATGGCCAATCACCATCACAGCGCGGCCACGGCTCCGCTGTGCCGGAGCCGCCGCCTTCGCGCCCGCCCGCCTACTTGTTGCGCTCGCGGGTGGATGCCGCTGACACCAGCGGCACGTACAGCGTCATTCTGGAGTTGTCGTCCGGCTGGCTGTAATGCGGTACCGTGACCATCCGTGGGATTGCCCTCATCGTCCTGGCGGATCCAGATGAAACAGCTTGCAGCGCCTGATATGAGGGTATTGAAGGTGAAGCCCACGCAATTCTCCTGGTCCCGGCAACGCCGCTGGCAGGCAATGCCCGGATTGCGTGTGCCGTCGATCGCGACCTCGCTCCACCTCCAGCCCCCAGGCGTTGTACTCGGCGTCGAACTCTTCTTGTCCGCATCTTGGATGACGGCGATGGGCGCAGGCTCGCCGTCCGGCAGGAACGCATCGCCGCTTTCGAACATCTGGTCCCGGATAGATGATGAACGGCGTCTCCACCGGCTTCTTGTATCCCCCACAGGTAGGCGGACGTGACTTTCTGCTTGCCGCGTCTGCACGAACAGATAGTCGTCCTTGATGAAGCACTGCTGCATTTCGTGGTCGTAGCTGTAGGCTTTGCACCAGCAGAAACCGAAGACGCAGCGCATCTGGCACCACCAACGCGTGTTGTCGAAGGGGTTGAACTTCACGTCGGAGAGGATCACGCCGATGTCGCCGCCGGCGAGATCGGTTTTCTCCATCTTGGTCGTCACAGCCTGAGCCATTGCATGATCGCGAGCAGGAATACCGCCACCACGAGGAGGCCGCGGCGAACTTCGAGGCCCTGTACACGCGCGCCTCGTCTGCAGCCGCCTGAGCCGCTGCACGGCGGCGCCGCGATGCCTGCTGTAGGGGTAGGTGGTCACGAAGCTGCGCAACAGCTGCTCGCTGTTGCTCTGGCTGGTCAGCTCCCAGGTTTCGGCCTCCGTGCGCGCCGCCTCCTCCCGCCGCCGCTTGTCCACCGCTTCCGGCGACAGCGGTTCGCTCTGCACCGTGCGTTCCAGCGCGCGTCGGGTTGAAGGCGAAGTCGATGAGCAGGGACGAGCTGTCCCACGGCATCTGCCGCCCGCTCGACTTGTCGAACACGTCCCGGCGCACCCGGATCATCATCTGCGAGACGCTGATGCCGGCCGAGGGCAGGTGGCTTATCAGCGATGACGTGAACGGGCTGTTGGCGGTATCCTCGCCGTCGAGGGCAACCGCGCCCGGCGCCGTCGAGAAGGCAATGAAGATGCCGGCGGGCGCGTCGATCTTGGCAAGCCCGCCGCCGAGCGCGCGCGTGGCGGCCGGGAACGGGTTGTTGCGGCAGCAGTCGAGGAAGATCAGGCCGGCTTTCTTGGTTCGCTCGAGCTGGCGGATCAAGTTGTCGAGCGAAAGCGAGCTGTCGATCAGCGACACCACGTTTCTCGCCTGCACGTTGGTGGGCAGCAGGTAGTTCTCGCCGTCGATCTGCACGCCGTGGCCGGCGTAGAAAATGAGCCCGGTGTCGGCGTTGACCTCGGTGCTGTTCAGCCTGTCGATGAACAGGCTGATGGCCTCGCTCATCTCCTCTCTGGTCTTGTCGACGAGCAGGTTCACCCTGAACCCGAGCTTCTCCAGCTCGGCCGAGACCACCTGCGCGTCGTTGGCCGGATTGACCAGGCGCGCACCCGGGTTCTGGTAGGCGCCGTTGCCGATAACGAGCGCCACGCGCGTCGTCGGCGCCAGCGAGCGTGCAGCGGTCTCGAGCGCGGCCACTGCTACGGGAGCGGTGAACACATCGAAGCCGAGCTTGGCATCCATCTCCGGCGCATAGACACCGTCGGCAAAGCCGAGCTTCTCGCGCTGCAGGGCGGCAAGCGCGACCTTGTCGTCGGCATTGAAGAAGCCGGTTTGCGGCCGCTGCAGCGCAGCCTGCAGGCGCTTGACGGCATCGCCCTGCGAGCCGTAGCGGATGCGCGCCAGGCGGGTCTGCACAAGCGCCGGATCGCCGGCCCCCTGCGCCAACGTCTTGGCCGCGATCGCCGCTTCCAGCCCGGTGATCAGCACGTAGTCGAAGCGCTTGCCGTTGTCGCTGCTGCCGAGACCCACGGCCTTGCGGAACTGCCCCCACTCGCCGGTGTGCTCCTGCCCGGTATAGGTGCCGCGCACCGTCTGGCAGCCGGCCGAGGAGAAGCTCATGCTGCGGAAGGAGGGATGCAGGTTGTCGTGCGGCACGCACGGGTCCCAGTGGTCCTGCGTGTCGTAGCTCACATCGACGTTGCTGCGCAGAACGACCACCTCGTCGTCTTCCTGCAGCCTGAAGGCGCCAGGCACCTCCACGCCGCCCACGTGCGTGCCCACCTTGTAGCGGTAGCAGCCCGTCAGCAGCATGTTGCCGTAGGGGGCGCCGCCGCTCATGTGGCGGGCCCAGTTGGTATGGACCGAGCCGTTGTTGGGCACCGTCGAGCCGATGAAGGCCGACAGCTGCTGGCGGCCGACGTGATAGGCGCCGATGACGCAGCGGAAGGCGCGGTGGTCGGGCCGCGCATCCCTGAGGCGCAGGACATCCTGGTTGATCTGGCTCGGCCCCCCGACCAGCTCGGCTCCGCGCAGCCCGAACAGGATCACCCCGTTCTCGCGCGACGGCTGGAAGTAGCTGGCGCCGATGACGAGCTCGAGCTCCTTGGCGCTGAAGGAGAACTCCCTGTCCGCCAGCGTCTTGTCGAGATGGCGGTACTCGGGGTTCTTGTCGTCCGCGCTCCAGCTCACGTCGTTGGCCGTGTAGCTCGGTCCGCCGCGCGTGGCGGGCGCCGCCTCCAGCCCACGCTCGACCGCGCGCTCGAGCGTGATCCAGTCCTCGTCCGCCTCCGGCGCGATCCGCAGCGCGCGGCGGATCGTGCGCGCGGCTGGCTCCGGGGCGGGCGCTGGCACCGGCTGCGGAGCCGGCACCGGCTCCACGAGGTCCGAGGGTGGCGTAGCGGCCGCGCCTGCGGAGACCGGAGCGGGCGTCGGCGCGGCGGCCGGTACTGGCGTCGGCTCGGGTACCGGCGCCGGCTCGGGAGCCGGGGCTACCGATATCGGCGGGGCGCTGAGGCCCTGAACGAACAGTGCCGCTTCCAGGTCACGGCGCTTGAGCAGCCCGGCCAAGCTCTGGCCCTGCCACAGCCGCTTCATCGCCCGGAACTCCTCCGGCACCAGGTCGAACTTGCGCTCGTGCATGTGGCCGCGGATGTTGCGCATCTCGCGGTAGCGGTCGCCCGGATTGCCGAACGAGGCGCCGCGATTGTAGACGAGCGAGAACAGCGCGCCGAACGCGTGGGGGTGCAGGTCCGCGGCGTTGGCCAGATGCCGCAGCACCAGGCGCGCGTACTTGGGGGCGGTGAAATTGGTGAACACCTCCTCCGCCGCGTCCCACGGCACCTCGATGTCCTGCAGCGTGCGCGGCAGCGGCCGGGCCGCCGGGCCGATCACGCCTACCGTCTGCGCCAAGCGCTCGAACGCGTCGGCCGGCAGCTTGTCCTGCCAGGAGCGGGTGAAGTCCTCGAGCCCCGACTGGCCGATGTCGTAGCCGATGCCGATGGTGACGCCCGATTGCGCCCCGGGCCACTCGGGATGCTTGTACTTGCGGTCGTAGGCTGCCCGGCTGCCGATCTCCTGGATGACGACGAGCTCGCGGGCCTGCGGCGAGATCATGCCGCGGATGTCGGCGTCGGAAAGCGCGGCGAGCTGCTCCTCCGACAGGCCGTCGGGCGGCAGCCCGATGGCACGCACGTCCGTCGTCTCGATCTCGTAGCTTTCGCGATAGGAGCGGACCTCGGCAAGCTCCTCCTCGCTCAGCGCATACTCGTTACCCAACTCGCCGTTGCCAGACATGGCGGCATCCCCCAATTCATCTTGAACGAAGCACCCGCTCGGCCTCAGCCGCGCGAGTGGAGCTGCCCCGCAACGAACCAGTGGCGCCAGAAAGCCTCCGCACCTCGCATGCTTGCGTCTAGTGTCCTGTCTTCCGAATTGCCCTCACGTTGGCCGGCATGGTGGCAAGGCATTTTCGGAGACTAAACCACGCTAGAGGCGCTCGCCGGTGTAGATGGCCGGCGCTATTGCCGTCCACGCAAACAAGGTCAGCGAGGAAATCAGTTCCGTCGGAACATTCGGTATGGCGACGAGCCCCCTGAAATCGCTGTTGGTACCCAACACGAACACCCAGATGACGAAGCTGATGGCGCTCAGGATGATGGCAGGCCATTGCGCCTTGCCGTCGGGCCCCTTGGTAGCGCTCCAGCGCAACACGACGACGACGACCAAAATCACCGCGGCCACGAACATCACCGCTTGCCACTGGCGCCGGTCGGCTGGGATGGTGTTGAGGAACAGCGGGTAGGCCGTGATCGCTTCCGCCGGCACCAGCTTGGTCAGGCGGGTCATGTAGGTGTCTTGCAGGCTGCCGCCGATGTCGCGGCCGGTGTGCAGACTTCTCTCGAGATTGCGAGCCGAGGTTTCTGAAATGATACGCAGAGTCATGACGCCACTCCCCTAAAAGGGCCGCCGGTCCGCGGGCCAAGGCGGCCTGCGCTTGCGGACCAGGCCATATCGTTCCCTGCCGCACCGTGCCCAAATCCTGTTGCGTTCGCAATCGGCCTTGCGCGTTTTGTGTCGCACGCTATGGCAGCCGGGTTTCACAGCCTACGGCCTTCCCGAGCGCCATGTCGGGGGCAAGCGCTGCCTCGCTGCGACTTTAGCCAAATGCATGGTCCGCATGCCTTTTTCGCACGCATGCCGCAATCGCGGTGACCCATGCGCCGGTGCTCGCCGGCCCCATCGTCTGGCTGCTGACTTGTTCCCCGGCGGGCCCCTTGCCTCGAGCCGCCGACGCACACCCACGGCAACCCGGGCGCCGAACCTAGCGCCTGCCAAAGACCCCTGGATGTCAATAACTTCGAGGGGTTGCGCCTGCCCGTGCCCTGGCACCGGCCGGGCTGCGCCGTTGCCCTCGACAAGGCCGCCCCGTTTGCGCTAGAACCCCGCAGCCATCGGCTTTCCCGACACTTGCCGCGTGGATGCCTGTCCTGGCCGGATGGGCGTTGGCCGCGCGCGTTCGACATACCCAGAGGCCCCCATGCCCGTGCCCATCATCCAGGAAATCGAGCGCGAGCAAATGCGCGCCGTGACCGCCAAGCGCATCATCCCCGAGTTCTCGCCAGGGGACACCGTCAAGGTGATGGTGAAGGTGATGGAGGGGACCGAGGCCGACCCCAAGGACAAGAAAAAGGGCAAGGCGGCCGACGCCGCCAAGACCCAGGGCTTTCGCCTGCAGGCCTACGAGGGCGTCGTCATCGCCCGCTCGGGAGGCGGCATCAACGAGAGCTTCACGGTGCGCAAGATCTCCTACGGCGAGGGCGTGGAGCGCGTGTTCCCGATCTACTCGCCCTACATCGCCGAGATCGAGGTGCTGCGCCGCGGCAAGGTGCGGCGCGCCAAGCTCTATTATCTGCGCGGCAGGCGCGGCAAGTCGGCCCGCATCTTCGAGCGCACGGACGCCCGGGCCAAGCGCCTCAACGCCGCGTTCAAGGGCTTCAAGAAGCCCAAGGGCGAGCCCGACAACCTCGCCCAGATCAAGGGGCTCAGCGCGGAGCTGGCGACGCGCCTCGGCGGGCTCGGCGTCATCAAGTTCGAGCAGATCGCCAACTTCTCCGACGACGACATCGCCAACGTCGACGAGGCGCTGGCGCTCGACGGGCGCGTCGAGAAGGACGACTGGGTCGGCCAGGCACAGCGCCTGGTCGCCGAGGCCGCCGCCGCCGAGGTGCCGGCCGGCGAAGCCGAAGCCAAGCCCGACGCCAAGAAGAAGTAGGGCGCAATTCGGCGGTAGCCCCATTGCGCCGATACCCGGCAAGAACGGCGCAATACGCTACGCTATTGCGCCCTAAGCCGCCCGCACCATGCGGCTCTGCAGCTCCAGCACCGCGATCATGAAGCCGACGCGGTCTTCCGCCGCCTCGGCCATGATCGAAAAGTAGTTGGGCTGCTCGGGCAGGATCTCGCCGATCACCTCGCCGTACTCGAAGCGCAGCACCGCCTCGTGCTTCTTGGCGATCACCTGCATCCTGGCGTTTTCGGCGAGGCAGCTCATGTAGAGCCGCTTGATGCGCCGGTTGCGTGCCGCGCGCACCACACGGCCCATCAGGTCGGAGCCCACGCCACGTTCCTGGAACGGCTTCTCCACCGAGAACGCGGCCTCCGCCTCTTCCCCCCAGGTATCGCCCAGGCGCCGCAGCTCGGCCGCGCCGTGCACCTGGCCGTCGACCAGGTAGCCGTAGACCACGCTGCCGTACTCGCTCATCCGGCTCGCATATTCCTCGATGAAGGCGTCGGACACCGCATGCGCAAAGCGCAGGCGCCGGCTGTCCCGGTCCAGTCGCAACAAGTGGTCGTGGAATTTGTTTGCTTCCGTCGGCCACAGGCGGCGAATGACGCCATCGCCGGCTTCTAGTTCGCTCATGATCTAGCCCTCATACCTAACTGCATCTTCGTCGGTCTGCCGCTGTGCCTCGCGCGGCGGAACCTCCATCTGGGGTCGCCTACCGCAATGCACAATGAGGGCCGAACCTGGCGCCCGTATGATCACAATTAATCGTGATATCCCAAGCGCATACTATTGATGCCGCACCGCCACATGCGGCGATGGGCCACGCGCCGCGTCCAAGCCCGCGGCAACCGCAGCCCGCCGAGCGCAGCCAGCTCCCGGAGTGGGCAGGAAGCCCTTGTCACCTTGACCAGGCACCTGCGCCAAGCTAGCCGAGGCGCCCATGACTCTCGCCGAGAAGCATCGCGCGCTCGTGGCCGCAGGCACCATCGCAGCCGATCCCGCGCAGACCGCCGTCGCCACCAAGCTCGACCGGCTGGCACACGCCCTCCGTCACTGGCGCCGCAGCCGCGGCGGCCTCGCTTCCCTGCTGTCGCGACCGCAGCCGGCGCCGAAGGGCCTCTACGTCCACGGCCCCGTCGGCCGCGGCAAGACCATGCTGATGGACCTGTTCTTCGAGACCACCACCTACCGCTACAAGCGGCGCGCCCACTTCCACGAGTTCATGGCCGAGGTGCACGATCGCATCGGCGCTGCCCGCAAGACCGCGCCTGGAGATCCGATCCCGCAGGTTGCGGCCGGGATTGCCGAAAAGACGGCGCTGCTCTGCTTCGACGAGCTGCACGTCGCCGACATCGCCGACGCCATGATCCTCGGCCGCCTGTTCGCTGGGCTGTTCGAGAAACAGGTGGTGGTGGTGGCGACCTCCAACGTGCCCCCGCGCGATCTCTACCGCAACGGGCTCAACCGCCAGCTGTTCGTGCCCTTCATCAATCTCCTGGAAGAGAACATGGAGGTCGAGGAGTTGCTGGCGGCGAAAGACTTCCGTCTGGTCAAGCTCGCCGGCAAGCCCCTCTATTTCACCCCCGCCGCTGCCCACGCGAAAGCGCAGATGGACCGGCTGTGGGGCGAGCTCACCGGCAACAGCGAGGGCGCGCCGCTCAACCTGGAGGTCAAGGGCCGCAAGCTGGCGGTGCCGCTGGCGGCCATGGGCGTGGCACGCTTCTCATTTGCGCAGCTGTGCGAGCAGCCGCTGGGAACGCTCGACTACCTGGCTCTCGCCCACAAGTTCCACACGCTGTTCATCGACGGCATCCCGGTGCTGGCGCCGGCCCAGCGCGACGTGGCGCGCCGCTTCGTCAACCTGATCGATACGCTCTACGACAGCCGCGTCGGCCTCGTCGTCTCGGCGGCCGCCGAGCCGGACGGGCTCTATCCAGCGGGCGACGTGCAGTTCCTGTTCGAGCGCACCGCATCGCGCCTCATCGAGATGCGCTCGGAGAGCTACCTCGCCGCGCGCGCCGAGCGGCTCGCAGACCCAGTCCCCGCCTAAACGCCTGCGAAGGCACACCATTCAACCGCGGTGCTGCCACGATAGGCTTGGCGCACCGCCGCACGCATTCAGCAAGCGGGCAATTCACAGCTCGCTAGTGTCCTGATCGCGAAATTCGTCTCACTTTGCGGCGAACCAGGTCACGAATTTCGCGATCTGAAGGACACTAGCAAAATGATGATTTTAGTGTGATTCAGATCGAGAAGTCCGCTCCCGAACCCAGCCCAGCGCGATGTGGCGGACTTCTCGATCATCACACGGAAAAAGCCGGACCTGACGTTGCACGAGCTGCTGGACGAATTGGCCGAGCGCGGCATGGTGGTAGCCTGCGACACGCTTTGGCGCTTTCTGAAGCGCGAGGGCGTCAGCTTCAAAAAAAACCGTGCTCGCCTGCGAGCAGGACCGGCCTGACGTCGCCCGCCGTCGCCGGTGGTGGCACCGGCTGCAGCCGCGGCTGGCGCCCGAGCGCCTGGTCTTCATCGACGAGACGTGGACCAAGACCAACATGACCCGCACGCACGGCTGGTGGCGGCGCGGCGAGCCGTTGAAGGCGAAAGTGCCGCACGGCCACTGGCGCACCACCACCTTCCTGGCAGCCCTGCGCAATGACGCCATCACCGCGCCGCTCGTGCTCGACGGCCCGATCAACGGCGAGACCTTCCGCGCCTACGTCGAGCAGGTGCTGATCCCCACGCTCGAGCCCGGCGACATCCGTCGTGATGGACAACCTCGGCTCGCACAAGGGCGCCGAGGTGCAGCGCTTCCCCCCCCTAGTGCCACCTGTGCTGTAAGTCACAGCGGAACGGCACCCATCATCACCATTAACAGTGGGTTCGAGCTGAACTGGCCAAATTCGGTATTGGAACGCGCCGGGAACCAACCACTAGCCCTCATACTCAAGGAGTGTACGTCATGACTGGATTGCTTCGTTTTGCGCGCCGCGCTTCATTGGTCGCGATGGCTTCGGCTACGCTTGCACTAGGCGCTCCCACGGTTGCACGAGCGTGGCACAACGGCCATTCTCATCATCACCATCATGGCCACCACCATCATGGGCATCATCATGGGCATGGCCACCACCATCACCCCCATCACGTTGACAGACACTGCCGCCGCGTGTGCCACGGTTACCTCCATTGGCACTATGGCCACGCCCATTGCGACGGCCACTGGCATCGCCGCTGCCACTACCACGTCTACTAGTTTGGCAGACTTGTCATTCGCGTGAGCGGCTTGCAGCAGCTCACGCGAGTGACTTGCGCACTTGATCCATTGCCCGGCCCACAAAAGCAATTGCCAAGCCTATCCAGCGGGCGGTTCACGCGATGCGGCACACGTGCCGCTCGATCTTGGCCAAGCCTGCGTAGCCCGGCATCGACTTGCCGATGCGGAGGCCGTGCCATCGAGCGCCGTTCGCGCATTGCGCGAACAGGTCAACTTCGCCGTTGCAGTTTACCGGCAGCTGCCGCCACATTGGAGGCCGTCACACATAGCGCGACTGCGAACCCAGAGGTCAGCTTCCATGCAAGAGACCGCCACCGCGAGACCGGAGGACGTTGGCCTTTGCTCCACGCGGATCGGCCGCGTCGATACGTGGATGCGGCAGCAGGTCTCGGGCGGGCGGCTCGCCGGCATCGAGGTCATGATCAACCGGCGGGGGCGCACCGCGTTTCACCGCTGCCATGGCAAGAGCGACCTGTCGCGCAACGCCGACGCCACGCCGGAAACCATCTACCGCATCTACTCGATGACCAAGCCGCTGACCGCAGTCGCGGCGATGATGCTGTACGAGGAGGGCCGCTTCCAGCTCGACGATCCGATCTCGCGCCGCCTGCCCGAGTTCGCAGGCCAGCGCGTGTTCAGCGGCGGCGGCTATGGCGCGGTCGCCACCGAGCCCGCCGTCAGGGACATCACCTTCCGTGATCTGCTCACGCATACGTCCGGGCTCACCTATGGCTTCATGCAGGCCACGCCCGTCGATGCCATCTACCGCGAGCAGAAGATCGAGCTGCCCGGCGCGGAGGAGCCGCTCGCCGACGTCGTGGCGCGACTGGCAAGGGTGCCGCTCATCGCGCAGCCCGGTGCGGAATGGAACTACTCGATCTCCATCGATGTGCTGGGCCACCTCATCGCTGTCATCTCCGGCCAGCCCTTCGACGCGTTCCTGCGCGAGCGCATCATTGGTCCGCTCGGCATGACCGATACCGATTTCTTTGTGCCCCCGGACAAGGTCGATCGCTTGGCGGCCAACTACGGCAAGGGGGCCGACGGCCGGCCGCGGCTGCTCGAGGCGCCCGAGGCCAGCCCGTTCCTGAGCCCGCCGAAAGCGCCGTCCGGCGGCGGCGGCCTCGTCGGCACCGCGCGCGACTACATGCGCTTCGCCCAGATGCTGCTTGCGCAGGGTGTTTTCGGTTCGCAGCGGCTGCTCGGGCGAAAGACCGTCGAGCTGATGACCATGAACCACCTCGACGGCGACATGGCGGCGATGGGGCAGCCGCGCTTTGCTGAATCGAGCTACCACGGCATCGGCTTTGGGCTCGGGTTCTCGGTCATGCTCGATCCGGCCAAGGCGCAGATCGCCGGCTCGCCGGGCGAATGCGCCTGGGGTGGCATGGCTTCGACCGCCTTCTTCATCGATCCTCAGGAGGACCTGGCGGTCGTGATGATGACGCAGCTGACGCCCTCCTCGACCTACCCCATCCGCCGCGAGCTGCGCGTGCTCACCTATCAATCGATCATCGATTGAGCGTTAGCCTACTCGTGCACGCTGGGCCGCTTTGCGCGGGGTGCGGCGCCGCTGGGACAAGCCTCATGCCGCGCACGGGGCCGAATTTGCGGATCAGCCGCTTCAGCAGGCGGCGGTAGTCGTAGTAGTTCACCTCCAGCCGATGGCGATCGGAGGCCACCACGCCGCTCACGCGCACGCTGTTGCTGCCCGAGCGTAGCGCCTCGCGCATGCGCCTGGCCCGCTCGGGATCGTGCTCGCCGGCAACGATCAGGTTGGAGATGAGCTGTCCCTGGTAGTCGGCGAGCCGCCACATGCTGCCGTTGGCCTGCGCGAGGCCGGCGGCGAACAGGCCCTCGTGCTGGGGATGCACCACGTTGACGTTGAGCAGCGGTGCGCCCTTGGCGTCGAACAACAGGCTCTCGTCCATGAACGGGATGACCGGCTGGTAGCCGGTGGCGAACACCACCGTGTCCACCGTCTCCGCGGTGCCGTCCTTGAACACGATCCTGTCGCCGTCGAACCGCTCGATCTCGGGCTTCACGGCGAGCTTGCCGTGCGCGACGAGGCGCGGGATCTCGTCCGTCATGGTGGGGTGCGCCTGGTCGATGGCGTAGTCCGGGTCGGGCATGCGGTAGCGCGAGGGCGGGCCCTGCACCAGCCAAAGCGTGCCCTGGAATAGCCAGCGCTTCACGAGGCGCGGCAGCGGGACCATTTCCGCGTAGGAGATGACGTCGCCGGTTGGGAAGCCCAGGATGAACTTCGGCACGAACCAGTAGCCACGGCGGATGCTCAGGAACACTTGAGAGCGCCCGTGCACGGCATCCGCCACGATATCGGCTGCCGAGTTGCCGCAGCCCACCACCACGACGCGCCTGTCGCGCACCTGAACCGGACTCTTGTAGTGGCGCGAATGCAGGATCTCGCCGGTGAAAGTGCCGGGGTAGGTCGGCACGCGCGCCACGTCGTGATGGCCGCTCGCCACCACCACCCCGCGGTAGCGGCGCGGGCCCTCGCCGGCCACCTTCACCTCCCAGAGGCCGTCCTGCGGCGCCACGCCTTCGACGCGCTTGCCAAGCTGGATGTGCGGGGCGATCCCGAACGTGCCGATGAAATCGCGGAAGTAGCCCAGCACTCGCTCGTGGCTCGGATACTCGGGGTAGTCCTCGTCCAGCATCGGCAGATCGTCGAAGCCGGTGGAGCTGATGGAGGAGACGAGGTGCGTGGTCTCGTAGACGATGCCGCTTTGCGTGGCAATGTTCCAAAGCCCGCCGATGTCCTGCTCGCGCTCCAGGCAATCGAAGGGGATGCCGCGCTCGACAAAATTCTTGGCCACCGCCAGGCCTGAGGCGCCGGCGCCGATGATGCAATACTTGGTTGTGCCGTCGGGATGCTGCATGCGGGTGGGCGCTAGCATAGTCGGTGCCAGCTCTTGAACTCCATATGGGGGTGCATGGTTGCCGCGTCGCACCCCCGTCGTCCTTGAACGGCGCCCCCTTTCGGGTTAACCAAGTCCGCCACGCGGGCGGCGGAGCCTGCCTGAAGCCAACTCACGGACAGGAGCTCTTGCAATGGCGCGCACCAAGATCGCGCTGATCGGCGCAGGTCAGATCGGCGGTACCCTTGCCCTGTTGGCAGGCCTCAAGGAGCTCGGCGACATCGTCCTCTGCGACATGATGGAGGGGGTGGCCAAGGGCAAGGCCCTCGATCTGGCGCAGACCTCCACCATCGAAGGGTTCGACGCCAGGCTCGGCGGCGCCGGCGTCGAGAGCTACGCCGGCATCGAGGGCGCCGATCCGTCTGCATCGTCACGGCCGGCGTGCCGCGCAAGCCCGGCATGAGCCGCGACGACCTGCTCGGCACCAACCTCAAGGTCATGGAGCAGGTGGGCGCCGGCATCAAAAAGTATGCCCCCAATGCCTTCGTCATCTGCATCACCAACCCGCTCGACGCCATGGTATGGGCGCTGCAGAAGTTCTCCGGGCTGCCGACCAAAAGGGTGGTGGGCATGGCCGGCGTGCTCGACACCGCGCGCTTCGCCCTGTTCCTCGCTGAAGCCGCCAACGTGTCGGTGGAGGACGTGCGCGCCATGACCTTGGGCGGCCACGGCGACGACATGGTGCCGATGGTGCGCTACTCGACCATCGGCGGCGTGCCGCTGCCCGACTGCGTCAAGCTCGGCATGTATCAGCCAGGAGCAGCTCGACGCCATGATCAAGCGCACGCGCGGCGGCGGCGGCGAGATCGTGGCGCTGCTCGGGCACCGGCTCGGCCTTCTACGCGCCGGCGGCCTCCGCCATCGCCATGGCCGAGAGCTACCTCAAGGACAAGCGGCGCGTGCTGCCCTGCGCGGCCTACCTCACCGGCCAGTTCGGCGTGAAGGACATGTACGTCGGCGTGCCGGTGGTGATCGGCGCCAACGGCGTGGAGAGGATCGTCGAGGTGGAGATGAATGCGGCGGAGAAGGAGATGTTCCAGAAATCCGTCGCCTCCGTGAAGGGCCTGGTGGAGGCCTGCATCAAGATCGCGCCGCAGCTGGCAGAGCGCGTAGCGCCCGCCATCCCGGAAGCGGAGCCGATGCGCGAAGCTAGCTGGGACCTCGGGTGAGCGAGCTGACCGAGCAAGAAACAGGATCGGTGTGGTGTACGCGATGGCTTGCATCGCGCGCGCTCGATGACGGGTTGAGCCTGACATGGAGACGCATCATGCCCAAGAAACCCATCACCACCCCCAGGGCCAAGGCCATCGGCCCCTACTCCTTGGGCATCGAGGCAGGCGACCTCGTCTTCCTTTCGGGCCAAACGCCGCTCGATGCCTCGACCGGCAAGCTGATCGAGGGCGAATCATCGGCGCAGGCGACACAGTGCCTGGAGAACCTGAAGGCGATCCTCGACGCGGCGGGCCTCACCTTCGCGCACGTCGTCAAGACCACCATCTTCCTCACCAGCATGGCCGACTTCGCCGCCGTCAACGAGGTCTACAAGACCTACGTCAGCGAGCCCTACCCCGCCCGCTCCACCATCGCCGTGGCGGCGCTGCCCATGGGTGCCAAAGTCGAAATTGAAATGATTGCTTCCCGCAGTGCAAAATAGTCTCGCCGCAGCCGCCACAGCGGCGTTCTGGTCGACGCGGGAGCTTTGGTATATGGTATACCAGAGACCGCGCTACGGTAGCCAGCACCGTCAAGTATCGCATCCAGAAGTCCACGGGGGCCGCATGAACGTCCACGAATACCAGGCCAAGGAGCTGCTGCGTCAGTTCGGCGTGCCGCTGGCGCAGGGCGGCGCCGCCATGTCGGTGGATGACGCGGTGAAAGCCGCGCAGGCGCTGCCGGGACCCGTTTGGGTGGTGAAGGCGCAGATCCATGCCGGCGGCCGCGGTAAGGGCAAGTTCAAGGAAGCCGACGCCGGCGCCAAGGGCGGCGTGCGGCTCACCAAGTCGATCGACGAGGTGAAGGCGGCCGCCGAGCAGATGCTGGGCAGGACGCTGGTGACGATCCAGACCGGGCCGGCGGGGCGCGTGGTGAAGCGGCTGTTCGTCGAGGACGGCACTGAGATCGCGCGCGAGCTTTATCTCTCGGCGCTGGTGGATCGGGCAACCTCGCGCATCTCCTTCATCGCCTCGACCGAAGGCGGCATGGACATCGAGAAGGTGGCGCACGACACGCCCGAGAAGATCGTCACGCTGTCGATCGACCCGGCCTCGGGCTATCAGCCCTTCCACGGCCGCAAGATCGCCTCCGCTCTGAAGCTCGAGGGCGACCAGATCGACCAGTGCGTAAAGCTGATCGGCCAGCTCTACACGGCCTTCGTCGAGAAGGACATGGCGCTGCTGGAGGTGAACCCGCTGGTGGTGACCAAGGCCGGCAAGGTCGTGTGCCTCGATGCCAAGATCAACTTCGAGGACAACGCGCTGTTCCGCCACAAGGACGTGCAGGCGCTGCGCGACATCGAGGAGGAGGACCCGGCCGAGGTGGAGGCCTCCAAGTACGACCTCAACTACGTCAAGCTCGACGGCCAGATCGGCTGCATGGTGAACGGCGCCGGCCTCGCCATGGCCACCATGGACATCATCAAGCTCTACGGGCTGGAGCCCGCCAACTTCCTCGACGTCGGCGGCGGCGCATCCAAGGAGAAGGTGGCGGCGGCGTTCAAGATCATCCTCTCCGACCCCAACGTGAAGGGAATTCTCGTCAATATCTTCGGCGGCATCATGCGCTGCGACATCATCGCCGAAGGCGTGGTGGCAGCCGCCCGGGAGATGGCCATCAAGGTGCCGCTGGTGGTGCGCCTGGAAGGCACCAACGTCGAGCTGGGCAAGGAGATCCTGGCCAAGTCCGGCCTCAAGATCGTGCCGGCCGACAACCTCGCCGATGCCGCCAAGAAGATCACGGACGAGGTGAAGAAGGCAGGTTGAAAATTAACACAGTTACACATATTCATGTGCGAATGAAGAACATTACGCTCAGCATCGAAGAGGACGTGCTTCTGGAGGCGCGAAAGATCGCGGCCGAACGGGGCACGACGGTCAACGCCATCGTCCGCGCGGGCCATTGCCGAGCTCGTGCGTCAAAGGAAGCGTACGCGCGATGCGCTGAAGCGCATGCGCGAGCTGGCTGAGCAAGGTGGCATGGAGGTCGGCGAGAAGACCTGGAGCCGTGACGAGCTTCATGAGCGTTGATTGCTTCATGGACACCAACGTCCTGATCTACGCGGCCACCGGCACCGAGACCGATCGATCGAAGCGAGAGACCGCGCAGGCGCTCCTGGCTTCCGCCAACTTCGGTATTTCGACACAGGTGCTGCAGGAGTTCTACGTGGTCGCGACACGCAAGGCGCACATCCGCATGCCGCCACACCTCGCGCTCGAATGGATCGGAGCAACTGGACGGGCGGCCATGTATCGTCGTCGATGCGGACCTGGTGAAATTGGCGGCGGCCATTTCGATCCGATACCAAGTCTCCTATTGGGATGGCGCCATCTTGGCGGCTGCAGAAGCACTTGGCGCGGAAGTGGTCTATTCAGAAGATCTTCAGCACAATCAGAAGTACCGCACCGTTCGCGTCGAGAATCCGTTCCACTAGTGTTGGCCACCCAGCTGCGGTGAGCGTTCGAAAGGCACCCCATGGCAATCCTCGTCGACAAGACCACCAAGGTCATCTGCCAGGGCATCACCGGCAGCCAGGGCACCTTCCACACGCAGCAGGCGCTGGCCTACGGCACGCAGATCGTCGGCGGCGTGACGCCGGGCAAGGGCGGCAGCAAGCACCCCGATCCCAAGCTCGCCAACGTGCCGATCTTCGACACGGTGCTCGACGCCAAGCAGAAGACCGGCGCCACCGCCACCTCCATCTACGTGCCGCCGCGCTTCGCCGCCGACGCCATCCTGGAGGCCATCGACGCCGAGATGCCGCTGATCGTGTGCATCACCGAAGGCATCCCCGTGCTCGACATGGTGAAGGTCAAGCGCGCGCTCGACGGCTCCAAGTCGCGCCTGATCGGCCCGAACTGCCCCGGCGTGCTGACGCCCGATCAGCTGCAAGATCGGCATCATGCCGGGCAACATCTTCACGGCCGGCAAGGTCGGCATCGTCTCTCGCTCCGGCACGCTTACCTACGAGGCCGTGAAGCAGACCACCGACGCGGGCCTCGGCCAGTCCACCGCCGTCGGCATCGGCGGCGATCCCGTCAAGGGCACCGAGTTCATCGACGTGCTGGAGATGTTCCTCGCCGACCCCGCCACCAACGCCATCATCATGATCGGCGAGATCGGCGGCTCGGCCGAGGAGGATGCCGCCGAGTTCATCAAGAGCGAGGCCAAGAAGGGCCGCAAGAAGCCGATGGCAGGCTTCATCGCCGGCATGACCGCCCCGCCGGGGCGGCGCATGGGCCACGCCGGCGCCATCATCGCCGGCGGCAAGGGCAAGGCGGACGACAAGGTGGCGGCCATGCAATCGGCGGGCATCGCCGTGGCCGACAGCCCGGCGTCGCTCGGCACCACGCTGGCCAAAGTGCTCAACGGCGGCGGCAAAGGCTGGTTCTCGCGGTGACGGGTGTCAGACCCTCCGGGTCGACACCGTGCAGTGCCCGCGCTTTAGGCACCGAGGTCGAACGTCGCTGGCGCAATGGAGCCGGCTGCGAATAATGGCGGTTGGCAGAATCGTGTCAGATCTGCAGGTCTGACACCGCCATGCACGGCGAATTGTCACCTGCCAGCCTGTACACCTCGGAGCGATGTGGTAGTAGGCCTGCGGCGTACTTAGTTTGGTTAACGTTGCGTGCGATCCTGCGCCGATGCCCGTCCACAAACCGGATCAGCCATGAGCCGCCAGCCAAAAAACGAAGCCTTCGCCCAGACCTCCTTCCTGCACGGCGCCAACGCCGCCTACCTGGAAGAGATGCAGGCGCAATACGAGCGCAATCCGGGCGCGGTAAGCGACCAGTGGCGGCATTTCTTCGCCAGCCTGCAGGAGGACCAGACGGCCGACAACGCGCACCAGGGGCCGTCCTGGGCAGCGCCGGGGGCCCTGGAGACGACCGGCGGCGACGCCGAGCTGATCGGCGCGCTGACGGGCGACTATGGCCCCACCGCGGCCGCCATGCGCGACAAGCTGCAGGCCCGCGCCAGCTTCGGCGGCGTGGAGCTGAGCCCGGCGGCCTCGCTGCGCGCCATTCAGGACAGCATCCGCGCGCTGATGCTGATCCGCGCCTATCGCGTCATGGGGCACCTGGCGGCCGACCTCGACCCGCTGCGGCTCAGCGAGCGCAAGATCCACAAGGAGCTCAAGCCCGAGACCTATGGCTTCACCGACGCCGACCTCGACCGGCCGATCTTCATCGACAAGGTGCTCGGTCTGGAGATGGCGACAATCCGCGAGATCGTGAAGATCCTGCGCCGCACCTACTGCCGCCACATCGGCGTCGAGTTCATGCACATCACCTCGCCGGCGCAGAAATCGTGGATCCAGGAGCGCATCGAGGGCCGCGACAAGGACATCGCCTTCACGCCCGAGGGCAAGCGCGCCATCCTCAACAAGCTGGTCGAGACCGAGCTGTTCGAGACCTTCGCCGACGTGAAGTACACGGGCACCAAGCGCTTCGGGCTGGACGGCGGCGAGGCGATGGTGCCGGCGCTGGAGCAGATCATCAAGCGCGGCGGCCAGCTCGGCGTCAAAGAGATCGTCATCGGCATGGCGCACCGCGGGCGCCTCAACGTGCTCGCCAACGTCATGGGCAAGCCGCACCGCGCCATCTTCAACGAGTTCAAGGGCGGCTCGTTCAAGCCCGACGACGTGGAGGGATCGGGTGACGTCAAGTATCACCTGGGCGCCTCGTCCGACCGATCCTTCGACGGCAACGACGTGCACCTTTCGCTGACCGCCAACCCCTCGCACCTCGAGATCGTCGATCCCGTCGTGCTCGGCAAGGTGCGCGCCAAGCAGGACCAGCACGGCTGCAAGCCGGGCGAGCGCACCCCGGTGCTGCCGCTCTTGATCCACGGCGATGCCGCCTTCGCCGGCCAGGGCGTGGTGGCGGAGTGCTTCGGCCTGTCGGGGCTGAAGGGGCACCGCACCGGCGGCTCGATCCACTTCATCATCAACAACCAGATCGGCTTCACCACCGCCCCGCGCTTCTCGCGCTCCTCGCCCTACTGCTCGGACGTGGCCAAGATGGTGGAGGCGCCGATCTTCCACGTGAACGGCGACAACCCGGAAGCCGTGGTGCACGTCGCCAAGATCGCCACCGAGTTCCGCCAGCGGTTCCAGAAGCCGGTCGTCATCGACATGTTCTGCTACCGCAAGCACGGCCACAACGAATCCGACGAGCCGGCCTTCACGCAACCCCTCATGTATCGCGCCATCCGCAGCCACAAGAACGCCGTCCAGATCTACGGCCAGCGCCTTGTGGAGGAGGGCATCGTCACCGCCAACGAAGTCGAGGAGATGAAGGCCTCGTTCCGCGCTCACCTCGACGCGGAGCTGGCCGCCTCCGACGGCTACAAGCCCAACAAGGCCGACTGGCTCGACGGGCGCTGGTCGAAGATGGGCTTCGCCGAGGACGAGGCCCGGCGCGGCGAGACCGGCGTAGCGATCGACACGCTGAAGGACGTCGGCCGCCGCATCACCACCATCCCGCAGGACTTCAACGCGCACAAGACCATCCAGCGCCTGCTGCAGCGGCGGCGCGAGATGGTGGAGACGGGCGCTGGCCTCGACTGGTCCATGGCCGAGCACCTGGCCTTCGGCACGCTGGTGAAGGAGGGCTTCCCCGTGCGGCTGTCGGGCCAGGACAGCGAGCGCGGCACCTTCTCGCAGCGCCACTCGGTGCTGAGCGACCAGGAGACGGAGCGCCAGTACACGCCGCTCAAATACGTCTCGCCCGACCAGGCCCGCTTCGAGGTCATCAACTCGATGCTGTCGGAGGAGGCGGTGCTGGCATTCGAGTACGGCTACACGCTGGCCGAGCCCAATGCGCTGGTCATGTGGGAGGCGCAGTTCGGCGACTTCGCCAACGGCGCGCAGGTGGTGTTCGACCAGTTCATCTCCTCGGGCGAGCGCAAGTGGCTCAGGCTGTCGGGCCTGGTGTGCCTGTTGCCGCACGGCTACGAGGGCCAGGGGCCGGAGCATTCCTCGGCGCGACTGGAGCGCTTCCTGCAGCTTTCCGCCGAGGACAACTGGCAGGTGGCCAACTGCACCACGCCCGCCAACTACTTCCACATCCTGCGCCGGCAGCTGCACCGCAAGTTCCGCAAGCCGCTGATCCTGATGACGCCGAAGTCGCTGCTCAGGCACAAGCGCGTGACGTCGGAGCTTGCCGAGCTCGGCCCCGGCACCACCTTCCACCGCGTGCTGTGGGACGATGCGCAGTCGCGCCAGGGCGAGAAGATCAAGCTCAAGCCCGACGCCGAGATCCGCCGCGTGGTGCTGTCCGCCGGCAAGGTCTACTACGACCTCTACGAGGCGCGCGAGACGGCCGGCATCGACGACGTCTACCTGCTGCGCGTCGAGCAGCTCTATCCGTTCCCGGCCAAGGCGCTGGTGACCGAGCTGTCGCGCTTCCCCGGGGCCGAGGTGGTGTGGGCGCAGGAGGAGCCGCGCAACATGGGCGGCTGGAGCTTCGTGGAGCCCAATCTGGAGTGGGTTCTGCAGCACACCCCGATCGCCAATACGCGGCCCCGCTACGTCGGCCGTCCGGCCTCGGCGGCGACCGCCACCGGGCTCGCCAGCAAGCACGCCCTGGAGCAGAGGACGCTGGTCGAGCAGGCGCTGGCAAAGTGAGACGGCTTTCAGATGCGGTGATGATGCGATGACCATCGAGATCAAGGTGCCGGCGCTCGGCGAGTCCGTGACGGAGGCGACCGTCGGACAGTGGTTCAAGAAGCCCGGCGAGGCGGTGAAGGCCGACGAGCCAGTGGTGGAATTGGAGACCGACAAGGTGACCGTGGAGGTGCCCGCACCGGCAGCCGGCGTGCTCTCCGACATCAAGGTGCCGCAGGGCACGACCGTGGGCATCGGCGCCATCCTGGGCTCGATCAGCGAAGGCGCCGCCGCTGTGGCTCCGCCGCCTTCCCTCGCACCCAAGTCCGCAGCGCCGGCCGCAGCAGCGCCCCAGCCCGCGCCCGCGGCGGCCCCGCAGGGCAACGGCGGCATGCCGCCCGCACCCGCCGCCCGCAAGATGATGGAGGAGCAGGGCCTGTCGGCGGCCGACGTGCAGGGCTCGGGCCGGCGCGGACAGGTGCTCAAGGAGGACGTGATGGCGGCGGCCGCGGCTCAGCCTGCCGGCAGAGCCTCGCAACCCTTCCCGCCGCCGACCGCCCTGACGCCGATGTCGACCCCGGCGGTGCCGGCCCATCTGCGCGCGCCCTCGGTGCCGAGCGACGCCGCGCGCGAGGAGCGCCTGCGCATGTCGCGCCTGCGCCAGACCATCGCCCGGCGCCTCAAGGACGCGCAGAACACGGCCGCCATGCTCACCACGTTCAACGACGTGGACATGAGCGCCATCATGAAGCTGCGCAACGACTACAAGGACGTGTTCGAGAAGCGCCACCATGTGAAGCTGGGCTTCATGGGCTTCTTCGTGAGGGCTTGCATCCAGGCGCTGCGCGAGGTGCCGGCCGTCAACGCCGAGATCGACGGCGAGGACATCATCTACAAGAACTACTACCACATCGGCGTGGCGGTGAGCACCGAGCGGGGGCTGGTGGTGCCGGTGGTGCGCGAGGCCGACCGCATGTCGCTGGCCGAGATCGAGATGGCGATCGCCGACTTCGGCCGGCGCGCGCGCGAGGGCAAGCTCGCCATCGAGGAGATGCAGGGCGGCACCTTCTCCATCACCAACGGCGGGGTGTTCGGCTCGCTGCTGTCGACGCCGATCCTCAATGCGCCGCAGTCGGGCATCCTCGGCATGCATCGCATCGAGGAGCGCGCCGTGGTCAGGGGTGGGCAGATCGTGGCGCGGCCGATGATGAGCCTGGCGCTCACCTACGACCACCGCATCGTCGACGGGCGCGAGGCCGTGACCTTCCTGGTGCGGGTGAAGGAGTGTCTGGAGGACCCGCAGCGGTTCCTGCTGGAGGTTTGAGGCTACGCGGCCATGATCCCCGACCAGTGGACCTCCACAATTTGCAGTTGGGCCTGCCGTAACACGGACATAGAGGAGATTTGGCTCTATGGCTCCTTTGCGCGGGGAGATACCACAGACCGGAGCGATCTCGACCTCGCAGTGGTTCCCGCGGGTAATATCAATGAGAGGCTTTCGACGTACATATCTGAAGCTTCAAATTGGGAAGAGCAGTTGCAGGCTCTGCTTCCGGTGAAGGTTCACTTGGAACTGGGTGAACGGACGCTAAGCGACAGGGTCGTTGGTCCTGCCCTGGCAGCAGAAGGCGTAAGGATCTATCCCGCATGAGCGAATCAGCGCCGCAGAAAGACATCCGCCAAGCCGCTGCCGCGCATTGTCAGTGCAGAGGCTGTGGTATCGGGCGTATTGAAGATCACTTGGAACGATGGCTACGCGGGCGTCGTCGATCTACGGCGCAGGATTTCAACCGGTGGAGATCTTTGCTCCAATCCGAGATCCCGAGCATTTCAAGACTGTGCGCGTCGAGAGCCACGGCCACTCAGTCTATTGGGGCGAGGAAGGTAACGAGCAGGTCGACTTTGGCTGCGACCGGCTCCGCGAAATTGCCGAAGAGCAAGCAGCATCGGTCGCACGCGCGGGCTGAGGACCAATGACCTACGACCTGATCGTCATCGGCACCGGGCCCGGCGGCTACGTGTGCGCCATTCGCGCCGCGCAGCTCGGAATGAAGGTGGCCGTGGTGGAGAAGCGCGCCACCCACGGCGGCACCTGCCTCAACATCGGCTGCATCCCCTCCAAGGCGCTGCTGCACGCGTCTGAGCGCTTCGAGGAGGCGGGGCACGCACTCGCCGTCATGGGCATCGAGGTGCCGGCGCCCAAGCTCGATCTGCGCAAAATGCTGGCCTTCAAGGACGAAGGCGTGAAGGGCAACGTCGAGGGCGTCGCCTTTCTCCTGAAGAAGAACAAGATCGACTCGATCCATGGCACGGCCACCATCCTCGGCCCCGGCAGGGTCGGCGTGACGCTCGCCACCGGCGACAAGCAGCGGCTGGAGACCAAGCGCATCGTCATCGCCACCGGCTCTGACGTGGCGCGCCTGCCCGGCATCGACATCGACGAGGAGAGTATCGTCTCCTCCACCGGCGCGCTGAGCTCTGTCCAAGGTGCCGAAGCGCCTGCTGGTGATCGGCGCGGGCGTGATCGGGCTGGAGCTCGGCTCGGTGTGGCGCCGGCTCGGCGCTGAGGTGCACGTGGTCGAGTTCCTCGACCGTATCCTGCCCGGCATCGACGGCGAGGTCGCGCGCACCATGCAGCGCATCCTCACCAAGCAGGGCATGACCTTCCAGCTCGGCAGCAAGGTGACGGGCGTTGCCAGGAACGGAGCGGGCCACAAAGTGTCCATCGAGCCGGCGAGCGGCGGCGAGACGACGAGGGTGGAGGCCGACGTGGTGCTGGTGGCCATCGGCCGGGTGCCCTACACCGAGGGCCTGGGGCTCGAAGCGGCGGGCGTGAAGCTCGACAACAGGAAGCGCATCGTCGTCGATCAGCACTTCCAGACCTCGTGTCCGGCATCTATGCCATCGGCGATGTCATCGCCGGGCCGATGCTGGCGCACAAGGCCGAGGACGAGGGCATGGCGGCGGCCGAGATCCTGGCCGGCCAGGCCGGCCACGTGAACTACGACGTGATCCCCAACGTCATTTACACCTTCCCCGAGGTGGCCTGCATCGGCAAGGGCGAGGAGGAGCTGAAGACCGCAGGCGTGGCCTACAAGATCGGCAAGTTCCCGTTCACCGCCAACGGCCGCGCCAAGGTCAACAAGACCACCGACGGTCTGGTGAAGATCATCGCCGATGCAGCGAGCGACCGTATCCTGGGCGTGCACATCATCGGCGCGGCGGCCAGCGAGATGATCGCTGAGGCGGCCGTGATCATGGAGTTCGGCGGCTCGGCCGAGGACCTCGCCCGCACCTGCCACGCGCACCCGACACTGACCGAGGCGGTGAAGGAGGCCGCGCTGGCGGTCGACAAGCGCGCCATCCATATGTGAGGACTGTCATCCCGGCACTTGTTGCCGGGATCCAGACATCCGCAAACTCCGGAGCCTGCGGGACGTGGGTCCCGGCGCCAAGCACCGGGATGACGCGCCTGCTCAGCTCACCAGCCCAACCTCCGCCAGGTAGCGCAGCACGCCGGGATGGATCAGCTCGCGCTTGGGTGCGGCGGCAACGGTGTTGGCGGCGGTCGTCTCGCTGGCCTGTGCCAGCCGCTTGGCGATGGCGGCCTCACCCTTGTGGAGCGCACGCGCCAGCTTGTAGACGATGTCGTCGGCAAGCGACGGCCGGGCCATCACAAAGCTCCAGGAGCCGACGGAAACGATGGGCTCAGCCTGCCCCGGATAGGTGCCGGCCGGCACCGTCAGCGCCTTCAGGAACGGATGCTTGACCTGGATGCGCTTGATGCCCTCGGCGGTAGGCACCACGAAGCGCGCCCCCGCCGGACACTTCGCCACGGCCGCGAACCCTGGCCAGCCTGCGCCTGCGCCCCACAGCGCCGCCGCCTTGCCGCCGATCACCATCTCCGGGCCATCGCCGGCACGGTCGAGGAAGATCGCCTCGAAATCCTTGTCGCGGTCTAGGCCCAGGCCGTCGAGCACGTAGCGCGCAAGGATCACAAGGCCCGAGCCCTTGGCGCCGAAGGCAACCGGCTTGCCCCTGAGGTCCTCGATAGCGCGGTAGGGACTGTCGGCGCGCACGACGAACATGCCGGGGCTCGCGTACATGGCAGCCAGGATGCGCAGGTCGGCCGGCGGCTGTCCGATGCCGTTCAGCGCCTCCATGGCGGCTTCCCCCTGCACGAGGCCGAGATCGATCTTGTCGGCCTCCAGCAGCGGCAGATTCTCCGTGCTGCCCTTGGTGTTCAGCGGCCGCACCTCGAGCGCCGGCTCGAGCTCGTTGATGGTGTCGGCGAACGCCTGGCCGTAGACCGGAAAGCCGCCGCCGGGGGTTGCGGTGCCGAGCAAGACAACGGCGCGTTGCGCTTCCATTTTGGGGCTCCACTAGTTGTTGGCCATGGTGGTTGCGCCAGCATACAGCGGCGGAGCACCGCCGGCAGCGGGCCTGGTCGAGGCCTGACCAGGTCAGCGATTAAGACTGCCCGTTAACTGCTCTCGCCGCCGAGGCTTCCTTTTTTTCGCCCGTTGCCAGAAGACCCGCGTACGGGGCACCTACAAAGAGCATTGGGGAAGGCGTTGCAGCAGAAGCCGAACATACCGCTGGTCGACCTCGACACGATCCGCGAAACGCTGGCCTACATTCGCGACGATCTGGCGCGCGTGCCCGGCCTCGACCGGGCGGCCGAGCGGCTGACTTTGGCGCTGGCGGAGATCGCGGACGCCGAGCAGCGCCGGCTCGGCCCCATCTCCCACTCGCTGATCGACACACGCCTCGCCTTCCGCCGCAAGCACTAGCTCAGGCCTTTTTCGGCGGCCTCCTCGCGGGCCAGCGCAACGATCAACGCCAGCAGCTCGCTGCCGGGGCGGATCAGCTCGTCGACGACCGTGAAGTGATTGGTGCCGTCCGCCACCACGCAGGTGGCGTCCACGCCCACCTTGCCCCAGCCGTCGGCGATGGCCTGGCTCTGGCGCAGGAACTCCTCGCTCTCGTCGCCGCCGACGGCGGCGATCAGGCGGCGGCCCTTGGGCGGCGGCGCGCGGAACAGCGGGCTTGCCACGCGCGCGGTGCCGCTGGTGAGGCCGATCGCCTCGTTGAGGCTGGTGCCCATCAAGGGCGCGAGGTCGAACACGCCGCTGATGGCGCAGCCTCGGCGCACGAGGTCGGACGGCACGCCGGAGAACCCGGTCCAGTCGCGCGCCAGCATCTCGGCGGTGAGGTGCCCCCCGGCCGAATGCCCGATGACAACGGCGCGCGTGTTGGTCTGCCGCCACAGCGCGGCCAGGCATTGCTGGATCTCGTCGCCGATCTCCATGACGGAGACGGCGGGGCACAGCGAGTAGGAGGGGATGGCGACGGTGATGCCGTTGGCATTCAGCTCGCGCGCGACGAAGGAATAGTCCTTGCGGTCGCCGCGCTGCCAATAGCCGCCGTGGATGTAGACGACGAGCGGTGGATCGTCGCCCTCGGCATGGAAGATGTCGTAGCGCTGGCGCTCGCGCGTGCCGTAGGGACGGTCCATCTGTGCGTCGGCGGCGAGCCGATAGGCGGCCGCCAGCATCGACCATCGCTCTACGATATCGACATGCTCGGGAACGCGCTGGCGGTTGTTGTACTGCGCCTCGTAGTCGATGCCTGTCATGTGCTGATTGTCACTTCCCCAGCGCCCGCTACGAAGCGCAGCCGGCGTTCCTCACCCGCCGCCCATCGGGCAATGCGGCCGGGGCAAAGTCAAGCGCAGCGATCGATCGAGGTCGCCCATTCGAGCAGCCGGCCCCGCCCCTATGCCGCCCGCGGCATGGCGCGGGCATCCTCGCGGATCATGTCGGCGGCTTTCTCGCCGATCATGATGGTGGGCGCGTTGGTGTTGCCCGAGGTCATGGTCGGCATGATGGAGGCGTCGACCACGCGCAAGCCTTCGAGCCCGTGCACCTTGAGGCGCGCGTCCACCACCGCTTTCGGGTCGCTCCCCATCTTGCAGGTGCCGCAGGGGTGGAAGACGGTGGTTGCGTAGCCGCGGGCGTAGGCCATCAGGTCCTCGTCGCTCACAGCCTGCGGGCCCGGCAGGTGCTCGCGCACCACGTACCTGGCGAACGGCGCCTGGCTGGTGACGCGGCGCACCAGCTTCATCCCGTCGAGCAGCACGCGGCGGTCGGCCTCCACGGCCAGATAGTTGGAGACGATCTTGGGATGCGCCGCGGGATCGGCGCTGGCGATCGCAATCGTGCCGCGGCTCTCGGGGCGCAGCTGGCATACGGTGGCGGTAACGCCGGAGAAGGTGTGCAGGCCGAGGCCGGGGCGGTCGGCGCTCAAGGGCAGGAAATGAAACTGCACGTCGGGCAGGTCCACGTCGGGGCGCGAGCGCGCGAAGGCGCCGACGGCGCCGGCGCCGATGGTGAGGATGCCGCGCCGAGTGAAAACGTACTCCATGCCGGTGAGGAGCTGCTGCCAGCGGCTGTGCCACACGTCGTTGAGGCTGCCCGAGGCGTTGCAGGCGTAGATGAAGCGCACCTGCAGATGGTCCTGCAGGTTCTCGCCCACGCCCGCCAGATCGTGGCGGACGGTTACTCCAGCCGCCTTCAGGACCGCGGCGGGGCCGATGCCCGAGAGCTGCAAAATGTGCGGGGAGCCGATGGCGCCCGCGGCCAGGATCACCTCGCGCGCGGCCGACGCTTTCTCGGTGGCCCCATTGCGGGCAAAGCGCACCGCGCTGGCGCGGCGCCCGTCGAGCTCGATGGCCTCGACAAGAGCGCCGGTGATGATGCTCAAGTTGCGCCGCGAGCGCGCCGGTCGCAGGTAGGCGACGGCGGACGAGCAGCGCCGGCCGTTGCGGTTGGTGAGCTGGAAGTAGCCCGCGCCCTCCTGATCGGCGCCGTTGAAGTCCCGGTTGCGGGGAATGCCGGCGGCGACGCAGGCCTCCACGAACGCCTCGCAGATGTCGTTGCGGCGCAGGCGCACGTCGGCGACGCCCAGCGGACCGCCGGTGCCGTGATACTCGTCGGCGCCGCGCTCCTGGTCCTCGGCGCGCTTGAAGTAGGCAAGAACGTCGCGATAGGACCAGCCGGCGTTGCCGAGCTGGCGCCAGACGTCGAAATCCTGCGACTGGCCGCGCACGTAGAGCAGGCCGTTGATGGCGCTGGAGCCGCCGAGCACGCGCCCGCGCGGCCAGGAGATGATGCGGTTGTCGAGATGCGGCTCGGGGCCAGAGCCGAACTGCCAGGTGACGGAGGGATTGGTGACGTTGCGGTAGTAGCCGGCGGGGACGTGGATCCAGGGGTCGACATCGCGCCCGCCGGCCTCGATCAGGGCGACGCGGACGGCGGGGTCCTCGCTCAGCCGGTTGGCCAGAACGCAGCCGGCCGAGCCCGCGCCGACGATCACGTAGTCGAAGTCTGCGCCATCCATTTTGCGCGTTCCCCCAAGGCTTTTGCTTTGCGGCGAACTGTAGGGCCGGCGGGAGCCAGTGCCAAGACGCGGGGCCCCCTGGGTTCTGTGGGGGTCCTGTGCGTCCTGTGGGGGCTGAGCTTTGCGGGTTGGGCCGGTCCGGCTCGGTGCGGTGCGCTGGCAAGCAACGGCATTGATCGCGCGCCAATTCTGGCGTCGAATCGGCGCCACGATTCGGCAGCAGGCTCGAGTTGTAGCGATCGTGCAGCGCAGCCCAAGCTTGCCGCCGCAGGATCGGCCCGCGAACGCTCAGGGGAGAACGCGCATGTTCGCCTGGCGCAAGAAATCCGACGGCGGTTTCGAGTGGCACAAATACATTCGCACGGCGGTCCGCCACCGGCGCGATGCGCGCCGCGAACAGGTGCATGCGGCACGCCGCGCGGCCGGCCAGCACCTCAATGCCGCCGGCGCCGCCCTGGCGGCCGGCTCCAAAGCTGCGGGCTCGGCTGCCCGCGACGGAGCGGTCGCCAGTGCAGGCGCCCTGGGGCTCGCGCTGCAGGCCGCCTGGGCGATGCTGGCATATGCCGTGCGCACGGTCATGCGGCCGGTCATCGAGGTGGTCTCGCGGCCCACGATCGGTGTGCCGCTGGCGCTCGCAGGCGCCATCGCGGTGGGTGCCGGCATCGGCCGCTTGCGAAGTCTTGGGGCTCGACCGCGAGGCCCTGCTCACGCTCCTGGCCGGCCTGGTGCTGATGCTGCCGCTGCTGCCGATGCTGCCGCGCGTCACCGGCTGGAGCCTGCCCAGGCTGCCGGCCCTGTCCGGCACGGCAGCCGTGGCCGCAGCGGCCCTGCTGGTGGTTGCCGGCGGTACTGCGTGGCTGGCCACCGGCGCGGGCCTGAGCCGGCTCGCCAGCGTCGCCGGCCTGCCCATCGGCGGCAAGTCGCTGCAGGGACGCGCCTATCCGGTCGGGGCGGACACCCTGCGCATCGGCGCCACCACCGTGAAGCTGACGGGCATCGACCCGCCGGAGGCGGAGCAGCGCTGCGGCACGGCGGCGCGGGGCTGGCGCTGCGGCGGCGGCGGCGGAGGCGGCCCTGTCCCGGCTGGCCGGCGGCCGCACCGTGACCTGCAGGCTGGGCGCCGCCGATGGCCCCGATCGGGTGCTTGGACAATGCGCGCTCGGCGACAGCGACATCGGCGCGGAGCTGGTGCGCCAAGGCTACGTTTTCGCGCACGGTGGATTGCTGGCTCGCTACGCCTCCCAGGAGCGCGAGGCGCGTGCCACCAAGGCAGGCATGTGGGCGGCGGGCGACGCCGAACGGCCCACGGCCTACCGTGCCAAGCTGTGGGAGGAGGCCAAGCGGCGCGCGCCGGAAGGCTGCCCCATCAAGGGTCAGGTAGCGGGCGCCGCCCGTACCTACGTTTTGCCCTGGTCCCCCGACTACGACCGCGCACGGGTGCAAAAAACGCGCGGCGAGCGCTGGTTCTGCTCGGAGCAGGAGGCGGAGGCGGCGGGCTTTAAGGCCGCACAGCGAAGCTGACGCTGGCCCGCAAGCCGAGCTGAGCCGAGCGACGCTACAGCGGCGGCGCCAGCGGTCCGCTTTTCGGCTGTTTGGCGAAAATGCCGACGGTGATGGTGCGGGCGATGTATTGCGCCATGCAATTGTAGCCTGTCTCGGTGAGCCCGAAGTCCTGCGGCTCGGGCTGCCCGCTTCCTGCGCGCCAGCACCTCCATCGCCTCGTAGCGTCCGATGCGCAGCACGTTCTCGGCGCTGGCAATCTTGCGCAGGCTGGCGCGGATGGCCTGGTAGTGCTCGTCGTTGGCCAGGTGCTTCAAGTAGTGCAGGCCCACCAGGATCACGTCGATGTTGTGCGCCTTGAGCCAGCGCACGGCATTGCTGACCGCCAGCTGGAAATTCTCGACAGGCACATGCGCGAACGCATCGTTGGTGCCGACCTGCCAGAGCACGATGTCGGGATGATTGAGCGCCACCTCGATCTTGAGCCGTTCGCCGGCCGCCTCGGCGAGCTCGCCCGAGACGCCGCGGTTGATGATCTCCACGTCGAGACCCTTGACGGTCCGCTCCAGGATGCGCTCGAGCAGGGGCGGAGTGCCGCCGCGCCCGGTGCCGAGCACGGCTGCGGAGGCGGCGCCGATGGCGAGGATCTTGATCTTCTTGCGCTGCTGGAGGGCAATCGCGCTGTTGGGCAACGGTGTGTCGCTCGCCCGGGTCTCGCCACACTCCTTGGCGACGGCGGGCAGCTCGGGCGGCGTGCTCTGCGCCACCGCGGCGCTGGCGACAAACAAGACGCCGGCGGCCGCCACGAGGGCGCCGAGGATGCGCGGGCCTATTGTCGATCTCGCCATTCCGACAGCCATGCGGTCAGCCACAAGATGCCGAAGCCTACGATAACAATGATGGTATCGACTACAATAGAGCCTGCGTAGAGAAAACGAATGATTTGCCCACTGAGACTTAGCAGCGAGCCTACGCAAAACACGTTAAGCGAGTTACGCCCGAGAAGTGACAGCGGTTCAGTCAGCCACGGCACAAGTCGGGCAATCCATACGTAGGCAGCGGAACACACGGCCGCCAGGGCCAGAAACTGCAACAGTCGCATGGGCGTCAGGAAGCTCTTGCCGTTGAGAAACAGCAGGCGGGGCTCGGGCAGCTTGGTCGGATCGGGAAACCAGTTGAACCACACCATTACCGCCGTGATGGCGACGATGGGCGCCGCAACATACTGGATGGGTTTGATGTTGCGCCGCACAAACGCGCCCAAGCCTTCGTCGCGCGACAACGCGAAGCCCAGCACGAAGATCGCCTGCCAGGTGAACGGATTGAAGAACCACTGGCCCTCGACGGGCCAAGTGTGCGCCGTGAATGGCAGAATGAGCGACGCGAAATAGAGCGCAAGGGAGAGCGGCACGAGCAGGGGCCTTGCCAGGCGGTCGATCATGGCGAAGGCCGGCGCCACCAGCATCAGCACCACGTACAGCGGCAGGATATCGAAGTAGCCGAGCTGGTGCGTGAGAAGGACGATGCCCACCTGCACATGCTGCGGGTCCTGGAAGAAGGCGGCCGCATTGTGCCAGTCCAGAATCAGAATATTGTCGAGGAAGTAGGCGGCAGCAGCGAGCAGCGCCAGCGCCACGCCGCTGATGAGGATATGCGCCGCGTAGAGCGCCATGGCCCGTCCGCCCAGCCTGAACCCGAGATCGGAAAGGCTGCGCTGCGCATCGCTGCGGCCCACCAGCAGGCCGAGCGACCAGCCCGCCAGGAACACGAACAACTCGGCGGAATCGGAGATCGAGATATTGCGGTGAGTGAGGCGTTCGTACCAGATGCCTGGAATGTGATTGACGAAAATCGAGACCAGCGCGAAGCCACGCCAGAAGTCGACGGCGTTCGGCCTACGAGGCATGCAAACCCCTAACAAGCCATGGCAACGGACTGACCAAATGCCGGTTTCCTTGCAGCCGCTCGCACCGGCTTAGCGGATGATGGCGGCAGCGTATTGGCCGAACCGCCGCAATGCTCGCCAGCGTGGCAACTCAGGCCGCATCGACGAAGGTCTGGATCAAGGCGTTGGCGATCGCCTGCTTGCCAGGCACGCTGAGGCCGTCGGGGTGCTTGCGCTCGAGCATCAGCCGCGCGTCGGCGCGCGCGAACCAGCGCGCCTCCGCGATCTCGCCGCTGTCGATGGTGATGTCCGTGGTCAGGGCGCGGCCCATGCAACCAAGCATCAGGGAATGGGGAAACGGCCAGGGCTGGCTCGAGTGATACTTGACCTCGCCCACCTGGATGTTGGTCTCCTCCAGCACCTCGCGGCGCACGGCGTGCTCGATGTCCTCGCCGGGCTCGATGAAGCCGGCGAGCGCCGAGAACATCTTGTCGCGCATAGCGGTGCTCGTGCGCCAGCAGGCAGCGGTCGCCGTCAGTGACCAGCATGATGACCACGGGGTCGGTGCGCGGGAACCATTCGAGCCCGCACGCCCAGCACTTGCGCCGCCAGCCGCCGTCCTTGACCAGCGTAGTGCCGCCGCAGTGGCCGCAGCACTTGGCGTTCTCGTGCCACTGGGCCAGCGCGCGGGCTTGGCCGCACAGGGAGAGCTCCTCGGGCGACATGACGCCCTGCATGGCCAGCGAGCGAAGATCGACGATGGGCCGCAGCTTCTCGATGGCGCCCGGCACGTGCCGGGTGCGGTGCTCGGTCACCGCCACGCGCGAAATGGCCGTTGCCGGCCTTGTCGACGCCCAGGAACAGCGCTTCCGCGACGGGCAGGCCGAACCCCGCGAGCTCCTCGCCCGAGAACCAGGCGAGCCTGCGCAGTCGTGCGCTCGGGGTTGGAGCGGATCACGGGCTTCAGATCGGCAAGAACGAGGAAGCGCGCGCCGGGCGCTTCCTGCTTGGATTTCATGAACCCAGCATCGCTCCGCTTCGGCCCGAGCCGATCGAGCATGAGCGTTGCTCCGACGGTTGGCATTCAAATGGCTCCCCTACTTGGCGGGCGGAGATCAGCACAGGGTGACGAAGGCGCGCAACGCATTCTGTGTGCACGTGCCGCACAATTGAGCGTCATGGGTTGATATCGCCGGGCCATTCGTAGGATAATCCCGGCGGGAGGTTGGCGGCGGACGTATCCCTCGCCAACCGGGTCAGGTCCGGAAGGAAGCAGCCCTAACGAGCCCGATGCGGGTCGTTGTCCAGCCTCCCACTGGGCGTGTCGGTTGAGCATTGCGCGCGCTCCGTCGCTAAGAACGAACGTCATGCCCGCGGAGGCGGGCACCCAGACCACGTCGCCGCTCGGGCGCGCCAGGTGTCTGGCGCCCACTCCGGCCAATGGAGGTGCCCGGCAATTTCCGACCCTGTGAAGCTCGGTGACTTGGGTCCCCGCCTTCGCGGGGATGACGTTGGAGCGCGCAGCAACCCGGCATGGCAAAGAAGAAACCACCGGCCGACAAGGCCACTGCCGAACGGCGAGGGGGCCGACAAGGCCGCCGCCCTACGTCGTGCTGGCGCGCAAGTACCGCCCCGCCACCTTCGACGACCTGATCGGCCAGGATGCCATGGTGACGACGCTGAAGAACGCGTTCGCCGCCGACCGCATCGCCCAGGGCTACATGCTGACCGGCGTGCGCGGCGTGGGCAAGACCACCACGGCGCGCATCCTGTCGCGCGCGCTGAACTACGAGCGCGACGGCGTCGACAAGCCCACCTTCGACATGCCCGAGTTCGGCCGCCACTGCGCCGAGATCATGGAGGGCCGCCACCCCGACGTGCTGGAGATGGATGCCGCCTCCAACACCGGCGTCGACAACATGCGCGAGATCATCGAGAGCGCGCGCTACAGGCCGCTGGTCGCCCGCTACAAGGTGTACCTGATCGACGAGGTGCACATGCTCTCCAAGGGCGCCTTCAACGCGCTGCTCAAGACGCTGGAGGAGCCGCCGGGGCATGTGAAGTTCATCTTCGCCACCACCGAGGTGCGCAAGGTGCCGGTGACGGTGCTCTCGCGCTGCCAGCGCTTCGATCTGCGCCGCGTCGAGGTGCCGGTGCTGGCCGAGCACTTCCGCAGGATCGTCGCCAAGGAGGGCGGCACGGCCCAGGACGACGCCCTGCTGCTGATCGCGCGGGCCGCCGAGGGCTCGGTGCGCGACGGGCTGTCGCTGCTGGACCAGGCGCTGGCCATGGGCTCGGGCGCCGTCGCCACGGCGCAAGTGCGGGCCATGCTCGGGCTCGCCGATCGCGGCCGCATCTTCGACCTGCTCGAAACCCTGCTCGGTGGCGATGCGGGTAGGGCCTTGCAGCAGTTTGCGCGAGCTGCATCGCGACGGCGCCGAGCCGCAGCAGGTGCTGTCCGACCTGGCCGAGGCGGTGCATGCCGTGACCTTGGCCAAGACGCTGGGCGCCGAGGCGCCGGCGACGGGTTCCCGCCGAGGAGCGGCGCCGCGCGGCAGAGCTTGGCGCGCGGCTGTCGATGGCGATCCTGTCGCGTGCCTGGCAGGTGCTGCTCAAGGGGCTGGAGGAAGGGGCAGAGGCGCCCAATCAGGCGGCGGCCGCCGAGATGGTGCTGATCCGCATCGCCTATACCGCCGACCTGCCGCCGCCCGACGATATCATCAAGGCGCTGGGCGGCGACGCCGTCGGCCAGCGCAGCGGCAAGACCGACGCGCCCGCCGCCGGCCGTACAGCCCTCGGCCGCCCCCGTGAGCCTAGCCGACGCCGACGCCGGCGACGACAGCCTGCCCGAGGATGCGGATGGCCCGCTCGACTACGCACCCGATACGCTGCCGGTCGCGCGCTCCTTCGAGGAGGTGGTGGAGCTCGCCAGCAAGAACCGCGAGGCAAAGCTGAAGGTGCACCTCGAGGAGCATGTCAGCCTCGTCAAGTTCGATCCTGCCGGCAGCATCGAGTTGCACCTGCTGCCGGGTGCGCCGAAAGAGCTTGCCAACGAGCTCAGGGAGAAGCTCAACGCCTGGACCGGCGGGCGCTGGATGGTGGCGCTGAGCAACAGGCCCGGGTCCCCGCCGCTGGGGCAGCTCGAGCGCGAGCGCAAGGCCCGCGAGATCAGCGCGCTGAAGGAGCACCCCGCCGTCGCCGCCGTCTTGAAGCAGTTTCCCGACGCTGAGATAACCAGCGTGCAGCAGCTGCCAGCCGCGAAGACCGACGACACCGGCACTGGGTGAGGTGGTGAGTGGTGAGGTGGTGAGATGCCGGGTGGGCGACCGCGGTGAGGTCAGGTTATATCATCGACGATGAAGACCAACGCCTCGAAGAGGTTTCGACGCGATACTCACCACCCCTCACCATCTCACCACTCACCTCTTAGGAGCCGCCATGAAAGACCTGATGAAACTGATGAAGCAGGCGGGCGATATCCAGGGCCGCATGCAGAAGCTGCAGGAGGACCTGGCCGCGCTCGAGGTCGAGGGCCAGTCGGGCGGCGGCCTCGTCACCGTCAAGCTCAACGGCAAGATGGAGGCGCGCGGCATCAAGATCGACCCGAGCCTGATCAAGCCGGACGATGCCGAGATGCTGGAGGACCTGATCCTCGCCGCCTTCCAGGACGCCAAGGCCAAGGCCGAGGTCGCCGTGCAAGCGAAGATGCAGGAGATCACCGGCGGCTTGCAGCTGCCGCCAGGGCTCAAGCCGTTCTAGTGTGATGATCGAGAAGTCCGCCACATTGCGCTCGGTTTGGTTTGGGAGCGGACTTCTCGATCTGAATCACACTAGCATCATGATTTTGCTAGTGTCCTTCAGATCGCGAAATTCGTACCGAGTTCGCCGCACAGTGAAACGAATTTCGCGATCAGGACACTAGTGGCAAAGCAATCCGCAGGCACCGAGATCGAGCGGCTGATCGCGCTGCTGGCGCGGCTGCCCGGGCTCGGCCATCGCTCGGCGCGAAAAGCGGCGCTGACGCTCCTCAAGAAGCGCACCGACCTGCTGGAGCCGCTGGCCGCGGCGCTCACCGATGCGGCGGCCAAGATCGTGGCGTGCGAGACGTGCGCCAACATCGACACCGTCAGCCCCTGCAGCATCTGCCGCGATCCGCAGCGCGACCGCACGCTGATCGTGGTGGTGGAGGAGATCGGCGACCTGTGGGCGTTGGAGCGGGCCGGAGTCGTCAGCGCCCTCTACCACGTACTGGGCGGGCACCTCTCCCCGCTCGACGGCATCGGCCCCGGCGAGCTCAACATCGGCAGGCTGATCGAGCGCGCCGCGCCTCCCGTGAAGGAGGTGCTGCTGGCGCTCAACGCCACGGTGGAGGGCCAGTCCACCGCCCACTACCTCACCGAGCAGCTGCAGGGCCACGGCGTGACCGTTACGCGGCTCGCCCAGGGCGTACCGATCGGCGGCGAGCTCGACTATCTCGACGAGGGCACGCTGGCCGCCGCCATCAAGAGCCGCCGCACGTTGTGTTCTGAGCGCATTGCCTCCCGGGGATGCCATGGCCGATAACGTTGCAGTCATCCATCGCGTGCTGTCGAACGGCGGCAGCTTTCCCTCCGTTGTGGAGACTCAGGCGGGCGCTCGGTGCTCGAGCTCGCCGGCGCGGGGCCCGGCCGGCGGGCGCTAGCGACGGAATTCGTGGCGCTCGAGCGGCCCGGCCGCGTCGGCACACCGAGCGCGAAGCGGAGCAGCACACCGCCGCGCGATCTGCCCTGCCAGGCGGACTCGACGGTCAATGAAGGCCGGTACCAGTGCGGCACCTCGGGTGATCGCCGCCGATCCACGATGACCGCGGCCACGTCGGCCTGCTTCTCGGGCGCGATGTCTTCCTCGACGAGCTGCCCAAGCGGGCCTCGTCGGAGCCGGCGCCCGGCGCCAGCCACCGCGAACACCTGCGCACCGTCGGGCGTCACTGAACGCGGTGCCCTGCTACCGACGGGCAGGGCCGCCGCACGCCGCGGATGAAGGTCCGCCGGACAGTGCCGCAGGTAGGCGTCTGCTTGCGGAAACAGCCAGCGGCTCGGGGGATCGGTCGCGAACGCAAGCGTCACCGCGCCCAGCACGCGCTGCAGGTTGGCCGGATCGGCGACCACAACCTCCGCCCCCGCGGCCTCGTCTGCCGAAACGTCCAGCATCTGCTTCATGCCTCGAATGCTCATTCCGGCCTTGCCCATGCGGCGGCCGCGATCGCAAATTGGGGCCGCCGTGGCTGGATCGGAAGCGCTTGTCACCGACGCGTGATGAGGCGTGATCGGAAAGCGTCATGGCGGTAGGTCGCGATCGACACAAGCAGGGGATTGCGGTGGGAACGCTCTGACAAGAGGATTGCCTGGGTCACTGGCGCAGGCACTGGGATCGGCGAGGGGGCGGCAATCGCGCTGGCGCGCGAGGGCGCTATGGTTGTGCTCACCGGTCGACGCAAGGAGCCGCTGCATGCTGTCGCCGACAAGATCGCCAAGGCCGGCGGCAAAGCGATGCTGCAGCCGGCCGACGTGACAGACGCAGCCGCAGGCGCAGAAAGTGGCCGACGCCATCAAGGCCGAGCACGGCCGGCTCGACATCGTCGTCAACAACGCCGGCATGAACGTCACAGACCGCGCATGGAGCAAAGTCGACGCCACAGGGCGCCGACGC
This sequence comes from uncultured Alphaproteobacteria bacterium, assembly GCA_963756735.1. Taxonomy (GTDB): domain Bacteria; phylum Pseudomonadota; class Alphaproteobacteria; order Rhizobiales; family Hyphomicrobiaceae; genus AWTP1-13. Next base: position 145,046 of record CAVWOY010000025.1, read on the forward strand.
GGTGATCGCCGGCAACCTGACGAGCGCGTTCTACGTGGTGCAGGCGGCGCTGCCCATATGCGCGCGCAGAAGGATGGCGTGTTCATCCACACCTCCTCGTGGGCCGGCCGATTCATCGGCCCGGTGTCGGGGCCGGCCTACACGGCCGCCAAGCACGGCATGGTGGCCATGAGCCACACCATCAACCTGGAGGAATGCCGCAACGGCATCCGCAGCTGCGTGCTGTGCCCCAACGAGGTGGCGACGCCCATCCTGCTGAACCGCCCGATCCCGGAGACGGCCGAGACCATGGCGCGCATGATGCAGCCGGAGGACCTGGGGCGCGTCATCGCCTTCGTGGCGGCTCAGCCGCCGCACCTGTGCATCAACGAGATCGTGCTGAGCCCGACCCACAACCGCGGCTACGTCGGCATCATGCAGGCGCGCGAGGCGGCGATGGCGGGGGCGGGGCGGAAGTAGCTGGATATGCTGCCTATGGCGTGGCCGTGATCACGTGCGCCCGCATGCGGCCCTCGATGGGGCCGCTGCCAAATCGCTGGGCTAGGGCCTCGACCGCCTGTTGCGTGGCCTCCTCCAGGCGTGATGGGTCGCGGGCCTCGATCTCGTTCCTGAGCGGAGTGCCTTGGCAGTATGCGATCGCGGGCTCGCGCGGCGAGGGAGCCCGGCTTGCGTCAGTCAGTGTGTCGACTGAAATGGAATTGAACCCCGCCGTGGTCAGCTCTGCGCGGATCTTGTCCAGGTCGTGATAGCCATGCGGCGTGCGGGCCAAGAAGCGCGGCGGGTCTTGGGGAAACAGCACTGCGAGCGCCTCGGTGACGACATCGGCGAACTCGTTCTCGGAGATCCGGTCCCAGGCGTTGAAAAAGAACCGCCCGCCCGGCTTCAAGACGCGGCGCGCCTCCCTGTAGCCCTGCACCTTGTCGGGGAAGAACATCACGCCGAACTGGCACGCCACGGCATCGAAGCTGGCGTCGACGAACGGCAGCGCCAGGGCATCGGCCTGCTGCCAGGTGATCCGGGTTTCGCCGGGCTGCCGCGCCGCGGCGTGATCCAGCATCGGCTGGTTGAGGTCGGTCGCCGTGATGCGGGCGTCCGAGGGCAGCTGGGATGCGAGAGCGCGCGTGAGCACGCCGGTGCCGGCCGCCGTCTCCAGCACTTGGCGCGGGCCGGCCTTGGCCACGCGCTCGGCCAGGTCGCGCGCGTAGGGCGCGAAGATCAGGGGAACCAGCAGCCGGTCGTAGAGCTCGGGGATCGATCCGGCGAACAGCTTGTCGGTGGCTGACATGGCAATGCTCCCTCGATCGTAAGTTGGGTCGAGCGTCAGCGATGACCCAACACAGGGAAGTTTCAAGCAAGTGTTGGGTCTGCGCTTCGCTTGACCCAACCTACTACTACCGCTGGCCGTCGAGCTGAGCGAGGAGCCGCTTGGGCGCCTTTGAGGCGCCAGGCCTGCTCGAGGCGGTGGCGCAGCTTGGGGGCGCTGATCGCCTTCAGGCGCACGAGCACGGCGGGCCAGCCCTTGTAGTGGTCGGTCTCGAAGTAGACCTTGGGGTCCACCTCCATCAGCATCTCCTTCTCGTCGAGCGGGCACATGACGACGAGGGTGTGGTCGTCCTTCAGGCGCGCGAAGTTTGCCGCGCACTTTGAGAGCGGGCGTTCCATAGGAGGTGCTCTCTTCAACCTCGGGCAGATGCGCGGCGGCGGCGCGCACGCGGGCGACGGGATCGGTGCGGGATTTGACGCGGCATAGAGCATCTCGCGGGGCTGCGGCTGCCCCTCACCCTAGCCCTCTCCCCGCAAGCGTGGAGAGGGGACCGCGCAGAAACGGCGGCAAGGAAATCGCGAGGATCGTGCTCCGCCTACACCTTTCCCAGATCGCGCTTTGATTTCGCCGGAATCTTCGGTATCAGCCGCGCCCCTGCCGAATGCTCCGTGTCCGGGTTCTCCGAATCCTGGCTGGCGCGCGCCGCTCTGCGGTGGTGTGTTCCGCGTTCTCAGGAGGTTGCAATGGGGAGCGCCAGGTAACCGGGAGGGAGGGTTCGAGTCCCTGAGCTTCACCATGCGACTAGCTCAATTGGGTAGAGCATCAGACTTCAACTCTGAGGGTCGTGGGTTCGAATCCCACGTCGTAGCCAATGTTCGATAGCACCGAACACTCGCCTTTAAGCGAGCTTACAATGGGGAAGCCGGCTGCTTCCCAGCCAATCCTGCTGACATCGAGGCTCCGGCCGAGATGGCGGCCGGATAGGCAACGTCGCGGCGCTCTGCGCCGGCGCGGATATCGCCTTTGGCCCCAAGCCCGAGGCCTGGCACCGGCGTGCCTGATCTTCGGATGCGGCACGGACGCAGCCGGGCGCGGACGGCGCGGGGCCATGGGCTCAAGCGCCGGCCCGTGGCTTCGGCGTGGGACATGCGGCCGGCTGACCTGCTTGAGAATCCCTCGCCGCCACTCTTCCGTGGGGAGAGGGTGATTTGAAGAAGAACAAGAAACGAATTGGAGACGTGTCGTGCTGTTCAAGTTCAAGGTTGTCGTGAAGGACGACGAGCGTGCGTTCCTGACGCGCGACGGCCGCCTCGTGCGCGTGCTGAGCCGGGCCGCTTCGTGGCGCTCGACTTCGGCCGCCACCTGGCGGCGGAGGTGGTGAAGGTCGTGCGCAGCGGAGATTCCGGCGGAGAAGGCGCTGCTGATCGCGCAGGACGCACCCGGCGATTGCCGCGGAGCACTTCGAGATCGTGCAGGCCGGGCCCGACCGAGGTCGCCATCGTCTCGCTCGACGGCGAGCCGAAGCATCTGGTGCTGCCGAACACGACGCGCGCGTTCTGGAAGACGATCACCACGGTGGACGTCGAGCGCATCGACGCCGGCGACCGAGGTGCGCGTCGCCAAGCGGCACCTGGACAAGCTCGACCTGGCGCGTCGCCGATGGTGGTGCACGGCCCAGGTGGAGGCGCACGAGGCGGGCCTGCTGTTCATCGACGGCAAGCTCATCGAGCGCCTGCCGGCAGGCCGCCACGCGTTCTGGGCGGTGGGCCGCACGGTGAAGATCGCCAAGGTCGACACGCGTCCGACGCCGCTCGAGGTGACGGCGCAGGAGATCCTGACCAAGGATCGCGTCGGCATCCGCGTGACGCTGACGGCGTTCACCCGCGTGGTGGACCCGGAGAAGGCGGCGCTGGCGGCGGGCGACGTGTCGAACACGGTCTACCGGCTGGTGCAGTTCGCCATCCGCGAGGCGGTGGCGACGCGCACGCTGGACGAGATCCTGGCGGCGCGCGACACCATCGACCGCGAGGTGCGCGAGTTCGTCATCGCGCGTGCGGGTGACCTCGGCGTGGAGATCGGCGAGATCGGCGTCAAGGACGTGATCCTGCCGGGCGACGTGCGCGAGCTGCTGAACAAGGTCGTGGAGGCGGAGCGGACGGCGAAGGCCAACCTGATCCGCCGCCAGGAGGAGACGGCGGCCACGCGCTCGCTGCTCAACACGGCGCGGCTGATGGAGGACAACCCTCTGCTGCTGCGCCTGAAGGAGCTGGAGGCGCTGGAGAAGCTGGTGGAGAAGGTCGGCCGCATCGACCTGCACACGGGCGGCGCGGCCGCCGGCTTCGACGCCCTGCTGCAGAACCTCTACCGCCTGCGCGGTGATGGCGACGCGGCAAAGCCCGCCAACTGAGCTGGAGGAGGGGCAGCCCGCAAGGGCGGCCCCTCTATTATTCTTAAGCAGCGCTTGCGCTCGTCATTGCCTCTGGCGCACGAGGGGCACGAACCGCACCGGGATGACGCGGGTGGTGGTCGTGGTGCCGTCCTCCGCCTTCACCACCAGCATCAGGTCCTGCGCGAGCTCGCCGACCGGGATGACCAGCCGCCCGCCCGGCTTCAACTGCGCGACCAGCGCCGGCGGCACATGGTTGGGCGCGGCCGTCACCATGATGGCATCGTAGGGCGCATGCTCGCTCCCAGCCCTGATAGCCGTCGCCGATGCGGGTCTTGACGTTGGCGTAGCCGAGCCGCGCCGAGGGTCTCCGCCGCGCTCTCGCCGAGCTGGCGCACGATCTCGACCGAGTAGACTTCGCGCACCAGCACGGAAAGCACCGCCGTCTGATAGCCGGAGCCGGTGCCGATCTCCAGCACTGCGCTCGCTTTCCTTCGGCTGCAGCAGATGCGTCATCAGCCCGACGATGAACGGCTGCGAGATCGTCTGGCCGTGGCCGATAGGAAGCGGATGGTTGGCGTAGGCCAGAGGCGACACCTGGACAGGCACGAACGCGTGGCGCGGCACCAAGCGCATCGCCGCCACCACCTTGGGGTCCAACCCCGCCGGGCCCGTGCCGCCGCCGGCGGAGAGCGCCAACTGTTGGACTTCCTCGACCATGGCGTCGCGCTCGAGCGCGCGATCGTCGCTCGCAGCCGCCGAGCCGGCGAGCACGCAAATGACCAGAGCCGTGAGGAGACTTCGTGCCACTTCGGCCACCCATTGATGGGCCTCGTAGCCAGATGATTACACCTTGAGCTTCTCGTCCTCCACCACGCGCTGCACGGCAGGGCGGGCCAGCATGCGGTCCTTGTGGGCCACGTAGTTCTTCAGCTCGGCTACGGGCAGCTCGCGGCGGATGCCCCACACGAAGAACGTGAAGGCGTAAGGGTCGAGCACCGAGTAGGCATCCGACAGCCACTGCCGGCCGGCCAGCATGCCGTCGATCTGCTGAAGGTAGGTGTAAAACGACTTTCGGCCCTGCGCCTGGATGTCCGGGAAGTGCTCCTTGTCGGTGGCGTAGCGCTCGGGCCGCGAGATGTGCGCGTGCGCGGGATGCACGGTGGAGGCGAAGAAACCGATCAGCGAGTGCGCACGCGCCTCCGCCACCGGGTCCGTCGGCCACAGCTTATAGCGCTTGCCGAGATAGGGCAGGATGGCGGTGTTCTCGGTGAGCGGGGCGCCGGCATCGATGCCGCCGAGCGCGGGCACGCGGCCCAGCGGATGGACCGTCTTGAGATAAGCCTCCGCGCGCTGCTCCGCCTTGCTGAAGTCGACGCGCCTTGCCTCGTACTTCTCGCCGCCTTCCTCGAGCACGATGTGGGGCGCCATCGAGCAGGCGCCGGGCGCGTAGTAAAGCGTGAGCATGGGTACTCCTTACCGTTTGGGCCGCGGGGCAGCTTACGCGCTGCCTTTGACGATTGCCAAGTAGCGCTCGATCGCATCTGCCCCCATGGCACCGCGCTGCATGAGCTGGTGCAGGCAGTTGGTGGCGAGGTCGATGGAGCCGTAGCAGTGGTGGGCGACGATCGCCAGGTGCTTGAGCTGCTCCACGCTCATGCTTTCCGGATCGGTGAAGTCGCGCACGTAGACGACGTCTGCCTCCATCAGCTGGTTCATCGTCATGTTCGGGTTGTTGCGCGTTGTGCAGCGGCAGGATCATGCGCTTGTTGATGGCGGCGAACATGTGCGGGATGAACCCCAGCTCGCGCAGGGCAAGATCGATGTCGCCGAACACCGGCTGGCGCAGATAGAGGGGTACGAACGACACCTCCGTGTGCACGGCCACGGCATCGGCAAGACGGGACTTGCCGTTGTTGAAGATGGCAAGCTCGCTGCCCTGCACATCGATCTTCAGGAAGTCGAGCTGGCCGATCTCGGCGATGCTGTCGAGCGTGCGGGTCTCGATCTCGATCTCCTCACCACGCGCCCGAAATGTATGAAGTTCGGGAACAGGCTGAGCACGCGCGGGTTGGGCATGTAGAGGCTGGTCATCCCCGGTGCCTGGCACACCTTCAAGGTGCCGCGCGTGCCGTCGCCCACGGCGTAGGGCAGGTAGGTCTCCATATCGCTCTTGCCGGCATTGAGCCTGGCCAGCGCCTCGGGCTGCGGCTCGAACCCAACCAGCGTGCAGATGCGCTTCGCCAGCATGCCCTTGTAGGGCGGCGCGCCGTCGATGGGGTTGGCGCCGATGTCGACAACGGCGGTGAGGCGATCGGCGCGCAACAGGCTGGCGAATGGGTCCTTGGATACGGTCATCGAGGGATGCCCCCGCAGGTGTGAGACGCGCACGCCTGTCCCAGCGCAGGCCCCGGGAAATTGCTTCCCGTCAGCGCAGGATTCGAGGTGGTAGATCAGAACTCGATGCGACGTTGGCCACCCGCGAATGCCCTGCGGGCCCTTTATTCCACCGGCAGCCCGACGTAGTTCTCGGCCAGCGCCGTCTGCGCCGCCTGCGAGCTCACCAGGTAGGCAAGCTCGGCCGCCTGGGCGCGGCGCTCGAAGGGGAGCGCCTCCGGGAAGCGATGCGTGAGGTTGGTCATCCACCAGGAGAAGCGCTGCGCCTTCCACACGCGCGTCAGGCAGCGGTCCGAGTAGCCGTCGAGCAGGTCCGTGCGGCCCGACTGGTAGTAGGCCACCAGCGCCTCGGTCAGGAAACGCACGTCGGACACCGCCAGGTTCAGGCCCTTGGCGCCGGTCGGCGGCACGATATGCGCCGCGTCGCCCGCCAGGAACAGGCGGCCGTGGCGCATGGGCTCGGCCACGAACGAGCGCAGCGGCGCCACGCTCATCTCAAGCCGCGGGCCGGTGACGAGGCTGGCAGCGGCATCGGCCGGCAGGCGGCGCTTGAGCTCGCTCCAGAAGCGATCGTCGGACCAGTCCTCCACGTCCTCGTCCGCCGACACTTGCAGGTAGTAGCGGCTGCGCGTCATGGAGCGCATGGTGCACAGCGCAAAGCCGCGCTCATGGTTGGTGTAGATCAGCTCGTGGTTGACGGGCGGCGTATCGGACAGGATGCCGAGCCAGCCGAACGGGTACACGCGCTCGTAGATGCGCAGCACCTCCTGCGGGATGGCCTGGCGGCTGACGCCGTGGAAGCCGTCGCAGCCGGCGACGAAGTCGCACTGGATTTCATGGTGCGCGCCGCCCTTGTGGTAGCGCAGCCGCGGCGCATCGCCGGCGATGCCGTGCAGGCTCACGTCCTCCGCCTCGTACACCACCGTCGTGCCCGCAGCCGCATGCGCGTCCATCAGGTCCTTCTGGATTTCGGCCTGGCCGTAGATGGTGACGAACTTGCCCGACAGCTTCTTGAGGTCGATGCGATGGCGGCGGCCGTCGAAGGCCAGCTCCACGCCGTCGTGGACCAGGCGCTCGCGGGCCAGCCGGTCGCCGACGCCGGCCTCGGTGAGGACATCCACGGTGCCCTGCTCGAGCAGGCCCGCGCGGATGCGGGTACGCAGGTATTCCGGCGTGCGGCGCTCCAATACGATCACCTCGATGCCGGCGAGCCCCAGCATCCGGGCCAGCAACAGCCCGGATGGGCCGCCGCCGACGATGCCAACTTGCGTGCGCATGCGCCCTGCCTAATCGCGCGCAGCCCAAATGCCAAGGCAATCCTTCGCGAACTGCTGTAATGCCAAGGCGCATCTGACGCGCACCGCTGGCGCGGCGATTCCGCCGACCCGGCAAGCCCATTTGGACCGACCGTGAGCAATCCCCTGAGCGTGCTTCAGCAAGCCTGGCGCCGGCGTCGGTGGCGCCCCGATCCGGCGGCGCTGGCCGCCTACGCCGGGCTCTCACCCCATGGTTGTCGTCACCGGCGGCTCCGAGGGCATCGGCTACGAGCTGGCGCGGCGGTTTGCGCTGGCCGGCAACGACGTGATGCTGGTGGCGCGCCGCGTCGCACCGCTGCAGGAGGCCGCCGCCCGCATCGCTGCCGAGGCCCGGGTCAAGGCCATCGCCCTGTCGGCCGATGTCGCCGCCGCCGATGCCATACCCGCCATCGAGGCGGCGCTCGCCAAGCATCGCGCCTACTGCGACGTGCTGGTCAACAGTGCGGGGATTGGCCTTTCGGGCCCGTTTCGTGCGCATGCACCAGAGGACGTGTTGCGTATGATCGATACAAACATACGTGCGCTATCGGAGCTGACACGCCACTTCCTGCCGGCGATGCGCGCCCGCGGTCGCGGCGGCATTCTCAACCTGGCCTCGCTCGGGGCCTATACGCCTGGGCCGAACCAGGCCGCCTACTACGCCAGCAAGGCCTACGTGCTCTCCCTCACCGAGGCGATTGCCGCGGAAACGGCCGGCGAAGGGGTGCGCGTGTGCGCCTTGGCGCCCGGCCCGGTCAACACCGCCTTTCACGCCCGCATGGGCGCCGAGCGCGCCTTCTACCGAGCCTTCGTGCAGCCGGCGTCCGCCCGCTATGTCGCGCGCGCAGGCTATCTGGGCTTCGTGCTGGGGCTGCGGGTGGCCATTCCGGGTCTGATAAACCCGTTCCTGGCGCTGGCCATGCGCGTCATGCCGCATAGAATCTTGATTCCCATCGTCGGATGGTTGCTGAAGCCGCGCTAGTGTCCTGATCGCGAAATTCGTCTCACTTTGCAGCGAGCCCGGGTACGAATTTCGCGATCTGAAGGACACCTAGCTGAATCATGAGGCTAGTGTGATCCAGATCGAGAAGTCCGCTCCCAGTCCTAGCCTCGCAAGATGTGGCAAACTTCTCGATCGTCACACTGGGGACCATCGCAGCAATGCTTGACGCCCGACCTCCCGAGACCCCCGGAGAAGAGCGTGCCGTCGGCCAGGTGCCGGTCTCAGTCTGCGCAAGCTCCGCAAAGAAGCCCGTGCTGATCGTGCTGCACCAGGAGAACTCCAATCCCGGCCACGTCGGCCAGTGGCTCGTGCGCAACGGCTACCACCTCGACATCCGCAAGCCGCGCTTCGGCGAGCCGCTGCCCCGCACGCTTGCCGACCACAGCGGTGCGGTGATCTTCGGCGGGCCGATGAGCGCCAACGATGCCGACGAGTTCGTTCGCACCGAGATCGACTGGATCGGCGTGGCATTGAAGGAGAAGGCGCCGTTTCTCGGCATCTGCCTCGGCGCGCAGATGCTGGCGCTGCACCTCGGCGCCAGGGTCGAGTTCGATCCCGAGGCGAGGGCCGAGATCGGCTACTACCCGCTCGTCACCACGCCCGAAGGCAGCCGCCTCGGCGCGTTCCCGGACCACGTCTACCAATGGCACCGCGAGGGCTGCGAGCTGCCGGCCGGGGCGCGGCTACTTGCCACATCTAACGATGCGTTTCCGAACCAGGCCTTCGTTTACGGCCCGACAGCATTCGGCTTCCAGTTCCACCCCGAGATCACGTTTGCCCAGGTCCACCGCTGGACCGGCCACGACAACACGCGGCTGCTCATCAAAGGCGCCCGCGAGCGCCAGCAGCACATCGATGACCACATCGCCCACGGGCCCAAGGTGCAGGCTTGGCTGGGCGGCTTCCTTGATCGCTGGGCGCAGCGCGCGCTAGCATTGGCCTGAGGCACGCGGCACGTTCACGTTTGTGCAATCTGCCGTTCGCAAATCTATAAACATTTGCCTGCCACACTACAGCCTACGAGGAACGGGGGAACTGTATCGCGTACCCAGTCCTCATGGCACGGCCGGGTGCATAACACCCTGGCCGTGCCGACCAACCTCTCGAATAAAGCCGATCAACCGGCAGTGAACAGGCGCTGCACCAGGCGGCGCGCCAGCACGCCGGCGACGCGGCGGCGGTAGTGGCCGGGCGTGAAGGTCGTCTTCATCGACATGATCTGGTCGCGCACCAGAGCCTCGAGCCCCCTGAACACGCGCTCGTCGAGCGGGCCGCCGGTGAGCTCGCGCGTGCCCTCGAGCAGCACGGGGCGCGGGTTGGTGCCGGTGATGGCGACGCGCAGGTCGGCGAGCGTGTCGCCGTCGCGCCGCAGCGCCACGGCGACCCCGGCGACGGGATACTCGATCGAGCGGCGGATGCGGATCTTGTCGTAGGCCGAGCGCAGGCCGGGTGTAGCCTTTGCACGCACTGCCGTGACGAGCTCGCCGGGGCGCATGGCCAGGTAGTGCTTGCCGTCTCCGCGACCCGAGCCGTCGTGCTTGGCATCGCCGGTATAGAGCTCGCGCAGCGGCAGGGTGCGCCTGCCGTTCGGTCCCGCCAGGTCGACCTCGGCATCCAGCGTCATCAAAGCGGGCGCCAGGTCGCCGCTGTAGGTGGCGAAGCAAACGCCGCGGCTTTTGGGTGCCACGTGGCACATCTCGCCCACGGTCTTGAGGCAGTGATTGTTGGCCTGCCGCCACCATTCGCTCTGGTTGTAGAAGATGCAGCGCGTGTCGAGGCAGATGTTGCCGCCGACCGTGCCCATGTTGCGTTGGGTCGGCCCGGCAATGGAGCCCGCCGCCTCGGCCACCACGGCATAGTGCCGCGATACGCCTGGGTGCTGCGCCACCTCGGCCAGCGTAACGGACGCGCCGATCTCGAGGATCGTGGCGTCCGCGCGGATCGTGCGCAGCTCCGCCACGCGGTTCATGTCGATCAGCACGGGCGGGGCGACGATGCCGCGGCGGATGTTGACCACCAGGTCGGTGCCACCGCCCAGCAATTGCGCACCTGGGTGCGCCTTGCGCGCAGCCAGCGCGTCCGCAAGCGTCTTGGGAGCCAGCAGGTCGAACTCGGCCAGCGCCTCCATCATCCAGCTCCGTTGCGCTTCTTGGGCACGGCCCGCTCGCGCTTCTCGATGCACCGCGAACACGCGGTCGGGCGTGACGGGCAGGTCGTTGAACCGCAGGCCCGTGGCGTCGGCGATGGCGTTGGTCAGCGCCGGCAGGAACGCCGCCAGCGAGCCCTCACCCGCCTCCTTGGCCCCGAACGGCCCGTGCGGGTCGTTGCTTTCGACGATGCCGACCTCGATCGGCGGGGAGTCCTGGATGGTCGGCACGCGGTAGTCGAGCATGTTGGCCGTCACCAGCAGGCCGTCGTGATAGGCCGCCTCCTCGCTCATGGCCTGGCCGAGCCCCATCCACACCGAGCCCTGCACCTGGCCTTCGACGGTGAGGCGGTTCAGCGCCTTGCCGCAGTCGTGCGCCACCCACACCTTGTCGACCTCGACCTCGCCGGTCTCCTCGTCGACCGTCACCTCCACCACCTGCGCGGAATAGCTGTAGCCCATGGTGCCGCCGATGGCCGCGCCGCGATACTTCTTGCCGCCGTGCAACTCCGGGATGGTGGAGTAGTTGCCCGTCACCGTGATGGTGCCGTCGTCCTTGAGGGCTTCGGACACCACCTCCTCGAAGGTAAGCCCAACGTCCTGCGCGCCGGCGCGATAGATTTCGCCCAGGCATTCGATGTCGCCGGGCTCGGCGTCCAGCTTGCGCGCGGCGGCAGCAACCATCAGCGCCTTGAGCTTGTTGGCCGCATCGATGGCCGCATTGCCGACCAGGAAGGTGACGCGCGAGGAGTAGCTGCCGTTGTCCTTGGGCACCACCTCGCTGTCGCCCGAGACGATGCGGACGCGGCCGATGTCGAGCCCCATCACCTCGGCCACGGTCTGCACCAGGATGGTGGAGGAGCCCTGGCCGATTTCGGCGGCGCCGGTCGAGCACGACGATGGAGCCGTCGAAATCGAGTTTCAGCTTCACGGTGGCGTGCGGCTCGCCGGTCCAGTTCACCGGCTTGGACGCGCCCGAGATGTAGTGCGAGCAGGCAAAGCCCAGGCCTTTGCGCTTGCCGGGGCCGGCGTCAGGGAGCTTGCCCTTCCTCGCCTTCCAGCCGCTCTGCTTCTCCACCCAGTCGACGCACTCCGGCAGGCCGTAGCTGTTCACCATCAGGTCGTTGTCGGTGAAGGTCGGCGCCTTGAGATAGTTGGCGCGCCGCACGGCTAGAGGATCGAGGCCCATCTCGCCCGCCATCTCATCGAGCAGGCTCTCGAACGCGAAGCGCACGTCGACCGTGCCGTGTCCGCGGAAGGCGCCGCAGGGCGGCGTGTTGGTCAGCACCCGCTTGCCGCGGTACTTGACGTTCTTGAGATCGTAGATGGCGTACAGCATCGAGCCCGAGTACAGGATCGTCACCACGCCGTAGCCCGAGTGCGCGCCGCCGCGCTGGATCACGTCGCACTCGACGCCCGTGATCTTGCCGGCCTTGGTCAGGCCAATCTTGAGGCGAATGTCGGTCTCCGGCCGGCCGCGATGGGTGATGAACGTGTCCTCGCGGTTGATCACCATGCGCACCGCGCCGCCGACCTTGCGCGCCAGCAGCGCCGCGATCAGCTCGACGTTGAGCGTCTCGGTGCGGCAGCCGAAGCCGCCGCCGACGAACGGCTTCACCACGCGGATGCGCGACATGTCCAGCCCGAGGATCTGGGAGAGCATCAGGTGCACGTAGTAGGGCACCTGCGTGGAAGCGTGCACGGTGAGGCGGTCGCGTACCGCGTCGTAGTCGGCGACCGCCGCGTGCATCTCCATCTGGTTCTGGCACACCTCGGCGCAATTGTAGGTGGCCTCGCGCACCAGGTCAGCCGCCGCGAACGCCTCAGAGACATTGCCGAGCTCGAAATCGACCTGGCGCTCGAGGTTGCCGGGCTTCTTCTCGTGCAGTTGCACGGCATCGGGCGCCATGGCGTCGGCCGCCCTGAAATAGGCCGGCAGCTCCTTCACCCGCATCCTGATGAGGCGGATGGCCTTGTCGGCCGTGGCCTCGTCGATCGCCGCAACTGCCGCAACCGGCTCGCCCTTGTAACGCACCTTGCCGCGCGCCAGCGGATACTCGTTGCGCGAGATCGGCAGCACGCCGAACGGTTTGTCGCAATCGGTGCCGGTGACGATGGCCAGGACGCCCGGCAGCTTCAGCGCCGCGGAGACATCGACGTCCAGGATCTCGGCATGCGCATAGGGGCTGCGGTAGATGCGCCCTGCCAACGTGCCCGGCGCAATGAAATCGGCAGTGTACTTGGCGCGGCCGGAGACCTTCTCCGGCCCGTCCACCATGGGGACGTAGCCGCCGATGTATGCGACGCGGGCGCGATCTCGTTCATCAGCCGATCCACCGTAGGGCGCAATAGGCGACAGCCGTATTGCGCCGATGCACCCGCGAAACGGTGCAATACGCTTCGCTGATTGCACCCTACGATTGCTCATGGGCTCACCGCCTCGCCAGTGGCGAGCAGGTGCGAGGCATGCTGCACCGCCTCGATGATCTTCACGTAGCCCGTGCAGCGGCAGATGTTGCTGCCCAGCGCCTCGCGGATCTCGTTCTCGCTGGGGCGCGGGTTCTTCCGCAGCAGCCCGGCCGAGGCCATGATGAACCCCGGCGTGCAGTAGCCGCACTGGGAGCCGAGCTTCTCGTGAAAGCCGCGCTGCACCGCCGACAGCGCGCCGCCCTTGCCCAGCGACTCGACCGTGTCGACCCGCTTGCCGGACACGGTGGCGGCCAGGGTCAGGCAGGAGAGGGTCGGCTTGTCGTCGACCAGCACGGTGCAGGCGCCGCATTCGCCCCCGTCACAGCCGGTCTTGGTGCCGGTCAGCCCGGCCGTCTCGCGCAGGTAGTCGAGCAGCAGCCGGTTGCCCGGCACCGCATCCACCCGTTTTCGCCCATTGAGGGTCAGCTCGACAATTGTTGCCATCGGGGGCCTCTCCCGGAGAACGGCACGGCTTCTGATGGCCGCTATGTGGATGGGAATGGGAATGGTTATAGAGCAAAATAGATGGGGATACCAATCAATTCGCCGCCCTTGAGCCGTCCTTGGCTGGGGCAACCAGGGAAATACGCCGGCTGAAGAACCAGTTGGACAGGTACGGACGCCTAGAAACGCTCGACCCAGGGCCGCACTTCAACCTCGAGGCTCCAGGCGCTGCGGGGCTGCTTCAGCACGGCCATGTAGGTCTCGGCTATTGCCGCAGGGTCGAGCAGGCTGTCGGGTGTGGCGCCGGGCCCCTCCACGCGGCCGCGCTCGGCGCTGCGCACGCCGCCGTCGATGACGAAGTGGGCCACGTGGATGCCTTTGGGTTGCAGCTCCCGCGCCATCGACTGGGCCAGGCCGCGCAGCGCGAACTTGCCCATCGCGAACGGCGCCGACTGCGCGTAACCCTTCACGCTGGCCGAGGCGCCGGTGAAGAGGATCGCGCCCTCGCCCTGCCCGACCATGCGCCTGGCCGCCTGCTGCGCCACCAGGAAGCCACCGAACGCCGACACCTCGATCGACCTGGCGACCTCCTTGGGGTCGAGGTCGAGGAAGGTGCCGCGCGTCCTGTAGCTGGCATTGTAGAGGGTCACGTCGAGGCGGCCGAAGGCGCGATCGACCTCGGCGAAAAGCTGCTCGACGCTGCCGGCATCGGTGGCGTCGGCGGCAACCGCAAGCGCACCGATCTCCTTCACCAGGGAAGCGAGCTTGGCCGTATCGCGTGCCGAGAGCGCGACATGGTAGCCATCCCGATGCAGCGCCCGCGCGAAGGCTGCGCTGATGCCCGACCCGGTGCCGACGATCAGTGCGGTCTTGGTCATGGCGTACTCCCACAGCGGACACGCGTCTGTCATACCGGGGCTTGTCCCCGGTATCCAGCCATCGGTGTCCGACGAAGCAAGCTGATAGGTCGGATCCCGGGATGACCTACTCCACTGCCGTCACGGTGTAGCCCGCCTCGCGCAGCAGTGTCACCAGGCCCTGCTTGCCGGGAAGGTGCAGGCCGCCCACGGCCACAAAAGCATTGCCCTCCTCGAGGAGCGCCAGCGCCTTGTCGCGCATGCCGAGGTTGCGCGTGACGAGCAGGCTTTGCTCTGCCGCGTCGAACGCCTTGGCGGACACGCCCACCTTCTCGGCCAGCGCCAGCTGCAGAGGCCAGATGATGCCCAGCTGCCTCCGCAAATAGAGCTGGATCATGGTCTCCGCCATATCGTCGATGCGATCGTAGAAGCGGATGCCGGACTTGAGCATCTCGACCTGGTCGGCCTCCGGCACGCTGGCCAACGCCCGAAACTGCAACTCCACGGTCTCCAGGCCTTCAGCCTTGATGCCCCTCTTGGCGGCGTCCTTGGCGAGATTGGCATCGAGCGGCAGCAGGCCCGCGCCGAGCCGGCGCTGCTCGCAGACCGAGACCGACAGCATCAGCGTGGCCACCCAGGGCCGGAACATACCCTGCAACTGCGGCGGCACGCCGGAGCGCGACAGCACCTCGGTGATCTTGCGGTAGTCCTCCGCACCCAGGAGCTGATCGAGCCGGCGCCCGTCGGTGAACAGCATCAGCCCCGCGACGTGAGGGCTTTGGGTCATGACCTTCACGAAGCCGCCGGGCGAGATGTCGTCGAGCTCGAGCGCCAGCCGGCGCGCAGCCTCCAGCGCTTGCCGCACGGCCGGCGACAGCGCGTTGATGCGGGCGTCGGTCAGATGCATGGTGCCGAAGAGATGCGACGGCGGGCTGCCGGCCTTCTCGACCTTCCACAGGATGGCGTTGGCGTTCTCGGTGGCGGCGGCCGACGCCATGACGCGCGCGTGCGCCGCCTGGTCGCTGATGCGCAGCTCGTCGAGCAGGTTGTTGCCGGTGCACGTCGGCGCCTGCGCCCAGGTGGCCGGCGACGCCAGCAACAGCAGCCAGAAAATGAACCCGGCCAAGATCCGCATCGGAGCCTCCCCAACCGCATCACGCCACGCCGCACGACCCCGCCTCAGCGGGTCATGGATGAGCGCCATGACGTGATCGTGGCGGACTCAATCAAGCCCGCGGATGCGCCTTGTCGTAGACGGCAAGCAGCCGCTCGCGGTCGACCTCGGTATAGACCTGTGTGGTGGACAGGCTGGCGTGGCCCAGCAGCTCCTGGATCTGGCGCAGATCCGCCCCCGCCGACAGCAGGTGGGTGGCAAACGAGTGGCGCAGGGCGTGCGGCGTCGCCGTGTCCGGAAGCCCGAGCCCGGCACGCAGCCGCTCCATGACGAATTGCACGATGCGCGGGCTCAACGGTCCCCCCTTGGCGCCCAGGAACAGCCGACCGCCAGGCGACAACGGATAGGGGCACAGCGCGACATAGCGGGCAATCGCCGCCCGCGTGACCGGCAGCACCGGCACCAGCCGCTCCTTGCCGCCCTTGCCGACCACACGCAGGATCTCCTGCCAATCACCAACCGGCGCATCCTTGCGCGCGATCGCCAGCGCCTCGGAGATGCGCAGGCCCGACCCGTACAGCAGCAACAGCACCGCCACGTCGCGCGCCGCCACCCAATCGAGCTCGGCCTGGCCGCCGCCGTCGATCACGGCCGCGGCCTTCTCCACCGTGAGCGGCTTCGGCACACCATGCGGCACCTTCGGGGAGGCCACCTGCAAGAGCGTGCGGTTGCGCGCGATTTCTGCCGACTCCAGCCAGCGAAAGAAGGTGCGCAAAGCGGACATGGTGCGTGCCAGCGAGCGGCCGGAGAAGCTGGCCCGCCGCCTGGCCGCCATGAAGGCGCGAAAGTCCCTGGCATCAAGCCCCGCCAGATCGGCCATGCAGGGCGCATGCCCCAGCTTGCCCCGAAGCCAGCCCAGGAACTGGCGCAGGTCGCGCTCGTAGGCCTCCAGCGTCTTGTCGGCCCGTCCCCGCTCCTGGGCGAGATGGGTCAGCCACCCCTCGACCGCATCGCGCAGGTCTTGAGCCAACGGCAACCCGCCGTCGTCCAGGATTTCGCTGAGGGCTGAGCTTTGCATCGGCACCCTGATAAGAACGCTTCGGCAACATCCGTGCGCCGGCTTAAGAGAAGGTAAAGCTCGGGCCTGGCCGCGCCGAGGCTATGCTGCTCGGGGGGCCGAGAAAAGTCCGCAGTTACAGCGGGCAACGCCGCGTCAATTCCCGTTTCTGTGTCTTGCTTCTGCCGCCATCGTGTTTCATATACGCGCGCAGCCGGTGCACTCCTGAGGGGGGTGCAACCTCACAACTCATGGTTTGCTGCGTGCCATCCCTGGCGTACCCCATGTCTGAGCTTCCGGGCCGAGTGTGCGGCTCGAACTGACCGGCGACTCACACGCTTACGCGATAAGGAACTCCTCACATGCGCGTCACAGGTACTGTCAAGTTCTTCAACACAGCCAAGGGCTACGGCTTCATCCAGCCCGACAGCGGCGGCAATGACGTGTTCGTGCACGCGACTGCACTGGAGGCTGCGGGCATTCGCTCCCTCAACGAGGGCGACAAGGTCAGCTTCGTGCTGGAGGACGACAAGCGGGGACGGGGCAAGCAGGCGGGCCAGATTCAGAAAGCCTGAGACCCACGTTTCGCCTTGGCTGTCGCGACAGGACGGCCACGGCTTGATGTCAGGAGCGCCTGCTCGAGGCGCTCCTTGCGCAGCGGCGCCGGTCGCTTGGCGTGCGGTCTACACGCCGGACGGCGCTGTTTGCGCGGCACCTGCCGCGAGCAGTAGCTCCCTCACCGCGTCGGAGAACCATTTCCGTCTACCATTGACGAGCACGCTCTCGGGCGAGGCCGGGTCCGGCCGCGCCGCCGGCATACCGTGAGCAACGAGCGCTTCAGCGCAGCCCAGCCAATCGCCATCCTCTACCGGCTCGTTCAAAGACGCCCACGACAAGGTGCCGCAAACGTTGTCGCCGAAGCCGTGCTCCTCGGTCCAGATGGCCCCGTGCGCGAGCAGAAAGCGCGCAAGCTCAGCGTCGCCGCGGAACACGGCATGGTTCAGCGCCGAGGCGCTCCAGTCGCCGCCGCGGATCGCGATCGGCCACCCGAGCCGTACCATCGCCCGCACCGCTTCGCCGCAGCCCGCGGCTGCCAGCTCCGGCAGCAGGCGCAGCTGCGTCTCGCTCAGCGCACCAGGCAGATCGGGCCGCCCGGATTGGATGCGCCGGGCCTCAGCCTCGTCGCCCCGCGCGCAGGCTGCAATGAAGCGCTCGTCCGGCGAGGCGTCGCGGGCGGCGCCGGCTCGCTCCAGAACCTTGGCGACATCAGGCAGCCCGAACCGTAGCGCCAACGTATGGGCGTCAGCGCCGTCCGGGGTCCTTGCGGAGGCATTGGCTCCGGCCTCGAGCAGCGCCGCGATGTGGGCCGGCGATCGCCGGCGCCTGATGGCCCAAAGCAGCGGCGAGCCCCAGTCTGCGATGGGCGGGCCCTTGGCCGGTTCGTTCGGGTCTGCGCCGTGCGCCAGCAGCAGCCGAAGGACGTCGATCTTGTCCAGGTCCAGCACCCGATAGATGGCGTTGGCCTCCGATGTGCGGGCGCCAGCTTCCAAGAGGACGCGTGTGCAGGCGAGGCTCTCCAATGAATGATAAAGCGACTCGCCGTCGTTCGGGTTGGCGCCGGCCTCCAGCAGAAGCCTTGTGAGCTCGGGATCGTGGTTCTGGCCGGAGGCTCCGTAGAGTGCCGAAAGTCGGTGCGACTCCGATGCCTCCGAAGTCGATGCTAGGTTCCAGCGGCTTCCAACCGCCTGGTTGGGATCCGCGCCGGCCTCCAGCAGGAGCTTCGCGCAGGCGTGCAGACGATCGCGAAAACCCGGCAGGCGCAGCAGGCTCGAATGGGTGACTGCCACCAAGGGCGGCAGGTTGAGGGGGCCGCCGGCACTGTTGGCCCATGCCGCATCCAGAGTAGTGGCCTGGCGCACCCTGCCTTCGTCGCCGATGGCGCAGGCGAGATACGGATCATCACCCAGCAGTCCCGGGTTCTCGTCCAGTAGCAGCATCGCCACCGCTGGCCGCGCGCGGTTGTTGCCGCCGGAGATGTCGCCTGCATAGACGCGCCGCAGCCAGCCGAGCAGGGCCGCCTTGCGATCCTGCACGGAGAGGGTGCGCGCCTCGACAAAGCTCCTGAGGTCCGCCCAGGAGGCGAACCCATACTCGCGCGCCACGCACGATTGCGCGTCGCTGAGCCGCAAGCCCAGGGCCGTGATGGCCGCGCCTTCACGCTGCGCCGCTGCGGGAAGGGCGGCGCGAAAGCGGGCAAATGCGCTCTGCTTGGCCGCTGCGGTAGGCGGCAAGCAGCTCCTTGGCCTGCTTTTTGAGATGGTCGAGGCTGGGCCTCGCGGGCAGCTTCTGCATGGAACCTCCGTGCATGTAACGCCGACGACCCGCAAATTCGGCTGCACAAAGGTCTGGGTGGCAGTCTACGAGTGCAAGTGGGCTCTGCCCTTCCCGCGGGTCCGGATGCGGCCTGCACCGCAATGGGAATGCTAGAGCGGTCCGGCCGGAGCGGTCAAGGAGCGGTCAACGTGCATCGGCTGCCAGGTCCCGCTGCCTGGTCCCAGCGCGCCGTCCCCGGCCCCCATTGCACCACCGCAGGGCCGCCGCTATAACCCCGCCAGCATTTGCGGCAGGGCCGGGGTCCAAGCGACCAAACGGGCCCATTCCCCCTACTTGGAGACGAGAGGCCCACATGGCCCAGAAGGCCCAGCAGATCATCGAGATCAAGGCTTCCGCGCGCGCGCGCTCCGGCACCGGCAGCGCCCGCGCCGCGCGGCGTGAGAAGCGTGTTCCTGGTGTCGTCTACGGCACGCCGGGCGCGCCGCAGACGATTGCGCTCGATGCCAACGAGCTCAGCATCATCATCGGCCGAGGCAGGTTTCTTTCCACCTTGTTCGACCTCGATGTGGACGGCAGCAAGACGCGTGTCATCCCGCGCGAGGTGCAGCTCGACCCCATCAAGGACATGCCCATCCACGTGGATTTCCAACGGGTCGCCCCCGGGGCGCGCATCCGCGTCAACGTGCCGGTGCGCTTCGTCAACGAGGCGCTGTCGCCCGGGCTCAAGCGCGGTGGCGTGCTCAACATCGTGCGCCACGAGGTCGAGGTGATGGCGCCAGCCGACAAGATCCCGGACTTCTTCGAGTTCAACCTCGAGGGACTGGAGATCGGCCGCTCGATCCACATCTCGGCCACCAAGCTGCCGGAAGGCGTGACGCCCACCATCATCAACCGCGACTTCACCGTCGCCAGCATCGCCGGCCACAAGATCGAGGAGGAGGCGACACCGGCGACCGACCGCTGCCGCCACCGCCGAGGGCGCGGTACCTGCCGAAGGCGCAGCGCCCGCCGAGGGCGCGGCACCGGCCGCCGATGCCAAGGCCGCCCCGGGCGCCAAGGCCCCTGCCGGCAAGGAGGCCGCGCCAGCCAAGCCCGCAGCCGCAGCCAAGCCCGCCGACAGGGGCAAGAAGTAGGATCAGCGCGCGCCGCCTGGGGCTTTGCCCGGCGGGCGCCATGGACGTCTGCCCATGAAGCTCTTCGTCGGCCTCGGGAACCCGGGCAGCAGCTATGCGCGCCATCGCCACAACGTCGGCTTCATGGCGCTCGACCGCATCGCCGAGGTGCACGGGCTGCCGCCCTGGAAGAAGCGCTTCCACGGCCTGGTCACAGACGGCCCGATCGGCGGCCGCCGCGTGATGCTGTTGAAGCCGCAGACCTACATGAACGACAGCGGCCAGGCGGTGGGCGAAGCGCAGCGCTACCTCAAGGTCGACGAGGCCGACATCTACGTCGTTCCACGACGAGATCGACCTGGCACCCGGCCAAGCTCAAGGTGAAGTCGGGCGGCGGCAACGCCGGCCACAACGGCCTGCGCTCGATCTCCGCCCACGTCGGCAACGAGTATCGGCGCGTGCGCATCGGTGTGGGGCATCCCGGCTCCAAGGACCTCGTGAGCCACTACGTGCTGCATGACTTCGCCAAGGCGGACCAGGAGTGGCTGGAGCCGATGCTCGACGCGATGGCCGACGCGGCAGGCCGCCTGGCGGCGGGCGATGCGGCGCGCTTCCTCACCGATGTGGCGCGCCGGCTGCAGCCTGAGCGCAGCGGTAAGGGAGAGCGCGGCGACGGCAAGGGCGAGAAGGGCGGCAAGGGCTCGGGCTCCGTCGAGCTGGCGGATGCCGAGGCCGACGTGCCAGCGCCGCGTGCGGCAGCCGCAACGCCAGCACCGACGCCGGGCCATCCTGCGGGCGAGCGGCAGAGCAAACGCGGCTCGGCACTCGCCGAGAACCTCAAGCGGTGGCTGCGCGGCAATCGCGGGCCGGCGAGCTGATCCCAAAGCTAGTCCCAAAAACTGATCCAAGACAGCTGATCCCGAGAGAGCCAAGCAGCCATGGGCTTCAAATGCGGCATCGTGGGCCTGCCCAACGTCGGCAAGTCCACCCTGTTCAATGCGCTGACGCAGACGGCGGCGGCGGAGGCCGCCAACTATCCCTTCTGCACCATCGAGCCCAACGTCGGCGACGTGGGCGTGCCCGATCCGAGGCTCGACAGGCTGCGCGACATCGCGGGCTCGGCCGCCGAAGATCCCGACCCGGCTCACCTTCGTCGACATCGCGGGGCTGGTGCGCGGCGCCTCCAAGGGCGAGGGCCTCGGCAACCAGTTCCTCGCCCACATCCGCGAGGTCGACGCGGTTGCCTACGTGCTGCGCTGCTTCGAGGACCCCGACGTGACGCACGTGGAGGGCCGCATCGATCCCATCAGCGATGCCGAGACGGTAGAGACCGAGCTGATGATCGCCGACATGGAAAGCCTGGAGCGGCGCCGCGAGCCGCTCGCCAAGAGGGCCACCAGCGGCGACAAGGAGGCCAAGGCGCAAGTCGCCCTCATCGACAAGGCGCTGGAGCTGGTGCGCGCCGGCAGGCCCGCGCGGCTGGCCAAGCTCACGCCCGAGGAGGAGCGGCCCTACCGTCAGCTGCAGCTGTTGACCGCCAAGCCTGTGGTCTACGTGTGCAACGTCGACGAGGCCTCGATCGGCGGCAACGTCTACTCGCGCAAGGTCGAGGAGCGGGCCAAGGCCGAGGGCGCCGGCTGCGTGGTCATCTGCGCCAAGATCGAGGCGGAGATCGCCGCGCTCGAGCCGGAGGAGCGGCTCGAGTACCTGCACCAGCTCGGCCTGCGCGAGCCCGGCCTCAACGCGCTGATCCGCGAGGGCTACCGCGTCTTGGACCTGATCACTTTCTTCACGGTGGGTCCCAAGGAGGCGCGCGCCTGGACGGTGACGGCCGGCGCCAAGGCGGCGAAGGCCGCCGGCGCCATCCACACCGACTTCGAGAAGGGCTTCATCCGCGCCGAGACCATCGCCTTCGACGATTTCGTGGCGCTGGGCGGCGAGCTTCCCGCCAAGCAGGCCGGCAAGATGCGGCTGGAAGGCAAGGACTACGTCGTCAAGGACGGCGACGTGATGCTGTTCCGGTTTGCGAACTGAGTGGTGTCACTGACGACATCGCATCTCGCTGTCATCCCGGCGCTTGCCCCCGGTATGACACGCGTTGTTGCCACGTGAGTCACGCTGCCGGGTCCTGCGACCGCGCAGCGCTCAATCCTGGGGCAGCATGAATCCGTCGAAGAACGCCGCAAGCTCGGCGTGAGCATCGAGCGGGAGGACGTGCGCCACGTACTGGTCGGGCCGCACGACGACCATGCAGCCCCGCTCCCGTCGATGCCGCGCATGTCGAAGATGTCGTTGCCGCTCTTGAGATCGGGGCAGAACATCTTCTCGTAGTCGCGCAGCCCGTAGCGGCCCTTCTTGGGCAGCAGGAACGCCGGCATGGCCTCCAGCTCCAGCTCGCGATGGCCCTGCTGGAAGATGGCCCGCACGTCGATCACCGCGTCGATATCCGCCCCCGCCGGCGTGTAGCGCCGCACCGGTGACTGCGGCGACTCGGCGAGAAACTCGCACAGCGCCCTGATGCGGGAGGACGGAGCGGCAGGATGCTCCGCGCCACAGAACGCGAACACGCGCCAGCGGCCGTCCGCCTTGACCGTGTGGCCGAGCTCGACCGGCTTGGCGTCCGCCAGGCGAATGACCGGCGCCGAATGCAGGCGCATGCCGATCGTCAGGCCTTTGGCCAGATGCTGGTGATTCGGCTCGGCGGAGATGACCGACGGCCTGTATCTGGTTGCCGTTCCCGCGGTATAGCGCCCGTGCCTGACGAAGTATTCCTGCACCTGTGCCGGGTCGACGCCTTCGCCTGTGCTCAGCATGTCGGCCCACTCGCGGTCGAAGTCGATCAGCTCCTTGGCGACCGCCTGGCGTTCCGCCGAGTAGGTGTGCAGCAGCTGCGGCGCGCAGCGCCCGCGCAGCACCGACGCCAGCTTCCAGCCCAGATTGAACGCATCCTGCATCGACACGTTCATGCCCTGGCCCGCCTTCGGGCTGTGGGTGTGGCAGGCGTCGCCGGCGATGAACACGCGGGGCAGGCGTGTCGCAACCTGCCCGGCCGGCACGTCGTCGAACCTGTCGCACAGCCGCTGGCCGATCTCGTAGACCGACCACCACGCCACCTCCTTCACGTCGAGCGTGTAGGGATGCAGGATGCGCTGCGCCGCCGCGATCAGGCGGTCCACGGTGATGTTGCGGCTCGACGACCCGCTCGTTCTCGTTGAGCTTGTCGAGCTCGACATAGATGCGGACCAGGTAGCCGCCCTCGCGCGGGATGAGAACGATGTTGCCCTCGCCGGCCGACTGGATCAGCGACTTCATGCGGATGTCGGGGAAGTCGGTGACGGCCAGCACGTCCATCACGCCCCATGCGTGATTGGCCGAGTCCCCGTGCAGCGCCAGGCCGAGCGACCGGCGCACCGCGCTGCGTGCGCCGTCGCAGCCGACCACGTAGCGGGCGCTTACCGTCTCGATCTGACCCTTGTGCGCGTCGTCGGTCCGCTCGAGCCTGACCGTCACCGGGTAGGCCGCAGCGGCCTCGCCGGAGGACGCCGCGTTGTCGATCTGAACATCGAGCAGCCGGCGCGAGTAGCTCGGCTCCAGCCGGTTCGGCGCGTTGCGCATCACCTCCAGGTAGAAGTCGTGCACGCGCGCCTGGTTCAGAATCACATGCGGGAACTCGGAGAGCCCGTCCTCGACATCCTGCACCCTGCCGAGGCGGACGATCCTGTCCTTGCGCGCGTCGTCCGGCTTCCAGAACGTCGTCTCGTTGACCCAGTAGGCCTCCTTCTCCACGCGCTCGCTGAAGCCGAAGGCCTGGAACATCTCCATCGTCCGGCAGGCGATGCCGTCGGCCTGGCCGAGCAGCAGGGGCCCATGCTTCTGGTCGACGATGCGGGTGTCGATGTCGGGGAACGCTGCCAGCTGCGCGGCGAGCGTCAGGCCGGCCGGCCCGCAGCCGACGATCAGCACGTCGACTTCGCCGGGCAACGCGTCCGCGCTGGAGGATGCCTTGTACGTCTCCGACGGGTCCGAGATCTCCGGATTGCCGGCTCTGAACCCGTTGAGATGGAACTGCATGGCACCGTTTCTCCGCAGCTTTCCTGGAGGACTTCTTACCCCTGCCCAGCATCGCGTGCCAGCGGATGCCCCGCGCGGCGCAGCCATGCAAGCATTGCCCGCCGCAGCAAGGCAGCCACCGAGAGATCGCTCGCCTCCGGCAACGGCAGGCCGAGGTGCTCCAGACCGCGGTCGCCCTTCGTCGTGCGCGCACCGTGAGCGCACGCTTCCGCTCGGTTCAGCTGTGCGCGCGACGCAGTCGTTGCTTCGCCACAAAGCCCGCTACCATGACTGGTGTCCGGACATCATTCCGGGCAAAGCAGTGGAGTTCGTAACATGGCAAAGCCTCTTGTCACGCTGATCATCGAGCGTGCCCGCGCCCTGGTCGACAACCCGGCCACCTGGTGCCAAGGCACGTTCGCGCTTCGCGCCGACGGCCGTCGCTGCGAGGCCCATGAGACCGGCGCTGCACGTTTTTGCGCCTACGGCGCGCTGCAGCGCGTCGCTTTCGACGTGACCGGCAAGCGGGCGCTGGCGGAGGAGTTCGCCCAGCGGGCAGCTGTGGCCATCACGGGGCTGCGTCCTGCGCACGCGCGCGCCTGGATCATCCAGACCAACGACAGCCAGGGCCGCGGAGCGGTGCTGAGGCTGTTCGATCTGCATCTTGGAACGCCCGCGCCGGAAGCGAAGGATGCGATCAAGGCCGAAGCTCCGCGCCGCAAGCGCAAGGTTGCCGAGCTGGTGCACTAGACATTGGACTTGCGGGCGGCGGCTTCCAGCTGCCGCCCTTCTGTCAGCCGCTTGCGCTAGTTGTCTCAGCCCGCCACGACCGCCGCCGCGCGCCCCGCCACGCGGCCCGAGAACAGGCAGCCGCCGAGGAACGTGCCTTCCAGCGCGCGGTAGCCGTGCATGCCGCCGCCGCCGAAGCCCGCCACCTCGCCCGCCGCGTAGACGTTGCCGAGCGGCTGTCCGTCGGCCTTCAGCACGCGCGCGGAGAGGTCGGTCTGCAGCCCGCCCAGGGTCTTGCGCGTGAGCACCCAGAGGCGCACGGCGATCAGCGGCCCGGCCTTCGGGTCGAGCAGGCGGTGCGGCGTGGCCACGCGGATCAGCTTGTCGCCCAGGTAGTTGCGCGCGCCGCGGATGGCCGTCACCTGCGCGTCCTTGGTGTAGGCGTTGTCGATCTCGCGGTCGCGCGCCTGAATTTCGCGCTCCAGCGCGCCTGCATCGATCAGCGCCGCGCCGGCGAGCTTGTTCATCGCCGCCACCAGCTCCGGCAGCGTGTCTCCTGCACGATGAAATCGACGCCCTGCTTCTTGAAGGCGTCGACCGGCCCCGGCACGCCGAAGCGCCGGCCCAGCACCTTGCGGATGCTCTTGCCGGTGAGATCCGGGTTCTGCTCCGAGCCGGACAGCGCGAACTCGCGCGCGATGATCTTCTGCGTCAGCACGAACCAGGAGTAGTCGTGGCCGGTCTTGCCGCAGGTGCTCCAGCGTGCCGAGCGTGTCGAAGCCCGGGAACAGCGGCACCGGCAGGCGCTTGCCCGTGGCGTCGATCCACAGCGACGAGGGGCCCGGCAGGATGCGGATGCCGTGCGCGGCTCCAGATCGGCGCGAAGTTGGTGATGCCCTCCGTGTAGTGCCACATGCGGTCGCGGGTTGATGACGTTGCCGCCGGCCGCCTGCGACGATGCCGAGCATGCGCCCGTCGACGTGGTCGGGCACGCCGGACAGCATGTGCTTGGGCGGCTCGCCCAGCCGCTTGGGCCAGCTCGCGCGCACCAGCTCGTGGTTGCCGCCGATGCCGCCCGAGGTGACGATCACCGCCTGCGCCTTGAGCGCGAAGTCGCCCACCACCTTGCGCGAGCTGGCGCGCGCCGCGCTCCACGCTGCTCGGCTCCAGCACCTCGCCCGCGCACGCCGTCGACCGCGCCGCCGCTGGTGCGTCAGCTCGTTCACGCGGTGGCGGAAGCGCAGCGACACGAGGCCCGCCTTCGCGCCCTCGCGCACGCGCCTGACGAACGGCTCGATGAGCGCCGGCCCCGTGCCCCAGGTGACATGGAAGCGCGGCACCGAGTTGCCGTGCTCGGTGGCGAGATAGCCGCCGCGCTCGGCCCAGCCGACGATCGGGAACCAGCGCACGCCCTGGCCATGCAGCCAGGCGCGCTTCTCGCCGGCGGCGAAGCGCGACGTAGGCCTCGGCCCACTTGCGCGGCCAGTGGTCCTCCTCGCGGTCGAAGCCGGCCGAGCCCATCCAGTCCTGCAGGGCAAGGTCGTGGCTGTCGCGGATGCGCATGCGCCGCTGCTCGGGCGAGTCGACGAACATCAGCCCGCCGAACGACCAGAACGCCTGGCCGCCCAGCGACTGCTCGCCTTCCTGGTCGAGCAGGATCACGCGCTTGCCGGCGTCGATCAGCTCGCACGCCGCGACCAGCCCGGCGAGCCCGCCGCCGACCACGATCACATCCGCGTCCATGTCTCCTCCCGGCGCCGTTGAGCAGCGTCCCTTACTCACGTCGCGGCGCCTCGACCTTGCTCGGGCTTAAGCCGGGCGCGCCCGCGCCTGCGGCCTCCGCCTGCTTTCACCAGGGCGACGATGCGCTCGGTGAGCGGCGCGCGGCACCCGATCTCTGGCGCAAGCTTCAGGATCGCCCCCTGCAGATAGTCGATCTCGGTCGGCCGGCGCCGCTCCAGGTCCTCCCACATGGACGAGCGCGCCTGCGGGTCGATCGCCAGCATGCGGCCGCGCCACCGCGCCGGAACAGCCAGTCGGGCAGCCGCAGAATGCGCGGGATGGCGCCCGGCGGCACGCCCTCGATGCGGGCGGGCTGGATGCCGGCGGCCTTCAGCACCGCCAGCCCCTCGTCCATCTGGGCGGCGAGGAGGCGCCGCCAGCGGCGGTCGGCGAGCTGGCTCGATCAGCGGCATGGCCGCAGAGCGCGTTCAGCGCATTGTTGAGGTTGAGCAGCAGCTTGCCCCACAGCACGCCGGCCATGTCGCGATGCTCGGCGACGGCGGCGCCTTTCACGTTCAGCGCCTGCCGCAGCCCCGGCACGCCCGCCCCGATCTGGATCGTGCCGCTGGTGGCGCGATGGAAGCGCGGCGGCTTGTCCTCGCCATGCGTCTGCACCACGTTGAACGGCACCATGCCCGGCACCACGCGGCCCATGCCGCCGACCCGCGCCAGCAGCGCATCGACATTGCCGACGCCGTTCTGCAGGCTCACTACCGTCGCGCCCGAGGGCGCATGCTCGGCGATCAGGCCGGCCATTGCCGCGGTATGCACCGCTCTTGACGGTGACGAGGATGATCTCGGCCTCGGCCAATGCGGCTGCGGGGTCGGTGGCGAGCTTGACCGCGTCGGAGCAAGCGCGTGGTCGGCGCCGTCGAGGTCGGAGATGCGCAGGCCGTGCCGGGCGATGATCTCGGCCAGCGCCGGCCTCAGCAGCAGCGTCACGTTGCGTCCAGCCAAGCGCCAGGCAGCCGCCGACGTAGCTGCCGATGCTGCCGGCGCCGGCAACGACGATGCGCGGATGCGAGCTGGCGGTCACGGTGAAGGCACTATCTATAACATCTATAACCTGGCGCGGAGGAACTCCACCACACGCCGAAAAGCCTGATGCACCGGGTGGTCGGGCGGCGCGGCGTCGCCGGCTTTGGCGTACTCTGCCGTCAGCGTGGAGTGGCGGGGAAAGAGGATGCGCTGCAGCGCCGATGCACCGCCATACTCTTGCACCTCGATGTTGTCGCCGAATGCCTCCCGCAGCCTGTCGAGGCGCGCGCGCGGGCAGATCCGATCCTCCTCGAAGCGCAGTGCCAGCAATTGCACGTTGTCGGCTTTCAGGCGGCGGCCGGCGGCGGCCAGATGCTCGTCGGATACGTTGAGCTGGCTCGCCCAGCGCCCGTGGCCGAGGCCGGTGTACACGTAGGTGCTAGAAAACGGCACGCCCGGCTGCGCCGCCACCGGGGCGGCAACCCACGGGTCGATCACGAGCGGGATCACGAACGCACCGGTCAGGCACATGCCGATGGCCCCGACCCGGCCGTTGCCGTGACGCGTGCTCATGTCCTGAGCCAGCGCCCTGAGCCAGTCGGTGATGGGTGCCGATTTGCCGGCGGCCAGTCTGCCGAACTCGCGCGAGATGCAGAGTTTCAAGGAGTTGCCGAAAGCGGCGGCTTGCAGAGGCTTGCCGAAGAGATGCGGCAGGTAGATG
This sequence comes from uncultured Alphaproteobacteria bacterium, assembly GCA_963756735.1. Lineage (GTDB taxonomy): Bacteria > Pseudomonadota > Alphaproteobacteria > Rhizobiales > Hyphomicrobiaceae > AWTP1-13. Next base: position 173,184 of record CAVWOY010000025.1, read on the forward strand.
CGGAAGCCTTCCCCGGCCAACCGGCGCGCGAAGTCCACTGCAGTGGCGTTCATGCCGGACAATTCGTGCATCACCAGCACCGGGGGACCGTCGCCGATGACGTAAACGTCGTGCGACATTTTCCCGTGCGACCACTTGTAGGAGGTGAAATCCTCGAGCCCGGCCGATTGCATGGCTATACCCTCATCAAAACAGTAGGTGCTCCGCAAACGTCTGACCTTGCCGCGAGAGCACCGCCCACCAAAGGCCGACGGACCGCCGCATTCCAGCTCTGCAAATCGCCGTGACACTGACGCCTTGCGCAAGGCCTGACAAGGTGTTCTTCGGCCTGTATTAGGGAGCCACCCGCAGCAGCGAAAGGCCAGGGCGTGCACGATATCCCTTCCGTCGAGAGCCGCGCCGACAAGATCCATCACGAGGACATCGAGGTCGGCAAGCCCATTCCCTGCGGCAGCCGAGCGCTCTCCACCGACGAGATCATCGCCTTCGGCCGCGCCTACGATCCCCAGCCCATGCACATCGACGAGGAAGCTGCGAAGGCCACGCTGGTCGGCGGGCTGTGCGCCTCGGGCTGGCACACCTGCGCCATCATGATGCGCATGCTCTGCGACGGCCTGATCAACCGCATGGCCGGGCTCGGCTCGCCCGGCGTCGACGAGGTGCGCTGGAGGAAGCCCGTGCGGCCCGGCGTGATGATGAGCCTTACCTACACGCCGCAGGAGAAGCGCATCCTGGCCTCGCGGCCCGACGTCGGCATCTCCAAGGTGCTGGTGGCGCTCACCGACGACCAGGGCGAGGTGCTCTGCACCTGGCTCACCAATCAGCTGACCCGCGTGCGCCATCCAGCTTCCGTTCCCGTGCGCACCGGATCGGCGCCCAAAACGAAGACGGCGATCGCGAGCCTGTGGGATGGCCCAGGCCCGGAAGGCCCGCCCAAGCCCGACGGCTTCTTCGAGGACCGCGTCATCGGCGAGATCACCGACCTCGGCCAGCACACCTTCGCCCGCGAGGAGATCATCGCCTTCGCCCGCGCGTTCGATCCGCAGCCCTTCCACCTGGACGAGGAAGCCGCCAAGGCCTCCCTGTTCGGCGGCCTGTGCGCCTCGGGCTGGCATACGGCGGCGCATTTCATCCGCGGGGTCATCACCACGCGCAACGCCGCCGTCACGGCCGCCGGCGCCCCGGGCCAGCGCCTGGCGGCCTACGGCCCCTCCCCCGGCTTCCGCGACCTCGCCTGGTACAAGCCGGTGTTTGTCGGCGACACCATCCGCTACCGGGCCCGGCTCGCCGAGAAGATCGACCTCAAGACGCGGCCCGAGCGGGGCCTGCTCGCCAGCCTGGTGCAGGGCCGCAACCAGCACGGCGAGATCGTATTTGCCGTCATGTCGCAGATACTTGCCGAGCGGCGGGAGTCCTACAAACCGGCCTGAGCCTGTCATATGTCTGATAAGTGAATCGGGTCTCGTCCCGCCATGCGAGACCAGCACGACCCGCACGAAGCACCCGCCAGCCGGCGCTACCGCACGGTCTTCATCTCCGACGTGCACCTGGGCCAGCGCGCGGCACAGGCCGACGTCCTCCTCGACTTCCTGCGCCACGTCGAGGCCGACACCTACTACCTGGTCGGCGACATCATCGACTTCTGGAAGGTGCGGCGCGGCCCGCACTGGCCGCAGGCCCACAACGACGTGCTGCAGAAGCTGCTGCGCAAGGCGCGCAAGGGCGCCCGCATCGTCTTCATTCCAGGCAACCACGACGAGTGCCTGCGCGACTACTGCGGCATGCATTTCGGCGGCATCGAGATCTGCCGCGACACGATGCACACCACCGCCGACGGCCGCCGCTACGCGGTGCTGCACGGCGACGAGTTCGACGTGATCGTGCGCTACGCCCGCTGGCTGGCGTTCCTCGGCGACCGCTCCTACGAGCTGGCGCTGTGGTCCAACGCGCCGCTCAACTGGGTGCGCGCGCCATCTCGGCTACGGCTACTGGTCGCTGTCGGCCTTCCTCAAGTACCAGGTCAAGACGGCGGTGAACTTCATCGGCGAGTTCGAGCATGCGCTGTCGGACGTCGCAAAGCGCGCGCGGCGGTCGAAGGCGTCATCTGCGGCCACATCCACCACGCCGCCGACCGCCGCGTCGACGATGTGCACTACTTGAACTGCGGCGACTGGGTGGAAAGCTGCACCGCGCTGGTCGAGACCGAGGCCGGCGAGTTTCATATCCTGCGCTGGCGCGAGGAGATGATGTCGCGCAACCGCACCCCGCTTCTCGCCCCGCCCATCGCCAAGGCGGCGTGATCTGGTGGCGGGCCCGCAGCGGCTTGCGGACTGCGACCCTCGGACCTGGGCGCGCACGATGCGTCGGCGAGATTGTTGGCCTTGCCGGCACTGGCGAAGGCACTAGGCGCCACGACAAGCTAGTTCCATCATTCAGATAGCACGTGCAAACCCATGACATCACTGTACAATATGTATTGAATGGGACTGGGTCGGGCTGTGCGTTGGCCGCCTGCTCGAGGTATGCGTGTGAGTGAGAAAATGCGATGGACAGCGTCCGGGTCCACCATGAGTTCCATGGGAGTCCGGAGTGCTGGTTGCGTTCATCGCCTTCAACATCTTCGTTTGGACGATATGTCTTGGGTTCAGCGTCCATAATCTGATCCAGGCTGGCCAGGCACACGCGGGTCTCAAGGGTACTGACGGCCGCGGCAGGCTACCCAACTACACCGGTGTGGAATGGGCGAAGACGCATTTTGCCGAGTTCAATTCCTTGCGGTCCAAATATGTCAGCTTTCTCGGCTGGCGCCGCGAGCTCTACACGCGCAAGACCGTAACCCTTGTCGGGCCATACGCGCTACGCGCCACGGTTGGCACCGGCGAGCCCGGCAAGCCAACCGTCTACTTTTTCGGCTGGTGGGAACGGGCGCAGACGACACCAGCACGATCCCGTCCCTGGTCACGCAGCTCGGCGGCTTCCGGTCGTTCAACTATGGCGAGTTCGGGATGGGTCGCTCATCAAAGCCTGGCCCTCCTTATTCGGTTGCTGCAAGAGGGGCATAGGCCCGATGTGGTGGTGTTCTACGATGGCGCCAACGAGGTCGCCCACAAGTGCCGCCGGGAACTGACGCCCACATCTCACGCGCGCGAGGAGCAGATAAGATCGGCGCTCGCCGAACGGAGAGCGGAGCACGTCTATGGCCTCCAGTACATGGCCGGACCGCTGATTGGCCTGGGACGCGTCGTGTCGGGCAGCGTGCGAGGCTGGTTCCGCAACGAGAGCGAACAGTTTGCCTGTCACACCGACGCCGCACGCGCGCAGCAGATTGCAGACGGCCTTGTTCAGGATTGGGATACGGCGCGCAGGCTCGTTCAATCCTATGGCGCCAGGTTCATCGGCGTGCTGCAGCCGGTCGCCTATTGCAGCGACACGAAGCTGGATCACATCCGCCTGAGCAGCGTCCAAAAGCAGCAGTTCGAGGCGGTCTACCCGCTGATCAGGCAGAGGATGCTCGATCATCCCGGCCTGCACGATTTTGCCGGCGTCCTGGACCAGCAGGAGTACATCTACATAGACTTTTGCCATCTGTCGCCAAACGGCAATCGCTACATTGCGGACAAGCTGGTCAAGGTGCTGGAGCATTCCGTACGCTCGACGAGTCCGGAAATCCAAACAATCGGCGGACTCTAGGCGCGAGGCAGACCTTGCCGTTGCCGCGATCAGCCCAACTCTGCCCACCGCGGCCCGCAACGGCCTAAGCCTTGTCCAGATGCGGCGCCACGACTGCCTGCGTGTCCCTGCTGCTCACCACCGGCACGATCTCCAGGCTGACGCCCGAGCCGCGCAACCGCAGCGCCCACTCCTGCAACAGCCGCGCGTCATCGCATTCCATCAGCTGGAAGCAACGGGAAAAGTTGGGCTCGACCCAGCTGTCGATGTATTTCAGGCCGTCCGGCAGCAGCCGGCCCTCGTCGCGCACGCGCTTGTAGATCGGCAGCATGTCGCTGTCCTTGAAGCGCTCGATCACCATGAACAGCATGCCCGTGCTCCTGTTGCTATGTAGGTTGGGTCAGGCGGAGCCCAGACCCAACAGATGTCGATGTGTCCAGTGTTGGGTCATCTCTTCCGCTCGGACCCAACCTACCTGGGCGCCGCGGCGATGTTGCCGCCGTCAACGGTGGCGATGTGGCCCGTGGTGGCCCGCGCCTTGGCCAGCGCCACGAACACCTGCGCCACATCCTGCGCCGTCACCTCGCGCTTGAGCAGATTGCCGCCCATGTACTCGGCCTCGCTCACGCCCCGCGCCTTGGAGCGCTCGGCGATCATGACCTCGGTCAGCAGGCCCGAGCGGATGCGGTCGGCGTTGACGCCGTTGGCGCGAATGCCGCGCGCACCGTAGTCGACGGCGTACTGGCGCATCAGCGCCAAGGTCGCCGCCTTGGGCAGGCCGTAGGGACCGAAGTCCGGCCCCGGGTTCACCGCCTGCTTCGACACATTGAACAGCAGCACGCCGCCCGTGCCCTGCTTCAGCATGATCGCCACAGCCGCCTGCGCCACCGACTGGTGGGCGAAGAAGTTGAGCTCGAAGCTTGCTCGCAGCACATCGTCGCCGACCTCGCCGATCTGCCCGGCCCAGGCCGCCCCCGCGTTCGATACCACGATGTCGACGCCGCCGAACCGCTCCGCCACGCGCGCAAACGCGGCCTGCACAGCCGCGCGATCCGTCACGTCGCAAGCTATCGCCAGGCCACCGACCGACTTCGCCGCCAGCTCGGCCGCGGCGCCGTCGACGTCCAGCACCGCCACCGCCGCGCCTTCCGCGGCGAACGCCCTGGCGGTGGCCAGGCCGATGCCGCTGCCGGCGCCCGTCACAAGCGCGATCTGGCCGGTGAACGCCTTTGTCACCGCGCCCTTGAGCTTGGCCTGCTCCAGGCTCCAGTATTCGACGTCGAACAGGTCGGCCTCGCCGAGCGGCTCGTAGGTGCCGATCGCCTCGGCATCGGTGACGACGCGCACGGTGTTCTCGGCCAGGTCCGCCGCGACGCCCGCATCCTTGGCCGTGGCGCCCACGCCGAACAGCCCGACACCAGGCACCAGCACCACGCGCGGCACAAGGTCCAGCCTGGCCTTGCCGCCCCCCACGCGCGCATTCTGGCGAGCGAACATGGCCTCGTAGCGCACGGCATAGTCGGCCACCGCCGCGCGCACGGCGTTGGCGAAATCCTCGAGCCTGTCCGCCCCGGGCGCCGGCAGCAGCAGCGGCAGGTTCTTGGTGCGGATGATGTGGTCGGGCGTCACCACCCCGCGCTGGCTGTAGCGCGCAACGTCTGCACCGTTGACGTAGTTCAGGATCGCCGGCCCCGTGCGGAACTCGAGCACGAACCGCCTGGGCTCACCCCCCGCAACAGTCGGCGGTACCGCGCAGGCCCCGCGCACGATCGGCGCAACGTCGGCTGCTGCCGCGAGCGCCTTGGGCAGCGGCGCGAGCGCGAGCACGTTGCGCCGGCCCTTGGCGAGCCGCGCCTCTGCCCGCGACACGTGGGCCATCATGCGCTCGTAGGCCTCGCGCGCCGTGCCGCCGAAGGTGAAAATGCCGTGCTTGGCCAGGATAAGCCCCTCCACGTCGGGCTTGGCCTCGAACACGTCGGCCGCCAGCTTGGCCAGCTTGAAGCCCGGGATCACGTAGGGCACGAACCCCATGGCGCCGTCCCAGACCTCGCGCGCCAGCGCCTCGCCGTCGGGCTGGTCGACCAGACTCAGCACCGCAGCGGCATGCGTGTGGTCGACGAAGGTGTGCGGCAGGAAGGCGTGCAGCAGCGTCTCCACCGACGGGTTGGGCGCGCCCGCGTCGAGCAGGCTCAGCCGCTGGGCGTTGACCATGTCCTCGTCGGTAAGGGCCTCGAGCGCGCGCAGCTTGCGAGCGGCGCCAGCTTCACCGCCGGCATGCCCGCCGGCTCGATCGACCCCATGTCCCAACCCGAGCCCTTGACGCACAGCACCTCGTGCCGCTCGCCCAGCAGGTTCGTCATGTGCGTCTTGACCGAGGTGTTGCCGCCGCCGTGCAGCACCAGCAGCGGGTCGCGGCCCAGCAGCCGCGTGGTGTAGATGCGCAGCGCCACGTCCTCGCCGATGCCGTCGCGCGCATAGCGGGCGACCAGCTCACGTGCCTCGACCTCGTTCCAGCGGCTGTGCATGTCGTCCTCTTGCGTCCGCGCGATCCATTGTGCTCGCGCCGGACCGCTGCTGCAAAGGCGCCAAGCGCAGAGCGCACGCGCCGTTTCTCTCCCGCGCCGCCGGTGGCGGGGCGAAAGGTGCGACGGGTACGCGGGCGCCTCGCGGCGACCCGGGGGCCGGTTTTCCTCCGGCCCCAGCAGACCCGGCCGGGCCTGCTCGAGAGCCAGCCTGGGCTCTCTGGGACCCGCGAGGGGTCCTCTGGGTTGCCTTGCGGCACCCGCGTGGCGGCGATTTCTGTCCCGGTACGCTCTTCGGCTTGCCGCTCCGCCCCATTGCCGGAGCTTCGCGGTTGCCATCTAGCCAGTTGGCGGCCGACGATTTCCCGCCATTGCTGGCGCTTCCTCGTCGGCGGGTTTCCCGGGCCTCCTGGATCTCGGCCCTCCAAAACGAGGGCCACCCTTCCAGGCGCCGATCGCTGCCACGCTGGGTGCTGGTACCATGCGCCCCGTCGCAAGCAGCGACGGCGGTATTATGCGCCCGGTTCAGGTAGGCGGGGATAGAGCGCGGGGTCGCGATTTCTCGGTGGTCGTTGATGCGCCCCTTCTCCCCGCTTGCGGGGAGAGGGTTGGGGTGAGGGGCGGCCACGCGTTCCGACGAAGGCCAATCTCTCCCCTCCCCCTGCGCGCGAGTTGTCAGAGCAACATGGGCCCGATCAATGCCGCTTGTTCAACTATGCTGTGAACAAGTGCAGATAATCGCCGAAGTGCACGCTAGATCAGTTGGTAGCACGCTGCACTTCGCACGCCGACGCAGCATCGACAGCGACAATGCAGGCAATTCGTAGTTGCACGGAACTTCCGCTGCCCTATTGTCCCCGGCGGGGTAGAAGTAAGGGGCGCGGTCGAAGGCGGATCGCGCTCTTTGCTTTCGCGTAGCCCCTGCGCGGCGCAATCGCATGCTCCCCGCCCCGCAATCCGGAAAAATCGGCCACAGTCAGTGTGGCGCCCCTACGCTCCCGTCATCCCGGCGCGGCTCGTACGCTGGCGTACGAGCCGGAATCGGCCGGGACCCAGTACACCGTCCCGCGAAGGCGCGAAGCGTTGGCGGAGCCGCTACCCCGCAATCTTGGAAAAATCCGCCACGGTCAGCGTTGCGGCCCGGATCTCGGACAAAAGGGCCAACCGGTTAGCGCGCAGCGCCGCATCGTCGGCGTTGACGGTGACCTTGTCGAAGAAGGCATCGACGGGGGCGCGCAGTTCAGCCAGCGCGCGCATAGCGCCGGCGAAGTTCTCCACGTTGATGGCGGCCACCGTGTCGGCCTTCACCTTCTGGATGGCGGCGTAGAGCGCCTTCTCCTGCGGCTCGCGCAGGAGGCCCGCGTCGGCCGCGCCGGCGTGACTCTTCTTATCCTTCTTCTCCTCGTCGCGGAGAATGTTGGTGGCGCGCTTGACGCCGGTGAGCAGCACGGCGCCATCGTCGGTCGTGAGAAATCCTGTCAGCGCCTCCACGCGCCTGACCATGAGTGCGAGATCGTCTCCTCTGAGAGCGAACACGGAGTCGATTAGATCAAACCTAGCGCCTTGCTCCCGAAGCTGTACCTTCAGACGATCTGCCATGAAGTCGCGCAGCTTTGAGCCCGTGAAGGCGTCGTAAGCTCTGCTTATGATGTCGTCCAAGTCGCCCGGACCGCCCGCCCATCCGCGCACACCCTCGCGGACGTGCTCATTCCCTTGTCCGGTATATCCATTAATCGCGTGGGCGAGCGCCTCCGATAGCGGCAACCGCAGATCATTCTCCAGCACGATGCGGATCACGCCCAGCGCCGCGCGGCGGAGCTGATAGGGATCGCCGCTGCCGGTCGGCTTCTCGCCGATGGCCCAGAAGCCAACCAAGGTGTCGAGCTTGTCGGCCAGCGCTACGGCCACCGCGGTCGCGTCGCCCTCCTCCACCCGCGGCACCGTGTCGGTCGGCCCCTTGGGCTTGTAGTGCAGCTCGATGGCCCGCGCGATCTCCGGCTTGATGCCGCCGGCCTCGGCGTAGTAGCGCCCCATGAGGCCCTGCAGCTCGGGGAACTCGCCCACCATGCCGGACACCAGGTCGGCCTTGGCCAGTTGCGCGGCGCGCCGCGCGTCCTCCGGCACGGCGTCCACCGAGCCGGCGATCTGGAAGGCCAGCTCGGCCACGCGCTCGACCCGCTCCTTCTGCGAGCCCAGCTTCTCGTGGAAGGTGATGCCGGCAAGCGCGGCGGCCATCTCGTCTAGCGGCTTCTTCTTGTCCTGCTCCCAGAAGAACTTGGCGTCCGACAGCCGCGCCGCGATCACCTTCTCGTTGCCGGCGACGATGGCCGCGCCACCATCCTTGCCAATCAGGTTCGACACCAGCAGGAACTTGTTGGCGAGCTTGCCCGAGCGCGGGTGCTTTAGCGAGAAGCACTTCTGGTGCTGCTTCATGGAGAGCATCAGGCATTCGGCCGGCACGGCCAGGAATGCCTCGTCGAAGCTGCCCATGAGAACCGTCGGCCATTCGGTGAGCCCGGCGTTCTCCGCCAGCAGCGCCTCGTCCTCCACCAGCGCCAGCTTGTGCTCGGCCGCCAGCGCGCGGGCCTGCTCGGCTATCAGTTGAGCGCGCTCGGCGGAATCCAGGATGACCTTGTGGCTCTTGAGCCCCTTGGCGTAGTCCGCCGCGCCCCTCACCTCGAACGGCTCGTTGCCGTGGAAGCGATGCCCGCGCGTCTCCTGGCCGCTCTCCACGTCCTCGATCGCGAACGGCACGATCCTGCCGTCGAGCAAGCAGACTATCGAATGCAGCGGCCGCACCCAGGTGGTCTTGCCCGAGCCCCAGCGCATCGACTTGGGCCAGGGGAACTTCGCCGCCACCGCCGGCACCACCTCGGCCACGATCTCCTTGGCCGCGCGCCCGGCTTTCTCGACCTTCGCGACGTAGAAGTCGCCCTTCTTGTCGTCCTTGACGATCTCGGCATCCTTGATCGACTTGAGCCCCGCCGATTTCACGAACCCCGCGATGGCCTGCTCCGGCGCGTTGACCCGCGGCCCCTTGCGCTCCTCGGAGATGTCCGGCGACTTCTCCGGCACGCCCTCCACCACCAGCGTCAGCCGCCGCGGCGTGGCGTAGGCCTTGGCCTCACCCGCCTCCAGCCCTTGCGCCTTCAGGCCCTCCGTGACTAGCCGGCGCAAATCCTCCGCCGCGCGTCCCTGCATCCGCGCCGGGATCTCCTCGGAGAACAGCTCGAGCAGCAGCTCAGGCATCGCACCCTCCGCTCGGTCATCCCGGGGCTTGTGCCCGGGATCCGTCAACTTGCTCCAGCGGCCGATGCCGATCCGGGAACCCGGATGACATAGCGCCGCCCCCTTCGGTCAGAGCCACGCCCGCAGCAGGCCTTGGCCAGCTCGCGCACGCGCAGGATGTAGCTCTGGCGCTCGGTGACGGAGATCACCCCGCGCGCGTCCAGCAGGTTGAAGATGTGGGAGGCCTTGATGCACTGGTCGTAGGCCGGCAAGGCGAGCTTGTGCCGCTTGTCGTTGCCATCGGGCGCCGGCGCACCCTTAACGAGCAGCGCCTTGCACTCCTTCTCGGCGTCGCGGAAGTGCGACAGCAAAATTTCCGTGTCGGCGTGCTCGAAGTTGAAGCGCGAGTACTCCTGCTCGGCCTGCAGGAACACGTCGCCGTAGGTGAGCTTGCGCGCATCCTCGCGCCCGTTGAAGTTCAGATCGAACACGCGATCGACGCCCTGCACGTACATGGCAAGGCGCTCGAGCCCGTAGGTGATCTCGCCCGAGACGGGATTGCAGTCGAAGCCGCCGACCTGCTGGAAGTAGGTGAACTGCGTCACCTCCATGCCGTCGCACCACACCTCCCAGCCGAGGCCCCAGGCGCCGAGCGTGGGGCTCTCCCAGTCGTCCTCGACGAAGCGGATGTCGTGCACCTTGGGGTCGATGCCGATGCGCGCCAGGCTCTCCAGGTAGAGGTCGAGGATGTCCGCCGGCGACGGCTTCATGATCACCTGGAACTGGTAGTAGTGCTGCAGCCGGTTCGGGTTCTCGCCGTAGCGGCCGTCCTTGGGCCGGCGCGAGGGCTGCACGTAGGCCGCGTTCCAGGGCTTGGGGCCGAGCGCGCGCAGGGTGGTGGCCGGATGGAACGTGCCCGCGCCCACCTCCATGTCGTAGGGCTGCAGGATCACGCAGCCCTGCTCGCCCCAGAACTGCTGCAGCGCCAGGATCAGGTCCTGGAACGACCTGGTCGGCCGCAGCGACGGCGGCGCCTTGGCCTCTTTGGCCGGCTTGGCGGCTTTCTTCTGCATGGCTTGAGGCACGACGATTTCGTGTTGCGCGGCGCGCACTATACGCATTGGGTCGCGGCCGTCACCTGCAATTGCGTTCACCGTCCTTGAACGGGTGGCCATATACACATATCATATGTGTAGGAGGGCGCGAACTCATGAACAAGATGGTACGCAAGCAGTTCTTCATCACCGCCGAGCAGAACAAGCGGCTCAAGGCGCATGCCGCGGCCACCGGCGTGTCCGAGGCGGAGCTGGTGCGCGCCGGGATCGAGCTGCGGCTGGAGCAAAAGGACGAGAAACCAGACTGGCGCCGCCTCGCCGCCAGTTTTTCCAGTTCCTGGGCCGAGCGCGAGAACCTCGATGAGGAAATGCGCGAGATCCGCGGGCGTTGGAACCGGCGCGACCAGCTCTTGGGACGGCGGTCCAAACGCACCAAATGATCCTGGTAGATACCAATATCCTCATCGACTACCTGCGCGGGCGCCCGGACGCCATCGCTTGGCTCGAAGCGCTGGAGGAGCGTCCCGCCATCTCAGCCATTTCGGTGCTGGAGCTTTACGCCGGTGCCCGCGGCCAGCGCGATGAGCGAGATATCATCGCCCTGCGCGAGCAGCTTACCTGTCTCCCAGCCGGCGAGGAGATTGCTGAACGCGCCGGTGCAATCTTACGGCACTATCGCATGAGCCACGGCATCGATATCCCCGACGCCATCGTCGCCTCCACGGCCGAGCACCATGGGCTCCGGCTCGCCACGCTCAACACCAAGCACTTCCCGATGTTTCCCAAGCTCAAGCGCGCGTACTAGCAGCGCCAAGGCAAACCTCGTGGGCATCACCGACCTGTGGCTGTTCATCCTGGCAGGCCTGCTGCTCAACGCCACGCCGGGCCCCGACATGGCGCTGATCGTGGCGCGCAGCGCGCAATACGGCGTCCGCGCCGGTGTCGCGGCCGCGCTCGGCGTGGGGGCGGGCTGCTTCGTTCACATCACGGCGGCGGCGCTGGGCTTGTCCGCGGTGCTGCTGGCCTCGGCCACCATGTTCACGCTGCTGAAATGGCTAGGCGCCGCCTACCTCATCTACCTCGGCGCGCGCATGCTGTGGGGCTCGTTCCAGCCGAGCAACATCGGGCCGGGTGCCGCCAGTGACGCGCCGGCCAGCCTTTCGGTCATCTTCCTTCAGGGCTTGCTCACCAACGCGCTCAACCCAAAGGTCGCGATTTTCTTTCTGGCCTTCCTGCCCCAGTTCATCAGCGCGCAGGCCCCATCGAAGGTGCTGACCTTCATCCTTCTGGGCCTGCTGTTCAACGCCAACTCGACCGTGTTCAACATGGCTGTCGCGTGGGCTGCTGGCCGGGCCTCGTCCTCGCCGGCATTTGGCGGCGTGCACGTATGGCTGGAGCGCACGATCGGTGCGCTATTCCTCGGCCTGGGCGCCAGGCTCGGCCTTGGCGGACCGCGGGTAGGTCGCAGCGCCGTGCTACCGCCGTGTCGGTCGGTAGACGCCGGTCGCCGGATCGTACTCCAGCCGGCCCATGTCCTTCTCGAGCACACCGCCGGCGGCCCGCTGCCGCAGATCCTCCTGCGCGCGCTCGACCTCCGCCGCGATCTCCTTGGTGGCGCGCCAGAACCAGCGATACCCGGCGTAAAGGCCCGCACCGACGAGGGCTAAGGCAATCAGATGTGGCACCACACACCTCCTTGGGGCCTGCGCCGTGCCTCAGCCCCAGCATCTACAGGCCGTATCGCGACCAGAGCGCCCGCGCCTCGATCGCCGAGACCAGATCATCGGCGAACGACGGGCCGAAACGCAAATCCGCCGGCCATCGACCCATTGAAAGCTCGGAAAACGGCGAAACCGCGACAACAGGCCGCCCGATGCCATCGGCACGGCCTTCAGCCGCACCTTGTCCCCATGCAACGCGCGCATCTTGGTGCGCAGATCGGCGATGCCGTCGATCAGGCCGTGCTCCAGGGCCTTGGCGGCCGACCAGAAGCTGCCGGAGAACAGCTCCTCCTCCGGCCCGGCGAGCTTGGCGCCGCGCCGCGCCTTGACCATGCCGATGAACACCTCGTGAACGTCGCGCTGCAGCTCCTTCAGGCGCGCCACGTCCTCCGGACGCTCGGGCTGGAAGGGATCGAGCGCGCCCTTGTCCTTGCCCGAGGCATGCACGCGCCGCTCGATGCCGAAGCGGTCGATGAACTTGTTGAGCCCGAAGCCAGCCGAGATCACGCCGATGGAGCCGACGATCGAGGAAGGGTCGGCATAGATTTCATCACCCGCCAGCGCCAGGAAGTAGCCGCCGGAAGCCGCGATATCCTCGCAGAACACGTAGACGCGCTTCTCCTTCTCCGCCGCGAGCTGGCGGATGCGGCTGAAGATCAGGTGCGACTGCACCGGCGAGCCGCCGGGCGAGTTGATCACCACCGCGACGGTCGGCAGCTTCGATGCCGAGAAGGCCTTCTCGATCGGGCCGGCGACGCGAGCTCAGCGCCAGGCCCGGCCGCAACGGGGTGACCATGCCGATCGGTCCGGAAAGGCGCAGCACCGGAACGACTGGGCTGCGGTTGAAGAAGCGCATCGGTGCGTCCTGCGCATGGCAATGGGTCGGCGGCGTGGCTCGAGCCGCGAAGTTACCCTCAAAGATTATGGGTTGCAGCAGCCCGAACTCAAGACCGCGGCGGTGCGCGGCGCAGGGCCAGCGCGCCCCGCCGCGCAGGATGGCGTCCACCTCCGGCCGGAAGCCGTGATCGGCGTTGTGCAGCACAAGACCCGGACGCAGCTCCAAAGGCGCACGGCTGCCCTTGACGGCCTGCACCAGCACGCGCGAGGCAGGTTCGCCGTCCCGGGGATGGAGCGGAAGAACGACCGGCGCCACCGAAGCGCCCGTCGAGCGCCGCGAGGATCTCGTGCAGCGCATCGGCCCGATGGATCGAGCGTGGCGGTGCCGCCGGGCCGGGCCATGGCCGCCATGAAGCGCACCCAGCGGTCGAGCGCCCCGCCGGCATGGCATTGGCGCCGGCCTTGGCGGGGTCGCCGGCGGCCGTGCCGTGCCCCTCGACGTGATAGGGCGGATTGGCGACCACATGGTCGAAGCCTCCGCAGCCTGCCGCGCGAGCTCCGGCGTTCTCGCCCAGGGGCCGCACGATGTCGGCCTCGATGAGTTGCACGCGCTCGGCCAGGCCGTTGCGCGCGATATTGGCGCGCGCCATCGCGGCAAGGCCGGGGTCGCGCTCGACCAGCGTCGCCCGCACCTCGGCAAGGCGCCGCGCCACGGCGAGGCCGACCACGCCGACGCCGGCGCCCACATCGAGCACGCGCTCGCCCTCGCCGGCCGCGACCGTTGCGGCCAGCAGCACGCCGTCGAGGCCCGCGCGATAGCCCTGGCGTCGGCTGCAGCACGTTGAGCGCCCCGCCGAGGAATGCATCGTCGGTTGCGGTGGAGGCCGGCTGAGCCTCGAGGGACGCGGCATCGCTCACGCGCTGGCCTCGCCGTCGTTGATGAGCCAAACCTCGAGCCCAGCGTCGGTCAGCGCCCGCCGCGCCGCTGGCCAGTCCGCGGCATCGACCAGCAGCCGGCGCGGAAACGCGCCGATGGAGCCCTCGGCCACGCTCATGAACTGGTCGGCCAGAAAGTTGGCGATCCCGACCTCATGCAGAACGGCCTGGGCGAAGCTGATCACCACGGCATCGTTGCTGCGCAAGAGCTCTCGCATCAAAGCAACCTTTGCTGCTCGTTCACAACTGTTGCCAGGGGCGCTTCTGTCGCGGCCGGCGCGCTTGACTGGCCCTGACGCGACCCGATTCATAGCCGTAGCTAGCAGCTCATCGCGTAGCGAGCCAACTCAATATCGGAGGTAGCACGGTTTGGGGGTCGTCGTCGCATTCGAAGATGCGCGCGATCCTTCTCGAGGGTCTGCAGCCGCTGCTGGACATCGTCGCCCAGGACATGGGCGGCGGTTAACCGGATCATCTTGGACAAGGCGGTCTCCGACGTAGAGCTGATCCCCAAGCTGGCGCACCACCTGATCGATTCGGGCGGCAAGCGGCTGCGGCCGATGCTGACGATCGCCTCCGCCAAGCTGTGCGGCTACCAGGGCGACGGCCACATCCGGCTGGCGGCGGCGGTGGAGTTCATGCACACGGCCACGCTGCTGCACGACGATGTGGTTGACGACAGCGACTACCGGCGCGGCAAGAAGACGGCCCGGCTGGTGTGGGGCAATCAGGCGAGCGTGCTGGTCGGCGATTTCCTGCTCGGCCAGGCCTTTCGCATGATGGTCGACGTCGGCTCGCTGCCGGCGCTCAAGATCCTCTCCAACGCTGCCGCCGTGATCGCCGAGGGCGAGGTCATGCAGCTGGCGGCCGCCAAGAACACCTCCACCACCGAGGACGACTATCTGGCGATCATCGCCGCCAAGACCGCGGCGCTGTTTTCGGCGGCAACCGAGGTGGGTGCCGCCATGCGCAGGCCGCCCGGCGGCCGAGCAGACCGCGCTTAAGTCCTATGGCCGCAACCTCGGCATCGCCTTCCAGCTGGTCGACGACGCGCTCGACTATTCCGGCGACAGCGTGCGGCTCGGCAAGTCGGTCGGCGACGATTTTCGCGAGGGCAAGATCACGCTGCCGGTGATCCTGTGCTTCCGCCGCGGCGGCACGGCCGAACGCGCGTTCTGGCAGCGCACGCTGAGCGAGGGCAAGATCGAGGACGGCGACCTCGAGCACGCCATCAAGCTCATGAAGAGGCACAGCGCGATCGAGGCCACGCTCGAGCGCGCCCGCCACTACGGCGCCATCGCCCGCGACGCTCTGGCGATCTTCCCCGATGGCGCGCCGGCGCGGGCACTGGCGGGTGTGATCGCCTTTTGCGTCAACCGCAGCGCGTAAGGCGGTCGATCAGGCCGTCGCGCTTCCCTGCAGGACGGTAGCCCTGACCCACCAGCCGGCGTGAATGCTGGCGATGCGGCGGGCGGCGTCCACCGCCTGTCCCCGATCGGCGAAGATGCCGAAGCAGGTCGGCCCGCTGCCCGACATGGCGGCATAGCGGCACTCCGGCTCCGCCTCCAGCGCTGCCTTGACGTCTCCGATTGCCGGCACCAGCGCCATCGCCGGCCGCTCCAGGTCGTTGCCGTGGGCGCGCATGTAGCCGACCAGATCGGCCAGCCGCAACAGCTCGGGCGCCGCGGGCCTCGGCCGGACGGCCGCCGCCGGGGCGGCACCGAGAGCCTTGAACACATCGGCTGTCGCAAGCGGCACGCGCGGATTGACAAGCACCGCGCTCACCGCAGGCAGGCCGGCGGGAGCCAGCTTCTCACCCAGCCCCGATGCCAGCGTCGGCCGTGCCCCGAGACAGACGGGAACATCCGCACCCAGTCGCGCAGCGATGTCCATCCAGGCGACAGAGCCGGCCCGATCAGCGTTCGTCTGCCGCACCGCCCTCAGAAAGGCAGCCGCATCGGCCGAGCCGCCACCCAGCCCGGCCGCAACCGGCAGATTCTTGACGAGGCGAACCGAGCCCAGCTGCAGGCTGGCATCGACGCGGCGCAGCAGGGCCATGGCCCGAACCAGCAGGTTCTCGCCGCCGATGTAGGTGGCGAAAGGGCCAGAGACGGTGACGCCGCCGCCCGCCCCAGGCTCGAGGGTGACCACGTCGTGCAGGTCGGCGAACGTAACCAGGCTTTCGAGGTCGTGGTAGCCGTCGTCGCGCCGGCCCAGCACCTGCAGCGTAAGGTTGACCTTGGCGTGGGCGAGCTCGCGCACCGGCATGACGCAGCCTTGGCGGGTCGTTGCCACCCTATCCGTGAAAATCGGGCGCCGCCTGCGCGCTTGCGGCTCTGCGGGGGCCCGCGATCATTGCAAGGAAGGCGTCGACGGCTTGGCGGTGCGCGGCTTGGCGCGTTCCTGCTTCTGCACTTGCTTGGGCCGCTTGGGCTGGCGGCCTTGAGGCCCTGTCGGCAGGCCATTCTCCAGCTTGGAGCGGATCTTCTCGGCTTCGGCCGGCTCGGGCTGGAGCGTCAGCGCCTGCTCCCACTGGAAGCGGGCTTCGCGCGCGCGGCCGACGCGCCAGTAGACGTCGCCCAGATGATCGTTGAGGGTGGGATCGTCGGGCCGCAGCTCGACCGCGCGCTCCAGGTGCTTGAGCGCTTCCTTGAAATTGCCGAGCCGGTAGTAGGCCCAGCCCAGGCTGTCCACGATGTAGCCGTCGTCGGGCTTCAGCCGCACGGCCTTCTCGATCATCCCCAGACCCTGGCGCAGGTTGCGGTTGTGATCGATCCAGGTGTAGCCGAGATAGTTCAGCGTCAACGGCTGGTCGGGGCTGAGCTTGAGCGACATCTGCAGGTCGGCCTCTGCCTCAGGCAGCCTCTTGAGGCGCTCGTAGCATGTGCCGCGCGAGTAGTAGAAGGTCCAGTGCTTCGGCCTCGGGCACATCGATGAGCGAGATGGCCCGCGAATAGTACTGTGCGGCTTCAGCGTAGCGCTTGTGGCCCCGCATCATGGCGCCCAGCGCCTCCAGCGGGCGCACGTCGGCCGGGTTCCGGCTCGCCAGCTTGTCCAGAAGCTCCTTGGCCTCCTCCACGCGCTCGAGCTGGTTGAGGTTCAGGGCCTTGCGGATGTCGAGGATCATCTCGAGCGCCGTGCCCTTGGGAATGCGGTCGTAGGCGGCGTTGGCCGCGGCATAGCGCTTGCTGTTCTCCTGCGCGCTGGCCAGCGTCACCAGCGGGAACAAGGAGTCCGGCGTCAGGTAGAGCGCGTATTGCAGCAGCACGACGCCGATACCCAGATTGCCCTCGCCCGACAGCGCTTCGCCGAGGCCGAAGAACACCTCGGCCAGGCCTTCGTCGGGAGAGCGCACCAGCAGCTCCGGGCGCTCGCCTGCCTCGATCTCACTCAACAGGGCCCGCGCGCTGGGGTGGGGCTCGCCTTTGGCACGCTCGAAGTAGGCATTGAGAATGCTCTGCGCCAGCTTGGTGTCGCCGGTGCGAGCGGCATGCCGGGAGAACGCGAGCGTGATGCGCAGCGTGCGCTGATCATTCTTGGCCATGCGCTCATAGGCTGCCCGCGCGTCCGCCGGCCGCCCGGCGACATCGGCAATGAGCGCGCGATGGTAGCGCAGGAAGTAGGATGCCCATTCCGGCAGCTTCTGGGTATCGAGCAGGTTGAGGGCTTCCTGGGCGTTGTTCTGGGCTAGCGCCAGCCAGGCACGCGACAGCGCACTGGTGAGCTCGCCGATCGGGTGCGCGCTCGCCTCGGCAAAATGCGCCTCGGCCTCCGCGTAGCGCCTTGCCTTGAAGTCGGCGAGCGCGAGGAACGTACGCGCGGTGCGGTGGGCGGGCTGTGCCTTGGCAAGGTCGCGCGCCAGCGGCTCGACGCGCTGCCAATTGCCCTCGCTGGCCTCCATCAGAAACGCATTCTCGACCAGCACCTGATTGTCGGGATCGCGTTGCAGCGCCTCGCCGTAGTAGGTGGCTGCGGCAGTCGTGTCGTTGAGCCCGCGCGCCATCCGGCCGGCCAGGTAGCTGCCGAGCAGCGAGGTCGGCTGCGCGCGCTCCGCGGCGTCTCCGACGCCGGCCGTGCCAGGTGCGATCAGGGCCAGCACCGCCAGGACGGCAGCCGATGCACTTCTGAGGAGCTGTAAGCAGCGTGCGCGCATATCACCTCATGCCCGAAGCCTTGCCGGCGGAAATCCTGATTTTTCATGCAAAAACTTAGGCTAGCAGAGAAGGTCCAGGATTGCGACTCCAACTCCGGCGCAAACACATTCTGTTGTGCAGCGTTGTTGCCGCACAGATCGGCACGACAACGGCACCATTGCGGCAAACGCGCGACGCTGTGCGCTGAACATAGGCAGTCGCCGCTTGGCCACACTCTTAAGATTGCAGACGGTGGCGCCAGGGCTCCGCAAAGGCCCGCTCGAGATGGGCGGCCGCCAGCATGATGAGACGGTCCGAATCGGCGATGATGCGGCCCATGCTCAGGAAGCCGTGAATTTGACCGGCGAAGCGCTCGAGCGCAACGGGCACCTGTGCCTCCGACAGCGCCTTGGCGTAGGCCTCGCCCTCGTCGCACAGGGGATCGAACGAGGCCGTGACAATCAGCGCCGGGGGAAGATCGGCGAAGCTGGCCGCCCTGAGCGGCGAAGCTCTCCAGTCCGCCTTGTCCGCTTCGTTGCGCAGGTAGTTGTCGACGAACCATTGCATGGTGGCCCGCCGCAGCGGCAGCTGGTCGGCGTGGCGCAAATGCGAGGGCCGGTCGAGGCGCCATGTCGGTGCTGGGGTAGATGAGCAACTGGAAGGCCAGCGGCCGGGCCGCCGCGATCGCGTGCGTCTAGCGCCACCACGGCCGCCAGGTTGCCGCCGGCGCTGTCGCCACCCACAGCCAGCCGGGCGGCATCGATGCCGAGACGGAGCGCATTGTCGGCGATCCAGCGCGTGGCGGCGATCGCGTCCTCCACCCCGGCCGGGAACTTGTGCTCTGGCGCCAGCCTGTAGTCGACGGCGACGACGATTGAGCGCGCCGCGTTGGCCAGCGCGCGGCAGGGCTGGTCGTGGCTGTCGAGGTCGCCGATCACCCAGCCGCCGCCGTGGAAGAACACCAGCGCTGGCTGCGGCCGATCGAGCCTGGCGCCGTGGCCGCGATAAAGCCGCAACGGGATGGCCCCGGCCGGGCCGGGTGCCTCCAACGCCAAGACTTCGGCGACTGGCGGCGGGTCCGGCTGCAATACCTGGCGCGCAGCAAGATAGGCCAGCCGCCCCTCGACGGGCGTCTGCGTTTCCAGCGGCGGCCGGTTGGCCGCGACGATCATCTCGCACACACGCGCCGCATCCGGATGCAGCCCTTTTGTCGCCATTTCTCTCCCGATCCTCAGCCTTCGCCCCGCCTTGCTCGCTAGCGCTCACAGGTGATGCGCATCCACACCGGCTGGATAGGCCCCACCGCCCACGATCTTCGCCCAGGAGGTCACCATCGACAAGGGATCCAGGCGAGTCGATTGAACCGGGCCGCGCAACCTGCACGACGTAGAGGTTCCGGCCCACATCCAAAGGGCCATTCCGACAGTTGCCCAAGGTCCATTGCTGACAATCATTTGGCTGCTGGCTATGATTGGGGTTGGAAGGATCATCCAAGTCCTGAACGCTGGCATCCCGCCGCGTCGCCATGGGCATGGTGAGGCGAGCAAGCGTGCGCTTGCGCCTTTGCTCGCTCGCGAAGAGATAACAACAGACGGGTTAAGGGAGGAAGAAATGCTGGGCCGGTTGATTGTACCGATGGCGCTTGCCTGCGGCATTGTATTGGGAGGGGCGTCTGCCGTCGCCCAGGAGCTGTCCAAACAGAATTTCAAGGTTGTTGGAACTTGGTCGAACCTCACGAACTATCAGGCAAACGAGCAGCCGTTCTGGACCAAGACGATGCCGGACGTCTCTAAGGGACAGATAACGGCCAACATCCAGTCCATCAGCGAGCTGGGCCTGAAAGGCACCGAGATCGTCAGGCTCGTGCGGCTCGGCCTCTTCGACTTCGCGCAAGCGCTGCCGATCTATGTCGCCGAGGATGCCATCGTCGAGGGCATCGACATTGCCGGCGTCGCCAAGAATTTCGACATGGCCCGCAAGACCGTGGATGCCTACGCGCCGGTTCTCAACGCGACGGTGGAGAAGAAATACGGCGCCCGCGTGCTCAACTACTACACCTGGCCCTCGCAGATGTTCTACTGCAACTCGCCCATCAAGGGCCTCGCCGACATCAAGGGCAGGAAGGTGCGCGTGCAAGGCACATCGCAAGGCGATCTGGTTGAAGGGCTCGGCGCCACCGGCGTGACAATTCCATTCGCAGAGGTGGTGCCCGCGCTGCAGCGCGGTACCGTGGACTGCGGCATCACCGGCACCATGCCGGCCTACAAGGCCGGCTGGCACGAGGTGACGACGCACGTGCTCACCTTGCCCGTGGGCTTCTCGGTCTCGTTCACCCTCGCCAGCCTCGCCACCTGGAGCAAGCTCGACGACAAGACCAAGGCGTTCGTCGAAAAAGAGGTGAAGGGACAGACCGACCAGTGGTGGAAGACCATCATCGACGAAGACACGATGGGCCTGAACTGCACCACTGGCACCGGCGAGTGCACGGTGGGCAAGCCGGGTAAGCTCGTCAAGGTTGCGTCGACGCCGGCCGACACCGCGATCCTCGAGGCGGCGATGAAGGACGTCGTGCTCAAGCGATGGGCCAAGCGGTGCGGTAGCGATGCCAGCTGCATCAGCAATTGGAACGACACAGTCGGCAAGCTGGTCGGCCTGACGGCCACTCAATAGAGCAACGGCAACGGGCCGGATGAGGCGAAAAAGCTGATCCGGCCCGTTGCCGACTTTGGCCGCACGCGGGGGGCGTGGGCTCGATGCAAGCACTGCTCAAATCGTTCGGATCAGTCGCACGCGTGGGTGCGATCATCGCCGGCTGGGCCTTGATGGCCATCTCGGTCGCAACTTGCGTCGAGATCTTGGGCCGGAAGTATTTCAATTTCTCATTCAGGGGCCTCGATGAGATCGGCGGTTACATGCTGGCGGGGGTCAGCGCATTCGGCTTCGCCTACGCTCTGAGCCAGCGCTCGCATATGCGCGTGACGCTGCTCTTTCCCTACGTGCCTGCCTCCGTGCAATCGTTCCTCAATGTGCTGGCCATGCTCACGCTCGCGGCCATGGCAGCGTTTTGCGCATGGCGCGGCGGCTTCGAGGTTCTCGACGTTCTCATGTCCGGGAAACGGTCGAATACGCCGCTGTCGGTTCCGCTCTGGATGCCGCAGACAGTATGGCTGGCCGGCATGGTGCTATTCGCCGTCGGTGCGGTTCTCATGGCCTGGCATGCCCTCTCTCTGTTCTTTCGCGACCGTCCCGTGCTCAACCGGACCTACGGCCCGCAGTCGCTCGAGGAGGAGATCGCCACCGAGGTCGGGCACGCCGAGGCGCGCGAGCAGATCAGCAGGGCGAACCAGACATGATGGACATCGCTTCCGTCGCCATCGGCTTCCTCATTCTGTTGGGAGCTATGACGCTCGGTCTGCACATCGCCACCGTGATGTTCGGCGTCGGCTTCATCGGCGCGGCACTCTATCTTGGCTGGCCCGGGGCCAACGCCATGGTGGTCGTCTACCTGGGGTCGATGGACGAGGCGGTGCTGCTGCAGCTGCCGCTCTTCATCCTGCTCGGCGAGATCCTGGTGCGCTGCGGGGCGACAGATCGCATGTACCGCTCGCTCACCGACTGGCTCAATCCCCTGCCGGGCGGCCTCCTGCACACAAATGTAGCGGCTTCCGCGCTGTTCTCCGCGGTGTCGGGCTCGTCGGTGGCGACGGCGGCAACGATCTCCACCGTCGCGTTACCGTCGTTCAAGAAGAAAAGCTACGACACCCGCATGGTGTTGGGCTCGATTGCCGCCGGCGGCTCGCTCGGAAACCTCATTCCGCCAGGCATCGCCTTCATCATCTACGGCGTGCTCACCAATACCTCGGTTGCCCGGCTCTATGCCGGCGGGGTCTTTCCCGGCGCAGTGCTGACCGTGATGTTCATGGCCACCATCGTGCTTCTCACCTGGTGGCGGCCGTCGATTGCGCCGCGCGAGGTCAACACGGACCCTATGCTCGTTCGGCTGAAGCGCCTCATCGATCTCCTCCCGCCGCTGATCATATTCATCGTCGTCATGGGCTCGATCTACAGCGGCTGGGCGACCTCGACCGAAGCCGCGGCGCTCGCCGTCATCGTCACGCTACCGATCGCGGCGCTCTACGGTAGGCTGACGATACCGGTGCTGCACGACGCCTTCCTGTCGACCGTCAATCTGACCGCGCTCAGCATGCTGATCCTGGCCGGCGCCTTCGCCCTCAATTTCATTCTGGGGCTGCTCGGGGTGACCGCCGCGCTGACCAAGTTCGTCGCCTCGATGAACGTTACGCCACTGCAGCTCATCTACATCCTGTTCGCGTTCTACGTGATCCTCGGTACCTTCTTCGAGACGCTGCCGATGATGGTGGGTACCCTGCCGCTGGTGCACCCTCTGATCGTCGCCGCCGGCATCGATCCGGTGTGGTTCGGCGTGTTCCTGGTGCTGATGTGCGAGATCTCGCTGATCAGCCCTCCGGTCGGCTTGACGCTCTACGTGATCCAGGCGGTGCGCAATGAAGGGTCGATCGGCGACGTTTTCCGCGGCACCATCCCGTTCTTCATCACCATGCTGCTGATGACGGTTTTCCTCATTCACTTCCAGGAGCTGGCGCTCTGGCTGCCGCGCAAGGCGTTCGGCTAACCGCCCGGCTATTTCTCGGCGCTCTCAGGCCCCCACCCGCCGCCGCCCGGCGTCTCGACGCCGACCGTCTCGCCGGCCTTGAGCGTGAGGGATACCTTGCCCGGCAGCTCGTGGACATTGCCGGCCTGGTCGCGCATCCAGTTGCGCCCCGTAGTGCCCTCTAGCCCACCGTGTAGACCGTAGGGCGCGAAGCGGCGCCGGTCCGACTGCAGAGAGACGCGGGCGTCGTGGCCGATGGCCGTCAGCGAGCGAACAATGCCGTGCCCACCGCGATGGCAGCCCGGGCCTCCCGTGGCCTCGCGAATCTCGTAGCGTTCGACCCGCAGGGGGTAGGAGATCTCCAGCGCTTCCACCGGCGTGTTCATGGTGTTGGTCATGTTGCACTGCACGCCGTCCATGCCGTCGCCGTTGGGCCGGCCGCCTTGACCGCCGGCAATGGTCTCGATGTAAGTGTAGGAGCGGCCGCTGCGCGGGTCGACGCCGCCGACGCCGATCAGGTTCATGGTGCCCTGGCTGGCGGCCGGGATGCGCGCGGGGGCGAACTGGGCGAACGCCTTCAAGACCGTGTCGGAGACCCGCTGCGAGGTCTCGGTGTTGCCGGCGCAGACGGCGGCCGGCGGCTGCGCATCGAGAAACGAGCCCGGCGGGATCTTGATCTCCACCGGGCGCAAGATGCCGGCATTGGCGGGGATGGTGGCGTCGGTCAGCACCTTGACGGCGAAGAACACCGCCGACTGTGTCATCGGCGCCACCGCATTTATGTTGCCGCGCCGCTGCGGCGAGGAACCGGCGAAGTCGAGGGTCAGCCTGTCCGGCGCCACATCGACACGCAGCTTGACCAGCACCGGCTCATCGCTGCTGCCGTCGTCGTCGAGGCAATCCTCGGCGTAGTAGGTGCCGGGCGGCAGCTCGGCGATGCGGTTGCGCATGCGGCGCTCGGCGTAGTCGAGGATCGCCGCGAAGCCTTCTGACAGCACGCGCGCACCATAGCGTTGGGCCACCTCGCTCAGACGCCGCTCGCCGATCCGGATCGCCGCCAGCTGCGCATTGAGGTCGCCGCGCCGCTCAGCCGCAGTGCGCACGTTGGCCATGATGATGCGCATCACGTCGGCCTGCAGCTCGCCGGCCCGGTAGAGCCGCACCGGCGGGATGACCAGCCCTTCCTGGAAGATCTCGCTCGACCTGCCGGGCATGGACCCGGGCTCCATGCCGCCGACGTCGGAGTGGTGCGCGCGGGTCGCCACGTAGCCGACAAGCGCACCATCTGCGTGCACGGGCGCCACGAGGGTGATGTCGGGGAGGTGCGCGCCGCCGATGAAGGGATCGTTGACGATGACGACATCGCCCGGCTCGAGCTCTCCGACCGCGGCGATGGTGGGGCCGACGGCCTTGAGCATGGAGCCCAGATGGATCGGCACATGCTCGGCCTGGGCGATCAGCTGCGCCTTGGCGTCGAAGATGGCGCACGAGGCGTCCATGCGCTCCTTGATGTTGGGCGAGAACGAGGTGAGCTTCAGCACGCCGCCCATCTCCTGCGCCGTGGCCTCGAGCGCGTTGCGCAGCACCTCAAGCGTGATCGCATCGAATGTCTGCATTGGCGGCCTTGGCGCAGTCATCGCCCGCACTCCACGAGCAGCGCGCCGTTAGGGTGCACACGGGCGCGATCGCCGGGATAGAGCACCGTCGTCGCCGACAGCTCCTCGATCACGGCCGGCCCCTCGATGAAGTTGCCCGCCAGCAGCTTGGCCCGGTCGAAGATACGGGCGGGCACCCAGCCGCCCGCCTCGCCCGGCGCGTCACCCTCGAAGTAGACATCACGCGTGGTCGCAATCGCCTCGGCGGCAGGGGCCGCACCGCCCTGCGCCAGCATCGGCAGCTCGGGCTTGTCGACCTTGCCGATGGCGGTGGCGCCGATGCCGACGATCTCGATCGGCGCGTCGGGGTCGGCGTGGCCGAAACGCTGCCGGTGGGCGGCGTGGAAGTCTCCGGCGAGACGCGCCCAGGCTTCGGCCTCGCGAGTGTTGTAGGCGATCGGCAGCTCGTAGCTCTGGCCCACATACCGGGCTTCCACACGCACTTGCACCTGGCGCTTGTCCGCAGGCACGCCGTCGGCGGCCAGCAGCGCGTCGCCCGCATCGGCCAACCGGCGGGCGACTTCCAGGGCATGCGTTGCATCGCCGGCGGCGTAGCGGAAGATGTGCGTCTCCATCAGGTCGTGACGCAGGTCGGCCAGCAGCTGGCCGATGGCGCACAGGATGCCGGGCGCAGGCGGGACGATAAGCCGTCCGATCTGCAGCTCGCGCGCCACCGGTGTGCCGTGCATCGGCCCGGCGCCGCCGAACGGTACCAGCACGCACTCGCGCGGGTCGTGGCCGCGCTCGACCGAGACCACGCGAATGCCGCGCACGATGTTGGCGTGCGCCACGCGCAGCATGCCGACCGCAGCGGCAACGGCATCGATGCCGAGCGGTGTAGCGATGTGGGTCTCGATCGCGGCGCGGGCAGCGTCGGGATCGAGACGCAGGTTGCCGCCCAGCCGCGTCTCGCTGCCGAGCCGCCCGAGCACCAGGTTGGCGTCCGTGGTGGTCGGTCGCGTGCCGCCGCGGCCGTAGCAGGCCGGCCCCGGCACGGCCTCCGCGCTCAAGGGCCCCACACGCAGCGCGCCACCGTCGTCGATCCAGGCGATCGAGCCGCCGCCCGCGCCGATCGCGTTGATATCGATGGTCGGCAGCCTGATCGGGATCTGACCGATGCGGGCAGCCCTCGTCGTCTCAGGCTGGCCGTTGCGGATGAGACTGATGTCGGTGCTGGTACCGCCGACATCGATGGTGATGACATTGGCGGCGCCGGCGAGGTGAGCGAAATGCGCGCCGGCCACCACACCGCCGGCCGGCCCCGAGAGAATGGTGTGCACCGGCTTGGCGAGCGCGGTCTCCACCGTCATGAGGCCGCCCGCCGCCTCCATCACCATGATGGGCTTGTCGCGGCCGACGCCGAGGCCCTTCTCCGTGTCGTGCAGCCGCGCCGACAGCGAGCCCAGGTAGCTCGCCATCACCGGCGTCAGGAACGCGTTGAGCACCGCCGTGCTGGCGCGCTCGAACTCGCGGAACTCGCGCAGGATGTCGGACGAGATACAGATGGCGACGCCCGGCAGATGCCGCTCCAGCACTTCCCTTGCGGCGCGCTCGTGCGCGGGGTCGGCGTAGGCGTGCAGGAAGGCAACCGCCACCGCCTCCACGCCCCTGGCGCGCATGTCGGCTGCGGCCTGAACCAGTTGATCCCGGTCGAGCGGCTGTATCTCGCGGCCAGTCGGATCGAGGCGTCCGGCGATGCCGTAGCACAGCTCGCGCGGCACCAGCGGCGGCGTTCGCACCACGTCGATATCGTAGAGGCTCGGGCGATCCTGCCGGCCGATCAGCAGCAGGTCCCTGAAACCTTCGTTCGTGACGAACGCGGTCTTGGCGCCAGTACGCTGGATGACGGCATTGGTCGCGGTGGTCATGCCATGGCCGACGTAGGCCACGGCGGCACCTGTCATCGCGAGCTGCTGCAGCGCGCCGCGCAAGCCTTCGACCGTGCCCACGTCGCGCGCATGCGGCGTGGTCGGCACCTTGGACACGGCGATGCGCCGCGACGCTGGATCGTAGGCGATGCTGTCGGTGAACGTTCCGCCGACGTCCGACGCGATGCGAACCTTCATGGGTTCTCGCCGTTGGGGGCGGTGGGGCCTGGGCGTCGCATGATCGAGCTTCCGGCGTGCTTTGCGAAAATTGGTAGCAAGAGACGCCTGCGCCTACAAACACCAAGTGGGGGCGGCAAATCCGCAGATCCGCCCGCAGCCCCGATTGACGGACCCCACGGCCCGACTGACAATGCGGCATGGGCGGACAGGTCTTCGATCATATCGTCATCGGCGCCGGCGGCATGGGGTCGGCGGCCATCTACGAGCTGGCGCGGCGGGGCCGGCGCGTATTGGGCCTCGAGCAGTTCACCATCCCGCACGAGCTCGGCTCCTCCGCGGGCGCAACGCGCATCTTCCGCTTCGCCTACTTCGAGCATCCAAGCTACGTGCCGCTGATGCGCCTGTCATTTGCCCGCTGGCTGGCGCTGGAGCGCGATTTCGGCGAGCGGCTGGTCACCGTCACCGGCGGGCTCGACATGGGGCTGCCCACGAGCCGCGTGGTGTCGGGCTCCAAGGAGGCGTGCCGGACGCACGGGCTCGGGCATGAGGTGCTCAGTCCGGCCGACGTGGCGCGGCGCTATCCGGCCTGGCGGCTGCCGGCGGAGTTCGAGGCAGTGTACCAGCCCGAGGCAGGGTTCCTGCCCGCCGACCGGGCCATCGTTGCGCACGTGACGCTCGCCCGCAGGCTCGGCGCCGACGTGCGCGAGAACGAGGCCGTGCACGGCTGGAAGGCCACTGGCGACCGCGTGGAGGTCGAGACCGAGCGCGGCCGCTATGAGGCCGGCTCGCTGGTCCTGGCAGCCGGCGCATGGACGGGCAAACTCATCGGCCGGCTCGAGCCGCTCGCCATCCCGCAACGGCAGGTGGTTGGCTGGTTCAAGACGCCGGACCGGAGCTACCGGCCCGAGGCGTTCCCGGTGTTCATCCTCGATTGCCCGGAGCGGGGCAACTTCTACGGCTTTCCGGAAGCTGCGAGCGAGGGCTTCAAGATCGGCAAGTTTCGCCATCGCCTGGAGAACGTCGACCCTGATACGATCGACCGGCGCATCACGCCGGAGGACGAGGCGACGCTGACCTGGGCCGAGCGCTACATGGCAAAGCCGATGGGCTCTCCCGTCGCCTTCAAGACATGCATGTTCGTCAACTCGCCCGACGAGCATTTCATCGTCGATGTGCTGCCCGATCACCGCAATGTCGCCGTCGCTGCGGGCTTCTCCGGGCACGGCTACAAGTTCTGCTCAGGTATCGGCGAGATCCTGGCCGACCTCTCCATGCACGGGGAGACGCCGCACGACACGCAGCTGTTCCGCCTCTCGCGCCCAGTGCTGGCAAGAGCGAGCTGAATTGCAATGCTCGATGCACCAGAAAGCATTGCGGCGAGCTGCGAGCAGTGGCTCGCGCGCTTGGAGCATGCGCTCGCGGAACGCGACCACGGCGCGCTCGAGGCACTGTTCCATGCCGACAGCCATTGGCGCGACGTGCTGGCGCTCACCTGGAGCATCGATACGATCAGCGGTCGCGACGCCGTTGTGCGCGAGCTGGCAACGCACGCCGCCCGGGCACCCCCGACCGGGTTCCGCCTCGACCATGGCCGCACGCCGCCTCGCCAGGTGATGCGCGCGGGCACTGACGCCATCGAGGCGATCTTCACGTTCGAGACCAACGAGGGCGTTGGCAGCGGGGTGCTACGCCTGACGCCCGATTCAGGCAACGGCGGCGCACTGAAGGCGTGGACGCTGCTCACGGCTCTCGAGGAGTTGAAAGGGTTCGAGGAGACGATCGGCAGGGCGCGGCCGACCGGGCAGTCCTACTCGCGCGACTTCCGCGGCCCCAACTGGCTCGATCTCAGGAAAGAAGCCGCGGCCTATGCCGACCGCGACCCAACCGTGCTGGTGGTCGGCGGCGGCCAGGCCGGGCTTTCGATCGCGGCGAGGCTGACCCAGCTAGGGGTCGACACGCTGATCGTCGATCGCGAGCAGCGCATCGGCGACAACTGGCGCAACCGATATCACGCGCTCACCCTGCACAACCAGGTGCACGTCAATCACCTGCCCTACATGCCCTTCCCGCCGAGCTGGCCGACCTACATCCCGAAGGACAAGCTCGCCGCCTGGTTCGAGGCCTACGTCGAAAGCCTGGAGCTCAACTACTGGACGGCAAGCGAGCTCGAAGGCGCCACCTACGACGAGAAGAGCGGGCGCTGGATCGGTCGAGCTGCGCCGGGACGGCATCAAGCGAACGATGCGCCCGCGGCACGTCGTGATGGCCACCGGCGTCAGCGGTATCCCCAGTCTTCCCGACATCCCGACCTTGCCGAGCTTCCGCGGCAAGGTCGCTGCACTCGAGCCAATACGTCGACGGCGAGAACTGGAAAGGCGCCAGTGCGCTGGTCGTCGGCACCGGCAACAGCGGCCACGACATCGCGCAGGATCTGCATTCGAGCGGGGCGAAGGTAACGCTCGCCCAGCGCAGCTCGACACTCGTCGTCAACATCGAGCCCAGCGCACAGCTGGCCTACGCGCTGTACGAGGAGGGGCCGCCGCTGGAGGACTGCGACCTCATCACGGTGTCCGTGCCGCTCGAGCTGGCGCGCAAGAGCCACAGGCGCATGACCGAGCAGGCCAAGCAGCTCGACAGGGCGCTACTCGAAGGGCTAGCGCGAAAGGCTTCAAGCTCGACTTCGGCGAGGACGGCACCGGCTGGCAGTTCAAGTATCTCACCCGCGGCGGCGGCTACTACTTCAATGTCGGCTGCTCGGACCTGATCGTGGAGGGCAAGATCGGGCTGATGCAGTTCACCGACATCGCCGAGTTCGTCGATCGCGGCGCGCGCCTGCGCTCGGGTGAGACGCTGCCGCTCGATCTCGTGGTGCTGGCGACCGGCTACAAGGGCCAGGAGCACCTCGTGCGCAAGCTGTTCGGCCATGACGTTGCCGAGCGCGTCGGGCCGATCTGGGGCTTCGGCGAGAGCCAGGAGCTGCGCAACATGTTCATGCGCACGGCCCAGCCCGGCCTGTGGTTCATCGCCGGCAGCCTGGCGCAGTGCCGCATCTATTCCAAGTATCTCGCCCTGCAGATCAAGGCCAGTGAGGTCGGCATTCTGCCGAAGGACGGCACTGGTCCGTCGGTCGCCTATCACATGCCGGAATAGTTCGGCCCGCCGCCGCCTTCCGGCACCACCCAGTTGATGTTCTGGTTGGGATCCTTGATGTCGCATGTCTTGCAGTGCACACAGTTTTGCGCGTTGATGACGTAGCGCGTCTCGCCGCCTTCCTGCACCCACTCGTAGACGCCGGCCGGGCAATAGCGATTGGAGGGGCCGGCGTATAGGTCGTGCTCGGAGCGCTTCTGCAGCTCCATGTCTGCAACCTTGAGGTGGACGGGCTGATCCTCCTCGTGGTTGGTGGCGGAAAAAGACACGTTGGTCAGGCGATCGAAGGTGAGCACCCCATCGGGTTTGGGATAGGCGATACGCTTGGACGACTGCGCGCTCTTGAGACCTGCGTGGTCGGGCTTCTTGTGCTTCAAGGTGTAGCCGAGCCCGACGCCCGGCAGCAGCGTGTTGGCCCACATGTCGACGCCCGATAGCGCGGTGCCCAGCACGGTGCCGAACTTGGCAAGCATGGGCTTGGCGTTGCGCACGCGCCGCAGATCGCGCGCGATGGGGCCTTGCGCGCACGGCTTGTGGGTAGGCATCCAGGCTGTCGTGCGAGCGTCCCGCAGCGATGCGCGCGAACGCCGCCTCGGCCGCGTGGATGCCCGACAGCATGGCGTTGTGCGAGCCCTTGATGCGCGGCACGTTCATGAAGCCCGCCGCGCAGCCGACCAGCACACCGCCGGGGAATATCAGCTGCGGGATCGACTGCCAGCCGCCCTCGGTCAGCGCGCGCGCGCCATAGGCGATGCGCTTGCCGCCCTCGAAGGTGGGGCGAATGAGCGGGTGGGTCTTGAAGCGCTGGAACTCGCCGTAGGGCGAGATGTGCGGGTTGTCGTAGTTGAGGTGCACGACGAAGCCGACCGACACCAGGTTGGCGCCGTAGTGATAGAGGAACGAGCCGCCGCCCGTGCGGTTGTCGAGCGGCCAACCAAGCGTGTGCTGCACCAGCCCCGGCCTGTGCTGGTCGGGCTGCACCTCCCACAGCTCCTTGAGGCCGAGGCCGAACTTCTGCGGCTCGCACCCCTCGGCGAGGCCGAACTTGGCGATCAGCATCTTGGCGAGCGAGCCGCGCGCGCCTTCCGCGATCACGGTGTACTTGGCTCTGAGCTCGATGCCGCGCTGGAAGCGGTCGGTCGGCTTGCCGTTCTTGCCAACGCCCTTGTCGCCGGTAGCCACGCCCACCACCGCGCCCTTGTCGTCGTAGAGCACCTCGGCGGCGGCGAACTCCGGATAGATTTCGACGCCAAGCTCGGTCGCCTGCTCGCCCAGCCACCGCACCACGTCGCCGAGGCTCACCACGTAGTTGCCGTGGTTATTCATCAGCGGCGGCATCACGAAGTTGGGGATGCGCAGGGAGCCGGAGGGGCCCAGATAGTAGAAGCGGTCCTCCGTCACCGGTGTGCTAACCGGCGCGCCCTTGGCCTGCCAGTCGGGGATCAGCCTGTTAAGGCCGATGGGGTCGATCACGGCGCCCGAGAGGATGTGCGCGCCGACTTCGGAGCCCTTCTCCAGCACCACGACGGAGATTTCGCTCCCCGCAGCTGCGGCCAGCTGCTTCAGCCGGATTGCAGTGGCGAGGCCGGCCGGGCCGGCGCCGACCACCACCACGTCGCACTCCATCGCCTCGCGAGGTTCGCTTTCCGCTGCGTCAAGTGCCATGGGCGCGTCCCACATTCGATCTCTTGCTGAAGCTCGATAGGTCGGTTGCTTGCCAAGCGTCAAGCTTGGCCTGCCCCAGCAGTGCGCTGCAACCTGGCGCTTATTCGCCGTAGATGGCTCTCGGCAGCCACAACGCGATTTCCGGGAAGGCAATGATCAGGATGAGGCCGATCACCTGCAAGACCATGAACTGCAGCATGCCCTTGTAGATGTCCGAGAGCTCCCATTGCGGGACAACTCCCTTGAGGAAGTACGCCGAGAGCGCGACCGGCGGCGAGAGCCAGGCCGTCTGCAGGTTGACCGCGACGAGGATGCCGAACCAGGTCATGTCGAAGCCGAGCTTGCGCACCAGCGGCAAGAGGAAGGGGACGACGATTAGCACGATCGGCACCCACTCAAGCGGCCAGCCGAGCAGGAAAATCAGCAGCCATGATGATGCCGAGCGAAACGTATCGGTTGAGATCGAGGCCGAGCAGTGCCTCGTCAGCATGGCCGCAGTCCCCAGCCGGGCAAACACCGCGCCGAAGAAATTGGAGGCCGCGACGAGGAACAGGATCAGCACGGAAATCTCGAGCGTCTTGATGAGCGCTTCCTTTAGGTTGGCACGTGAGGCGGCCGTAGGCCGGGCGACAACAGGAGAGCACCGGCGGCTCCGCAGGCCGCGCCCTCGGTTGGCGTCGCAAAGCCGAATACGATCGATCCGAGCGCCGCACATCACCAGCGCGGCCGGCGGCACCAGGCCGAGGAAGAAGCTGGTTCCAAACCGCCGCCCAGGCTCGTCGCGGAAGCTCCTCCGGGCAGGGCGGCCCGAGGGAAGGATTGAACCAGCATCGTGACCATCGCATAGGTGGTGAACAACACCGCCAGCAGAGCCCGGCAGTATCGCCGCGGCGAACAGGCTGGTCACGGGCACTTCGAGCACCGGCCCCATGACCACCAGCATGATGGACGGCGGGATCAGGATGCCGAGCGTACCGCCGGCGGCGATCAGGCCCGAGGAAAGCTTGACGTCGTAGCCGGACCGGATCATCGGCTTGCCGGCCATGATGCCGAGGATCGTCACGGAGGCGCCGACGATGCCAGTGGCGGCTGCGAAGATCGTGGCCACAAACATCACTGCCAGGAAAAGCGATCCGCGAACGCCTGCCAGCAACTTCTGGACGCTGTCGAACAGGCGCTCCATGAGGTTGGCCTGCTCCATCATGATGCCCATGAAGACGAACAGCGGCACGGCGGCCAGCGTCTGCTCCATCATGGTTGCATTGAACTGGAGGGTGAGCAGGTAGAAGACGAGCGGGCCGAAGCCCCAATACCCGAACACGGCGCCGAGGAAGAGCAGCGTAAAGGCGATGGGAAAGCCGATGCTGATGGCCAACAGCATAGCGGCGACCATCAGGAGGCCGATGATTTCCGGGCTCATGCGCGGGCCATCCTCCGCGCCACGCGCCGCATAGACGCTCTTGAGCAGCTTCGGAGACGCCCTGGATCGTCAGAAACAGGATGCCGATCGGCAATGAGCTTTTGACCGGTCCCAGAGAACGGCGCCAGGGTCGTGTCGGTGCCGCGCTCACCCATGGACACGGACCGCCAGGCCCACTCGCTGGGACACCCAAAGCAACAGCAGCATCGTCGGAAAAAAGAACACCACGTACAACAGGGTGTCGACTTGGCCCTGCGCCTTGACGCTCCAGTTGCGGTAGAGGAAGTCGGAGCGGATGTGGACGCCCTTGGAGAGGGCATAAGCTCCGCCCAGAACGAAAGCCGCGCCGTAGAACATGCGGCTGATGTCGTACGCCCAGGCTGGTGGGCGCCGTGAACGCGTAGCGCGCGAAGACCTCGTAGATCATCACCCATCATCAGGGGAACGACGAACC
Source organism: uncultured Alphaproteobacteria bacterium (assembly GCA_963756735.1). GTDB lineage: Bacteria > Pseudomonadota > Alphaproteobacteria > Rhizobiales > Hyphomicrobiaceae > AWTP1-13. Next base: position 206,310 of record CAVWOY010000025.1, read on the forward strand.
ATGCGACCAGCCAGCCGACCAGAGGTTGAACGCATCGATGGACGATCGTGCCAGCCATCCAGCGCGGCATATCGTCGGGCAGTGGCCGAGCGGCATCGTCACGACGCCCAGCGATCATCTCATCGGTCAGGTTGGGCTGTTGCGCTCCATTCCGCCTCGCGGCTTGCTGGCGATCGCCGGGCAGGCGTCCGCGGCACAACCCGCAGCAGACCTTCGAGGCTGAAACGGGCCGCCACGGCGCCGTTCCCATGCCAAACGATCCCGTTCGTCCGCTACTACTTCTTGGCTCTTCGCAAGCTCGTCGGCGTAGGCGCCGGTGATGCGCGGCATTGGCCTTCTGTGCGCCGGCCCAGAACGGGATCGCCAGTGCCGGCCGAAGCCTTCTGGCTGTCCCAAACCTTCTTGAAGAAGGATTCTCGGCCGCGTGTCTTCTCGAAGGTCTTGAGTCGCAGCGGCGCTGTACTCCTTGAAATACTCATCGGGCGTGCTGTGAAGCTGCACGCCGTGCTTCTCGACGAGTTCCTTCAGCGCCTTGCCGTTCTCGTAGATGCGGTAGGAGTGCGCCTTGATGAGCGCCGCATCGGCCGAAACCTCGATCGCCTTTTGCTGGGTCTTGGAAAGCTTCTTCCACACGTCGCCGTTGAGGTAGATGTCGGCGTTGACGACGTTCTGATGCAGGCCCTCGAGATAGTAGTGCTTCAGCACCTTGTGGAAGCCGTACACCATATCGGGCTTGGGGCAGCACCACTCGGCCCCGTCGATCAGCCCTTTCTCGAGCGCAGGCAGGATGTCGCCGCCGCCCATGGCCACCGCTGCAACGCCGACTTCCTTGTAGATCTGCCCGGGGATGCCCGGCGGCATGCGAAAGCGCAGCTTGCGGAAGTCGGCCATCGACTTGATCGGCGTCTTGAACCAGCCGAGCGCCTCGGGCCCCACGGGCTGCAGGATGAAGCCCTTAATATTGACCTTCATTTCCCTCCAGAGCTCTTCGTAGAGCTCCTTGCCGCCGCCATACTGGAACCAGGACACCCAGGCCAGGTTGTCGAGGCCCACCCCCGCGCCGGCCGCCGGTGAGCCGAACAGTGTCGCCGCCGGATGCTTGCCAGACCAGTAGTGCGTCCAGGCAAAGCCGCCCTCGATCAGGCCCTTGTCGACGGCATCGAGCGTATCGTTGATCGCGACCACCGCGCCGGCCGGCAGCACCTCCATCTGCACCGTATTGTTGGTGAGACCCGCTACGTCGGCCGCGAAATCCTTGAGCATCGTCACTTCGTCCGCGGAGGTCGGGATCACCGACTGGATGCGGATCTTGACGGACTTGTCCTGTGCTGCAGCAGGCAAGCTGACCGCCACAATGGCCAGTGCCGACAGGCCCGTGACGAGCCATCTACTCGTAGGCATGTATTTCCTCCTACTTTGTGCGGCGGCGTGCTTTGTGCCGCTCATCGCCTGCGCGAGTCTCCGCCCGTGCCCGCGAAGGTGACCCGTGCCTACTGCCCAGCCTCTCACTTTGCACGCCCCGCATCAAGGCGTAGAAGTCGCGGCACGGGACGCAAAACCAGGGTGCTTGGCGAACAACATCTGTGCCGAGCACGTCAAAACGGGCAGGACAGTTAATGGACGCATACGCCATAACGGCGTTGTTGCTGGCCAATCTGGCCATAGCGGCGGGCGCCGCAGCCCAAGCCTCGATAGGCCTGGGCCTAAACCTGTTCGCCGTGCCGATCCTGGCGCTCATCGATCCCGTGTACGTTCCGGGACCCGTGCTGCTGCATTCATTTCTAGTGGCGAGCGCGGCAAGCTTTCGCTCGCGCGCCGATATCGACCTGGGCGAACTCGGCATCTCGGCCGCGGGCCTTCTGGCAGGCACCGCCATCGCCGCCTTGCTGCTGATGCAGCTCGATCCCACGCATCTGCCGCGGGCATTCGGCGTTCTCGTTGTCGCCGCAGTGGCGCTGACCGCAGCCGGCTACCGCGTCGCAGTAACGCGGCCAAACCTGGTCGCGGCCAGCTCGGCGGCGGGCATCATGGGCACCATCGCAGGCGTGCACGGGCCGCCGATCGCCCTTCTCTATCAGCATGAGAGCCCCCAGCGCATCCGCAGCGCGCTGCTGCCGTTTTTGGCCATCGCCAACCTCATTTCGCTACTGGCCCTGGGGGCCATAAGCATGTTGGGATGGCGGCATGTCCAAGCCAGCGCCCTGCTTCTGCCAGGGCTCGTAGCAGGCTTCCTGTCCGCATCATGGCTCGTTCGCCTGATGAGTGCGCGGATGATCCGAGCATGCATACTTGCCATCTCGGGCGTGAGTGGACTGGCGCTGGCGCTGAACGGCTGAATTCGGTCCTGACAAAAAAGTGGGGAGCTCCGCGGCCGGTGGCTGCGCAGCCGTGGGCGCTCGCCTATATTGCCAACCATGCTCGACAAGTCTCGAACCGATGCGTTGGTGGCGTTGCTCGCCTGGTACCGCGCCATGGGCGTGGATCATCCCGTCGGTGAAGCATCGATCGATTGGCTGGGCCGGGGCGATCGCGCGCCTGGGCAGGATTTTCGGCTAGGCGGTACTCCAGCTGCGCCCAGTGGCGCTGCCTCAGCCGTCGCGACCGCGGCCGCCCGTCCGGTAGCGGGCGGCCCATCACGGCCGCCGCCCGCACCTGCGGCGCCGCCTCAGCCGCAGCGCCAGTTTGCCGCCACGCCCCCCGACGCCGCAGTCATGTCGGCCCGCGCGCTGGCGGCGCAGGCCCCCACGCTTGCCGAGTTGGAAGCCACGCTTGCCGGCTTCGACGGCTGCAGCCTCAAGGTCACAGCAAAGAACCTGTGCTTCTATCGCGGCGCGCCGCAAGCGCGGCTGATGCTGATCGGCGAGGCACCTGGGCGCGACGAGGACCTGCAGGGCAAGCCGTTCGTCGGCAGGGCCGGCCAACTGCTCGACCGCATGCTGGCAGTCGTCGGCCTGTCGGAGGAAAGCGTCCACATTACCAACATCGTCTACTGGCGCCCGCCGGGAAACCGCACGCCGACGCCACAGGAGGCGCAGGTGTGCCGCCCGTTCCTGGAGCGGCAAGTAGAGCTGGTGGCACCCGACATCGTGGTGCTGCTGGGCGGCGCCGCGGCCAAGCACATCTTCGACGTCCCCGAGGGCATCATGCGGGTGAGGGGAAAGTTTCGCGACGTGGTTGTCGGTTCGTTGCGGGTGCGGGCATTGGCGACGCTGCACCCGGCCTATTTGCTGCGCACCCCTGCGGCCAAGCGACTTGCATGGCGCGACCTGCTGACGCTCAAGGCCGCGTTCCACAACTAGGTCCCATTGGTCGACCGAAGTTGCCTCGGCACCGTGGTGCGGCAAGGGTTATCTAAAATTGCGACCAGCGGCTTAAGGTCCGTGCAACAGCTCCTTGCCTATGATTGGGGCAGTCTCGGCAGGACCCACCTGCTCGGGCATCGTTTCTATTGCGGTCAGGTCCGGTGCACGTCGCCTATCGCCACATCCGCCCCGTCAGCGTGATCTATGCCCGCGCCACCGGCGACTATTGGACCGCATCCAACGCCGCCTGGGAGCGCCTCGACCACTGGCTCGCCGAGCACAACTTGCGCCGTCAGATCACGCGCGGGTTCGGCCTGTTTCATGACAATCCGCAGCTGACGGCCCCGGAGCTGCTGCGCTATGACGCGTGCGCGCAGCTGACCACCGCGCTGGAAGGCGATGCTGGGGTAGGCATCGGCCGCCAGACGCTGAGCGGCGGCACCTACGCTGTGCACACCCACATCGGCGGCTATGGGCCCATCGGCGGGCTCATGTCGCACCTGCACCGCGACTGGGTGCCCACGCAGGGCATGTCGGTGGACTACGACCGCCCGTTCATGGCCATACACCTCAATGATCCGCGCCTTACGCGCGAAGTGCATCGGCGCACCGAGCTGTGCATCCCGGTGCTGCCGCTGCGCCAATACGCGCCTGTCGAGGGACATGACGATGAGGAAGGCTCCCGCCCACCTGCGCTGGACCTTGCCGTAGGCTGCAAGTAGGGCTTCCCCGCAACCTTTCCGCCCAAGGCTCGCGTGCAATGCGCATGCGATCTGCTAAGCTTGCACGCATGCCCAAGCTCGACGAAAGCCGCCCGTTCATCGGGGTCCGCATCGCCTTATTGACCGTGTCGGATACACGCGGGCTGGCGAGCGACACCTCGGGCGATACGCTCGCCAGCTTGATCGCCGGCGCCGGCCACGAGCTGGCCGACCGGGCCATCGTCAAGGACGACATCGACACCATCAGGGCCAAGGTGCGCAACTGGATCGACGACCCCGGCATCGATGTGGTGATCAGCACCGGCGGCACCGGCTTCACCGGGCGCGACGTGACGCCTGAGGCTATCAGGCCGCTGTTCGAGAAGGAGATCGAGGGCTTCTCCACCGTCTTTCACATGATCTCCTTCGAGAAGGTCGGCACCTCGACCATCCAGTCGCGCGCGTGCGGGGGGCTGGCGCGCGGCACCTACATTTTTTGCTTGCCGGGCTCACCCGGCGCCTGCAAGGACGCCTGGAACGGCATCCTGGTGCACCAGCTCGACAACCGGCACCGGCCCTGCAACCTGGTCGAGATCATGCCGCGGCTGGAGGAGCACCGGCGCGGGGGCTGAGGCTCGCGGCTCGTCAATCGTTGCCGAGCTTGGCGCGCTCCAGCGCCACCAGCTCGCGGGTGGCGTTGGCCTGATCGAAGAGGGCGCGCGCTGCCTGGCCGCACAACACCACGAACAACCCCAGCGCGCCCAATCCGACCACGCCGGCGATGAGCTGGGGCAGCTCCAGGAACGGCATGCCGACACCGGGAAGCAACGCCGCCGCGAAGGGCAATGCTGCACCAAGCAGAACCGTGAGCCAACCGGAGGCGCTGATCACCACGGCCAACGCACGGCCGGTGCGATAGTAGTCGCGCGGAGCAACCGGGCGCCGACGCTGCGCGCGCGGCCTTGCCTCGACCGCGCGGCCAGCGTCGTGCATGTGCGCGTGCCCATTCGCATGCCAGACCTGGGCTTGCACCGCGCCGACACGTCCGATGCCGTTGCGGGCCTCGGCGGCCTCTCCGGTGTAGCCGTAGTGCTCCGCCAGATGGCGGTAGAACTGCATGGCAAGGTCTAGCTTGCCTTCGCCTTCCGCTCGACGGCCGGCTTCCAGCAGCTGGGGCGGCGTGAGCTGCTGCGCAGTGTGAACCATGGGTCCCAAGCTCCCCCACACGGACCTTCTGAAACCATACATGTCCGCCACAGTATTGTCGCGGCATCAATTCATTTTTGCCGCAATTTGAGAGCGGGGCGCAACCCGGCGACCGAAGTACGCCGCGCAAGCGATGAAATCGCCCGCATTGTCGACATCTGCCAGGGTGTCGACCTGGGCTACCGAATAGCCGCCAAGATTGGCGAGCGTATCGGCAAGGGCGTGCGGGGTCGACCAGCGGACACCTCTGAAAGGGGCCGGCAGACGCGGCCTGCGGCGCATTCCCACCAGCCAATAGCCCCCGTCGCCGGCAGGACCGAACACCGCGTCGTGGCGCCCGAGCAGGCGAAACGCGGCGCTGATGTGGGTGCCGGAGATTCCCGGAACGTCGGTGCCGATGATCACAACGGGCCCCAGCGGCATGAGCTGCACGATGCGCTGCATGCGCGCTCCAAGGTCGCCGCGGTCCTGCGGCATTAAGGCCACATCCCTCGACCAGAAACGGGCGCCCATACCGCCATCGGCGGCAATGGTGATCGTCGCGCGCCGGCCCAGGCAACGTGACAGCCGAGCCAGCAGAGCCGCCATCGACTGGCGCGCAAACCTAGTGGCGGTCGCGACGCCAAGCTCTCGCGCCAGCCGCGTCTTGACCCGGCCCGCCACCGGCGCCTTGGCCATCACCACCAGCCGGCAGCGAAAGGGCGCCGCACGTGGGTGCGGCGCCCTTTGTTTGTGCTCGATGCGGCAGGGTCTATTCATCCCGCCGCCGATATCGCTCAGGCCTTGACCGGTTCGAACACGTAGCTCTTGCCGTCCCTGGCCAGCGTTCCGGCGCCCGGCACACCGTAGTGATAGCCGGTCACGATCACCTTGTCGGCGATGACGCGGTCGAAAATCTTGCGCTTGCTTGCATCAGCCACGGTGGGATCGGAGTCGAAGGCTACGATCCACTCCGGGTTCTTCAAGAACAGTGCCGGCATGTTGGTCACGTCGCCGAGAACGATGAGCTGCTGGCTGCCCGATCCAACGTGGAAGCTGGTGTGGCCGACGGTGTGGCCCGGCGTGGCGATCGCGCGCACCCCTGGCACGACCTCGACGTCGCCCTCGAACTGCCTGATGTTGCTCCAGCCGGGAAACACTGCCTGGATGCGCTTGGCGGCGCCCGCAGTAACCGCGGGGTTGATCCAGAATTTGTATTCCGCGGCCGGCACATGGATCTGGGCCTTCGGGAAGATCGGTGCGTTGGTCTCCCTGGCCATCAGGCCGGTGATATGGTCGCCATGGAAGTGCGTGATGACGATGGTCGTGACCTCAGCCGGGTCAATGCCGGCAGCCTTCCACAGATCGTTCCGCGCGATGAGGCCGGCGGTGGGGAATACCTGAGCGCCGGTGCCGGCGTCGAACAGTACGAGCCCGCCGCTGGTTCTGATCGCCGTGACGGTGAAGGGGATGGGCACGTGCGCATCGGTGTGGCCGCCAGCCTTCAGCGCGGCCTTGACATCATCGACGGAGGCATTCTTGACAAAGCCGGGGTCGTGCGCCTTTTCCCAGTGACCGTCGTACATCTGGATGACTTCGACATCACCCACCTTGAATTTCACAACCTGGCTTCCGGACGCGGCTTGCGCGAAGCCCTTGCCGATGAACTCGAGCGGCCCGTCGAGACCGAAAGCGGCGCCGGCCGCCGCCGCAGAAATCACGAAACCCCGACGTGAGATGCTCTGCATAACGCCTCTCCCTACCTTGTTGTGCACGAAGCCGAGTGCTTCGCATCTACAGACGACAATGCCACGACCAGGCTTCCGTATTCACGCACAATTGAATCCGGTTGATGCCGCAGTGCGAAAGGCAGCCGTCAACCGTAGAGGCGGTTGATGAACGCCGGCCGCACGCGCAGGAGGTAAAGCGCCAGGCATCCAAGATTGCGCGCCGAGCGCAAAAGGTAGCCCTCGCGCCGAAATCGTTGCGCGCTCGTCACCGCCCGCGCCCGCAGCATCACGACGCGCCGCCGCTTGAGCCGGCGCACCAGATCGACGTCCTCCATCAGCGGTTGGGGGTTGTAGCCTCCGATCTCCGTATACAATAGTTTCGGGATGAGCAGACCCTGGTCGCCGTACGGCAGCTTGAACAGGGAGCTGCGCAGCCGCACCAGCTGCTCCAGCGCCCGCGGCCGTAGCCCGACGTCATCGAGCGCGAAGCGGAAGGCAGCAGCGGCCAGCGGCCGCTTGCCGCCATCGATCGCCTCCATGAAATTGGATGCCTCCCGCTCCCAGCCCTGCTCGAGAACGGTGTCGCCGTGCAGGAACAGCAGCCAGGGGAACCGGGCGCGATGGGCGCCCGCCATCAGCTGGTAGCCTCGGCCGCCGCTGCGCTCAACGAACTGCGCGCCGGATTGGTCGGCAATCGCGCCGGTGCGGTCGGTGGAGCCGCCGTCCACGAGGATGACCTCCCGCACGAGCCCTTCCACCGTGGCCGGTACCAGGGCGCTAAGCGTCTCAGTGAGCCCGGCTTCCGCGTTCAGCGTCGGTATGATCACCGAGATCATGATCGAATGGGTCCCCAGCCTCAACGCGGCCGCACTATAGGTGCGGACGTTAGGCCGGGCAGTCGCTTTGTGCGTTCTGTGTTGAAAAGAATGTTCTTGTTATGTTCCAATCATCAGGCTAGCTTCTGGGCATGCACGACAATGACGACCGGATCGACAGCGAAAGGCGACGCGGCCGCGGGGCTTGCTCGAACCGGGTGGGGCGCTACGAGACAGGAGCTGCGCGAGGCCTTCGACGATGGCTGGGAAAGCCTAGGCGGGCTGGGACCTTTCAAGACCGAGGTTCAGCATGAGGCTGCCAAGAGCATCATCGCCCGCAACGACAGCCCCGACATCAATTTCTCGCAATCCATCAACCCCTACCGTGGCTGCGAGCACGGTTGCAGCTATTGCTATGCCCGCCCTACCCACGCTTTCCTCGGCCACTCGCCGGGGCTCGATTTCGAGACCAAGCTCTACGCCAAGGTCAACGCCGCCCAGTTGCTGGAGCGCGAGCTAGCCAATCCCCACTATGTCCCCAAGGTCATCGCCCTCGGCGCGGTGACCGACCCCTATCAGCCGATCGAGAGGGAGCACCGCCTTTCGCGTGCAGTGCTGGAGGTGCTGGAGCGTACGGGGCACCCGGTCGGCATCGTCACCAAGTCGGCGCTGATCGTGCGCGACGCCGACATCCTCTCGCGCATGGCATCCCGAGGCTTGGCCAAAGTGGCGATCTCGGTCACCACGCTCGACCGCACAGTCGCGCGCAAGATGGAGCCGCGCGCACCCACACCGCAGCGGCGTCTGGACGCCATCAAGGCACTGAGCGATGTCGGCGTTCCCGTCAGCGTCATGGTCGCGCCCATCGTACCAGCCATCAACGACAGCGAGATCGAAAGCATCCTAAAGGCGGCTCAGGAAGCAGGCGCCAGCGAGGCCGGCTACGTGGTGCTCCGCCTGCCCCAGGAGTTGAAGGAGCTGTTTCGCGAGTGGCTCGCCACCGAGTTTCCCGATCGGGCCCAGCGCGTGATCAATGTGTTGCGCTCGATGCATGGCGGCCGGGACTACGTCGCCGAGTTCGGGCTGCGCCAGAAGGGCACCGGCCCCTATGCCCAGCAGATCGGCCTCAGGTTTCGCCTCGCCACCAAGCGCCTGGGCCTGAACGAGCGTCACTTGGCGCTGCGCACCGACCTGTTCCGCCGCCCGGTGGCCAAGGGGGGGCAATTGCGCCTGCTCTAGGTTCTGGGCTTCCGCCGGCCGAACCCGCACGGCCGATAGGCGCAAATAGCAGACGTGTCATAGTCCGCTGATATAGAACATTAATCATCGAAAAGAGCGGGTTGCGCAGGAAACCACGGCCACAGGAACGCCCAATCGTTCGTCACCCTCGGGGGCGTTCGCGATTGTTCGGGGGAGCCGCTGCAAATGACAAAAAAGACGAGATCCAAAGCTGGCAACTTCCGTGGCGGCGCTGGCAGCGCCTCAACAGTCGACGTGCGGTCCCGTCTGTTCGACGCCAAGGGCCTCGAGTGGTGCTGGGTGGTCGACAACAACATGCGCCACTATGGCGAGATCGACTACGAGCGCCGCGTCATCCGCATCAACCACGCCCTGCACAGGGAGGAGCGCGGGGCGCTGATCGACACGCTTTTTCACGAGGAGCTGCACCGCCTGTTCCCAAATCTCGACGAGCGCGCGATCTGCAGCATGACGCGGATACTCTTGCCGACCTTGAGCCGGCAGTATCGGGCCTGGCTCTATTCCCGCATCCGCCAGCGATAGCGGGTCTCGCGTTCCAAGCGCTTCCCGTGCAGCCTTGTTGGACATCGGGTTGCATGCGGTAGGCGGCGCTCCACACCTTTGACAGCAGCTGATTGGCACGCAATGGTCCCCTGAACAGGGACAAAGCGATTCGCGCCATGAAGGCGACGTTCGAGCTGGAGGCTGTGGAGCTTGAGATCCACGGCGGGCCTGTTGCTGGCGTCGATGAGGCCGGGCGCGGTCCTCTGGCTGGGCCTGTGGTGGCCGCAGCGGTTGTCCTCGACCCCGACAACATCCCCGAAGGCATCGCTGACTCCAAAGACGCTCGAGGCCGATGTCCGCAGAGCCCTCTACCGCGCAATACTAGATACCGCGCAAGTTGGCATCGGTGTCGCCGACGTCGACCGTATTGACGGGAAAACATTCTCAATGCCGCGCTGTGGGCCATGACGGACGCGGTGGCGCAGCTGGGCTGCAGACCCAGACTTGTGCTCGTCGACGGCAACAAGGTGCCGCCCAAGCTCGAGTGCACGAGCCGCGCAATCGTGAAGGGCGACGCCAAGTGCCTCTCCATCGCCGCGGCCTCCATCGTCGCCAAAGTCGTGCGTGACACCATGATGATCGAGCTTGCGCGCGACTATCCAAATTATGGCTTCGAGCGCCACAAGGGCTATGGCACCGCCGAGCACCACGCGGCAATCGAGCGCTACGGGGTGACCCCGCAGCACCGCCGCTCCTTCAAGTTCGTGCAGTTGGCGCTGGGGCTGGCCGAGGCCGACATCTGAATGCTCCGTTGGGGTCGCCGGGCCCGGCGGCCGGTCGCCAAGCGCTACTTTGCGTCTCCAGGTCACGACAAGGCAAGGATGCCGGGCCCCATTGGCGGCCTGACAACCGCCCTGCGGCCAGCTATATGCCTCAGCCATGATGCAGCGCGCCTATGATTGGATGATGCGCATTGCGGCCCACGAGAAGGCGCCGCATGGGCTGTTCTGGGTCTCGTTCGCGGAAAGCTCGTTCTTTCCGATCCCACCCGACGTGATGCTGATCCCCATGGTGCTGGCCAAGCCCGCCAAGGCCTGGCTCTACGCCGCCATCTGCACGGCGGGCTCGGTGCTGGGCGGCATCCTCGGCTATGCCATCGGCTATTTCCTCTACGAAACGCTCGGCCTCTGGCTCATCAATGTCTATGGCCTGGCAACGCAGGCCGAGGCCTATCGCGCCGCCTACCAGGACTGGGGGTTGTGGATCATCCTCATCAAGGGCCTCACCCCCATTCCCTACAAGCTCGTGACCATCGCCAGCGGCGCGGCTGCCTTCAACTTCTGGGTGTTCCTGGCCGCCTCCATCGTCACGCGGGGCGCACGCTTCTTGATGGTCGCGGGACTGCTGTATTGGATGGGTGAGCCAATCCGCGAGTTCATCGAGCGCCGGCTAACCCTGGTCACGACAACTTTTCTTGTGTTTCTGGTCGGGGGCTTCGTAGTGGTCAGATATCTGATCTGACCGGAGGACGCGTGGGCTTTTCCATGCTGAAGCTTGCGACCGCACCACAGCGCTTCTCTCCTTACGCGATCGGCGGCGCCGTGCTGGCTGGCGCCACCGCCGTCATCCTCGCCGCGCTCGCGTTCGAGCACATCGGCGGCTACACGCCCTGCCCGCTGTGCCTGCAGCAGCGCTATGCCTACTACGCCGGTATCCCTGCGCTGCTCGCAGCCTTGGGACTGGTCGCAACCGATCGGGTCAACGCTGCCGCCGCGGTTTTTCTGCTGGTCGCCGTCGCGTTCCTCGCCAACGCGGGTCTTGGCACCTATCAGGCGGGCGCGGAGTGGAAGCTGTGGGAGCCGCCCGCATCCTGCGCCGCACCCAGCGAGCTGCCGAGCTTCGACCTCAAGCAGGACAGCTTCGACCGCATCCCCGCGAGCTGTGGCGTCGCTTCATGGCGCTTCCTCGGCCTCTCCTTCGCCGGCTGGAACGTGGTCGCGTCCGTAATGTTGGCAGCTGGCGCGGCGGTTGCCGCGCGCGATGCGGTCGCCGGTCGCCCTGGCCGCTGAGCTGGGCTCGGGCTAGACTTCGGCCAATGCGAACACCCCTGATGGGAGGGCAGATGCGAAATCTCGCTGCGCTTGCCGCTCTTGCTTTTCTCTTGGCGCTTCCGGTCATGTTGGCTGCCCAGGACGCGGAGCTCAACGCGGCGGCTGCGCTTGATGCGGCCGAGGCCAACGCTACCAAGACTGCAAGAAAACCCAAGCCCGCCAAGAAGGTCATCAAGGTCATCCCTGCCAGGGTGCTGTTTGGCTCGGCCAAGACACCCTCTCCGCTCGCCGCCCGCTCCATCGGCTTCTACGCCAAGGGCTGCCTCGCCGGCGCCGTGGCACTGCCGATCGACGGTCCGGCCTGGCAGGCGATGCGCCTGTCGCGCAATCGCAACTGGGGCCATCCCGACCTGATCGCTCTCGTCGAGAAGCTGGCAGCCGAAGCCAAGACGAGCGACGGCTGGCCCGGCCTGTTGGTGGGAGACATTTCGCAACCGCGCGGCGGGCCCATGCTCACCGGCCACGCGAGCCACCAGGTTGGGCTCGATGCCGACATCTGGTTCACGCCAATGCCAAATCGGCGGTTGACCGAGAAGGAGCGGGAGGAGCTGTCCGCCACGTCCATGCTGGCGGCCGACCTCGTCTCGGTCAACGCCGAGATCTGGACGGAGGCGCATGCGCGCCTGCTCAAGCGCGCCGCCTCCTACAAGCAGGTCGAGCGCATACTGGTGCATCCCGCAATCAAGAAGGCGGTGTGCGCGAGCGCGACGGCAAAGGAAGGGGATCGCGGCTGGCTGAGCAAGGTCAGGCCCTACTGGGGACACCACTATCACTTCCATGTCCGCATCGCCTGTCCCAAGGGCAGCACCAACTGCGAGGCCCAGCCCTCCGTCGGCAGCGAGGATGGCTGCGGCGCCGAGCTCACACGCTGGCTGGCGCTGGTGAAAACCCCTCCCAAACCTGGTCCGCCACAACCGGAAAGGGCGCCCATCGCGCTCAGCCAGCTGCCCGCCGACTGCCGGGCGGTGCTGGCCGCCAGCGGCGATGCTCCAGCGCCCGCGCCAGCCAAACAGGCCAAGCCCGCCGACAAGAAAGCGCCGGTCGCCAAATAGAGGCCTTGCTCCTGCCGCAATGCCCCGCCGGGATATCAGCCCAAACGGGGATTCGACGCGCCGGGCTGCACCGGCGGGGGCAATGACCATCCTGATCACAGGCGCGACCGGCCTCATCGGTCGGGCCCTTACACAGTCGCTTCTCGATCACGGCGCGCGGCCGCGCGTGGTGACGCGGCGACCGCACCGCGCGGTCGAGATGTTCGACAGCCGCGTCGCCGCCTTCGAGTGGCACCCCCGCACCGAGCCGCTGCCGCCGCAGGCGCTCGACGGCGTGGAGCGCGTCATCCATCTGATGGGAGAGCCGCTCTACGGACCGCTCACGCGCGAGAAGCGGGCCCGTGTCGCGGCGTCGCGCCAGACAGGCACCGCGCGTTTGATCGATGCCCTGGGCAGGACCCGCGTGCACCTTATCGCGGCGTCGAGCGTGTCGGTGTACGGCTACGACGACGGGCCGCATCTCACCGAGACGACCGCCGTGCAGCCCCCGCGCAACAAGCTCGGTCTGGCACTGATCGCCTGCGAGGACGCGGCAGAGCCGCTGCGGGAGAGCGGCGCCGTCGTCACTCAAGTCCGCTTCGGTCCCGTGATCGCTCCTGGGGGATTTCCCGACGCGCTCAAGGCGCTGTTCGACCGCCGCTTGGCCTGGCGCAATGCCCACCCGGAAGCGGCCATCCCGGCCATCGATCACGTCGATGCCGTTGCGATGCTCACCTGGCTCGCGCTGTCCAGGCCCATGCCGGGCGCGATCCACGCCGTGGCGCCCGAGCCGCTACCGTCCGCCGAGCTGGCAAAGCTGCTGGAGCATATCTCGCCTCGCCAGGGCCGCGTCGCCCTGCCGCGATGGATGTTGCGCCGGCAGATCGGGGTGCTCGCCGACTTCGTGTACAGCCGCCGGCGCGTCGTGCCGCGGCGCGCGCTCGATGCGGGCTTCACCTTCTCGCGCCCCGACCCGCTGGAAAGCGTGCGCGCGGTTCTCGCGCGGCACATGAACCAACCCGCAGCGCAGAGCGATGCGGTGCTCGGCGCCACGACGCAGAGAACCTGACCAAGCAGGCCCTCGCCCACGGCGCTGACCCGCGCCGGCCCTATTTGCCGCCGGCCCGGGCGAACGCCGGCACCTGGAAGCGACGGCGATAGGCGCCGGGCGTCATGCCGGTCGTGCGCTTGAAGAGCCGGCGGAAGAAGGCGGCATCCTCGTAGCCGACCTGCCAGCTGATCTCGTCGGCCGCCGCATCCGTCCGCTCCAGCCGGCGCTTGGCGTCCTCGATGCGCAAGCGCTGCACATACTCGAGCGGCGCAAAGCCGGTCGCCTCGGTGAAGCGGCGCTTGAAGGTGCGCTCGGCGAGCCCCGAGCGGCGGACCATTTCCTCCACCGGCGTGGCGACCGAGAAGTGCTTCGCAAGCCAGGCCTGGGCATCGGCGATGGCCGCGTCGCCATGATCCGTGCGGCCCTGGAAGACGATGTAGGGCGCCAGCCCGTCGTGGTGCCATTGCAGGGCAAAATGGCGTGCCACGGTCTGTGCGGCCGTGGCGCCGACGTGCCGAGCGATCAGGTAGAGCACCAGGTCGTGCCAGGTCATCGAGGCGCCCGACGTGATGAGCTCCTCGCGCTCGCCGGCAACGACCAGCACGCGCTCAGGGTGCAGCTCAACGCGCGGGAAGGAGTGCGCAAACGGGTCCGCATAGGCCCAGTGCACGGTCGCGTCGTAGCCGTCGAAAAGGCCGGTCTCGGCCAGCAGGAAGATGCCGGAGCATGCCGAGCACAGCTGCGCGCCCTGCGCATGCATGCGCGAGGTCCATTCCACGAGCTCGGGGTATCTGCCGTTCTTCCAGCCCTCGGCTCCGAGCAGCACGGACGGCACGATGATGATGTCCGTCGCCTCGATCTCTTTGACCGCTCGATGCACCTCGACCGGCACGCCGCTCACCAGCGGCACCTGCCGCGCTTGGCGCCCACGATCTCGACGGCGAACGGCGGCTCGGCAGGGATGGAATGGTCGATGCGCCCCAGCATGCGGAAGGCGCCCAGCACGTCGTAGATGCCGGTCATGGTCGATATGACCGCATCGGGGATCGCCACCAGGCTGACGTGCAGCGGACGCGCTTTACCTGTCATGTGCGCTTCTTGGCACAAATGGACCGTTGCTGGCCAGATCCGCACTCACGCAAGGCCGCGCCAACGCGCACTGTCCCTCGACACCGGCCGCCAAGGCCGGGCCAACGAGGAGATAGATCATGAGCACAACCATCCTGGCCCTTGCACGGGTGACCGTGCCGGGGCAGCCGGGATTGCCGCGGGCCGCCGCCAAGCTGGCCGAGTTCGTGGCCCTGGCCATTGCTGCAGCCGTCCTGCGGCGCGCGGCGAGGCAGGCCTATCGCGAGCTTGCTGCCCTGGACGACCGCACGCTCAAAGACATCGGCCTCGCTCGCTGCGAGCTGGCGGCGATCTCGGAGGCCGTTGCCGAGAGCCGAGCAGCGGCCGTCATCGCCCAATTTCCCTGGACCAACCCGCGCATCAGCGCGTGACGCAACACAAAGGAGATCCACCCCATGACCACCCTCGATCAGCAGAAGCTCGAAGCCGTCTACGGCCGCCTGTTCGCCGACCTTTCGGCTGGCTACGGCGGGGTGATGGTGAGCCTCGGCGACAAGCTCGGGCTCTACAAGGCAATGGCAGGCTCCGGCCCCATGAGCTCCCAAGAGGTCGCCAGACGCAGCGGCTGCGCAGAGCGCTACGTGCGCGAATGGCTCAATGCCCAGGTCGCCGGCGGCTACGTCGACTACCACCCGGCCTCGGCCACCTACGAGCTGACGCCGGAGCAGGCCGCAATTCTCGCCGACCATTCGAGCCACGTGTTCCTGCCGCACGGCTGGAAGGTGGTGTCGTCGATGTGGGCGGACGAGGCAAAGGCGCTAGAGTCCTTCAAGTCAGGCAAAGGCGTCAGCTGGGGCGACCACAGCGAGGACTTGTTCTGCGGCGTCGCAGCCCTCTACCGCAACGGCTACAGCGCGTCCCTCATCGGCGACTGGCTGCCGGCCCTGACTGGGGTCACCGACAAGCTCCAGCGCGGTGCCACGGTGGCCGACGTCGGCTGCGGGCACGGGCATTCCACCGTGCTCATGGCCAAAGCCTTTCCCAACAGCCGCTTCTGGGGCTTCGACACCCATTTGGGCTCGATCGCGACCGCCAGCGAGGTGGCGCGCGAGGCCGGCGTCGCCAACCGCGTCAGCTTCGAGGTTGCGCGCGCAGACGACTACGCCAAGCGCGGCTATGATCTCATCTGCTTCTTCGACTGCCTGCACGACATGGGCCGGCCGGTCGACGCGGTACGCCACGCGGCCAATGCCCTGGCAAGGGACGGCACGCTGATGCTGATCGAGCCCTTCGCCAAGGACCGCGTGGAGGACAACATCAATCCTGTCGGCCGCCTCTACTATTCGGCGTCGACCACGATGTGTTGCGCGCATGCCATCTCGGAGAACGGCACCCATGTTCTGGGTGCCCAGGCCGGGCCGCGGCGGCTCGAGGAGGTTCTTAGGTTGGCCGGCTTCGGTAACGTCCGTTACGCCGCCGAGACGCCGTTCAACCTCATCATCGAGGCGCGCCGCTGATTGCCCGAGGCGGATGCCGCTTAGATCAGGCGTCCGCCTTCACGCCGACACCCACGGGGCAGGAGAGCCCCGTGCCACCGAGCCCGCAATAGCCGTGCGGCACCTTGGCCAGATACTGCTGGTGATAGTCCTCGGCGAAGTAGAACTCCGGCGCATCGACGATCTCGGTGGTGATCGGCCCGTAGCGGTTGGCCGACAGCACCTTCTGGTAGGCCGCCTTGGAAGCCTCGGCCGCGCCGCGCTGTGCGGGCGAGGTCACGTAGATGCCTGAGCGATATTGCGTGCCGACGTCGTTGCCCTGGCGCATGCCCTGCGTCGGGTCGTGGCTCTCCCAGAAGGTCTTGAGCAGGGCCTCGTAGCTCACCTTCTTGGGGTCGTACACCACCAGCACCACCTCGTTGTGGCCGGTGCGGCCCGAGCAGACCTCCTCGTAGGTCGGGTTCGGCGTGAGCCCGCCAGCGTAGCCGACGGCTGTCACGTGGACGCCCTCGCCCATCTCCCAGAACTTGCGCTCCGCGCCCCAGAAGCAGCCGAACCCGAAAATGGCGCGGCTCCGTTCCCTCAGGGTACGGCCCCTTGAGGGGCGCTTGTTGATGAAATGCGTGGCTGCGGTCGGGATCGGCTCCGCGCGGCCCTTGAGGGCCGCCTCTGGCGTCGGCATCTCGCTCTTCCTGCGCGCGAACAGCATGGGGTCCACCTGGTTCTAGGGATTATGGCCTAGATATAGTGTCGCACGCTCCGGCCTGCCACAATGCTCACTTCGGCTTGATTGGGCGACGGCTGCGGCGGCCCGTCAGTTGGCGTAGATATTGACCTTCCGGCGCCGCCTTCCAGCATAGGCCAGCATGAGGCCAAGCAAACCGAAGAAGGCCCAGGCCGGTAGCTGCAGGACCTGGGCAACACCCCCGCTCCAGACGATGGGATGGGTGCGGCGCTCCACGCTCTCCCGCGCGGACTTCATCGAGCCCGGCGCCACGGCCGACCACATCTCCGACATGGACACGAAACTGATGCGGCCGCTCATCTGCGCACGGGTTGCGTCATAGACGGCGAAAACCACCGCCACCAACAGGAAAAAGCCCGCCAGGAATCGAGCGAATGCTTTCATGCCGATGCCCACCTGGAGATGAAGTTGTCGCGGCAAACGCGCCAGCGGCCCTGACCGCGACAGCGCAATTGAGGGCCGCGCCGTGTCATGATCCACGGGTCTTTTAGCAGCTTGCCGGCAATTGCGAAAACGTCGATAGTGCCGCCGCGTTTGCCCAGGCCGACGGGCCAGGGACTGCGTGCTGTGGCTTGGGAGCTGTCGAAGGGGAGGCTATGGAAACTCTGATCATGTGGGCGGGGAGCGGTGCGATCATCGGTTGGTTGGCTAGTCAGATCATGACCGATCGCAGCTACGGCACGCAGGGCGACGTTCTGGTTGGTGCCGTGGGCGGCCTGGTGGGCGGTGTGCTGTTTCCCGTGCTCGGCTTCCTGCTTGGAGGAGGTCTGCTCGGACACATCGTCAACGGTGTGGTTGGCGCGGTCATCGGCGTTTTCGCCAGCCGCTATATCAAGACGAACTAGGCTCCGCGGCCCCCCAGCCGGCCAAGCCCCTCAATCCATGTACCGAGCCTGCTAGACAATGCGCTTCTCGCGCAGCGCGGCGATGGCTTTGCTGTCGTAGCCGAGCTCGCCCAGGATCTGGTCGGTGTGCTCGCCGAGCTTGGGTGCGCGATGCCGGATCGAGCCCGGCGTCTCCGACAACCACACCGGCACCTTGGCGAGCGGCGCCGGCCGGGGCGCGCCGGGGAACTCGGTCGCCTGGAAGAAGCCCATTGCCTTGATGTGCGGATCATCCAGCGTCTGCTGCGGCTTGAGCACCGGACCGGCAGGGATCATGGCCGCGCCGAGGATCTCCAGCGCGTCGGCAGTGCTGCGCTCCCTGCACCAGCGGCTCATGCGCTCGCTGATGATAGCGCCGTTGTCGCCGCGCGAGATGTCGTCCTTGAAGCGCGGATCGGTGAGCCAGTGGTCCTCGCCCATCAGCTTGGCCCAGCGCTTGAACAAAGGATTGCCGACCACCTGGCACAGGATCCACCCGTCGCTGGTGCGGAAGATGTCGACCGGTGCGGAGGTCTGGCCGCGATTGCCCGTCGGCACGCGGTTGGTCTCGATCACCGCTTGCTCGATCAGCAGCGCGTTGCAGAAGGTCACCGCGGTGGCGAGCAGCGCACCCTGCACCCATTGGCCCTTGCCGGTGGCTTTGCGGGCCATCAAGCGCGGCCATGGTGCCGAAGGCGCAGTGCAGCGCGGTGCCGAAATCCACCCACGGCACCTGCGCGCGATAGGGCTGGTCCTCCGTGCCGGTCATGTAGACGGCCCCTGACATGACCTGGCCGATGCCGTCGAAGCCGACGCGATCGCTGTAGGGGCCGCCGCGCCCGTACGCCGTCACCGTGGTCAGGATGATGTCGGGCTTCACGGCCTTGAGGGACTCGTAGTCGAGCTTCATGGCGGCGAGCGTCTGCGGCGGCAGGTTGGCGATCACCACGTCGGCGGTGGCCACGAGCTTGCGCACGATCTCCTGGCCCTCGGGCACCATCGGATCGAGCGTGAGGCCCAGCTTGTTGCGGTTGATCTGCAGAAACAGCGCGCCTTCGCCCGTCTCCGCCACAGGAGCCTGGAAGCGGTCCTCGCTGCCCTCGCGCTTCTCGATGCGGATCACCTCCGCGCCGTGCTCGGCGAGCAAGGTCGCGCAGTAGGGACCGGCGATATAGCGCCCGAAATCGAGTACGCGGATGTCCTGCAAAACGCCGGCCATGATTCCCCCTTTGCAGTTGCTTGCAGGCTCGAGCCGGTTCTTGCCGTGCTGCGACAGTTCTTAGTGCAAGCTGTTGGCAGACATGGAGCTTCCCCCGCAGGCTAGCACGGACTGGGTTGGAGGGAACCCCAGCCGCCTTGCTCGGTGCACAATACTCTCCGGTGCACGGAGCATGGCCGCGGACTGGCTGCCCGGGGCGAAGCACGCTAACGTGCCCGGCACCAGGCCCGTCAGAAGGCCGCCCGCGGGCCGGGATCGCTTCTTCTTCAACAGCGGCCGCTATGGGAGCGAAGTCATGGATCCAGTAGGGCTCATCATCTTCCTGGTCATAGGTGCAGTCGCTGGGTGGCTTGCCGGCCAAGTCATGAAGGGCGGGGGCTTCGGGCTGGTCGGCAACATCATCGTCGGCATCGTCGGTGCGTTCGTAGCTGGCTTTCTGCTACCAGGGTTCTTCCCGCTTGGGGGCTATATCGGGTGGATCATTCACGCCGCGATCGGCGCCATCATCGTGCTGTTCATCGTGGGGCTGATCAAACGGGCGTAGCTTCGAGGCGTGATGGAGCGGCTGTTGGTTTCAATGCCGCTCCACCGCTGACATCAATTGCGCAAAAGCAATTTTAGCCAGGCCGCACCTGGCCGGTGCCGCGCACCACGTACTTGAAGGTCGTAAGCTGCTCCACGCCTACGGGCCCGCGCGCGTGCAGGCGGCCGGTGGCAATGCCGATCTCGGCGCCCATGCCGAACTCGCCGCCGTCGGCGAACTGGGTCGAGGCGTTGTGCAGCACGATCGCGCTGTCGAGGCGGGCGAGGAAGCGGTCGGCCGTCGCCTGGTCCTGCGGCGACGATGCAGTCGGTGTGCTGCGAGCCGTACTTCTGGATGTGGGCGATGGCGGCATCGACGCCGTCGACGACCTGAACCGCGATGATGGCGTCGAGATACTCCGCCCACCAGTCCTGTTCGGTGGCGGCCTGCACCCTGGCATCGGTCTCGCGCGTCGCCGGGTCGCCGCGCACCTCGCAGCCGGCTTCCAGCAGCGCCACGACAAGCGCCTTCAGCGTGCCCACGGGCGCGGCTTTGTCGACCAGCAAGGTCTCCGTGGCGCCGCACACGCCGGTACGCCGCATCTTGGCGTTGACGACGATGCGCCTGGCCATCTCCAGATCGGCGCTGCGGTCGACGTAGGTGTGGCAGATGCCTTCCAGGTGCGCGAACACCGGCACCCGCGCCTCCTCCTGCACGCGCGCCACCAGGCTCTTGCCGCCGCGCGGCACGATCACGTCGATGGCGCCGTCGAGGCCCTTGAGCATCAGGCCTACCGCCTCGCGGTCGGTGGTGGGGACGAGCTGGACAGCCGCTTCGGGCAGGCCGGCCTCGCGCAGGCCATGCGCGAGGCAAAGCTGGATGGCGCGGCTCGAGTGATGGCTCTCCGAGCCGCCGCGCAGGATGGCGGCGTTGCCGGCCTTGAGGCACAGCGCGCCGGCGTCGGCCGTCACGTTGGGCCGGCTCTCGTAGATGATGCCTGATGACGCCGAGCGGCACGCGCACGCGCTCGATGCTCAGTCCGTTGGGCCGCGTCCACTGCGCGATCACGCTGCCCACGGGATCGGGCAGCGCGGCGATGTCCTCGAGCCCCTTGGCCATGCCCTCCACGCGCTTGGGGTCGAGCATCAGCCGGTCGAGGAACGCGGCGGGCCGGCCGGCCTCGCCGGCGGCCGCGAGATCGAGCTTGTTGGCCTCCAGGATCGGCGCGGTGCGAGCACGCAGCTCGCGCGCGGCGACAGTGAGCGCGGCGTTCTTGGCCTCTGCCGATGCCAGCGCCAGCATGCGCGCTGCCTCGCGTGCATGCGCGCCCAGCGACCGCATCGCGGCGGCTACGTCTGTCAGCATCTCGGACATGCGCTGCGACATGCTCATTCTTTCAAGGCTTTGCTCAGCACCATGTCGTCGCGGTGCACCAGCTCGGTGCGGCCCGCGTGGCCCAGGATGGCGGCGATATCGCCGCTCTTGCGACCGATGATACGCTCCGCATCGCCGCGCGCATAGGCGATGAGCCCGCGCCCCAGCTCGCGCCCGCCTGGCCCTCGAATGACTACTGCATCGCCGCGCTCGAACGCGCCGTCGCACCCGCTTCACGCCCGCCGGCAGCAGGCTCTTGCCCGTGAGCAGCGCCTTCTCGGCGCCCGGCATCGATCTCGACGCTGCCCTTGGGCTCGAGCTGCCCCGCGATCCAGCGCTTGCGCGCCGTCACCGGGTCGGAGGGCGCCAGGAACCAGGTGCAGGGCGCTCCCTCGGACAGCGCCCGCAGGGGATGCAGCACCTTGCCCGAGGTGATCACCATGTTGGTGCCGGAGGCGAGCGCAATGCGGGCCGGCCTCGATCTTGGTCACCATGCCGCCGCGCGAAAGCTCGGTGCCGGCGCTGCCGGCCATGGCCTCGATCTCGGGCGTGATCTGGCGCACCTCGTCGAGGCGGCGCGCCTCCACGCCGCTGCCCGGCGGCGCGGTGTAGAGGCCGTCGATGTCGGACAGCAGCACCAGGCAGTCGGCGGTCATCATGCTGGCGACGCGGGCGGAGAGCCGGTCGTTGTCGCCGTAGCGGATCTCGCTCGTCGCCACCGTGTCGTTCTCGTTGACGATCGGGATCGCGCGCACGGCAAGCAGCGTGGCGATGGTCTGGCGCGCGTTGAGATAGCGGCGGCGCTCCTCGGTGTCGCCGAGCGTGAGCAGGATCTGCGCGGCGGTGAGCCCGTGCGCGGCGAGCACGGCCTGGTAGGCGCCAGCGAGCGAAATCTGGCCGACCGCGGCCGCCGCCTGCGACTGCTCCAGCGGCAGCTCACCCCTCGGCAACCCAAGCACGTGCCGGCCGAGCGCAATGGCGCCGGACGAGACCAGGATCACCTGCTTGCCGGCCTTGGCCAGCGCGGCGACGTCGGCCGCCAGCGAGTCGAGCCAGGCGGCGTTGAGCGCACCTTGCGCGTGATCGACGAGCAGGCTCGAGCCGATCTTGACGACGATGCGGCGGGCGCCGGCCCATTGCGGGCGGGCGGCGGTGCTGCGGACTGCGGCGGCGGACATGGGTGCGGCTCTGCTTGCGGCGCTTCTCTAGCAGGATTTCGCCCTGGGCGTCAGGCCTTGCATATGGCGTCTTTCCGCAAAGCTAACATCCCGTGTCGGGCTATGGTGGCTGATCGAACCAAAGCCCCCGCCATGCCGCTGCACAAGCTTCGCATCGAGACCCAGGACCAGGCTACGGCATCGCGGGTTGCCGATCGCATCGGCACGCCGTCGGCGCCCGAGGCGCTGGCCGTCACTCTGTTCGAGCTGGCGCCGCCGGCGTGGGTGGTAGAGGCCTACTACGAACAGGCGCCGCCGCTGGCCACGATCGAGCAAGCCCTGGCAGGGCTCGGCGATGGAATGGTGCGGCCATCGCTGGAGACGGTGCCGGACACCAATTGGGTGGCGCTGTCGCAGGCGGCGCTGCCGCCCGTGCGGACCGGCCGGTTCATTGTGCACGGGGCGCACGACCGCTCGCGCTTCGCCATGCGGCGGCTCGCTATCGAGATCGAGGCCGGCGAGGCGTTCGGTACCGCGCACAACGCGACCACCGTGCTGTGCCTGGAGGCGCTGGACAGGCTGATACGCCGCCGCCGTTTCGCGCGCGTGCTGGATCTAGGTTGCGGCACCGGCGTGCTCGCCATCGCTGCGGCGCGGGCCCTGCCCAGCGCGCGCGTACTGGCCAGCGACAACGATCCTGTGGCGGTCGCGGTCGCGCGAGAGAATGTAGGCCTCAACCGCGTGGCGTCACGCATGGGTGTGCTGCGCGCGACCGGCTTCAACCATCCCGCGCTGCGTGCTGCCCAGCCGTTCGACCTGGTGCTGGCCAACATTCTGCCCGGCCCGCTCGATCGCGCTGGCGCCGGCGATGCGCAGCGACAATCGGTCGCCGGCGGCGTTGCTATTCTGTCGGGCCTGCTGGACCACCAGGCGCGCGAGGTCGGGGCTACCTATGTGTCGGCTGGCTTCCGCTTGCTCGAGCGGCGGCAGGACGCCGGCTGGACCGCGCTGGCGCTGCAGGCGCGGCGCTGAGATGCCTCAGGGCCGCCAGGGCCTCGGTCCTTCGCCCTCGGCAGCTGCCGCCGCGCGCTCCTTGTCCTGAGACTTGCCGATCTCCTTGGCCAGCGCCGCCAGCGCCTCGCGCACGCCCTTGCCGGAGACCGCAGACAGGACCAGCGGCTTCTTGCGCGCGGCGGCTTTCAGCTCCGCTAGCTTGACGGCAATAGTGACCTCGTCGAGCGCGTCGCACTTGGAGAGCGCCACGATCTCCTTCTTCTTCTCAAGCCCCGCACCATAGGCCTTGAGCTCCGCCCGCACCGTGCGATAGGCGCCGGCGATGTCCTCACCCGTGGCATCGACCAGGTGCAGCAGCACGCGGCAGCGCTCCACGTGACCCAGGAAACGCGTGCCGAGGCCGGCGCCCTCGTGCGCGCCCTCGATCACGCCCGGGATGTCGGCCAGCACGAAGTCGAGGCCCGCCTCGCGCACCACGCCGAGGTTGGGGTGGAGCGTGGTGAAAGGATAGTCGGCGATCTTGGGCTTGGCGGCGCTCACCGTCGCCAGGAATGTCGACTTGCCGGCGTTGGGCAGGCCGACGATGCCGGCATCCGCGATCAGCTTCAGGCGCAGCCAGATGGTCAGCTCCTCGCCGGGCTGGCCGGGATTGGCGTGACGCGGCGCGCGGTTGGTGGACGACTTGAAGTGCGCGTTGCCGAACCCGCCGTTGCCGCCCTTGGCGAGACGCACGCGGTCGCCGGGCTTCATCACCTCGGCCAGCAGCGTCTCCTGGTCCTCGGCCAGCACCTCGGTGCCGGGCGGCACAGCGATCACCGCGTTCTTGCCCGCTGCGCCTGCGCGGTTCTGGCCGGCGCCACCCGTGCCGGTCGCGGCCTTGAAGTGCTGCTGGTAGCGGTAGTCGATCAGCGTGTTGAGGTTGGCGACGCACTCCACCCACACGTCGCCGCCCCGGCCGCCGTCGCCGCCGTCCGGGCCGCCGAACTCGATGAACTTCTCGCGCCGGAACGACACGCAGCCGGCCCCGCCGGCGCCGGAGGCGATGTAGATCTTGGCCTGGTCGAGGAATTTCATGGGCAACCCAAGCTGGCTTCAGCCGGCCGATGTTCAGGCAGGCCAGCCGGCGAGCCGGCTCAGCCATGCGCGCCAGCGCGGCGCGGCTCGCGCACCGTCACGTGCGGCGGCAGCACATGCATGGCGCGCTCGGCGCTCAGCCAACAGGTGACGGCCTCCACGTCGTGGCCGCGCGCGACGCTGATGATCGTGCCGCGCCCGACCGGCTCGAAGCCGAGCTTCCTGAGCACACCGGCCGAGGCCCAATTATCGACAAAGTGCGAGGATGTGAAGCCCGGCAGCCTGCGGGTGTCGAAGCCGTAGCGGACGATGGCCTGCGTCGCCTCGGTGGCGTAGCCCCTGCCCCACCACGGCCGGCCCAGCCAGAAGCCGAGTTCGGCCGCGCCAGAGCGGCGGCGGTAGTAGCCGGCCCCGCCGATCAACTGGCCGTTGAGATCGATGGCAAAGCGCACCTCGCCGCGGCCCGGCCGCAACCAGGCCATCGCCTGCGATTGCGACAGGGGATAGGGGATATCGCTGGTCATGGACGCCACCGCCCAGTCGCCCGCGAGACGTGTGAATTGGGCCGCGTCGCTGCGGTGAAATGGCCGCAGCAGCAGGCGTTCCGTTGCGAGCATGACCATAAGTTGGAGCGTCGCCGGACGCGGGTTGCCAGTCAATGGCCGTCAGCGCAGAGGAGGCATGGCGCACCGTCGGATGCGCTGTCCCCCTATTCCGCCGCGTCCTTGGCCGCCCGGCTTCACCGACACGTAGACCCGCCCGCTGCGCTTGGTCGCGAACTCGACGCTGCCCTCGGTCAGGGCGAACAGCGTGTGGTCGGTGCCCATGCCGACATTGGAGCCGGGGTGCACCTTGGTGCCGCGCTGGCGCACCAGGATATTGCCTGGGATCACATGCTCGCCGCCGTACTTCTTGACGCCGAGCCGCCGGCCCGCCGTATCGCGGCCATTGCGCGAGGAGCCGCCTGCTTTTTTGTGTGCCATGGTCTATCCCTGCCCCGGTCCGCCCTCAGGCGCCGACGATCTCCTTGATGCGCACCACGGTCTGGTGCTGGCGGTGGCCGCGCTTGCGGCGCGAGTTCTTGCGGCGGCGCTTCTTGAAGGCGATGACCTTGGGCGCGCGGTTCTGCTCGACGACCTCGGCGATGACCTTGGCGCCTGCAACAGCCGGCGCGCCGACTTTGGCCTCGCCGCTGCCACCGCCTACCATCAGCACCTCGGTGAACTCGATCCTGGCACCCGCCTCGCCGGCGATCTTCTCGATCGTCACGACCTTTTCCGCGGTCACACGATACTGCTTGCCGCCGGTCTTGATGACAGCATACATGCCTGATTTCCTTTGGACTTCTATGCCCGGCCAAGCTCAGCTGGCAGCAGGAGCGCCGTGGCCTGCGCAATCTCGGCGCGCACTATTATCGAGGGACCCTCATAAGTCAATGGCTTGGGGGGCCGGCCTGGCCATGCGGGGCATTGCAGGCTAGCCTTGCGACCCGCCTCACAAATCCGGGCCGCCCGTCTTGGGCTCATGGTTGCGCGTGTAGCGCTCCGTATCGACGTTGCCGGCGGCCTGGCAGCCCGCGAGAGCAAGCCCGATGGCCAGCAGTAGCAGCACTCTTCGCATACGTCGCCTCTTTGATGCGTGGTGCAACCGGCCATGTTGCGCAACTGGCATGGCCGCCGATCAGTTGTTCCGCCCTGCCCCGACTAACACCGCACCGGGTAGGGCGCAAATAAGGCGGGCCGCCGGCGCCGGCACGGCACGTCTTCAGGACGGGCAAGACTTCCGGCACGGCACGTCTCCAGGACGGGCAAGACTTCTTGCCTTGTCGGGGGCGTGACGGTAGGTGAGGCGGCTCCAGGAGAGGTGGCAGAGTGGTTGAACGCACCGCACTCGAAATGCGGCATACTCGCAAGGGTATCGCGGGTTCGAATCCCGCCCTCTCCGCCAATACTCAGTCAGTCGAGCGTCCGGTCGATCAGCGTGCGCGGCAATTGCAAAGCGTGACGGCATGCCCCGCACTCGCGTGGGGTCGCATCAAACGTTTCTCATTGGCCCGAGTGTTCGAGACGCTCGGGTGTCCCAGGCCCGGTATTCCCTTCATCGCAGGGCGATGGGTATCCATTCCGGGTTCAAAGTGGTGATGACCCAGGCTCCACCAAACGCAATGAGCCCGGCCCAAACGATCTGCGGAAGCATACCGATCAGTGCGGAGATGAGTTCTACGATCGCACCAAGCACTGACTGTACCGCCTTTAGAAGATCCTTGGCGATCTTGTAAAGGAAGTAGCCAAGCGCCGCGATCACAAGCACGAAGATTACTTGCTTCCACAGCGGCATGCTGTTGAACGGAAGCTGGAACATCTTGACGATCTGGCCGAATGACCAGTTCCAGATGAATTGCAGTACCTGCCAAATAACTGCGGCGAGTTGTTGTGCGATCTGGCCGACTTCATTGAGTACCTGCTGCATCGCTAACTCTCCCTCCAACGGAACGCAACCCGCGACAAACGAACGTCAGATGGCGGGAGAAGTTCCGCCGTGTGCTGACCCCGGCAAACCGATCCATCCAATGTGAGAGAACAGGCGTCTGATTTGGGTGGTTGCGAAGCCGACCAGCTGTTCGGTGGCCGAAAGCTGCGTGTCCCTGCAAGGCCATGGATGTCGCGGCAGCGGGCGCAAAGAAAAGGGCAGAGCCTGAGCAGTATCATCACCCGTCTCGACGGGATGGTGCCCCAGGAGGGACTCGAACCCCCACTCCCTTGCGAGAACCAGATTTTGCAGTCTGGCGCGTCTACCGGTTCCGCCACTGGGGCCAAGCGTTGAAAGCGGCGCATCATAGCCACGGACCCCGCGGGGTCAACGCGCCGCCGCCGATCACGCCCTGTGCCAGCGCCGCCCGCCCCCGCCCGGAACCGCCACCTCATAGCTTGGCTTGCCCTAGGTGCCCGGCACCCGAACGACGACGACCGTGGTGTTGTCCTGGTGCGGGTCGCCGGCGCCGTCGACGGCAGCCAGCAGGGCATCGGCGATCGCCGCCGGGCTCGGCGCGCCGCCGGCCACCCGCGCGATATCGGCGTGCGACAGGGCATGGATGCCGTCGCTGGCCAGGATCACGATGTCGCCCGGCCGCAAAGCCAGCGGACGGTGCGAGCGGTCGACCAGCTCGATCTCGCCGCCGGTCAGAGCCGAGCGCAGGAAGTGCCGGCGCGGATCGCTGCGCGCGTCCCTCCAGCTCATCTTGCCGGCGGCAGCCAGCTTGTCGATCTCGGGCGCCAGCGAGTGGTCCTCGTTGAGCAGCACGATCTCGCCCTCGCGCACGAGGAACAGCGGGCTGTCGCCCGACGCTCACCCACTCGACGCCATCGGGGCCGAAGGCGACGCCCGACCAGCGTGCAGCCCATGCCGCTCAGCGCGCGGTTCTCGGCCGTCTCGTGCGCGATTGCGGCGTTGGCAAGATCCAGCGCCTCGGCCAGCCGCGCCGCCGTACTCGCCCGACGAGGTGGCGTAGGCATGCAGGAAGAACTTGCAGGCGAGCCCGCTCGCCAGCGCGCCGCCGGCATGGCCGCCCATGCCGTCGGCCAGCACCGCCGTGAGGGCGGCGGCGTGCTCCAGAACGTCCGCCGTGTCCTCCTGGTAGTTGCGCCCACCCTTACTGGCGCGGATGGCGTGCTCGAAACCCACTGCTATGCCTCATGCCTCGAGCCCCGACAGCTCGGCCCAGTCGAACTCCTCGCCGCAGAACGGCACGAACGCGAGCTGCGTGCGCCCCATGCTGATCACGTCCATCGTGCTCCAGCTTCACCGCGCCCGTCGGCCTCTTGCTGTTGATCGGCAACCACGTTGGTCTTGGAGAGGTTCGGCACGAACAGGAACGATCGATCCATCGAATCGTAGCGGATGTAGGCTTGCTCGGTCGAGGAGATGGTGTTGTCGCCGAAGTCGATCGGGATGCGCTGGTCCTCGCCGCGGCCGATCGTGTTGTTGCCCTCGAAGATCGGCCGGAACGCGCCGAGGCCCGGTCCGCCGATCACCACCAGCCAGCCGACCACGGGGTCCTGCCGCGAAGTTGTCGCGCGCAACCTTGGGCTTGCCGCGCACGACCTGGGTCGCGGACCGATTCGGCGCCGCGGGACCCGGGTCGCTGCCCTTGCCGCGCACGACGCGCGTGGTGGGCTCGGCGGCCTCGTAGTGGCCGCGCGCCGGCGCCTTGGCCTCGCGCACCGCCTCGGCGGCGCTGAGCTGTGCTGCGGGCGTGAGCGGCGGCGCGGCCGCCTGTGGCGGCTGGCCGGGTGCCTTGGCGGCCGGCGGCTGCTCCTTGGGCAGGATCTCGGTACGCTCGCCGACGGTGATCTCGCCGGTGGCATCGCGGCTGGCCGCCGCCAGCGCTTCGCGCAGCGATCCCAGCAGGCGGTTGGGCATCGAGCCGCCCGCTGCTGGCGGGTTGGCCTTGGCGCGCTTGTCGTCGGTCATTGCGTTCTCCTTCTGCTTGGGCAGCCGGTGAGCCCCCTCACGCGGGCGAACTCTCGAATTTCAGCTTCATGCGGCCGAGCTCGATCACGTCGCCATCGGCGAGACGCGCCTGCGCCGTGCGGGCACCGTTGACGCGCACGCCGTTGCCCTCCTTGCCGCTGAGATCGGTGATCACGAACTCTTCCTCGGGCGTGCGCTCGATGACGGCATGATAGCGGTGCACCGAGCTGTCGGTGAGACGGATATCGTTGTCCTCGTGCCGGCCGATGCGCACGGTCTGGCCCGACAGCGGCATGGTGCCCTGGCCTTTGCCTTCCACCGTCAGCCACGCCTGCGACGGCCAGGCCTGCACCCCGAGCGGCGGTGCAGCCTCCTCCTTCCATTCGCCGGCCTCGGCCCTGCGCTCGGCCGCCCGCAACGCCTGCCTGCGCGCCTTGCGGCGCGCACTCGCGTGCACCATCAATGAGATCAGCGCCAGAACCGGCAGAATCAGCAGCACGGACAGCACGAGCACCAGCACCGGCGCCTGCTGATAGCCGGCCGCGATCACCGCCAACAGCCCTGCGTCAGAAGTCGAATTCGGAGGCCTGCAGAAAGCCCGCTGCCAGCGTGATCGCCGGCGCCATCCCATGGGTGATGGCAAGCGGCGGGGCCGGGTATGGCACGTCAGTCAATCCCCACTCCAAGCGCACACAGGTGCCCCAGTATGAGGGCAGGAACATGGCCGGGCGGCAAGTGGCAACCGCGTGAACCAGCCGTCGCCGCGGGCACCCTGCGCGCCGCGGGTGAGCCACCTGGACGCCGGGAAAGCGACTTGCCATCGGCTGCTCATCCGTGGAAGCTTGCCGTGCCGCGCAGGTCGGGCAGATCAAGGTCGTCACAGCCACGTTCATGCTTTCCATCAAGCATTTGGTCCTCGCTGTCGCGCTCGCAGCCCCGGCGATCCTGGCGCCCAGCCATCCCGTCGGCGCCGTCACTGCCGGAGCGCCCTGCGGTCCGGGCAGAATGTGCGACAAGGGGCTTTGGTGCGAGCCTGCCCCGGAAACTGCACGACCCCGATCGGCGTGTGCGTCTCCGTGCCGAGGCTCTGCTTCGCGCGCAAGAAGAGCAAGGGCTTCCACCCGGTCTGCGGTTGCAACGGCAAGACCTATTCCAGCGAATGCTTTCGCCGCGCCCAGCGAATCGCCAAGCTGCGCGACGGCAAGTGCTGAGCGCACAGCGCAAAACCTACGACCCATCGTTCCGCCACATTATTGCCTACACAGTGCCAATCCCCGCTTCGCCGCGCAGTTGTAATTGCCCGCGCCAGGGAGAGCGCGGTAAGGAGGACATCGATCGGCCGGGGACTAATCGCCCGCGCGCTTCTTGCCGGTGGACCCGAGAGGAAGGCGATGTCAGCCAAGCCAGCACCGAGTGACAACCTGCTGGCCTTGCCGGACGGCACCGAGCTGGTCGGCGACTACCGCATCAAGCGCGTGTTGGGCGCCGGCGGGTTCGGCATCACCTACCTGGCCGACGAGAAGGCGCTCAACCGCCTCGTCACCATCAAGGAATACTTCCCGGCCGATTTCGCCGCCCGCAAGGCCTCCAGCGCCGCGCCGCGCTCGCAGGAGGTCGCCGGCGACTATCAATGGGGCCTCGACCGCTTCATCGACGAAGCGCAGACGCTCGCCCGCTTCGATCACCCCAACATCGTGCGCGTGCACCGCTACTTCCGCGCCAACAACACCGCCTACATGGTGCTGCATTTCGAGGAAGGCGGCAGCTTCAAGTCGTGGCTCAAGGGGCTCAAGCGCGCCCCGCGCCAGGCCGAGCTCGACGGCATGATCGCGCCGCTGCTCGACGCCTTGGAGATCATCCACAAGGCCAACTTCCTGCACCGCGACATCGCCCCCGACAACATCATGGTGCGCAAGGACGGCTCGCCGGTGCTGATCGATTTCGGCTCGGCGCGCGGCCAGATCGCCTCGCACTCGCGCACCGTGAGCGCGCTGGTCAAGCCCGGCTACAGCCCCTACGAGCAGTATGCCACCACCACCAGCAGCCAGGGGCCGTGGACGGACATCTACGCGCTGGGCGCCACCCTCTATCACGCCATCACCGGCAAGCGCCCGCCCGATGCGCCCTCGCGCATCCTCCAGGACGAGTATGCGAGCGCGGCCGAGGTTGCGCTGGGCTCCTACCGCACGGGCTTCTTGAGCGCCATCGACCAGGCGCTGCGCCTGGAGGTCGGCGAGCGGCCGCAATCGATCGCCGCGTGGCGCGGCGGGCTGCTGGCGCCCGATGAGAAACGCGGCGCCGGCCGCCTTGGCCTCAGGCTGCCCGTCGTGCGCACGCTTGCCCGCCTCACCAGCCGGCCGGCTCCCAAGCCGGCAGAGCCCACCGTGGCGCTGACCGACGTCCCGCAGGAGCTGGTGCCGGTGCCGCCGGACGCGCCGCAGCCCAAGGGCCAGCTGCTCGATTTCATCGACGCCCTGAAGAAGCACAGCCCGCCGATCCTGTCGCCGAGAAGGAAGCAGGGTGCACAGGCCCAGAACGCACCCGCGCAGGCAAGACCGGCCGAGCCTCGCAAAGCCGAGCCTGTCAAGGCGGAGGAGAAACCGCAGCCGGAGCAGCGTGCTCCCCCCGCCAAGGCAAAGGCCCCCGCCTCACCCAAGAGCACGCCGCGCCGAGCCGCCCCGCGTGCTGCAGCGCAAGGCTAAGGAACGGCGGGCGCCGAGGCCCCGCCGTGTGCTGCGCCTGCCTTCCCGGCGCTGGCGCTCGGCCGCGTTCAAAGTCGCTGCTGCCGTCGCCATCGCCAGCCTTGCCGTTGCCTACCAGCAGGAGACCACCCCGCGCACCGAGGCCCGCGGCGCCGGCATTGTGTCGAGCCAGAGCGCCGACCTAGCGCAGTCGATGCAGCTGGCCGGGCACAAGGGCGCCGTGGTTGCAGTAGCCACCAGCGACGAGGGCCGCTGGATCGTCTCGGCGGGTGAGGATGCCACACTGCGCGTATGGAATGCGGGCTCGGGAGCGCTGATCCGCACCATCGAGCTCGACGAGGGCGCGCCGACGGCGCTGGCGGTGGGCGAGCGGCGCGCGCTGGCCGGGCACAAGGGCGGCGCGATCGTGCTGTGGGATCTGGAGCGGGCGGAGAAGATCGTCGCGTTCCATCTCGGCAACGCCGCAATCGCCTCGTTGGCCTTCACCGCCGACCCCAGCACATTCGCCGTCGCGGCCCAGGACGGCACGGTGGCGTTGCTCGATACACGCGCGCCCTCTGCTGCCGCCGTGCTGCTCGACGGACGCGACGGCGCTGGCCTGATCGTGACCGCGGCGCGCTCGCGCGATTTCGTCGCCGCCGCCGGCACCGAGCGCACCATCAGGCTGTGGCGCGCGGATGGACCCAACCTGGTGCGGACGTACCGCGGGCCGGCGAGCGAGATCACCGCGCTCGATATCTCCATCGACGGTCGCTATATCGCCTCGGCCACCGCCGAAGGCACCATCAACGTATGGTCCAACTCCTCCTCGCGCGCGGTTCGCAACTTCAAGGCGCACCCGGCGCGCATCCTGTCCATCGCCTTCGGTCCCGACCGGTTGCTCGCGACCAGCGGCGAGGACGGCAAGATCAAGCTGTGGAACCTGCGCGCCGGCAGGGTGGTGCGCACGCTTGGCGGCAGCAACGGCCCGGCGCGGGCCTTGCACATCTCGCCGGACGGCCGGCGCGTCATGGCGGCCGGACGGGACGGCCTGATCCGCGTGTGGTCGCTCGACCAGACGTTGGCCAACGGCATCTATGACCCGCCGCGGCCCGCGCGTTTTCCCCAGATATCCTCTGCACATGCCTTGCGCCAGCGTTAGCGGATCCTAAACGCTTGTCCCGGAGTATCCGGCGCAGGATCGGTGAGGGGCGTAGGTGGTGGTCATGTGCGTTGGTGCGCATCGCGTAGCGCGCGCAGTCCTTTGCGCATTGCTGTGCGCCTCGCTGCTGTCTGGATGCGCTACCCTCGGCGGCAATCTCGCGCCCGCCGCGCTCGGCGGGAAGCATCGCTCCATCAAGGACGACCCCGAGCCTGCGGCGGCAGCACCTCCTCCGCCGCGGACGAAGGTGGCGGTGGCCGCACCGCCGAAGACCTACCGCCCCGCCGTCGGCAGGCCGATCGAGCAGCCCACCTGCGGCACGGGAACGGCCTGCCTGGTGCGGCTGAAGGCGCTGATCGCCGATCCAGAGCGCCGCTGGATCAGCCATTCCGCGTCTGCGGCCGAGGTTGCCAACGGCACCCGGCTGTTCGCCTTCCGCGCCCTGCGCGACAAGCTTGCCTGCGCCGAGATCACGCTCGCGCTGGCCGAGATCGATGCGGCCGAAGCCACTTTCCGCGCGCCAGTGGCCGGCGTGAGCGCGACGCAGGCGCGCCGCGTGCTGTCGCTCAACGCCGAGGTCGGGGAGGAGTTGCGCGCGGAGCTCGCCGCACGCTGCCCGGGCTGATCGCTCCGCGCACGCCGCGCTTGAGCAGGATCGCTTCGGATTGAAGCGCTCGACACTTGGGAACGTCGCGACCGAAGCGTGAATCCTGCTCTATTCCAACATTGTAGAGCGATCTCGCTCTACGGCGGCAACAGAGCGTTCCGCTCCGAGGCCAGCACGACGCTGGCCGAAGTAGCAGCCCGCCTCTGCGCGCAGGCGCGCCAGCAGGCGATGGGTGTCGGTGGGCGAGGCTACCGCGTCCTCGAACGTGACGGCCAGGATCCCGCGCCTGCGCACCCGTTCCGGCAGCGTCAGCCAGGCACGCTCCTCGCTGGCCTTCCACGCCTGCATCGCCGGCGTGCACCAGATCACCCGATCGGCATTGCGGCAGATGCGCAGCGTGCGCTCGTCGCCGTCCTGGTCGCCGGAGCCAAGCCCCGGGGTATCGATCAGGCGCAGCGCGCGCAAACGCTCCAGCGGCAAGCCGACGTGCAGCCAGCGGGAGTTCTCCGGCGGGTCCTGGTCGAGACCGTCGAAGGCGAGGCGAATGCGCCTGCGGTTGGCGACCTCGGCCGAGAAATAGGGCTTGGCCGCGAACGTGACGGCCGTCGGCAGGGCGGTGCGCGTGACGAAGCTCGCGCAAAGCACGGAAGAGCCAAGCAGGGCATTGACCAGCGCGGTCTTGCCGCTGTTGAACTCGCCTGCCACGACGATGCGGTGTGGCGTCCGCGCCCCCGCCTCGACATCGCCGGAACGCGGTCTCGGGGGTATGCCGCTCCGCGCGGGCCGCCGACGCGCTGTCGCTACCCCCGCTCATTGCACCCTGATGTCGCCCTGCGCGCCATCCAGGCTTTCGAGCACGCTGCCGAGCTCCCTCAGTGCATCCGTGTAGGCGTCCTGCTTGCGCACGCAGGCTTCGGCGCGCTCGTTCTGCTCCATCTCGAAGCGTTCCAGCGCCTCCTCGTCGGCCGTGCCATCGAGCAGCGCGTGCTCGCGGGCCAGGTTGGCGCTGCGCCGATCGATCCCCGTGCGCAGGCCACTGCTGATCGCGTTGACCCGCTGCATGATGTATTCCACGCGCTCCTTGAGATGGCTCTCCAGCTCGTCCACCAGATTGTCGGCAATGTCGAGGAAATCATCCTCGATCAAGCGGTGGAGATGATGTGCGCGCTCGGCGGCCGCACGGCGCGTCGCGAACCATTGCCGCCACCAGGAGGTGCCGAGATCCAAGGTCACCTTGCCGGCGAGCGGTGCCACCGACGGCAGGACGCCGGCCGGCCAGGCCGGCACCTCCAGAAGGCTGCCGCGATAGCCGGGCAGCAGAGACGCCACGATGACCTTGAGCTGCGGATAGAGGAATTGCTCGACGCGCGCCAGATCGACCGCGGCCTGCTCGACGGCCGACAGATACGCAGCCTCCATCTGCTCGCGCAGGGGCCCCGCGTCGCAGCGCCACGCTCTCAGCTTGGGCTTGGTATCCAGCGCGCAAAGCAGCGCTTCGGTCTGCTCGTCGGCAAACCTGCGCACCAGGCCCGCCAGCTGCTGGCGCAGCGTCTTCCTGGCCGATGCGATCAGCTCGGCGAAATGCTGCTCGATGCCTTGGAACGACGCCTGCAGGGTGGCGGCGCGCTCCGCGAAGGAGCTGAGCGATTTCTGCTCCTCGGCGACGCTCGCGCGCAGGCGGGCGGCCTCCCGGCGGCGCACATCGAGCAGCTCGTGGATCGATTGCAGCTCGGCACGATCGCCCACCTCGGCGGAGCGCACCAGCTCGACCAGGCAGATCGCGATCTGCCGCTGCAGCATAGCGATGTTGCTGGTGCACATGAGCCTGGTGATGGCGGCAGACACCTCGCGCATGCCCGAGTTCATGTACATGGCGGCAGCCACGCAACTGCGATCGGGCGAGGCGAGCTGGCGGGCGTCGTCCTCGGCACCGGCGGGAAGGTTCAGGCTGCCGAGCCAGGCGCTGCCGCAGATGACAGGGATGTCGAGCGCTGGGAATTCCACCCGCAGCCGCTTCTCGACCGCCGCCCTGATGACTGGGGCCTCTGCGGCCGGGTTGACCAGCTGATCGGCCCGGTTGACGAACACGACGATGCGGTCTTTGTGCAGGCCGTTCAGCAGCCGCAGCATGGTGATGTCGGCGGCCGACAGCGGCTGCAGGGCGGAGATGACGAACACGTAGATGTCCGGGTTCTCCAGGCTGCGGCGCGTGATCTCGTCGCGCACCAGGAAGGGATCGTTGGTGCCGGGCGTATCGATCAGCGTGATCGGGTAGGCGAACGGGCTCTCGTTGAAGTAGAGGTCGGCCGAGCGGGTGATGTCGGAGTAGATGCGGCGCGTGCCGTTGGCCTTGGCGAGCGCGCGCTCGTCACCGGCGCTGACGTAGTCGGCAAGCAGTTCGGGCGTGACGCTGTCGAAACGATGGCATTTGCCGAGCAGCTCGCCGAACTTCGATCCGAGCCGGCGCTCCGCACGCTTGCGCATGACCTCGAGCTGCGCGCGCAGCAGCTCGGGCTGGAAGCCAGGCACCAGGCGCTCGGTCAGCTCCCGCAGGCGCCCGCGGCCCTCTGCCAGCTCTCTCCATTCGTCCGGGGAGAACAGCTGGAACACCGCCGCATGCTCCGGCGGCGTGGGGCTGCTGCGGAAATGCAGCGCCGTGACCACCACGGTCCAGGGATTGATGTCCGCCGGCAGAAACCCGGGCGGCCCACCAGCGCGTTGATGAAGGTGCTCTTGCCGGCCTTGATCTGGCCGACCACGGCGATGCGGCAGGTGCGCTGCTCGAGCTGGTTGGCGGCTGCCTCGAGCAGCGGGTCAGCATGCTCGCCCAGCACGCCGCTCAGGCGCTCGATGTGGCGCAACAGCTGCAGCCGCCAGCGCTCCAGGGGCTCGCCGATCACCTCGCGCGGCTCGGTGACGTCCCTCTGCGATGCCAGCTCCGTGACGCCGGATTGCAGCGGAGCTGGTGAGTCGAAGCCCATGCCTGTCCCCAATCCCATGGGAAGCTTCCGGCTCATGCCTGCCCCCTGCACCCCTACCTGCCAGGGACCGCGCGGCGCGGTAAGTTTCGACCGGAAAGATGGTCAACCGCCGGGAGGGTGTCACCTAGATGACATAGGTCAGTGCTTTCGGTCAATTGCAGTTAACCTTTGTAATGCCTGTACTTATAGTCCTTTTCTAACATAACGCCTGAAATATGGCTCCGGCGGAAGCGCAGACGGCTGACCGCTACGCAAGCGGTCGCTCCCCGGTCGATGCGACGCTGGCGAAGCGTTCAGCCCTGCTCGCGCTCGCTGTCCCGCAGGTCTGCCTCGAAGTCCGCCTCCAGGCCCCTCTCAAGCTGCACCAGGTTCTCGGGAAGCGGCATGCCGTACGCCTTCAGCTCGTTCAGCCTCTGCATGACCAGCAGATAAAGCTCGTGACGATCCTCAGGCTCGTTCTGCATGCGCGTGAGCAGCAGGCCGATCTCGGCCTGGATGTCCTCGAATGCCATCGCCCTTCCTCCTTGCTGGATGCCTAGCCGGCAGCGGCGCGCGGCTGATCCTCCGCCGGCTCGCCGGCCGGCAGCGGCGCCAGGTTCGCCTGGGGGCCAGGCCGTTGATGGCAAAAAGCGCGCCTGCGCCGGCAAAGACAATCAGAAGAAACCACGATCCCGCGTACAGGATGGCCGGAAAGCGCGCGCGATAATGCACCGCTTCATCGCGGCCAAGGGTCTCGTCGATGTAGCTCATGGCTGTCTCCGCGACAGCTGTGTTCCAGCTGGTCAACGCGCAAGACGCCAAAGCGTTGCCCGGCGCCCGTCGGCGGGCTCGAGCTCCGAGCGCAATGCGGCTAACGCCTGTTGGCCCGGGTCAGGCGGCTCGTAGCCACACGTGGTTGTCGTGGAAGGCGGCGCCGCCGTAGGGCGCGGCCTGGAAGGCGCTGGTCAGCGTGTTGATGCCTTCGCCGCCCTCGAAATGCTCGTTGGGGGCGATGCTCTCGACGATCACCACGCCGCGCTGCACGCCCTCGAAGGCCTCCGCCGCCAGCACGATCTCGCCGCGCTCGTTGCCCATGCGCACGCGCTGGCCTTCGACAATGCCGAGCTTGGCCAGGTCTTGCGGGTGCACCTTCACGCGCGGCTTGCCGTGCTTGGCCTGGCTGGTCGGCATCTCGTTGAACGAGGAGTTCAAGTATTCGCGCGCCGGGCTGGTGGCGAGGCGGAAGGGATGCTTGCGCATCGGCCTTCTCCACCACGTCCCAGTGGTCGGGCAGGCCCGGCATGTCGGCCGCGATGCGGATGCCGTTGGCGCGCGGCGCCGGGATGTTCTGCCAGTCCGGCTTGAAGCGGAACTTCTTGTCCGGATAGCCGAAGCCATTGACGTAGTGCGCCTTGTCGAACTCTGGCTGGCAGTCGATCCACTTCGCCGCTTCCAGCTCGGCGAGCGTGCCCCAGCCCGACTTCTGCAAGGTCCAGTCGATGATACTCGCGCGGGCTCATGGCGAAGCCCCGGTGCTCGGCGCCGACGCGCTTGGCCAGCCCGCAGATCACCTCGTGGTTGGAGCGGCACTCGCCCGGCGGCTCGACCAGCTTCGGGCCCAGCATGATGTGCTGGTGCCCGCCGCCCTGGTAGATGTCGTCGTGCTCCAGGAACATGGTGGCCGGCATCACCACGTCGGCCATCTGCGCGGTGGCGGTCATGAACTGCTCGTGCACGCAGGCGAACAGGTCCTCGCGCGCGAACCCGGCCTTCACCTTGCGCTGCTCGGGCGCCACCTGCACGGGATTGGTGTTCTGGATCAGCATGCGCCGTGACCGGCGGGCCATCCTTGATGTCGGCGGGGTCGCCCACCAGCACCGGGCCGATGCGCGACTGGTCGAGCACGCGCACCTTGGGGTCGAGCAGCGTCTAGCCCTTCGATCAGCGACTTGTTCCAGTGGTAGATGGCGCCGTTGTTGTGGAAGCCGCCGCCGCCCTCGTGCAGCCACGCGCCGGTGACGCTCGGGATGCAGAGCGCCGCGTGCATATTGTGGGCGCCGTTGCGCGAGCGGGCGAAGCCGTAGCCGAGGCGGAAATAGGTGCGCGGCGTGGTGCCGACCATCCTGGCGAAGGTCTCGATCTCGGCGACGCTGAGCCCCGTGATGGCGCTCGCCCACTCCGGCGTGCGCGACTTCAGGTGCGCCTCCAGCTCGCGCGGGCAGTCGGTGTATTTCTCCAGGTACGGCCAGTTGGCGTAGCCGTCGCGGAACAGTACGTGCATCACGGCGCAGGCGAGCGCGCCGTCGGTGCCGGGCCTCAGGCACAGCGCCATGTCGGCCTGCTGCATGGTGCCGTTCTGGTAGATGTCGACCGTCACGATCTTGGCGCCGCGCTCCTTGCGCGCGCGGGTGGCGTGCGTCATCACGTTGACCTGGGTGTTGACCGGGTTGGTGCCCCAGATCACGACCAGGTCGGACTTCGCCATCTCGCGCGGGTCGGGGCCGGCAAGCTTGCCGGTGCCGGCGATGTAGCCGGTCCAGGCCAGCGTGGTGCAGATGGTGGCGTACATGTTGGAGTAGCGCTTGGCGTTGCGCAGGCGGTTGATGCCGTCGCGCATGACGAGGCCCATGGTGCCGGCGTAGTAGTAGGGCCAGACCGCCTCGGGACCGTAGCGGCGCTCGGCGGCAAGGAATGCCTCCGCCGTGATGTCGAGCGCATCGTCCCAGGAGATGCGCTCGAACTGGCCGGAGCCCTTGGGACCCTTGCGGCGCAGCGGGTGCATCAGCCGGTCGGGGTGGTGGATGCGCTCGGCGTAGCGGGCGACCTTGGCGCAGACCACGCCCGCCGTATAGCTGTTGTCCCTGGCGCCGTGCACGCGGCCGATTTTGTTGGCGCTCAGCAGCTCGACATCGAGCGCGCAGGTCGAGGGGCAATCATGCGGGCAGACGGAATGGCCGATCCCGACCTTGGCGTGTGCGTTCATGTGGTGTTCCAGGTTGTGCATACCCCACGGTAGCGGAGTCCGCCGGCTTGTGGAACGGGGCGAACACCAATGAGTTGATCGTTAGGCATTCGCCGCTACAGAGGCAGCACGGCAAGCACGTGCTGGGCGACAATCACGGAATGGCCACACGAGTCTGCCTAGCAGTTGTTGTGGTGTGTCGCCGGATTGAGCCTTCGCAAATCAGAGGACGATCCATCATGCGCGCAATTCTCAAGGTCGGAATGCTCTTGGTCGCTCTGTCCGCAGCACCGCCTCGTGGCGAACGCGGGAAGATTGGAAGGCGCCGGAATTGGCGCCGGCACCGGTGCCATCATTCTGGGACCTGTGGGCGCCGTCGCCGGCGCTGTTGTGGGCTACACGGTCGGCGGCCCGAACCTAGTGGGCAGACGCTGCTGGCGCGATGACCGGGGCAGGCGCGCGCTGCCGGCGCTGACGGGCCACCCGAGACGACTTGAAGCGCTCAGACGCGCGGGAACGGCAGGTCGGTGGCGCCGGGCCGCACACCGGCCTGGGTCAGCATGCAGTGCACCTGGCCGCGATGGTGCGTCTGGTGGTTGAACATGTGCGCCACCAGCAGGGCCTTGGGCCGGCTCAACTCGCGCTTGGCGGCACCCGAATACCAGGTGAGGTCGCCTTCGAGCCAGGCCGGATCGAGCCCGGCGGCCCAGCCGATGATGACCGCGTCGAACGCTGCCCGCTCGCGCTTCAGCTCTTCCCAGCTGTCGTACATGGCGACCGAGTCCGGGATACCGGCCGCCTTCGGTTTCGGCGTGCCGGCAAACCGGCTCATCCAGATCTGGTCGCCCCACAGCAAGTGATTGAGCGTGGCGTGGATCGAGCCGAAGAAGGCGCCGCGCGGCTCCTTGCGCTGGGCGTCGCTCAACTGGTCGGCGCAGCCGTACAGGCTCTCGTTCTGCCAGCGGTTGTAGTCCGCCATGGCGCGCACGAAGGCGGGCGTGATCATGCACTTCTCCGTTCGGATCTCATTGGCTTCTGCCGACGTAGCTTTGCACGCAGCGCCGATCATGACGCGCGCCGCCGATTGGCGCAACGCATCGCCCGCGGCAATCATCTTCGATAGTGCGGCGTCAGCACACATCGTCTGCGCCAAGATCGCGTGCTCCGATACATTCAGGGCTCTGAGCGCAGCCGCACAGGCTGTTCGAAAATGAATAGCAACGTCGATCGGGAGCAGACCAGCCTCGCACTTGAGTTCGCGGAGCGTGCGCGTACGTCCGGCTGGACCAAGGCCACTTTGTGCCGCTTCTGTGCGGAACGCGGCATTTCAGACCAGGCG
This sequence comes from uncultured Alphaproteobacteria bacterium, assembly GCA_963756735.1. Lineage (GTDB taxonomy): Bacteria > Pseudomonadota > Alphaproteobacteria > Rhizobiales > Hyphomicrobiaceae > AWTP1-13. Next base: position 246,693 of record CAVWOY010000025.1, read on the forward strand.
CGAAGGCGCCGATGGCCCGCCGGAATTCGAACTCTTGGATGGGAATTGAACGATCTTGCCGATCACGGGATGCTCGATCGGTTCGAGCGTTCGTCCGCACCTTCCATGGCAAGCATCTTCCACTCACGCTTTGCGCAAAACCGAGACCTCAAGCCGGCTGTGGCGAAATTGGCCCTATCGGACCTGCGGCACCCGATCGATACGCTCGCGAGGACAAGGAGAACGGCACGATTGATGTGGCGCTGCTACGGCCGACAGCGCTGGGCATCTCGGCTCGGCAATGCGATCGACTGCTGGCTGCTGGTGCTCGTGTACTCGCTGTGTGTAGCAGTCTGGCTGTTGGATCGATCAGCAGATGAACGCATCACCGCCCAAACCGTGCGAAGCTCCCTGCTGATCATCGGGTTGCGATAGCCAAGCCATGCACTGGGACCGCGAAACCGATCCCGACAGGAGCTCGCTCGCGCTGGCGCTCGTCGAGCGGGTTCCGAAGTCGGGTTGGCGAGAAGCCACATTGTCGGCTGCTTCAGAAGCGGTGTTTGCCGATCCGACAAGGTGGCGGAGGTTCTTCCCGAAGGGAGCGCGCGATGCAATCTGGTACATAAGCGAGGCCTCCGATGCGAGCATGAGGATGCCGTTCTCTTCCTCTCCCGCGCTCAGCATGTCTCAAGTGATCGCCACACGCTTCGACCAGAACGGCCATCTCAAGCCCTTTGTTCGCAAAGTAATGCTGTTCGATGTCCTTCATCCGCTGCAGGCAGTTCGCAGAATGCAGCGAACGGCGCGCGTCATGTTCGAGTGCCTGCCGGACCGCGGCGCCATGGCTTCCCCCAGAGCGATAGCCGCACTGAATACGATCTACACCGCGCTGGTATTCGTCTGGCTCGCTGACCGCAGCGACAGCAACGCCCTGACGAAACGGCTGACCGTCAGAGCCATGCGTGCCATCGGCCAGTCCTAAGCCTGGCGGCCGTCGCCCTTGCGCACGTAGTCGGGCGTGATCATGCCGCGCTTCCCATCTTCGTAGGGCGCAATAGGCGTCAGCCGTATTGCGCCGCTAGCCGACGATCTCCTCGGGCTTGAAGTTCAAGCCGATCTCGATCTTGGCATTCTCGGGGCTGTCAGAGCCGTGCACCGAGTTGCGCTCGATGCTCTCGGCGAGCTCCTTGCGGATGGTGCCCGCCTCGGCCTTCGCCGGGTCGGTTGCCCCCATCACCTCGCGGTACTTCTTGACCGCGCCCTCACCCTCCAGAACCTGCACCACGATCGGGCCCGAGGTCATGAATTTCACCAGGTCGCCGTAGAAGGGCCTAGCCTTGTGCACCTCGTAGAACTTCTCGGCCTGGGCCTGGGTCCAGCGCACGCGCTTTTGCGCAATGATACGCAGACCCGCCTTTTCGATCAGCGCGTTAACCGCGCCGGTCAGGTTGCGGGCCGTTGCATCCGGCTTGATGATCGACAAGGTACGCTCGACAGCCATCCGGCTCTCCGCTGTTTTTCCGTGGGCTCGGCGCGCCTTATAGCCCGCCCCCGGCGCCTCCCACAACCCGACCGGCAGCATGCCGCCCAGGCCCCGAAAAAGGCTGGCCGGGCTTGCCTTTGCTTAGCCGCAAACGGACTGCTTAAGTCTTTGTGTTCCTGGACGATTGACGCCAGGAGCCTCTAGTATTCTAGTCGCCGTCACGGTAACTGGCGGCCGCAGGTGACCAATGTCGAGTCGGCTGCCGGGCGGGGAACCGGTGACGGACATGTCAGCGACAGCCTCTTCGATCGAGTGGTATCTCGCCCGCGAGGGCCAGCAGTTCGGGCCGATCACCGACGCGGAGATCGCCGAGTTCATCAAGCGGGGACACCTCCAGCCCAACGACCTGCTGTGGCGGGAAGGCTTCTCCGAGTGGCGGCCTGCCATGGTGGTGTTTCCTGCCGTCGGCCAGAGCGCCGCGCGGCCGAAGGCAGCGGACGCATCGCCTGCGCGCGCCGCCCCCGAGCCGGCGGCGGCACCCGTGCGAAAAGCCGAACGCACACGCCCCGTCCGCAATCAGGACGCAGACCAAGTGGTGTCGGGCGGCCGCCGCTTGGGCCGGGTCCTGATGCTGTTGCTGCTCGTGGCGGCGCTGGGCGCGGCAGGCTGGGCCGCCGCCGTCCCGTATCGCGACACGGTGCGGGGCCTGATCACCACGGTCACCTCGTTCTCCTCCTCGCAAGCGCTGGCCATTGCCGATCGCAAGAGCCTGGAGTCGCCGCCGCTCGCGGGCTTCAGCGCATCTCCCGAAGCGACCGACGCCAAGCTGCAGGAAACCGCGCTGTGGCGGGTCATCAAGCGCGAGTTCCCGGATTGGTACGCGCAGCGGCTCAACGAGGCCGTGACGCTGGCCAAGGCGGGCAGCGACGAGGTCGCGATCGGTCAGCAGATGGCGCGCAAGCTCGTGGAGCTGCGCCGCCAGCAGGTGGCCAACGCGCTCTCGGCCACGCTGCCCAAGCTCAACCTCGTCGCCAGCGCCTTCCACACCAATCTCGCCAAGCTGCGCGCGCAGGGCACGGACGCCTGCTATGCCTTCATCTCGGCAGGCGAGGCGCATCCCATGGTGGTCGCCATGCTGCGCGGGTCCGAGCACACCTCGCACCTGCAGGCGCAGCTGACGGCCGTGTTCGAGGCCATCGCGGAAGGCCGCAAGCAGCCCCGCGTCTATCCCCAGCCGCGCCAGGCCGACTACGACCTGCTGGCGGCCGAGCTGACGAAGCGCGGCTGGTCGCAGGCGGACATGGCGCTGTTCTCCGATGAGAAGGCGCTCGCCAAGGCGACGCCGGAGAAGGTGTGCCAGATGGTGCACGACTGGTTCGCCGCCCAGCTCGAGCTGGGCAACACCGAGGCGCAGATGCGGCTGCTGGTGGAATCCTTGCGGCCCGTCGTGGCCGGCTAGTGTCCTGATCGCGAAATTCGTCTCACTGTGCGGCGAGCTCGGAACGAATTTCGGCGAAGACATCGCTTGAAGTGGGATCGCGATTGTGCGGACTTCTCAGCATCAATCGAGCTGCGGCGCCAACGGCGCGTGTGTCGTCCTCGGTATTTTTCCCCAGGCGATTGCGCCCGGTCCGCAAGCGCAGCGTGCCCTTCGCAGATCGGAGGGCTAGTGTGCCGATGGGAGCCAACCCCGGCGGGGGCGCCTGTCGGCCGGCTGCAAACGCCGCTCGATAGCGTGGGTTGGCTCCCAGCTTGGGTCGCTGAAGGGCGCTCTTGCCCATGACCGTTCCGCCGGGCACCATTGCGGTCAGTCTTTGGCGCGCAAAAACAGCGGAAGGCTCTGCTGCGATGATGAAGCTGCTCTCCAACCCGCTTTCTCCCTACGGCCGCAAGGTCAAGATCGCCATGGCGATGAAGGGGCTCGGGGACAAGATCGAGGTCCTGCACATCGACACCAACCCCCTTGTCAACCCGCAGATCAATGCCGCCAATCCGCTGGCGAAAATCCCGGCCCTCGCTGGTCGACGGCGATACCGCCATCTTCGACAGCCATGTCATCTGCGAGTATCTCGACAGCCTGGCGCCGACCCCGGTGCTGTTCCCCAAGGGCGGCGTGGAGCGCATCAGGACGCTGACGCTGGGCTCGCTCTGCGACGGCATCCTCGATGCGGCGCTGCTGCTCGTCTACGAGAAGCGCTTCCGGCCCGAGGAGAAGTGGCACGCGCCGTGGCAGGAGCGCCAGCAAGGCAAGATCGACCGCGCGGTCGACTATCTGGAGAAGGCGCCGCCGGCCTGGGGCGCGAGCCCCGACTATGGCCATGTGACGCTCGCGTGCGCGCTGGGCTACCTCGACTTCCGCCACGAGGGCAAATGGCGTGCGGGGCACCCCAAGCTGGTGGCCTGGCTCGACGAGTTCGCGGCAGCGGTGCCGGCATTCGAGGCGACGCGGCCGCAGCAGTGATCTCCCTCTCCCCGCCTGCGGGGAGAGGGTCGGGGTGAGGGGCGGCACAAAGCGCGACGCGACGCTTGGCTGCCCGACCCTAGCCCTCTCCCCGCGCTGAAGGCGCTGGATGAGAGGTTCGCGTAGCGCGGGGAGAGGGACCACGATCAATACGACCGCGGCAGCCCCAGCACATGCTGGCCCACATACGCCAGGATCATGTTGGTGGAGATCGGCGCCGTCTGGTACAGCCGCGTCTCGCGCCACTTGCGCTCGATGCCGTACTCGCGCGCATAGGCGAAACCGCCGAACGTCTGCATGCAGGTGTCGCCCGCAGCCCACGCCGCGTCGGCCGCCAGCATCTTGCCCATGTTGGCCTCCGCGCCGCAGTCGCGCCCGGCCTCGAACAGGGCGGCGGCCTTCTTGACCATCAGCTCGGCGGCGGCGGCCTGCGCATAGGCGCGGGCGATGGGGAACTGCACGCCCTGGTTCTGGCCGATCGGGCGGCCGAACACGATGCGCTCCTTGGCGTACTCGCTGGCGCGGCGGATGAAATAGCGCGCATCGCCCAGCGACTCCGAGGCGATCAGGATGCGCTCGGCATTCATGCTGTCGACGATGTAGCGGAAGCCCTGGCCCTCGACGCCGATCAGGTTCTCCGCCGGCACCTCCAGGTTGTCGAAGAACACCTCGCAGGTGTTGTGGTTGAGCATGGCGTCGATCTTGCGGATCTCCACGCCCTTGACCTTTCCCTGGCCTTTGGCCTCGCGCAGGTCGACCAGGAACACCGAGAGCCCTTCCGAGCGCTTCCTCACCTTGTCCGCCGGCGTGGTGCGGGCGAGCAGCAGCATCAGGTCCGAGTGCAGCACGCGGCTGGTCCACACCTTCTGCCCGTTGACGACGTAGCGGTCGTTGCCCTTCTTGTCGGCCCGCGTCTTGAGCTGCGTGGTGTCGGAGCCCGTGGTCGGCTCGGTGACGCCGAACGCCTGCAAGCCGCAGCTCGCCCGAGGCGATGCCCGGCAGGTACTTCTTCTTCTGCGCCTCGCTGCCGTGCCGCAGCACCGTGCCCATGGTGTACATCTGCGCGTGGCAGGCGGCCGCGTTGCAGGGGCTGTCGTGGATCGTCTCGAGCACCGCGCAGGCCGCGCTGATCGGCAGGCCCGAGCCGCCGTACTCCTCCGGGATCAGCGCGGAGAGATAGCCGGCCTCGCGTCAGCGCCGTGACGAACTCGGTCGGATACGCCGCCTCGTGATCGAGCTTCACCCAGTACTCGTTGGGAAACCGCTCGCAGATGCGCCGCACGCCCTCGCGGATGTCCTCCCAGCCGGGCTCGATGGGGATGGAGACGGCTTCGGTGTTGTTAGTCATGGACGCTTGGATCTCAACGGGTCCCGAAAGCGCCGACGCATTCCCGTCCCGCTTACGGGTAGGGGTTAGGGGTGGGGGTACGACAGAAGGGCAACGTTGCCCTGTGGCTTCACCCCAGCCGGCTCGCACGCGAAGGGCGTGCCGACCACCCTCCCCGTAAGGGGAGGGTACGAGCGGCTCTGCCCGCAAATCACCGCCCCTTGTACTTCGGCTTGCGCTTCTCGTTGAAGGCGTTGATGCCTTCCTGGCGGTCCTCGGTCACGACCGTGCGGTTGTAGGCCTCGATCTCGAAGGCGTAGCCCGACATGCGGTCGAGCTCGGTGGCCTTGTCGAGCGCCTTCTTGGCCTGGCGCACCGACACCGGCGCGTTGGCGGCGATGCGGCGCGCCACGCCAAGCACCTCGCCCATCAGCTCCGCATCGGGGCACACCTTGTTGACCATGCCCCACGCCAGCGCCTGCTCGGCGGTGAACGGCGCGCCCGTCAGCACGATCTCCTTGGCCCGGCGCACGCCCACTGCGCGCGGCAGGTTCTGCGTGCCGGCCGCGCCCGGCATGATCCCCAAGGTCACCTCGGTCAGCGCGAAGCGCGCCGACTGCGCCGCGTAGACGAAGTCGCAGCCCAAGCGCCAGCTCCATGCCGCCCGCATAGGCCGCGCCGTTGACCGCCGCGATGATCGGCACGGGGCAGTCCATGAGCGCGCGCATCATCTGCTCGACAATCGCATGCTGTCGCCGCCAGACGTCGTCCGTCATGCCCTTGCGCTCCTTGAGGTCGGCGCCGGAGCAGAAGCCTTGGCCCTCGCCCGTCAGGACCAGGCAGGCCGCCGCGTTGGGCTCGACGTAGAAGCTGCGCAAACAGGTCGCGCAGCTCCTCCATCATGCGCCGTGTTCATGGCGTTGCGCGCCTCGGGCCGGCTCATGGTGATGATGCCGACGCGGTCCTCGCCGATCGCAACCTTCAGTGTCTGGTAGGTCATTGCGCCATTCCGCTGCGTCGTGTGTGCGGCCATCATCGCGCAACGGGCCGCTGGCGCAAGCCTTGCTACGGCACCCGCGCCCTCCAGCCCCCACCTGCGTTCCCGGACGCCGAGGCCTCGGCCGCAGGCCGTGGCCGAGACGATCCGGGATCCTTCCTGCTCGAGCTCCATCTCGAAAACCTCTCTTCGTGCCTGTTGGCACGCGCCGTTTCTTTCTCGCGGCCAGGGGGTGGCGCGAGGTGCGACGGGTACGCGGGCGCCTCTCGGCGACCCGGGGGCCGGTTACCATCCGGCCCGGCAGACCCGGCCGGGCCTCCCTGGGAACCCCGTCGGGCTCCCTGGGACCCTGAGCGGGTCCCCTGGGCTGCCTTGCGGCACCCGCGTCGCGGCGATTTCTGTCCCGGTACGATCTTCGCCGGCTGGCTCGCCCATGCTGGAGCGCCCGGTCGGCCATGAGCCTCTTGGCGGTCGCCGACTCCGCGCCATTGCTGGCGCTTCGTCGGCAACGGTCGCCACGGGCCTCCCGGATCTCGACCCAGCCGCTCTCCTTCCGGGCGCCGATCGCTGCCACGCGGAGGTGCATGGGCCCATCCACGTCCCGTCGCAGGCAGCGACGCGCGCACTATGCGCCCGCGTTCAGGTAGCGGGGATAGAGGGGCGTAGGCGTAGGGCGGAATAGCCGAAGGCGTATTCCGCCGTTGCACGGAATCGGCGCATTGCGGCTGGCGCCTAATCCGCCCTACGCCGCTTGAACCATTTGCAGGGACCCTCCGGGTCCGACACCGCGCCTCATACCGCCGTTCCGCGCCGCGCGCCGCGTCCCTATAATCGCGGGCGCAGCCCACACGCCGCTGTACCGGCACGGAACCGCACAATGGACCTCTCCCTCACGCTTGGCGCCATTGCCAGGGTCCACGCGCATCGCCCCGCCATCTCGTGGGACGGCGGCGGCCTCAGCTACGGCGATTTCGAGGCGCAGGTGCAGGCGATCGCCGGCGCGCTGCTTGGGCGGCACGGGCTGAAGCGCGGCGATCGGGTGGCGCTGGCCATGGAGAACTGCCCGGAATACTTCCCGCTGCTCTACGGCATCTGGCGCGCCGGCCTCTCCGCCGTGCCGATGAACAACAAGCTGCACGCCAAGGAGATGGCCTGGATTCTGGCCAACTCGCAGAGCCGGCTGTGCATAGCCAGCCCCAAGCTGGCCGATGCGCTGTCGGGGCCGGACCTCGGGATCGAGACGCCGATCATCGCCACCGGCACCGCCGACCATCGCGCGCTGCTGGCGGGCGAGGCAGTGCAAGGCGAGCCGGGCGATCCAAGCGACGAGGCCTGGCTGTTCTACACCAGCGGCACCACGGGGCGGCCGAAGGGGGCGATGCTCAGCCACCGCAACCTGCTGTTCGCCTGCCACTGCTACTGGGCCGACATCGACTACATCGACACGCGCGACACCATCCTGCACGCCGCCCCGCTGACCCACGGCTCAGGCCTCTACGGCCTCGCCCACATCGCGCGCGGGTCGCACAACGTGATCCTGGAGGGCTCGTTCGAGCCCGAGCGCGTATTCGCCGCGCTGGCCGCGTACGACAATTGCGCCATGTTCGCGGCGCCGACCATGCTGTCCCGCCTCATCAACGATCCGCGCGCGGGCTCGGCCGACACGCGCGGCCTCAAGAGCCTGATCTACGGCGGCGCGCCGATGTATCTCTCGGACCTGAAGCGCGCGCTCGAGCTGTTCGGGCCCAAGCTCTACAACCTCTACGGCCAGGGCGAGAGCCCGATGACCATCACCGGCCTCGACAAGGCGATGCACGCCGAGTTCGCCCGGCTCGGGCGCGACGACCGCCTCACCAGCGCCGGCATCGCCCGCACCGGCGTGGCGGTTAAGGTGGTCGGCGATGACGGGCGCCAGCTGCCCTTCGGCGAGGTGGGGGAGATCGTCACGATGAGCGACTGCGTGATGCTGGGCTACTGGGCGAGCCCCGAGGCCACGTCCCGTACGCTGCGCAACGGCTGGCTGTGGACCGGCGACCTGGGCTCGATGGACGCCGGCGGCTTCCTCACCATCAAGGACCGCTCCAAGGACATGATCATCTCGGGCGGCTCCAACATCTACCCGCGCGAGATCGAGGAGGTGCTGCTGACGCACCCGGGCGTGCTGGAGGCGGCGGTGGTGGGCCGTCCGCACGCCGAGTGGGGCGAGGAGGTGGTGGCGTTCGTGGTGGCACGCGACGGCGCAAACGTGACGGCCGGCGATCTCGATGCGCTCTGCCTCGACAACATCGCCCGCTTCAAGCGGCCCAAGGGCTACCGCTTCGTCACGGCGCTGCCCAAGAACAACTACGGCAAGATCCTCAAGACGGAGCTGCGCGGGCTGCTGGGGGAGGGGTGAGGGCCCCCGCACGACAGCGATTGACGCAAGACCGGCCCCCCACATAGGCTTTCCGCATACATGCACGCCCGCGCGACAAAAGCCGGGCAACGGGAGGACAGCATGATCAGATCGGCCCTTGCATTCGCGATCCTCGCAGCCTTGGTGCTCGCCGCGCCGCTGGTGCAGGCGCAAATGACCGACGCGCAAAAGATGGAGCGCAACAAGAAGAACGTGGTCGAATTCTACAACGCGGTGCTGAACGAGAAGGATTTCGAGAAGGCCAAAACCTATGTCGGCGCCACCTATATCCAGCACAACCCGATCGGCGCCGACGGGCTCGAGGGCATCAAGGGCTTCATCAATTTCCTGCGCGAGAAGGCCCCCAACAACAAGAGCGAGATCAAGCGCGTCTTCGCGGAGGGCAACTACGTGATCGTGCATGTCCATGGCGTGCGCGAGCCCGGCACGCGCGGCAACGCCATCTTCGATCTGTTCCGCATGGACGACAACGGCAAGGTGGTGGAGCACTGGGACGCGGTGCAGCCGATCCCCGATCCGGCCACCGCGCTGAACAAGAACGGCATGTTCTGAGGCAGGCCCACCGCGCCACCTCCCGAGGGCACCACGGGGTTGGTGCTCCTGGCCACATACGCCGACCTCGCCCTGAGCCTATCGAAGGACGGGCTGCGCCTGCCGGCGCGGCGACCTCACTGGGTCGGGCTGATCCCGTCCTTGCTCACCTGCACGCGAACGGCAGTAAGGGGCCCGCCTTCACCCTTGCGCGCAAAGACATACACGGTCTCGCCGGGCTTCAGGTCCGCGCGCGACCCCGGCGCAGCCTGCGACATCGTCGTGGCAGGCGTCACCAGCGCCTTGACCGTTCCAGTCTTGTAGTTGAGCACCAGCTCCTGGCCACCCACCGCTTCCACCACTCCCTCGATGGTGGCGTTGGTCATTGTCGACTCCGGCGCGAGATCGTGCGGGGAGAGGCCCAGAGGTGCCGCCGGCGGGATCGGCCGGACATCGATTGCAACGACGGCCCCGTCGGCGCGCCTCACCGTTGTCACGCCGAGCGCCATGCCCGGCTTGATGTCGTTCATCCCGAACGCCTTGGTGGTCGCGACGTTGACCGCTTCCGGCAGCTCGACCGAAACCTCGTCCCCGGCTTTGGTCTTGACCGACAGCATCTTGCCGTCGAACCCCGAGATGGTCCCGCGGACGTTGACATTCTGCTGTTGTGCGAATGCCGCGGCGCTGCCAATCAGGGCAACGCATCCGGCGACCAAGACGGCGCGAACCAATCTCATAAGCGACCCCTGGAACCACGCAAGACCAAGTCTCCCATGGCCAACGCTTGCGGCGTACGATTTATTCCAGCGTGAGATCAATTGTTTCGCGCCAACCAGCAAGCCCAGCAGAAGCCGATCAGGTCACCTTACTCACCGTAACGCCCAGATCGTTCACCAGGCCGTCGGCGATGGAGTAGACCCAGCCGTGGACGGAGAGCGTCTGGCCGCGCGCCCAGGCGTCCTGCACGAACACGTCGGCGGCGACGTTCCTCACCTGGCGGATGACGTTGAGCTCGCACAGCCGGTCGTGGCGGGCGCGCTGGTCGGCGATGGCCTCCAGCTCGGCGCGGTGATCCTGATACACCTCGCGGATCGGATGCAGCCAGTGGTCGACGAGGCCGCGGCGGCGGCCGTCGACCGCGGCGCTCACCCCGCCGCAGCCATAGTGGCCGACGACGATGATGTGCTTCACCTTGATCACGTCGACCGCGAACTGCAGCACCGAGAGATAGTTGGCGTCCTGCGGCGGGGCCAGGTTGGCGACGTTGCGGTGCACGAACAGCTCGCCGGGTCGAGCCCGACGATCTCGTTGGCCGGCACGCGGCTGTCGGCGCAGCCGATCCACAGGTACTCCGGCGCCTGCTGGCGGACCAGGCGCTGGAAGAAGCCGGGGTCGGCGGCAACCTTGTTGCGGGCCCAGGCGCGGTTGTTGTCTTTGAGATGCTCCAGCATGGCGGTTCCCATAGCGCCGACGGGCGCCGGCTACAAGGCTGCGGCGCGGCCAGCGTTTCCTTTCCTGCGCGTGCAAGCTAGAAACGTGCCACGGGATGGGAGAATGGGCTGAGTAACGGACCCGCCGGGCATGACATCCAGTCCCCAATTCGAGTCGCTCGAGGCGCTTGCTGCGCGCGTCCCCGACCGCGCCCGCATCGCGCTGCCGGCCGACTACTCCGGCTGCGCCATGGCGGCCGTGCGCGAGCTGATGCGGCGCGGCGTGCGCGGCCTGCACGTGGTGTCGGTGCCGCAGGGCGGATTCCAGGTCGACATGCTGATCGGCGCCGGCTGCGTGGCGCGCGTGGAGGCAGCCGCGGTAACCTTGGGCGAGCACGGCGCGGCGCCGCGCTTCACGGCCGCGATCAAGGCCGGCGCCATCGATATGCGCGATGCGACGTGCCCCGCCATCCACGCCGGGCTGCAGGCGGCGGAGAAAGGCGTGCCGTTCATGCCGCTGCGCGGCATCGTGGGCTCGGACCTGCTGCGCGTGCGGCCCGACTGGAAGGTGATCGACAACCCGCTCTCCGAGAACGGCGCGCGCGATCCTATCGTGCTGCTGCCGGCCATCCAGCCCGACGTTGCGCTGTTTCACGCCGTCAAGGCCGACAGCGAGGGCAACGTGTGGGTCGGCGTGCAGCGCGAGCTGGTGACGATGGCGCACGCGTCGAGATCGGTACTGGTCACCGTGGAGCGGGTCGAGCAGGGCAACTTCCTGCGCGATCCCGAGCTGGCGGCCGGAGTTATCCCAAGCCTGTACATAACCGCGATTGCGCAGGTGCAGCACGGTGCCTGGCCGGTGGGACTCGACAACGCCTATCCGCCCGACGCGCAGGCGCTCGCCGAATATGCCGCCGCTGCGGCAACTCCGGAGGGCTTCGCGCGCTGGGCCGCGCGATCGACCCGCGAGCCGGCACCGGTGTGATGCTGCGCCGCGCCAGCCGATTGCCGTAGTGCAGCAGGTGCCCAGCGGCACACCGCCAAGCCTCAGTCCACCCTCTCGCCCCAAATCGTGCTTAACTCGTGCAGTGGGAGAGCGCTCGCGCGGCCAAGTTGGCGCGCTCGCCCCGAGGGCCAAGACCAACACCAAGGATGGAGATGCGGGATGAGGACCACGGACTTGCCGCTCGACACATGGGTTGTGGTGGAGCCGCTGGGCGGCGGCGAAGTACGGCTGATGTCGAAGCATGCCACCCAGCAGCAGGCGGAGACCGAGCGCGACCTGCGCAACCGCGGCCTCGATGCGCCGCGCTTTCGCGCCGTGAAGGCGCTGGCGCCCATTGCCAGCCAGCACGCCTGCGCCGCCGTCGTGAAGCAGCAGCGCGACTAGGACCGCTGCCGGAAGCTCGAGAACCCTCGACGCAGTGTTCGCGCATGCGCAGACACTGAGAGCCCGCCGCATGGCCGCTCGCCTGCCGGACAGTGCGGCGAGGAGCCAAAGGCGCTGAGCTGATCCTGCCGCGCATTGCAGCCGTGCGACCCGATAAACCCTGGGCATTTTTTGATCGCCGGAGCACGGGATATCCCCGCGCGCTTTCAGGACTTGCCCCGATGGCTCGGGGCGCACGCGGCAAGCATCGTCGCGCCTGCATGGGCGACTGACACCCACGCATCCAACCTTTGTCGCAGACACCGGCTCTGCGCGCTCGGCGCAAAGCCGGCACCAAGACCCGTTGCGCTTCTTCCCGAGGGCTGCACTAGGCCCAGCAGCGCAGCAGCACATCGGAGCACAGCCATGAGCATGTTCGGCAGCATCTTGTCGTCGATTTTCGGAAGCAGCCAGGTTTCCCCTGCGGTGGCGTCGACCGCGCAGGCGCTGGCCTCGTCGCCCGAGGCGCAGCCCACAGCCAAGCCCGGCCAGGTGGCGAAGGTCGATGTCGCGGCCATCCTCGACAGGCTTGCCGACGAGGCGGACCAGGACCTCGACTGGCGCAACTCCATTGTCGACATGATGAAGCTGCTCAAGCTCGACAGCAGCCTCGGCGCGCGCAAGCAGCTGGCCAAGGAGCTGAAGTTCTCGGGCGACACCAAGGACACGGCGGCCATGAACATCTGGCTGCACCGGCAGGTGATGATCAAGCTCGCCGAGAACGGCGGCGAGGTGCCGGCGAACCTCGCACACTAGCGGCCCATTGCGGACGAGCGGCGGCCCCCGCTCGCCCGTCCTTGCGGCAGCGGTCGGGCCCTGCCTCGGTCAGACGACGACGGCTGCCTCCAGAAGCGAAGGAGCACACCATGGCAACCAAGACCACCTTCACACCCGAGGAATGGCAGCTCTTGATGGAAAGCGTGATGTCGAGCGGCATGGCCGTGACGGCGGCCGATCCCAGCGGCCTGTGGGGCCTGCTGAAAGAGGGCATCGCCAGCGCCAGCGCGCTTTCGGATGCAAACGCGAGCCCGCAATCGAGCGAGCTCATCAAGGCCATCGTCGCCGACTTCCAAACCTCGGACGGCCGCAGCCGCGTGCAGGATGGGCTGCGCAAGAAGCTGAAGGGCGCCCAACCGGGCGACATCAAGGTTCGCTCGATCGAGACCTTGCAGCAGGCCTCACGGCTGCTGGCCGCCAAGGCGCCGCAGGAGGCGGCATCGGTCACAACCTGGCTCGAGACGATCGGGCAGCGCGTTGCGGATGCTGCGCCCGAGGGCGGCGTCCTTGGATTCGGCGGCGTGCAGGTGAGCGAGGCGGAGAAAGCCACGCTTTCGGAGATCTCCAAGGCACTGCACCCGTCAACCTGAAGCGGCACGCGGAACAGCGCCCGCGATCGTTTTTGCGCAGTAGCTGGCGAGCACGGCCATGTCGTTCAGCCGCCTGTTCAAACCCATGCCCCTGGCCACCGCATGCGCGGTGTGCGTGATCACTCCGCTTGCGCTGATCACCTCGCCGCTGCCACCGACCCCGCCGCACCAGAGCGACACCGCTCCACCGGTCAAGCACGCCGTGGGCAAACCCGGCACCGCCGAGGCGAGCGCGGGCGGCATGATCCCGCAGCGCGACTGGTTCGACTGGCCGTTTCTCGAGAAGCTCTTGAGCAGCCCGCCGGCGCCGCCGAGATTCGAGCCACGCGAGGCGCCGCGGCCGGCACCACCACCACCCCGCAAGGCCGCGCCGCCCGCATCATACCGCACGCTGTGCGTCAGACTTTGCGACGGCTACTACTGGCCGATCAGCTACACGACCTCGCGCAGCCGCGCCAAGCGCGACGCGGAGCGCTGCGAGCAGAGCTGTCCGGGCCGCGCGCGCCTGTTCCTCCACCGCAACCCCGGTGAGGACGTGGAGGACATGGTCGACCTGCAGGGCCGCCCCTATCGCGACCACCCGCAGGCCTTCCTCTACCGCACAGAGTACATCGCCGACTGCAGGTGCCGCGGTCATCCCTGGGAGGAGGAGGCGATGACCCGCCACCGCTCCTATGCCGAGACCGCCAGGAGCAAGGCGAGCGCAGCCAGCCGATAGCCTGGCAACAGCTCACTCGCTGCGCAGCGCCTCGATCGGGCTGAGGCGTCCGGCGCGCCGTGCCGGAAGATACCCGAACACGACGCCGGTCGCGGCGGCCGCGCTCAGCGCCAGCACGACCATCTCCGGCGCCACCAGCACGCTCCATCCAGCCATGTTGGCCGTGGCATGCGCCGCGCCCACGCCGAGCGCCACGCCCGCCAGCCCGCCCAGCAGACACAGCGTCACGGCTTCGGTGAGGAACTGCAGGGTGATGTCGGAGTTGCGCGCACCCAGCGCCTTCCTCAAGCCGATCTCGCGCGTGCGCTCGGTCACCGACACCAGCATGATGTTCATGATGCCGATGCCGCCGACGATCAGCGAGATCGCCGCGGTGGCCCCCAGCAGCCAGCCCAAGGTCGACTGCGCCGCCGTGCGGGTCTTGGCGAACTCGATCATATTGTGGACGGAGAACGTGTCGTCGTCGCCGGGCGGCACGCGCCGGCTCTGGCGCAGCACCTGGGCGATCTCCTCCTCGGCGTCCACCAGGCTCATGCCGTCCTCGAACTTCACCGAGATCTGTCCGACCTGGCCGACGTTCTTCCAGCCGATGAGCTGCTTGCGCGCGGTCGTCATCGGCACGAGGATGCTGTCGTCGAGATTGTCGCCGACGATGCTGCTGCCCTTGGCGGTCAGGGTGCCGATCACCAGGAAGGGCTTGTCGGCGACGCGAATGATCTGGCCGACCGGATCGTTGTCGCCGAACAGCCGTGTGACCACGGCCTGGCCCAGCAGGCCGACCCGCCTGCCGGCGGCGATGTCCTCGGCGGTGATGGGCCGGCCGGAGGCAAGCGTCCAATTGCGGATCGCCAGGTACTGCTCGTGCACGCCCCAGATGCGCGTCCACATGTTGACGCGGCCGCGCACCACCGTCGTGCTCGCCCAGAGCTGGCCCGAGATGGCCACCACGCCCGGCACCTTGGCCTCGATGGCGGCGACATCCTCCTCGGTCAGCGGCTGGTTGGTGCCAGGCGCGCTGGCCCGGGCGCCGTAGACGCGCGCCTTGGAGTTGACGACCAGCACCTGGGTGCCGAGGCTGGCGATCTGCCTGTCGACCTCCGCACGCGCGCCGGCGCCGACGGCGCCCATCACGATCACCGAGCCGACGCCGATGATGATGCCGAGCGTGGTCAGCGCGCTTCTGAGCGTGTTCGACACGATGGCCCTGAGCGCGGTCTCCAGGAAGTCGAGCAGCGTCATGGCCGTGCATCCCCGTGCAGGGCTTCAGCCGGTGACGGACGGCTCGGGCGTTGCGGCACGTCCTCGACCACCCTGCCGTCGCGCAATACGATCCTGCGCCGTGCATGGCTCGCCACCTCGGTCTCGTGCGTGACGAGAATGACGGTAATGCCTTCCTCGTTGAGGGCATCGAACAGCGCCATGATGCTCTCGGAGGTTCTGGTGTCGAGCGCGCCAGTCGGCTCGTCCGCCAACAGCACTTTCGGGCTGTTGACGAGCGCGCGCGCGATCGCGACGCGCTGCTGCTGCCCGCCGGAGAGCTGCTGCGGCCCGTGGTCCAGGCGATCGCCCAGTCCTACCTGCTCGAGCTTGGCCCTTGCCGCCGCCTCGGCATGCTCCGGCCGCGGCCTGGCGTAGACCAGCGGCAGCATCACCTGACGCAGCGCGGTCGCACGCGGCAGCAGGTTGAACTGCTGAAAAACGAAGCCGATCGTGCGGTTTCTGAGCGCGGCGAGCTCGTCGCCCGGCAGCTTGGCAATGTTGCGCCCGTCGATCAGCACCTCGCCGGCGGTCGGAACATCGAGCGCGCCCATCAGGTGCATGATGGTCGACTTGCCCGAGCCCGACGGCCCCACCACGGCAACGTACTCGCCGTGGCGAATGTCGAACGAGACCGCATCGAGGGCCCGCACCGACTGGTCGCCCAGCCGATAGGTCTTGTGCACCTCGCGTGCGGCGATCACCGGCGGCTGCCGGCTTGCACCGGCCGCGACCGCAGGCAGCGTGTCAGATAGCGGGATCATTGGCTGGCAGGCTGGCGCGCGCGCAGCACCACCCTGTCGCCCGCCTTCAGAGTGTCGCCCACGAGCTCGGCGAAGTGATCATCGACGAGGCCCAAATCCACCTGGCGGCTCTCGATGGCGCCTTCGCCGTTGACGACCCATAGCGAGACGCCGCGCCGTCCGCCGCGCGCGTTGGCGGTCTCGCGCTGCGCCTTCCATGCCTCGAGCTGCGACCGCTGCCCATCGCCTATCACGCCGGCAACGGCGAGCGTCAGGCGCTGCATGAAGCGCCAGTCCGATTCGCTCTCGGGCCCCTGCTGCTTGGCACCGGGCGCAGCTGCCGGTGCGGCCTCCCCGCCCGCCCGCGGCGGGGCGCGCGTCATGACGCCGAGCACCTTCGCCGCCTGCTCGTCGGTCAACGCCACCTCGCGCCTGGCCCGCTCCATCTCGCGTTCGAGCCGTTGCTGCGCCTGGTTGCGCTCCGACGCGAGCAGCGCCGCGCCGCGAGGCCTGAACCGCAGCGCGTCATTGGGCACGCGCAGCGCACGCTCCACGCTGGCGCTCTCGATCCTCACCTCGGCGGTCATGCCCGGCAACAGCATGCGATCCTCGTTGGCCGCCTCGATGATGACGGCATACGTCACCACGTTGTTCAACTCGATGCCGCCGAGCCGGATCTGCGAGACCTTGCCCGAGAAGCGCCGCTGCGGGTAGGCATCGACCCTGAACTCGACGGGATTGCCGGGGGTGACGCTGCCCACGTCCGCCTCGCTCACCTGCGCCTCGATGCGGATGCGGCGCAGGTCCTGCGCGATCTTGAACAGCTCCGGCGCCTGGAAGCTCGCGGCCACGGTTTGTCCGACGTCGACGGTGCGCCCGATCACCGTGCCGTCGATGGGCGAGCGGATGCGCGTGCGCTGAAGGTCGATCTCGGCCTGCGCCAGCTGGGCTTCGCGCTGCGCGATCGTGGCCTTGGAGTTCTCCACCTGCGCCTTAGCGATCGCCACCTCGGCGCCCGCCACCTCGGCATCGCGCGTGGCGTTGTCGAGCGTGGTGGCTGCGGCAATGCCCTTGCCGGCCAGCGTCTGCGCACGCTCCAGCAGCCGCTTAGCGTTGCGCTCGACCGCGTCGGCCTTGAGCAGGAGGGCATCGTGGTTGGCCAGCGTCGCCTTGGCGGCGACGAGGTCGGCTTTGACCTGGGCAACCCTGGCGACGAATGTCTTGTCGTCGAGGATTGCCAGCTCGTCGTCCGCCTTCACCTCGGTGTTGAAATCGGCCTTCAGCTCGCTGATTTGGCCGGAGAGCTGCGTGCCCACGCTCACCGTGACCAGCGCGCGCACCGGACCGGAGGTGGAGACGAACTTGCGGATCGGTCCGTAGCCGATGGCGACCGTCTCGTACAACGGCGCGCCGCTGGTGCTGCTCGTCAGCAGCGGCAGCTGCGTGGCCGCCAGCACCAGGACTGCGGCGGGCAATGCCAAGGCAACGAGATACTTGAGCTTTCCGGCCATGTTTACCGGTATTGCATGAGGCTGCGCCGCGTCAACAAGGGCGGCAGGCAGGACCCGAGCTTGCTGGTCTTCACCTTACCCGGCAGCGCCGGAGGCAGGCCAGGTGCCGGCGGCAGGTACGGCCGCGCCCAGCTTGGCAGGCCGCAAAACCCCGCCTAGAACTCGCAACCGGCAAGGCAACGGTACACAGATGTCCGTAGACGAGCCCACCAACATCGAGGTGATGATCACGGCGATCGCCGCTATGCTCGACGGGCTCGGGCACGTTGCGGTCGGCGCGCGCTCGCCTATCCCCGGCAGCGCGGCGCACCTGGCGCAGGCCCGCTCGGGCGGAAGGCTGCGCGTGTCGATCCTCGGCAGCCGCCGTCACAGCTCCTTCACGGACGGCGCCCGGGAGCTGTTCGACTGCGCCGGCCAGGGCCGCATCGATGCCTTCTTCCTGTCGGGCGGGCAGATCGACGGGGCGGCCAACATCAACCTGGTCGGCGTCGGCGACGTGGCCGAGTACCCGCGGGCTGAGACGCGCTTCCCGGGCTCGTTCGGCTCGGCCTACCTCTATTTTGTGGTGCCGCGTGTGATCCTGTTTCACCAGGAGCATTCACCACGCACGCTGGTGGAGAAGGTGAGCTTCGTCAGTGCGCCCGGAACCAGCCCCCCCGAGGTCTACCGTCCCGGCGGGCCCTACGCGCTGGTGACGAGCCTGTGCGTCTTCGGCTTCGACCGCGCGCGCGGCCGGTTTTCCTTAACGAGCGCGCACCCCGGTGTTTCACGTGAAACAGTCCGCGCCGCTACCGGCTTCGACTACGACGAGCCGGCGCAAGTGCCGGTGACGCCGGCGCCCGATGCGGCCACCCTGGCGCTGCTGCGCGGGGACATCGCCCGCACCGTCGCCGACACCTACCCGGCGTTCGCGGCCCAGACCTGGGGCATCGGGCGCGCGCGGGTATAGAGCAAAAATGGTCGTTGATGGGAGCACTTCGGCTACCACACGAACGGGAACTAGGTTGCGCCGATCTCCACAAGTACCTCCGCCCCGGCACGGACCTCGTGGCTGGAGCCCTCGAAATCCCGCCCAACAGGCTCGCACGCACCCCCGAGATGGCGCGCGAAGAACGCTTCGGCGATGGCGATGTAGGACAGCCGGTTCGGCGGCTTGTGGAAACCGTGGCCTTCGTCTGGATAGACGACATAGGTGACGGGAATGTTCTTCGCCTGCATGGCCGCGACGATCGTATCGCTCTCGGCGACCTTGCAGCGCACGTCGTTGGCGCCGTGGAAGATCAGCATCGGCTTCTTGATGCGATCGACCTTGTGGATGGGTGAGCGCTCGGCCAGCAGGGCGCGCCCTTCCGGCGTGCGCGGGTCACCGTAGCTGCGATACATGAACTCGGCAAACCCGGCTCAATAGGGCGGCATGGACTCCAGCAGGGTCTGCAGGTTGGTAATGCCGACGACGGGAACGCTGCAGCAGAAAACCTCCGGCGTGAACGTGGCGCCGATGAACGAGGCAAGGCCGCCGTAGGATCCGCCGAAGATCGCGACCTTGTCGCGCTGGGCGATGCCTTCGCTGATCGCCCATTCGACCATGTCGATCAGGTCGTCGTGCATCTTGGCAGCGTGCTGCTTCTCGCTCGCGGCGATGAAGGCTTTGCCGAAGCCGGTCGAGCCGCGATAGTTCACCGAGAGCACGGCATAGCCGCGGTCGGCGAGCCACTGGTGGTCGCCGCGATAGCCGTAGCTGTCGCGGCCCCAAGGTCCGCCATGGACGGCGAGCACCATCGGCAGCGGTTGGGGCGGCCGGTCGCCTTCGATGTCCGCCGGCAGCGTCAGATAGGAGACGAGGTCGAGCCCGTCCCGCGATTTTGCCTGCACGTGATGCATCGGTGCAAGACGATAGGGAGCGAGTGCCGGGCGCGCGCGGAACAGTTCCGTCAAGGACTGATTGTCCCGGTCGAGCAGATAGTAGGTAACCGGCTGCTCGGCCTTGTGGGCCACGACGATCCAGCGGCGATTGTCGTCCGTCTGACTGTTGACGCTGAACTCGAAGCCGGCGAGCCGCGTCTTGAGCAGGGCAAAATCGGCGGCGATGCCGGGGGCAATGTGGACCCACTCCTGTCGCGCAGTGGTGACAGCCACTGCGTCGACCTCATAGGTCGCGGGATGCAGCACGAGTTCCGAGCAATCCGCCCTCGGATGCTCGGCGATGAGAGTTTCGCGGCCCGTCGCCCAGTCGTGCCAGCAATACGCGGCCGTGTCCCGCCCGATGCTCGTGAGCAGCAGCACACGTTCGTTGCTCCGATTGAAGATGCTAGCCCCGGTCGTGATGAGGTCTTCGTAGGGCACGTCGCGCCAAGGCCGCAGCGCCGTCCCCTCGATGCGCCACAGTTTCGAGCCACCGTCGGGGGCGTTGCTGCGCGCATGCCGGGGTTGCAACTGCCAATCGAGCCCTATCTCCGCCAACTCCTGCGTGTTTTCCCAGATCAGCGTGCGCTGTCCTGTCGCAAGGTCGATGCGATAGAGGTCGTGCCAGCGCGCATCGCGGTCGTTGATCTTGACGGCGACGTCGCCCGGCGCGTCCAGCGACCACATGCTGAGCTGGACGCTGACGTTTGCGAGCGGCGTGAGGTCGCGCATGGCGTGCGCCACGGGATCGACCACGAACAGGTGATGGTTCTCATCACCCGTCTCGTCGTTGAGAAACATCAGGAAGCGGCCGTCCGCTGTCCAATCCTGCCAGTTGATCGGCCGGCCCTTGGTGCGCGTTACGGGCTCTCCGGCCTTGATGTCACCGGCCGGCGCCAGCCACACGTTGAGCACGCCATCTACTGGCGCGAGCCAGGAGATCCAGCGGCCATCCGGCGAGATTTTTGCGCCAAAGAACGTCGGGTTATCGAACAGCGTGCGGCGGGGAATGAGTGGACGTGCGGTGCGCATCAAATGGACCTCCTGAGAATTGGGGTCGCATAGTTGCTTTTTGAGGCCACATTGAGGGCCGCCTGCCCTACACCAAGCTAACGTCTAGGCACGCCCTCGGGCCGCTCGCTGCCAGGGCGATAGAGGAAGCTCGCCTGGCCCACGGCGCACAGCGCGCCCGACGCATCGCGCACCTCGCCGGAGGCAGACGCCAGTCGTCCCTCGATCCCGTCGATGCGCCCGACGGCCACAAGCACGCCGCCTGTCGCGCTCTTGAGGAAATTGGTGCTCAACGCCACGGTGGCGCTGAATCGGGCGTTACCTGGCACGGTGCAGAACCCCACCGCATGCCCCATGGCAACGTCGAGCAGCGCGCAATAGATGCCGCCGTGCGCGATGCCGACGGAATTGAGATGTTGCGGCTCAAGCACCAGCTCCACCTCACCGTAACCCTCGCGCCACGCCTTGGTGTGATAGCCGATCAGCGTGCGATAGCCGTAAACGCTTCAGAATGCGCGACGACGTAGCTGGGTGCCATGATCGCGTCACCGCCGCCGTCTCCGCCGACCCGCTCAATACTTGCCGAACAGCAGGTCGGGCACGATCAGCACCACGCTGGGCAGGAAGATCAGCAGCAGCGCCACCAAGCTGACCGCGATCAGGAACGGCGTCGACTCGCGCGTGTAGTCGCCGATCGGGCAGCGCAGGATCTGGCACACGACGAACATGGCCCCGCCCACCGGCGGCGTGAAGTTGCCGATGGTGGCGGCAATGATGAACACCAGCCCGAAGTGCACGGGATCGATGCCGTATTTCGTCACCAGCGGCAGGAAGATCGGCGTCAACATGATGATCAGCACCGAGCCTTCCATGAACGTGCCGGCCAGCAGGATGAACAGCACGATCAGGATCATCACCACGTTGGCGTTGTCGGTGATGCCGAGCATCCAGTTGGAGATCACCTCGGGGATGCGCTCGAACACGATGCCGTAGCCGAACACCGCCGACAGCGCGAGCAGGAACATGACGCCGCCGATGTCGACCAGGCTGCCCTCGATGGCTTCGCGGCATCCCTCCCAGGTGAGCATGCGGTGGGCGAGGAAGCCGATCGCGACGGCATAGACCACGGCGAACGCGCCGATCTCGGACGGCGTGAAGATGCCATAGCGCAGCCCGAGCAGCAGGATCACCGGGAACAGGATCGCCCACACGCCGCCCCACACGGCAACGCCGATCTCCTGCAACGTGGGCGCCTTGTCGCGTTCGGGCGCATAGCCGCGGCGGCGTGCGGTGATGGAGATGGCGATCGCCAGCGACGCCCACAGCATCAGGCCCGGGATGATGCCGGCGGCGAACAGCCGGCCGATCGAGACCTGCCCCACCGTGCCATAGAGAATGAACCCGATCCCGGGCGGGATGATGGGCGCCATCAGCGAGCCGTAGGAAAGCACGCCGGCAGCGTAGCCCTTGGAGAAGCCGCGCTGCAGCATCTGCGGGCCCAGGATGCGCGCGTTCATGGCGGCGTCGGCAATCGCCGAGCCGGTAACGCCGCTCATCAAGGTGGAGAGCGCGATCGAGGTCTGCGCAAGCCCGCCATTGAGGCGCCCGGTCAGCACCGTCGCGAGCTTCAGCAGGTTGTGGGTGATGCCGGAGTTGTTGAGGAAGTTGCCGGCCAGGATGAACAGCGGCACCGCCAGCAGCGCGAAGTTCTGCGTCTCCGTCACTGTGAGCTGGATCGGGATGGTGAACGGCAGCTCGGGATGCTGCAGGAAGAACAGCGTGCCAGAGATGCCGATGGCGAACGCCACCGGCATGCCGATCAGCAGCAGCACCGTGAAGGCGATGAGGACGGTCAGCATTTCAAAGCACGTCCACGGCGCGGCTCTCGGCGTGCTCGCCGGCCAGCTCGCCTCGCACCTTGAGCACCGTGGTGATCAGCAGAAGCAGCGCGCCCACCGGAAGACTGAGCGTCACCCAGGAGTAGCTGATCTCGGGAATGCCCTGGAAGCTGCGCGCGCGGCTGATCCAGGCGAGATAGAAGCCGAGCACGATCAGGTAGCAGAGGAACACCGAGATGATGGCGTAGTTTAAATACCGGAACGCCGACTGCAGCGAGGCCGGCAGCCTATTCGTCAGCACCTCGATCGACATCAGGCTGTTGCGCCGCCAGGCGATGTCGGCGCACAGGAAGCAGGCCCAGGCGAAGAAGGCGGTGGCCGCGTCGCTCGACCAGTTGATGGGCGTGCCGAGCATGCGCATGACGCCGCCGAGGAAGATCAGCAGCACCATCAGCACAAGAAAGGTGGCGGCGATGAGTGCTTCCGCTGCGCAGATGCGCTCGTAGACCCGTCCCATCGCTGCCACCTCCCCCCGATTAATTCTTGCCGATCTCCTTGTGCACGGCGATCTTGGCATCCATGATCTTCAGCACCTCGTAGGCCTTCTCGCCCGCCTTGCGGAAAGCCGTGAGGTCGACATCCTTGACGATGGTCATGCCGCGGCCCTTGAGCTGCTGCTCGACCTCGGCCTCCAGCCGGAAGATCTCGCGCGAGGTCTCCTCGCCGGCCTTGTCGCACTCCTCGATCAGCGCGGCCTGGTACTCCTTCGGCAGGCCGTCGAACCACTTGGCGCTGACCACCTCGAAGTTGACCAGCATGATGTGCCTGGTCTCGTTGGCGAACTTCAAGACCTCGTAGAAGCGCCCGCCGGGGATGTTGTTGTAGACCAGCTCCACCCCGTCGATCGCCCGCTGCTGCAGCCCCGGATACATCTCGCCGAAGGCCATGGCGACCGGCACCGCGCCCAGCGCGCGGATCAATTCCTGCCAGATCGGCGCCGGCGGTGTGCGGATGCGCAGGCCCTTGAGGTCGTCCGGCGTCTTGATCGCCTTGTTGGTGAAGAAGTGCCGGTAGCCCTGCACCCAGTTGAACGACACCACCTTGAGGCCGAACTTGCCCGCCAGCTCCTCCTGCCACTTGATGACGGTCGGCGCCTTGCGCAGCTTGGCCACCTCCTCCAGCGTCTCGACGAAGTAGGGCCCGTTCATCACGGCGATGCCGGGCACGTAGTTGCCCATGCGCGCCGAGTCGGTGTTCTGGCCGATGTTGGCGCCCTGGCGGATCTGCTCGATGATGTCCTCCTCGCGGCCGAGCTGCGCTGAGTGGAACACGTCGATCTTGAGGCCGCCCTTGGTGCGCTCCTCGACGCCCTTGGCCCATTTCAGGAAGCCCTCGTGGTAGGGCTCCTTGGGGCCGAGCACGTGGTTGAACTTCAAGGTGTGGGTGGTCTGCGCGGCTGCGCTGGCCAGCATGGCCAATAGCATTGCGAAGCCAGCCGTCAACTTCGTCACGATTTGCATCGAGCGTTTCCTCCCCTCCCGTTGGCGTCGTTCCCTCGGGCGAGCACAAATTAACGCTCGCGGAATCTTGAGTTTTGCAGTTTAGTATCTAAGATATCAGATATGAGACGGCAAAGACAAGAACCGCAGCGCATGGCAGCCCCAGCAATAGACATGGCCATCAAGCGCCCCCGGTCGCTGACCGCGCTGGTGGTCGACGAATTGCGCGCCCGCATCATCGACGGCCGCCTGCGGCTCGGCGAGCTGGTGTCGGAGAACGCGCTGGCCGCCGAGCTCGGCATCTCCAAGACGCCGGTGCGGGAGGCGTTGCTTGAACTGAAGCTCGACCGGCTAGTTGATGTCCTGCCGCAACGCGGCACCTATGTCTTTCGCTTGGGCCCCGCAGACGTGGTCAATGTGAGCGAGCTCAGGGAAATGCTCGAGGTCGAGTCGGCCGCGATCGCGATGAAACGGAACGGCAGGGAGCTCGCCTTGCGCATGGCTTCCGTGCTGCACGACATGCGCAAGGCCTACCACGCTGGAGACATCGTCGCGTATCGCACGCTCGACGGCAGCTACCACCGCACCCTCATCGAGGCTTGTGGCAACAGCTACATCGCGGATGCCTATGCGCCCATCGACCTGCGCATCCAGGCGCTGCGTTCGCGCTTGTCGGACGAGGAGGCCCTCAACCGGCTGTCGTTCCGCGACCATTGCAACATGCTGAAGCTGATCAAGGCCGGCGAGGTCACGGGCCTGCAGAAGCTGCTGCGCGTCCACGTCCGGCAGACAGCGCGCTCCTATATCGAGGTTCTCGGCCAGCGCGAGACGGAGGCCAATCAGCCGCAATCGCGTGGGCGGACGGCTCGGGCCGAGCCTGCTGCCGCGGGTTAGGTGGGGGAGCGTCAGGCGGCTGTGGCGCGTCAGCTGCGCGCCGCAGCCGCCTGATCACGTCGAGGGGCCTACCAGTAGCCGTAGTGACGGCGCGGGCCGAAGTGGAAGCTGAAGCCCGCTCCGTAGAAGCCCGGGCCGCCGTGGTAGTGGCGATGATGATGGTGGTAGCCGCCCCACCGGCGCCAGACGCGACGGCAGTGACGATGCCCGCGGTGCCACCAGCAGCGGCGCACCCAGCGCACATCCTGCACCAGGCTGCCCTCGCCGGCATTGGCGCGCGCGGCGTCGCCCGGGCTCGTCAGGGGTGCCGCCTGGGCCGAGAAGGAAAGCATGCCGAGCGCCAGCGCACCGGCCGCGCCGCTCAACAAATACTTGAGCTTCATGTCCGTCTCCTCTTGTTACGTCGGTTTCGTCCGGCTTCGCGGCACTGGGCCACGGACCTCGAACGCAATTCCGGTTGCTGGCTGAACGCGCTCGAAGCACGCGAGTTCCCCCGAGGAGAGGCAGCGGCGCGGCTTACTGGTGCGGCGGGGCGTCGAGCTTGGCCTGCATCGCCTGGCGCTTGAGCTGCGCTTCGCGGCGCGTGATGTAGATCGCAGATGCGAAGATGACGAGCGCGCCGACCCAGGTCCAGACATCGATGGTCTCGCCGAAGGCGACATAGGCGATGACCACGGTGAACGGCAGGCGCGAGAACTCGAAGGTCTGCGCCAGCGAGGCGTCGGTGACCGCATAGCCGCGCACCAGCGCAACGTGGCCCACCACCGCGCACAGCCCCATGCCGATCAGCGGCAGCAGCATCGCCGTGGTCGGCCAGCTCCACACGAACAGCGCCGGCACCAGCGACAGCGGCATCAGCATGATGTTGGTGAGGAACACGATCTTGTCGGGATCATCCCGCTCGGTGAGCTGCTTGATGAGCGCGGCGATCACGCCCGTCATCATCGCCGACACCACCGCGCAGATCTGGCCGATGCCGATCGGCGTGCCGCCCGGGCGCAGAATGATCATAGCGCCGGCAAAGCCGATGATGAGGGCTGCCCAGCGGCGCATGCGCACCTTCTCGCCCAGCAGCAGGATGGCGCCCAGCGTGCCGAACAGCGGCGCCAGGAAGCTGATGGCCGTCACCTCGCCGATCGGGATGATTGCGATGGCGTAGAACCAGGTGAGCATCGACACCAGCGAGATGGCGACGCGCACGCCGTACAGGCCGAGCTGGGACGAGCGGAACAGGCTGCGCCCGCGCCAGAAGAGCAGCGGCATCAGCATCGCCACGGCGAAAAGGTTGCGCAGGAACAGCACCACGAACGGGTGCAGGCCGGTGTTCATGGCAAGGCGCGCGAACACCGCCAGCCCGGCGAACAGCGCCATGGCGAGCGTCACCCACAGCACGGCGGCGATGGGATCGTCGCGCGACTGGACCGTCCCATCCCGCGGCGTGAAGAGCGGCATCCTGCGCGACGTTCCCTCGCTGGCCGCGCCTGTCCGCCCGGCGCTAGCACGGGTAGCTATTCGCCATCGGGCGAGCTTGGCAAGCCTGATCGGGCGCAACGCTGCGTCAACCGCGCTGGGCGTGGCCATGCAAAGGCTTGTGCGTGCGTTCCCGCGTGCCCCAATATCCCGCGCAACCAGTAGACATGCGGGAGGGGACGAATGACCGAGCCTTGCGATCTCTCCGCCCTGGAGGCGCGGCGCCTGATGGGCGCGCGCGAGCTATCACCCGTCGAGCTGCTGGAGAGCTGCCTCGCCCGCATCGAGGCAACCAACGGCGCCGTCAACGCCATCGTCGCCATCGACGCAAGCGCCGCGCGCACGCGCGCCAAGGAGATCGAGCTGGCGTTGGGCCGCGGCGAGGATGCGGGGCCGCTCGCCGGCTTGCCCATCGGCATCAAGGACCTGCAGGCGACCGCCGGCCTGCGCACCACGCAGGGCTCGCTGCTCTACAAGAACGACGTGCCGGCGAGCGACGCGGCCGTGGTGGCACGCATTCGCGCCGCCGGCGGAGTGATCCTCGGCAAGACCAACACGCCGGAGTTCGGCGCCGGCGCCAATACCACCAACCGCGTGTACGGTCCCACCGGCAATCCGTTCGACCCCACCAAGACCTGCGCCGGCTCCTCGGGCGGCTCGGCCGTGGCACTGGCCCTGGGCCAGGTGC
Organism: uncultured Alphaproteobacteria bacterium; assembly: GCA_963756735.1. Taxonomy (GTDB): domain Bacteria; phylum Pseudomonadota; class Alphaproteobacteria; order Rhizobiales; family Hyphomicrobiaceae; genus AWTP1-13. The sequence continues at coordinate 273,644 of CAVWOY010000025.1, forward strand.
CGCTGGCCACGGGGACCGACTACGGCGGCAGCTGCCGCACACCGGCCGCGTTCTGCGGCGTGGCGGGCTTGCGCCCTTCGCCCGGCGTGGTGCCGACCATCGAGCGCGGCATCGGCTTGAGCCCGTTCAGCGTCACGGGGCCGATGGCGCGCACCATCGCCGACGCGCACCTGCTGCTGCGCGCGCAGATCGGCGAGGACAAGGCTGATCCCTTCTCCTCCAGCGACTACGCGCGCATCCCGGCGGAGCTCACGGGCGCCGACCTCGGCAAGGCGCGCGCCGCTGTCTCGCCCGATCTCGGCTGCGCGCCGGTCGATCGGGCTATTGCGCGGATTTTCGGCGAGCGCGTCGCGCGCTTCCGGCCGGCGTTCAAGGAGGTGCAGGAGCGGGCACCCGACTTCTCCGGCGTGCACGAGACCTTCGAGGTGCTGCGCTGCCTGCACTTCCTCGCCTTGCACCGCGAGCGGGTCGAGCAGGGGCGCGAGCTGCTCGACCGCAACGTCATCGACAACGTCGACCGCGGGTTGAAGCTCTCCCTAGGCGACGCTGCGCGTGCGCACCTGGAGCAGACCAGGATCTACCGGCGCTTTCTCGCCTTCTTCAAGGACGTCGACGTGCTGATCGCGCCGGCCGCCTCCGTCTCGCCGTTCCCGCACGCGCAACTGTTCGTCGAGGAGATCAACGGCGAGAAGATGCCGACCTACATGCGCTGGCTCGCCATCACCTACGCGCCGACCTTGGCGCTGGCCTGCGCCGCCGCCATCCCCTGCGGCGTGGATCACTTAGGCATGCCGTTCGGCATCCAGGTGATCGGCCCCAACGGCGCCGACGCGCGCGTGCTGGCCGTGGCGCACGCCCTGGAGCAGGTGCTGGCCCGTGATCCGGCAACGGCGCGGCCGGTGCCTCCTCGATGATTTGGCACAGCCGGCGACGGCCAGCCACCTCAACTCGAGCGACCAAGCTGAAGCCAGTTGTCGAGCAGGCCCTTAGACGCAATAAGCTTCCTAGCAAAGTATTGCGTCTCATCGGCCCTGGAGCGCATCTCTACTTCTTCCATGTCGAGCGGCCGCTTGGCCGCGATCTCGCGGAAGTTCGCAAGGTTCTTCGTTGCTTCTTCGACAGCGACCTCCCACCAGCCGACTGTGGCAGCCGCAAACATCACGCTGTCAATAATCTTCGTTTGCTTCTCGTACACTTCCCGGTAGTCGGGGCCCCTCAGCATACTGATGTAGGCTCTGATATCCTTGACGGTGCCGCCAGCGCTATCGCCAATCCGCAGCAGATGCGACCTGAAGAAAAGCACGTTCCCGAGAGCTTTGATCACCGCGAAGTTCACAAACTGCAGATCAATGCCATCTGGCCTTGGCGCATGTATTACCGGATCAGTACTGGCGACAGCCAAGCGCATGGATTCCACTCGCTTCTTAGGGGAAATATTGGGCAGTTCCGCAATTCTCCAGAAGCAGGTGCCGACCTTCAACGGCACCTCGAAATAGACCCAATGCCGTTCCGATACCAGTTCATCCAATGGCGCCAAGCTCAGTGCCGTGTTCAGATCTCGAACGGCCGCCTGCAGCTCCGCGCGCGTTATGGCTGAGCGAAGCTTAGCTTGCCCCATTCTTAGGAAAATGGCCGTGTCCGCGGGATATCGCTCGGCGAGCTGCCGATAGATTTCCAACGCGCCGTCAGGAACAATTTTCGGATTGGGTTGGGAGAAAACCAGTGCGTTGGCGTATTCCATCTTTAGAAAGTACTCGACTGGCATATTGTTGCGCTCGGGGAGGCGCATGCTCAGAGCTTCGCTACCCAGACTACTGAGTGCGACCTGAAAGTTGCTGGCCGCTGCCGCGAAGTGCTTAAGCGGTGCCTGATCGTCGAGCGCAAGTCGCGCCTCCCTTTGAGCATCAGCAAGTTGGTCGTAGCCATGGGCCACCTCGTCCAATGCTTCACGGTTAGCGCGGTGGACAGCCGCCAAAATGCAGTCCTTGTCGGCCCTCATATCCGAAACAGAAAAATGGCTTGCCGTCGGCTGTTGCTTAGCCATCTCCGCCGCCACGGCCGGGCTCAATCGTGGCCCAGGCGCTGGAACGTCCTGCAGAAGGTTCCTCACGCGCGCGAATAGGCGCGACAGTCCGGCGTGGTTGCGCTGCCCAGTCCAGCCCGTCAGATCTTCGGCCTGCACGGATTGAAAACCCATAGGCGGGTCAACGTTGGCAAGACGAACGGACGCAAGTGCACTTCGACTTAGGCCAAAGTTCGCTTCTTCCCATACCCAACGCGAGTCCCTAGAAGCTTCCGTCCAAAGAACGACGACGCATTTGACATTGCGGAGCTTGTCTTCAAGCGCCGCCGGCCAAGAGACCCCGATTTCGAACACCCGGTCCCAGCTCACGGACCATCCATTGTCCTCAAGAAATCCAACGATCTTTTCGGCCACCACGCGATCCTCGCGAGCGTAGCTAAGAAAAATATCTTCGTGCTGATTTACAGGTGGCATTGTCCGCTCCGCAACAAACGGCGTTGCGCCTAGCAGTACAACTGTGGCGTTCCATTGACGTCAGAAAGTGTTGCGTAAAGAATTTACGCTTCACCCCACAGATCATACTCGTCCGCATGGGTCACACGCGCCCGGACAATGTCGCCGGGCTTCACGCCGGTGGCGCCGTCGACGAACACCGAGCCGTCGATGTCGGGCGCGTCCCACTTGGAGCGGCCCACAGCGCCGTCCGCGTCCACCTCGTCGATGATGACGTCGATGGTCCGGCCGACCCGGGCGGCCATCAGCTTGGCGCTCACTGCCTGCTGGGCGGCCATGAAGCGGTGCCAGCGTTCGGCCTTCACCTCGTCGGGCACGATGTCGGCACCGAGGTCGTTGGCCGCCGCGCCCTCCACCGGCTCGTACTTGAAGCAGCCCACGCGCGCGAGCTTGGCCTCCTCGAGCCAGTCGAGCAGCAGCTGGAAGTCCTCCTCGGTCTCGCCGGGGAAGCCGACGATGAAGGTCGAGCGCAAGGCGAGGTCCGGACAGACCTCGCGCCAGCGCGCGAGCCGCTCCAAGGTCCTCTCCTGGTGCGCTGGCCGCCGCATGGCCTTCAGCACGCGCGGCGAGGCGTGCTGGAACGGGATGTCGAGGTAGGGAAGGATCTTGCCTTCCGCCATCAGCGGCAGCACGGCGTCGACGTGCGGGTAGGGATAGACGTAGTGCAGCCGCACCCAGGCGCCGAGCGAGCCCAGCTCCTGGCACAGCTCGAGGAAGCGCGCCTTGATGTTGCGCCCCTTGTACGGGCTCTCGGCGTACTGGATGTCGAGCCCATAAGCCGATGTGTCCTGGCTGATGATCAGCAGCTCTTTGACGCCGGCGCGCACGAGCCGCTCGGCCTCCGCCATCACCTGGTTCGCAGGCCGGCTCGTGATCCTGCCGCGCAGCTGCGGGATGATGCAGAACGAGCAGCGGTTGTTGCACCCTTCCGAAATCTTCAAATAGGCGTAGTGGCGCGGCGTCAGGCGCAAGCCTTCCGGCGGCACGAGGTCCACGAATGGGTCGTGCAGCGGCGGCACGGCCTCGTGCACCGCAGCCACCACCTGCTCGTACTGGTGCGGGCCTGTGACCGCCAGCACGCCGGGGTGCGCCGCGAGGATGCGGTCCTTCTCCACCCCGAGGCAGCCGGTGACGATCACCCGGCCGTTCTCGGCCATGGCCTCGCCGATGGCGTCCAGGCTCTCCTTCTTGGCCGAGTCGAGAAAGCCGCAGGTGTTGACCAGCACCACGTCGGCGTCGGCGTACTGGCCCGACAGCTCGTAGCCCTGCGAGCGCAGAGCGGTAATGATGCGCTCACTGTCGACCAGGGCCTTGGGGCAGCCGAGCGAGACCAGGCCGACGCGCGGGGCGGGCTTGGCCTTGCTGCGGTGCGGCTTGGCGACTGGACTGCGCTTGGGCTTGGTGGTGGCACTCGGCATGGCCCGGCTTGTACCTGCCATCGTGCAAGCGGGCAATATTGCTCGCACTTTTCCGGTCGCTGGAACCAGAAACGGGCCAAGCCGTTGTCTTTGCGCCGCCGGCAGTGCTTGGTCTGATCAATTGCATCTACCCTGATGCTGCCACGCGACCGGCGCAGGAAGCAGAGCTTCTTTCACCTTGCAGCGGACATGGCGTGGTCATGAATCCATGCGCATGTCACAAGTGAACACACGTCCCCACACCTCACCTGGAGGAGCCCATGCAACGAGCTTTGATGGTCACCGCCGGCGCCGCGCTGGCAGCGTTGGCGACGATGGCAACAGCGCAGGCGCAAACGCGCGTCGAGGTCGGCGTGCTCACCTGCAACGCCAGCGGCTCGACCGGCTTCATCGTCGGCTCGACCCGCGAGCTGAGGTGCCGCTTCAACCGGCAGGGCCGTGACGAGTTCTATCGCGGCACTATCGACAAGATCGGCCTCGACATCGGCGCGACCAAGCAGGCGGCGATCTCCTGGGCCGTGCTGGCGCCGACCAGCAAGTCACCGCCGCGATCGATCAGCGGCACCTATGCCGGGGTCAGCGCCGAGGCGACGGTCGGGCTCGGCGTTGGCGCCAACGCGCTGGTCGGCGGCTCGGACCGCTCGATCGTGCTGCAGCCGGTGAGCGTGCAGGCGCAGGAGGGGCTCAACATCGCCGCCGGCGTAGCGCAGCTGCGGCTGACGGCCAGCCGCTAGGCCATCGCCGAATCAGGCGGGCCGACACGTTCGCCACACAAAAGCATCAAGCCGGCGCTGGTTGCATGAGCATCCGCGCCGGCTTCGGCGTCGCCGTACCGCCACACACCGCGAAAAGGGCGATCGGAACAATCGACTGAGCTGGGCAGCTCTCGTACCATCTACGAATGATTCGCCTGAGTGCTGCCGCGCGCCGCTGAGTTCTTGGGTGCGCTCGTGAGATTCTCGAGAGACCACCCATGGGAAGATGCGGCACTGGCCGGGCATCATTGCCGGCTTGGTCGAGCTTGGCATGCCGACGCTCGCTGGCTGCGGGAGCAGCGCTCGCAGCGGGCCTCGTCCTCTCCACACCCACCGCCCTCGCCGAGACGCAGATCAGCGTCTATGGCGGCGCCAATACCAACTTCAGCAGCCCGGTCAGGCTGACCGGCCCAATCACTGACAACCGCACCATAAATTGGGCGGGCGACTCCTTCGAGATGCCGCCCTATTGGGGCGTGCGCGGCACCTACTGGCTGAACCGGGCATCGAGCTGGGGCATCGCGCTCGAGTTCACGCATGCCAAGGCCATGGGCCAGATCGATTTCGCCGCCGACGGCGTGTACGACAAGCTCGAGTTCAGCGACGGCAACAACCTGCTGATGTTCAACCTCATGTATCGGTTCAATCCGATCTGGCAGGGCAGGTTCGTCCCCTACGTCGGCATCGGCGCCGGTGTCACCATCCCGCACGTGGAGGTGACGCTCGACGGCGTGGCCCAGCGCACCTTCGAGTATCAGTGGGCGGGCGCCGCCGCGCAGGGCCTGGCCGGGCTCGAGTACAAGCTGAACGACAGCTGGTCCATGTTCGCCGAGGGCAAGATCGCCTACTCCCACATCGATGCCGATCTGGCCCACGGCGGCGGGCTCAAGACCTATCTGTGGTCGCCGGCGATCGCCGTCGGCCTGACGTACCGATTTCCGGGTCAGTAGCTTCGGTTCGCTCGGTTTTTGTCGAGCGATTGCTGTGGATTGCTTCCGCCCACGTCGTGACAGGCGCTGCGTAAACGCCGAACGTGGTGGCACTCGAATCGAGTGAGGCATGCCATGCTTGAGCCTGCCCTTTTCTTGTTGGCGCTGCTGATGGGGCCGCTGATGGGCGGTGTCGTCGGCGGCATGCTGTCGGAGACCTACTTCGGCATCGACAGCAGCAACGAGCGCCTGTTCACCGTCGCCGGAGCGCTGGGTGGAGTGATTTTGGCGTTCGGCATTGCCTGGGGCATCGTGCTGCCGGCTGCCGACCTGCCGCCAACCGAGCCGGAAACGTTCGGCCAGCCGGTCGCCGCCGTGCAGCGCTAGCCGACCCAAGCCTACATCCGCAGCACGCGAATCCAGCGCGCCACGTTGAGCAGGCTCATGGCGGCGGCGGCCACGTAGGTGTAGGCTGCGGCCTTGAGGATCTGGCGCGCCGCCGGCATATCCTCGTCCTTGATGTAGCCCCCGGCCTTGAGCACCGGCAGCGCGCGGCGGAAGCTGGCGTCGAGCTCCACCGGCAGCGTGACCGCGTGCATGGCGATCGACATGCCGAGGATCAGCACGCCCGCCAGCACCTCGACTAGGAGCACGTGCGGCGTGCGCGCCAGCGCCATCACGATCGGCGCCGCCAGCATCACCACCGCGCCCACCTTCTCTATGCGGATCGCCTGCTTGGCGAGCCTGGTGCGCGCGTGCAGCGGCTGGTAGCCGGTGGCGTCCTGCATGGCGTGCCCCGTCTCGTGCGCGGCGATGACCAGCGCCGCCAGCGAGCGGCCATGCATGTTCTGCGGCAGCAGCCGGATCGCCTTGGCATCGGGATCGTAGTGGTCGCCGAGCTTGGTCTCCTCCACCTTGACGTGGGCGAGCTTCATCTCGTCGAGCAGGTGGCGGGCGAACTGCGCGCCGGTGCCCGCGATGTCGGGGCGGTCGCGCGCGTGCTTGTCGATCACGCGGCGCACCCACATCTGCGGCAGGATCGCCAGCACGAAGACCAGAGCCAGTAGGATCAGTATGGCGCCCAAGGCGGTGCTCCCGATGAGCCAAGCCGCTCAACACTTAGAGGCGGGTGGGGCGAAAGGAAGGGGCGAGCAACCCTTCTCCCCTTGGGGGAGCCTGTAGGTTGGGTCAAGCGAAGCGCCGACCCAACACGCGAGGGTGCTACGCTATCAAGTGTTGGGTCATCGCTGACGCTCGACCCAATCTACGAGTGTTCTCCCCGGAGGAGAGGTGAAAAAGCCCCGCACTTCGATATAGTGGCGGGGAAACACACCAGCCTGGAAAAACGCCCATGGCCGCCATCGCCATCCTCGACGACTACCAGAACGTTGCGCTCCGCATGGCCGACTGGTCGCGGCTGCAGCAGGCACACCGCATCGTCGTGTTCACCGAGCGCCTGCCCGATACCGAGAGCGCGGCTCGGGCGCTCGCCGAGTTCGACGTCATCGGCATCATGCGCGAGCGCACGCCGTTCAACCGCGCCCTGTTCGAGAAGCTGCCGAGCCTCAAGCTGCTGGTCACCACCGGCAAGCGCAATGCCTCCGTCGACCTGGAGGCCGCCAAGGCGCGCAACGTTCTGGTATGCAACACCGGCGGCGCCGGCCGCTCGACCTCCGAGTTGGCCTTCGCGCTGATGCTGGGGCTTGCCCGCCACCTGCGCGAGGAGTTCCACGCCATGCGCCCCGGCGGCGGCTGGCAGACGACGCTCGGCTTCGACCTCGAAGGCAAGACGCTGGGCATCCTGGGGCTCGGCAACCTCGGCGCCAAGGTCGCCCGCATCGGCGCCGCCTTCGACATGAAGCCGATCGCCTGGAGCGAGAACCTCACCGCAGAGCGGGCGCGCGAGCGTGGCGCCGAACGGGTGGAGAAGGACGAGCTGTTCCGCCGCGCCGACATCCTCACCATCCACTCGGTGCTGTCGCCGCGCACGCGCGGGATCGTCGGCGCGCGCGAGCTCGGCCTGATGAAGCCGACGGCGCTGCTGATCAACACCTCGCGCGGGCCGATCGTCGACGAGGCAGCGGTGCTGGCGGCGCTGAAGGAGAAGCGCATCGCCGGGTTCGGCGCCGATACCTTCGACGTGGAGCCGCTGCCGCCCGAGCACCCGTTGCGCGCCGAGCCGCGCGCGCTGCTCACCCCGCACCTGGGCTACGTGACGGAGGAGACCTACCGCGACTTCTACAGCGGCATGGTGCAGGCGATCGAGGCCTGGCTCGCCGGCAAGCCGATCAACGTGCTGAGCTAGGGCCCGTTGAATTCCCTCTCCCCGCGAGCGGGGAGAGGGAGAAGAGGCGCGCGCCTACCACAGGTTTGGGCGGCGGGGATAGATTTGAGCAAAAATATTGTTTGCCTACGGATAGTGACAAACGCCGCCAGCGCGCCTATGTCGAGATTGCCCCGGTGATGGGAAGCGCGGCTTCCGGAGCCGCAGCCCAATCTAGGAGCCGGGGGCCGTTGTCCGGCACTCTCGACTGGCATGGTGGATAGGTCGTCCAAGCGCCAGCACGGGAACCGGGAGCGGCGAAGCTCGTGTCCGCGAGCGGCCTTGGTCGGTGATCTGATCTGGCAAGCGCCAAGGCAAGCGCGGATGTGGGCCGAGCAGGGCGTCCTTTGCGCCCTGCTTAACGACCGCAGGTCCCGGGCGCGAGCATGGACGCCCTGCTCCTCCTCCCTCACCCTCGAGGCCCAAGGCCGGCGAGGCTAGCGGTGTTGGCATAGGGTGAAGGTTTCAGGTTCTAGGGGTCAGGGTTCTTGGGTCAGGGTTCTACGACGAGGGTACAGCAAGGGTTGAGACCTGAAACCAGACCTTCACAAATGCCCCTCCTTGCGCGCCCAGGCCTCGGTGCGATCGAGCGCGCGCGCAACGGCATCGAACATGACGTTGATCTCGGCGCCGTCGATGACGAGCGGCGGGCACAGCGCCAGATTGTCGCCGCCGACCGCGCGCGACAGCACGCCCTCCTCCTCGGCAAAGCGCGCGGCCTGGGCGCCGACGCCCATCTTGGGCTCGAAGCTCTGCCTCGCGCGCTTGTCCTTCACCAGCTCGAGCCCGCCGATGAGGCCAACCCCGCGCGCCTCGCCCACCAGCGGATGGTCGGCCAGCGCCTTCAGCCGCAGCTGGAAGATGGGCGCCACCCGCCGCACATGCTCGACGATTCCGATGCGCTCGTAGATCTCGATGGTCTTGAGCGCCACCGCGCAGGCGAGCGGATGGCCCGAGTAGGTGAAGCCGTGCGCGAACACGCCGTGCCTGCCGCTCGCCTCGACCAGGGCGTCGTACACCTCCTGCGGCACCGTCAGCGCACCCATCGGCACGTAGGCCGACGTGATGGCCTTGGCCATGGTGATGGTGGAGGGCTTGATGCCGAAGGTTTCCGAGCCCCACCAGTTGCCGGTGCGGCCGAACCCGCAGATCACCTCGTCGGCAATGAAGGCGATGTCGTGCCGCGCGAGCACGGCCTGCACCTTCTCGAAATAGGTGGCGGGGGGAAGCAGCACGCCGCCGGCCCCCATCACCGGCTCGGCGATGAAGGCCGCGATCGTCTCGGGCCCTTCGCGCTCGATCAGCTCCTCGAGATTGCGTGCCAGCCGGCTGGCATAGTCCGGCTCGCTCTCGCCGGCTTCCGAGTTCTTCCAGTAGTGCGGGAAATCGGTGTGCAGCACGCGCGCCATCGGCAGGTCGAAGTCGGCATGGAACACGGCAAGGCCCGACAGGCTGGCGGTGGCGATGGTGGTGCCGTGGTAGCTGCGATGGCGGGAGATGATCTTCTTGCGCTTGGGCTGCCCGATCGCGTTGTTGTAGTACCAGGCGATCTTGATCTGGGTGTCGTTGGCCTCCGAGCCCGAGTTGGTGAAGAACACCTTGGAGGCCGGCGCCGGCGACAGCGCCTTGATCTTCTCGGCCAGCGCGATCGCCGGCTCGTGGCTTCGGCCGCCGAACAGGTGCGTGAACGACAGCCGCGACATCTGCTCGCGCGCGGTCTCGACCAGCTCGGCGTTGCCGTAGCCGAGCCCCGTGCACCAGAGCCCCGCGAGCCCCTCGATGTAGCGCTTGCCGCTGCTGTCCCACACGTAGATGCCCTCGGCCCGCTCCAGCACCAGCGGCCCGGTGGCGCGGTGCGCGAGGAGATTGGTGGTCGGGTGCAGCAGCGCCTCGACATCGCGAGCGGCAAAGTTGGAGAGAGGACGCATGGGCTCACCGCGGGTTCGTCGCAATTGTCCGCAATCCTACGCATCGGGCGCCGGATGTCATCTTGGAACTGGCGGGCGGCGGCGCCAGCATGCTGTGGATCGGCGGCCGCACGTTGGCAGCAGCTGGCGACCCTGCTAGTGAGCGATGGCGCGAGGCGGCGCGGCTAGTGTGATGATCGAGAGATCCGCTTGAGCGACTATTCGACATCGATTGTGGCGCCGCTCGCGCGCTGGGCCTTGCGGATCGCGCTGTTCTCCGCGGCCGTGCTGCTCGCGGGCCTGCTGCTGCATCGGCTGGCAAATTTCCCCACCATGGCGGCGATGAACCTGTTCCTGGTCGGCTATGCCGGGGCTGGCCTTGCCATCCTGGTGGCGCTGATTGCCCTGATCCGGATCTGGCGCACGGGATTCGGCGGCGCCGCCCGTGCATCGCTCGCAATCCTGCTGTCGCTCGCCACCCTCGCGGGGCCGCTGTTCTACGTCGTCGCATACTCCAATCTGCCGCGCATCAACGACGTGACGACCGACCTTTCCAAGCCGCCGCGCTTCGTCGCCCTGGCCGCGCGCAGCAGCGGGGCCAACCCCAGCGACTATCCGGGCCAATCCTTCGCCGAGCTGCAGGCCAAGGCCTATCCGGACCTGCGCACGGTGGTGATGGACCGCTCGGCGGATGAGGCCTTCGAGCTGGTGGAGGAGGCGGTGCGCAAGTTGCGCTGGCGCGTGACCGCTGCCGAGCCGCCGACCGGCCGTCCGCTCAAGACCGGCACCCTGGAGGCGACCGATCAGACCCTTGTCATCGGCTTCACCGACGATGTCGTGGTTCGGGTCGAGGGCAGCCCCGTCCGCGCGCGCGTGGACGTGCGCTCCGCATCGCGCTACGGCCGGTTCGACTTCGGCCAGAACGCGGCCCGCGTGCGCAGGTTCATGGCCGAGCTGCAGGCGCGCGCCGACGCCACCGCGCCTGGCAGCATCGGCCGGCGCGCGCTCAGCAGCGCGCGCGCTCGCGCGCTGCTCAAGCGGCAGAAAGGCGGCGATCCCCAGAAAGCGGTAAGTCGTAGCGGACGCGGCCCCGAGCCGACAGGTGCTCAACGTGCGCCCGCACCGAAAGAGCGGCAGCCTTGACGAGCTTGGGGTCGAGGCCGCGGTAGATCACCGGCACGATGGCGTCGATGGTGTCGGTGCCGTCGCGGATGCAGTCCAGGATGGCGCTCTCGCGCATGCGCCGATGCAGCAGAAACGCCTTGACCATGCGCTGCGGCTCGGCGATCTGGCCACCGTGGCCGGGGAAATAGACCGCGTCGTCGCGATCCTGGAGCAGCTCGAGCGCGCGCATGTAGTCGCCCATGTTGCCTTCCGGAGGCGCGATGACGCTGGTGTTCCAGCCCATCACGTGGTCGCCCGAGAGCAGCACTCTGGCTCCCTCCACGGCGAAGCAAAGATGGTCGGGCGCATGCCCGGGCGTGTGCAGGGCGGTGAACGCCCAGCCGTCGCCTTCGAGGCGGCTGCCATGCGCCAGAGGCACGTCGGGAATGAAATCCTGCTCCACGAACTCGCTGCCCGAAGGGCTGGTGCGCACGCTGCCCCGCTCCTTCGCACGCCTGCCGAACCCGGCCGTCTTGGCGCCCGTCGCCGCCAGCAGCGCCGGCAGGCCGTCGGTGTGATCGCGGTGCGTGTGGGTGATGAGGATGTGGCTCAGCTTGCGCTTGCCGATGGTCTCGAGGATGGCCTGAAGATGGGTGGCATCGTCCGGCCCCGGGTCTATCAGCGCGAGCTCGTCGCCGGTGCCCACGATGTAGGTATTGGTGCCCTTGAAGGTGAAGGGGCTGGGATTGTTGGCAACGATGCGCAGAACGCCGGGCGCCAGCTCGCGCGGCACGCCGTAGGCGAACCTCATGGTAGTGCGGAATTCGGGTCCTTCGGGCATCTAGTGTCCTGATCGCGAAATAGGTGATCCGCTCTCGACCCCAGCCTAGCGCGATGCGGCGGCCTTCTCGATCATCACACTAGGTCCTTGCAAGCGGGCTCGAGCGGCCGCGCAGGCGCGTGCAATGCCACGCGATGGCGCCGCCTGCAAGGACCGGCAGTGACCGTGCGGGCCTCAGTTGCCCTTGAACAGCGGCCCGTAGCGCTCCGCGTCGCCCTGGATGGTGCGGTCGAAATCGCCAGGCTTTGAGGAGGCGAGCACCACGCCCTGCGGCTCGAAGCGCGCCTTGATGTCGGGCTGCTGCAGCACGTCGGCGATGTCTTTGCTCACCTTTTCGACGATCGCCTTCGGCACGCCGGCGGGCGCCATGATGCCGAACCAGGAATCGTACTTGTACTCGGGCAGCCCGGCCTCCGCGAAGGTCGGCACGTCCGGCAGGACCTTGAGGCGGCTGTTGCCGGTCACGGCGAGCCCGCGCACCTTGCCGCTGACGATCAGATCGCCGGCTGCCGCGAAGAACGAGAAGCCGACGGCGACGTCGCCGCGGATGATGGCGGTGTGGGTCTCGGGCAGGCCCTTGAAGGGAACATGCACGATGTCGATCTTGGTGGTCTGCCGCAGCAGATGGCCGGCGATGCCGGTGGTGCTGCCGAGGCCCGCTGAGCTGTAATTGAGAGCTCCCGGCTTCGACTTGGCCAGCTCGATCAGCTCCTTGACGCTCTTTACCGGCGAGTCGGGCGGGACCACCATGATCAGCGGGGTGATCGCCACCATGCTCACGCCGGAGAAATCCTTGAGCGGATCGAACGCCAGGTTCTTGTTCAAATGACCGATGACCGTGTGGCCGTTCGAGGTGAGCATCAGCGTGTAGCCGTCGGCCGCTCCCTTGGCCACGCTGGAGGTGCCGGCCAACCCCGGCCGGTTCTCAACCACCACCTGCTGCTTCCAGCGCTGGGAGAGGCTTTCGCCGATGATGCGCGCCAGGAGGTCGGTCATGCTGCCGGCCGAGAACGGCACCACCATCCGCACCGTCTGCTCAGGATACTTGGCGGCGTCCTGTGCAAAGGCGCCCGGAACGGCAACCGCAAATGTGGCGCACGCAAGCCACAGTATTCGCAAACGATGCATTTTTGCTTTCCTCCCATGGATTGCAGAAATCGAGGTGGACACGGGTCCACGTAGTGGTTTTTTGCAAGCCTAGCACCTAGGTCCAACGGCAGCCAGACCAGCCGCCTCGGCACACAAGCCTCTAGCGCCTGCCGAAGGCCAGATTTGACCACAAAGCCATGGGAAATAGCCATGCGTCTGTCGCAGCGGGGTTGGTGTCGTATGCGGTCGTGCGAGCCGTGGAGCGTGCGTTTCGGTCATGCGTTGCCGAGTTCACCTGCGCCGCTATGTTGCCCTGGGGACGTTTGCCGTTCTCGCTGCGGCCGCGCTGGCGGGATGCGCAGCGAGCGGAAACACAAGCTCGAGCGGGCAGTTCGGGCTGCTCGACCAGCTGATCGGCAAGGGCCCCGCAGAGGTATTTCCGCCGCCGCCCGAGGCAGAAAGTTGCGGGACGCCGGCACAATGCAAATTGGCGCTCAAGAGGATGGTGGACGACCCCAAGCGCGGATGGGTCGGTGAGCAGCATTCCGCCGGAGCGTACGCCGACGGCACGCGCCTGTTCGCCTATCGCGGGGTACGCAAGAAGCTGTCATGCCCCCAACTCTCTTTGGCACTGACGGAGGTACGGGCGGCTTCCAAATCGCTGGCCGGCAGCGTGCCGGGTGTATCGCCGGAGCACCTATCGCGCACCCGCACGCTCAGCACCCAGGTCGAAACCGAGCTTGCCAAGGAGCAGGCGGGCCGGTGCCGAGCCTGAAAACCGGTCAACTGGCCACTTCTGGTCAAGTCGCAACACTTTTGACACCAAACCAACAGGGCTAACCCTGTTTATTGGGAGTTGCGGGCCTCCCCTAGTGCCAGCGGTGCGCGAACGAGATATGCTGCTCCATCGATGCGGTGGGTAGTGGCGATTGTCGGCAGGGTGAGGGCTAACTCGCGTTGGCGGGTTAAGAGTGGCGAGTGGGGTAATGAGTGTTTTTGTCCTCGGCGGAGATGGATTCTGCGGATGGCCGGCAGCCTTGCATCTGTCGAACCGCGGACATGAGGTATTGATCGTCGACGACCTTTCACGCCGCCGCATCGATGATGAGCTCGGCAGCGCGTCGTTGACCCCGATCCGTCCGATCGAGGAGCGGCTGGCCGCGTGGCACGAGCTGACCGGCCGCCGCATAGGGTTTGCCAACGTCGATCTGGCGGCGGACTACGGAGCCTTGCGCGACCTCATGCTTGCGCACAAGCCCGGCACCATCGTGCATCTGGCCGAGCAGCGCTCTGTTCCCTACTCGATGCGCTCGCCGGCGCATCGCCGCTACACGGTGAACAACAACGTCAGCGCCACCCACAACGTGCTCGCGGCCATCGTCGAGTGCGGGCTCGATACGCACCTCGTGCACCTGGGCTCGGTCGGGGTGTACGGCTACGAGACGCTCGGCTACCGCATACCCGGACGGCTACGTGAAGGTCACCTCGTCTGAGCAGGACGGGCGCGAGCAAAACTGTGAGATCCTGCATCCGGCCAACCCGCCGTCCATCTATCACATGACCAAGGCGCAGGATCAGCTTCTGCTCGCCTTCTACGCCAAGCACGACGGCGTTCGCGTCACCGACCTGCTGCAGGGCATCGTGTGGGGCATGCAGACCGCCGAAACCGCGCGCGATGAGCGCCTGATCAACCGGTTCGACTACGATTCCGTCTACGGAACCGTGCTCAATCGCTTCGTGTTGCAGGCGGCCCTGGGCCGGCCGCTGTCGATCTACGGCTCGGGCCGCCAGACACGCGGGTTCATTCATATCGCCGATGCGGTGCGCTGCATCGAGATCGCGGTCGCCAACCCCCCGGCTGCTGGCTCGCGCCTGCGGATCTGCAATCAGGTCGCCCAGTCCGTGCGTCTGATCGATCTGGCGCGACTGATCGTGCGGCTGCGGCCCGGCACGGAGATCGTGCATCTCGACAACCCGCGCCAGGAGCCGCCGGACAACGAGTTCGACGTCGCCAACGATGCCCTGGTGTCCATGGGCTTCACCCCGACCAAGCTTACCGACCAGCTGCTGATCGAGATGGCGGAGCTGGCCCAGCGCTACGCGTCGCGCTGCGACCCGGCGCGGCTGCTGCCGCGGGGCGCTGCCACGGCGCATGCTGCACAGGCGAGCGCTACCCAGGCGCCTGCCTGATCGCCTGCAGCAGCGCGCGCACGTCGGAGCCGTCCTCGAGAAACAGCTGACGGCCGAGAGCCAGGATACGCTCGCGCTTCTGCGCGTAGTCGGCCCACGTGAGCCGCTCGAGCAACTCGGCGATGCTCTTGGCGTAGGGCGGCGCGATGGCGTGGCCGATGCCATGCGGGGCCAGGAAGCGCTCCATCTCCGAGCCCTTGGCGACCAGGGGGACCGAGCCGAAGTAGCCGCCCTGGTACATGCGACAGGCGAGCAGCAGCTCCGAGTTTCCGCCGACGTCGAGGAAATCGAGACACCAGGTGAAGTGCACGCGCCCGTACATCTCCTCCAGATCGCGGGGGATGGTGTACTCGCCCTCGTACGTCCAGTTCGGGTGGCTATCGACGATGCTGGTGTAGTGGGCGAGGCCCGTCTCGGTCGGATAGCCGCGGGTGTAGATCTCGACCTTGCCGCGCAAGCGCGCGGCGATCTCCGACAGGATCTCCATGCTCTGCGCGCAGCGCAGCGTGCCGAACCAGCCGATCACCCATTTGTCGCGGATGGAGCGCCAGCGCTGCGCGGCCTCGGTCGGCGGCGCCGAAGCATCGGCGAGCTGGATCTTGTTCTCGAGCACGAACGAAGAGCCCACATATTTTTGCACGGTCGCGAAGTAGCCGCGCAGGAAGCCGGGCGACATGACGACCAGCAGCTGCGTACGCGCCAGCACCAGCCGCTCGATCCAGCGAAACAGCGCTCCCGCCGGCGACCTCTTGAAGAAGACCGCCTGCACATCCTCGATCTCGTAGACGATCTTGGCATCGAGGCGGAACCACAGCTTGGCAAACAGCGCCAGCAGGACCATGTCCAGCATGCGTGCGTAGAGAAAATCGACGCCGTCGAAGGCCTTGCGGTGCCTGGCGATCACCCGGCAGGCGCGCAGAAGCGGGAGGAGCCGCACAACGTAGTTGCGGTCGGACGTGTCGCCGAGGTGGACGTTGCGCCAGGTCGGCTGGAACGCGGTGTTGAACTTGGCACGGCGAAAGGTGAACGCCGTCACGTCGACGCCGGCCGCCAGCAGCGAGTCGATCCTCAGGATCAAGGTGGGATTGGTGGCGTCGCCGCCAAAGTAGACGGCGCGCAGCTTCTGCTGCGGCGAGCCGTCCTGCTCGTGGCCAAGTGCCTCCGGCTCCGCTTTGGACGTGAGGTACACCGTCATGCCTCGACCCTGGATCCCTCTTGGAGCCGTGCGCAACGATCCCCAAGTATGATCCCAGTACGCTTCCACTACAATCTGGATCAGCCTCGAAAGGACGGCCGCGCGCGCTTGCCTGCTCTGCGTAGCGCGAGAGTGACAGTGCGAGCGCTGATTCGTCGGATGTCGGACGGCGCGATATGTTTGCACGCAAGCTGGAGCGGCAGCGTGCGAAGGCCGCGGTCAGGCGGCCTTGCCGGCGGGCTGTGCGGCGTAGAACGTCTCACCCTTCTCCGCCATGCGCCTGAGGCCTGAGGTCGGCGTGAAGCGCGGCCCGTAGGCCTGGGCAAGGCGATCGCATTCGGCCACGAACACCTTGGGCCCGACCGTGTCGATCAGCGACAGCGGGCCGCCGCTCCACGGCGCGAAGCCCCAGCCGAGGATGGCACCGACATCGGCGTCCTCCGGCGCGGTGAGCACGCCCTCCTCGTAGCAGCGCGCCGTCTCCAGCGCCTGGATGTACAGGAAGCGCGTCTTCAGCTCGTCGACGGCGGGCTGCTCGGCCGCGCGGGGCGCAAGCTCGGCCAGGCCGGGCCACAGCCGCTTCTTGCCGTCGGCGGGATAGTCGTAGAAGCCTTTGCCGGCCTTCTTGCCGAGGCGGCCCAGCTGCACCACCAGCCTCTCGATCAGCGGATCGACCGGGCTCGGCTGGTAGGTGGCGCCCATATCCTTGGCCGTCTGCTTGCCTATTCTGTAGATGAGGTCGAGCGCCACCTCGTCGGAGAGCGCCAGCGGCGGCATCGGCATGCCGGTCATCTTGCCGGCGTTCTCGATCAGCGCCGGGTTGATGCCCTCGGCCAGCATGCGCATGCCCTCGCCGGTGTAGGTCGCGAACACGCGGCTGGTGTAGAAGCCGCGCTGAATCGTTGACGACGATCGGCGTCTTCTTGATGCGCTTGACGTAGTCCATGGCCACCGCGAGCGTGGCGTCCGACGTCTTCTTGCCGCGGATGATCTCGACCAGCTGCATCTTGTCGACCGGCGAGAAGAAGTGCACGCCGACGAACGCCGTCTCGTCGCGCCAGGCCTCGGCCAGGCCGGTGATCGGCAGGGTCGAGGTGTTGGAGGCGAACGGCACTCCGGCCGGCAGCACCGCTGCGGTCTTCTTGGTGACGTCGGCCTTGATGGCGCGATCCTCGAACACCGCCTCGATGACGAAGTCGGCGTCCTTCAGGCCGTCGTAGCTGGTCGCGGGCTTGATGCGCGCCAGGACCGCATCGGCGGCGTCCTGCTTCATGCGGCCGCGCTCGACCTGCTTGGCGAGCAGCTTCGCCGAGTAGCCCTTGCCCTTCTCGGCCTCCTCCTGCGAGCGGTCGATCAGCACCACCTCGAGGCCCGGCCAGCGCCGACACGTAGGCGATGCCGGCGCCCATCATGCCCGCGCCCAGCACGCCGATCTTGTCGAGCTTGGTGGGCGGCGCGTCCTTGGGCCGGCGCTCCAGCTTGTTGGCCTTCTGCATGTTGATGAACAGCGAGCGGATCATGTTGCGCGAGGCGGGATGCATCATGACCTTGGTCATGTAGCGCGCCTCGATCCGCAGCCCCGCGTCGATCGGCACCAGCAGGCCCTCGTACACCGCCGACATGATGGCCTCGGGCGCGGGATAGTTGCCCATGGTCTTGGCGTGCAGCATGGCGTTGCCGGCGACGAACACCTGGCCGCCGGCCGTGCTGTAGGGGTCGCCGCCGGGTACGCGGAAGCCCTTCTCGTCCCAGGGCTGCACGGCCTTGCCGCCGGCCTTGATGTAGGCCTTGGCCTCGCTTGATCGAGGTCGGCGGCCGGGACGACCTTGTGCACCAGCCCGCCCTTGAGCGCGGCGTCGGGGCCGATGGTCCTGCCCTCGAGCATCATCGGCAGGGCTGCCATGGCGCCCATCAGGCGCGGCATGCGCTGGGTGCCGCCGGCGCCGGGCATCAGGCCGACCTTGGACTCCACCAGGCCCAGCTGGATGCGCGGATCGTTCGCCACCACGCGGTAGTGGCAGGCGAGGCAGACCTCCAGCCCGCCGCCCAGCGCCAGGCCGTTGATCGCCGCCACGAACGGCTTGCCGCCCTTCTCGATGCGGCGCATGGCCAGGTTGAACTGCATCAGGTTGTCGAACACGGCCTTGGCGCGCTGCTCCTGCGAAGCACCGGCCTTGGAGGCAGCACCCGTCTGCTTCTGCAGCATCGACAGATCGGCGCCAGCGACGAACGCCGGCTTGGCCGAGGTCACCACCACGCCCTTTACGGAAGGGTCGGCGATGGCCTGCGTCGGCGGCCGCCACGTACTCGTTGATGGAATCCTCCGACAGCACGTTCATGGAACGGCCCGGCATGTCCCAGGTCAGCGTGACGATGCCGTCGGCGTCCTTCTCGACGCGGATATTGGTCATGGCTGGAACTCCGAAGGACGCTCAGACGCGCTCGATGATGGTGGCGGTGCCCATGCCGGCGCCGACGCACAAGGTGGCAAGGCCGGTCTCGAGGTCGCGCCGCTCCATCTCGTCGAGCAGGGTGCCGAGGATCATGGCTCCCGTGGCGCCGAGGGGATGGCCCATGGCGATGGCGCCGCCGTTGACGTTGACCTTGTCGTGCGGGATCTCCAGCAGCTTCATGAACAGCATCACCACCGAGGCGAAGGCTTCGTTCAGCTCATAGAGGTCGATGTCGCTTGGCTTCATGCCGGCGCGGGCCAGCACCTTGCGCGTCACCTTCTCGGGCCCCGTCAGCATGATGGAGGGCTCCGAGCCGATGGACGTAAAGGCGCGGATGCGGGCGCGCGGCTTCAGGCCCGGCCTTGGCACCGGCCTCCTTGCTGCCGATCAGGATGGCGGCGGCGCCGTCGACGATGCCCGAGGAGTTGCCGGCGTGGTGCACGTGCTCCACCCGCTCCACGTCGGGATAGCGCTGGTTGACCACCGCATCGAAGCCGTAGTCCTCGCCGACCTGCGTGAACGACGCCTTCAGGCTGCCCAGCGACTGCATGGTGGTGTCGGGGCGCATGTGCTCGTCGTGGTCGAGCAAGGTGATGCCGATCTGGTCCTTCACCGGCACGATCGACTTCTTGAAGCGATTGTCCTTCCAGGCCGCCGCGGCGCGCTTCTGGCTCTCCACCGCGAACCCATCGACATCGGCGCGGGAGAAGCCCCACTTGGTGGCGATCATGTCGGCGCCGATACCCTGGGGGGCGAAGTAGCTCTTGAAGGCGATCGACGGGTCGGTTGCCCAGGCGCCGCCGTCCGAGCCCATCGCCACCCGCGACATGCTCTCCACGCCGCCGCCGATGGCGAACTCGGACTGGCCGGCCATCACCTGGGCCGCGGCCATGTTGGTGGCCTCCAGCCCGGAGGCGCAGAAGCGGTTGATCTGCACGCCGGCCACCGTCTCGGCGTAGTCGGCGTTGATCACAGCCGCGCGGGCGATGTCGGCGCCCTGCTCCTTCACCGGCATGACGACGCCCATCACCACGTCGTCGACCAGCGAGGTGTCGAGCTGGTTGCGGTCGCGCACCGCTTTCAGAACATGGGTGGCGAGATGCAGCGCCGTGACCTCGTGCAGCGCCCCGTCGGGCTTGCCCTTGCCGCGTGGCGTGCGCACCGCATCGTAGATGTAGGCCTCGGCCATGTCGGGTCTCCTTGGGCGCAGGGCGGGTGGGGCGCGTGGCCGCGCCACGCAACACCTACTCCTCGGCCCGTGGCAGCGGCAAGCGGCTTGTCGGGGTGGCGGCGGGAAGCGGCGTGGCATACCAGCGGACGTGCACTGCCGCTCGCGGCGTCCTAAGCACTCAGCATGTGCAGGTTGGAGCGGGTGAAGGGAATCGAACCCTCGTCGTGAGCTTGGGAAGCTCCTGCTCTGCCATTGAGCTACACCCGCATTGGCGCGCCGAGGCTAACAGATAGCCGGCTGTTGGCACAAGCCGCCGGAAAGCGCCGCGACCAGCCCCTACTCCGCGGTGGCGTCATGGCGCAGGATGACGATCGGGTCCTCGATCAGGCGCACGTCGATCGGCCGCGCGGCGATGAGCTGCGGGTTGTGCGGCAGCGGGTTGTCGCGGTCGCTCGGCGCATTCAACCAATCGTCGGGGCCGGGCATCCTGTCGATGCCGAGGGGAAAGATGGTGAGCTTATCGGGCTCGATCTTGAGGCGCAGGAAGTTCTTGTAGTTCTTGATCCTGAGCGCGGCGAACGCGTCTTCCGCGTGCATGCGCGCCATCACGCCGGTGACCACCCAGTAGAGGCCCCACAGCGAGCCGCCGATCAGGGCGCCGAGGCCGATCATCAGGATGGGATACAGCGTGAAGCCCACCAGCTGGCGGATGGCGGTGGGCGCCTTCTGGTCCGGCTTGGCGGCGCGCTGCACCTCCTGCTTGCGCTTCAAGGTCTCGAGCTGCTCCTGCACGATCGGCGACTGCTGGTCGCGATCGCGGTAGAGCTGATCGAACTGCCGCTCGACAGCGGGGGAGAGCTGGTTGTTCCAGCTCACCACCAGCAGCGACAGCGTGAACATCGCAGTCAGATGCGCCAGGAAATGCGCCGTGCCGACGATGAACTTGGTGGCATAGCGGCGAAAGCCGGGGCGATCGATGGCATCGACGTACCACACCAGCGTGGCGTAGAGCCCGAGGATCAGGGCCGTCAGGCTGATGGACGCCACCATCGCCTGTAAGAGATAGAGCGGCATGAACGGCAGCACTTCCAAAAGCGTCGTGCCGAGCCCCAGCTCGTCGATCTTGCCGAGCGAGATCTGCTCGGCGGTGACGAGGGTCTGGAATTCCCACGTGATCAGCCAGTAGATGAGGCCGATGCAGATGGCGAAAGCCGGGTTGTAGAACGGGAACAGCAGATTGGCGAAGCTCAAGAGGTAGCTCTTGGTCTTGCTCGGATAGCACTTGGGTGCCTGCGGCCTGAGCGGCTGGCGCCTGCGCCTGAGCCCGCCGCCGCCCTGCTCCTGCAGCGGCTCGATCAGAACGTCCTGCACGTCCTGCACCGCCTGGTCGACGACATTGCCCGCCGCCACGGTATTGCGCTTGAGCCGCATATCGTACCTGCGCCCGCGCCAGGCTTCGCCCGGCCGCACCGCCGGTGCATCGACCCGCGCCGTCTCGGCATCCTCGCGCCGCTCGGGCCAGCGCACCGAGACGTTGTTCTTGAGCACGTGGGTGGGATGCAGGAAGGCGCCGCCGCCGCCGGAGGTGATGAAATGCACGTCGAGCTCGTGGGCGTAGTAGCGGTTGTAGTGATGCCAGTCGCCGGCGATGACGGCGACCACGCGGGCCCCGCGCGCCCGGGCGATCGAGGTGATCTTGAAGAAGTTCTCCTCCTCGTCGAGGCCGTGCATGTCGGCGATCATCCAGGACGGCTCGGCCAGGCAGATGACGAGGTTGTCGCCGGGCGCCATCTGCCGCGCCATCGCCTCGAAGTAGTTGACCTGCGCGGCGTCGAGGTACTTGGAGAACTGGATATCGGCGCCCCAGATCCACCAGTTGTGGGGCAGCCTGAGCGCCCAGTAGCTGCGGTGCTGCTGGCACTGCCAGCCGCCGATCACATTGCCCTTGGCGTCGGAGAGCCGGTCGCGCGAGGAGCAGAACAGGCTGTCGAAGGAGTTGAGCCCGTCGTACCAGTCGTGGTTGCCGGGGATGGCGAACAGCTTGCGGGTGGGCTCGCGCACGCTGAATGCCCAGCTGAAGGGCTGCAGCAGGCGCTTCTTGTAGTCCTCGCGGGTGGCCTGCGGGTAGCACTGGTCGCCACCCATGATCAGGATCTCGCCGTGGCGCAGATTGCCGGCGCCGCGCACCTCGAGGCTGTCCTGGGCCAGCAGATAGGCGCTCGTGTAGGTGGCGTCGAAGCCGTCGCCCACGTCGGCGACGTAGTCGATCCACAGCGCGCCGGAGGGATCGAGCGCCAGGCGATGCTTGGCATCGTCGGTGTTGGGGTTGGAGTAGTCGTAGCGCTGACACAGCTCGCGATCGTCGCACGGGTCGGTGACCGCCTGCATCAGGCGCTGGTCGGCGTACTGGCCGAACACCGAGGAGACGATGGTGCGCACCCCAACGCGCGCCAGCAGGCGGGGATCGTACCACGACACCATCTGCGGCAGGCGTCCCGAGCGCAGCTGGCGAAGAGGGTTCATGTCCATCTGGCGTGTCTCCGCGCGTCGGGCCGTAACGGCTGCCCCAAGGCCCTGGCGTCCGTGCAGCAGTGAAGGCCGGCGCACGTCGTCAGGGTGGCCCTTGATACCGGCCGATGGAAGGCCCCGGACGCGCGAGCGGCTCATCCGTTGCGGAAATATCGCAGCCCTTGGCGCCCTGCGGCCGCGCGTTCGCCCCTTACGTTGCGTCAGCCAGCGCGCGGGCCTTCTCGCGCAAAATGAACTTCTGGATCTTGCCCGTGGAAGTCTTGGGCAGTGGCCCAAAAACAATAGTCTTCGGCACCTTGTAGTGCGCCATGTTGGCCCGGCAGAAGGCGATGATGTCCTCGGGCGTAGCGGGGCCGCTGTCGGGTCTCAGCGTGACGAACGCGCACGGGCTCTCGCCCCATTTGGCATCCGGGCTTGCCACCACGGCTACCTCCATCACCTGCGGATGCCGGTACAGCGTCTCCTCCACTTCCAGCGAGGAGATATTCTCTCCCCCTGAGATGATGATGTCCTTGGAGCGGTCCTTGACCTCGATGCTGCCGTCGCCGTGCCACACCGCAAGGTCGCCGGAGCGATAGAGTCCGCCTGCGAAAGCCTCCTCGGTCGCCGCTTCGTTCTTGAGGTAGCCCTTCATCAGCGTGTTGCCGGCGAGCGCGATCTCGCCCATGGCGGCGCCGTCGCGCGGCAGCGGTGCCAACGTTCTGGGGTCGACGACCGCCATCTGCTCGATGAGCGGGTTGGGTACGCCCTGGCGCGCCATCAGCGCGTAGCGCTCCGCCACCGGCAGGTCCTGCCACTCGGGCAGCGGCGGGCAATAGGTCGAGGGACCGTAGCTCTCGGTGGTGCCGTAGAGATGCAGCACCTCGAAGCCCATCGCCTCCATGCGCTCGATCACGATCGCGGGCGGAGCAGCACCCCCGGTCGCCACCTTGGTGCGCAAGGGCAGCGGGCGCTTCGCCTCCGCCGGCGCATGCACCAGCATGTTGAGCACGATCGGCGCGCCGCACATATGCGTGACGCGGTTTGCGGCAATGGATTGGAAGATGCGCGCAGGCTCCACTTTGCGCAGGCATACGTGCGCGCCCCCCGCCGCCGTGACCGCCCACGTGAACGTCCAGCCCGAGCAGTGGAACATCGGCAGGGTCCACAGGTAGCGGCTGTCGTGGTCGAGCTTGAAGGTCAGCGCGTTGGCGAGCGCGCCGAGATAGGCGCCGCGGTGGCTGTAGACGGCGCCCTTGGGATTGCCGGTGGTGCCCGACGTATACAGCAGGCAGATCGAGTCCCACTCGTCCTCGGGGCCCGCGTAGATGAAGGCCGGATCGCCGGCGGCGATGAAGCTCTCGTATTCGACCCCGCCGAAGCTCGGCGCACCCGCGGTCTCGGCATCGGCGATATCAACCACGATGGGGCGCTTGCTGCCGAGCTTTTCGAGCGCCGGGCGCGATGGTGGAATGGAACTCGCGGTCGGCGAGCAGCAGCTTGGCCTCGCCGTGCTCCAGGCAGAAGGCGATCAGCGGCGCATCGAGGCGGACATTGATCGGGTTGAGCACCGCGCCGATCATCGGCGCCGCATAGTGGGCCTCCAGCATGGCCGGCACGTTGGCGGCGAGGATCGCCACCGTGTCGCCGCGCTTGACGCCGGCCTTGGTCAGCGCATGCGCCAGCCGCCGCGCGCGGGCGTAGAGCTCGGCGTAGGTGAAGCGGCGGGCGCCGTGAACGACGGCGGTGCGCTCGCCGAAGAAGCTCGCCGAGCGCGCCAGGAAGCTGACCGGGCTCAACGCAACGAAGTTGGCCGCGCGCTTGCGCAGCTCGGGGCGCTCGTGGGCCATGTCTTCCTCCTTGAGGCGCGTCCACAGTTTCATCGGGTTGCCTGCCGGCCACGATGGCTCGGCCAATCATGCGCGCATCGACGCCTCGCGTGAAGCCTGTCGGGTTCAGGTGCAGGGCCAACCGAAGTATGGTGCGACAAGCCCGCAGCCCCCTTTGCGCCAAGTCCCACACCCGCGAACGCGGAACGCGTGAGGTCGCGAGCAAGGTGAACAGGCGGCTCGTGCTGGACCCGACGCAGGCGCCATTAAGGTTGCAATCGAACCTGCCTTGCGGCCGGTGCAACGGCATGTGTGAGTGCTACAGGGGGACGGCAACCGGCATTGACCAGCATAGCGCGTCGGCTCACCGGATCGCCAGCCAGAACCCTACTAGAGATCGCGACTGGCGCAGCGCCCGCTCATCGGGCGATGCGCCGAACAGTCAGGAGCGTCACAGCATGTTCAACAGGAAGACAGGCGACGAGGCCAGCTACCCGACCGGCTCGTCCGATCGAGTCACTCCCTTCGCCGCAAGGGACAGCGAGCCACGCGGCCATCGCAAGGCCAACGGAGCATCGGCACGCGCCATCATCGATGCCGGCCTCTGCATCAAGGGCGACCTCGAAACTGACGGCGAAGTCCAGGTCGATGGTCAGATCAAGGGGCAGGTTACCTGCGCGCATATCATTGTCGGGGAAGAGGGCGGAATATTCGGGGATATCAAGGCCGACGAGGTGGTCGTGCGCGGCAAGGTCAAGGGAACCGTACGCGCAAAGCGCGTCGTCCTCCAGCAGGGCGCGCACATCGAGGGCGACATCTTTCACGAGAACCTCGCCATCGAGGATGGGGCTCGCTTTCAAGGCGCGTCCAAGCAGGAGAACTTCGAGGCGGTAGTGCCGGCGGCCAAGTTGAAGCTAATGGCGGAAGAGGCCAAAGCCGGCTGACGTCGCAGACCCGAATCGGCTCGAGCGAGGTTGCGGTCGAGCTGCAGCGACGACCCAACACGACCCAAGTTCTATCGCTGCTTGTTGGGTCTGCGCTTCGCTTGACCCAACCTACGGCTACTTCTCGCGAGAGGCTTTGGAAGCTTCACCCCCAAGATTGGGTCCGCCTCACCCCATCGCCAGAAGATGGCCGCCGTCGATGGTGATCACGCTGCCGGTCATGAAGGCGCCAGCGTCCGACGCCAGCAGCAGCAGCGCGCCGTCGAGCTCCTCGAGCTTGCCCGCGCGCGCCATCGGCACCCGCGACAGCAGCCGCCGGCCGGCCTCGCTGGCGAGGAACGCATCGTTAAGCTCGGTGGAAAAGTAGCCCGGCGCCAGCGCGTTGACGCGAATGTTCTTGGATGCCAGCTCCAGCGCCATCGACTTGGTCAGGCTCACCACGGCGGCCTTGGAGGCGGAGTAGGGGGCGATGGCCTTCAGCACGGCAAAGGCCGCGATCGAGGCGATATTGATGATCGAGCCGCCGGAAGCGCTGGCGCTCATGCGCCGCGCCGCCTCCTGGCCGACGCGGAACACGCCGTCCAGGTTGACGTCCATGACGCTTCGCCACTCGGCATCGTCCATCTTGAGAAAATAGGCGCCCGAGGGCACGCCGGCGTTATTGACCAGAACGGTCACCGGCCCCAGCGCGGCCTCCGCGGCGTCGAAGGCGCCAGCGATCGATTGGCGATCGGTGACATCGAGCGCAACCGCCGCCGCCTCGCCGCCGTTCCCGCGAATATCGGCCTCGAGCTCCCTTAGCCGGTCGAGGCGGCGCGCGGCGAGCGCAACCTTGGCACCCGCCTCGGCAAGCACACGGGCAAAGTGGCGGCCGAGGCCCGAGGACGCCCCCGTCACCAAAGCCGTCTTGCCGCGAAGCGAGAAGCGATCGACCATTGTCCTGCCCGTACCGGTGATCGCACCCTACGCGCGGCACGACGGCTGAGGCAACACGCGCGCAGCCGGCGCCCTCACTCGGCAGCAGTCCGGTAGTGCGCACCGTGCAGATGGTAGAGGCTTACCCTCAATTCGACCGGCCGGCCGTTCAGTGCAAAGGCGATGCGCTCGACCCTGAGTATGGGTGTGCCGGGCGGAATCTTCAGCTTGGCAGCCGCCTTGGCGTCGGCGGCTGTCGGGGTTATGCGCTCCTCGATGCGCTTGATGAGCACCCCGTAGTCCCTCTGGAAGAGATCGTAGAGGGTATCGATCGGGTGCGGTCGGACAACGAGGCCCTCGAACGTCTCCGCCAGAAGACAGATGGAACTCGGTGACGAAGGGCCTGCGGCCACGCATGCGCAGGCGCTGAAAGCGGATCACGCGCGCGTTCCTGCGCAGGTCTAGCGCCATGCGCTCGATCCGAGAGGCCGTGCCGACCTTGCACTTCGTACTGTGGCTGCGGGGAATGACCCGCTTCCCGTTCGCGTCGAACACATTGAAGAAGCGAAATTGGAAGTGCTCGGGCGTCGGCTCTACTACGAACGTGCCCAGCCCTTGTACGCGCACCACCAAGTTCTCGGCGGCGAGCCTGCTCACCGCCTTCCGCGCCGTGCCCTGGCTCACACCTTGCTCGGCCGCAATCTGGAACTCATTGGGAATTCGCTGGCCGGGCATCCAATGGCCCGACCGGATACGTTCGACCAGCTCCTCATACACGCACGCATAAAGAGGCTTCTTATTGCCCTTGCCTTGGGTTGCTTTGCGGGCCATTAACTTGATATCCGTCGAGCATAGCTTGGGTTTTATAGAAAGCGCACTTGCGGCAGATGCGCCGTGCGCGGAAGAGAAGCATGGAGAATATCGGCGATGAGTGCACCACATTTTTTAGTCCATAGCCCAAAGGATAATGTGGGCGTGGTGGTGGTGGAGGGCCTGACGGCCGGCACCGCCATGCTGGGCGTGATCACCGAGAGCGACGCAACGCTCAAGCTTGAAGTCCAGGCACGACATCCCGATCGGGCACAAGGTGGCCCTCAAGCCCTTCAAGAAGGGCGATACGGTGATCAAGTACGGCGAGGACATCGGCAAGATCGTAGCCGACGTCGGCGTCGGCGAGCACGTGCACGTGCAGAACCTCAAGACCAAGCGGTGGTGATTGGCGGCATGGCAGCGAAGACAAACGGCAAGAGCGTGGTAGCCAAGGGCAACCTGCGATTCAAGGGCTGGCGGCGCGAGAACGGACGAGTAGGTGTGCGCAACCACGTGGTGATCCTGCCGCTGGACGACCTGTCCAACGCCGCCTGCGAGGCGGTCGCCAACAACATCAAGGGCACGCTGGCGCTGCCGCACGCCTACGGCCGGCTGCAGTTCGGCGCCGACCTCGACCTGCACTTCCGCACCCTGATCGGCACCGGCTCCAACCCCAACGTGGCAGCGGTGGTGGTGATCGGCATCGAGGACGGCTGGACCAACCGCGTGGTCGAGGGCATCGCCAAAACCGGCAAGCCGGTGGTGGGCTTCGGCATCGAGGGCCACGGCGATATCGCCATTATCGCCAAGGCCTCCTACAAGGCCAAGGAGTTCGTGCAGCGGGCTTCCGAGCTCGAGCGCGAGGAGTGCGGCATCGACGACCTGTGGGTGTCGACCAAGTGCGGCGAGAGCGACACCACCACCGGGCTGTCGTCGTGCCCGACGGTGGGCAACATGTACGACAAGCTGATCCCCAAGGGCATCTACGGCTGCTTCGGCGAGACCTCCGAGATCACGGGCGCCGAGCACATCGCCAAGGAGCGCGCCATCAATGCCAAGATCGGCGAGAAGTGGATGGCCGTATTCAAGGCCTACCAGGACGAGGTGATCGAGGCCCACAAGGTCGACGACCTCTCCGACAGCCAGCCGACCAAAGGCAACATCGCCGGCGGGCTGACCACCATCGAGGAGAAGGCGCTCGGCAACCTCGAGAAAATCGGCCGCACGTGCAGGTACATCGAGGTGCTGGAGCCGGCCGAGGCGCCGGCTGCGGGCCCTGGCCTCTACTACATGGACACATCGTCGGCGGCGGCCGAGTGCGTCACCTTGATGGCGGCCGGCGGCTATGTGGTGCACACCTTCCCGACCGGGCAGGGCAACATCATCGGCAACCCGATCGTTCCGGTGATCAAGATCTCGGGCAACCCCAAGACCATCCGCACCATGGGCGAGCATATCGACCTCGACGTGTCGGGCATCCTGCGCCGCGAGCTGACGCTGGACACCGCCGGCGATGCCCTGATCGACATGATCATTCGCACCGCCAACGGCCGGCTGACGGCGGCAGAGGCGCTCGGCCACCGCGAGTTCGTGATGACGAAGCTCTACCGCAGCGCGTAAGGCAGCCCGCTTCGGCTGTCAGTCCGGGGCGCTGGGCGAAGGTCATCAAGGACGCGGGTGTAGAGGCCAAGTGATCGAGACCTCGCGAGGGTCTGGAGGCGTGGGCAGAGCATGCACGATATCGTCATCACCGAGTTTCTAGAGCTCGCCGCGATCGAGGCTCTCGAGCGCGACTTCAAGGTGCTCTGGGACCGCGAGCTGTGGACCAAGCGCGCCGACCTGGAGAAGCTGGTCCGCAACCTGCCCGCGCTGATCGTGCGCAACCGCACGCGCGTGGACAAGGCGCTGCTGGAGCTGGCACCCAAGCTCAAGGTTGTAGGGCGGCTGGGCGTCGGCCTCGATAACATCGACGTCGCCGAGTGCGAGCGGCGCGGCATCGAGGTGTGCTCGGCGCGCGGCGCCAACGCCACCTCGGTCTCCGAGTACGCCATCGCCATGGCCATGACGCTGCTGCGGGGCCGCGCCTATCGCGACACGCAGCGCCTCGTCGCCGGCGAGTGGCCGCGCGAGGAGCTGGGGCGCGGGTTCGAGCTGGCCGGCAAGCGGCTCGGCATCGTCGGGCTGGGCTCCATCGGCTCCACCACCGCCCGCAAGGCGCGCGCGCTCGACATGCGCGTTGCCGCCTGCGACCCCTACCTGCCCGAGGGCAACGAGAACTGGAACCTGGCCGAGAAGGTGTCGCTCGAGGAGCTGCTGGCGACATCCGATGTCGTCACCATCCATTGCCCGCTCAACGACGAGACGCGGGGCATGATCGCCGGTCAGCAGCTGTCGCGCATGAAGAAGGGCGCCGTGCTGATCAACTCGGCGCGCGGAGGCATCGTCGACGAGCCGGCCTGCGCGGCCGCGCTCAGAAGCGGCCACCTCGGCGGCGCCGCCCTCGACGTGTTCGACGACGAGCCGATCAAATCCGAGGTCGGCAAGCTGTTCGCCGGCATCCCCAACGTGATCCTCACCCCGCATATCTCCGGCGTCACCTTCGAGGCCAACCACCGCGTCAGCTTCATGACGGTGGAGAACGTTGCCCGCGTGCTCAGGAAGGGCCGATGAGCGCGACGGCTGCCATCGCCGCGGCCGAGCTGGAGGCGCTGATCGCGGCCGCGCTGGTCGCCTTCGACACCTCCCCCACCAACGCCCGCTCCGTCGCCCGCGCGCTGACGCAGGCCGAGATCGACGGCCAGAAGGGCCATGGCCTCTCGCGCGTACCGAGCTACGCCGCCCAGGCCAGAGCCGGCAAGGTCGACGGCCACGCCAGCCCCGAGCTGCGCCAGACGCGGCCCGCCACTTTGCTGGTCGATGTGGGCAATGGCTTCGCCTACCCGGCTTTCGACCTGGCCATCGCGCGCCTGCCGGAGCTGGGGCGGGCAAGTGGCATTGCCGCGGCCGGCTTCACGCGCTCGCATCATTTCGGCGTGGCGGGCTACCACGTGGAGCGGCTGGCCGAGGCCGGACTGGTGGCGCTGGCCTTCGGCAATACCCCCAGTGCCATTGCCCCTTGGGGTGGCAGCCGGCCCCTTTACGGCACCAACCCGATCGCCTTTGCGGCGCCGCTGCGCGGCCGCCCGCCGATCGTGATCGACCTGGCGCTGAGCCAGGTGGCGCGCGGCAAGATCCTGACGGCGGCGCAGAAGGGCGAGGCAATTCCAGAAGGCTGGGCGGTGGACGAGCAGGGGCAGCCCACCACGGACGCCGCGGCCGCCCTCAAGGGCGCCCTGCAGCCGATCGGCGGCGCCAAGGGCGCGGCGCTGGCCCTGATGGTGGAGGTTCTCAGCGTGGCGCTGACCGGCGCCAGGTTCGGCTTCGAGGCCAGCTCCTTCTTCGATGCGGAAGGACCGCCGCCGGGCGTCGGCCAGCTGCTCGTCGCCATCGATGGCGGTGCGTTCGCCGGCGCCGACGTGCTGGCGGAGCGGGTGTCGGCCCTGGCCGGTAGGATCGAGGGCAACGGCGAGGCCCGCCTGCCGGGCGCGCGCCGCATCGCCTTGCGCGAGAAGGCCAAGCTCGAGGGCGTCACGGTGGATGCCAAGCTGCTGGCGCAGGTGCGCGCAATGGCCGGCGCGTGACTTGCGGGCCTACTGCCAGCGCACCTCGAAGGGCGTCAGCCACACCATCGCGGCCTTGCCAGCGGCGGCGTGAGCATCGCCGGGTCCGCTGCCGCGGTACACCTCGACGGACACCCCGCCGATCACCAGCCCGGGTTTGGTGCGATACACGACATCGCGGCGATCGATGGTCAGCACGCCATCGACCCACACGCGCAAGGTTCCATCCTCCATCTTCGGCGTGTTGAGGACCACCTCCTGCTCGAGCTTCACCCAGCGCCCGCGGGGAAACTCGAAGGGAGCGCGCTCAACTGGCAGCCCGCGCACGGCACCGTTTTCCGTGACCCGCAGCGTAACGCCTCCACCCTCTTTGCCGACGTCCTTGGGGCGCCACGCGAACTGTACGGCAAAGCGCTCGCCCTGCTCCTTGTCCTCGGCGCCGGAAATACCGGGCAGAACGCCGCCGCGGCTGAAGTCAAAGTCGGCGGGCAACAGCACGGAGTAGCTCAGGCAGGCGCTGGTCTTGCCCTGCACCGCCCGCGGCTGCCAGGGGAAGCGGGTGCCGCCCGTGAACGGCGTGACCGAGCCGTCGTTCGCGACGGACCCCTTTTGCAGGCGCACGCCCATGGCGATCGGCGCCGGCGCTGCCTTGACGGGCGCGATCGTGACGCTGTCGACGACGCCGACATCCTTGCCCTCGAGGCTCGACTGCAGGTCTGCGGGGGTCAGGACGACGCCGCCCCGCTCCAGCCCGAAGGTGGTCATCGCATGGTAGCGCTCGGTGCAGGGAGCAACGGAGGCCGGCATCAGCGTGGACCATGCCGCGGCGACCAGGGCGGCCAAACCGGCCAGGGCCGCAGCCGCATTGAAAAGCAGAAACTGGGGCGACCGCATGCAAACTCTCGCGCAAGACCTTGTGCCGGGTAAATTTGCCAGCGGGGTGCTAAGGATTGTTTAACCCCCATTAACCGCCAGGACATTGGCCACGTTTCACGTTTGCCAGCGGCCATAGGTACCCTCGCTCATTCAAGAGAAAAGCCCACGGGCGGGCCACCGGACCGCAAATGTTCTCGACTTCGCCGCGAGCTTGCGATAGTGAGCGATCGCTTCCGTTCCTACCACTTTGGAGAATGCGATCGCGCGTTCTCCGTTGTGCCGGTGAAGCGCCAGCGATGTCGTCGGTCTTTGTTCACAAGGATCCGAGGGCCTGGTGCGAGGAAGCTCGATCGCTCTTCAAGACCTCGGGGAGCCATTACCGAAGCTTAACTTTGCGCGCCAGGCCCGCACGGTCACAACGGAGTGTGAAGGCTCGGCAGGCGCGGACTGTCGGAGTGCAACGCGCAGCGGCGAGCTTCGGATCGCGCGCGCAATCGCCAGGGAAGGTGCAAGCGGATGACCGAGAATTCCGTGCAGGGCGGGGAGCCGGCAAAGCCGGCGGCGAATAGTGCAGGCGGCATTGCCGTCGTGCCGCAGTTCTTCGTCGACTTGGCCAGGAACGCACCCGCCATGATGTGGGTGTTCACGGCCACCACCTTCCTCTCCGCGCTGCTGCTGTTCGCCATCCAGCCGATGTTCGCCAAGATCGTGCTGCCGGTGCTCGGCGGCTCGCCGTCGGTGTGGTCGGTGTCGGTGTTCTTCTTCCAGGGCGCGCTGCTCGCCGGATACATCTACGCCCACTACCTGATCAACAAGGCGCCGCCGCATCTCACCGGCATCATCCACTTGGGCGTCTGCATCCTGGCCGTCATCTGCCTGCCGATCGGCCTGTCGACGCGCTGGGGCGAGCCGCCGGCCGGCGATCCCTACTTCTGGCAGCTCGCCGTGTTCACCGCCTCGATCGGGCTGCCGTTCATGGCGGTCTCGGCCAACGCGCCGCTGCTGCAGGCATGGTTCGCGCGCAGCGGCCACCCCAACGCCCGCGATCCCTACTTCCTTTATGCTGCGAGCAACCTCGGCAGCTTGATCGCGCTGCTGGGCTATCCCTTCATTCTCGAGCCCGCATTCGGCCTGTCCCAGCTGAGCAACCTGTGGGCGTACGCCTACGGCCTGCTGGTCATCGCGCTCGCCGGCTCCTTCTACCTGATGCGCGGCGCCCAGGTGGGCGGCGTGCCGGAGACACCGGCCCTGCCGGCAGGGGCCGACGTTGCCGCATCGCCGCCGACGACGGCACAGCGTCTGGGCTGGGTCGGCCTTGCCTTCGTACCCTCCGCCCTCATCACCGCGCTGACCGTGCACATCACCACTGACGTTGCCTCCGCGCCGCTGCTGTGGGTGATCCCGCTCGCGCTCTACCTGCTCACCTTCGTGCTCGTGTTCCGCGACAACCCGCTGATCGCCCGCGACTCGCTGCTGTTCCTGCATCTGGTCGCCCTGGTCGTGGCGCTCATCACGCTGTCGCAGCTCCAGAGCGGCAGCTGGTTCGTGACCAGCTCGACCGGCGTGGCGGTGTTCTTCACTACCGCGATGCTGGCGCACCGCACGCTCTACGATGCGCGACCGGCACCGCGCTACCTCACCGAGTTCTACCTGTGGATGTCGTTCGGCGGCGCGCTGGGCGGCATGTTCACGGCGTTGATAGCCCCGCAGATCTTCAACCAGGTGTTCGAGTATCCGCTGCTGCTCGCCCTCTCCATGGCCTGCCGCCCCGGCGCCCTGGTGCTGTCGGGCGACCAGGAGAAGCGCAAGGACGAGCTGATCGTGCTGTGGCTGATCGCCATGGTGGGCATCCTCGCCATCATGTGGCTGCCGACGCTCGCCATCCAGAACCGGGTCATGATCAGCCAGTGGGGCACGACACCGCTGGTGGTGCTGTTCCTCGCCGCCCTCCTGATCATCAACGTCAAGTTCCCGCCGCGGCAGCTGGTGGCGGCGCTGCTGATGGCGATGGCCTTGATCTGGCTGCCGTCCAACCCCAACCGCGGCGATGCGCAGAGAAGCTTCTTCGGCGTCTACCGCGTGCAGCCCTCTGAGGACGGCGCCTTCCGCATCCTGATGCACGGCACCACGCTGCACGGCTCGCAGCGCTTCTACGGCGACGACGGCAACCCGGTCGAGGACACCACGCCCACCACCTACTACTACCCGGGCAGCCCGATCGGCCAGACCATCGCCAAGCGGCGCCAGGTGCTGGCCGCCAAGGGCGAGAAGGGCCGCTATGGCATCGTCGGTCTCGGCACCGGGTCCAGCTCGTGCCACAAGCGCGAGGGCGAGACCTGGCGCTTCTATGAGATCGATCCGCTGGTGATCAAGATCGCCAAGGACCCGAAGAACTTCACCTTCATCTCCAAGTGCCAGCCCGACATCGACATCGTAGTCGGCGACGCGCGGCTGACCATGGCCAAGGAGCAGGACGAGAGCTTCGACCTGTTCATCATCGACGCCTTCACCTCCGATGCCATCCCCGTGCACATGCTGACGGCCGAGGCCGTGAAGATGTACCTCGCCAAGCTCAAGCCCGACGGCGTGGTGCTGCTGCACACCTCCAACCGCTACCTCGATCTCGACGCGGTGCTGGGCGCGGTGCTGCACGAGCTGCCGCCGGGCACGGCCGGCATCGTCGCCTCCGACACCAATGCCGACCGCAGCTATGCCCAGTCGTCTTCCACCGTGGTGATCTTCGCCAAGAGCGAGGAGGCGCTGGCGCCCTACCGCTCGATCGACGGGGTGGTGGACATGGACGACGGCGGCCTGCGGCCCTGGACCGACGACTACTCCGACATCCTGGGGCCGTTCATGAACCGCTACCGCGGCCGCGGCTAGCTTGGCACGACGGGCGGCGGTCCTAGGATCGCCGTCCGGCAGCCCGGCCGGAACGGGCCTCGGCCGGCTGGCGCACCCGACAGGATTCGAACCTGTGACCCCTGCCTTCGGAGGGCAGTACTCTATCCAGCTGAGCTACGGGTGCGTGGAGGCGGTTGATACTCCATTTGACCGCGCCCGGCAAACGCCGCCAATCTGCCTCCCGCCATGCCCGAGCGAAGTAGCGGCCGATAAGACCCGGGGAAGTGACGGTGGAGCTGCCGGCCGCATTCGATGCGGGCGTGTATTTCATCGGCCGCATCCGCACGCCGTTCAAGACGCGCGAGGACTGCCCCAAGAACACCGCCCAGTCGGACGCGGAGGGGCGGGTGGAGCTCGATCCGCGCTATGCGCAGGGGCTCAAGGACTTGCAGCTCTACAGCCACGCCATCCTGCTCTACTGGATGGATCAGGCGCGGCGCGATCTGATCGAGCAGGTGCCGGCCTTTCTGGGTCATCCTCGCGGGACTTTCGCGCTCCGCTCGCCGGCGCGGCCCAACCCGATCTCGGTCGGCGTCGTCGAGATCGTCAGGGTCGAGGGCAACACGCTGATCGTGCGTCGTGTCGATTGCGTCGACGGCACGCCGCTCCTCGACATCAAGCCCTACTTCGCCTCCACCGACAGCGTTCCAGGCGCAAGGAAACCATGAACAGGCTGGGTTGCATGTCGGCCTTTGTCAGCTGACTTTCCTCCGCCGGCGCCTATAGTGCGCGGCCATGGCAACCACATCCGCGAAATCCCGCAAGTCGCAGCGGCCGGCTGCCGCCTGCTCCATCCCGCCCGGCGAGCCGGTGCCGGTGATCAAGGGCAGCCACGTCTACCTGATCGACGGCTCTGGCTACATCTTCCGCGCCTTCCACGCCCTGCCGCCGCTGACGCGCCCCTCGGACGGATTGCCGGTGGGCGCCGTGCACGGCTTCTGCGCCATGCTGTGGAAGCTGCTGCAGGACGCCCGCAAGGGTCGCGGACCGACGCATCTGGCCGTCGTGTTCGACGCCAGCGAGAAGACCTTCCGCAACGATATCTACCAGGACTACAAGGCGCACCGTCCGCCCGCGCCCGAGGAGCTGGTGCCCCAGTTCCCGCTGATCCGCCAGGCGGTCAGGGCCTTCAATATCGCCTGCATCGAGCAGCTGGGCTTCGAGGCCGACGACCTGATCGCCACCTACGCCAAGGATGCGCTGGCCGCCGGCGGCGACGTGATGATCGTCTCCTCCGACAAGGACCTGATGCAGCTCGTCAAGCCCGGCGTGACGATGCTCGACACCATGAAGAACAAGTCGATCGGCCCCGACGAGGTGCGCGAGCGGTTCGGCGTGCCGCCCGACAAGGTGGTGGACGTGCAGTCGCTGGCCGGCGATTCCACCGACAACGTGCCGGGCGTGCCGGGCATCGGCGTGAAGACCGCGGCCGAGCTGATCAACGAGTACGGCGATCTCGACGCGCTGCTGGAGCGCGCCGGCGAGATCAAGCAGCCCAAGCGCCGCGAGCGGCTGATCGAGTTCGCCGAGCAGGCGCGGCTGTCGCGCGAGCTGGTGCGGCTCAAGGACGACGTGGCGCTCGAGGCCCAGGTCGACCAGCTCGGCGTTCGCGATCCCGAGCCCGACGCCCTGCTGGGCTTCCTGCGGGAGATGGAGTTCGCCACCCTCACCAAACGCATCGCGGAAGGGTTGGGGGCCGAGGCACCCCCGCCGGCGGAGCGGCCCGCGGCGCCCGCTTTCGGCGTGGCATCGGCGCAGGCGGCGCCAACGGCCAACGGCAGGGCAAGGGCCGCGCAGCCGGGTGACGGACCCGCCGCAGCGGTGGCGGCAGCACTCAAGACGGCGACCGCGGCAAAAATCGACCGCTCCAAGTACGAGACCGTGACGGAGCTTGCCCACCTGCAAGCCTGGATCGCCCAGGCACACGCGACGGGCCACGTCGCCTTCGACACCGAGACCACCAGCCTCGACCCCATGCAGGCGGAGTTCGTCGGCTTCTCGCTCGCCGTGGCGCCGGGCAAGGCCTGCTACGTGCCGCTCGCGCATCGCGCCGGCAGCGGCAGCTTCGATTTCGGCGACGCCAATCCCACGCAGGTGCCGACCGCCGACGCGCTGGCCGCGCTCAAGCCGCTGCTGGAGGACCGTTCTATCCTGAAGATCGGGCAGAACCTGAAGTTCGACAGCCTGGTGCTCAGGCGGCACGGCATCGCTCTGGGGCCGATCGACGACACCATGCTGATGTCCTACGCGCTCGATGCCGGCCGCACCCAGCACGGCATGGATGCGCTGGCGGAGCGGCATCTGCAGCATACCTGCATGTCCTTCACGCAAGTGCTGGAGCACGCGCCTGGCGCCAAGAAGTCGGACAAGACCTTCGGGCAGGTGCCGCTCGACAAGGCCACCGAGTACGCCGGCGAGGATGCCGACGTGACGCTGCGGCTCTGGCTGACTCTGAAGCCGCGCCTGGTGGCCGAGCGCATGACCACCGTCTACGCGACGCTGGAGCGGCCGTTGGTGGGCACCCTGGCCGACATGGAGCGGGCCGGCGTGAAGGTCGACCGCAGCATCCTCTCGCGCCTCAGCTCGACATTCGCCCAGCGCGTGGCGCGGCTGGAGGAGGAGATCTACGATCTCGCCGGCCACAAGTTCAATCTCGGCTCGCCCAAGCAGCTCGGCGAGTTCCTGTTCGACAACCTGAAGCTCCCGGGCGGCCGCAAGACCAAGACCGGCCAGTGGGAGACGCGCGCGGGCCTTCTCGACGACCTGGCCGCCAGCGAGGACTTGCCCGAGCAGCACCGCAAGCTCATCAACGTGATGCTGGAGTGGCGCCAGCTGACGAAGCTGATGATCGACCTACACCGATGCGCTGCCGCACTACATCAACGCGGAAACGGGGCGCATCCATACGAGCTATGCGCTGGCCTCAACCACGACAGGGCGGCTCGCCTCCACCGATCCCAACCTGCAGAACATCCCGATCCGCACCAAGGAGGGCCGCGAGATCCGCACCGCCTTCATCGCCGAGCCCGGCAACAAGCTGATTTCCGCCGACTACAGCCAGATCGAGCTCAGGGTGCTGGCGCACATCGCCGACATCCCGCAGCTCAGCAAGGCGTTCGCGGAAGGGCTCGACATTCACGCGATGACCGCCTCGGAAATGTTCGCGGTGCCGATCAAGGACATGCCCGCCGAGGTGCGCCGCCGCGCCAAGGCCATCAACTTCGGCATCATCTACGGCATTTCGGGTTTCGGGCTGGCCGCCCAGCTCGGCATATCCAAGCAGGAGGCGGGCGAGTATATCGCCACCTATTTCAAGCGCTTTCCCGGCATTCGCGATTACATGGACGCCACCAAGAAGCGGGCGCGCGAGCAAGGATACGTGGAAACGATCTTTGGTCGGCGCATTCATTATCCGGAGATCAATACCAAGAACCCCTCCATGCGCGGATTTCTCGAGCGGGCGGCGATCAATGCGCCGATTCAGGGATCGGCCGCCGATATCATTCGCCGCGCCATGGTGCGCATGCCGGGCGCATTGCTGGATGCGAACCTGCCCTCCGTGCGCATGCTTTTGCAGGTGCACGACGAGCTGGTGTTCGAGGCCAAGGCGGCGGAAATCGAAAAGGCGCTACCGGTGATCCGGCGCGTAATGGAGAAAGCCTCCGAGCCCGCTGTACGCTTGGTCGTTCCAGTGCACGTGGACGCGAAAGCCGCCGACAATTGGGAAGCGGCGCACTAGGTTCGTGCAACTGCCGGAAAATAAGAAACGGGCCGGATACGCCGAGTGGTCCGGCCCGTTTTCATGCGCCGTTCGCGGTGCGGCGCAGAATTCCTGACTGCGCTTTGCTACTTTATCAGGTACTTTTCCATCTTGCCGCCGTCCTGCAGCTTGGCGGTGAGCCAGCGCGGCTTGCGGCCCCGGCCGGTCCAGGTTTCGCTTGGATCGTCGGGATTGGCATACTTGGCCGCCACCGTCCTGCCCTTGCCGCCCCGACCGCCGAAGATGTCACCGACCTTGAAGCCGGCGTCGGCGATGATCTGCTCGACTTTTTTGCGCACGTCCGAGCGACTGCGGTCCTGCACATTCGCTCTGGCCTTCCTGACCTTGAGCTCGAGCTCCGTCAGCTCCCTCAACGACATTCTGTCGAGTTCCTTGGCCATGCCAATAGTCCCTTTCCTCTTCGAGAAAACAATGACCCGCGCACCTGTAGTGACAAATGGCAAATGCGAGTTTAATCGGTCAACATAAATGTTGTGGTCATTTGCCGTTTTTCACCACCGCGCGCGTGCTTCCTTGGACAGGGTTAAGCTGCATACTTGACATGACAGATGAAGCCAGCTGGTCGCTTTGCCGGCAGGCGAGGCCGATATCGCCAGCTAATTGGCGAACATTTGTGAAACGCGCATACCCGCGCGCCATCCGATCCGGCTCACCCCCTTACAAAAGAGCATCGGCGAGGTCACGCAGGACACCGAGCCCTTCAATCCTTTGCGACTAAGCCAATTGACCAACGACTATTGCTTGCAATGGGAATAGATGTTTTGCGTGCTGTTCTCGCGTGCGCGGCCGGACGGCAAGCCGCTCGATATTGCCTGCCTTCCCCAAACGGGGTGATTGGCTCCCTGCACCCTTGGATCGCTTGGCGCGCAGGGCACCGCCTTTGCAATCAAAGGGAGAAAGTCTCGCTCCGGTGGAGCCGTGACGATTTCCGGTCGCCGCGCTGTTGCGGCCTCAGTTGCGCGTGCTACTGCTGCGCTTCGCCACGTCGAGCCAACGCCCGCAGAGCCCGGAGCGAGCAGCGGAAAGTCCGCCCATGGTCGAAGCTGACCCCCCGATCGAGCAGCAGCTCGTCACCGTCCGCGACTGGCTGCGCCATGCCGTCAGCCGGTTCTGCGGCCGCCAAGCTGGTGTACGGCCACGGCACGGCGACGGCGCTGGATGAGGCAGCATTTCTCATTCTCTCCACCCTGCATCTGCCGATCGATACCCTGGAGCCCTGGCTCGATGCCCGCCTGCTGCCGGCCGAAAGGCTGGCGGTGCGCGAGGTGATCGAAAAGCGGATCGCCACCCGCAAGCCGGCGCCGTACCTGACCAACCAGGCCTGGGCAGGCGGCCACGCCTTCTATGTGGACGAACGGGTCATCGTGCCGCGCTCGTATATCGCCGAGCTGTTGGCCAACGACGGCCTTTCGGCTGTCGTCGGGGATCCATCCGCTATCGCCAGCATTCTGGACCTGTGCACGGGATCGGGCTGCCTCGCAATCCTGGCGGCCATGGCTATCGACGATGCCCAGGTCGATGCCAGCGACGTTTCCCCCGATGCGCTGGCGGTGGCGGCACGCAACGTGGCCGACTATGGCCTTGAAGATCGCGTTTCGCTGGTGCAATCCGACCTGTTGGAAAAGCTCGCCGGCCGGTGCTACGACCTGATCCTGGCCAATCCGCCCTATGTCAGCGCGGCGGCTATGGCCGCCTTTCCGCCGGAGTATTCAGCCGAGCCCAGAATCGCCCATGCCGGGGGCGCCGACGGCCTCGACATCGTGCGCCGCATCCTGGCCGAGGCCGGCGCGTACTTGGAGCCGGCCGGCCAGCTGATCGTCGAGGTGGGCGCCGGCCGCCGTCTCATCGAGCAGGCCTATCCAAAGCTGCCGTTTCTGTGGCTCGATACCGAGCAAAGCCAAGGCGAGGTATTCGCGATCGGCGCCGCAGGATTGCAGCCCCCCCGCCCGCTAAGCGTTTCTTGAACCCGCCCGGCTTGTTAGCCTGCACGGACCGAGGAGCATCGATGGCCGATACCG
This sequence comes from uncultured Alphaproteobacteria bacterium, assembly GCA_963756735.1. GTDB lineage: Bacteria > Pseudomonadota > Alphaproteobacteria > Rhizobiales > Hyphomicrobiaceae > AWTP1-13. Next base: position 313,799 of record CAVWOY010000025.1, read on the forward strand.
ATCCTTTCCAGACCACCGAGCGGCGCCAGAATGTCGAGGGCCCCTACCTTGCCGAGGAGGTGCAGCTCGCCAACCGCAACAGCGGCACCCTGCTCGAGGCCCTGCGTTACGACGTGACGCCGGTTGGCATGCACTATCTGCTCAGCCATTTCGATGTGCCCTACGTCGCCGATGCCAACTGGCGGGTGGAGGTGGCGGGCTCGGTGGCCCGGCCCGCCTCGGTGCCGCTCGAGGAGATCAGGGCCATGCCGGCGCGCACGCTGCGCGTGACGCTGGAATGCGCGGGCAACGGCCGCGCGGCCATGTCGCCGCGCTACCCGAGCATGCCGTGGAATTGCGAGGCGGTGGGGACAGCCGAATGGACCGGCACGCCGCTCAAGCATCTGCTCGATCGCGCCGGTTTGCGCGAGGATGCAGCGGAGATCGCCTGCATCGGCGCCGACCGCGGCTTCGACAGCGGGCAGGAGCACGCCTTCGGCCGCAGCCTGACGCGCGCGATGGCACTCGGCGACGACGTGCTGCTGGTGTGGGCCATGAACGGGCAGCCGCTGCTGCCCCAGCACGGCTTTCCCCTGCGCCTGATCGTGCCCGGCTGGTACGGCATGGCGAGCGTCAAGTGGCTGGCCCGCATCGAGGCCCTCAACGGGCGCTACGACGGCTATCAGCAGGCCGTCGGCTACCACTATCGCTCCGAGCCGGACGGCCCGCGCACGCCGGTCACGCATATGCGGGTGAAGTCGCTGCTGGTGCCGCCGGGCATCCCGGACTGGTATACGCGCCGCCGGCTGGTGGATGCAGGCGCAGTCACGCTCATGGGCCGCGCCTGGTCGGGCGGCGGCGTGCCGATCGCCAAGGTGGAGGTGGGGATCGACGGTGCCTGGCAGCCGGCGGAGCTCGATCCGCCGGTCGGCAAGTTCGCCTGGCGCGGCTGGCGCACGGTATGGAACGCGACGCCGGGCGAGCACGAGGTGTGCTGCCGGGCCACCGATGCCAACGGCGAGACGCAACCCTTGGAGACGCGCTGGGACGCCGGCGGCTTCGGCAACAACGCCGTGCAGCGCGTGCGCGTGACGGTGAGATAGGCGCCAATGAGCACGATCGAAGTTTCGCTCTGGCGCGGCAAGGCCGATGGCCGCTATCAGACCTACCAGGTGCCGCAGCGCGACAACCAGACCGTGCTCGACGTGGTCACCTGGGTGCAGCGCCATGCCGACCCCACGCTCGCCTACCGCTTCGCCTGCCGCGTCGGCATGTGCGGGTCGTGCGCCATGACGGTCAACGGCCGCCCGCGCTGGACCTGCCGCACCCATGTTTCGCGCGTGGTGGATAACGGCAGGCTCGAGATCGGGCCGCTCGCCAATTTGCCGGTGATCAAAGACCTGGCCGCCGACATGGGCGAGTTCTTCGCCAAGTGGCAGCAGGCCAAGGGTGTGTTCGCCGCGAGCAAGACGCGGGCCGACCCGATCGAGAGGATTTCGCCCTCGACCCCGCAGCGCATCGCTGCCGACGCGGCGGTGGAATGCATCAACTGCGGGGTGTGCTACGCGGCCTGCGATACGGTGCGCTGGAACGACGACTACCTGGGCCCCGCGGCGCTGAACCGAGCCTGGACGCTGGTCAACGATCAGCGCGATGCAGGCAACCCGGCGCGGCTGGCAGCGGTGGCCGCCAATGGCGGCTGCCACGCCTGCCACTCGCACCAGAGCTGCCAGGAGCATTGCCCGATGGCGCTGAACCCCACGGCCTCCATCGCCGGCCTCAAGCGACGCACCATGCAGGCGTATCTGCGGGGGGAGCTGTGATGGGGCGCAGCGGCGTGCCGAGCACAATTGTCATCCGGGGCTTGTCCCCGCCGGATCCATGGTGCAGCCAGCTCCGGCCGGGACGATGTGAGCACAACAGAGCCGTACGGAGTGCGCCAGGTCGCTGGATCGCGGGGACAAGCCCCGGGATGACATGCCGCGGCGCCGTCGGAGCCTCGCGATGAACGTGCGGCTCTACATCCTGCAGCGGGCAACCGCCGTGATCATGGCGCCGCTGGTGCTGGCGCATCTGGTGATCATCTTCTACGCCACCAGCCGGGGCTTGAGCGCAGCCGAGATCCTGGGCCGCACCAGGGGCAGCGTCGGCTGGGGCCTGTTCTACGGCCTGTTCGTGCTGGCAGCCGCCGTGCACGGCGCCATCGGGGTAAGGGTAGTGGCGTCGGAGTGGACGTCGCTCGAGGCATGGCGGCTCAATCTGCTGATGTGGAGCTTCGGTATCGCGCTGGCGGCGCTGGGGCTGAGGGCCGTGGCGGCGGTGGTGCTGTGATGCGTAACCCGCGACAGCCTGCCCGCCGGCATGCCAACGGCCACCGGCGCAATGCCTTGTGGATGGCCGCCCTGGTGCACCGCATCTCGGGGCTGGCGCTCGCCTGCTTCCTGCCGCTGCACTTCCTGGCGCTCGGCCTCGCCATCGACGGCGAGGCGCGGCTCGACGGGTTCCTCAAGTGGACGGCCAACCCCTTGGTGAAGGTCGCCGAGACGGGCCTGGTGTTCGTGCTGGCGGTGCACATGCTGGGCGGCATCCGGGTGCTGGTGATCGAGAACCTGCCCTGGCGCGAGGGGCAGAAGCAGCTGGCGACAGCGGCCCTGATCCTTGCCGGCATCGCGGCCCTCGTATTCTTCGCCCGCGCCGTCTAGGAAGAGCCATGCTGGAAAGGCTGAAGACCGACGTTCTGATCCTGGGCTCCGGCGGGGCCGGGCTGTTCGCGGCGCTGCACGCCTACAGGCCAATCCCGATCTCGACATCACGGTCGCCACCAAGGGCCTGATCGGCAAGTGCGGCTGCACGCGCATGGTGCAGGGCGGCTACAACGTCGCGCTCAACCCCGGCGACTCCATCGAGCGCCACTTCATGGACACCATCGAGGGCGGCAAGTGGCTGCCCCACCAGGAGCTGGCCTGGACCCTGGTGACCAAGGCCATCGAGCGGGTGCACGAGCTGGAGAACGAGGTCGGCTGCTTCTTCGACCGCAACGCCGACGGCACCCTGCACGGCAAGGCCTTCGCCGGGCAGACCTTCGACCGCACCGTGCACAAGGGCGACCTCACCGGCATCGAGATCATCAATCGGTTGATGGAGCAGGTGTGGGCGCGGCCGATCAAGCGGCTGGAGGAGCACCGCGCGGTGGCGCTGATCCCCGCGAAGGACGGCGGCGGGCTCGCCGGCGTGCTGCTGATCGACATCCGCACTGGCCGCTTCCGCTTCGTCGCGGCCAAGGCGGTGCTGCTGGCGACCGGCGGCGGGCCCACCATGTACCGCTATCACACGCCCTCGGGCGACAAGAGCATGGACGGCCTCGCCATAGCGCTGCGTGCGGGCCTGCCGCTGCGCGACATGGAGATGGTGCAGTTCCACCCTACGGGGCTGCTGGCGGGCCCCGACACGCGCATGACCGGCACCGTGCTGGAGGAGGGCCTGCGCGGGGCCGGTGGGCATCTGCTGGATGGAGCGCAGCGGCGCTTCATGGCCGACTACGATGACAAGCTCGAGCGCGCCACCCGCGATGTGGTCTCGCGCGCCATCTATGCCGAGATGCGGGCCGGCCGCACCACGCCGCACGGCGGCGTCTACATCAAGATGGGGCACCTGGGGCCCGACAAGGTTCGCCGCGAGTTCAAGGGCATGGTGGAGCGTTGCGCCGACTGCGGCTTCGACCTGGCCGGCGGGCTGGTGGAGGTGGTGCCGACGGCGCACTATTTCATGGGCGGGCTGGTGTGCGGGGTGGATACGTCCACCGAGCTGCCGGGCCTGTTCGTGGCCGGCGAGGACGCCAGCGGCATGCACGGCGCCAATCGCCTGGGCGGCAACGGCGTTGCCAACTCCACCGTATTCGGCGGCATCGCCGGCGAGATCATGGCCGCTTGGGTCGCCGCCAATCCGGTCCATCGCACGGCCGACGAGGCGCTGATCGAGGCCGAGATGGCGCGGGCGCAGCATCCATTCCAGCGCAAGGGCGGCGATCTCAATCAGTTGCGCGAGCGCCTGCTGGACACCATGTGGGATGACGTGGGTGTGCTCCGCGACGCGGCCGGGCTGAAGCGCGGCATGGGCAAGCTGGACGCCATCGAGGGCGAGCTGCTGGCGGCGGGCGTGCCGGACGGTGATCGCGCGTTCAACTTGACCTGGCACGACTGGCTGAACCAGCGGTCGCTGGTGGAGGTGTCCAAGGTCATTGCCGCGGCGGCCCTACGGCGCGAGAACTCGCGCGGCGCGCACTATCGCGAGGACTTCCCCGGCGAGGGCGACCTCGCCAGCTCGACCTACACCGTGGCGCGCCAGCACGACAGCGCGCTCGACATGACAGATGAGCCCGTCAAGTTCACCATCGTGCGGCCGGGTGAGAGCCTGCTGAAGGAGGCCGCGGAGTGAAATTCGTAGGGCGCAATAGCGAAGCGTATTGCGCCGTTGCGACGTCTATCGGCGCAATACGGCTATCGCCTATTGCGCCCTACAGGAGTGCGCCAACGTGATCCCCATCGCATCCCTCCAGAAGACGGCCGAGGCGCTGATGGCGAAGGCGGCGATCGAGATACCGGATGATTATCTCGACGGCCTGCGCGCCTGCGCCAACACCGAGAAGGGCGATCTCTCGGCATTCGTCATCCAGGCCATGCTGGAGAACTACGAGGCCGCAAAAGAAGACCGGCGCGCCATGTGCGGGGATACCGGCGTGCCGCGCTGGTACGTCAAGGTCGGCAACGAGGCGCGGATCGAAGGCGGGCCCATCGCGCTGGAAGCGGCGCTCAGGCGCGCCACGGCGAACGCCACGCACGACGTGCCGCTGCGCCCCAACCGCGTGCACCCGCTCTGGCGCACCGACCACAACAACAACTGTGGCATCGGCGCGCCGGAGATCGAATACTCGTTCCACCCCGACGCCGACTGGATCGAGCTCACCACCGTGCACAAGGGCGGGCTGTTCGGCTCGGACTATCGCATGCTGTTCCCGGGCGACGGCATCGACGGCATCCGCCGCTTCTATCTCGACACACTGATCGCCTTCGGCAAGCGCGGGCTTGCCTGCCAGCCGGCCATCGTCGGCGTCGGGCTCGGCGGCTCGAAGGATATCTGCATGGTGCTCGGCAAGCAGGCCGCCTGCCTGCGCACCGTGGGCTCGCGCAACCCCGACGCAAGAATCGCGGCGCTGGAGGCGGAGCTGAAAGAGCTCGGCAACAGCATCGGCATGGGCGCCATGGGATTCATGGGCAGCTCCATGGTGGTCGATTGCCACATCGAGGTCGGCTACTGCCACACCGGCGGCATGCCGATGAGCGTGCACATGTTCTGCCTGTCGTCGCGGCGGGCCACAGCGCGCGTTGCGGCCGACGGGCGGGCGGAGTTCCGCACCGATCCCATGTGGTTCACGGAATACATGCGGCGGACGACGGTGGAGTGGAGCGTGCCGGAGCGCGTTGCGGCAGCGGAGTAGGTTGGGTCAAGCGGCGCGCAGACCCAACACGGCAGCGTGTTATCCGATTGCGTTGGGTCATCGCTTGCGCTCGACCCAACCTACGGGCATGCGTGGCTGCCCCTCACCCCGGCCCTCTCCCCGCAAGCGGGGAGAGGGGGAAGTAAGCGACATGCCTCCGGATCTCACCAAGGTCAGCAAATTCCTGAGCCTCGTGCTGCGGCATGAGCCTGGCCGCATCGGGCTCACGCTCGATGCCCAGGGCTGGGCCGACATCGGCCAGCTGGTCGAGAAGGCAAACGCTCAGGGAATGCCGCTGACGCGCGCGCTGATTGCGGAGGTGGTCGCCACCAGCGACAAGCAGCGCTTCGCCCTCGATGCAACGGGGGAGCACATCCGCGCCAACCAGGGCCATTCCGTCGACGTCGACCTGGGGCTCGCGCCGGCCGAGCCGCCGCCAATGCTGTTTCACGGCACGGCTGAGAGATCGCTGGCCGCTATCCGCGCCGAAGGTCTGAAGCGTGGCCGCCGGCAGCACGTGCACCTGTCGCCGGACGAAGCCACCGCCGCCAAGGTCGGCCGCAGGCACGGCCGGCCGGTGGTGCTGCGCATAGCTGCGGCCCACATGGCAGCGGCAGGCCATGCATTTTTTCTCTCGACGAACGGGGTGTGGCTGACCGACTGTGTGCCGGCTGAATTCATCGCATTCCCGCCAGAAGAAACCTGAGGAGGAAACCATGCGCGCCGCCGTCCTGACCGAAGTCAACAAGCCGCTGCAGCTCCTCGACCTCGATCAGGAAGGCCCCAAGGGCGGCGAGGTGCGGGTGCAGGTGAAGGCCGCAGGCGTCTGCCTATCCGACTATCACATCATGAACGGCGACTGGCCCTTGCCGCTGCCGATGGTGCTGGGCCACGAGGCCGCCGGCATCGTCGCCGAGCTTGGGCCGGGCGTGCAGAACGTCAAGAAAGGCGACCACGTCATCTTCTCGTTCCGACCCAATTGCGGGCATTGCCGCTATTGCGCCTCGGGCCGCTCGGTGATCTGCAACGGCCACGACGATTCACCGCGCTGGCGCATGCACGACGGCACCTCGCGGGTGAAGCTCAACGGCGAGCCGGTCAACCAGATGGCGCGCATCGGCACGTTCTCCGAATACGTGGTGTGCCCGGCTGAGCAGGTGGTGTCCGTCCGCAAGGATCTGCCCTGGACGCACGCCGCCATCATCGGCTGCAGCGTGGCGACCGGCGTTGGCGCTGCCATCCGCCACGCCAAGGTGGAGCCGGGCTCGAGCGTGCTGGTGGTGGGCTGCGGCGGCGTGGGGCTCAACGTGGTGCAGGGCGCCAAGCTTGCCGGCGCCCGGACCATCATCGCCTGCGACCTGCTGGACAACAAGCTGGGCTATGCGCGCGAGTTCGGCGCCACGCATGTCATCAACGCCAAGAAGGAGGACACGGTCAAGGCCGTGAAGGAGCTGACGGGGGGGTTGGGCGTCGACTACGCCTTCGATGCCATCGGCGGCGCCAGGACCATGGAGACGTGCGTCGATGCGATCGCTCCGGGCGGACACGCCGTCATGGTCGGCATGCCGGCGTTCACCGACCGCGCGCAGATCAATCCGTTCCAGGTGGTGTTCCAGGAGAAGAAGATCACCGGCACCTACTACGGCTCGATCCGCCCGCCTATCGACTTCGGCGTGCTGGCCGACCTCGACATGGACAAGCGCATCAACCTCGATGCGCTGATCAGCAAGACCTACAAGTTCGACGAGATCAACGAGGGCTTCCGCCTGCTGACCCAGGGCGCGGTGGCGCGCGGGGTGATCGTGTTTTGAGGCCCCGCCGGTTGCGTGGTTAACGCTGAACGGCCCTCAGCAATTGTTTCACGTGAAACAATTTCCGCACGACGTTCAGTGTTAACCATAATCGGCAGCCGCTCCTAGCTAGAGCAGGCGCGCAATGGCGGCGGCTGCTTGCTGCATCTGCCCGCAGCACGCACGCAGCGCGGTGCCGATGCGCCCGGTCTCCAGCGGCAAACCGGCACGCTCCCCGTCGCTCAGGTAGACGAGCCAATATGCGATTGCGAGCGCTGCCCCGCCGGCAACGTTGCCGAGCGTCACGGGCACCAGGTTGCCGATCACGCCCGCCAGCGTGACGTTGGCCCCGCTAAGCATGCCGATGGGCAGCAGGTACAGGTTGGCGACGCAGTGCTCGAAGCCCAACGCCACGAAGGCACCGATGGGGAACACGATCGCCAGCACCTTGCCTTCTACGTTGCGCGCGGCAACGCTCAGCCACACGGCAACGCAAACCAGCATGTTGCAGAGCACGCCGCGCACGAAAGCCGGCACGAAGCCCAGTTGCGCCTTGGCCTCGGCGATGCGCACGGCGGTCGCCTTGACGTTGCCGGAATCGAGCACGCCGGTGGCATGGATGGCGACGGCGAGCAGCACGGCGCCGGCCGCATTGGCGGCATAGGCGACGCCCCAGTTGCGCCACACGCTCGGCGCGGAGATCTTGCCGCTGGCCAGCGCCAGCAGCATCAGGTTGTTGCCGGTGAACAGCTCGCCGCCGGCGATCACCAGCATGACGAGGCCGAGGCTGAAGGCGACGCCCGCCGCCAGCCTGCCGAGGCCGAAGCCCAGATGGCCGTCGGTGAGGGCAAGCGTCGCCAGCGCGCCGCCGAAGCCGATGTACATGCCGCCGAGCACGCCCAGGATGATCAGGCTCCTGAGCGGCAGGCCCGCCCGCTTCTCATTGGCGGCCAGCAGGCGCTGGGCGATGTCGGAGGGCGCCAGCGTGTCGGCCGACGGCTGCTGGATGGTGACGCGATCGTTGGTCATGGTCGTGCTCTGCCGTTGTGGCTTCGGATGCCCGATCGGAACCCGCAGGCGTCAGATGAGCGTGACTGCACCGTTAATTGCGGACCGCGCACCCGTGAAAAACGCGCCCAAAGCCCTTGTGCAGCGGCCCGAGCGGTGCGTCTGTGATCTACGGCACAGGGAAGGCCGGTTGAGCGTTGGCTTGCGTGCCGCCGGAACAGCCAGGCTGCACTCAACGGTCGGTTGATTGCGCAGATGCTTCTTGCTCGGCCCAGAGACTGCCGCATTGTGCCTACTGCGCCGCACGTCCCCGTCTTGCGGCAAACTCGCTCCGAAAGCTGCCGAGCCGATTAGGGGGTCGTTTGACCCTATACAACCCTCCTGCCGGCGTGGCTCGGCAGCGAATCGTCGGTGCCAGTCGGACAATCACTGTAGCGCGCGGCCCCCTGTGCCGGCCGCTTCCTTGTGCTTCACGACGATCTTGTGAATGGTGCCGCTGAAAGCGTTGTTCCAGGGATCGTAATCGTCCGTCACCGGCGAGTAGGCGTCCATGCCAACATCAGCGGTCTCGCCGGCCAAGGACCACACTGCGCCTTGCGTTTTCTCGATGCGCCCTTCGCCGACTTTCTTGCCGTTGATGAAAAGCGTACCGGTGCCACCCTTGTGGAGCCCGCCGCCGTCGTAAGTGAAATCATAGACCAGCATCACTTTGCCCTCCGGCAGCACCTCCGTGCCTTCGACGACATATTTTTCCCGAGCCAGCCAGTTGTAGGCGAGCTTCGGCTTGCCGTCCTTCAGGTAGAGGCTCCAACCGCCGAACAGCCCGCCTTGGGAGATGACCACCCCGTTCGCGCCGCCTGAGGGAATTTCCAGATCGGCGGTTACGACGTACGAGCGGCTGAGCGTGTCGATGAACACGTTCTCCGCCATGCCGGTCATGCCCGGATAGAGCACCATTTCAGTCCGGCCCGTCATGATGTCGGCCGCCCGGCGGTGGTGGCGTTCAGGCGAGCAAAATTGCGGTCGTCCATCGGATAGACGCCATACTTGATCGCTTCCTTATGGAAGAGTTCTTGAAGCTCTTTGAGCTTTTGCGGGTTCTTAGCGGCAAGGTCCGTGGCCTGACCGAAATCTTCGGCGACGTGATAGAGCTCCCACTTGTCCTTGGCGAAATCCTCGGTCCGGGTCTTGCTCTCCCACGGCGCGCGATGCATCACACAAGCCATCCAGCCATCATGATAGATGCTGCGATTGCCCGAGCACTCGTTGTATTGCGTGACGTGGCGGTCCTTGGCCTTCGCATCATCGAACGTGTAGCGCATGCTGGTGCCGGCGATCGGAATCTGCTCGACTCCGTTGACGACCTTGGGTTCTGGAACACCCACGGCTTCCAGGATCGTAGGGGCAATGTCGATCAGGTGCGTGTATTGCCTCCTGATTTCGCCCTTGGACTTGAAGCCCTTGGGCCAGCGGATCACCATGCCCTGGTTCTGGCCGCCACCTTGACAGGCGTTGATGCACCAGGTCGCCGGAGTGGAGCCCGCCATCGCCCAAGCCACCGAGTAGTTCGGGTATGAGTTCGGGCCGCCGTACTCGTCCATGCGGGACTTGAGATACGCAATGTCTTCCGGCGCGTCGTTCAGGTTAGACCACTCGTTGAACGTGCCGTTCAGTCCGCCGATAGCGGTGCCGCCGTTGTCGCCAGCGATATAGATGACCAGCGTGTTGTCCAGTTCGCCCAAGTCCTCGATGGCCTGGATCAAGCGGCCGATTTCCCGATCCGTGTGTTCCGAATAGCCTGCATAGACTTCCATCTGCCGGGACAACACCTGCTTGGCGTCGTCCGAGAGCGTATTCCAGCGAGCGATCTCCGGCGGGTTTTCTGCGAGCTTGGTGCCGGGCGGCATCAGGCCCATCTTGATTGCCGTTCCAAGATCTCCTCGCGCAGCTTGTCCCAGCCCTGGTCGAACTTGCCATTGTATTTGTCGAGCCAGTCCTTCGGTGGCGTGTGCGGCGGATGCGCGCCGGCTGCGGCGTAGTACATGAAGAACGGACGGTCGGGCGTCAGGGACCGCGTGCCGCGCACCCAGGCAATGGCCTTGTCGGTCATGTCCACGCTGAAGTGATAGTCCTTATCGCGCGGCACACCGAGTTCGGTCGTTCCATCCACCAGATAAGGTCGGAATAGCGACTTCTCCCCGCCGATGAAGCGTAGAATTTCTCGAAGCCCTGACGTGCCGGCCAGCGATCGAACGGTCCGCTCATGCTGGTTTCCCATGGCGGCGTCTCGTGGCTCTTGCCGAACATGGACGTGCAGTAGCCCCATTGGCGCAGGACCTCCGCGGTGGTGACGATGCTCTTCGGCCGCATCCCTGTGTCGCCCGGGTAGGACGTGGCGGCATCCACGACAGCGGCCTGACTGTTCTGATGCTGATTTCGTCCAGTCAACAAAGCCGTGCGGCTGGGGGAGCAGAGGCTGTTGACGTGGAAATTGGTGTAGATCAGCCCCTCCCTCGCCAGCCGGTCGAGGGTTGGGAAATTGATTGGCCCACCGAACGTGGAGGGGTCGGCATAGGCCGACTGGTCCAACAGAATGAGAAGGATGTTGGGTGCGCCCTTGGGCGGCCGGATCTGGACCGGCTTCGGCTGCGGCACCTTGCGCCAATCTGGTTCGGTGATCGGCTGCTGCTTCGGTTGCGGGAATGGCAGGACCTCGCCCAGCTTGTGCGCTGGCGGTTGCACTGGTGGCGACACCTGTCTTGGCGCCGGCTTTAGCTGCTGCGCTTGCGCGGGATCTACGGAGGCAACGTTGGTCAGCGCCGATGCTGCCAGGACTCCGCTGCCGCCTAAAAGTACGTCGCGCCTTTTCAAACCCTTCTTCGTCGTGCCTGTCTTGGACGGGAGTTCTTGTCGAACCGATTGCTACCCATGGCGATGCGTCTCTCCTAACCCAGGGTGCGTGCTCGGAGCCTCCACTTTGGCGGCGACGGATTCCCCCGAACATGCAGGGAAACCCGGACTGCCCAGCGGACTGAACCTGAGAGCGATCGAAGTCTCGCCCACCTGCGTCGAGCGCGTGCCAATGTCGGCTGCTGGCACGACCCTGCCGTTGGACATCAATCCAGCGGCAGGCTCGCTCAGCTAAGGCCATGCGCCGCACAGGGCATTCCGCAGACATGCGCGCCTGCCATTCCATCGCCGGCGGCGCTGGCTTAGAGTTGGCCAAAAGGATCCAAGCCCATGTCAGCCAAACCGACGCTCAAGACCGTGCACCTACAGCTGCCGGCATCGACCGAGGACCTGGCCAAGCTCGAGATCGGCACCGTCGTCTACCTGACGGGTCGCATCTACACGGCGCGCGAGGGCGTCTACAAGCGCGCGGTGGAGGACGGCGCCGGGCTGCCCGCCCCCCCCGAGGAGCTCGGCACCGCCAACTTCCACTGCTCGCCGGCCGCCACGCTGGAGCCCGACGGCAGCGCCAACGTCGGCGCCGTCACCGCCACCGCCTCGTTCCGCTTCGCCAAGTGGCTGGAGGGCTGGTTCGCGCTCAGCCGCTGCAACATCATCATCGGCAAGGGCGGCATGACGGGCGAATCTACAAGCGCCACTTCGTGCCCAACAACGCCATCTACCTCACCACCGTCGGCTACGGCACCGGCGCGCTGCTCGGCCGCGGCATCAAGGGCGTCGCCGCCACCCATGGGTCGAGGAACTGGGCCTCGCGCAGGCGATCTGGGTGCTCGAGGTCGAGAACTTCGGGCCGTTCCTGGTCGAGAGCGACTTGCCGGCAACTCGCTGTTCGAGCGCGAGAACGCCAAGATCGCGCCCGGCATCGAGGCGCTCTACGCCGGCACCAAGCCCGCCACCATGCGCCGCTACGGCGAGACCGACGACAAGACCGACGAGGTGATCTAGTGGGGGAGTAGGGAATGGGGGCGGCAATTCACAATTGCTCCGTCGTCCCCACTCCCCACTCCCCCATTGCCTCAATCCTCGAACGTGAACCGCTACGCAACTCCCGACACGACCTCGACATGAACACCAAGATCTCGATCGCGCGCAAAATGGATATCTCCGCCGCAAAGGCTTGGGAGGCGATCAGCAAGTTCGGGCGGCTCGATGTCTGGTTCCCCACGATTGCCACCTGCGAGGTGAAAGGAACCGGTCTGGGTGCTACTCGGCGCGTGACCCTCGAGCGCGGAGGCGGCATCATTGACCGCATCATTGGTCTCGACGCGTCGAACCGGCGTCTGACCTACGACCGCGTGGAGTTCTCCATTCCCCGTGTCCTCCTATCGGGGCACGGTGGAGGTCTTCGAATCCCTCGATGCGTTGGCCGTGGTCGTCTGGACCGTCGATTTCACGTCTGCCCCGGACGTGGCGGAGGGCGTTGCTTCGATGTTGACCAAGGGGATCGGCAACGGCGTCGACGGAATGAACGCCGATCTCTATGGCGAGACCGACGACAAGACCGACGAGGTCACCTGACGAGCTCGCGGCGCTCACGCGGCCGGTGCGTGGATCAGCTTTTCGACGTCATGCTCCTTCAGGAACTGGTCGAGACCCCAGCGCTTGACCTGGGCCAGGACCTCGTCGAACTCGGTTTGCGCGATCGGCTGGTGCACGAAGCGTTCGCCGCGACCGAACCTGGCGAAGTCCCAGGTACGATCCTGAAACTCCGCAGGCACGGCAAGCTTCCACAGATGCAGATACCGCGGCAGATCCGCCGCCAGCGCCGTCTCGGCGCGCGCTAGAGCCTTCATGTAGCCGCTCACCACCGCGGGCTCTGCGTTCTCCGGAACCCACCAGATCGTGTGGAACTCATCCTCGATGACCTTGCGAAGCCCTAGCTGCTCGGCCATCGCAATCTGCGGCGGAAGCAGACTTGCCGCTTCGACCTCGTTGTTGAGCAGCGCTTGCAAACGCGCACCGAAGCCGCCGGTGTTCACGGTTTTGATCGCCTCGAGCGGCAGATATCGCTCGAGGCGATAGGGCACGTTGAAATGGCTGCCGGCGCGCAGACCAACGGCGATCGGCACGCCCGCAAGGTCCTCCGGTCGTCTAATGGCCGAGTCGGGTCGCACGAAGATCGCCCATGGCGATACGCCATAGCCCTCGCGCACAATGCGGCCCATGCCGGCGCTGGCGTTGCACACGGTGCCCCATGCGCAAGCGCCCTGGATCACGTCCTCCCTCGGATTGGGTATAGGGCCGATCCTGCGGGCGCTGGAAATACTCGAGACCCTTCCAGCTCGACTGCGTGCCGCGGAACGTCTTCCAGTCGAATTCGACATCGAGTCCTTCGGCGGCGAAATAGCCTTCCTGATGCGCGACGAAATCGTTGAGACCCATCCCCTTTGGGGCGACCTTCACGGCTTTCAACGCCGTCATGCGCACACTCTCCGCTATTGGGCCGCAACACACCAAAAGCCGACAGGGCAGCCCGAGCCCAAGCACGGCCCTGCCTCGGCTCCAATTTAATCGCCAGCCGCGCTCGATCAGGCTCAGTCCTCGAACTTGAACGAGACCTTCAGCCGTACACGGTAGGCCTCGACCTTGCCGTCGGCGATGACGATGTCCTGCTCGCAAACCTCGGCGACGCGCAGGTCCCTGAGCGTCGTCGAGGCGCGCTCCACCGCCGCCGCAGCGGCCTTCTCCCAGGAGTGGTGCTGGTGCCGACGATCTCGATGATCTTGTAGACGCTTTCTGCCATGACGTCCTCCTTGGACTACGACGGACGAAAGGCGGACTGTGCGAAAGGCAAAGTCTAGGTGGAGCACCGCACAATTGGCGGATCGCCACGCTCGACACCCCGCGTTTTGCACATGCGAACAGCTTTTGCTCCCAACGGCGCCGGGCCCAACCTTTTTGACTGGCCAGCACGACCAACTGGGACTATTAACAGAGCTGTGCGGCGCAAAAGCGATCTGGCAATTGAGCCGGTGCGCCGGATCGGCTAGCATCCGCACGGGGAAGTGCCAAATCGACAGGTCGAGGAGTGCGTCACGCCGCCGACCCTTCGGCACTTGCTGGAAGGGGCGCGCGTGCTCGAATCCTCGGATCTGTCGTTCGGCCCGACGCCGCGGCGCGAGTGTCGGGGCGCCCTGCTGTGCACGGTCTCGGCCTTGCGCTGGCAGCGATTGCGGCCTCTGTGGCTGCTCGCGGCAAGCCGCTGGATCATCACCGACACGGTGGTGCCTTGGGACGCCAAGAACCAGTTCTACGCCTTCTTTCGCTTTCTCGCCTCTGCCTTGGCCGCCGGCGATACGCCGTTCTGGAACCCCTATCACTACGGCGGGCATCCGAGCGTCGCCGACCCGCAGTCGCTGATCTTCTCGCCCGTGTTCGTGATCTGGGCGCTGGTTCGACCCGGCGCCGTCGATGCGCGCGTTCGACCTCGTCGTCTACGCCCATCTGCTGATCGGCGGCCTGGCGGTCGGCGCCATGGGATGGCGGCTGGGATGGCCGGCGGCGGCCTCGGTGCTGGCTGCCGTCGTCTTCATGCTCGGCGGTCCGGCATCCGGCCGGCTGCAGCACACTGGGATCATCCTGAGCTACGCGCTGCTGCCGCCGGCGCTGCTGCTCATGTCGCTGGCCCTCGAGCGCCGGTCGCTCTGGCTCGGCGCCTCGTTCGGGGTGGTGGCGGCAATGCTGCTGCTCGGGCGCAATCAGGAAGCGCTGCTGTTGAGCTTCGTCCTGCTGGCCGTGCTGGTCGGCGAGTTTGCGGCGCGCACCGGACCGCTGGCGCTGGCTGCGCGAGCGCAGGGCCACGATTGCGGCGATGGGGCTGGTCGCCGCCGCGGTGGTGGCGGTGCCGCTGCTGCTGACGCTGCAGTTCGCCGGCCTTTCCAACCGCCCCGAGGTGCCGCTCGACAAGGCGCTGGAGGCGTCCCTCTATCCGGCCAATCTGGCCTCCTTGGCGGTCGCCAACGTCATGGGCTCGCTGGAGACGACCGCGAATCTATTGGGGGCCCAACTTCGACACTCTTCCCGAGGTGGGCTCCACCGACCGGTCCTTGAACTATTTGTTCGTCGGCGCCTCGGTCAGCGTCGTGCTGCTGTGGTTCGGCTTTGCCGCCGGTGGCCTGCTCCGCCGCGGCGCCCGCCTGCTGACGGGCGTGCTCGTTCTCGCGCTGCTCTACATGCTGGGCCGCTACACGCCGCTCTACGGATGGGCGTTCGAGTATGTGCCGGGCATCAACCTGTTCCGGCGGCCGGTGGGCGGCGCGTTCGTGTTCGTCGCCGTCCTGGCTATCCTCGTTGGCCAGCTGCTCGCCGACTACGTGCGCGAGGGGCTGCCGCGATCGCCGCCCTGGCGCGCTGGTCGCCGTCGCCGCGGCCGCACTGGCGCTGATCGCATGGGCCGTGGCGTTCTCGGCCAGATCGCAGCACGCATGGGACGCCATCCTTGCAGTGGGAAGGCGGCGCCGATCGCCCTCATGGTGATCCTGCGCGCTGGCGCTGGCGCGCTCCCCACGCGCGCGCGGCCTGGCCGCGATGCTCATCGCCGCCGTTGCCGCTGCCGAGCTCGTCTGGTGGAACACGGCCTCCAGCCTCAACGCCGAGCCGCCCGCCTACTACTCCGTCCTGCGAGACACCGACGGGCGAGGAGGCTGCCGCGCTTTCCACCCTGGAGCGCGAGATCGAAGCCCGCCGCGCGCAAGGGGATCGGCCGCGCGTGGAGGTCGTCGGGGTCGGCGGCGCCTGGCAGAACCTCGCCATGACGCGCGGGCTGGAGGCGACCAACGGCTACAACCCGCTGCGCATCGGCTGGTACGACCGCCTGGTGTCGCCCGGCGAGACCACCTACCTCGTCGACCAGCGCCAGTTTCCGGCATCGTTCGACGGCTACGACTGCGCTCTGGCGCGCGAACTGGGCCTGGAGTACGTAGTGCTCGGCCGGCCGATCGAGGAGGTGCCGCATCTGGCGCGGCGGCCGATCGCCGACATCCTGCTGGCTGGGCCCCGCATCTGGATCTATCGCCTCGCCGATCCGGAGCCGCGCGTGCAGGTTCATCAGTCGGGTGCAGGTGGCCAACATCAGCGCCGAGGTCAAGGCGGGCCGCTTCCGCGTCACTCCGACCGGGGAGACCGCGCTCATCGATCACGCACACCGCGCCTCGGCGCAACTACCTGCTCGGCAACCGTGAGGGCGACCACGCCCAGATCGTATCGTGGCGGCCCCACTTGGTAGAGGTGGAAGTGGACGCCGCAGCAGCCCGGCGTGCTGGTGCTGCACGAGGCATTCTATCCGGGCTGGGTCGTCGAGGTGGACGGGGAGCCCGCCAGGTTGCTGCGCGCCAACGTGCTGTTTCGCGGCGTCGAGGTGGCGGAGGGCAAGCATCGCGTGGTGTTCCGCTTCCGCCCTTCTCGCTTGCCAATCTGCGCGACGCCGCCGTCGCTCTGCTGCACGGGCACTAGCGTTCCGGGTCGAATAGATGGTTCCCGCTGCGCCACAACCCCAATAGGGCGCTGCAAGTCGAGCCTGGCAGACCGATCTGCTATCAAGGCCTCCGGTTCGGAAGACAACTGAGCGGAGCTCGGCATGACCACACCGGTGCTGCCCGATCGCGCACGCGCCGTCGTGATCGGCGGCGGCGTCATCGGCACCTCGGTCGCCTACCATCTGGCGCACCTGGGCTGGCGCGACGTCGTGCTGCTGGAGCGCGACCGCCTCACCTCGGGCACCACCTGGCATGCCGCCGGGCTGATGGTGACGTTCGGCTCGACCTCCGAGACGCTCGACCGAGCTCAGCAAATACACCCGCGACCTCTACGGCCGGCTGGAGGCCGAGACCGGCCAGGCGACCGGCTTCAAGCCCGTCGGCTTCATCGAGGTCGCCGCCGACGCCGACCGGCTGGAGGAGTTCCGCCGCGTCGCGGCGTTCAATCGCTTCTGCGGCGTCGACGTGCACGAGATCTCGCCCGGCGAGGTCGAAGCGCCTGTTCCCGCTCGCGCGTGTCGACGACATCTTGGCCGGCTTCTACGTCAAGGATGACGGCCGCGTGAACCCGGTCGACGTCACCATGGCGCTCGCCCAGGGCGCCCGCCTAGCCGGCGTCCGCATCGTCGAGGGCGTGGCCGTCACGCAGCGTGCTGCACCAGCGCGGCCGCGTCACCGGCGTGCGCACGGCGCGGGGCGACATCGCCGCCGAGGTCGTCGTCAACTGCGCCGGCATGTGGGCGCGCCAGCTGGGCGAGCCGGCCGGCGTCACCATCCCCAACCAGGCGGCCGAGCACTACTACCTCATCACCGAGAAGATCGCCGACCTGCCGCCCGAACCTGCCCGTGCTGGAGGACCCCGCCTCCTACGGCTACTTCCGCGAGGAGACCGGCGGGCTGCTGGTCGGCCTGTTCGAGCCGGTGTGCGCGCCCTGGAACGTCGGGCGCATCCCGGACGACTTCTCCTTCGGCGAGATCGAGCCCGACTGGGACCGCATGGGGCCGTACCTGGAGAAGGCGATGAGCCGCGTGCCCGTCACGCTGCAACGCGGGCATCAAGAAGTTCTTCTGCGGGCCGGAGAGCTTCACGCCCGACCTGCGCCCATCGTCGGCGAGGCGCCGGAGCTGAAAGGCTACTTCGTCGCCGCCGGCCTCAACTCCATCGGCATTCTGACCGGCGGTGGCATTGGGCCGCGTCGTGGCCAACTGGATCGTCGACGGCGACCCGGGCGTCGACGTGACGGGCTTCAATATCGACCGCCTGCACCCCTACCAGGCCAACCCGGAGTACCGGCGCGAGCGCACCATCGAGTCCCTCGGCCTCGTCTACAAGTGCCACTACCCGACGATGACGCCGCAGACCGCGCGCGGCGTAAAGCGCTCCGGCGATGCACGACCGGCTGGCCGCGGCCGGCGCCTACTTCCGCGACGTCAGCGGCTGGGAGGGCGCCGACTGGTACGCGCCCGCGGGCCACGAGCCCAAGGTGGAGAAGCTCTCCTGGGGCCGGCAGAACTGGTTCCCGTGGTGGGAGGCGGAGCACAGCGCCGCGCGCGAAGGCGTGATCCTCATGGACATGTCGTTCATGAGCAAGTTCCTGGTGCAGGGCCGCGATGCGGGGCGCGTGCTCAACCACATCTCGGCCAACAACGTCGACGGCGAGCGGGCACCATCACCTACACGCAGTGGCTCAACGAGCGCGGCCTGCTGGAGGCCGACCTCACCGTCACCAAGCTCGACGAGGAGCGCTTCTTCGTCGTCGTCACCGATACCATGCATCGCCACGCCGAGACCTGGATGCGGCGGCACATCCCCGACGGCGCCAATGCCTTCGTCACCGACGTCACCTCGGGCTACTGCCAGATCAACGTGCAGGGCCCGCAATCGCGCGCGCTGCTGCAGACGCTGACCAGCGCCGATCTGTCGAACGCGGCGTTTCCCTTCCGCACCGCGCGCGAGATCGACATCGGCTATGCGCGCGTGCTGCTGCATTCGCATCACCTACGTCGGCGAGCTGGGCTACGAGCTCTACATCCCGGCCGAGCAGGCCGCCGCACGTCTACGAGCGCCTCGTCGAGGCCGGCAAAGCCTTCGGCCTGCGCCATGCCGGCCTCAAGGCGCTCGCCAGCCTGCGCATGGAGAAGGGCTATCGCGACTACGGCCACGACATCGACAACACCGACAACGCCTTCGAGACGGGGCTCGGCATGTTCGTCGACTTCGCCAAGCCCGGCGGCTTCATCGGCCGCGAGGCTGCACTGAAGCAGAAGGCCGCACGCCATGCACCGACGCCTGGCGCAGGTGCTGGTGAAGGACCCCGAGCCCATGCTGTTCCACGCCGAGGTGGTGCTGCGCGACGGCAAGCCCGTCGGCTACGTGCGCGCCGGCTCCTACGGCCACACGCTGGGCGGCGCCGTCGGCCTCGCCATGATCGAGGCCGGCGAGCCCATCACCGCTCGCCTGGCTCGCGAGGGCCGCTGGGAGATCGACATCGCCGGCAAGCGCTACCCGGCCCAGGTCTCGCTGAAGCCGCTCTACGACCCCGCCATGCAGCGCATCAAGGCGTGACTTTTGCCCTCCCCCTGTGACGAAGGCACAGCCTTCGTCACGAAGGGGGGAGGGCGATGCGTCCAGTGGTTTAGTGCGGCCGTCGCTGCCGTCGCGGCAGTCCAGATGGCCGCACTAAACCACTGGACGCATCGGGTGGGGGTGTCGGGAACCCAGTGGCAAGTCATCACCCCCACCAGGAATGCCATCGGACTTAGCCTGCCGGTTGCGGTCGCAGCAATGGGTGCCGAGCGGCAGTCTAAGTCCGTGGCATTCCGCCCTCCCCCCTCGAGGGGGAGGGACGCAAGCGCGCCGGGATGACATGTCAACCGCCTTCCGGCGGGCGCTCGAAGACGACGCCGCAGTAGTGGCAGCGGGCGGGCAGGCGAAACAGCCTGACGCGCAGCCGCGCGCGGCAACGCGGGCACTTCTCGCTCAGCTGCAGCATGGTTGCCGCGACCACCAGAACGATCACTCCGCCCAGCACGCTTCGGCGCAGCCAGAGGATTTCGCTGTAGCTGAAGGCGGTCAGGACAGCGAGCCCGAGTAGCGGGATGGCGACGGTGTGGAAGCGCACCATGTGCTTCTCCCAGCGCCACAGGCGGCCCAGCTCCTCCCGCGTCAACGGCTCCGGCACTTGCACATTGCGCTCCCGGGACTCAGGCGGCCTTGGCCGGCAGCCGCTTCACCGCGGCGATCGGCTGCCCCGCGCGCGCATTGCGATCGGCAGCGGCCTTCAGCGGCTCGACCACCACCGCCATGTGGTGCGCGTTGGCGTGCACCATCAGGAACGCATCGGTCATGATGCCGACGTGGCCCTGCCAGAACACGAGATCGCCGCGCTCCAGCCCGTCGAGGCCATCGGCGATGGGAACCTCGCTGCCGAGCTCGGCCTGCTGCATGTCGCTGTCGCGCGGGGCTTCCAGCCCTGCCGCCTGCATGGCCACCTGCACCAGCCCCGAGCAGTCGAGGCCGAGCCTCGACTTGCCGCCCCACAGGTAGGGCGCGCCGAGGAAGCGCTCGGCGACGGCGACGTAGTCGGGCGCATGCCAGCTCAGGTCGGCGATATGGCGCGAGGGCACGAAGCTGCCGTCGGCCAGGCGCGCGAATGCCGCGCCCATTTCGGCCACGGTGAGCGCGGCATTGAGGCTGAGCGGCAGCCACGGCGGCGCTTTCACCTCGGCCGAGGGGTAGAGGAAGGTGCCGAGCGCCCGCACGCGATGCGTTGGCGTCTTGACGTTGGCCGAAAGCGCGCCCGGGCGCAGATAGCCGACATATCCGTCGCGCGCGGCCTGAACCCACGCCCAGCCGTCGCGCTCCTCGTACACGGTCACCAGCTCGCCATACAGCACTTCGCTGGTCCAGCTGGCGAGGGGGTCGGGACGGCCGCGCAGGGGGGTTGCCGAATGCACCACCTGCCGCAGCTGGCCGCTGGCGTAGCGCGTCGCCGTGACCTTGTCGCGCAGGGACTCGGCCGCGAGATCGTCGCGGAAGGGATGCCTGCGGGGATCGAGAACCGTGCTGCTCAAAGTTGCCGCCCCGCTCCGCTGCCCTACCGGGCGTCTCTCGCGCGCAGCACCTCGAACAGCGCCCGCGCGCCCTGCACCTCGCCGCCCTTGGGGCCGAGCGCCTTGGGCGCCTGCCGCCATCCGTAGATGTCGAGATGCGCAAAGCGCCGTGCCTGCTTGACGAACCTGCGCAGGAACAGCGCCGCCGTGACCGAGCCGGCAAAGGCGCTGTCCGAGACGTTGTTCATGTCCGCCACCGGGCTGTCGAGCATCAACTCGTAGCCGGTCCAGAACGGCATGCGCCAGACCGGATCGCCGACTTGGGCGCCCGCGGCGGCGATCGTGCCGGCGAAGGCATCGTCGTCGGTATAGAGCGGCGGCAACTCGGGCCCCAGCGCCACCCGCGCCGCGCCGGTGAGCGTGGCGAAGCTGACCAGCGTGTCGGGCCGCTCCTCGTCGGCGAGCGCCAGCGCGTCCGCCAGCACCAGCCGCCCCTCTGCGTCGGTGTTGCCGATCTCCACCGTCTTGCCGGCGCGGCTCTTCAGCACGTCGCCGGGGCGGAAGGCATTGCCGGCGATGCTGTTGTCCGCGGCCGGGATCAGCACCCGCAGCCGCACCTCGAGCTTGGCTGCCATCACCATGTGGGCGAGGGCGAGCGCAGTGGCGGCACCGCCCATGTCCTTCTTCATGATCAGCATGGCGCTGGCGGGCTTGATATCGAGGCCGCCGGTGTCGAACGTGATGCCCTTGCCGACCAGCGTGACGCGCGGTGCCGTCGCCTTGCCCGCCGTTGCCTTGCCCCAGGTGAGATCGATGAGCCGAGGGGCGCG
Organism: uncultured Alphaproteobacteria bacterium; assembly: GCA_963756735.1. Lineage (GTDB taxonomy): Bacteria > Pseudomonadota > Alphaproteobacteria > Rhizobiales > Hyphomicrobiaceae > AWTP1-13. Next base: position 335,397 of record CAVWOY010000025.1, read on the forward strand.
ATCGCTGGCACGCCCCACGGCGTGGATCATGGGGAAGTTCTGGGTCACGAGGTCTTCGCCGACAATGCTGGTCACCTCGGCCCCGTGCCGCTTGGCCAGCGCGCGGGCGGCATCCTCGAGCTGCTGCGGCCCCAGATCGCTCGCCGGCGTGTTGATGAGATCGCGGCCCATCCACACGGCCTCGACGGTTGCCAGCGCACGTTGGTAGTCGGCGCCCTGCGGCAGCTTCAGCTGCGCGACCGCCTCGCCGTTGGGCGCCGACTTGTAGCGCGCGAAGCGGTAGGCGCCGAGGCCCCAGGCCACCGCCGGCCAGCTCGGCATCTTCCACCGCGCGCGGCCAGATGATAGAGGCCCGGCGGCAGCACGCCCGGCAGCAGCCCGAGCGCCAGCTCCGGCCCGATCCATGGGATCGCCGGCCTTCGCCTCGCCCAGCCCCAGCACCACGCCCGCCAGCTCGCCTGCGGGCCCCGGCAAGGCCAGGTGCCTGCGCCCCGTGCCCTTGAAGCCCTGCGCCGCCGCCCAGGCCTTCTGCGCGTCGCTGAGCGGCGCATCGCGCACCCAGCTCGCATCGCGCGCCAGCCAGATCGGCACCGATTTCTGCTCGGCCGCGGCGGGCACCAGCACGGTTGCCGGGTTGGACGCCGGGATCGTCATTTCGCTTGCTGGCATGGTGGGATCGTGGAACAGGAGCGGCCGCGTGTGCCGCCATTATCGACCTCAGGTGCATGAATGGGAAGCGCCATGGCCTATCGTCTCGTGATCGGCAACAAGAACACCTCGAGCTGGAGCCTGCGACCCTGGCTCGCCATGCGGCGCGCGGGGATCGCGTTCAGCGAGGTCAACATCAACCTGCGCGACGCCGACGCCAAGGCGCAGATTCTGACGCATTCGCCGGCCGGCCAGGTGCCTGCCCTACTGGTCGATGGACGCGTCGTCTGGGACAGCCTGGCGATCCTGGAGTTCCTGGCCGAGACCCATCCCGAGGCGTCGCTGTGGCCCAAGGCGGCCGAAGCGCGCGCTCGCGCCCGCTCTATTGCCGCCGAGATGCATTCTGGCTTCCGCCCGCTGCGGCTGCACTGCCCCATGGATTTCCTGGCGCGGGCGCCCGTGGCGACGTTGCCCGAGGAGGTGGCCGCCGATGTGCGCCGTATCGTTGCGCTGTGGCGCGACTGCCGTGGCGGCTTTGGCGCAGCGGGGCCATTCCTGTTCGGCGACTTCTCGGCTGCCGATGCCATGTATGCGCCGGTGGCCTCGCGCTTGCGCACCTATCTGCCGAATCTCACCGCCTATGGCGACGATGGGGTGGCGCAGGCCTACGTGGACACCGTGTTCGCCATGCCGGAGATGGCCGCTTGGGAGCAGGGCGCGCGCATCGAGACGGGCCTGAAGCTGTGACCGCGCAGACACGCGCATTGTGTCGCCAATGCTGCTTAACACATAATTGACGGCGCCCCTGGAAGACTACGACCTGCAACATGATTCGCGCGCAAGCGTGAAAAGGCCAAGACATGTCGGCTTGCAGGCTCCACCGCATAGCAGGTCCACTTCGCCGAGCGAGCCTGCTCGGAGGCATCGCTGCCTGCCTGGCGCTCGCGGCCTGCAGCCCGTCGAGCACGGGCCTGCTCGACCTCCTCGCCAATGCTCCGCCCGACCCGGCCAAAGCCGAAGCGAGCGAGCCAAAGGAAGGCGCGGACACTGCGGGCGAGCTCGCCAAGGCCACCGAGTACTGGGGCAAGGAGTTCGCCAAGAGCCCGCGCGATCCCGAGAAGGCCCTCAACTACGCCCGCAACCTGAAAGCCATGGGGCAGAAGCGCCAAGCCCTGGTGGTGCTGCAGCAGGCATCCGTGTCCGGCTCCGGCAATCGCGCCCTCTACAGCGAATACGGCAGGCTGGCGCTGGAGTTCGACCAGATCACGCTGGCGCAGCGGCTGTTGGAGCACGCCGACGACCCGGCCAACCCCGACTGGAAGGTGATTTCCGCCCGCGGCACGGTGCTCGCCAAGCAGGGCAGCTACCGCGATGCCATCCCGTTCTACGAGAAGGCGCTGGCACTGGCACCCAGCCAATCCTCGCTCCTCAACAACCTGGCGCTGGCCCATGCCATGGAGGGCAGCCCGGAGAAGGCCGAGCCACTGCTGAAGCGCGCCGCCGCCGGCGACCGCGACCCGCGCGTCACCCAGAACCTGGCGCTGGTCCTGGGCCTGCAGGGCAAGTACGACGAGGCCAAGCTGGTCGCCGCCCACAACCTGCCGGCCGATGCCGCCGCCGCCAACGTGGACTACATCCGCAACATCGTGCTGGCCGAGGCCCGGCCGATGTCCGCGGCCGCAAAGGCCGACCTCGTGGCAGGCAACCGCCCCGCCTTGAAAGGCCCGGCCGCGGAGGACAGCGGCGCCGGCTGGACGCCGCAGGTCGCCATCGCGCCCAAGCGCTAGTCTAGTCGAGCGCGCCTCGCCGAGTTCACTCGCCGGCGAAGACGTTCATCAGCGTCGGCACGCTGAGCAGCACCGCGCAGACCAGCCAGATGCCCAACGAGCCCGGCGTGCTGGTGCGCAACCCCCGAATGCGCTCGTAGACGGCGGCGGGAATGCCGGCGATCAGCAGCGTCATGACGGCGATCGCCAGCGGCGTCAGGGACGACATGCGCGCCGCCGTGGCCATCGGATAGCCGCGCGTTGCGAGATAGAGCACGTAGGCGACGGAATCGTAGAACGGCGACCATTCCGTGCCGTTGCAAGCAGCAACGGCCAAGGCGGCCACGATCAGCACGCCCTGCGTTGCGCGCGCCCCGTTGTTGCTTGTGGCGGCTGGCATCGGCCTCACCCCCAAAGCCTCACGCCGAGCCCCAGGGCGACCACCGACAGCATCACGCGGGCCGCAAGCAGCCAGGCGATAGCGCAGACGATCACGCCGGCGGGCGGCACGATGCGCGGCGTGATCGCGCCGACAGTGGCGGTGACCGGGAGGGTGAGTCGCGCGCAGGAACCGCGCGACCAGGCTGTCGTTGCCGAGCGCGCCCGCCAGCAGCAGGCGCAACAGCAATAGAACGATCAGCGCAGTCAGCAGGAAGTAGGGCAACTGCATGGACCAATAGGTGAAAAGGCTTACACTACGCATGTTCGGCCGGCTGCCTGGCTCCCCGATGCAAGGTTGCGTGAGCAACTACTTTTCCGTCAGTACAACAGCCGATGCAAGGGCTCTCGATTTCACCGCATCATCGGCCATGATTCGATTGTAGAATCGCATGCGCCGCCGGAATGCCTCGGGCGGCGAAGGGAGACACCGCAATGGGTACCGCCGGCTGGATCATCTTAGGCTTGCTCGTGCTGATCGGCCTCTGGCTGATCATGACCTACAACGGCCTGGTCACCTTGCGCCAGCGCTGCCGGCAAGCCTTCTCCGACATCGACGTGCAGCTGAAGCAGCGCCACGATCTCATTCCCAACCTGGTCGAGACCGTGAAGGGCTATGCCTCGCACGAGCGGGGCACGCTGGAAGCCGTGGTGCAGGCCCGCAACGCCGCCGTCAACGCTCACGGGCCCGCCGCCCAGGCCGCCGCCGAAGGCGTCCTGCAAGGTGCGCTGCGGCAGCTGTTCGCCCTGTCGGAGGCCTATCCCGACCTCAAGGCCAACACCAATTTCCAGCAGTTGCAGGCCGAGCTCTCCGACCTCGAGAACAAGATCGCCGCGGCGCGCCGCTTCTTCAACAATGCGGCCGCCGAGTACAACTCCACGCGCGAGAGCTTCCCAGCGGTGCTGTTCGCCCAGTCGATGGGCTTCGGGCCGCAGGAGTTCTTCAACCTGGAGGAAGGCGAGCGCCGCGCCGTGCAGACCGCGCCGCAGGTGAAGTTCTAGGGTGTCATCCCGGGCCTTGTGCCCGGGATCCATCTATCCGCTTGTTCCGAAGCCTACTGAGGGCTGGCATCCCGGTGACAAGCACCGGGATGACAAAGATGCTCCAAGCCTACGGACTCTACGGCCACATCCAGGCCAACCGCATCCGCTCGATCCTGCTGCTCGGCGGGTTCGTGGTGCTGCTGCACGCGCTGCTGTTCTCCCTGCTCCTGATCTGGAGCGCCTTCCTCGGCGGCACGTTCGACGAGATCGTGGCCGGCGCCGCCGAGCAGTTCGCCACCTCCTGGCCGATCGCCATGCTTGCGGCCGCCGTCTGGTTCGTCATCGCCTATTTCGCCCACCAGGCGCTGATCGGCAGGGCCACCGGCGCCAGGGGCGTCACCCGCGCCGAGGCGCCCAAGCTCTACAACGTGCTGGAGAACCTGTGCATCTCGCGCGGCATCCCCATGCCGGCGCTGCAGATCATCGACACGCCGGCGCTCAACGCCTATGCGGCGGGACTGCGCGAGGGGCAGTACACCATCGCCGTCACGCGCGGCCTCGTCGATACGCTCGCCGACGACGAGCTGGAGGCGGTGCTGGCGCACGAGCTCACCCACATCCGCAACCGCGACACGCAGATGATGGTGATCGCCGTGATCTTCGCCGGCATCTTCGCCTTCTTCGGCGACCTGATCATCCGCGGCTGGGACTTCCCCTACGGCTGGTCGCCGACGCCCAGGCGCCAGCGCTCGCCGTTGGAGACCAGCGAATCGTCTCGATCGGGCGGCGGCTGGACCACCGGCGGCGACGACCGCGGCGACCGGTCGAGCGGCAGCGGACGCAGCGGCGGCGGAGGAGGCGCCATCATCCTGGCGATCGTGCTCGCCATCGCCATCATCCTCATCAGCTGGGGCGTCTCGACCCTGATCCGCTTCGCGCTGTCGCGCTCGCGCGAGTTCCTGGCCGATGCAGGCTCGGCCGAGCTCACCAAGAACCCCGACGCGATGGTGCGGGCGCTGCGCAGAATCGAGAGCCATGCCGCCTTCGACGTGCCCTCGCGCATGGAGGCGTTCTTCATCGAGAACCCGGTCTCCAACCGCATTACCGGGCTGCTCGCCACCCACCCCTCGATCGAGGCGCGTGTCGAGGCCCTGCAGCGCTACGCCGGGGCCATAGCCGCGGCCGACCCCGCGGCTCCTCCCCAAAGCAATTGACCGGCTGGCCTGCCGGTGGTTCCATGACGGTGCCCGTTCGCGCGGGCCTGGGAGAGCGACGCTGATGACCAAGGAAACCCGCACCCTGACCGACGCCGACATCTCGTCGCGGCCGAACGTCACGCGTCGCACGCTTCTGCACTCGCTCGGCCTCGGTGTGGGAGCTGCCGCCGCCGTGGCGGCCATCGGGCGTCCTGCGCTGGCACAGCCGCCCAAGCGCCGCGATCCCTGCCGCGATCGGGACCATCACCCAAGCGACAACGACGGCTGCGCGCCGCCGTCGCCCACGTCCTACCTGACGCTTGACCCGATTCGTAAGGTGGCTTGACCTGGGCTGGCCCGCTCGCGCAGCGACTCTCGGGCCCTCAGTGCGCAGCGTGCTGCTCAGGCGCCCGCGTCAGGCCGATCCTGCGGCCCTTGTCGCGGTAGCGGTGGGCGTAGTCGTAGATGCTGACCAGCACCGCCGGCGAGGCATCGACTGCGGTTGCCAGCGCCGCGCCGGTCGCCAGAGCGCGTACATTCGGCAGCGAGACGCCGCCCGGCACGGGCGCAGCCAACGCCACGTCGTTCTCGTTCTCGGCCTGCAGGCCCACCTGGCGGCGGAAGATGTTGCGTAGCATGTCGTCTCTCCAGGCGGCTCGGCCGCAGGCATTACGTGATGGTTGCTGACAGCTACATCGATACGCGCGTGCCGCCGGGCAATGGCGTAGGCTTCACTTCACATACACGACCTTGTGAACGCCATCGCGTCGGGTATCTTGCTGACCCAGGCCGCCAGCATCGGCCCAACGAGCAAGCCCGAGAAAGGTTGCACCATGGCCATGCCCGCGGCATCGAGCACCGGCGAACGGGGTGATGTCGCCACGGCCATCGCCATCCTGCGCCAGCGCTTCGGCCAGCGGCTGCAAACCGGCGAAGCCATTCGCCGCCAGCACGCCAATACGATCACCTGGCTCCCCAACCAGCCGCCCGATGCGGTGATCTGGGCCGAGACCACCGACGAGGTGCGCGACGTCGTGGAGGTGGCGCGCACCCACCGCGTGCCGATCATCCCGTTCGGCGCGGGCACTTCGCTGGAGGGCCACGTCAACGCGCCGCAGGGCGGCCTCTCGCTCGACTTCTCGCGCATGAACCAGGTGCTCGCCGTCAACGAGCGCGACCTCGACTGCGTGGTGGAAGCGGGCGTGTCGCGCAAGCAGCTCAACGACTACCTGCGCGACATGGGCCTGTTCTTCCCCGTCGACCCCGGCGCCGAGGAGGCCACCCTCGGCGGCATGGCCGCCACCCGCGCCTCCGGTACCACCGCCGTGCGCTACGGCACCATGCGCGAGAACGTGCTGAACGTGACCGCGGTGCTGGCCGACGGCTCCGTGGTCAAGACCGCGCAGCGGGCGCGCAAGTCGGCGGCCGGCTACGACCTCACCCGCCTGATGGTGGGGTCCGAAGGCACGCTCGGCATCATCACCGAGCTGACCGTGCGCCTCTACGGCATTCCGGAAAGGATCCTGGCGGCCGTCTGCCCGTTCGCCACCATGGAGGGCGCCTGCAACGCCGTCATCCAGGCCATCCAGCTCAGCGTCGGCGCCGCCCGCATGGAGATCGTCGACGAGGCCACCATCCAGGCCGTCAACCTGCACGCCAAGCTCAACTTGGAGGAGAAGCCGACGCTGTTCCTGGAGTTCCACGGCACCGAGGTGCAGGCGCGCGACCAGGTCGAGACGTTCCGCCAGATCGCCGAGGCCGAAGGCGCCATCCGCTTCGACTGGGCCGAGAAGGAGGAGGACCGCCGCCGGCTGTGGAAGGCGCGCCACGAGTTCTACTGGGCGGTGAAGACGCAGTTCCCGGGCAAGGACGCGCTGGCCACCGACGTGTGCGTGCCGATCTCGCGGCTCGCCGAATGCCTGCTGGAGACGCAGGCCGACATCAAGTCGCTGGGGCTCATTGCACCGATCGCGGGACATGCCGGCGACGGCAACTTCCACACCCAGCCCATGATCGATCGCTCCAACCCGAAGGACATGGCGGCGGTCGAGACGTTCCTGGAGCGGCTCACCAAGCGCGCCATCGCCATGGAGGGCACCTGCACCGGCGAGCATGGCGTGGGCCAGGGCAAGGCCAAGTACCTCAAGGCCGAGCTGGGCGAGGGCCTGGCCGTGATGCGCGCGATCAAGCAGGCGCTCGACCCGCTCGACATCATGAACCCGGGCAAGATATTGCCGGTGTAGGCGGCGCTCAGCGTGCAGGGTTACGCCCACACGTTCCGATCTATTCCAGGAAGCCCGCCAGCCTGGGCAGCCACAGGCTGATGCTCGGGAAGTAGATGCAGAGCATCAGGCCTAGCACCTGCAGGGCGACGAATGGGTACATGCCCCTGAACACGTCGCTCATGGTCACCCCGGGCGGGGCGGTGCCCTTCATGTAGAACAGCGTCGCCCCGAACGGCGGCGTCATGAACGCGGTCTGCAGATTGACGGCGACCAGCGTGCCGAACCAGGTCATCAAGGCGGCCTTGCTGCCGATATGGTCGGAGAAATCGAACCGCGCCAGGATCGGTCCGAACACCGGCAGGACGATCAGGCAGATCTCGATCCATTCGAATGGAAAGCCGAGCAGGAAGATCAGCACCATGACGAAGGCGAGCATCTCCCACTTCGTGTCGATGCCGAAATAGGCCAGCGTCGAGATCATCAGATCGTCGCCGCCGAGCACGCGGAACACGTACGAGAAGCCGGTGGCGCCGAGAAAGATCATGAACACCAGCCCATTGGCGCGGCAGGTGTTGTAGATCGCCTCGTTCAGCATCTTGATTTTGAGGCGATTGTTGAGCGCGGCGATGAACATGGAGCCGAGCACGCCGACGGCGCCGCTTTCGGTGGGTGTGGCCCAGCCGGCGAAGATCGATCCGAGCACGATGAACAGCAGGGCCGTCATCGGGAACAGGCCGCGCCAAAGCGCATACCAGAATTCGCCGCGCGTCTTGGGTCCGTAGTCGGGCGGCAGCGTCGGCGCCGCCCCCGGCCTGAAGATGGCGACGAGCACGATGTAGACGAGGTAGAGACCCGATAGCAGGAACCCCGGCATGATGGCGGCGAGAAACAGGTTGCCGGCCGAGGTGGCCAGCATCTCCGCCATCACCACCAGCATGATGGCCGGCGGGATGAGAATGCCGAGCGTGCCGGCCGAGGCGATGGTGCCGATGGCGAGGCGCTTGTCGTAACCCGCCGCCAGCATCTGCGGCAGCGCAATGACCGACAGCGTGATGACAGCCGCACCGACCACACCGATCGGCGCGGCGAGGATCGTGCCCATCACCATGACCGAAACGGCGAGCGCGCCGGGCACGCGCTTCAGCAGCACCTCGGTGGCCGTCAGCATGTCCTTGGCCGACCCGGATCGCTCGAGTATGGCCCCCATGAAGATGAACATGGGGATCGACGCCAGCACCGGGTCGGCGGCGACACCGCCCCACATGCGCGACACGATATCGGAGAGACCGATCAGGTTGAAGGTGCCGAGCCACACGCCCAGGAGCGCAAAGATGAGCGCCAGCCCGCCCATGATGAAGGCCACCGGGTAGCCGAGGAAGATGAAGACAAACATCGCCCCGAACATGATCAGGGCGAGGTAGTCGGTGAGCCAGTCGAGCACGCTGTTTCCCCGGGTTGGATCACACGTCCGACATGACGTGGCCGATTTGCAGATTGACCTCTCGTTCCGGCTTGTTGCCGAACAGGAAGACGATGACCCGCAGCAGCACGCTGAGGATGCCGAGCACGACCAGCCACAGGCCGGCGGCATAGATGCCCTTGATGACCCAGCGGTGCGTCAGGCCGACCGTGCTGTCGGACTGCTCGCCGAGCGCGTAGGACGAGGCGACGAAATCCAGGCTGTAGTAGGCAACGAGCGCGATGTAGGGCAGCGCCAGCACGAGGCAGCCGGCGAGCTCGACCCAGGCCCGGCTACGATATGAAAGCTGCTCGGTAATGGTATCGACGCGTGGATGCGCATTGATCGTGTAGCAATAGCCCATCCAGAGCGAGAAGATGGCGGCGTGGAAGTGCCATTCGAGCTCCTGCAGCTTGGTGTAGGGCAGCTGCACACCGTACTTGCGTGCCACCACGTCGAAGGTGGTCACGCACGCCATGACCACCAGCAGCCAGCCGGAAGCAAGTGCGATCCATTCGAGCAGGCGTCGCAGGACTTCCGACAGTTTCAGCAAGGCGCCCATTACTTCCACTTACTTTCTGCGGCGGGGGCGCGCCGGCGTTGGCCAGCGCGCCGCTGCCGTTAGCTTCTATCCCCTGAGCGGGTGATGTGCTCGCGCTGTCTGTGCGCCGGCGCAACGAGGAGCGCGTGTGCACAGACGCCGTACGCTTGGTTTTGTCCCGTCGGCTGCAGCCGAAGGCCCTGCCGGCGTGAGCCGGCGCAGCACCAAGCTGCGCCGGACGCACGTGGCTACTTCTCGCCCAAGTAGGTCGCCTTCAGCGTCTGCGACTTGCCCCAGACGGAGTACTTCTTGCGGAAGTCGAGGTAGTGATCGGCGATCTTCTTGAACAGCGCGTCTTTGGCGGACTCCTCCTGAAGCACGTCGAGCCATGCCTTCTCGAAGGTCGCCAGGTCCTTGTCGCTCCAGCGCTTGATCTGCACTTTGTGCTTGTCGCGCATCTCGGCCATGACGTCGAACTGCATGGCCTCGGTCTCAGCGTAGGTGTAGGAGATTCTGGCCTCGCCCGGCGACCTCGATCATCGCCTTGTACTGGTCGGGCAGCGCGTCCCAGGACTTCTTGTTCATCAGCAAGTGGCTACAGGAGACCTGCTGGTGCCAGCCCGGGAAGTAGTTGAACTTGGCGATCTGGTGGAAGCCCAGATTGACGTCCATGGTCGGCATCGAGAACTCGGTCGCATCGATGACGCCGCGTTCCAGTGCCGGGTAGATGTCACCGCCTGCCAGCAGCTGCGTCGAGACGCCGAGCTTGGCCATGACCTGGGCGCCGAGCCCGAAGAAGCGCATCTTGAGCCCCTTCAGCTCGTCGAGCGATTTGACCTCCTTGCGGAACCAGCCGGAGGTCTCGGGGGCGATGCAGAAGACGTCGCGCGCGACCATGCCGTGCTTGTCGTAGATCTCGTCACGCAGCTTGTCGCCGCCGCCGAACCACTTCCAGGCCAGGAACTCGCCGACGCTGGGGCCGAACGGCACCGCGGTGAAAAAGGCCAGCGAGGGGTACTTGCCGGTGTCGTAGCCGGGCGTGGTCCAACAGGACTCGATGGATCCTCTGGAAACCGCGTCGAAACACTCGAGCGGCGGAATCAATGCGCCGGGCTCGTAGAACTTGACCTCGAACTTGCCCGCCGACATGCGGTCGATGTCTTTGCTGAACCGCACGCCTGAAGTGCCAAGGTGAATCGAGGGAGCTGCCAAAGGCGCTCTGCATCTTCCAGCGGACCTTCTCCTGGGCGGCAGCCTCGCCGAACGGGCTCAAAGCCACGAGCCCCAGGGCCAGCGCACCGGACAGCCCCAGTTGCAGCAGTTTTGCAGACATACGCATTCCTCCCTGTTTTTGCCTTCGCAAACAGGGGCACGCTGGGGGCGCGCTTGTTATTTTTGCGCCCCAGAAGTCAGGGCAGGCATCGTGACGGCGCGGCCATTGGGGGCTGTAAGTGCTCTTCTTGCTGTACGATGCACGGCTGTGACGGACGTTGTGCCCCAGTGCCCGGCAACGTGGCATGGCGCCGCAACGCTGTCAAAAGAATGTCAGCGAGCCACCGCAAATTCGGGCGGGATCCCCGTCGCGGCGGTCCGACTTTCGTCGAGTAGTTAACGCGCGCCGCACGCGATCCGGGCACCGGGCCGGCGTCAGCGGCACTACCTGTTCGATTTGAGCAGAATGTCGCCGTTGACCTTGCGCACGTCGCGCATGCCGCACAGCGCCATGGTGACATCCAGCTCCTTGCGGATGATCTCCAGGGCTTTGGCGACCCCCGCCCCGCCCATGGCGCCGAGCCCGTAGATGAAGGCGCGGCCGATGAACACGCCCTTGGCGCCGAGCGCCAGCGCCTTCAGCACGTCCTGACCCGAGCGCACGCCGCCGTCCATCAGCACCTCGATGCGATTGCCCACCGCCCTGGCGATGGGCTCGACCGCCGAGATGGAGGAGGGCGCGCCATCGAGCTGCCGTCCGCCGTGATTGGAGACGATCAGCGCGTCGGCGCCGCTCTGCGCGGCGAGCTCGGCGTCCTCGGGGTCGAGGATGCCCTTCAAGATCAGCTTGCCGCCCCAGCTTGTCCTTGATGCGCTTGACGTCGTCCCAGTTGAGCGTCGGGTCGAACTGCTCGGCGGTCCAGGCAGCAAGGTCGCTGGTGTTCTTCACGCTCTTGTTGTGGCCGACGATGTTGCGGAAGGTGCGCCGCTTGGTCGAGAGCATGCCCATCCACCAGCGCGGCTTGCCGGCGATGTCGACGATGTTGGCGAGCGACATGCGCGGCGGCGCGGAGAGGCCGTTGCGCAGGTCCTTGTGGCGCTGCGCCAGGATCTGCAGGTCGAGCGTCAGCACCAGCGCCGAGCAGCCGGCGGACTTGGCGCGGTCGATCAGGCGGTCGATGAAGTCGCGGTCGCGCATGACGTAGAGCTGAAACCAGAACGGCTTGTCGGTGTTCTCGGCCACGTCCTCGATGGAGCAGATGCTCATGGTGGAGAGCGTGAAGGGGATGCCGGCCGCCGCCGCTGCGCGGGCGGCCAGGATCTCGCCGTCGGCGTGCTGCATGCCCGTCATGCCGACCGGAGCCAGCGCAACCGGCATCGCCACGGGCTGGCCCACCATGGTGGTTGCAAGGGTGCGGTTGGTCAGGTCCCGGGCCACCCGCTGGCGCAGGAGGATGCGCTGGAAGTCGGTCTCGTTGGCGCGGTAGGTGCTCTCGGTCAGGGCGCCGGAGTTGGCGTAGTCGTAGAACATGCGGGGCACCCGGCGCTTGGCGAGCAGGCGCAGGTCCTCGATGCAGGTGATGATGGGCTCGGCCATTGTTGTTTCCTCCCCGCGGCGCGATCGCACGCGCCTGCTACTCGATTGCCGGCGCGCCGTCCACGCCGACGCGCGCCTCGCCTGGCTCAGGCTGCACGCGGCGCGGAGCGTCTTCCCAACATTGATGCCCTGTACATCAATGTTGCGCTGACATAGTCTAATTGTAGACCTGGAGACCTAATCAACAATGCTTACGGCAGCACAATTGAGAGCTGCGCGCGCACTGCTCGGCATCGACCAGCAGAAGCTGGCCGACATGTCGGGCGTATCGCTGCCGACCATCCAGAGGATGGAGGCGAGCCAGGGCAACGTGCGCGGCGTGATCGATACGCTGATCAAGGTGGTCGAGGCGCTGAACGCGGCCGGCATCGAGCTGCTTGGCGACAATGCCAGGAGCGACGGTGGCGGGCGCGGCGTGCGCTTCAGGGAGCCGGCGGTGACCGCCCACCAGGGCACCTCCGCGTCTCCAGCTCGCACCAGGAAGGGGCGCGCGCTGGTGCGCTCGTGACGGAGGCTCAGCCGATCGGATCGAGCGGCGGACGCTAGTGGCTGGGTTGCCGGGAGACGGGGGCGCATGCAGGTTGGGATGGCACTGTGGGGCGTGGCCGTCCTGCTCGGTGCGGCTGTCCTCGGCGCGCTGCTGCAGCGAACGCGCTCGGCCGGGCTCGTGACCTACGGCGTTTGCCTCGTCGCCTGCCTCGCAATCCTGGTATCGGCCTGTCAGCACCTGCTGTTCGCGCCGGGCGCGGCCCAGACGCTGCGCCTGCCCGTCGGGCTGCCCTGGAGCGGCGCGCAGTTCCGCCTGGATGCTCTCAGCGCATTCTTTCTGGCGGTGGTGAACCTGGGCGGCGCGGGAGCCAGCCTGTTCGCCATCGGCTACGGCCGGCATGAGACGGCGCCAGGACGCGTGCTGCCCTTCTACCCGCTGTTCCTCGCCGGCATGAGCCTCGTCGTACTCGCCGACGATGCCTTCAGCTTTCTGGTGGCCTGGGAGTTCATGTCGCTGTCGTCGTGGGCCCTGGTGGTTGCGCATCATCACGACCCGAGCAACACGCGCGCCGGCTACATCTACATCCTGATGGCGAGCTTCGGCACGCTCGCATTGCTGCTGGCGTTCGGGCTGCTGGCCGGCGGAACGGGCGGCTACACCTTCACGGAGATGCGCAACGGCAACGGCACGCTTCCCGCCGTCGTGCTGATCCTTGCCCTGCTGGGTGCCGGCTCCAAGGCCGGGCTGGTGCCGCTGCACGTGTGGCTGCCGCTTGCCCATCCGGCTGCCCCAAGTCACGTCTCCGCATTGATGAGCGGGGTGATGACGAAGGTGGCGATCTACGGCTTCATCCGCATCGTCTTCGACCTCAACGGCGCGCCGGCCTGGTGGTGGGGCGCGGTTGTGATCGCGGTTGCCGGCCTCACCTCCACGCTGGGCGTGCTCAGCGCCGTCATGCAGCGCGATCTCAAGCGCCTGCTCGCCTACAGCACGGTCGAGAACGTCGGCATCGTCTTCGTGGGGCTGGGCCTGGCACTCGCCTTCTCCGCGCACGGCCAGCAGGCGCCGGCGGCGGTGGCGCTGACCGCAGCCCTGCTGCACGCACTCAACCACTCGCTGTTCAAGAGCCTGCTCTTTTTCGGCTCCGGCGCCGTGCTCACCGCCACGGGCGAGCGCGACATGGAGCGGCTCGGCGGCCTCATCCACCGCATGCCCTCCACCGCCTTCGCCTTCCTCGTCGGCGCGATGGCGATCTCGGCGCTGCCACCCCTCAACGGCTTCGTGTCCGAGTGGCTGACCTTCCAGGCCATCCTGCTCAGCCCCGCGCTTCCCTCGTGGGCCTTGAAGCTGATCGTGCCGGCCGTGGGCGCCTTGCTGGCCCTGTCGGCGGCGCTGGCGGCTGCCTGCTTCGTCAAAGCCTTCGGGGTGACCTTCTTGGGGCGGCCGCGATCGCCGCAAGCCGAGCACGCGCACGAGACCGACCGGGCCTCGCTGGCGGCAATGCTCGCCTTCGCCGCGCTGTGCCTGCTTGCCGGCATCCTGCCGGGGTTCATCATCGATGCCCTGGCGCCGGTGGTGCACGGCCTGATCGGCGCGCGCATGCCGCAGCAGAGCGCGCTCCCGTGGCTGTCGATCGTGCCCATCGCCGACAGCCGCAGCTCCTACAACGGTCTGCTCGTCTTCCTCTTCGTCGCCGTCTCGACCCTGCTGACGGTATTTGCCATCCACCGCTTCGCCTCCCGCGCGCTGCGCCGCGGACCTGCCTGGGACTGCGGCTTCCCCGACCCGAGCCCCGCCACGCAGTACACGGGCGACAGCTTCGCCCAGCCGATCCGGCGCGTGTTCGGCACCGTCGTGTTCGCAGGCGCGCGAAGCGGTGCAGATGCCGCGGCCCGGCGATGCACGGCCGGCGCATCTGATGGTCACGCTGCGCGATCTGATCTGGGAGGGCGTCTATCTGCCGATCGCGCGCGGCGTCGCGATCGCGGCCGAGCGGCTCAACCATCTCCAGTTCCTGACCATCAGGCAGTACCTGAGCCTGGTGTTCGTGGCGCTGGTCGGCCTGCTGCTGGTGGTGTCGATATGGACATGATCCTCGCGCTGCTGCTGCAGGGTGTGCAGATGCTGGCGGTGCTGGCGCTGGCCCCGCTGCTGCTGGGCTTCACGCGCAAGGTCAGGGCGCGGCTGCTGCGCCGGCGCGGACCGCCCGTACTGCAGCCCTACCGCGACATCCTCAAGCTCATCCGCAAGGAGGCGGTGCTGGCGCAGAATGCATCGTGGCTGTTCCGCAGCGCGCCCTACATGATCTTCGCCGCCACCTGGGTCGCGGCGGCCCTGGTGCCGACCTTCGCCACCGGGCTCATCTACAGCTGGACCGGCGACCTGATCGCCATCATTGCCCTCATCGGCTCGGCGCGCTTCTTCCTGGCGCTCGCCGGCATGGACATCGGCACCAGCTTCGGCGGCATCGGCTCCAGCCGCGAGATGCTGTTCGCCACGCTGGCCGAGCCGGCCATGATCATGATCGTGTTCACGGTGGCCCTGGTCGCCGGCTCCACGCAGCTCTCGTTCATCGCCTCCTACATGCAGGACAACGCCAGCCTGCGCGTGTCGCTGGGCATGGCGCTGACAGGCCTGATCATCGTGGCCATTGCCGAGAATGCGCGCATCCCCGTCGACAATCCGGCGACCCACCTGGAGCTGACCATGGTGCACGAGGCCATGGTGCTCGAATACTCGGGCCGGCACCTCGCCATGATCGAGCTGGCGGCCGCCGTGAAGCTGCTGGTCTACGTGTCGCTGATCGCCTGCATCTTCGTGCCCTGGGGTCTGGCGCCGGCGGGCAGCGGGATTGCGGCCCATCTGATCGGCATGGCGGCCTACGCGGGCAAGCTGCTGGCGGGCGGCTTCCTGCTGGTGCTGTTCGAGACCTCGATCGCCAAGATGCGCGTATTCCGCGTGCCGCAGTTCCTGGGCGCGGCGCTGATGCTCGGCCTGCTCGGGACCCTGCTGCTGTTCGTCTCGCGGAGCTTCTAAGATGAGCGCGCATTTCTTCGATGTCGCGCATCTGCTGGCGGGCGGGCTGGTGCTGGTCAGCTTCATGCTGCTCTACCAGGAGCGCATGTTCGCGCTGCTCAACGTGTTCGCGCTGCACGCGGCGGTGCTGTCGGCCTCGGTGGCGTGGCAGGCCTACATCCAGGACGCGCCGCATCTCTACGTGCCCGCCGCCATCGCCCTCGTTCTCAAGGCCATCGTCATTCCTGTCGCCCTGCGCCGCGTGGTCGTGCGGCTCGGCATCCACCGCAGCATCGAGACGGTGGCGGGCGTCGGCCTGACCATGCTCGCCGGCATGGGCCTGGTCGCGCTGTCGATGGTGGTGATGCTGAAGGCCACCTCGCCCGCAGTCGATCCGCTGGCGCGCGAGGACCTGGCGTTCGCCCTCTCCGTCGTGCTGCTGGGGCTGCTGATGATGGTGATGCGGCGCAACGCGGTGAGCCAGATCGTCGGCTTCATGTCGATGGAGAACGGCCTGATCCTGGCCGCCACCGGCGCCAAGGGCATGCCGCTGGTGGTGGAGATCAGCGTCGCCTTCTCGGTGCTGATCGCCTTCATCGTCATCGGCGTGTTCCTGTTCCGCATCCGCGAGCGCTTCGACACCGTCGACGTGCAGGCGCTCGACACCTTCCGGGGCGAACGGCGATGACCGAGCTCATCGCCGCATTGCCACTGGAGCCGGCCGCCGCCATCCTCGCCATCCCCTTCGTGTCGGCGGCGCTGCTGGCGCTGCTGCCCGGCACCTGGCTGGCCGCGCGCCTCAACGCGCTTGCCGCGCTCGCGACCTTCCTCGCCGCGCTGCTGCTGCTGGTCGAGCGGCCCGCGCCCTCCGCCCTGCTGCTGGTCGACGACCTCAACGTGGTGTTCGTGGTGCTGGCCACCTTCGTCGGCTTCACCACCAGCGCGTTCAGCGCCAGCTACATCGCCCATGAGCTGGAGATCGGGCGGCTCACGCCCCGCCACCTGCGTTTCTATCACGCCATGTACCAGACGCTGATGTTCGCCATGAACCTCGCGCTCGTCGCCAACAACATCGGCCTGATGTGGGTGGCGATCGAGCTGGCGACGCTCACCACCGTGGCGATGGTCGGCATCTACCGCACGCACGAGGCGCTGGAGGCGGCCTGGAAGTATTTCATCCTCGGCAGCGTCGGCATCGCGCTCGCCCTGTTCGGGACGATCCTGGTGTACATGGCCGCGCGCCCCGCCATCGGCGAGGGCCAGGACGCCATGGTGTGGACCGCGCTGATCGACAAGGCCGCGGGCTTCAGCCCCGAGCTGCTCAACGTCGCCTTCATCTTCCTGATGCTGGGCTACGGCACCAAGGTGGGCCTGGCGCCCTTGCACGCCTGGCTGCCGGATGCGCATGCGGAGGGCCCCACGCCCATCTCGGCGGTGCTGTCGGGTCTGCTGCTCAACGTCGCGCTCTACGCCATCCTGCGCTTCAAGATGCTGCTGGCCGCCAACCCCGCGGCCATCGCGCCGGGCCCGCTGATGGTGACCATGGGGCTGGTGTCGGTGGTGTTCGCGAGCTTCATGCTCTACCGCCGGCGCGACATCAAACGCATGTTCGCCTACTCCTCCATCGAGCACATGGGGATCATCACCTTCGCCTTCGGCATGGGCGGGGCGATCGCCAACTTCGCGGGCCTGCTGCACATGACCATGCACTCGCTGACCAAGTCGGCGATCTTCTTTGCCGTCGGCCATATCGCCCAGGCCAAGGGCACGCAGCGCATCGCCGACATCCGCGGCCTGACCGAAAGCCACCCGGTGCTCGGCTGGGGGCTGGTGCTGGGCGTGGTTGCAATCGCCGGCCTGCCGCCGCTCGGCATCTTCATGAGCGAGTTCCTGATCGTCAGCTCCACCTTCGCGCGCGCGCCGCTGCTGGCGATCATTCTGGTGCTCGGCATCCTGCTGGCGCTCGGCGCGCTGATGCTGCGGCTGAACGAGGTGGCTTTCGGCAAGCCGACCGGCAGCATGGCGCCGGTGAAGGCCTCCTACGTGCCGCTCTATGCGCACCTGGCGCTGGTGCTGGCCGGCGGCATCTACCTGCCGGCGCCGCTGGTCGCCTGGTTCCAGAGCGTCGCGCGGCTGCTTGGATGAGGCGACCCATGGCATGGCTGCAGGAGATGCTGCAACAGGGCCGGCCGGCGAGCGCGGCCCGCTCGTGTCCGCGCATCATCGTCGACGAGGCTGGCTGGCTGCGGGCGTGCGAGCACCTGGCGGCGGGACGGGGCACCATGCTGTCGCTGTGGGGCGATGGCGACACCGTGCATCTGGCCGTGCTGGAGGAGGAGGCGATCGGCGTGCTGACGCTCGCCTGCCCCACCGGGCGGTTTCCCTCGGTCGGCAAGGCGCATGCGCCGGCCCAGCGCCTGGAGCGCGCGATCCGCGACCTCTACGGCCTGCAGCCCGAGGAGGCGCCCGATGCGCGCCGCTGGCTCGACCATGGCCGCTGGGGCGCGCGCCAGCCGCTCGGCAGGAACGAGAAAGCGCCGGCCACCGGCGACGCCTATGCGTTCCATTCCGCCGATGGCCCGCCGATGCATCAAATCCCGGTCGGCCCCGTGCACGCCGGCATCATCGAGCCCGGCCATTTTCGCTTCACGGCCAACGGCGAGACGGTGGTGCGGCTGGAGGAGCGGCTGGGCTACGTGCACAAGGGCATCGACGGCCTGATGGCGGGCGCGCGCCTCGAGCAGGCCGCCAGGCTCGCCGGCCGCGTCTCCGGCGACAGCACCGTCGCCTATGCGATCGCCTTCGCCCGCGCCGCCGAGGCAGCGCTCGGACTGGAGGTGCCTGCGCGGGCCCATTGGCTGCGCGCCCTGATGGCCGAGCTGGAGCGGATCGCCAACCATCTGGGCGACATCGGCGCCATCTGCAACGACGCCTCGTTCTCTCTCATCCATGCCCATTGCGGCATCCTGCGCGAAGAGGTGCTGCGCGCGTCCGACGCCTGCTTCGGCCACCGCTTGATGATGGATCGCGTCGTGCCGGGCGGAGTGGTCGCCGATCCGGGCAACGACGGTATCGCCGCCCTGCGGACCCTGGTGGCGACCATCCGGCGCCGCTTTCCCGAGCTCGTCGAGCTCTACGACAACACCGCCTCCCTGCAGCAGCGCACGGTGACGACGGGCATCCTGACCAGCGAGCTGGCGCAGCAGTACGGAGCCGGCGGCTTCGTCGGCCGCGCATCGGGCCGGGCCTTCGATGCGCGCAAGATGCCGGGCTATGCGCCCTATGACAGCCTGCGCTTCGACGTTGCCGTACGGCAGGAGGGCGATGTCGACGCGCGCGTGTGGGTGCGCATCGAGGAGGTCCACCAGTCGCTTTCGCTCATCGAGCAGATTGTCGACGGCCTGCCGCAAGGCGCTCTGCAGGCCGCCCCCGTGCGTGGCTCCCAGCGTCAGGCCGCCGACGGGCTGGCGCTGGTGGAAGGCTTCCGCGGCGACATCCTGGCCTGGGTTCGCATCGCCTCCGACGGCGCGATCGCGCGCTGCCATTTGCGCGATCCGTCCTGGCTGCAATGGCCGCTGCTGGAGGCGGCCATCGAGGGCAACATCGTCGCCGACTTCCCGCTCTGCAACAAATCGTTCAACTGCTCCTACTCGGGGCACGACCTCTAGACGGGACCAATGCGCAAGCTGCTGTTCCAGAGCCTGCTGCAATCCGCGCTCACGGAGCGGGCGCCTTCGGCCGATGACGCGCATCTGGCCGAGCTGGCGCAGAGCCTGGGCAAGACTGCACGGCGCCGTCTCGGCCGCAGCCTGTCCATCCGCGAGGTGGATGCCGGCTCCTGCAACGGCTGCGAGCTCGAGATCCACGCCCTCAACAATGCCTTCTACGACATCGAGCGCTTCGGCCTGCGCTTCGTTGCCTCGCCGCGCCACGCCGACGTGCTGCTGGTCACGGGCCCGGTCACCAAGAACATGCGGCAGGCGCTGGAGCGCACCTATGCCGCCACACCCGATCCCAAGTGGGTGGTGGCGGCGGGGGATTGCGCTGCCAACTGCGGCGTGTTCGCCGGCAGCTATGCCTGTGCCGGCGCCGTCGCCGACGTCGTTCCGGTCGATCTGCATGTCGCCGGCTGCCCGCCCAGTCCGACGGCGCTGCTCAAGGGTCTGATCGCCCTCCTCGCACGTCAATCTTGAGGGCGCGAGCGACCCTGGCGGGGCAAGCGGCACGACCGAAACCAGGGCGTGTGCTCGCATACACGCGGGTGCCTGTATCTATGGACGTCACAAGGTCACTCCAACCCCGATATCGGACGCTTCGATGCCTTGCCCAGGACGGAGGGATGAGTGCCACTAACGGAAATGGATGTGCTGGCATCAATCGCGCGGTACTTGCGCCATGTCCACGCCTCGGAAATCCTCCTGACGGGCCTTCCGGACCCAGTTTGCAGGGATTTCAATTCGGCACTGGAGTCCATTGGTGGCAAAATTCAGATCTGACGTACCGCCCAGCTCGAACGGAATAAGCTCGCGGACAACACTGGTCCCATAGCCAGGCTGGGTTGGCTCCCGAACTGGGGAGGCGCCGAACTCTTGCCATTCGATAGCCAGCCGACCAGCCGACCCATTCCGCAGCCACCGCCACTGGAGCGACAGCCGGCCGCCTGGTTTAGAGAACGCGCCGTGTTTTGCAGCATTGGTGGCAAGCTCATGCAGCACAATGCCCAACGCCTGAACGGCTTCCGCCTTCAGCATGACGCCTGGTCCACCGATCTCAGCATTGTCTGCGAGATAGGGCGCAAATTCGCGCCGCACGATCTCTTCCAGTGACACGCCATGCCAGCGACTGTGGCTCAAAAGCTCATGAGTTCTCGCCAGCGACTTTATGCGTTCATCGAGCCCGGCCACATAGTCCGCCAACGAGCTATTGGCCTTCGGCGTCTGGATGACGATAGCGCTGACCGTCGCGAGCATGTTCTTCACACGGTGGTCAAGCTCAGCATTCAGCGAGCGCAAGTGCTCCTCGGTATGTTTGCGGGTAGTGACGTCAATGTCGACGCCAACCACGCGCTGTGCGCGGCCGTCGCTGCCGTATGAAACGAAAAGGCGCGCCTCGATCCACCGAACCTCGCCGCTTGAGCCAACAAGACGATATTCACCACTGTACTCCGGCCACTGCTCGCGGAAGGCGCGCCTCCGCAGCTCTTCCCATCGCATGAGATCCTCAGGATGCACGCCGAGCTGCCACTGGCTGCGCGCGATCTCGGTCGTCCCGTCGGGGAAACCGTGAATGGCCGTGTAGCCTGGCGAAATTCGCATCCGCTCCGTGTCGACATCGTAGGCGAAGCTGCCGACGCGTGCGGACTTGGCGGCCATCGCCAGCTGCAGGTTGCGCTCGGCCAGAGCTTGCTCCGTCCGCTTGCGCTCAGTGGTGTCGCGGGAGACACCGAGCAATCCGACCGCGGCGCCACGGGCATCGCGCACAATTGAGCCTTCGACCGCGACCCAGCGCGTCTCGCCGGCATGCGGGTGGCCAGCTGGGTGCTTCACTCGATATTCGGCATTCCAACTGCCGCCGGTGCGTTGTGCCTCCGCCAAGGCCGCGTCTATGCGAATTCGGTCCTGGGGATGGACAAACCGCCTCGATTCTCTGATGGTCGTCGGCTGCACGTTGTGCCCATGAATCAAGGCAGCGCGCGCATCGCACTCGAAGCGACCGGTGGCAAGGTCAGCGCTGAATGCGCCAAGTTCAGCTCCATCAAGAGCCAGCTGCAGGCGCCGCTCGCTCTGTTTGAGCACCATTTCACTGTGGCGCCGCTCGGCGAATAGCGCCGCGAGGACGAGGGTCAGCAGCGCCCCTGCCAAGACAACGGTTTGCGCAACAAGTTTGCGGTCCGCAAGAGGGATGCTCACGTCTCCGAAATATCCAACGCTGAAGGTTGTCGACCAGACTACGGCCAAAGCGACAACGAACGCTGCAGCGGCAGCGAACACGGGCCGACACCGCGCGGCAATCCATAGCAGGAGGGGGAATACGACAACCACCGGCAGTGCCGTCGACCAAGCTCCTCGTGGCAACGCGATGACGAACGCGCTCGATACGGCCAACATCAAGACGCCTACCGTGCCTTCGATCAGCTCCCGACGCGGTGGCACTTGGCGGACGGCTTCCGCAATTCCGACTAGCAGGGGCGCGACCGTAACCATGCCCAGCAGACAGGAGGCAAACCACAACCGCCACACAATGAAAGGTGATGCTGTTGATTGAATAAGGCCCACAGCGATTGTCGCGCCCACAGCACCTACCACCGATCCAATCGCGCTCGCCGCCAAGAACCCGAGTACTTGGGGCACATTTCGTAGTTTGAATGACCTCCCGAACCACCGTTCGATCAGTATCGTCGCAAGAAGGGCCTGACCCACGTTGACGATACCGAAAGCAACTGAGAGCCAGCCGTTCCTGCCCATCATGAGATTGGCGACTGCGGTTGCCACCAATACCCCGGCCGCCATTGGCAAGTGTGCCGCCGGCCCCCAGACGATCAGCGCACCTACGGCAATACCCGCGGCCGGCCAGAAAACGGACGTTCCTGTATCAGCGCGAAGGGCTAGACCGAGCCAAGCTGCCATGAAATAGGCGACGCCGATCGCAACGGCGAGGCCCGCCGCCCTAAGCCACGATCGGTAGCGCCAATCGAAGAGGAACGCCGTCCCCCTGCCCTTCCCGTGAAGCATCCGCGATGCTTTCGATGTGCTCGCCCGATGCCTGACGGGAAAGCCGGAAATCCTTCCGATTGCCATCAGGTGTTACCTGTAAATTGCCAAGGGAGAACCCTGAGAGACTATCAGCCGGAAGCTCTCTGATCTGCGCGAAGGTGCAAAGTGAGTAAAGAACGAGTGGTTACCGATGGCGCCACCCGCGATAGCCATCGCGGAGTCCTCGCGCCTTGCCGTTTACCTCCTTGAGATCGTGTCATCAACGGCGACTGTGGGTCAAAAGCAGGCAGAGCCTGGCTGATCACAACATTTCCGTCGTGCCGCAGATAGCGGACATAGGGGTGCCGCAGGCCCTCGTCATCGAGTCACGACCGAGCGTCCTTCAGATCGCGAAATTCATCCAGAGCTTGCGGCGCATTGCGACGAGTTTCGCGATCAGGACACTAGCTGGTCGGCTGCGGCGTCTGCTGGAGAATTGGCCCGTCGAGCTTCACGGGCATGGGGCCGGGGCGCCGCAGCAGCCAGCGCAGGCGCAGCCGCAGCAGGTGCGACAAGGTTATGCCGTTGCGCTCGGCCACCTCGCGCATGAACGGCGTGTGCCGCAGCGTGTCCCAGTAGAGCCAGGCCCAGGGGTGATAGGCATCCGGCCGCCAGGGCTTCTGGTCGCCCGAGTAGTGCACAACCGCCACGCGGCTGCCGCGCGGGTCGACGAGGGTCTTGTCGACGCAGGCGAGCGCCATGTGATGCTGGACGTTCCAGGCCGGCGGCAGCTGCCGCCACCGGCGCCAGAAGGCCCAGTTCAAGGCATCCTGATCGAGGTAGGGCAGCGCGCCCTCGTTCTCGACCATGAAATCCATGGCCTTGCCGAGGATGCCGAGGGCCGCCACCTTCTCCAGGTCGATCAGCAGCACGCCAGCATTGAAGTAGCTGGCCGGCGTGGGCAGTCCCCAGCGGGCCGCGTATGCGTCGGGGTTCATGTAGCCGTCGATGACGGCGGCGACGAGATCGGAGCCCAGATCGAACGCCCACAGCTCGCGCACGTCGCGCACGACGGTGATATCGGTGTCGAAATAGATGATGCGCTTGCAGTCGGCCGGCACCAGCTTGTCGAGGCCGAGGCGGAACAGCGTGGCTTCCTTGGAGTAGCCGTTGTCGGGGAACTTGGGCCAGCTGTACTGGCTCACGTCGCGCCAGACGAACTCGGCGTCGGGGGCGACGCGCTCGATCATCGAGCGGCGCTCGGCGTCCACGCCGGTGCACACCAGGATGAAGCGGATGGCGGAGCCCGGAGAGTTGCGCACGACGGATGCGATGGCCGCGGCGGCGTGCGGCACATAGCCTGCGTCGAAGCCAAAGGCGATATCGATCCGATTGGCCAAGCAAGCTCCTGAAGCCGACGCCGCACGGTGCGGGAAACGCGCCACGGCGGGCTTGCGTACGATCTCGCGCAACGCCGCGGCAGGAAGTATCCCGTCCCGGTGCACGAGGCAAGCCGGGCGCCGCGGCCCGGTCCGGCAGTCGCCGATGCGGTCAAGCCGCGGCTCGTGAAGATGGGTTGCTCAGAGAGGCTGGACGGTCCCCGAGGCTGGGATCGCGCCAAGAGGATCGCCGACGCGCACGCCGTCTGAACCCCTCGCGGCACGGGACGACGGGACGCGGCGGCCTGGGAAATGCCATGCCGGAATTGATCTTCGCTGCCATTGCAAAGGTCAGCAGCGGCCAAAGCAGACATCCCGGCGCCGCTGATGGAACGTCTGCTTTGCCGCTGCAAACTCATGCAGCTCAACACGCGGGTACGCAATCTAGATCCTCAGTCCGAACTGCGAAGACGATCGACCTGTGGAACCCAACGCCGCGATATCTCGCGCTGATCCTCAAAAGAGGCCTCGAAGATCGAGGCAGCCAATGTGGCCTGAACATGAAGCGTATGACTGCCAGTGTTGCGAAAACCATGTTTACGCCCGGCCGGTACGACGATGGACTGGCCGGCCAACATCGCTGAGGTTTCACTTTCAATCCACACCTCTGCCTCGCCTTGCAGCACCGTCAGCACCTCTTCGACTGCGTGCAGATGCGTGGGCGCACCCTTGCCGGGTTCACACCATTGCTCGAATAGACATAGCTGCACAGCTCCGGTGAGAGCCGAGATACGCATGCGCGTCATCACGCCAGGGCGCCACTCTTCACTCGGCTGACGCTCGTGATCTACGATTTGCATGTCCTCACCTCTTCCGGCATCGTATCCATGCAGAGTGTATTTCTTTGACGAGGAGAAGATGCGATGGCCGTCTACGAGTTGCGAACCTATACACTCTACGTCGGCAAGATGGCCGAGGGGGTCAAGCTTTATCAGGAGCTTGGCTTCCCCGCGCTCAAGAAGGGCGGCCACGACAGCAAGCTGGTGGGATATTTCCAAGCCGACACCGGCATGATCAACCAGCTCGTGCATCTCTGGAAGTTCGACGACGACGCAGACCGTCGAAAGCACTGGGCGGCTGTCTATGCCAACAAGGACTTTGTTGAAGGGTTCGCGTCCAAGATGCGGCCGCTCATCGTGTCACAGGAGGTAAAACTTCTGACTGCCGCGCCCTGGGGTCCGCATCCGTGACGTGGGCAGGCACCAACGCCGCGCTCTGTGACATCGTGATCCACTCTGCATTGCGGCAATGTCGATCTGCGCCCCTCGCACTGCTTCACCACGCCGCCAGGGTTTGATCATGCAGAAGGTCGTGTTGGGCCAGATCCGGCAGTGCTCGAGCCAGGCACAGACATCCGCTCAGCACTCGGCAACGGACTTGCCGGGCCGGTCTCTCATCAGCCCGCATCCTCCAGGATCATGGCGGCGCCCTTCTCGGCGATCATGGTGGTGGGCGCATTGGTGTTGCCGGAGGTGATCTCGGGCATGACGGAGGCATCGATCACGCGCAGACCCCTCGAGGCCGATGAGGCGCAGGCGGGCGTCGACCACGGCGGCTGCGTCGCTCGCGAGCCCCATCTTGCAGGTGCCGACGGGGTGGAAGATCGTGTTGGCGACGCGTGCCGCCTGCGCCAGCAGCGCCTCGTCGCCGGCAGCGCCATCATCGCCCGGCGAGAACTCCTGCGGGTGGTGGGCCAGCATCGCCGGCTGGCGCATGATGGCCCGGGTGACGCGCATGGCGTTGGCGGCGACGCGGCGGTCGCGCTCGGTTGAGAGGTAGTTGGGCCGGATCGCCGGCGCCGCGGAGGGGTCGGCGGACTTCAGGCGAATATCGCCGCGGCTGGTGGGGCGGCAGTCGTAGACGGTGAGCGTCACGCCCGGCCGCTTGTCGAGCGTGGGGGTGGCGGTGTTGCTGCGCGTGTAGGGCACCACGTTGTAGCCGATGTCGGCGCGGTCGGCGTCGGCAGAGGAGCGCGTGAAGATGCCCAATTGCGACGGTGCCATGGTCAGCGGCCCGCGCCGCAGCAGGGCGAACTCGGCCGCCATCAGCACCTTGCCGCAGCGGCGAATGGAAACGCTCGTTGAGGGTGCCGATGCCCTCCACCGTGAATCGCAGCGGGATCTGCAGATGATCGTGCAGGTTGCCGCCGACGCCCGCCCGGTCGTGTCGCACGGCGATCCCGTGCGCGTTGAGGTGCTCGCCCGGGCCGATCCCCGACAGCATCAGCAGCTGCGGCGAGCCGATCGCGCCCGCAGCCAGGATCACCTCGCGCGCGGCATGCGCCACCTCGCGCCGCGCCGCGCGCGCGGTAGTCGACGGCGGTGGCCCGGCGCCCGTCGAGCCGCACGCGCGTGATCGCCGCGCCGGTCTCCAGCGTCAGGTTGGGGCGGATCAGCGCCGGCCGCAGGAACGCCTTCGCCGCCTGCATGCGCAGGCCGCCGCGCTGGTTGACGTGCAGCGGGCCGACGCCCTCGTTGTCGCCGCGGTTGAAATCCTCGGTCGGCGGGATGCCGGCCTCGAGCGCCGCGCGGCGCACCGCCTCCAGCACCGGGTAGGCCACCCGCGGCATGCTCACCGTGTGCTCGCCGCCCGCCCCGTGCAGGGCATCGGCGCCGCCGCAGTAGTCCTCGTGCGCCTTGAAGTAGGGCAGCACGTCGTCCCAGCCCCAGCCGCCAAGGCCCAGCTGCCGCCACTGGTCGAAGTCGGCCGCCTGGCCGCGCATGTAGATCATCGCATTGATGGCGGAGGAGCCGCCCACCACCTTGCCGCGGGGATAGGGAATGCTGCGCCCGCCGAGCGCCGGCTCCGGCTCGGTGCGATAGCACCAGTCCGAGCGCGGATTGTTGTTGGAATAGAGATAGCCGACGGGGATGTGATACCAGATCCAGTCGTCCTGCCCGCCCGCCTCCAGCAGCAGCACGCGGTTGCGGCGGTCGGCCGAGAGGCGGTTGGCGAGCAGGCAGCCCGCCGACCCCGCGCCGACGATCACGTAGTCGAATGTGCGGGCCTGGCTCATGCGCGGTCGATCACCTCGAGATTGCGCCGCAGCGCGGCGTGCGGGCGACGATTATGGTTAATACTGAACATCGACCCGGAATTGTTTCACGTGAAACAATTGGCGACCAGCGTTCAATATTAACCATAGGGGGCGGCTGGCAGCGCGGGCCCTTGCTCACAGCTTGGCGGGATCGAGCTTGGAGTAGACCTCGCGCCAGAGCGCCTCGGTGAGCTTGTCGGGGTCGCGGCCGATATCCTTCGACAGCCTCTGCCACTTCTCGATCGCCTTGGCGTAGGCTTCGAGGATCGCCTCTGGGTCGGCAACACCGAAACCCTTGGCGACCTTGACGTTGCGCTCGCGCTCGACGGCTTTGTACTTGGCCATCAGCTCGTCGAAGTCCTTGCCGACCGCGATCTTCTGCACGCCCATGTTGGCGATCGCGTACTTGTAGGACTCCTCGTTCCTGACGATGAAGTTGCCGATCGCGTGCACCGCCGCGATCCGCGCCGCCGCGCGCAGATGAATGGCCTTCTGCTCGGGGGTCAGCTGATGGAAGATGTCTCGGCTGATCAGGAAGGCCACGACCGGCGACAGAACGCCGAGCGGATAGTCGACGACATACTTGGCGTGATCGCCAAAGCCATAGGTCTTGAGCCACTCGGGCAGACCATAGTTGCAGTCGATGCCGCCGCGCTGCAGCAGGCTGACGGTGTCGACCAGCGTCGCCCCCACCGGGATTGCGCCGGCGAGCTTGATCAGCTCGGCAGCCGCGCCGATGCCGCGGATGCGCTTGCCTTTGAGGTCCTCCACCGTCCTCACCGGCTTGGTGCACATGAAGATGGACGCTGCACCTGGGTAGGGGCTGAGCGGTATGGAGCCAATGTTCCTGTATTCCTCCAGGCACGAGGGACAGTTGAGCAGCAGCGTTTCAGTGCCCGCGCCCGCAGCCGCGACCACATCGTCGCCAGGGATCACCGTGCTGTAGAGCATGGCGTTGGAGGGGAGCAGGTTGGGCGCGTAGGTGGGAATGCCGAGGCCGGCTTGCATGAGGCCGTCCTTGATGGCGCCGAATGTGGCCTTGCCGTCGGCGATCTGGCCACCCGGGATGATCTTCCACCTGATCGCCCCTTTGGTCTCCTCCTCGATCAGCTTGAAGCCGGCCGGCAGGGCGTGGCTGTTGAGATAGTCGGCGGCCGGGACCTGCGAGCCGTAGACGAGCTCCTGCTGCGCGTTGGCGGGCTGAAAGGCAAAGGCCATCAGCCCGACCAGGGCGGCCAGCAGGCAGCCGCCCCAGGTGTGGACAACAGCGGGGAGCAGCATATCGGCAGTCCCTCTGCTCGTCGTCAGACTATCTCTCCCAGAAGGGAGATGCCGATCCTCAAAGCTTCGACGGATCGAGCTTGGAGTACACCTCGCGCCACAGCGCCTCGGTGAACTTGTCGGGGTCGCGGCCGATGTCCTTCGACATCTTCTGCCACTTCTCGGTCGCCTTGGCGTAGGCATCCAGGATGGCTTCCGGGTCTTCCACGCCGAAGCCCTTGGCGACCTTGGTGTTGCGCTCGCGCTCGCCGGCCTTGTACTTGGCCATCAGCTCGTCGAAGTCCTTGCCCACGGCCACCTTCTGCACGCCCTTGTTGGCGAGCACGTCCTTGTAGGACTCCTCGTTCTTGATGATGAAGTTGCCGATCGAGTGCACCGCGGTCAGGCGGGCCGCCGCGCGCAGGTGGATCACCTTCTGCTCGGGCGTCAGCTTGTGGAAAGTGTCGCGAGCTGATCATGAAGGCGATCACCGGCGAGAGCACGCCCAGCGGATAATCGACCACGTACTTGGCGACGTCGCCGAAGCCATAGGTCTTGAGCCACTCCGGCACGCCGTAGATGCAATCGATGCCGCCGCGCTGCAAGAGGCCGATGGCCTCGGTCAGCGTGGCCGAGACGGGCGTTCCGCCGGCGAGGTTGACGAGCTCGACCGCGGCGCCCACCGCGCGCACGCGCTTGCCCTTGAATTCGGCGACCGACTTGATCGGCGAATTGCACATGAAGACGGAGGCGGCGCCCGAGTAGGGGCTCAGCGGAATGGCGTTGGTCTTCTTGTACTCCTCCATGCACGAGGGGCAGTGGAGCAGCAGCGCCTCGCTGCCGGCGCCGGTGGCGGCGACCACGTCGTCGCCCGGGATCACCGTGCTGTAGAGCATGGCATTGGAGGGGAGCAGGTTGGGCACGTAGGTCGGGATGCCGAGGCCCGCCTGCATCAGGCCGTCCTTGACCGCCTGGAACGTGGCCTTGCCGTCGGCGATCTGGCCGCCGGGGATGAGCTTCCACTTGATGGCGCCCTTGGTCTCGGTCTCGATCTGCTTGAAGGCGATGGGGAGCGCGTTGCTGTTCAGGAAGTCGCCCGCCGGCACCCAGGAGCCGTAGACCAGCTCCTGCGCCTCGGCACGCGGCACCGTCAGGGCCATCAGCCCCGCAACGGCGGCAAACAGAACTCGGCGAATGGTCAGCATCTTGGTCGTCTCCTCTTCAAGGCGTTCGCACGATTGGTCGTGCTTCGTACGGGTCATTTCATGGTGTTCGGCAGCCACAGTGAGATCTGCGGGAAGGCGATCAGCAGCGCCATGATGAACACCTCCGCACCCAGGAACCAATAGCAGCCGCGGTAGATCGTCTTCAGCGGGATCGTATTGTTGGTCGCGGTGGCCACCACGTAGATGTTGAACCCGACCGGGCGGTGTGAGCAGGCTGATGCCGATGTACTTGACCACCAGGACGCCGAACCAGACGAGGTCGAGCTTCAGCGCCGCGAACATCGGCACGAACACGGGGATGGTGAGCAGGATCATCCCCAGCGGGTCCATGAAGGTCCCGAGGATGATGTAGATGATCGAGACGGCGATCACCAGCAGCAGCGGATCGAGCGCCCACTGGCCGATCATGCTCGACGAACATGTCGGCGGTGCCGGCAAGGGCACAGAAACTTGGTGTAGATGATGGCGCCGATGCCGATGAAGAACAGCTGGGACGTCGTCGATATCGCGTCCTTGAAGCTGTCGACGAAGCCCGCCCAGCTCAGCTTGCGCTGGACCAGGCCGATGACGACGGCGAGCAGGGCGCCGGCGGCGCCGCCTTCGGTCGGGCGTGACCACGCCGGCGTAGAGGCCGCCGATCACGCCCATGATCAGCACCACGATCGGCCAGATTTCTGCCAGCGACGCCCACCGCTCGCGCCAGAGCGCCTTGCGATCGTCGAACACGATGGGCGGGGCGAGGGACGGGATTGAGCCACGCGCGGCCCATGATCATGATCATGTAGACCGTCGCCGTCAGGATGCCGGGAAGGATGCCGGCGAGCAGCAGCTTGACGATCGAGACCTCGGCGAAGATGCCGTAGATGACGAAGGCGATGCTGGGCGGGATCAGGGCGTCCAGCGTGCCGCCGCTGGCGCAGACGCCGGTGGCGAGGCCCTTGTCGTACTTGTGCTTCAGCATCTCGGGAATGGCGAGACGCGCCATCACGGCGGCGGCGGCCACGCTCGACCCCGACGCTGCCCCGAAGCCGGCGCAGGCCCAATTGGTCGCCACCGCCGAGCCCGCCCGGCAGCGAGCCGAACCAGGCCACCGCGGCGCGGAACAGCGCGGTGCCGATCCCGGAGTTGCCGGCGACCGCACCCATGAGCAGGAACATCGGGATCGCCGACAGGTCCCAGCTCGCGGCGAACACGAACGGCGTGTCGCGCAGCACGCTCAGCGCCACGTTGAGGTTGCGCAGGTACCAGAAGCCGCCGAAAGCGACCACGCCCATCGCCACGCCGATAGGAATGCGCAGCGCGATCAGAGCCAGGATCAGGCCGAGGCTGCCGAGAGAAAGCGTGAGCGTGCTCACAATCCGCCCTCCCGGAGCTCGCCTTCGTGCGGCGCCGGCTGGTAGCCGCGGCCGATGTCGCGCACGATGCGAAGGACGAGGTAGACCGCCATCAGTCCGGCCGCGAGCGGCAGCATCCAGCGGCTCGGCCACACCGGAATGAAGCCGCCGGCCGCCTCCCACACCTCGCCAGCCGGTCCTGCCCAGGTCTGCTGCACCGCCCGGACCCACGTCTGCCAGCTGAACACCGACGCAGTAGATGCACGTGACGATCTTGACGAAGACGCCGAGCCAGAACGAGAAGCGCGCGCGTGCCGAAGTTCTCGAACATGCCGGCCACGATGTGGTTGTCACGCCGCTCGATCCACGCCCAGGGCAGATAGCAGATCGCCACCATGTACCAGCCGGAGACGATCTCGGTGGTGCCGTGCAGCGGGCGGTTGAAGACGGTGCGGCCGGTCACGTCGGCGCTGACGTGCATCATCATCAGGAAGCCGGCGATCAAGCCTGATCCACAGCAGGAGATTGATCGGGTATCTCCAGCCACCGCATCAGCCTGTCGATCACGGTCATCTTCCCCCGATCCCCAGCACCATCCACTACGGTCGGATCAAGCCACTGCTGCTACCCAGCAACTTCCACCCCGCTGATGCCCTGGCCGCCCCCGGCAGGCATCAGAACTTTGCATGGTCGAACTTGTCGTAGACCTCGCGCATCAGCGCGTCGCGCATCTTGTTGATGTCGCGGCCGATGTCCTTCGAGAGCCCCTGCCACTTTCGTGACGGCCTTCAGGTAGGCGGCCATGATCGCCTCGGCGTTCTTGACCCCGAACTTCTTGGCCGCCTCGATGTTGCCGGCGCGCTGCTTGGGCGCGAAGGCGGCGATCAGCTCGTCGACGTCCTTGCCGCCGGGGTTGAGCGCGATGCCCTTCGCCTTTGCCTCCTCCAGAACCCGCTCACCCTCGAGGATGAAGGTGTTGATGGCCTGCATGGCGCTTGCCAGCGCGGCGCCGCGCACCACCGCCTTCTTCTCGTCCGGCGATAGGCTCAGCCAGGTGTTGCGGTTGAGGTAGAGCGCCATGGCCGGGCCGCCGATGCCCATCGGGTGCAGGAAGACCGACTTGGTCACGTCCATGTAGCCGAAGCCCTCGAGCCACTGGGGGTCGCCGTGCACGCAGTCGATGGTGCCGCGCTGCAGGGCGGTCGTGGCGGAGCCGGGGTCCATGGCGACCGGGACGGCGCCCAGTGCTTCCATCAGCGCCACGCCACCGCCCGAGGCGCGCACGCGCTTGCCCTTGAGGTCGGCGAGCGACTTCACGTTGTCGCGGCACATCGGCACGTAGGCCGACGCGGTGAAGCCGCCGAGCGGCAAGGCGTTCTGCGCCTTGTGCTCGTCGAGGCACTCCTGGCAGTGCAGGATCGACCGTCTCCACGGCGGCCGCGGTGGCCGCGACCACGTCGTCGCCCCACACGTGCGTGCTGAAGATCATGTTGGTGGCGGGCAGCAGGTTGGGCACGTAGGGCGCGATGCCGAGACCGGCGTCGGCAACGCCGTCCTTGACGCCCGGAACGGTGCCGCGCGCGTCGAGCAAGCGCCCCGCCGGCGATCAGCTTGAACGTGATCGAGCCCTTGGTGTCCTGCTTGATCTGCTCGAACACGGCCGGCAGCGTCTTGGTGTTGAAGGCGTCGCGCGGCGGCGTCCATGATCCGAACGTGAGCTCGCGGGCCTGCGCATCTCCAGCAAGCCCACCCAGGCAAAGGGCCGCGGCCAGCATGGCCGCATGGCGCATTTTCAGCATCGGTTCGTCCTCCCTGAGCAGTTCGTTGTTTCCTTCAAGCAGACGGTCTCGCTACGCCGCCTTGCGACCCCACAGCTCGCGCGAGGCGATGCGCGCGCCTTCGGCAAGCGCCTCCAGCTTCGCCCACATGATGGATGGATGCACGCGCTTGACGTGCGGCGCCTGGGCGAAGCCGCAGTCGGTGCCGGCCATCACGTTGTCGCGGCCGACCAGCTTGGCGAGGCGCACCAGCCGCTCGGCGACCAGCTCGGGATGCTCCACGACGTTGGTCGAGTGGCTGATGACGCCGGGGACGAGCTTGCGTCCCTCCGGCAGCTTCGCCGTCTCCCACACGCGCCATTCGTGCTCGTGGCGCGGATTGCCCATCTCGATGCAATAGGCGCCGGCCTTCACCCGCAGCACCAGGTCGACGATGTCCTTGAGCGGGACGTCGCTCACGTGCGGCGTATTAAAGCTGCCCCAGCAGATGTGATAGCGCACCTTCTCCTGCGGCAGGCCCGCGAGCGCGTGGTTGAGCGCATCGACGCGCACCGCGGCCCATTTCCGATAGTCCTGCAGGTCCTTGCCGGCGAAGGCCAGGTCGTACATGTAGGGCAGGAAGGCGTCGTCCACCTGCACGGTGAGGCCCGGCGTCGACGATTGCCGCGATACTCCTCGCGCAGGGCCTCGGCCAGCGCGAACAGCGCCTCCTCCTCGTTTCTGTAGTGCTCGTTCTTGAACAGCGGCACGGCGCTCGCCGGCGCCACCACCGGCAGAAAGCCCTCGACGCTCGACGCCCTTCAGCGCGCTCTTGAAAATCGCGATGTCTTTCTGGATCGCGGCCTGGCCCTTGTACTCGATCGGCCCCACCGTCACGACGGTGCCGCGCTTGGGCAGCTTCTGGGTCGGGAAGTATTCCGCGTAGAACTCCGGAAACAGGGCCCGGTCGCGGCCGCCGCCCACCGGCGCCGCGATGTCGCGCTCCTCGATGCCGGCGAGGCGGTCGAGCACGTAGAACGACCAGGAGCGGAACTTGCCGTACTCGCCATCACTGACGATGTCGATGCCGGCCTGCTGCTGCCGCCTCACCACCTCGTCGACGCTTTGCTGCAGCAGCGCGTCGAAGGCTCGGCCGTCGACGGCGAGCCCGTTCTCCATCGCCTCGATGTACTGCACGAGCTTCGGCGGGCGAATGAGGCTGCCCACGTGCGTCGTGAGAATGCGCTCGGCGCTTAGCTGGCATGTTCGCTGGCATCGCGGCGACGTTTTCCCCAGCGGATCGATCCCGCCGACCAGCGGATCGCCAGCGCGGAGAAGCGAGGCACGCCTCGCTCCCGCGCGGGCTCCCGTGGCTCAGAGCTTGTCGACGTCGATCTTGGAGTAGATCTCGT
Source organism: uncultured Alphaproteobacteria bacterium (assembly GCA_963756735.1). Lineage (GTDB taxonomy): Bacteria > Pseudomonadota > Alphaproteobacteria > Rhizobiales > Hyphomicrobiaceae > AWTP1-13. The sequence continues at coordinate 369,125 of CAVWOY010000025.1, forward strand.
TTCATCAACACGTCGGTGAACTTGTCGATGTCGCGACCGATCTCCTTGGAGATCGGCCGCGCCACTTCTCGATCGTCCTCGTGTAGTCGTCGATGATCGACGCCGGATCGGCCACGCCGAAGCCCTTGGCCGAGGCAATGTTGCGCTCACGATCGACCTTGGCGAAGTCGCCGATGACGGCGTCCCATTCCTTGGCGTCGACCTTCACCATCTGCACGCCCTTGTCCTTTTCCAGCGTCTGCAGGCTCTCTTCGTTGGCGACGATGAAGTTGCCGATCGCCAGCTTGGCGCTCATCCAGGCCGCGTACTTGACGTGGATCTTCTTCTGCTCGGGCGTGAACTTGTTCCAGGTGTCGCGGTTGAGCACGAAGCCGATGGCCGGGCCGGTCAGACCCAGCGGATAGTCGGTGACGTACTTGGCGAAGTCGGCATAGCCGAAGGTCTGCAGCCAGTCGGCGATGCCGTGCTGGCAATCGATGCCGCCGCGCTGCAGCAGGCCCACCGCCTCCACCAGCGTGGCTGCCACCGGCACGCCGCCGGCGGCCCGCATCAGCTCGGCGTTGCCGCCGGTGGCGCGCACGCGCTTGCCCTTGAACTCGGCCGGCGACTTCACCGGGCGGTGCAGGCCAGCAGATAGGCCGAGCTGGTCCAGCCGCCGAGCGGAACCGAATTGATCTTCCTGAACTCCTCCAGGCACGACGGGCAGCGCTGGTAGATCACCTCCATCGCCGCGCCGGTCGCCGCCACCACGTCGTTGTGGCCGAGAATGACCGTGGAGTAGATCGCATAGGTCGAAGGCGCGGTGTTCGGCGCATAGGTGACGATGCCGAGACCCGCCTGCATCAGGCCGTCCTTGACGGCGCTGAAGGTGCCCTTGCCGTCGGCGAGCGTGCCGCCGGCGATCAGCTTCCACTTGATGGCGCCGTTGGTCTCCTTCTCGATGTTCTTGAAAATCTCCGGCATCACGTGGACGTTCTGGTACTCGCGCGGCGGCGTCCAGTTGCCGTAGACGAGCTCCTGCTGCGCCGACGCCGGCGGACCGGCGAGTGCCGCCCCCAGCAGCGCGGCTCCTGCGAGCCGTGCAATGCGATAAGCCTTCATCGGGATCCTTCCTCCTTTGGCCACCCGGCGCGCCTCGGCCCGCAGCCGCTTGTGGCCGCGGCGTGCCGAGACTGAACCTTCGATGATTTCGCTCCCTGACTTGGCCGCACACTACCAGCCCGCCCAGCTCTCCAGCAACTTCGCAAAAGGTCGGTAGGCCTGGTTTTTGACCGGCGTGGGAACTGCCCCAATGCCTAGCGACCGCTTCCTCGGCGCATATCGACAAGGCGTCGTCGGAAGGCTGCGGGAGCCGCCCCGGCCAGTGCGAGGGACGCACATTGGTCCACCGAGCAAGGGGTGGTCGAAGAGCCCTCCTTGGCAGTGCCGATCCACGAAAGCGGGACGGAGATGGCGACGTTTCCCCAGTGAACCGACCTCCGTGACCACCGTGGCGGCTACCAAAGTCGACGTTTTGATGCCGGCCTTCAATGCCGCCTCGACCGTACGCGAGGCCGTCGACAGCATTCTGGCGCAGACCTTGCGGGACATTCGCGTCGTCGTGGTCGACGACGGCTCCACCGACGACACGGGGTCGATCCTTGCCGAGCTTGCACAGCGCGACCCGCGCCTAACGGTTGTCACGAGGCAAAACGGCGGCATCGTCGATGCCTTAAATCAAGGGCTGGATCATTGCCGCGCCGACTTTGTCGCTCGCTTCGATGCCGACGACATCGCCTTCCCCATCCGCCTGGCCCACCAGCTCGAGTATCTCGAGGCGCATCCCGGTTGCATCGCGGTGGGTAGCGCCGTCGAGCACATCGACGAGATCGCCAATCCGCTGCACGGCTTGCCCCAACCCGGCCAGCCGTCGCTGGCCGACCCCCGGTGGGTGCCGGCCCGCGAGCCCTATCTCATCCATCCGTTCCTGATGGTGCGCCGTGCGAGCGTGGAAGCAGTCGGACGATATCGCCATGTGCACAACTCCGAGGACACCGACCTCTATTGGCGGCTCTGCGAGCGGGGTGATCTCTACAATATCGAGCAGCCGCTCGGTCGCTATCGCGTGCATTCGGCGAGCGTCTCCAGCGCGTCCATCGTCGGCGGCAGGATCATGGCGGTCAGCTCGCAGCTTGCGGCAATTTCCGCGCTTCGGCGCAAGAGGGGTGAAACGGATCTGGTGTTCGATCGCCGTGCGATAGGGGAGTATCGCTCCGCCGCGTCGCTCGAGCGCATCGTGGCGACCGCATCCAGACAGCTGACCGCAGACGAGGCCCAGCATCTGCGCATTGCGAGCGCGATGAAGCTGCTCGAGCTGGCCCGCTACCGCCCCTACGAGCCGGATGCGGCCGATTGCGCCTTCATTCGCGCCGCGCTGCCGTTGGCGGCACGCCTGAGCGCGCCGAACCGCAAGGAGGTCGGACTGGTACGTCACCGTCACCGCCGCGCGCCTCCTCCGCAAGGGACAGCTGCGCGAGGCCTGGGCGCTCACGCCGCCGCGGTCCTATCCCGTTGCGGCCGCGCGGGTCTTGCTGTCGCGCTGACGCGGCGAGGACGCTGCCAGGCCGTTTTCGTCGCCAGCCAAGTTCGAGTGAGGAAAGAGCGCCGACGTCTGATATCTTTCGGCACGCCAGGCGTTGCCGAAGGAGGAGGATTTTGGCGAACAAGCGACGTGGCGCCGGCGCACGCCGGCCGATGCCCGGCCCTGGGCGCACGGCTGCAGCGCTGTTGCTCGCCTGCCTGACATGGGCGCTCGCGCCAGGCCCGGCGGGCGCCGAATATCCGGACCGGTTGATCCGGCTCGTCGTTCCCCAGGCTCCGGGCAGCGCGACGGACGTGCTCGCGCGCATCCTGGCCGCAGAACTCGAGCCGCAGATCGGACAGTCGATCGTGGTGGAGAACAAAGCGGGCGGGGCCCTGACGGTGGGACTGGCCTTCACCGCCAAGTCCGCGCCCGACGGCTACACGATCGCCATGGGCCCCGTCGGCGCGCTGGCGATCACCCGCCACCTCGTGAAGAAGCTGCCCTACGACATCGAGCGCGATTTCCTGCCGATCGCGCTGGTGACGCATGGCCAGATGCTGCTCGCCGTCTCGCCCAGGCTTGCGGTTCGTAGCGTGCCCGAGCTGATCGCTTTGGCGAAGTCCAAACCCGGCACCCTGGTCTATGCGTCGTCCAGCGCCGGCTCGCCCGGCCACGTCGGCGGTGAGCTGTTCAAGTTCATGACCGGCATCGATATCGCGCACGTGCCCTACCGCGGCGGGTCGATGGCCATCACCGATCTGATGTCCGGACAGGTCCACATGATGCTGGAAAGCTTGAGCTCGATCGCACCGTTTGCCCAGTCGGGGGACGTGCGCGCGCTGGCCGTCTCCGGTCCACGCCGGTCGCCGGCTTTTCCGGACTTACCGACCATCGACGAAGCAGGTGTACCGGGCTTCGAGGTCACCACCTGGAACGGCGTCATCGGACCCGCCGGCATACCGCGGCCAGTGGTCGACAAGCTCAACGCCGCGATCAATCGAGCCGTGCGCACGCCGGCCTTCGAAGGGCGCCTGGCCGCCCTGGGCCAGGAGGTGGCAGGCGGCACACCCGAAGATTTTGCCGAGGCCATTCGCAGGGATTCTGCCAAATGGCTCGATGTGATCAGGCGCTCCGGCATTAGGCTCGACTGACGCGACGAGCGGGGTTCGCCGCGGTGCGCGCAGGTTGCCCGGATGGCGCCACAAGCGGCCGATATGGGTCGTACCGCCGGTTGGCAGCAACCCGCTAGACACGTCATGGGGTAGCCATGAGCCATCTGACGCGCCGTACGTTCGTCGGCTCGGTCGCAAGTCTCGGCGCTGCGGCGGCACTGCCGGCGTTCGGCCAAGGCCTTGCCCCGGGGCCCATCTTGAAAAAGCCGATCCCGTCCACGGGCGAGCAAATTCCCGCCATCGGCCTGGGAACCTGGATCACCTTCAATGTCGGCAGCGACGAAAAGCTGCGCGCCGCCCGCGCCCAGGTGATGCAGACTTTCTTCGATCGCGGCGGCACCCTGATCAATTCTTCACCGATGTACGGCTCTTCCGAAGCGGTGATCGGCCATGGCCTCGCCCGCATCGGCAACAAGGGTGCGCTGTTCTCTGCCGGCAAGGTGTGGACCCTGCTCAAGCCGCTCGGCGTCAACCAGATGGAGAATTCGCGCAAGCTCTGGGGTGTGCAACGTTTCGATCTCATGCAGGTCCACAACCTGCTCGATTGGAGCACCCATCTGGAGACGCTGAAGGCGATGAAGGCGGAGGGGCGTGTGCGCTACATCGGCATCACCACCTCCCAGGGCTGGCGCCATGGCGCCCTCGAGGAGATCATGCGCACCGAGCGCCTCGACTTCGTGGCGTTCTCCTACAACGTGGTGGACCGCGAGGTCGAGGAGCGGCTTCTGCCGCTCGCGGCCGAGCGCGGCATCGCGGTCATCGTCAACCGGCCGTTTCAGGAGGGCGTGTTGATCGACCGCATGAAGCACCATCCGTTGCCCCCCTGGGCAGGTGAGATCGACTGCGCGAACTGGGCGCAGTTCCTCCTGAAGTTCGTCGTCTCGCACCCGGCCGTCACCTGCGTGATCCCCGCCACCAGGAGGGTAGATCACATGGAGGAGAATATGGGGGCGATGCGGGGGCGGCAGCCCGACGCCAGAATGCGTGCGCGCATGATGCGCTACGTCGCGAACGTGTAGTGCGATGATCGAGATGCGTTCCCGGAGGCCGAGGCCTCGGACTTCAGGCCGGGCCGAGGCCATCCGGGACCCTTACCCCTTCGAACTTACGACGCCGCTCACCTCTCGAAGGGTAAAGACCCCGGCTCTGCGCGCGCTGGCCTTGATCGCAGATCAGCCCGCGCGCTACGGCCGGGGACGCATAACAGCTCGCATTTGAGTACCTCCAGATCGCGAAACTCGTTCCAAACGCCCCGCACACTGAGACGAATTTCGCGATTGGGACACTAGTGTATGCGGTCGTTTCCCTTCACGGCCGACACCTATCTTTCCCTCTTCGAGACCTACAACGGCGCGATCTGGCCGGCGCAGGTGGTCGCCTATGGCCTCGGCATCCTCGCAGCTGGTTCTGACGCTGCGGCCGCTGGCGGCGGGTGGCCGCATCGCCTTCGCCGTTCTGTCCGCCTTCTGGCTGTGGAACGGCATTGCCTACCACCTGATGCACTTCTTCCAGATCAATTTTGCGGCCCTCGGTTTCGCTGTGCTGTTCACGCTCCAGGGCGCGCTGTTTGCTGCGAGCGCGATCGGCGGCCGACGCAGCTTCCGCTTCCGGCCGGATGTGTTGGGCTGGAGCGGCTTGCTCCTTTGTCTGTTCGCGCTCGTGGCCTATCCGCTGCTCGGCTGGCTTGCGGGCCATGGCTGGCCACGGGCGGCGGCGTTCGGGGTGGCGCCGGCTCCGACTGCGATCTTCACGTTCGGCATGCTCTTGATGCTGGAGGGTCGCGCGCCGCTCACTCTTGCAGCGATCCCGCTCCTGTGGTCGCTCGCAGCGGGAAGCGCCGCGGTGCTTCGCCTTGGCATTGTCGAGGATTGGTCGGTGCTGCTCGCAGGTGTCGTCGGGTTCGCTCTTCTCGTCTGGAAGCTCAGACGGCCATCGGCAATCATCGCAGCGACGCGGTAGCGGTCAGGACATACGGCGTGCCGCCTCACGCGGCCACGCGCGGGGCGTTGATCGCCTGGATCGTGCGGTCGATGCCGACCTCCCACGAGAACCAATGCTCGGACAGCGCCTCGATCCCGGCGCGCAGGCGCTGGCGGAGCCCGGCATCGACCAGCACGCGCTCCATGGCCGCGGCCACGGCTGCCGGGTCCTTCGGCGGGCACAGCAGCACGTTGTCGCCGTCCACGAACACGTCGTCCTTGATCGGCCCGCTGGTGGTGATCGTGGGCAGGGCGTGGGCGGCGACGGCGGCAAACGAGCTGTTGTTGAGATCGACGCCGTAGTCGAACGGCAGAACGGCAACGTCCGCGCCCCGCAGGTAGGCAGAGCCGATGTCGCTGTCCCAAGAGTATTCGCCGCTCCAGACCACGTTGTCGGCAACGCCCAGTGTGCGCGCCAGATCGTGCAGATAGTCCGGTGTCCAGCCTTCGCCGAACCAATCCTGGTCCGCGCCGCCGATGATGGCGAGCTTCACGTTGGCGTGCCTGGCAAGCACCTGCTTGAACGCCTCGAGCAAGGTTTCCAGCCCCTTGCCGCCGCGCAGCCTGCCGAAATAGGCGAACACGAAGTCGTCGCTGCCGAGCCCGAGCGCCTGCCGCCCGCGGTTGCGCAATTCCTGCCCCGCGGCGCTCATGGGCAACAGCGGCGGCGGCGGGATCAGGATGCTTTTGTCGCGCACTTGCGGCACCAGGCGCACGAACTCCTGCAGGTGCGAGTTGGCCATGGCGATGATCTGGTCGCTGTCGCGCAGCAGCCTGCCGTAGCTGTAGTCGATCTCCGTTCCAGGCACGCTGATCAGCGCCCGCCACGCCGCGCGTATCGGCAGCGGGTGCCGATAGGGCCTGGCTCCGATGGTGCAGGTGAGCTGGGTGACGAACGTCAGGTCCGGCCGCGCGCGCTTCAGCAGCGTCGGCGCCAGCGTGATCATCGGATGAAAGTTGTAGATGTGACCGGCGAACAGCAGAAAGACCTTGTCGGGGGCAAGCTGCTTGGCGACCCGCAGCAGGCGCGGCAATTCCTGCCAGCTCCAGGTCTTCATCACCGGGTGCACGCGAAACGGCAGGCTGGGGTCGCTGACCGCCCCCTCGCTGGTGAGCACCTCGACCTGATAGCCCCGCGCCGCGAGCTTCTCGCAGGTGTGGAAGGCCTCGTCGGCTTCCGCCACGCGGGTCGGCGGGAACGCGCCGGTGATCAACAGGACTTTGTGCTTGGCCGAGGTCATCGAGCGATTTCGTCGATGGGCCCGGGCCCAGGCCACGTGCTGCGCCGGCGCATGTGCATGGCCCGCCCACAGCCGCCGCTGCTGGCGCAGCATTGGCCCACAGCCACCGCGCTGGGCTCCGCGCCGCGCCTCATGCGACCCTTGCCCGCCACGGCACGGCCGCCCGCAGCGACTGCAGGCGTGAGGTGGCGCGCACGCACTTTAGCATCGCGTCGAGCGCAGCCTGATTGCGCTGCGCCCGCTCTGTCATGGCCTGCACGCGACCGGACAGTCGGCCCAGAGGCGCGGAGGGGTCGCCAAGCAGAGCGGCGGCCTGGCTGACGAGCGGGTCGACCTCCATCGACCCCGGAACGGCGCCGAACGGCCAATCGAGGTCCTCGCACAGGTCGCTCACCTTGTCGGACCGCTTGATGGCCAGGAATGGAACGCTCTGCAGCGCGGCAAACAGGCAGAAATGATAGCGCGTGCTGATCGCCATATCGCAGGCCGCCAAGATCGACATCATCTCCTGCGGCGCCCAGTACTCGTTGGGAAGGTCGAAAGCGGCATTCTTTCGCCGCATGTGCGCCTTGACCGAAGCGGCAGCCGCCTTGTCGAAGGTCGCATCCTCGCGGATCTCGTTGCACACGAACAGGACGCTGGCCCCGTGATGCTCGACCAGCCGATCGAGGACGGCGGCGAGCTTCTCGAACAGCCGCGGCTCGCGCTGCAACAGGGCAGTCTCCCCGTTGACGTTGACCGCCACCAATCGTTGCCCGGCGATGCCGTGCTGCTGCAAGGTCCGCCGGCCGAAGTCGGCGGCGACCTTGGGAAGCAGCCAGGCCATGTCGGCGGCAACGGTGATGCGGTCGCGCGGAACGCTGAGCGCCAGCAACCGGTCTCGATCGCGACTGCTGCGTACGCTCCAGTGCGCCACATGGTCCGCGATGGTCTGTGCGACGATGCGGCGCAACTCCGCTCGCTGCAGATGCTCCGTCCCGCCCCCACGAACACCACGGGCTTTCCGAGACGTCGCGCATGTTGCAGGATCGCGGCGACCTCACATAGCGGCCAGTCGCCCAAGCCATCCATGATCGGCGTCCCGCCGGGAAACACGTAGGCTTGCGCCAGCTGGCGGAGCAGGGACGTCCAATAGCGCCGCCAGCCGTGTTGGTAGCGGTAGTAGCGAAAGCCCGGCTCGACACGCGCCGTGTGCTGGGGGTTCTGCGACGCTACCCAGGCGCGAATTTTTTCGCGCCGTGCGCCCACCAAGCGGGCAAATCCCTGCAGCGTTGCCTCGTCACCGATGTTTCCGTAACCGTAGAACCCGAATGGCGCGACTATGTTCATCGCGTTGTTGCTTTCGTTGAACTATCCTGTCTTACCTGATAGCAGGTCGCGCTGAACGGCGCGGGCGTAAGTTGGAGTGTTTGATGAAGGTTACGGTTGTAGGCGCAGGCGGACGGGTCGGCCTGCCCTTGTCTCTTGTTCTGGCCGACGCAGGCCACTTTGTCTACGGCCTCGATATCAATACTGAGGTTAATGCGTCGGTGATGAAGGGCTCCATGCCGTTCGCCGAGGACCAGGCCGACGAGCTGCTGCGCAAGGTGCTCGCCGCGCGGCGCCTGCAGATGACAGACGACATCGAGGTGATCGGCAGCAGCGACGTCGTCGTGGTCATCATCGGCACGCCGATCGACGACAATCTCAACCCCCGCGTCGACCACCTCATTCGCTTCTTCCGCAACGCGCAACCGCATCTGCGCGATCAGCTGGTCATCCTGCGCAGCACGGTATCGCCCGGAACCACCGACGCCGTGCGCAAGGCGCTTGGCGGATTGGAAGGCGGAGGTCTCGACCTGGTGTTCGGGCCCGAGCGGGTGCTGCAGGGAAAGTCGATCCACGAGATCAAGCACCTGCCGCAAATCATCGGCGCGTACAACCCGGCAGCGTATGAGCGCGCAGCGGCGTTTTTCCGGACCTTCATCAAGAGCGAGACGCATTTCCTGACGCCGATCGAGGCCGAATTGGGCAAGCTGATCACCAATATGGCACGCTATGTGGAATTCGCGCTCGCCAACGAGTTTCATCTGATCTGCGGAACATTCGGTGCCAATGCCTGCCGCGTCATCGATGCCTGCAACAAGGACTATCCGCGGTTGAAGCTGCCGGTGCCCGGCCCGAACGTGGGCGGGCCCTGCCTCTACAAGGACGGCTGGTACCTGATCGAGCGCATCCCGTTCAACGAGATGATCTCTTCGGCCTTCAGGATCAACGAAGGCATGACCATGCAGATCCTCCAGAACATCGAGAGGCGGATGTCCACCGGGCGGGTGGCAATCCTCGGCATGGCGTTCAAGGCCAACAGCGACGACACCCGCAATTCGCTGGCCTTCAAGATGCGCCGCCAGCTCGAGTTCAAGGGCTATGAGACCGTCTGCATCGACCCCAACATCCCGGGCACCGCGCCCATCGAGGAGGTGCGGGGCTGCGACGCCGTGGTGCTGATGAGCCCGCACAAGGAGTTCAAGGACCTGGGCAAGCTGATCGCCCAGGTGAACAATCCGGCGTGCTGGCTGATCGACCTGTGGGGCTTCTGGACGGAAATGCGGCACCGCTCCGACAACGGCTACTTTCAGGCCAGCCAGGTGGGTGCGTAGTGAAACTCCTGGTCACAGGGTCGGAAGGGTCGTTGATGCAGGCGGTGATCCCGTACCTGCTCGAGCGCGGTCACCAGGTTGTCGGCGTCGACAACTTCTTCCGCTACGGCCGCATCGAGCGTCAGCGCTCCTACCAGCTGATCGAGGGCGACCTTGCCGACGAGGCCTTCGTTCGGCGCATCATGACCGACGACATCGAGGGCGTGATCCAGGGGGCCGCGCGCATCTTCGGCGTATCGGGCTTCCACGCCTACCCGGCCGACATCCTGGGCCGCGACGTCACGCTGCATCAAAACATCCTGTGGGCGGCAAAGGAGCTGAAAAGCATCCGCCGCGTGGTGTTCATCTCCTCCTCCATGGTCTACGAGCGCTGCGAGACGGTGCCGAGCAGCGAGGCGGACGTGGACGACATGCGCATCCCGTTCACCGACTATGGGCTCTCCAAGCTGGTGGGCGAGCGGCTCAGCCGCGCATTCCAGCACCAGTTCGGCCTCGACTTCACGATCTGGCGGCCGTTCAACATCATCACGCCGTTCGAGCGGGCCGAGGCGGAGCCCGGCTTCTCCCACGTGTTTGCCGACTTCGTCGAGCGCCTGATCATCAAGCAGGAGAACCCGCTGACGATCATCGGTGACGGCGAGCAGATCCGCTGCTTCACCTGGATCGGCGACATTGCCGGCGCCATTGCCGAGTTCTCCTTCGACGAGCGCACGCGCAACGAGACGTTCAACCTCGGCAATCCCGAGCCCACCAAGATGCGGGACCTGGCGCGGATGATCTTCGAGATCGGTCAGGAGAAGGGCGCCATCCCGAAGGGCCAGACGCTGGCCTTCAAGCACCTGCCGACCTTCCCCGACGACGTTCGCATCCGCGTCCCCTCGGTAGACAAGGCTGGCCGGGTTCTGGGCTGGAAGCCGCAGGTCAGGACGCGCGAGTCCGTCGACCGCTGCGTCGACCAGGCGATGGCGGCGCGCTAGCGCCGTTAGCGCGAGGGTGCCGCGCCCGGGTTCCGCATCCAATCCCACGCCAGCAGCGCCCGGTCCTCCTCGGACAAGTGCTGCCCCGCCGCCCGGCGATAGACGGCCCGGTATGCCCTGGCCGTACGCGCCCAGTCGAAGTCCGTCAGCCGGCGCCGCCCTTTTGCGCGCAGCTCCTCGCACAGCGCATCGTCGCTGAAGAGCCTGAACAGCGCCTCGCCGATGGAAGCGGGATCGAATGGGTCGAACAGCACCCCGGCATCCATCACCTGCTCGGGCAGCGCAGTGACGTTCGCGCAGGCCACCGGCGTACCCTCCAGCCACGCCTCGAATATCGGCAGGCTGTTGGCCTCGAACAGGGTCGGCAGGACCAGGCACCGCGCAAGCCGGTAGAGACCGCGCAAATCCTCGTGCGGCAGAAACCCCAGGAACTGCACCTGCCCCGCCAGGCCGTGCTGGCTCAATCGCGCCTCGATCTGCGGCCAGGAGGCCTCGTGCCGAGCCCCCGTGCAAACCAGCGGCACAACCAAGCCGCGGCGCTCCCTGAGATAGGCGAGCGCATCCAGCAGGCGCAGATGGTTCTTGTGCGGCCAGGTCATGCTCGGATAGAGGGCGAACGCCTCCGGCAGCCCGTAGCGCTGCTTGAGACTGCCCAAGTCGATTTCGGATGCCCTGGGCATGAGCTCCGTCGGCGCGGCCTCGGGTATCACTTGCACCTTGTGCGGCGACACCCCGTACTGCCGCACCACGTCGTCCTTCACCCATTGCGAGTTGACGACCACGGTCTGGGCAAAGTGGCAGCCGGCCGGAAACACCGCCTCGCGCCAGGCGATCTCGCTCAGATCGAAGAACTGCGGATAGTGCAAATGCTGAAGATCGTGCGGGTTGTAGACGCTGGGCAGTGCGCAGACGGTGAACGCGTGGGTCGGAAAATGCACCACGTCGCAGCCCAGCCGCTCGTAGAACCCATCCGACAGGCCCACCTCGGGCCACTGGCGCGGCGGCACCAGGCGATCGCGCAGCCGCCGCGCTATCGGCCCCAGGGCTCGCCTGAGGAGCGATTTTTCCCGCGGCTTCGGGGGAAGCACGAGCCTTTGGTTGGCTCCCAGTGGGCCGAGCCAGTCGATGAGCTTCTCGGCCCCCAGGACGATGGCGTACTCCTCGGGGCCGTCGGTGAGGGCGCCAAGGGCCGAGACCAGACTGCGCAACGCCGGCGCCGTCCCGCCAGCAGTCCCAGGCTCCGCTCGGAACTCGATGGCGACTTTCAATTTGCTCGATCCTGGAGGGGTACCGGGGTGCACGCGCTCGAGGCACCCGGGCTCATATAGCCCACGCAAACGTCATGCGCAGGGGATTGTGCTGTCGTCGGAAACGGTCGTCCACGGCCAGCCGCGGCCGTGTCGTTTTGCCGCGAGTTCGGGTCCTGGGGCGCGGCGGGCTCCCGTTCCTATCGTTGCACCTCATCTGATCGGCCGCTGCTTTCGGCCCTCGGGCAGGCAATGCATGGTGCCCCGCTGTGCCGGATCGTGCCCGGACACGCCTGCATTAGGGTTACAAGAAAAAGGTCTACAGAGAATGTTTGCGTCGGACACCAGGCCATCCCCAGCGGCGCCAACCCTTGGCCGCTGGCCGTCCTCGCCGGGCGGAGATTTACCTCTGCGGCGTGCGCGATACGCGGTGCCGCCGCTATCGGCTACAATGCGCTGATGGGTGTGTGTGGGGGCGGCCCGCGGGCCATACAGCATGCGCGTTAGGCAGGCACTATTCCTGGTCGGCGGCCGGGGCACCAGGCTGGGGTCGATCGCGGCCGCCACGCCCAAGCCGCTGCTCGAGATCGCGCCCGGCGTGCGGTTTCTCGACGTTCTCCTCGAGCAGGCCGCGCGCCACGGCTTCACCGACATCGTCCTGCTTGCCGGCCATTTGGGCGAGCAGGTCGAGGCGCTGTACCAGGGCCGCCGGGTGCACGACGCGACCGTCGACCGTCGTGCGCGAGCTCGAGCCGGCAGGCACGGGCGGCGCGCTGGCCGTGGCCAGGCACAAGCTCGATCCCTGGTTTCTGATGGCCAATGGCGACTCGCTGTTCGACATCAATCTGCGCCAGTTGGCGGCCGGTCCGCTGACGGGTTCGTCGGCCGTCTGGCGCTGCGCGAAGTACCGGACGCTTCGCGCTTCGGCCTGGTCAGCCTGGCGGGCGATCGCATCGTCGCCTTCAGCGAGAAGAGCGCGGCAAGTTGCCGAGCGGGGCCTGATCAGCGCCGGCATCTATCTGATGAGCCGCGAGGTTCTCGAGCTACGTACGAGCTGCCTTGCTCGATCGAGACGCAGGTGTTTCCGAAGCTGGCAAACGCCGGACTTGCTGCGCGGCAAGCGCTTCGAAGGCTACTTCCAGGACATCGGCCTGCCGCAGACACTGGAGCGAGGCCAGCAAGGACATCCCGCGCCTGCTGGTCAGGCCGGCGGCCTTCCTCGACCGTGACGGCGTGCTCAATGTCGACACCGGCTATACCCATCGGCCGGAGGATCTGCGCTGGATGCCCGGCGCGCGCGAGGCGGTCTTGAAGCTCAATTGCGCCGGCTACTATGTGTTTGTCGTCACCAACCAGGCCGGCGTGGCGCGCGGCTACTATGGCGAAGAGCAGGTGCAAGCTTTCCATGCGCACATGCAGGACGAGCTCGCCGAGATCGGCGCGCACATCGATGCGTTCTACTACTGCCCCTTCCACGAGGACGCCGCGATCGACGCCTACCGCGCGGTCGATCATCCCGATCGCAAGCCCAATCCCGGCATGATCCTGCGCGCCATGCGCGAATGGAAGATCGATCCTGCGCGCAGCTTCCTGATCGGGGACAAGGCAGTCCGACATGGAGGCGGCCCGGCGCGCCGGGCTGCGGGGGCTACCGTTTCTCCGGCGGCGATCTCAGCGCTGTTCACCGGACGCGGCCCTGGTGCAGGCAGCCAGCGGCGGGCCTCGCGGCCTCGACCGCCCATGGCTGACCCCCTCGACAAGGCCGTGCGGCACTGGATGTTCGAGGAAGCTCTGCCGTTCTGGGCCGAGCACGGCGTCGACCGCGCGTTCGGCGGCTACGTCGAGCAGCTGAGCCTGGACGGCTCGGACGCTGCCGTCGATTTCAAGCGCACGAGGGTGATCTGCCGGCAGATCTACGTCTTCTCCCATGCGGCGCTGCTGGGGCACAGGGCGGCGCCGATCTTGCTCGGCATGGCTACGAGTACTTGACCGAGAAAGCCTGGCAGGGGCCGGATCGGGGCTGGGCTCGCCTGTTGGATCGCCACGGGCGCATGAAGGACGCGACACGCCGATCTCTACGATCTCGCGTTCGTCCTGTTTGCGCTGGGATGGTATTTCCGCTTGACCGAGGACCCGGAGGCGCTGCGCTGGGCGATGCGCACACTCGACTTCATCGACACGCACATGCGCCACCCTGGCGGACGCGGCTATCTCACCGCGCTTCCCGCCTCCGGCCACCGCAAGCAGAACCCGCACATGCATCTTCTGGAGGCGGCGCTGGTCAATCTCGAGGCCGGCGGCGACGCGCGCTTCCTCGCACTTGCCGACGAGATGGTTGGGCTGTTCTGCGACCATTTCTACGATGGCGTGACGGGAACGCTGGGTGAATATTTCGACGAAAGCTGGCGGCGCGCGGCGGGTGAAGCCGGTCGCGCGATCGAGCCCGGCCATCACTTCGAATGGGCCTGGCTGCTTGCCGCCTACCAGAGGATCTCCGGGCGGGACATGCGGGAGTTCGTGCGCGGCCTCGTCGGCATTTGCAGAGGCCCACGGGGTGGATCCGCGAAGCGGCGCCACATTCGACGTGGTCCGGGACGATGGCCTCGTCCTGGATGGAGGCTCGCGCACCTGGCCCAACGCCGAGCGCATTCAGGCCGCAGTGGCGCTGTTCGAGCTGGAGCGGTCGCGATCCACGGCCCGTTTTCGAGCAAAGCGGCCGGCTGCTGCTGGAGCGCTATCTGTCGCACGTGCCGCGAGGTACATGGATCGATCAATTCGCAGCCGACGGCACTCCGCTATCGGCTACGATCCCGGCCTCGACGCTCTACCATGTGTTCCTCGCATTCGCGGAAATGCTGAGGGTGGAGGATCAGGTGGCGCGGCATTTCGCCGAGCTGAGCACGTCGATCGACAAGCGTCACACACGTCGGGTAGCACTGCTCACATAGGACAGGGTTGGTACGCGCATGCGGGTTTTGATCACTGGCGGAGCTGGTTATATCGGCTCGGTGTTGGTCCCGTCTCTGTTGGAGCGGGGCCACGAGGTAACTGTGCTCGACACATTTTCCCGGGGCACCACGGAATTGGCGCACTGCTGCCGGTTCGCCAGCTTCAACCCGGTGCGCGGCGATGCGCGCGACGAGCGCATTCTGGACGAGCTGGTGCCGCGCGCCGATATCATCATCCCGCTGGCCGCACTGGTCGGCGCTCCGCTGTGCAAGGAGGATCCGATCGCGGCCCGGACTACCAACCTGGACGCCGTCGTCGTCGCTTGCTGAAGCGGGTCGGCAAGGGGCAGATGGTGATCTACCCGACCACCAATTCCGGCTACGGGGTTGGAGAGCCCGGAGTATTGTGCACCGAGACGACGCCGCTGCGGCCCGTTTCGTTGTATGGTGTAACGAAGGTGGAGGCGGAGAATGCGGTCCTTGCAGAGGGCAACGGCGTGACGCTGCGCCTTGCAACCGTGTTCGGCATGTCGCCGAGGATGCGCATCGATCTGTTGGTTAACGATTTCACCTGGCGCGCCGTCACCGACCGCGCGGTCGTGATCTTTGAAGGCCACTTCAAGCGCAATTACATCCACATTCGCGATGTGGTGAAAGGCTTCGAGCACGCCATCGCCAATTTCGATAGCATGCGCGGCCAGGCCTACAACCTGGGCCTCTCCGACGCCAACCTGTCGAAGCTCGAGCTGTGCGCGGAGATCAAGAAGCAGGTGCCGGGCTTCGTGTTCCTCGAGGCGCCGATCGGCGAGGACCCCGACAAGCGCGACTACATCGTGTCCAATGAGAAGATCGAGCGCACGGGCTGGAAGCCGGACTGGCCGCTGGAAGCCGGCATCGCCGAGCTCATCCGCGGCTACCGCATGCTCCGCAACTCGCGCTACGCGAACGTTTGAGGTTCACGCATGATCATCGTTCGCACCCCCTTGCGCGTGTCCTTCTTCGGCGGGGGGACCGACCATCCCACCTGGTTCGAGACCTCCGAGCCCGGCGCGGTCCTGTCGACGACCATCAACAAGTACGTCTACGTCCAGCTGCGCCGCCTGCCGGCGGTGTTCGATTTCAACTATCGGATCGCCTGGGGCATCCTGGAGGAGGTCAAGACGCTCAAGGAGATCCAGCATCCCGTCGTCCGCGAGGTCCTTGAGGCACTACGGCGCCACGGACGAACCGGCTACGAGGTGATCTACAACGCCGATCTGCCGTCCAAGACCGGCCTCGGCTCCAGCTCGGCGTTCACGGTCTCGTTCCTGCACGCCTTCTTCGGCAATCAGGAGAGGCTGTGCTCCAAGGCTTCCTGGCGCGTGAGGCCATTTTCGTCGAGCAGCAGCTCCTCAAGGAAGCCGTGGGCTGCCAGGACCAGATCGCAGCGGCCACGGCGGCCTCAACCGCATCGATTTCTACGCCGGCGGCGATCATCGCGTCAGGCCGCTGCACGTCCAGGCCGCGCGCCGGCGGAGCTGGAGCGCTCGATGATGCTGTTCTTCACCGGCTTCACGCGCTCGGCCGATACCATCGAGCGGCGCAAGATCGCCAAGTTCCCGGATCGCACCGCGGAGCTGCGCGCCATCTACGAGATGGTCAACGAGGGCGAGCGCATCCTGCTCGACAACCGCGCCCGCGTTGCCGATCTGGGCGACCTGCTGCACCAGGCCTGGATGGACGAAGCGCAAGCTCGACGAGTCCGTCTCCAACGCGATCATCGACGAGAGATACGAGGCCGCGCCGCAAGGCCGGCGCGCTTGGCGGCAAGCTGCTGGGCGCGGGCGGCGGCGGCTTCCTGCTGATGTACGTGCCGGCCGACCGGCAGGCCGCCGTCATGGCCGCCATGCAGGGCCTCAGCTACGTGCCGCTCCGCATGGAGCGCGACGGCACTTCGGTCGTGCTGTACAACCCGGAGCTGACCTCCAACTACATGCCCGCCATGGCCAAGGTATCGTGAGGCGATAGCGGAGCCAAGCGCATGCAGGACCACACACCAGTCGACCTCACGGCGCACGGCCGCGGACGTCAGCCGCTACGTCTGCCGCGACGACGAAGCCTGTGGGCGGGCATCGAGCGCGCCCTCGACAACGGCTATGGCGCGTCTTCGTGACCGACGCCGCCGGGCGCATGACCGGCACGTGCTAGTCTCGACCAGCATGCGGGCGGCGGTGCGCAAGGGGGCCCACCTCGGCTTCGCCCGGCATGGGCGATGTCGCCGTCGAGTGCGGACCCGGCCGATGCCTCGGCCACGCTGGTGCCGATCCTCGACGACGACAAGCGCATCGTCGACGTGAAGGTCCGCCCGGAGGCAGGCTTTCTGCCCGTCGCCGAGCCGGACCTTTCGCACTCGAGCTGCGCAATCTGATCGACGCCTACCTGTCGACCTGGATCTCCTCGATCGGCGACTACGTGCGCTCCTTCGAGCAGGACTTCGCCCACCGGGTCGGAACCGAGCATGGGGTGGCGACATCGAACGGCACCGTATCGCTGCACCTGGCGCTGGCGGCGCTCGGCATCGGCGAGGGCGACGAGGTCATCGTGCCGGATTTCACCTTTGCGGCGTCCGCCAACACCGTCATCCACGTCGGGGCCCGTCCCGTCCTCGTCGATGTGGACCCCGACACGTGGTGCCTCTCCGTGGAGACGATCGAGAAGGCCATCACGCCCACGCACGCAAGGCGATCATGCCGGTGCACGTGTTCGGCCGGCCCGCGCCCATGACCGAGATCATGGCGCTCGCCAAGGCCCGCGGCCTGTATCGTGATCGAGGACTGCGCCGAGGCGCACGGCGCGCGCTACGACGGCAAGCCGGTCGGGTCGTTCGGCGACATCGGCAGCTTCTCGTTCTTCGGCAACAAGATCATCACCACCGGCGAAGGCGGCATGTGCGTCACCAACAATGCCGAGCTGGCCGCCAGGATGCGCATGCTGCGCGACCACGGCATGCGGCCCGACCGGCGCTATTGGCACGACGAGGCGGGCTTCAACTTCCGCATGACCAACCTCCAGGCCGCGATCGGCTGCGCCCAGCTCGCGCGCATGGACGAGTTGCTCGCGCTGCGGCACAAGATCGGCGCCCTGTACGAGACCGCGCTCGCCGGGATACCGGGCGATCGCTTTTCCGCCCGCCATGTCCGCCCGCAGCGAGCCCGTGGTGTGGTTCGCCTGCGCGTTGACGCCGGCCGAGAAGCGCCCCGCGTTGATTGCCGCGTGCCGCGAGCCAACATCGATCTGCGGCCGTTCTTCCACGGCCTCTCGTCGATGCCCGCCTATCGCGACTTCGCGCGTCCGTGCCCGGTCAGCTCGCGTTTGGCGATGACGGGCGTCAATCTGCCAACCTCGCGCAAGGTGGATGTGCGGCTGGCGGGCAAGATTGCCGACATCTTTCGCGGCGTCCTGCAGGGCTGAGGCTCACGGCTCGGCTGAAGCCGGCGGCGCCTTCGATCAACCGCCGTATGTTCCGCCGGCGCGCAGCGAGGCCTCCAGCACGACCGCATGCGCGACCCGGGTATCTTGCGCCCGCAAGGGCGGGGCTAGATGAGATGCGCTCAAGTATGCGAGCCGGCGGCTCTCCATGCGCGCGCGTGTCACCGTGTCCAGGATCAGGCCGCACGTCGAACAGCAGCGCCGCGACCACGGCCCCACCGACGGCAACGATCAGGGTCGGAAAACGCGGGACCAGTCCGGTCTGAAAGTATTCGGCCATCACTGGTACGAAGACGGCGGACGCCGCCAGCAGCACCAGCGACGCCAGGGTCCCAAAGAACAGCAGCGGCCTCTCTTCCTTCACGAGCAGGCCGATCATGCCCAAGATCAGAATACCGTCGCGTATGGTGTTGAGCTTGCTGGTCGAGTTCTCGGGCCGCGATCCATACTCGGTCTCGATCTCGGCCGTCGGCAGGCGCATTTGCAGCGCGTGCACAGTGAGCTCGGTCTCTATCTCGAACCCCCGGGACGTGCCGGGGAACGACTTGACGAACCGCTGACTGAACGCGCGGTAGCCGGTGAGGAGGTCGCGGTTGCCGTTGCCGAAAATGAACTGCACGAGACCCGTCAGCAGCTTGTTGCCGAGCCGGTGCCCACGGCGGTAGGCGTTGGCATCTGACGATCGGCGAATGCCGCACACCATGTCGAGCTGGCCCTCGATCAGTATCTGCACCAAGGCCGGCGCGGCGTTGGCTTCATAGGTGTCGTCCCCGTCGACCAGCACGTAGATGTCGGCCGCCACGTCGGCGAACATCCGGCGCACGACATTGCCCTTGCCGGCAAACCGCTCCGACCGGACGATTGCTCCGGCCTCAGCGGCCACGCGCGCGGTGTCGTCCGTGGAGTTGTTGTCATAGACGTAGATGTCGCTGGTCGGCAGCGCGCGACGGAAATCGCTCACGACGGTCGCGACCGTGCTCTGCTCGTTGTGGCAGGGGATGAGAACGGCAATGCGAGGACTGCCGGTGACTGGCATGTACATGTATGGCCCACGGTGGTGACGCCAGCGGCGCATTGCCTCGTGAAGCCGCCGCCATGGTGCTGGCCGGCGCATCCGTTCGGCGGGGACTTCACGTTTCCCGCGGGTATGAAAACCTCGATCTGGTTAAATAATGTCACCAAAAGTGCGTTCAGTCGTCTTGAAATACCAAACGCCACTCGACAACATCACCGAGATGGTGAGCATCCCGCAAACGATCATCTGGAGGCTCGGCGCCGGGGTGCTCAGCAGGCACCACCTGAAGCCCTCGACTACCGCGACCATTGGATTGAGCGCGTAGAAGCCTTGCAAGTGCAACGGCACCAGGCTGGCCGGGTAGGCCACGGGCGACGCAAGCACCCCGAACTGCACGAGGAAGGGTATCAGGTGACCGATATCACGGTACCGCACGTTGAGGGCCGACAACCACAGACCGATCGAGAAGGCTGCCAGGAACGCCATCGCCAAGAACAGCGGCAGTAGAAATACGGCCAAGGACGGCACGACCTGGTACCAGGCGAGCATCGCGACGAGAAATATCATCGCCAACCCCATATCCACGGCAGGCGTGGTGGCGGCAACGATCAGCAAGATGATCCTCGGGAAGTAGACCTTGCTGATCAAGTTGGCATTGGCCACCAACCCGGTCCCGCCCCGGGTCAGCGCCTGGGCAAAGTAGGTCCAAACCACCAGCGCCGCGTAGGCAAACAGCGGGTAGGGAACCTCGCGCGATGGAATGCGGGCCAGGTAGGAAAATATCAGCGTGAAAATAAGCATCGTGAAGAACGGCTGGAGGATTGCCCACAGGACCCCCAGCACCGTCTGCTTGTATCTGGTCTTGAGCTCCTTCCAGACCAGGAAATACACGAGCTCCCGGTAGTCCCATACCGGCCGCAGGTCCAGGCCGGCGAACCCCCGCGTCGGCTGGATAATGGTCATGGCGGTGGCAGGCGGCGATTGCGACGCAACCGCTTCGATCTTCTTGTCCAGCTTAGTCACGCTGAGCGCTCATATCCCGCTACTGCGCCGTGCCGGGGCAGCGGCGCGACAGATAGCAAGGTCTTGAAATCTTGGAAAGCCTGCCATTTGCCCTGGCTGCGGGCGCCATGCGGCGAAGCTTGACCGAGCCCGGTCCCATCATTGCGGCTTCTCCTTTGCCGCGCGTGCGCAGATGACCGACGCTGGAAACTGGCAAGGCTTGCCGACTTCCGTGAAGGCGACGTGCTCGAAGCGCGCCGTCAGCGGGCCCGGATACACGAAGGGCCCGAGCCACGCGTTCGACGCGGCGCTTCCGCTCCAAATGCTGAAGTGGATCTTGCCCGGCACTACGGGAAACGGAGCGTTGCCTTCCTTCTTGACCTCGTAGATGAGGCGACCGTTCGCAAACCAGCGCATCACATCCGGCAGCCATTCGAAGGCGTAATTGTTCATCGTGGTCGTTGTATCGAAGTCCAGATCGATGTTCTTTCCGCGCTGGGGTGCCCCGTTCACGAAATAGTTCAGCTGCACCTGCTTTGGGTGCTTGCCCACGAACTCGATGTCCAGCTCATCGTGCGGCGGGCGCACGAAGGTAAAGAAGGCGCTGACGACGCCTGGCGTCGCGGCTGCCGCGCGCATCCGCACCTCGTACATTCCATGTCCGTAGAACTCCATCGATTGGATCTCGGCGCACGTGTAGGGCCCCCTAGCGCTCGGCGTGTCGGTCAGCCTCAGCTCCAGCGCACCTTTGACGGGGTGCACATGGCTTTCTGCGTACATGCAATTTTGGAACTCGCCGCTGTTCCAGCCATTGGAAACGAACCACTTGCGCCGATCGAAACTGGAAAAATCCTCAAAGAAGGACGGACCCGGGGGCCGGCGCTTGGCCTCCTGACCCAGAGCATCGCCCGCACAGGTCAGGTAGATCGCCACACCCAGTAGGTGCCCGGCTCGCCGCGCGCAGTATTTCAGCATCCACGCACACTCCTTACGATCCCGCCTCGTCGACTGCTCGGGCGATGCCAACTTGCCCGCCGCCAAAGTAGCAAGCAACATTGACAGATGCTCGATTGTGTGTCTGTTCGCCCTCCGTTCCGCGACGCAATTTTAACCAAAAGTGCTGCTGTAGATTGCCGCGCGTGGCGATCCCCGCCTGCCGCGCACGCCCGGTTCGACGGGTGCCGCCGGCGGCGATCGTCATCGCAGCGCAACACAGCTTAACCAGAGTGTGCCGTGGGAGTGGCTTGAGTCTTGCTTTTTGGGCAAACGAGGCGTTAAGGAAGCGGTAACAGTTCGGCGTGCGGGACTTTCTTATGTGTGCGTACATTCTGAAAACGGATCTTGCTGCCCGTGACCACGTTTATGAGCGGTCGGCCAAACGGGACGCAATTGCGGTCCTAGTCAACGGCAGCTCCAGGGGGCGCCGCCCCGAGCCGGCGGCGGCGCCGCAAGATCAGCCCCTTGGCGGGACACCCAAGAGGGTTTGCGACATCGTGGGGGCGCTCATCGCCCTTGTCCTTCTGGCGCCCCTCATGATCGTGGTGGCTGCGCTGATCCGCCTGATCTTGGGCGGACCGGTGTTGTACGCCCAGATGCGTGTCGGCTTCGGTGGCAAGACGTTCGTCTGCTACAAGTTTCGCACGATGGTGGAGAATGCCGAAGAGATCCTGGAGGAGTACCTGCGGATCAACCCGGCGGCGGCTGCCGAATGGAACGAGACCCGCAAGCTGAGGAACGATCCGAGGGTCACCTGTCTCGGCAACGTATTGCGCAAATCCAGCATCGATGAGCTGCCCCAGCTCTTCAACATCCTGCGTGGAGAGATGAGCCTCGTGGGGCCGCGGCCGGTTCAACCCGACGAGCTCTCGCGCTACGGTCAGCGCGCGCGCGCCTACCTGCAGGCCCGCCCCGGCCTGACGGGGATGTGGCAGGCCAACGGCCGCAGCAGCGTCGACTACGACGGACGCGTCGCGCGCGACTGCTACTATGCGCGCTATTGGTCGCTGTGGCTTGATCTCGTGCTGCTCGTCAAGACCATCCCTGCGCTCTTGGACTTCAAGAGCGTGTGCTGAGGCTAATCGCCCCGGCGATACTGATACAGACCGGCTCGAACTGGCACACAGCTCAGCGCCAGCGTGCGCAGGCCAGTGCACCGCCCACCAGGTAGCCGACCTGCAAGGTCGCCAGCAGAGCTCCGCAATACATGAAGGTATCAAGCAATGGCCAGCTGGTCAGCGTCGTCAGCGCCATGCCGGCAGCCACGGCCACCACCGAGGCAGCCAGCACCGCCGGCACCTTCAGCAAGAGGCCGAGCAAAAGGCCCGTTCCACCGGCAATGATGACTGCCCAAATCATCAAGGACATTCCCTCTCAACTGCTCAGTGAGCAGCACTCCTGCCGAAAACAGCGAATAGTACGAATAGTTCCCCACGAGCCCTAAACGAATGGTAAGAAGAGTAATGTTTTCTGTGCACAATACGTGCTCGGCGCCGACCTCATGAGGCGGCTGCCGGTGCCGGCTGGCGCAGCAGAGAAGCTGGCTCAACCGTTTCAGCCCAACAAGAATTGCGAATGACGCCCCTTTTGTGGCATCTACCACTCTTGCGATGCCCGGATCTTGAGCAACACGCCACCCGTGGCGCGCTTGCACTATGTTTTTGGGGCTAGCCTGCCCCCGCGCCGCGCAGCTCGGGCATGACGTCCCGCGCGAAAAGCTCCAGCGACCTGCGCGATTCGGCTGGCGTCATGTCGCCAAAGGCGAAGCGGCACACGATGTAGTTCACTCCAGCCTCTGCAATCTGGCCCTTGAGAGCGGCGCCCACCTTTTCAGGGGTGCCGGCAAAACCAAATCCGGCCTTCTGCGAGTCGTCGAAATTGTCGAGAAAGACGGCGCTGACCGGCTTGGTGCCGTGCTTGTTCCAAAGCAGCATCAGGTTGTGATACCAGCGCTGGTGCGCGCGTCGTGCAATCTCCAGCGCCTCGCGCTCGGTTTCGGCAATGACGACGGCACGGGCCATGCCCATGCGCGGCAGATGCTCGATGCTGTGCCCGGCCGCCGCCCACCGGCTGCGGTAACCATCCGTCACCTCGCGCACCACTGGCGGCGCGGCGTTGCACACAATGTTTACCTTGTTGGCGACCACCCACGGCAGGCCATCGGGCCGTGCCAGCCCATACCACAGCGGCGGGTGCGGACGTTGTACCGGCTGCATTTCGATCGGCACGTCGTGGAAGCGGTAGTGCTCGCCCTCATGGGTGAGCGTGCGGGCCGAGAAAGCGGTCAGTAAAATGTGCAGAGCCTCGGTGTACATTGCCTGGGCTTTGCCCGGGTCGACGCCATAGTAGGCAAGCTCGTGGGGGGAGATGCCGCGCCCCACCCCCAGCTCCAGCCTGCCGCCGCTCATCTGGTCGAGCATGCAGATCTCCTCCAGCAGGCGCAGAGGGTGGTGCAGGGAAAGCGTGTAGACGAGCGGGCCGAAGCGCAGACGGCGCGTGCGCTGCGCGACGGCCGCCAGGAAGACGCTGGGCGAGGGTGCAAGACCGAGCGGCGTGGCATGGTGCTCGGCCAAGTGGTACCGGTGGATGCCCAGCCGGTCGTAGGCCTCGATCAACCCGAGCCGGTGCTCATAAAGCTCACTGATGGGCACCCCGCTCGCGTCGAGGTGGTCGAACACACCAAATTCCATGCCCGCGGCTCTCCCTACTCGCTCGCAGCCCGCCCCCGCGCCTCACACCTGGATGGTTAACCCTTTCTTGCGGCCCAGCACCAGCTTCGGCTCGTCAAGCCCGCGGTCGGCGCACCAAGCCAGCCTACGAATACCTAAAATTTTAGGCAAATCGGGACACCGGGCTTGGCGGAACCCCAATGCCGGTCATGTAGACAGATGGGCGTGGCGGACAGCGCCAGAGGTCAGCAGCCGGTAGCGAGTACACATGTCTGACAGCAATCCATTGTCGCTTCTGCGCCGCCGTCGCGACGGCATTCGCGAGTGGCTCGATGATGAGGCCCCCTACACGGCACTCGATCAGAAGCATCTGGATGCCGATACACCCGAGCGCGCCTACTGGCACCACGGCTACCAGGCGGCGCTAACCGACGTGCTCAATCTGCTCAGTAGCGCTGAGGAAATATACGGCAGCGAGGACAGACCCAATTAGTCCCCTGGGGCCGGCCGGGGTGCACCCGGTTTCCGGGCGGGCTCAGATCGTGAAACAGCTCGCATTCGCGCTCGAAAGCTGCCTTTCTGCTCGGCAGGTACCCGAACTTGAACAGCGTCGCCGAGCCGATGCACTCGCGCAGCTTGCTCTTCACGTCGGTATCGGCCCTGCCGACGTGGTTGATGCAGAACTTTCCGTCCGGACTGGTGTAGCCTAGCGCGTACACCCCGGCGGACTGGCGGGTGATCGCTGCATCGATCGCATCGAAGTTGAGCTTGAAGGGGCCGAGTAGTCGGCTCTTCGGCATAGCTGCTACAGGCGTATTGACCACAGGTTCGCTCCCCGCACCTTCCTCTTCAGCTATCGCCCATTGACTAGCGAGAGCATCCTTAACGCCTCCTTAAGCTTTCCGCGCATGACCGCGAGCAGCCATGCTCAGGGCCGGCAGAAAGCCGACGACTGGCTGGTCCAGGCGCCAAACCCTGTCGCCACCATGTTGGCGATGACACGGCACACATAACGCTTCTGGGCGGGGTCATTGTCGGGCCCCGCGTGATAACGCGCCACAGCCATGGTCCAGCTGCCCTCGCGCGCCTTGAGCTCCTTGAGAAACCGGGCGGCGTAGTCGACGTTTGCCGCCGGCTCGAACATCTGCTCCACCGACCGGAAGTTGCGGGCGTGAAAGCGGTGATTGATCTGCATGCACCCCACATCGATCAGCTTCGCGCCCGTCGCCAGCGCGCTACTGAAACGCGACAGCGCCTCGCTCTTGCCGTCGTCGTAGAAAGGGCGGCCGTCGATGTTGAGAGCATAGGGGCGCAGCGTGTCGCCGCGGCCGGTCTCGGTCAGCCCCACCGCGTAGAGCATGCCGATGGGAACCTCGTGCTTTCTGGCGGCCAGCGCCATCTCGCGCTCGCACAGATGCGTCCCGGACGCGAGTCCCCGTCTGCGCGCTAGACATAAAGGCCGCCACCACGGCCGCGATTGCGGCCAATCTGATCGTCTTCACCGTTGTGCCTATTGCCAGAGCCAGAGCCTCTGGAATTGTCCTGCGGCCCCGCGCCCGGCGCTCTGTCCTCGGGTTGTGAGCCGCGCGAATGCGCGCCTCCCGACATCTGCATGCCGGACTGGCCATCCATCGGCGCGGCCGCCAAGCCGCTCGGACCCGCCATTCTCACATCCACGCCATCGATCAGATAACCCGCAGAGCGCAATAGCGCCGAGAGCGTGTCGCGATCCCGCTGAATGAGCGTGGCGGTGTCGCCGCGGCCGACCTCGAGGGAGAGGTGCAGCTCCTGGTCCTTCACGGCCAGTCGGATGCTCACCGCTCCGAGCCCCTCGGGCTGCAGCTCGAGGTGGATCACCTTTACGGGCGAGCCGAATTGCTGGCCGAGGCCGGGGGCAGGCGCGTCGGGGCGTGTCGCCTGCCCCAGCATGGTGCTGGCCTCCGCGGCGACGCTGTCGGCTATCTGCTGCATGACGCTACCGGCTGCAGCCGGCATTGAAGAGTACATCCGCGCGCACCACGGATGCGGCCTGGAAGGTTCCGCTCGCCGGCAGTCCTTCGTCGCCGGCCGCCGCTTCGGGCATGGGCTGCTGCAGATTGAGCGGTGAGCCGTCGGCGCTGCGGTTGCGAGCCCCATCGCGCATCGCGAATCGCCGTCACGGCGGACTGCGGATCGGCGAGCTCTGGGTCGAGGCTCGCATCGCCCATCGCCAACGCGATATCTGCGGCATCGACTGGCTGCGGCGCGCGCGCGAGGGATGGGTCTTGGCCCGCCATAGACATGGCAAGCACAGGCGCCAGATGGGTCTCACGGCCGAGCACGGCAACCTTGCCCATCGTCTCGGGCGCGGGTTGACCGGCCCGCCTCGCGTCGGCCTGGCTGCTCGCCCTGGCCAGGCTGGCGAGCATGGTCGCGTCGGATATCGAAGGCATCTCGCCGTTCTGCAGCGGCTGCCAGAGCATTCCGCACCAGCTCGATGTCGGCCTCGGTTGCGGTGCCGTTGGCGACCCTGAGCCACAACCGCTCCGGCTGCCTCGAGGCTCTGGCCAGGCCCGGCGCCCGCCGCAAGAAGCTGGGCGAGCGCTTCCGGATCGCTCACGCCGGCGAGTGCGAGCTGCAGGGCCAGAGCGTCCCACTGCGGCGTCGCCAGCGCCTCGCCTGCGTTGCGGCCGCCACCTGCAACCTCGTCCCCCGATACCTCCACTTCGCCGGCCAGCCAGGACCCGACGTTGAGACGGGCGGCTTCGCCTGGCTCACCCGGCGGCGTTGCATCGCTGCGCCCGCGACGGCCTTGGTCCTGCCCGAGCTTGGCAACCAGCCGTAGAAATCCGCCTGTATCACCATCCTCGCTGGGACCGCCGCGATTGGCGCCCCGTGCCTTGTCGGCAGCCACCTCACCCGCCGCGATCGGCAGCGGCGCTACTGTTCCCGTGTTCATTTCTCTAGCCTGCTCAACATCTGGTCGACCTGCGCCAAAGCCTTGCGCGCGCGCTCCAACGCCTGGCTCGCGCCCGCACCGCTCGCATCGTTCTCGCTTGGTGGCGCGCTATCCGGCTCTGGCTCGGCCGGCATGCGCCTTATCTGTCCAGCGACCAATAGCGCCACATCCAGCAGCGCGCCTTCATGCTCACCAAGCTTGCTGCGCTCAATCGCGCTCAGGGCCTCGATACCCCGATCGTAGTCGTCGGTGACGATCAGCGTGGCGCCCTCGTACAGCCGCGCACGCTCGCCATCGTCGCCGCCCTCCTTGGCGAGCTGCACCGCGTTCGCCGCCGCCAGCTTCGCCAGCTCCACCCTCCCCTTGAGGAGCGCCTCTTTGGCGACTGTGAGGTAGATGTCGCGGCGCTCGACTACCCCTACGCCGCCCAGCATGCTCACCAGGCGCGCCAGCCGGTCCGGATGTGTGCTCATCGCGTTGGAAGCAAGGGTCAGCGGCAAATTTCTGACGAAAGCCGCCGGCATAGACCGAAGTGGCAAAGCGGCGCAGATATCGGCCCGCCAGCACCTCGAATCGATCGCCATCACCCGCCGCCGCCAGCAGCGCGATCTGACGCCGCAACGCCGCCTCCTCGACGATGGTGCCCGGAGCGAGCAGGCGCGCATCCTCGAAGTGCGCCAGAGCCTTCGCAGGCTCCTTCTTCTCCACCAGCTCACCTTGCACGTAGGCGACATGCCCTCCCAGGCTGACGTGCAGCAGGCGAGCGTCGATGCCGTCCAAAAGCTGCAGCGCGTCTTCCTTCCGGCCTTCACCGTAGGCCAGCACGCCTTTGAGCAGCTTCTCGTCGAGGTCGCCCCCGCTGCCGCTGCCGATCACTTTCTGCAGAGCACGCACAGGGCCGCCGTTGAGCACGAACAGCACTGCGGCTCGGGCATTCCTCGGTTCCTTCCATCGCTCGGCATCGATTGCGTCGAACTGCTCGGCGATGCGGCTGACCAGCTTGCCTGATTGGCATGGGCACGGGTATTGCCGCGCACGATCTGGTCCTGCAGCGACTGCAGCGAGCGCACCAGCTCGAACGGCTCGCCGGCCCATTCTGGCCTTGCGCCGGGGGCGCCAGCGCCAAGCGCGCATGTGACGGCCGCAGCCGCGAGCTTGCGAGAGCCCCTCACGCCTTGGGCCTCCGCAACAGGATCTCGATGCGGCGGTTCTGGGCGGCCGTCCGGATCGTGCGGCACTCGCAGATTGCGATCGGCGTGGCCCTCGACGCGCTCGAAGCGCTTGTCGTCGACTCCGCCGCGCACCAGCATGTAGTAGGCCATATGCGCGCGCGCGGTCGATAGCCGCCAGTTGTCGTAGTTCCCCGAGCGATAGCGGCCGGCCATCGGTGTGGCCGCGCACGATCAGCGGGTACCGGTACTGCTGCAGGACCTTGGCCATCTTCTCCATGACGACGACCATCGCCGGTCGAGGCTCGGCCGAAGCGACCGCAAACATGCCGAAATCGTAGTCGTCGGTGAGGCTGATCAGCACTCCGTCGTCGTTGGTCGTCACGTCGATGTTGGGGAGGGTGCCCTGGCAGCTGCGGTCGCAAGGCGCTGGATGTCGCTTTCGATCTTGGCTGCCTCGATCCGCGCGGCCCTCTCCGCCGCCGCCTGCTTGGCCGCCTTGCCGCTCGGGGGCTACGGCCTGATCGCTCGCTTTGTCGGCGGGTGGGCTGATTCGGGTCGGGGCGGGGCGTTCTCTTGCGAGCGGCTGGCCTCGCTGGCGCGCCGCGGCGCTGCTTCCTTGGACTTCCGCTGGGCTCTTGGGATGTCTCGGTCTGCGGTGCCGATGCAGGCGATTTGTCGGTCGCCGGATCGGCTGCATCGGCCGCCGGTGCGGCCTTTGCCTTGGGAAACGTCGTGCTCCTTGCTGGGCTGGACAGCTTGCACGCCGCCGGATCGAACGGGTCGCGATAGAGCTCGCCGCCGGCGCCGATTGCGTCCTTGGTAGGGGGCGCCGGCACTGCCTCCGCGGCGATCCTTGCCAGAACACCGTAGGGATCGCTGAAGAGCGCCTGCTCCGTAAACCTCGCCTTCACTTCAGCCGTGTCGCCCTGTCCCGCGCCCTCGCCGCCCTTGCCTTCGCCTTTGGTCGCTCCCTCGCCCTTGCCTTCCGCTTCCCCTTTGGCGTCGCCTGCTCCCTTGGCGGCGCCGCTCTCGGCCTTCTTGTCCTTCTGTCTTCTCCTTGGCTTCGGCCTTCTCCTTGGGATCGCCGACCGAATTCATGCTTGCCCTGCTTGCCCTGCTCCCCGCTCTCGATGGTGTTGATCCCTCGCGAATGCGGCGTGCTGTCCGTCAGGCGCATCGGATTGAAGTAGTTCGCGACCTGCGTCAGCACCTTCTGGTCGGTCGAGTTGATCAGCCACATGACGAGAAAGAACGCCATCATGGCGGTCATGAAGTCCGCGTAGGCGATCTTCCATACGCCGCCATGGTGGCCGCCTTCCTCGCCCCCGGACGCGGCGCCGGATGATGACCAGCTCATGGGCCTTGGTGTCTTCCTCGCCCGGCTTCACGCGTTATCTCCTCGAGCCTGTCCATCCAGTGCCTGAGGCACGTTTCCAGCGCGGCCGGCCCGGCCACGATCTTCACGTCGCAGTCCTCGCTGGCGACGTATGTCGGCGGTGATAGCCTTCTCGGCCAGCTGCGCGGCCAGCACCTCGAGCACGTCAGGCGGGCCGGTGATGTGCAGGCTGACGCCAGGATCGGCCATCACCAGGCCGTTGAGGCTGGCGCGCAGCTCGGCCATCGCCTGCCGGCGCAACTCCGCCTCGAGGAAGGGCTTCAGGATGCGCGCGGTCGTTTCGGCGACGCGGCGTCTCGAAGTCGGCAAGGGCAGCGGCAGACCTGATTGGCGAGCGTCTCACCTACCTCGCTCGCCCATTTCTGCCGCTCGGCGGCCAACTCGGCGACGAACGGCGGCGCGCTGCTCGTTCAGCTTGGTGTTGAACTGGGCTTGCGCCGTTGCCCTGCCTGTCAGCAGACCGCGCGCCATAGGCCTCGTCGAGCTTTGCGGCCATGCTTGCGGCGTTGGCGTCTTGCGGCAGGACGCCATCGGCGACTGCCGGCGCCAAGTCGCCGCCGATACTGAAATCGGTCGAGGAAGTCGAGCGGCGGGGACCGCGTTCATGCGCTTCTAGCCCCATGCATCCATTGCTTGAGAATGGCCGCGGCCTGCTCATCGTCGAAGTCGATCATCTGCTCGAGCCGCTTCTGCGGCGTGCGTCCGAGCTTGCTTGTGAGGTCGGCGATCAGGTTCGGTGGCTTCTCCCTGACGATCTCGGCGGAGCCCGACGCTTGGTCGATGCCGGGAGCATCAAAGCCGCTCTGCCATCGGAGGAGTTCGGATGGCCTCGGCCGGGCTCGAAGACCAGCAACGCCTTGGTGGCGGGTCGCAATCCGAACCAGATCAGCAGCATCTGATGGCAATCATGGTGATCGCCTTGATCAAGCTGCCGGTATGATCCATCAGCTGGGCCATGATGCCGGCGCCGGCGCCGGCCACGGGCTCCAGCGCTCGGTCGCTTGGCAGGAAGTCGACGGCTGAGATGGTGATGCGGTCGCCGCGCTTCTCGTCGACGCCGGCGGCCGACCCGACCAGCCGCTCGATCTCCTTGAGCTGGCCTTCCAGCTCCTCGGCCTTCGCCCCGTCGCCCAGCGTGGCCAGCACGCGCTTGCGGTTGACGACCACCGCGATCGTGAGGTGCTCGATCTTGTAGCCCTCGCTCACCGTTTGAATGGTCTTGGTGCTCACCTCGTAGTTGGTCAGCTCCTCGCGGCGCTCGTTCTGCTTCTTGTTCTGCTCGCCGCGAGCTGCGTGTTGGCCGCCTGGTCCGCCGGGATGTTCTGCTCCACACCCACGGCGGCCCGATTGGTATTGCTGTTCTGCGAGCTCCCGGTCTCCTTGACCGTGCGCACCGAGCGCTCGGCCTTTCCCTCGGGATTGAAGTTGGTCTCGTTGATCTGGCGCTTGTCGGTATTCAGGCGCGCGGCGATGCTGATCTCGAAGTTGTCGATGCCCAGGTAGGGGGATAGCGTCTTTCGCACATTGTCCTGCAGCTCCTTGGCGACCGTCCGCTCCAGCGACAGCATCTTGGTCGGGGTGGCGTTGAAGGTGTCACCGCCGGCAGCAAGGATGGTGCCGTCGGTGCTCAGCACCGACACCTGGTCGATGCTCATGCCGGGGATTGCGGCCGACACCAGATGCCGTATCGCCGGCGCGGAGGGGAAGTCGCCCGGGTTCTCGGTGCGCACGATGACCGAGGCGGAGGGCTGCTGGCGCGTGCGGCGAAACGATCCCGCATCCGGCAGCACGATGTGCACACGCGCGGCCTTGACACCCTTCATCGCCTGGATGGTGCGGGCGATCTCGCCTTCCAGGGCCCTGAGACGCGTGATCTCCTGCATGAACGACGTGAGGCCCATCGACCCCATCTTGTCGAACAGCTCGTAGCCGGCATTCGCGCTGGTGGGCAGCCCCTTCTCGGCCAGCAGCATGCGCGCTTGTGCAGTCTGCCCCCGACGCACGGACACGGCGTTGCCTTGCGAGTTTACGTCGAAGGTTATGCCGGCCTCTTTCAGGGCGGCGCCGATCCGGCTGACATCCTGAGCGTTGAGTCCGATGTACAGCGTCTCGAATTCCGGCCGGCTCAGGTAGTAGCTGCCGCCGGCGACGGCGGCGAACACGCTCAAGCCGATGAGGCCGAGCGCGGCAAGGCGGCGCGCGCCGAGTCCCAGCACGCTGCTCCACAACCGCTCCAGCTGCTCCAGCCCGAACATGCAAGATCCCGCGCGTGCGTATCAGTCGAGTGTGGATACTCCGCAACGAACCTTGTGCGAGAATGGTGCAGGCGGGAGCGCAGCGGCTCGCGATCATGCCGCGGCCGCAAGAATGACACGGCTCGATGGAGTTGGATCGGCTTACTGGAACAGCTGCAGGATCGACTGGCTGCTCGTATTGGCAATTCCGAGCGACTGCACGCCCAGCTGCTGCTTGACCTGCAGGGCCTGCAGCTTGGTCGACTCCTCGTTCATGTCGGCATCGACCAGCTGGCCGACGCCGCGGCTGACGGCATTCATCAGCGCCTTGACGAAATCCTGCTGGATAGCTGATGCGCGCCTTGGACGCACCGAGCGAGGTTGCCGAATCCGTCATGGATGAGATCGTCGCGTCTACGACGCCGATGATCTCCTCCAGGTCCTGGAGATCGGGGTCGCTGTCGGTCAGGGCCGAGATATTGACGGCATCGGTTGAGCCCGCCACCGAGTAGGCCACGCCGCCGTTGGTGGTCGTGCTCTGCGTGTCCAGGATGCCCGACTGGTCGTTGGCATCGAACAGCTTGAGAGTGCTCAGATCAATGGCGATCGTGCCGATCGTGACCACGCCGCCCGAGCGCGAGAACGACGACACGATGGTTTTGGTGGCGTTGTAGGTGCCTGCGGCGGAGTCCACCGACAGCCAGTTCTCGCCCGAGAACGAGGCGGAGTCGGCGATGCCGCGCAACTGCGACTGCAGCTCGGTGATTTCACTTTGGATCTTGGTGCGATCGATGCCGGGCTGGCGGGCCGCCACCAGCTTGGTCTTGATCTGGTCGACCACCTTGATGGCGCTGTTGATGCCGGTGTAGGCGACGTCGATCGTGGCGGCACCAAGACCCAGGGCGTCCTGCACCGTGGAGAGCGCCGAGTTGTCTGAGCGCATGCTGGTGGCGATCGACCAGTACGCGGCGTTATCGGACGCATCGGCAACCCGGTAGCCCGTGGAGATGCGGTTCTGCGTCTCCGTGAGCTGCATGTTGGTCTGGGTGAGCGTCTGCAGCGCCGTCATCGCCGCGACGTTCGTATTGATGCTACTCATTCTATGCGTCTCTCAGATAGGTTATCGGGAAACGCGGTACATCCCAGCCTTCGCCAGCATGTCAGAGTGGCATCACATCTTCAGAGCTGCCGTCGCTCAAGCGTCTTCAACGCGCCACCTTCCTTCATTAATCACTAAAGAACGATTCTTACCCATGTATTAACCGTTAACCTTGCGCCAAGCCTGAGGAGCCGAATCCAACGCCAACGGCCACGCCCCCGATGAGGGCGTGGCCGTTTGGATACAGATTGTTTGTTGCGTTCTAGCGGAACAGCGAGAGGATCTGCTGGCTCGAGGCGTTGGCGATGCTAAGCGACTGCACGCCCAGCTGCTGCTTGACCTGCAGGGCCTGCAGCTTGGTCGAACTCCTCGTTCATGTCGGCATCGACCAGCTGGCCGACGCCGCGGCTGACTGCATCCATCAGGCTCTTGACGAAATCCTGCTGGATGCCGATGCGCGCCTTGGCCGCACCCATGGAGGTCGCAGCATCCGTCATGGATGAGATAGTTCCGTCGACCACGCCGATGATCTCCTCCAGGTCCGCCAGGTCGTTGTCGCTGTCGGTCAGGGCCGAGATGTCGACCGCGTCGGCCAAGGCTGCAACCGAGTAGGTGACGCCGCCGTTGGTGGTCGTGCTGGCAGTGTCGAGGATGCCAGACTGGTCGGCGGCATCGAACAGCTTGGTGCCGTCGACATCGACGGTGATGGTGCCAATGACAACTGCGCCGGCGGTGCGGGAGAACGACGATACAATGGTCTTGGTGGCGTTGTAGGTGGCGGCACCGGAGTCCACCGACAGCCAGTTCTCGCCCGAGAACGAGGCGGAGTCGGCGATGCCGCGCAGCTGCGCCTGCAGCTCCGTGATTTCACTCTGAATCTTGTTGCGGTCGACGCCGGGCTGGCGGGCCGCCACCAGCTTGCTCTTGATCTGGTCGACCACCTTGATGGCGCTGTTGATGCCGGTGTAGGCGACATCGACCGTGGCGGCGCCGAGCCCGAGCGCATCCTGCACCGTGGACATTGCCGCGTTGTCGGAGCGCATGGTGGTGGCGATCGACCAGTAGGCGGCGTTGTCGGATGCGTCGGCAACCCGATAGCCCGTGGAGATGCGGCCCTGGGTCTCGGTGAGCTGGATGTTTGTTTGGGTGAGCGTATGCAGCGCGGTCATCGCTGCGACGTTCGTGTTGATGCTGCTCATTCCAGAGCCCTCGCGAGGTAATTGCCACAAACGGGTCGTTACCGGCTTAGCGCCGGTCTGGCAGAGAGCATCGAGCCTCTTGGAGCCCCGTCTGTGTGCTCCGGCCTGCCATAACAATTATGGTTAAGCGATAAGTGTTGCATATCGCTTAACGCGTAAGCTTCGCATCAGACAAATGAACGGACGAGCGAGCCCACCAGCAGGTTCCAACCATCTATCAGAACGAAGAACAGGATCTTGAAGGGTAGGGAAATGACTGTCGGCGGCAGCATCATCATGCCCATCGACATGGTGAGTGTCGCCACGATGAGATCGATGACCAGAAACGGCAGCACGATCAGGAAGCCGATTTCGAAACCGCGCCTCAGTTCCGAGATCATGAAAGCCGGAATGAGTATGCGCAACTCGACGTCCCCGCCCGCCTCGGTCTGCGGCGAAGCCACCGCAGGTGCGGCGATTTGCGGCTGAGCTTTGGCCTGTCCGGCTGGCCCGGCCTGCCGCGGCCCCGGCGCCAGGTCGGCAAACAGCTGCAGGTCCTTCTCGCGCACGTTGGCTCGCATGAAGATCTTGAACGGAGCGCTGATGCGCTTGTAGGCCTCCTGCTCGGTGATCTTGTTCTCGATCAACGGCTGCACACCGCTCTGCCAGGCCTGATCGAAGGTCGGCCCCATGACGTAGAAAGTCATGAACAGCGCCAAGCTGATCAGAATGAGATTGGCGGGCGTGGTCTGCAATCCGAGCCCCGTGCGCAAGAAAGACAGCGCAACCACGAAGCGGGTGAAGCAGGTCACCATCACCAGCAGTCCCGGCGCCACCGAAAGCACCGTGATGACCAGAATCGAGCTGGATAATTCTGCCTGCCGCCGTTCCGTCGCTTGCGGGAAAGAGGCTGTCGAGCTTGGGCACCTGTGCCGCGGCAGCCGTGGCACCTGCCACAATCATCAGCAGGACAATGGCGAGCTTCTTCATGTCGACCCTCATTCCACCAGCATCGTGTGGATGATGAGATCTCGCACCTTGCCGCCGCTGCGGATGCGCACGCGATCGTTGAGGTCTTCGCGGAAGTGCAGCAGGCCGCTGGATCCCTCGATCAGGGGCAGCGACAGCGTTCGCAGATAGGCCACCGTGTCTTCCGTGATCGCGGCGGCCAGCCCTTTGGCGTCCGCGCTCTCGCCGTCGAGCACGATCGATGCCTCGATCCTTATCCAGGTGCGCTCGGGGCTCGCAACGTTGGTGACGATAGGCGACAGGGCGAACAGTGTGGCCTTGTCGGAGAAGCGCGCCTTGCGCTCCTCGACGACCTCGGTCTTGGCCGGCGGCGCGTGCTTGCCGACCCTGGAGAGCACCTGAAGGCCGAATAGGCCGCCGGCGCCCAAAGACAGGCCCGTCAGGACCGTCATGGCCAGGATCAGGCTCAGTAGCGACGGCCCCGCGGGTGCGGCTTGGGCCTCCGGCTGTTGGCTGACGTCGGGGATGTCGAGCATGCGCGCCTCGCCGCGCGGTCAGAAGGGGGTCAATAGGTCGAGCAGCTGCTGGCCCCACGCAGGCTGCTGGATCTCCGTGAGGCGGCCGCGTCCGCCGTACGAAATGCGCGCCTCCGCAATCTTTTCGTAGGAGACCATGTTCTCGGTGGAGATATCGCGGGGCCGCACGATGCCCTGCACGGTCAGCACTCGGACCTCGAAGTTCACGCGCACTTCCTGCGTCCCGCTGATCACCAGATTGCCGTTGGGCAGCACACTAGTGACGACCGCAGCCACCAACAGCTCGATGCTTTCCGAGCGCGTGATGGCTCCTTCGCCCTTGCTCGAGCTCTTGGAGTCGATCGTGGAGTCGAAGACTCCGTCGGCCTTGCCTTTGAGCAGCGGCAACTTCAGATAGTAGTCGGTGTTCAGGTTGAAGTTGGTCTTGCTGTCACGGGAGCGCTCCGACGTGTTGTCGAGCGAGGCCTTGTCCTTGATGGAGATCTTCACGGTCACCACATCGCCGGTCTTCATGGCCCGAGGATCGCGGAAAAGATCGGCGCTCGTGTCTTGCCAGAAGGAGTTGCCGGGCCGGTAGATCGGAACGGGCGCCTGCTCGTTCGGCAGTGCCACCTTGTTGGGGCGCAAACCAGCACCGACCGGCGTCAGCGCCGGCTCCTGGCCGACATCCTGTACCTTGACGCAGCCGGCGAGGAGCATCAGACACAATCCGATGAGGAGGACCGATCGTTTCATTTGGCCTTGGCCTCTGTCGGGTTCTTGGGCGCGGCAGGCGCGAACTTGCCGGCCCCGCTGATGGTGGCCGCCAGGCGGATGGCCTGATTGGAATCCATCTCGTTTAGGATCAGGCTTGCCTTGCGCGGTTCGAGCTTGATCAGCAGGGCGGCGGCCGTTTCTTCATCCAGGCCTGCCATCTGCTGGGCGGCCGCATCGGGCTTCATGCGCGTATAGATGTTGAGCAACGTCTCGTTGGCCTTCTTGGAGAACTCCTCCCTGCCGGGCCAACCACTTCTGCAGCTCCGCCGCCTTCTCCTCCATTGCCGCGACGCGCTTGGCGATCTCCTGCTCCATGGCGGCGAGCATCTTCTTCTGCCACGTGAAGCGCGCATCGGCTGCGGGATTGGCGATATTGGCGCAATATTCCTCGGCCGGCGTCGCCTTGACGGCATTCGTCCCCGGCTTCGCCTCACCCTTGAGGGAAGCAGGCTTGGCATCGGGCGGCGCTGGCGCGTCGCCTCCAGGACGGGATTTGGACGCTGCGCGATGCCACTGCCGCAGCCCAGGGGCTGGCAGCAGGCTTTGCCGGCGCAACGCTGCCCGTCACCGTCGCCTCCCAGGCTTGCTGGGCGAGCGCCACCGAACTCGCAACCGCCAGCGTGGCGCAGACGGCTGCCGCGCGCAGGCCACGCCGCAGCGCCGAGGCAAGCGGCCGGTAGCCGTGTGCTGCCAATGTCATTGGACGACCAGGTCAGCCTGCAGCGCGCCGGCGCTCTTGATCGCCTGAAGAATGGCGATGATGCCGGGGGGCTTCAGCCCGATACGGTTGAGGCCGGCAACCAGCGTCTGCAGATTGGTTCCCCGGACGATGGCGAGATTGGCGCCCTTCTGATCGACCTCGATCAGCGTTTCCGGTGTGGTGACGGTCTCGCCCCGCGAGAAGGGCAGCGGCTGTGATGCCTTCGAGTTCTCGGTGACCCGCACGGTGAGATTGCCGTGTGCAACAGCCACGGTCGAAATCTGCACGTCCTTGCCGATCACAATCGTGCCCGTCCGCTCGTCGATGACGACGCGGGCGGGCGCGTCGGGCACCACCGGCAGGTCGCCGACCTCGGCGATGAAGCGGGCCGCCGTAATGAAGAACGGGCGCTTCAGGGCCACCGTTCGCAGATCGTTTTCCTTTGCGACCTTGATGCCGTAGCGCTGTTGCGTATGGGCGTTGATCGCATCGGTGATGCTGATCGCCGTATTGAAGTCCGGGTTGCGCAGCTCGAACACGATGTGCGCCTCGTCCGCAAGCTTGCCGGGCGCGTCGCGCTCCACCAGCCCGCCGTTGGGTATGCGCCCAGTGGTCGGCACTCCCTGGGTGACGGTCTCGGCCTTGCCCGTGGTGGCGAAACCTGTGACGGCCAGAGGCCCCTGCGCAACCGCATAGATCGTGTTGTCCGCACCCATCAGGGGCGTAAGGATCAAGGACCCCCCCTGCAAGGACGTAGCGTCGCCGAGCGAGGACGCAGTGACATCGATGCGCGCGCCCCTGCCGGTGAAGGCCGGCAGCTCCGCCGTCACAATGACCCCGGCCACGTTGCGGGTACGCGCCTTGGCATTGCGCACGTTGATGCCCATGCGATCGAGCATCGACTGCAGCGACTGCTCGGTGAATGGCGCGTTGCGCAAGGTGTCGCCGGTGCCGTTGAGGCCAATGACGAGGCCATAGCCAACCAACTGGTTGGGGCGCACGCCTTGCACCGCGATGATGTCCTTGATGCGCGTGGCAGCACTCGTCTGCAGCCCGACCAGGCACAGCGCACCCGCGAGAAGGATCCGCCTGATCATGGCGTCCCCAGGTGCACGGTGCCATCTTTCGCCACGGTTCCCTGGATGACTACGCCGCTGTCGGGATTGCGCAGCGTGACGACGTCGCCGGCCACTCCGTTCTGAAGAGCTATTGCTTGCGTGCTGATCGTCAAGCCGCCCATTGTGAAGGCGACGAGCGAGGATTTGCCCGCGTTGACCAGGTAGGGCTCGCGCACAGCGTTGATGGGTACCGGAACCC
Source organism: uncultured Alphaproteobacteria bacterium (assembly GCA_963756735.1). Classification (GTDB taxonomy): domain Bacteria; phylum Pseudomonadota; class Alphaproteobacteria; order Rhizobiales; family Hyphomicrobiaceae; genus AWTP1-13. The sequence goes on from CAVWOY010000025.1 coordinate 407,336, forward strand.
CCGGCAGCAGTGTGCGTTTGGCAACCTTGCCCACGAGCGCTTGCCGATCGTCGAACACCGTCGAGCGCGTAACGGTGTGGGCCAGGAAAGCGCGCTCGCCCAGCTGATCCTCGCTGATCGTGTCGCCAGGATAGATGGTGGTTCGCGGCACCGGCAAATCCAGGTTGGCCGCGATCGCAGTGCCTCCGGCGGCCAGAGCAATGCCGCAGGCGACACAGGCCGCCGCAAATCGCTTTGCCCGCCGAAAACGCACAGCTGTCCCCCTCATGCTCTAGCGCAGGTTCCTCGAAACGGTCGCGTACATCTCGTCGGACGCCTGAATGACCTTGGAGTTCATCTCGTAGGAGCGCTGCGCCTGGATCAGCTCAGTGATCTCCTTGACGGGATCGACGTTGGAATTCTCCAGATAGCCCTGCGTGACCTTGCCGAACCCAGGATCGGCCGGCACGCCCGTGATGGGGGTGCCTGACGCCGGTGTCTCTCGGTAGAGATTGCCTCCGAGCGCTTCCAGGCCCGCGTCGTTCGTGAAGTTGGCAAGCGTCAGCTGGCCGATCTGCTGTAGCGTGGTCTCCGTGCCGTTGCGCACGAACACCTGACCCGTCTCGTTGACGACGACTTCGGTGGCGGTCGGAGGGATGGTCATGGCCGGCTGCACGACATAGCCGTCGCCGGTAACGATCTGGCCCGTGCCGTTCTTGTTGAAGGATCCTGCGCGCGTGTAGAAGGCTTCGCCGTTCGGGCCGGTGATCTGGAACCAGCCGCGGCCGTTCAAGGCAAGGTCGAGCCTGTTGCCCGTTTGCGTAAGCGAACCCTGCATGTGCAAGTTGCGCACTGCGGACGTGCGCACGCCGAGGCCGATGCGCGCACCCTCGGGGACCGGATCCAGGCCGCCGCCGTTCGGCACGCCGACGGCGCGCTCGGCCTGGTAGAGCAGGTCCGTGAACTCGGCGCGCGACCGCTTGAACCCAGTCGTATTGATGTTCGCTATGTTGTTCGCGATCACCTCGACGTTGGTCTGCTGCGCATTCATGCCGGTCGCAGCTATGGCAAGCGATCTCACGTGGCACCCCCTAGATCTGCATCCGGCTCAGCTCGAGATAGGCCGCCACCACCTTGTCGCGGATGGCTACCGCACCCTGCAGCGTCTGCTCGGCGGACATCACCGCCTCCACCACCTGCTGCACGGTGGCGGTGCCCTGGATGCCGGCAACCGCAGTCGCCTCGGCGTTGCGCACCACGTGCGCGGCATTGCCGGCAAGCTGCGACAGCATCGCGCCGAAGTCGGCCCCGTCGCCGCCCACAGCACCAGCGGCACCGGCCGCGCGCTCTGCGCCACCAACGGCAAGCGAGCCGGATACGGGTGAAATCGAATCGATCATGTGGACCTCAGGAGATCGAGCGTCATGTTGATCATCTCCCGGGCCTGGCGGATTGCCTGAAGGTTCGCCTCATAGGACCGGTTGGCTTCGCGCATGTCGGCTGCCTCGACCACCAGGTCGACGTTGGGGAAGCGCACGAACCCTTGCGCGTCGGCCGCCGGATGACCCGGTAGATGCTCCACCCGATAAGGCGTGCGGTTGCGCTCGATGCCCGAAACGCGCACCAACGTGGCGTTGGCCGCCTCCTCGATCTCGCTTTCGAAGGTGATGACTTTGCGCGTGTAGGGGGCCGAGCCCGGCGTGCGCCCCGTGGCCTCGGCGTTGGCCATGTTCTCGGCGATCACCCGCAAACGCAACGACTGCGCCTCGAGACCGGAGCTGCCAATTCGCACGGTTGTCAGCAAGGGGTCTGCCATGGCGCTAGACTCTCGCGCTCATCATGAGCATGCGGTGAAAGACCTTCGCGACGCTCGTGTTGAGCCTGTAGCTGCGACTGACCTCACCAGCCTTGAGCAGCTCCTGCTCCAGGCTGATGTTGTTACCGGAGTGCGTCACCTCCCAGGGATCGCCGCGCCTCGGCTCCGTGGCAGGCGCATCCCGGCGGGCCGGAATCTCAAATGTCCGGCCTGCGTCAGCGAACGCGGTCAGGCGCGCCTGCTCGAGCGCAGTATCGAAGGGCTGCACATCCTGCGCGCGAAAGCCTGGCGTGTTGGCGTTGGCGATATTCCCGGATATCGCGTTCTGCCGCACCGCCAGCCACTGGTTGTGGCGCGAGATGATGTTGAAAAGTTGCATGCAAGCCCCGAAGCGGCGCGGAATTCTCGCTGAAGCCAATGATCTAGGCGCACAATCTTGTCCGAGGCTTGCGCTCCGCAAGCCGGCCTGAACTGGCCTGGGGCTAGCGTGACTGAGGTGTCGCGGCTGCTGTTGCTGATTTTCTTTCACGGGCGCCAGGCGCGCGTTGGCAATGGCCTGGATCAGCCGCTGCGTGTTCTGGTCGGGGTCGGCCGAGCCCTCGTCGAACGTGATGTAGTCGATCTCAATGCCGGCATGCAGCGCCTCCAGAAACAGGCGGAAGTAGACGTTGACCTGCATGTGGTGGAATTCCATATCCAGCGACACGGAAGGGGTGCCGCCCCAGGGCAGGTTCACGTCGCCCGACAGGCCGAACGTGATCGTGCCCGGCTTGAAGTACAGCTCGGTCGAGGAGTTCACCAGATTGGCGATGTTGGCGAATTGGTCGGTGCGAATGAACGCCACGAAGTCGGCAGCCTCGATCAAGCGTAGCTCGGACGCCACCTCCTTGATGCCCTCGGCCAGCGCCTTCTCGCGATCGAAAGTGTAGTTCTTACCCTGCCTCTGCATGCTGCATCCCCTATCCTGCAGCCCCCGCGACTCCGCTGCGGCGCGAGAACAGGAACAGCACGATCTCGGCGACCGCCTTGTAGAATTCCGGCGGGATCATCTTGTCGACCTCCACCACCTTGTAGAGCGAACGCGCCAGCAATTTGTCCTCGATGATCGGAATCGAGTGCTCGATGGCGATCTCGCGGATCTTGAGCGCGATCAGATCCTGGCCCTTGGCAATCACCAGCGGTGCACCGCCTTCCTCCTTCACGTAGCGCAAGGCCACCGCGTAGTGCGTCGGGTTGGTGACGACGAAGGTGGCGCGCGGCACCTGGGCGATCATGCGCTTGCGGGCGCGATCACGGGCCAGCGAGCGCATGCGCGCCTTGACCATCGGGTCACCGTCCACCTGCTTCATCTCGTCCTTCAGCTCCTGCCGCGTCATCCTGAGATCGCGGCTCCAGAACAGGCGGGTCCAGACGAGAATCCGCGGCCACCAGCACGACCGTGGCGAGGGCGATCGAGCTGACCAGCTGCGTGGACATCGATAGAATCAGCGACGGCAAATCGCTCGGGTCCATGAACATTGCATTGAGCATGTCGTTGTGCGCTGTCCGCAACAACAGAAAGCCCAGCACGCACACGGCGGCGAGCTTCAGCAGAGCCTTGAGAAACTCGACCCGGCCCCTGGCACCGAAGATGCGGGTCCAACCGCTACTCAGCGATATGTTTGAGAACTTCGGCGCGATGCGGTGCAGCACTAGTCGCGGCGAGTTCTGCAGCATCGACGCCAGGATGCCGGCAACGCAAAGAACAGCAAGCGCCGGCAACAGCAGCCGTAGCACCTCGATGCCCACGGCCTCGAGGAGGCGCACAGCATCACCGCTGTTGTCCATGGGCAACCCGCCCGCGTTGTCGATCAGGCGCGCCAGCGAGAAGTTGAGTTGGCCGACACCACTCGCCAGAAAGAAGCTCGCGACCACCAACATGCCGAGCAACGAGGCAAGCGTGGCCGCCTCCCGGGAGAACGGCACGTTGCCCTTCTCGATGGCGTCCTGGATCTTCTTGTCGGTCGCCTCTTCGGTTTTGCTTTCTTTGTCCTGGTGCTCGGCCATCGCGACAGCCCCCTATACCGTGAGCTCGTCCATGACGGCATCGGAAGTCGGCAGCACCAGCTCTCCCGACGCGATCATCTTGAGGACGATGTCGACGATCTCGCGCCTGGCGTCCGCCACCTCGCGATCCGACGCCGATCCGCCGCCCTGCAGCTCCGCCTCCACCATCCGCCGCGAGCGGCCGGCCAGCGAGGAGAGAATGGTGGACTGGAATACGGCATCGGTGCCCTTGAGCGCCTGCACCAGCCGCTCGATCGGAACCTGATCCAACAGGACGGTAAGTGCCTTCGCCGGCAGGCTTGCCAGCTCCGTGAACGTGAAGAGCATGCCTTTGAGGGTCCTCGCATCCTCCGGTCTGGTCTGGGCCAGGTCCTTGAGCAGCTCGTCGGACTGTGCCTTGTCCAGTCGGTTCAGGATGTCGGCGATGCTGGCGTGAGACGCCGACGTCGTCTTCGCCAGCCACTCCTCGGCAATCGACTGCTCGATCGCCCGCAGCGCATTGTCGTCCGTCTTCTTGATGCCAAGCATGCGGATGAGGAGGTCGTTGCGCTGCTGGGCGGGAAAGCCCGGCGACGATCTTGGCGGCCATCCCCGACTCGATCTTGGAAAGGATGATTGCCGCGGTCTGGGGATGCTCCTGGCTAAGGTAGGCACGCAGCTCGTCGTCCTTGATCTTGGTGATCTCCTCCCACACCTGCGGTGGGGCCTCGACGGGCTGCTCCAACTCGTCGGTCATCACGCCGCCGAACTGGTCCTCGCCCATCACGTCCGACAGCATGCGCTTCACCTCCTTCTCGGTGCCGACGAAGTTGATGCCGCTGGAGAACTTCTGCGCGAACTCTTCGACCAGCACCTCCAGGTCCATGGCGCCGATAGGCTGCAGGTCGCCGGCGAGGTCCGTCAGGACCTTGAGCTCCTCGGGATCGAACCGCTTCAACAGCTTTGGCCGCGCGCGGCTTGCCGATCGCAAGCAGCAATACCGCAACCTTCTCCGCCCCGGTGAGCGAAAGCTTGTGCGGTGCGCCGGGTTTGGCTTGCGCAGCCTCGCTCATCGCGTGCGTGCCCCTCAGGAGCTCCTTGTCTCTGCCCGAAGTGCCGACCACCTCGGTAAGCGAGATGCCGAAGCGCGAGGTTGTCTCATCGACCACCACCACCTCGCCGCGCGCGACAATGCGGCCGTTGACCATGACGTCCACTGGCTCGCCAATGCGCCGGTCGAGCGGAATGACCGCCCCACGCCCGAGCTTGGTGAGGTTGGCGACGGGCATGGTCGCCGAGCCCAGCACGACCTTCACGGTAATCGGGAATGCGCATGATCATTTCGAGGTTGGCGCCGTCGGTCTCGAGGGCTGGGTCCGCCTCGGGGATGTCTGCCATGACGCCCGCTTCGGCTGCCGGCTGGCCGAGCTCGGCGGCATACTCCTCCAGCAACGATTTCGCGCTTGGCGCGGGTTCGGGTTGGGTCATGTTGGTTTCACCGTAGCCATGGACCGGGCCGCGCGGAGCGACCTTGGACCGTGAAAGTTCCTAGCAGGCGTGAGCGGGCGCGGGGCCTTAGCTACCCAGGATTTCATTGAAGAACTCCTGCTCGCGGTCGATGGGCTCATCGACGCGCAGGGTGTATTTGCCCTGCGACTTGCCGAGATGGCACCACAACAGCTGCTCGCCATTGCATTCCAGCCGAACGCGGCCGTGCGCCGTCGCATTCAGTTCGAGCACGTGGCCAACCTTGAACTGGGCAACCTCGCCCAGATCTCCCATGCGCTCGTCCAATACCGCGCTGACAACGACATGGGCGCGCGTGAGCTCGCTTTGCATCTGGTCTCTCCATTGCTCATCGGCAGTGGGTGATTCCTTGGCTGGGACCTTGCCAAGGGCTTGACGCAACGGGTTGAGCGCAGCACGCGCAACCGCAATCAGGAACTCGCCGCCCCTGTCCCCCACGTCGAGCCTGAACCTGGCAACCACAATGGGATCGTCGCGGCGGCCAACAGCCTCGTAGTCGATCTCGTCGACGATCGTTTCCAGCGCGAAGGCGGTGTCGGCGATGCCCGCAAAGGCCGTCGCCAGCGCCTGCCCGAAGCGCTCGAAGAAGGTGCCGACAATGCGCGTCTCGATCTTTGACAGGGCACGCTTGGCGCTGTAGCTCGGCTGCGAGCCGTCGCCGCCAAGCATGCACTCGACTATGGCAAACACGGCTTCCCTTTCGGCGCAGATCAGCAACCGAGCGCCCCAATCGGCGGCGTGCAGCACGCCAACCGCGCTTTTGCCGTTGTGTGCGTCGAGCAGGTCGCCGGCAATGCCGCTCCCCACGGCCTGCAGCGTCACCTGCACCGGCATCTCCGAGGCCGACTCGAAAGATTCGGTGCAGGCGGTCGCGGCGCGATCGAACGCGATCCGCAGCATCGGCAGGCGCTCGACGAAGTTGGACGAGCCGGTGAACAGCTCCGTCAGGCTGTCGCGGCCGGCCTGCGCTGTCGCAACTGGCCCCGACATCGCCCCTCACGCCGCCGCTCGCGCTTCGCTGTCACCGCCAATGGAAGGCGTGAGCGTCTCCTGCTCGACCTCGTCGATGGTGGGCCGCTCGTAAGCCGAGATGGTCTTGCGCCCGTGCTCGAGCGCGATCTGAGGCATGGCGCCGTTCATGAATGCCAACAGCGTCTGCTTGACGATCACGTAGAGGCGCATCTTCTTCTCGCGCACCAGCTTGATGTTGTTGGCGATCGGCGAAACGACCGCGTAGGAGAAGAAGATGCCGGCGAAGGTGCCGACCAGCGCCGCGCCGATCAGATGGCCGAGAACCTCCGGCGCCTGATCGAGAGCGCCCATGGCCTTGATCACGCCGAGCACCGCCGCAACGATACCGAGCGCCGGGAAGGCTTCCGAGATCGTCACCATCGAGTGATAGGCTTTGAGCTTATCGTGCCTGACCGTCTGGATCTCCTCGTCCATCAATGACTCGATCTCATGCGTGCGGGCGTTGCCGATGACGATCAGGCGGCAGTAATCGCAGATGAACGTCAGCAGCTCCTTGTTCTTCACCACGCTGGGGAACCTAGCGAAGATCGGCGAGCTGTTGGGGTCATCGAAATGCGCTTCCACCTCGTTGCGCGGCTTGCTGCGCAGCTCGCGCATCAGCGCGTAGAGCACGCCCAGCACATCGAGGTATTCGCGCTTCTTGGGCACCGCGTTCTTGAACGCCTCCATCATACCCTTGCCGGCGTCCTTGATGGTCTTCATCGGGTTGGCGACGACGAACGTGCCGAGCGCGGAGCCGCAGATGATCACGTACTCCCACGGCTGCCAGATGACCTCCACATGGCCGCCCATGGCCACGAAGCCGCCGAGCAGACAGCCAAGCGTGATCGCGAGCCCGACAATGATCGTCACGGCACCTCCCGGATCGAAAAAGCCCCATCTATTTCTACGCGGTTGGTCCTTGCGCGAGCCTTGTTGGCAGCTGGCTGGGCGGCAGGATCATCAGCCCCGTGCAAGGCCCCTCGCGGCAGCATCTGTTGGCCATCCGGCAAGCAGGGGACTGAGTTCGCGAATGCAGGGGAATCTCTACGTCGGCGTGTCGGCGCAGGTTGCGTTGCAGAGGCGACTCGAGACGATTGCGCACAACGTTGCCAATGCATCTACGGCCGGCTTCCGCGCCGAGGAAGTGCGCTTCGAGACCCTGGTCTCACAAACGGGTCCGGACCCGGTGGCGTATTCCACCACAGGGCCAAGCTTTCTGTCGCGCCGGTCGGGCGCGCTCGTCAGGACCGAGAACATGTTCGACGTCGCCATCCAAGGCGACGCCTGGCTCGGCATTCAAACGCCTGCCGGGGTTGTCTATACCCGCGACGGCCGCATGCGCATGGCGCCGACCGGCGAGTTGCAGACGCTCAACGGACACGGCATCTTGGATGTAGGCGGCACGCCGATGCTGCTCGATCCCAACGCCGGCCCGCCCACGATCGCCCGCAACGGCACCATCACGCAGGCCAATCGGCAGGTTGGCGCAATCGGGCTCTTCAGTATTGACAACCGGGCCAACCTGCGGCGCTTCGAGAACTCGGGTGTCATTCCTGATCAACCGGCGACAGCCGTAGTCGATTTCAGCCGCAACGGCATGCGAGCAGGGGTACATCGAGGGCGCCAACGTCAACGCAGTGATGGAGATGTCGAGGCTCATCACCGTCACGCGCGCCTTCGAAATGGTATCGGCATCTCTCGCCGCCTCGGAATCGACCCTGCAGGAAGCCATTCGACAGCTCGGGACGACCGGGTGAGCAATTCTCAGCCAGCTCCTCTGCGCGAACGCCCTCGACGCGCTCGATCGCCTGATCGCGTCCGCCCCGGATCTGCCCAAGGTCCGCATCAGTGGCACCGTCACGGAAGTGACCACCGCATACTGCCGCGTCTCGGGGCTGTCTCCGTTCGTCAAGCTCGGCGAATGCATCGAGCTCAATACCGGTATTCCCCCGCAGCTCGGCGAGATCGTGCGCATCGACGCGACCGGGGTCACCGTCAAGCCGTTCGATACCGGGATGAAGGCGGGGCTCGGCACCACCGCCCGCCGTCGTGGCTTCGTCACCATCAGCCCGCACGTCTCCTGGAAGGGCCGCATCGTCAATGCCCTCGGCGCGCCCATCGACGATGCCGGCCCGCTGCTCCAGGGCGAGCGCCCGGTGTTCAGCGATCGCGAGCCGCCGCCTGCCATGCGCCGCCAGCGTGCCCGCACGCCACTCCAGACTGGCGTCAGGGTGATCGACCTGTTCACGCCCCTGTGCGCGGGCCAGCGCATCGGCATATTCGCAGGCTCCGGCATCGGCAAGTCGACGCTGCTCGCCATGCTCGCCCGCTCCCGCGGTTTCGACACTGCCGTACTGGCACTGGTCGGCGAACGCGGACGTGAGGTGCGCGACTTTCTCGAGGACGCGCTGAAGCAGCAGCGGATGCATGCGGTGACCGTCGTTGCGACTGGCGACGAAAGCCCCATGATGCGTCGCCTTGCGCCGAAGACGGCCATGTGTGTCGCCGAGTATTTCCGCGACCGCGGCGAGAAGGTTCTGCTCATCGTCAACTCGGTGACGCGCTTTGCCCATGCCGCCCGGGATGTGGCACTTGCGTCGGGAGAGCCGCCGGTCTCGCGCGGCTACACGCCGAGTGTCTTCAGCGACCTGCCGAAGTTTCTCGAGCGGGCCGGACCTGGCGAGGAGGGCTCCGGCTCCATCACCGGCGTGTTCTCGGTTCTGGTCGACGGCGACGACCACAACGATCCGGTGGCCGACAACATCCGCGGAACCCTTGATGGGCACATCGTTCTGGAACGGGCGATTGCCGATCAGGGTCGCTTTCCGGCAGTCAACGTGCTGACCTCGATCTCACGCCTCGCCAAGGTTGCCTGCACACCCGAGCAGTGGAACCTGGTTACCAAGCTGCGCGCTATGATCGCGCGCTTCGAGGACACGCGGGACCTGCGCCTGATCGGCGGCTATCGCAGCGGCTCGGACATGGAGCTCGATAAGGCAATCCAGCTGGTTCCCAAAATCTACGAGGTCATGCGCCAGAGCCCGGACGACCCTGCGAGCGCAGACGTCTTTCAGGACATTGCGCGGGCCCTTTCGGAGGAGCAGGTAAAAGACCAGGCTGGGCGTCGCGGATAGCGGCACTGCCGCGCGAGGCATGCAGGCTCAGCTGCCCTTCTTGCCGACCCGAGCGCCATCCTTGGTGACGTAGCTAAACTCCTGGAAGAACACGTCTTCGACGATCTGCGCGTCGAAGCGCTTGTTGGAGCTTTCCACGATGCGCTTCCCAAGCCCCTTCAGGTCGTGCTGCTTCATGTTGCGAAAGTCGAACGCGTCGTCGCTGTAGATGGCCTTGAAGGCCTCGTCGACCACGACAACGTCAGCCTTCATCGGCAGCTGCTTGAGCGCCTTGCCCTGCGCCGTGAAGGAGAACTGAGCCAGCACATAGCCCTGTATGGTGCCGGAGCGGATGACTGGGACACTGACCATTCTGGTCCTGACCGTCTCCAATCCGCCGCCGTGCCCGTCGCCATGGCCATACCATGACCCTTGTCCGGCTCGTGCTGCGCCGTGGTGCTGCCGGCCTGCCAGTAGACCGCAGCATAGCAGGCGCCCATGGTCACCAGGCAGGTCCAAATGCCAGCGAGGATGATCTTGATCATCGACCCTTGCCGCTGCCCAGCGGGCGCGAATAGGTGCCGTCGGAGTCCGCGTCGCGCATCGCCTCGGCCATGGCCGCGGAAATCTCGCGAACCGCATCGAGGTGTAGTTTGAGAACAGCGCTGTTGACCTCGAGCTTGGAGCGCAAGCTGGCCAGCCGATTGACCAAAGCTGCGTCGGGCGGCGTGCCTTCGATCAGCCGCATAGCTCGCGTCAGCTCCAGCAGGCCGCGGCTCTTGCGATCGTTGAACTCCTTGAGGTCGAAGGTCTTGCGCGACTGCAGAGCCGCGGTTTCCTGCGCGACGGCTTCCTCGAGCCGCTCGATCGCGCTCTCGACGAGGCCCAGCATCGCGCTCGTTCCCTTGCCTTCATTACCCCGCGCCCCGCTGGCCAAGGCCTGCATGATCCCTCGTTGGACAGAGCCTTGTGCACCCAGCATCGAGCTAACTCCTTTCACTGGCCGCGGGTGCCGCCGGAGCGGCTGCGGCTTCGACAACGTTCTGTGCATTTCTGCTCGCGGCCTCCAGCTGGCGGGCGATGCCCACCTGACCGCTGCGCGCAAGCTCCTCGGCCATCTTTTCGGCCAGCATGGATCTCCAGAACTCGCCGGCGATGCCCTTGCCGTATACTTTGCTGGCGTTCTGCGGCAGCATCGACTGCATGAAACTCTGCAGAACGAAGGCCTCGAACCGGCCGTAGGCGTCGAGCTGGCGTCGTGGCTGTGCGCGAGCGCCGACATCGGGCTGAGGGACGGAAGACGCAAGCGCGAAGCTGAACCCGCTCGCCTGGGGATTGGACGCCGCGGCGGTCGCCCGCAGGCGTTGCAGCCGCTCCACGGCCGCCCGGTACCTTTCGGGGTCGGCCGCGCGCGCGACGTCGAGCACGATGTCGGATGGAGGGGTGATCGCCACGATCTGCGGGTCCGGGGTGACTTATTGCGGGGCACCCGCACTATGCCCCGACAATCTTACGGGAGGCTTGTGCGCTTGCTGCCGACGGTCTGCTCCACGATCTCCAAGAGCTCCTTGGCCTCTCGCTCGCGCGCGGCCTCCTGCTCGTGCACGAGCGTCACCCGCTCGGAAATCTTCACACGCGTTGCGTGCTCTTTCAGCGTGAGGGCCTGGGCCTCCTTGGCGCGTGCCACCCGCTCCGCCTCCTCCGCGGTGGTGCCGAGCCGGCGCGCCGTGGCGTCGATGAACAGGCCATGCAGGGCATGGGTCGCGTTGAGCGCGCCGATCAGCTCCAGCTGCTCCTTCTCGAGCTCGGCAAGGCGGCGTTCCAGATCCGCCATCTTCCACTGCTCGACGCGATGCAACTGCTCCAGCGCCACCAGGATGCGGCGAGCCTTGTCTGCCCTTTGGGCCTTGTCTGCCGCCATCCGCGTCGTCCTTAGCCGCGCGACAGCCAGGCGACGAAGCCGGCAATGAACAGGCGCAGGGCCTCGCCAATCGTGAAGTACAGCAGCAGCAGGCCTCCGGCGAGGATGAAGGGCATGGCGATGAAGTAGACCGGGATCTGCGGCACGAGCTTGTTGGCGATGCCCACCATCAGGTTGATGATCAATGCATAGACGATGAACGGACTGGTGATCTGCAGGGCCAGGACGAAGGTGGCGGAGAAGGCATCAGCGAGCCTGGCGAGGCCGAGCTCGGAGGCCACGACCTCGTTGACCGGCAGCACTCTGTAGGAGGCGAGAATGGCGCGCAGGATCTCCCAGTGCTGGTCGGTGGCGAACAACAGCACGGTGGCCGTCAGGGTGACGAAGGTCGCCATGGTCGGTACCGGCTCGTTGTCCTCGATCGGTGTGCCGAGGGCGCTGAAGCCCGCCAGCTGCGCCGCACCCACGGCCATGAACTGCAGCGCCATGTAGAACAAGCGCCCGAGCAATCCGATCAGCACCCCGATCAGCGTCTCGGAGAGGATCAGGCGCAGGACCATGGGCGGGGTGAGACTGGGCACCGCCGTGTTGAGCGTGGCGAGCAACAGCGGGGCGAGGGCCAACGTGACAGCCAGCGCAATCAGCAGGCGCACCTGCACTGGCACGCGCGAGCTCGAGAACCCCGGCATGAGCATGAGACAGCCGCCAACCCGGCAAAACAGCAGGAACACGCCAAGGATCATCTCCGGCGTTACGGGCATCATGAGATCGTGCCCAGAGAATGGATTTGCACGCCGCGGGCAATCTCCACGTGACTAAGGACCGGCAGAGTAGCAAACAGCCGCTCCGTCACCATGCGCACGTAGGGTCTTACATCAGGCGCCGCCACCAGCACGAACTGGTGGCCCTGGTCCATGTGGGCCCGCACGACCTTGGCGGCCTCCACGCCGAACTGCTCGATCAGCCGCGGATCGATGTCGAACTCGATCACCTCGCCCTTGGCGTCGCGCTTGAGGCTCTGATGGAAGGCCAGATCCCAGCGGTTGCCGAGACGCAGCACCTTCAGCATGCCGTTCTCGGACAGATCGCCGCAAATCTGCTGGGCCATCCGCGCGCGCACGTGCTCCGTAAGCTGCTCGGCGCGCCGCACGTGCGGGGCCACCTCGGCGATTGCCTCCAGCACCAGATGTAGGTTGCGGATAGAGATGCGCTCCGCCAGCAGCAGCTTCATCACGGCCTGCAAGCCGGAGTAGGAGAGCTGCGAGGGGATCATTTCCTCGATCAAGCGCTTGTATTCGGGCTCCAGCCGATCGAGCAGCGTGCGCATGTCCTTGTAGGACAGCAGCTGGGACAGGTTGTTGCGGATCACCTCGCGCAGATGGGTGAGCAGCACCGACATGGGGTCGACCGGGGCAAAGCCCTCGCGCTTGACGGTGCTGGAGAATGCCTCCGAAACCCAGATGGCTTTCATGCCGAAGGCCGGCTCGCGCGTCTCGTCGCCAGGCACGTCCGGACGCGGTCCATCGCCGGTGACGATCAGCACGTCGCCGATGCGCAGCTCCTCGCTCGCCACGACGGTGCCGTGGATCTTGATCTGATAGCGCTTGGGCGGAATGACGAGATCGTCCGTCAGCTTGATCTCGGGCACGATGAAGCCGTACTGGCGGGCGAACGAGCGGCGCATCTTGCCCACGCGCTGGGCCAGCTCGTTGTGGGATTTGATGAAGGAGCTGGAGATCTGCTTGCCGAGGCACAACTCGATCTCGACGGTCTTGAGAGATTCGCCAACCGATTGGCGCGCCTCGTCGGCGGCGACATCGGCCGCCTGGCGCGCCCTCGCGTCCTCGATGGCTTTCGCCTCCGCTTTCCGCCGCGGCACCAGGTAGGCGATGAACGATAGGATCCCCTCCCAGGAGAGCGAACGGAATAAACGGCAGCCCGGGCGCAATCGCCAGCAGGAACATGACTGCGCCGGCCATCGACAAGGCGCGCGGATAGCTACCGAGCTGGGCCAAAATCGCCTTCTCGGCCGACCCGCGGGTGCCGCCCTTCGACACGAGAAGGCCAGCGGCCAGCGCAACGATCAGCGCCGGAATCTGGGTGACGAGGCCGTCCCCCACCGACAGCTTGGTGAACACGTCCACCGCGGCCGCCGGCGTCATGTCGTGCTGCGTCATGCCGATGATGATGCCGCCGAACACGTTGACGGCCGTGATGATGAGGCCGGCAATGGCGTCGCCGCGCACGAACTTGGAGGCGCCGTCCATGGAGCCGAAGAAGGCGCTTTCCTCCTCGAGCTCGCGACGCCTTCGGGTCGCCTCCTTGTCGTCGATCAGGCCGGCGTTGAGGTCGGCGTCGATGGCCATCTGCTTGCCGGGTATGGCATCCAGCGTAAAGCGCGCCCCGACCTCGGCGATACGGGTTGCGCCCTTGGTTATCACGAGAAAGTTCACGGTGATCAGGATGACGAACACGATCGTGCCGATGACGAAGTTGTCACCCATCACGAAGCTGGCGAAGCCGGCGATGACATGGCCCGCGGCATGGTGGCCCTCCGCGCCGTTCGACAGGATGAGGCGCGTGGTGGCGATGTTGAGCGCCAGACGCAGCAGGGTCGCCAACAGCAGCACGGTGGGAAAGGCCGAGAAGTCCAGCGGCCTCTGAATCCATAGGGCCACCATCAGGATCAACACCGACAACGCGATCGAGAACGCGAGCCCGATGTCGATCATCCAGGCCGGCAACGGCAGAAACAGGACGGTCAGGACGAACACGACGGCGAGGGCGAACCCCACGTCCTGTCCGCGCGCGCCGTCTATGGGTTTGACAGAGGAGGCAATAGCCATCGTTGCACCGGCGCCGTTGGTCTGGGCGGTCAGTGTGGCCCGCGAACCTTGTGCGAAGATGCCCGTGCGCAGAGCCTAGAACCCGACCTCGATGCGCGCGTAAACCTGCTCGGCAAAGCCGTAGATCACCGCCCCGATGAACGGGGCCATGACCGAGCAGATCACCAATATGGCCACGATCTTCGGCACGAAGGTCAGGGTCATCTCCTGCACCTGGGTGAGGGCCTGCAGCAGGGCGATGATGATGCCGATCGCCATCGCCGCAACGATGGCGGGGCCCGATGCCAAGATGACCGTCCACAGCGCGGCCTGCACGATGTCCAGCGCGTCGGCGTGATTCATGCGCTATCCGATCAGAACGCCGGGACCGAGCGCGATCTCACGCCCGTCTTCCAGGACTGCGACAGCGCCGCCATCGACCACGCGCAGTGCCGCGACCTTGCCGACAATGCTTTCGTCGGCGGAAACGATGGTGCGGCCGACGACGCTGTCCACCTGGGTCAGCGCCATCGATGTCATCAACGAGTCGAGCTTCTGGTTCATCTTGATGCCCTGCTCGACGTTGGAGAAGCTCGCGAGCTGGGACATGAACTGAGAGGAATCCATCGGCTTGGTCGGGTCCTGGTTCTTCATCTGGGCGATGAGCAGCCGCAGGAACGCGTTGTAGTCGATGGATGCGGTATTGGCGTCGGAAGCCGTAGACTGCGTCGCCGTGGGCGATGGATTGGGGTGGACCGTCGAGACTTCCATAGCGAACCTCAGCCTTCCTTGCGGTTTTAGGGACGCGACCGCGCGTCAGCGCGGGCTTACAGCAGTCCGTCGCGAATAGTCACGGATACCTCGATGATGCCCTTGAAGTTCTCCGACTTCTCGAGCCTGATCTGATCGGCCTCGCGCATGATCCAGAGCCCGATGGAGATCAGATCCGCACGCAGCTGATTTGGCAGATCGTTGTCGGCCTTTGCCAGGTCCTCGATCAGGAAGCTCCAGAGCTTGCGTACGAACAGCAGCGCCTCCACCGCCTCCCTGGAGCGGGCGCCGGCCGCTTGCGCGGCCTGCAGAAGCTCTATCGAGCGCTCCAGGGCCTGGCGCTCGCGCTCGCGGGCGCCCTGCGGGGTCTCGTCCAAGACCTCGGCGTAGGGGAATTGGTACATGCGATGCCTCTCCGTACGTCTCTCGGCGCGGGCTGGTTACCGCGTGTGATCGTTCGCTGCTCACGCAGCTTGGAGATTCTCACGCCTCAATCAGCCAACCGGCAGGTATCTGAGCAAGCTCAAGCCCTGGATCCGCGCCGTCATGGCATATGCCGTCTCGACCTGGGTGATGAGCTGCGACACCCTGGTCGATGCCTCGAAAGGGTCCACCGCTTCGAGCAGGTTGATGTGGGTGGTCATGATGTCGATCTGGATCGTCATGCGCGCGTTCGCCGTCTTCATGCGCTCCTGACCAGTGCCGAGGCGAGACTGCTCCTTCGCAAGATCCTGCACCGCCTCGGCGGCAGTGCGAATGGCCTCGTCCACAACCGTCTGGAAAGCTGCCTGGTTGAGGTTCTGGATGCCGAGATCGGCAACCATGGTGTAGGCCTTGGCGAGCTTGCGCATGCCGATGTGGTTGGCGTTGGAAGAGGTCTCGATCAGCTCGGACGGTGAGATGCGGCTTCTCACATTCTGATCAGATGCCGCGGACCAGTCGGTCCCCCATGCCGGGTCATCGAACAGGCTGGAATAGGTGCCGTCGAGGAAGGTCTGCATGTCGGCGGCGGTGATTGATCGTTGTTGGCGTCGCTCTGCGTGGTGCCGAAGCTCGCAAGAAACGCATTCGCTACTGCTTGTCGGTTGGGCGCGGCGGGGTCCAGATATTCGTTGAGCGGCTTCACGTCGGCGTTGATGCCCGCAAACAGGTAGGCCCCGTCGACGGCGACATTCACCAGGCTGGTAAAGGAGTTGAGAACAGCCTCGGCCTGCGCCTGGATCACGGCGGGACCGGTATCGGCGTTGCGCGCTGCGATCAGCTGGCTGACGAACAGCTGAGCGTCCTGGGTGAGCGACGTCAACGACGTCTGCGTGGTGGATAGCCGCGACGACACCAGCACGTTGGTGTCGATGATGGTCTTCAGCCGCGCGTAGTCCTGCCGCAGCGAGAGAGTCTGTCCCGTCTTGTAGCCGAGGCTCGCACCCACATCCGCCAGCCGGCCGGTCGTCACTTCCTTTTGCGCCTTGGCCAGCTTGGCCTGCGTATCGAACACGGAAGCGCGCGTGGCCGCGGAAATCGAGGCAGTCGAAAGGATGTTCGTCTTCATGGACCTATCCAGTTACCGCCAGCAGCGTCTTCAGCATGCCGTCGATCGTGCTGATGAGCCTTGTAGACGCTTGATAGGACCGCTCCAGATCGAGGAGCGACGCCATTTCCTCGTCGATATTGACGCCCGTCTCCTTGGACAGTGCCTCGATCGAGCGCTGCAGAACGGTGTCGGCATACTCGACGCCGTCGTTAGCGGTCTTGCGCGCCTCCTGCAGCCATCCGCCCGAGAACGAGGCGAAGCTGAGCAGCGTGGCGGTGGTGGCGAGCTCGGTGGTGGCGTCGAAGCCCCGCGATGCTCCCAGCTTGGTCGTGTACTGGTTGAGCCGGTCGACGAAGGCCGAGGCGCCGGTCGCGTTGTAGACGTAGGCTGGATCGCCGGCGATGCCGCCATCGCGCAGCAACGCGAGATCGCCGCCTTGGAGCGGGTCCACGCTCGGATTGATGCGGATATCGGTCGCCAAGCCGACAACCAAGGCGCCTGAGGCCGGCACTACGGGCGCACCCGAGTACGTGAAGAGGCCAGGCGCATCCGCAAGAGCTGGCGGCGTGCCCTGATCGCTCTCAGCGAAAACCTCGATCAGACCACGGGCGATCTCATCGAGCTGGTTCTGATAGGTGATCGCCGCTTCGTCGCGGATCCTGGTCAGCCCGACTAGGCGGCCCGAGCTCGCCAGCATCGGGCCCGAGCTGCCGGTGATGGGGACGCCGTCGACATAGGCGGCGTTGCCGATCGTCGTCGGCGTGTAGACTTCCGTGCTATCGAACGTCACCGCACGCGGCTTGGCATCGAACAGGGTTACGCCGCTGTCGGTGAAGATCGCCATATCCTCTCCGTCGCGCGTCACCGTACGGATACCGACCTCTTGAGAGATGAGGCTGAGCACCTCGTCGCGCTGGTCGAGATAGTCTGTGACATCGGAGCCGATACGGGTGCCCTTTATGACCTCGATGTTGAGCGCCTCGAAGCGCTGCAGAAGCGTGTTGAGTTGGTTGACGGAGCCGCTGATCGCGGAATCGGCCTGCTCGCGCACGTCCAGGATCACGCTGGCGGCCTCGTTGAGGCTGGTTGCAAGGCTTTGGGCCGCCGTCAACGCCGACTGGGCGCGCTGCGCATCATGGGGCGCGGCGCTGAACTGTTGGATCGCATCGCTCAGCTTCTGGATCATCGCCGCCGGCGATGTGTCGAGCTCGGGGTCCCCCACCGTCTGGTCGAGCCGGTCGAGCAGCTCCACCATGGCCTTTTGCGCCGTCGCGGCCGAGGTAGCCGACAGCATCTTGTCGAGAAGCGCGGTGTTGGCGGCGCGGGTGATGGAGGCGACGCGGACACCGCCGTTGGCGGCGGTTACGACATTGGCCGACTTGCGCGAAGCATAAGGGTCATTGGCGCGGGCGACGTTGCGCGAGACGACGGAGGTCTGCTCCGACGTTGCCGCCAGTCCATACAGGGCTACGTCGAGCCCTACCGAGAGCGACATTCGCCGGCCCTTTTAGCGGTGCTTCGCATCATCCTCAGCGTTTCAGGTTGACCACCACGTCGATCAACTCAGAACCCGTCTGAAACACTTTGGAGTTGGCCGTGTAGTTGCGCTCCGACTCGATCATGGCGGTGAGCTCGGAGGCCAGATCCACGGTCGACTGCTCGAGCGCGCCCGACACGATATTTCCGAGGCCGCCCTCGCCGGCGAAACCGATCTGCATGTCGCCTGAATCCACGCTGGGCGCGAACACGTTGCCTGCCAGCGGCGTCAGGTTGTCGGGACTTGGGACGTTGGCCAACGGTATGCGGTAGGTCGACTGCCGGGCGCCGTTCTGGAACACGACATAGAGCGTGCCGTCGTCGTCGATCTCGACGCGCTCCACCTCGCTCGGCGCGTTGCCGTTCACCTCGGCATCGAGCACCGTGTAGTCGGTCGCAAGCTGGGTGGACTGCCCCATGTCCAGTGTCACGGTGCCGCCGTTCGGGACGGGAATGTCGACGGTGGTGGCGCTGGCTCCATCGAGCTCGCCGGTGGTCGCGTCGAACAGCAGCGTCTGCGTCACCAGCGCGGCGGCCCCGTAGGGGAAGCCGCCGCTTGTCGGATCGGCATCGGCCTGGTTGTAAACGGCCACCTCCCAGGTCTCCGCCGCCGTCTTCGTCGTGTATACGTCCACCGTCACCTGGTTGCCCAGGTTGTCGTAGGTGACGAGCGACGTCTTGGCCGTATAGACAGCAGTCGGAGCGTTGCCCGAGGGTAGGTCGACCTCGATGGCCGCATTCGAGGGCAAGTTGACGTTGAGGTTGCCTGCCGTCGAGGCATCTGCTTGCAGGGCCACCGTGCCGATGTTGACGATTTGCAGGCCCGCGGTGCCGTTCGCCACCGGCGGCGGAGCGCCAGCCGCAAGGCTGTAGCCCATCAGCCGATAGCCGGCAGCGTTGACAAGCTCACCGTTGCCATCCTTCACGAAAGCGCCGGCTCTGCTCATGAGGGTCTGGCCACTCTCGGTGCTGACCAGAAAGAAGCCGTTGCCTTTGACGGCGAGGTCGGTAACGGACGTTGTGAACCTGAGAGTGCCTTGGTCGCCGACGCCGATCCGCACGCGCGTCTCGACGCTGCCGGACTCGTAGGCCGCGCCACCCGACTCGAGCACGAGAGTTGAGAACTCGGTCGATGCCCGCTTGTAGCCGGTGGTACTGGAGTTGGCGATGTTGTCTGCAACCGTCGACAAGCGGTTGGCCTGTGCATCCATGCCGGACACACTGGTGCGCATCATTCCAAAGAGGCCCATTGGGCTTCAACCCCCCGCGAACTATTCCCCAACGCGGAGTAGACCACCTTCAGCTTGCGTGAGGCTGGATTTTACCGCCTCGGTTTTGACCTCAATGCCCGGTTCGGACACGACCAGGCGGTAGCCGAGGTAGCGCTGGGAATCCACCGGATCGTAACCCAGGCGATGGCGCAAGCGCTTGCGCAGCTTGCTGATATGGCTCTCGATGACGTTCTCGTCGATCTCCTCGCTGAACAAGCCGTAGACCGAGTTGTAGATCTGCGTCTTGGTGACCCGGCAGCCGATGTTGTTCACTAGGTACTCCAGGATGCGGCGCTCGCGGCGCGGCAGCGGCAACGGCTCGCCACGCACGAGCGGATCGCGCCCATCAGAGAAAACCCTGAGCTCGCCGAGCACGGTGCCTTCGCCTCTGCCGCGCGTTCGCGTGCGGATCGCCTTGATGCGCGCGAGGATCTCGCGCACGTGGACCGGCTTGCGCACGACGTCATCGACGCCTGCTGCAAAAAGATCCAGCGTCTCCTCGAGAGACTTGTTGTCGTTCATGGCGATGACGGCGGCACGCGACCGGCCCTTGATCAGCCTCGGGAACATGTGCCGCTGACCGCAGTCGCCGAGCAGAAATGCCTCGACTGCGAGGATATCCGGGTCGGATACCGTCTTGACCCAATTGCTGAAGTCAGCCGGAGCCAAGCCCGTCGCCGACACCCCTTCGCGGTCGAACCAGGCCGTGTATCCCTGTGCGACAGAGTCGCGCTCGTCCACAATAACGATCATTGGATATCCCCCGAATCGCATTGATCGTCGCTTGCTTCGGCCCTACGTGCCGACGCTTGCGTCGTCAACAGAAGCATCGCGCTGAAGTTGCACTGCCGGCCCGATGAACGCGCGTTTCGGTCACGCACCGTGACTTGAAAGACTCACCTCGGCGAATGCCGCGCAGCAGGCGGTCGCGCGCAGACGAAGGCCGCTCAGGCGCAAACCGGTCTACCTTTGTATGGACAACGGCGCGCCATTGGCCCTACCGTCGCGCCAACACGGGATCGCGAGGAGTGAGGAATATGCGCGTGTTGTCCAGAACCGCAGCCATCGTTGCGATGCTCGCAATACCGGCTGTCGGCCTTGCCCAGGAGACGAAGCTCAGCATTGGGCTTTCCGGATGGACCGGCTTTGCACCGCTGACGCTGGCGAAGGAGGCTGGCATCTTCAAGAAAAACGGTCTTGACGTCAGCCTGAAGAAGATCCCGCAGAAGGATCGTCACCTGGCGATCGCGTCCGGCGACATCCAGTGTGCCGCCACCACCGTGGAGACCTGGATCGTGTGGAACGCCAACGGCGTCGCCACCAAGCAGATCTTCCAGCTCGACAAGTCCTTTGGCGCCGACGGCATGGCGGTCAGGAACGACGTCAAATCGATCACGGAACTGAAGGGCAAGACGGTGCTTGCCTCCGCACCCGGGACTGCGCCGTACTTCACGCTGGCCTGGTTCCTCAAGAAGAACGGCCTGTCGGTGAAGGACGTGACGGTGGCCAATCTCGAGCCCGGACCCGCCGCGCAGGCTTTCGTCGCGGGGCAGGGCGACGCGGCCATGACATATGAGCCTTACCTGTCCACCGTTCGCGCCGCACCCGACAAGGGCAAGATCATCGCGACCACGCTCGACTATCCGATGATCATGGATACCTTCGGCTGCACGCCGAAGTTCATCGCGGAGAACAAGACGGCAGCCAAAGCGCTGGCCGACAGCTATTTCGACGCAATCGAGATGATCGCCAAGGACCAGGCCAAGGCCTACGAGATCATGGGCGCGGACGTGAAGCAGACCGGCGAGCAGTTCGGCAACTCGGCCAAGTACCTGCGCTGGCAGGACCGGGCGGCCAACCAGAAGTTCTTCGCCGGCGAGTTGCAGACCTTCTCCAAGGAGGCGGCCGACCTACTCTGGAGATCGGCATCATCAAGCAGGCGCCCAACATTGCCGACATCGTCGACACGAGCTTTATCAAGTAGGCGGAGCAGGCTTCCGCCCCTCACCCTGGCCCTCTCCCCATGACTACGGGGCGAGGGACTTAGCTCGGACTGCGTTCATGCTTCGCCCGCTCGAGCCTGTCAGCGCCGCCGCGCGAATCTGGCTCGGCGTGCTGTTCTTCGTGCTGTTCGTTGCCGCCTGGGCCTGGGCGACGCTCGGCGGCTACGTCTCGCGCACCTTCCTCGCCGATCCCATCACCATGATCGAGGAAGGTCGGCTGCTGCTGGTGCGCTACGGCTTCCTCTACGACATCGGCATGACGGTGTGGCGGGTGGTCGGCGGCTTCGTGCTGGCGGCGCTGGTGGCCATACCGCTCGGCATCGCCATGGGCACCTACAAGCCGGTCGAGGCCTTCTTCGAGCCGTTCGTTTCGTTCGCGCGCTACCTGCCGGCGTCCGCCTTCATCCCATTGCTGATCTTGTGGGCCGGCATCGGCGAAGCGCAGAAGCTCCTGGTCATCTTCATCGGCTCGGTGTTCCAGCTGATCCTGATGGTGGCGGTTGCAGTTGGCAACACGCGCCGCGATCTCGTGGAAGCTGCCTACACGCTGGGCGCCGAGGACTGGGGCATCGTGCGCCGCGTGCTGCTGCCGGCGAGCGCGCCCGAAATCGCCGAGATCCTGCGCCTCGTTCTCGGCTGGGCTTGGACCTATGTGATCGTCGCCGAGCTGATCGGCTCCTCCTCCGGCATCGGCCACATGATCACCGACAGCCAGGCGCTGCTCAACACTGGGCAGATCATCTTCGGCATCATCGTGATCGGGCTCATCGGGCTTGTCTCCGATTTTCTCTTCAAGGCCGCCAACCGGCGGCTTTTTCCCTGGAGCCTGGCGTGAGCAAGCTCGCCATAGAGGGGGTCAGCCGCATATTTCCGGCGCAACGCGGCACGCAGCCGACGCGCGCGCTCGAGCCGATCTCGCTCACGGTCGCCGACAACGACTTCATCACTATCCTGGGTCCGTCGGGCTGCGGGAAGTCGACGCTGCTGAGGATTGTCGCCGGCCTCGACAAGGCCAGCACCGGCCGTGTGCTGCTGGACGGCGCGCAGGTGCAAGGCCCTGGCGCCGACCGCGGCATGGTGTTCCAGTCCTACACTCTCTTTCCGTGGCTATCGATCGCCGACAACATCGCCTTCGGCCTGCGCGAAAGGGGCGTTGCCGAAGAGCAGAGGCGGCGCATTGCCGGAGAATGGTGCGCGCGCGTCGGCCTCGCCGGCTTTGAGGCACACTACCCCAAGCAGCTCTCCGGCGGCATGCAGCAGCGCACGGCGATTGCCCGCGTGCTGGCGAACGATCCCAAGATCATGCTGCTCGACGAGCCGTTCGGCGCACTCGACAACCAGACCCGCGCGCTGATGCAGGAGATGCTCCTCGACATCTGGCAGCGCGAGACCAAGACCGTGCTGTTCGTGACGCACGACATCGAGGAATCCATCTTTCTCGCCTCGCGCGTGGTGGTGATGAGCGCGCGGCCCGGGCGCATCAAGGCGGACATGGCGATCGACCTACCCTATCCGCGCCACTACACCATCAAGACCAGCCCCGAGTTCTCAGCCCTCAAGGCACGCCTGACCGAGGAGATCCGAGCGGAGGCCGTCCGCGCCACGGAGAGCCGATAGGCCGCGAGCCTTCGGCTGGGGCTACTGCCACAGACGGCGCGCTTCCTCGGCGCTCCGGGTCAAACAGACCGCATCGTCTTTGATCTGCTATCAGTGCGAGGGTTGGAGTGGGAACGAGTGGCGCGATCAATCGTTCCGGCTGAAGCGAGACCTATGTCGGTGTCGCGGGTTTTTCCGTATCGATCGCGGCCAGCGCTCGCATGGCGGCGGCGGTGCGTGTTTCAACTCCCAGCTTGTCGAAGACGTGCTCCAGGTGCTTCTGCACCGTGCGCGGGCTGATCGAGAGCAGCAGCGCGATCTCGGCGTTGGTCTTGCCGGCAGCCACCAAGGCCAGCACCTCGCGCTCCCGCTGCGTCAGGGGCAGCGGCGCCAGCTCCTCCGGCGATGCCGCGCACCGCTCGCCCTTGATGAGTAGATAGCCGACGGTGTGGTCGATGCCGGCCACGAAATGGGCGGTGAGCCGCTTGCCGGCACGCGCCATTACGAAGTGCTCGCCTGGCGCCGCCGCGCGCTGCAGGCCCCACACCCGGCTGCGCGACAGCCACTCTATCAGAGCTGCGGGGAGCCGAGACGACGACGAAGTCGCTTCGCCAGGGAAGAACGCCTTGATGAGCCGCAGTCCCGGCGCCGAGGCATCGAGGATACGGCCTGCCGTGGTCACGCACAGCATCTGCCAGTTGCCGCTGGCGGCGAGATCGGTGATGCAGCCGAGCGTGACGCGAGCAGCCTTGCGCGCTGCGATGTTGCGAAAGAGCGCAGCCAGCGCCGGCCGTACGCCCTCCAGCAGCGCACGCTCGCGGTTCTTGAAGTCGGAGCTCGAGCGATTGAACACGATGCTGATGACGTTGTGAGCATCGATCCTGAGCGGCAGAGCCATGACGTGGCGGATGCCGATGCGGGTGTAGTAGTCGGCATAGATTGGCGAGTTGCGGAACGCGCCGGCGGCGAGGCAGTCGGAGATACGCTGGGTTGGCCCCCGCGGATGCGCACCATGGAAGCGCACCAAGGGATGTTGGCGGAAGTGATGGTCGAAGGCGTCGCGATCTGCCTGCGACAGCGCCTCGCCCTGACGACCGAAAACGGTGCGGGTGCCGCGCTCGAGGTCGCAGAGGCTGAGCGTTGTGAGATCGGATGGGACGAGCGATGTCAGATGCTCGAGCGCGCCATCGATGAAGGCGTTGCCGTCGTCACTCTCTTCTGCCAGCGCCAGCACCACGCCTAGAGCACGGCGCACCTGACTATCGCTGAGCTCTGCAAGCAACGCGGTCATGGGCCGTCTCCGGAGGCAGTGACAGCAATCGTCTACTAACTAGTAGATAGTTGTCAACTACTAGGTAAGCTCGTAAGCTGGAAAACCCGTCTGCCGCAGAGGCAGGCTGCAAGGGCGCAAGGCAAATGGGAGGCGGCGATGGCCGCGGCTGCAAGAGCCTCCGACACATCGGCGCGCATACTGGATACGGCCGAGCGGTTGATGCAGGTGCGCGGCTACAACGGCATCAGCTATGCCGACATCGCCTCGGGCCTGCGCCTCACCAACGCCAGCCTGCACTATCACTTCGCGACCAAGGCGGACCTCGGCAAGCGCCTGATGGAGCGCTACACCGCGACCTTCCTTGCTGCATTGGCGGAGATCGACTCGAACGCCTCCAGCGCGCACGAGAAGCTCGAGCGATACGTCGCGATCTATGCGGGCGTGCTGGCCAACAACCGCATGTGCCTGTGCGGCATCCTGGCCGCCGAGTACGCCACGCTGCCCAAATCGGTAAAGCTGGAGGTCACCCGCTTCTTCGATGCCAACGAGACGTGGCTGGCGGCCGTGCTGGAGCGGGGGCGAAAGGACCGCAGCTTGAGCTTCTCGGGTCCGGTGGTGGAGGCCGCTCGCCTGCTCGTCGCCGCGCTGGAAGGCGCCATGATGCTGGCGCGCTCCTACGGCGATGCCAAGCGCTTCGATGCTGCGGCCAGCCGATTGCTGGCCGCGCTCGGCGCCTGAACCACGCCGGCTACGCGTGGGCGTGGGTCGTCTTGGCGTAGTCGAGCATGCCCTGGAAGTCGACCACGATGGCCGGCTCGTTGCCGATCACCCAGGCATCATGTCCGCTCGGCAGCAGCGACACGTCGCCGGGCTTGCAATCGAACTCGGAGCCGTCGTCCATCTTGATCCGCAGCATGCCCGATACGTGATACTGGAAATGCGGTGCCTCGCAGCTGTTGGTCTTGGCCAGCGGCTGCACGGAGGTGGCCCAGCGCCAGCCGGGCTCGAACACCGCCCGGCCGATCATCGCACCGCCGACGTTGACGAGCTCGACGCGGCCCTTGGGGAACTCGCGGACCTCGTCGGGTTTCGCGAAGCTCTTGAGCTGCGCTCTCTCCATATCCGATGCAAGCACTTGCTGGGCCATGGCCTTGCTCCTTACCGCGAAACGTCCCCTCGGGGGCCGCTGGATCACGCTAGCCACGCCTCAAGGCGCATCGAATACGCAAGTTGACGTAGGGTGCCTGCCGCCAGCAAGGTCAGGCAAAAAGGGAGGAGGCACCAATGTGGCACTTGCGGAACTCTCCTGCCGGCTTGCGCGGCGTTCCTGCTGGCGCTGCCGATCGCCCGTGCGCAGGACTATCCAAATCGGCCCATAACCCTGGTGGTGCCGTACGCCGCCGGCGGCGGCAACGACGCCATGGCGCGCATCGTCGCCGAGAGGATGAGCAAGACGCTGGGCCAGCAGATCGTCATCGAGAACCGCGGCGGCGCCGGCGGCACCATCGCCACCCGCGCCGTGGCACGCGCCGCTCCCGACGGCTACACGCTGGTGCTCGGCGGCACCGGCACGCTCGCCGTGAATCCCACCCTTTATGCCAATGTCGGCTACGACCCGCGCAAGGACTTCGCGCCGGTCGGACTGATCGCCACCAGCGCGCTGGTGGTCCTGGTGCATCCTAGCGTCGAGGCGCGCTCGATCGCCGAGCTGATCGCCCTCGCAAAGAGCGAGCCCGGCAAGCTCAACTACGCCTCCGCAGGTCCCGGCAGCGGCATTCATCTCGGAACCGAGCTGTTCGCCAGCATGGCCGGCATCAAGCTCACGCACATCGCCTATCGCGGCAGCGCGCCGGCGCTCGACGATCTGCTGGGCGGTCACGTCCAGATCTATTTCAGCTCTTTGCCGCCGGCTGTCGGCATCGCCGGCGAGGGCAAGGTGCGCGCCCTGGCCGTAACCGGCCCTCAGCGCTCGCGCGTGTTTCCCGAATTTGCCGACGGTGGCGGAAGCTGGTCTGCCCGGCTACGAGGCGGTGCTGCACTACGGCATCGTTGCGCCCTCCGGCACGCCGGCGCCAATCATCGCCAAGCTCAACGCGCGCCATGCGCGAGGCGCTCGCGCTTGATGAGGTGCGCAGCTTGCTGGAAAGTACGGGCGCGGAACCCCTGCCCAGCACGCCGGAGGAGTACGCAGCCGATATCGACCGCGAGGAGACCAAGTGGTCGCGGGTGGTGAAGGAGGTCGGCGTGAAGGCGAATTGAGCGAGCCAAATGGGTCAGATATCTTGCATTATTATGCATATTCCGATAGGCGATAGGCATAATAATGCATCGCCGCACCGTGGGGCCGAGCCTTTCGGAATGCAGTAGCGGGAGTGACGCCGTCGTGGCCAAGCGCATCGATTTCCAGACCGAGCCTGCCCGCTACCGCCACTGGAAGCTGAAGTTCGACGGCGAGCTGGCCGAGCTGCTGATGGACGTCGACGAGAATGCCGGCCTGTTCGAGGGCTACCAGCTGAAGCTCAACTCCTACGATCTGGGCGTCGACATCGAGCTTGCCGATGCCGTGCAGCGGCTGCGCTTCGAGCACCCCGAGGTGAAGGTGGTGGTGCTCAAGTCCGGCAAGGACCGCGTGTTCTGCGCCGGCGCCAATATCCGCATGCTGGCCGGCTCCACCCATGCGCCACAAGGTGAACTTCTGCAAGTTCACCAACGAGACGCGCAACGGCATGGAGGACGCGAGCGCCGCGTCCGGCCAGAAGTACATGTGCGCCATTCGCGGCACGGCTGCGGGCGGCGGCTACGAGCTGGCACTCGCGACCGACTACATCCTGCTGGCCGACGACGGCAATTCCTCCGTGGCGCTGCCCGAGCTGCCGCTGCTCGCCGTGCTGCCGGGCACGGGCGGCCTCACGCGCGTGACCGACAAGCGCAAGGTGCGCCGCGATCTCGCCGATGCCTTCTGCACGGTCGAGGAGGGCGTGCGCGGGACCCGCGCGGTGAAGTGGCGGCTCGTCGACCAGACGGTGCCCAACTCGAAGTTCGACGCCGCCGTGAAGGAGGCGGCCAAGAAGCTCGCAGCGCAATCGGACCGTCCGGGCGATGCCAAAGGCATCGCGCTGACGCCGATCGAGCGCAAGATCGACGCCGATGCCGTCACCTATTCCAGCGTGAAGGTGGAGATCGACCGCGGAACGCGGCGCGCCACCATCACCATCCAGGGGCCCACGACCCCGCCGCCCGCCTCCGCCGAGGCCATGCACGCCGCAGGGCGCCCAATTCTGGCCGCTGCGGCTCGCGCGCGAGCTCGACGATGCCATCCTGCACCTGCGCCTCAACGAGGGCGAGATCGGCGTGCTGATCTTCAAGTCGCAGGGCGAGCCGGGGCAGGTGCTGGCCTACGATGCGTTCCTGGACGCCAGCAAGAGCCACTGGCTGGCGCGCGAGATCCTGCACTACTGGAAGCGCGTGCTGAAGCGCGTGGATGTCACCTCGCGCTCGCTGGTGGCGCTGGTGGAGCCAGGCAGCTGCTTTGCCGGCACGCTGGCCGAGATCGTGCTCGCCTGCGACCGCTCCTTCATGCTGGTCGGCTCGTTCCAGGGCGACAACCGGCCGCCCGGCAGCGCATCACGCTCTCCGCTCTCAACTTCGGCGCCTACCCCATGAGCAATGGCCTGACGCGGCTGGCAACGCGGTTCCTCGGCGAGCCCGAGAGCGTCGAGGCGGCCAAGGCCGAGACCGGCAAGGCGCTCGACGCGGAAGCCTGCGAGGAGCTGGGTCTCGTCACCTCGGCCTTCGACCACGTCGACTGGGACGACGAGGTGCGCATCTTCCTGGAGGAACGCTCCTCCTTCTCGGCCGATGGCCTCACCGGCATGGAGGCGAACCTGCGCTTCGCCGGCCCCGAGACCATGGAGACCAAGATCTTCGGCCGCCTCACGGCCTGGCAGAACTGGATCTTCCAGCGGCCCAATGCTGCCGGCGCCGAGGGCGCCTTGAAGCGCTACGGCACCGGCGTGAAGGCGAATTTCAATCCGGAGCGAGTGTGAAGACGTGAGTGGTCAGATGGTCAGTCGGTGAGTGGGCGATGAACTCGGACGCCGCCGCACTGAAGCTCCTCTGTTTCACCACTGACCACTCACCACTGACCATCTCACCAGCTAAACATTCGACGGAAACCAAGGACTGCAACCCAATGCCCGAGACCACCCAGGTCGACTACACGACCAAGATCCCCAACAACGTCGGCCTGATGGACGACCAGCGCGTCCTGAAGGCGCTGGAGCAATGGCACCCGGGCTACATCGACTGGTGGATGACCATGGGGCCGGAGGGCTTCCAGACCTCCGATGTCTACCTGCGCACGGCGATCAGCATCGACCCCAAGGGCTGGGCCAAGTTCGACTACGTCAAGATGCCCGAGTACCGCTGGGGCATCCTGCTGGCGCCGCGCCTGGACGGCCGCCAGGTCAACTTCGGCGCCCACAAGGGCGAGGCCGCCTGGCAGGAGGTGCCCGGCGAATATCGCGCCATGCTGCGCAGGCTGATCGTCATCCAGGGCGACACCGAGCCGGCGAGCGTCGAGCAGCAGCGCTTCCTCGGCAAGACCGCGCCCTCGCTTTACGACATGCGCAACCTGTTCCAGGTCAACGTCGAGGAAGGCCGGCACCTGTGGGCGATGGTCTATCTGCTGCACAAGTACTTCGGCAAGGACGGCCGCGAGGAGGCCGACGAGCTGCTCAATCGCCGCTCGGGCGATGCCGACAAGCCGCGCATGCTGGGCGCCTTCAACGAGGAGACGCCCGACTGGCTCTCGTTCTTCATGTTCACCTACTTCACCGACCGCGACGGCAAGATGCAGCTGGAAAGCCTGGCCCAGTCGGGCTTCGACCCGCTGTCGCGCACCTGCCGCTTCATGCTGACGGAGGAGGCGCACCACATGTTCGTCGGCGAGACCGGCGTCGGCCGCATCGTCGAGCGCACCTGTCTGGCCATGAAGGAGGCCGGCATCGAGGACCCGAACGATATCGCCGCCGTGCGCAAGCTGGGCGTCATCGACCTGCCGACCATCCAAAAGAAGGCGAACCTGCACTTCACCCTCTCGCTCGACCTGTTCGGCTCGGAGGTGTCGACCAACGCCGCCAACTACTACAACTCCGGCGTCAAGGGGCGCTTCCAGGAGACGCGCATCGAGGACGACCACGTGCTGACCAAGCGCAACCTATCCGGTGAGCAAGCTGGTCGACGGCAAGATCAAGATGGTGGACGAGCCGGCGCTGACCGCCATCAACATGCGCCTGCGCGACGACTACGTCGCCGACTGCGCCAAGGGCGTGGAGCGCTGGAACAAGGTGATCGAGAAGACCGGCGTGCCCTTCCGCATCAAGCTGCCGCACGTCGCCTTCCATCGCCACATCGGCGAGTTCCAGAACGTCAAAGCGACGCCGGACGGCGAGGTGCTGAGCGACGGCGACTGGGGCAAGCGGAAGGACCAGTGGCTGCCCTCCAAGGCCGATGGCGACTTCATCCCAGCCTGATGGCGCCGTGCTGGGAGCGCGGCAAATTCGCATCCTGGATCGCACCGCCCAAGGTCGGCATCGACAACAAGGGCGGCGACTTCGAGTACGTGAAGATCCACCAGGCGTGACCGACCAGAGGAGAGCCCGACGGCCGGGCGACAAAGCCGGCCCAAGACGCAGCTGCCGGGCCCGATGGCCTTGCCTGCAGTTGCGGCAATCACCCAAAACAAGGCTATCGACAGACCGGCGCATTTCCGCAAAGACAGGCACCACAGAAGTGCCGCGACTGCGGGCTTTGCCGCCCCCGACTGATCCGTTAACGTCGCCGGCGGAGCGGCCGGCACACCTTGGGAGGACCTGGAATGAAGCGAAGTCTCATTGCACTGGGCGCGGTGCTCGCGCTCGGGGCCGGCACTGCCATGGCGCAGAGCAAGTCGGTGAAGATCGGGTTCGTCAGCACGTTCAGCGGCCCGACCGCCGTGATCGGCAACGACATGCGCAACTCCTTCGAGCTGGCGCTCGACCATCTGGGCCGCAAGATGGGCGGTCTGCCGGTCGAGGTGTTCTACGAGGACGACGGACAAAAGCCCGAGGTCGGCCGGCAGAAGAGCGAGAAGCTCGTGCAGTCGGACAAGGTCGACTTCGTGGTCGGTTACATTTGGTCGAACGTGCTGCTGGCCTCGCTCAAACCCGTGCTCGACACGCAGACCTTCCTGATCAGCGCCAACGCCGGCCCCTCGCAGATTGCCGGCGAGCTGTGCTCGCCGTTCTTCTTCTCGACCTCCTGGAACAACGACCAGACGCCGCAGGCGATGGGCGAGTATATGAACCAGAAGGACGTCAAGACCGTCTATCTCATCGGCCCGAACTACGCCGCCGGCAAGGACATGCTGGCCGGTGTGGCATCGACCTTCAAGGGCAAGGTGGTGGGCGAGGACCTTACCAAGTGGCCCGATCAGCTCGACTTCTCCGCCGAGCTGACCAAGGTGAAAGCCGCCAAGCCCGACGCGGTGTTCGTGTTCTATCCGGGCGCCGCGGGCGTGCAGTTCCTGACCCAATATTCGCAGGCCGGGCTCAAGGGGCAGATACCGCTCTACACTGCCTTCACAATCGACGCCCTGTCACTGCCGCTCCAGAAGGACATGGCGCTCGGCGTGCCCGGCACCCAGCAATGGGTCAACGACCTGCCCAACGACGCCAACAAGAAATACGTTGCCGACTTCCGCGCCAAGCATAAAGCCTACCCGTCGTTCTACGGTGCACAGAGCTATGACGCGGCCAATTTCATCAACAGCGCGGTGGTGGCGGTGAAGGGCGACCTTGCCAACAAGGACGGCATTCGCGGCGAGCTGCGCAAGGCCAACTACGCGTCCGTGCGCGGGCCCTACAAGCTCGGCAACAACCACTTCCCGATCCAGAACTTCTATCTGCAGGACGTGGTGAAGGATGCCGAGGGCAACCTGACGCTCAAGACCGTTGCCACCATCGTCAAGGACAGCCAGGACAAGCACCACGCCAAGTGCCCGATGAAGTGGTGAGGTGACAGCATTGGCGCATGTGCACGCGCGAGCGCGCGTGCACATTTCCCCTCCGCAATGATCGATGTCAGGCCGGAGGGGGCGCCGGCGGGGAGAGGCCGCATGGCAACCTCGGGCTACGAAATTGCTCTCGCCACGCGCGAGGACATCGCCGATATCGTTGCCCTCCAGGAGCCGAACCTGCGGGAGAACGGCGGCACCCTGTCGGTGCGCTTCTCCGCCGACTGGTTCGAGACGGTCATCCGCGACATGCCGATCGTCGTGGCCCGCGAGTTGGGACGCATGGTGGGCTATCTGGTGTCGTCGTCGAAGGCGGCGCAGGCTCATGTGCCAATCGTCCAGGCGACCCTTCGGGCCTACCCTGGAGCGGCGGACGCATACATCTATGGCCCCATCTGCGTTGCCGAGACCGAGCGAGGCCGCCACCTGCCGGCCTTGCTGATGGCAGCATTGCGCGAAAAGCTGGCAGGGCGGGAGGGCATCACCTTCATCCGGCGCGACAACGTGCGCTCGATGCTGGCGCATGCCAAGATCGGCATGCGCGAGGTTGCGGAGTTCTTGCACGGCGACGCGGCGATTGTCGTGATCTCCGACGCCGGATGAGAAGATGGCTTCGTCATGCTGCTGCTGATCGAACAACTTCTCAACGGCCTGCAGCTGGGACTGCTGCTGTTCCTGCTGGCAGCGGGGTTGACGCTCGTGTTCGGCATCATGGACCTGGTCAACCTGGCGCACGGCTCGCTGTACATGATCGGCGCCTATTTCGCCGCGACGTTCACGGCCCTGACGGGGAGCTTCGTGGCTGGTGCGGTGCTGGCGCTCGGCGCAACGCTGCTGGTCGGCATGGCGGTGGAGGTGATCGCCATGCGCCGCCTCTACGGACGCGATCATCTCGACCACGTGCTCGGCACCTTCGGGCTCATTCTGTTCTTCAACGAGCTGGTGCGGCTGGTTTGGGGACCCGCCGGCCTGACGGTGCCGCTGCCAGCGTGGCTGAACACGGCGGTGCCGATCCTGCCCGGCATCCACTATCCCGCCTACCGCATCGCCATCATCCTGGTGGCGCTGGCCGTTGCGGTCTTTCTATATCTGGTCGTGATGCGCACGCGCTTGGGCATGCTGATCCGCGCCGGCGCCTCCAACCGCGAGATGGTGGGCGCGCTCGGCATCAACATCAAGCTGCTCTACACGCTGGTGTTCGGCATCGGCGCAGCGCTGGCGGGTCTGGCTGGCCTGATGCAGGCGCCGATCCTGACCGTCTCCATCGGCATGGGCGAGAACATCCTGATCCTGGCCTTCGTCGTCATCATCATCGGCGGCATCGGCTCGATCCGCGGCGCCTTCGTGGCCTCGATCTTCGTGGGCCTGGTCGACACGGTGGGGCGCTCGTTCCTGCCCGAGCTTTTCAAGCTCGTCATGAGCCCCGCCGCCGCTTCGGCGGCGGCACCGGCCATCTCCTCGATGCTGATCTATCTGCTGATGGCGATCGTGCTGGTGGTACGCCCCGAAGGCCTCTTCCCCGCGCCACGCCGATGACCGCAATCGCTACCCCCCGCAACTTGGCCGTGGCCGGCCTGCTCGCTGCGCTCGCGCTTGTGCCCGTCTACTGCCACGCGACCGGCAACTTCTTCCTGCTGTCGCTGTTCACCCGCATCATCATCCTGGCGATGGCCGCGGTGAGCCTCAACCTGATCATGGGCTTCGGCGGCATGGTGAGCTTCGGCCACGCTGCCTACATCGGCATCGGCGGCTATGCGGTTGGCATCCTCGCACACGAGGGCGTATCGTCCGGCTTCGCGCAATGGCCGCTGGCGCTGGCCCTTTCCGCGCTGTTCGCGCTGGTGATCGGGGCGCTGTCGCTGCGCACGCGGGGGGTATACTTCATCATGATCACCCTCGCCTTCGCGCAGATGATCTACTACGTCGGCGTCGGCCTTACACGTTACGGCGGCGACGACGGACTCACCATCTACCGGCGCAGCCAGTTCGGCGGCCTGGTGAACCTCGCCAACAAGACGGTGTTCTACTACCTGTGCTTCGCACTGCTGCTCGCCACCGCCTATTTCGTGTGGCGGCTGGTGAACTCCCGCTTCGGGCTCGTCATCCAGGGCACGCGCTCCAACGACCGGCGCATGCGCGCCATCGGCTTTCCGACCTATCGCTACCGGCTCATCTGCTTCGTCATCGCCGGAACGATCTGCGGGCTGGCGGGTGTGCTGCTCGCCAACCATACCGATTTCATCAGCCCGGCCATGATGCATTGGACCCGCTCGGGCGATCTCATCATCATGGCGGTGCTGGGCGGCATGGGCACCGTGCTGGGGCCGGTGCTCGGCGCCGTCGCGCTGCTGCTCCTGGAGGAGGCGTTGTCGGGCTTCACGGAATACTGGCAGATCATTCTGGGCCCGATGCTGCTCGCGATCGTTCTGTTCGCACGCGGAGGCATCGACGGCATGTTAGCGAGCTTGCGCCGTGCCTGAACCGCTGCTCGAGATCGACGGCCTGACCAAGCGCTTCGGCGGCGTCGTCGCCTCCGACACGATCGTGCTGGCAGTGCCGCAGGGCGAGCTGCATGCCATCATCGGCCCCAATGGCGCCGGCAAGACCACGCTGATCGCCCAGCTGACGGGAGAGATTGCGCCCGAGCAGGGGTCGATCCGCTTCGCAGGCACCGATATCACCAGACTGCCGACACATCAGCGCAGCAGGCTGGGGCTCGCCCGCTCGTTCCAGATCACCTCGCTGTTCCTCGACTTCACGGCGCTCGACAACGTGGCGCTGGCTGTGCAGGCGCACGCGGGCCACTCGTTCCACTTCTGGCGCAACGCGCGCAATGAGGAGGAGCTGCGCCAACCGGCGCGGGCGGCGCTGGCGCGGGTGGGACTAGCCGAACGGGCGGACGTGGTCGTCGCCAATATGAGCCACGGTGAGCATCGCCAGCTCGAAATCGCCATGGCGCTCGCGACTAGGCCGCGCATGCTGCTGCTCGACGAGCCTATGGCCGGCATGGGGCCCGAGGAATCGCTGCGCATGGTAGCGACGCTGCGCGAGCTGAAGCAGGAGCTGACCATCCTGCTCATCGAGCACGACATGGAGGCGGTGTTCGCGCTCGCCGACCGCATCACCGTGCTGGTCTACGGCCGCGTCATCGCCAGCAGCACGCCTGAGGCAATCCGCGCCAACGAGGAAGTGCGCCAGGCTTACCTGGGCGAGCAGGAGGCGGTGACACGCCATGGCTGAGAGGGGGGCTGAGGCCCGGCTGCTCGAGGTCGACGGCATCGAGGCCGCCTACGGGCGCAGCAAGGTGCTGTTCGGCGTGTCGCTGGCGATCGCGCCCGGCGAGATGGTGACCCTGATGGGGCGCAACGGGATGGGCAAGACCACCACCGTGCGCTCGATCATGGGCCTGACGCCGGCGACCGCCGGCTCGATCCGCCTTGGCGGCAAGGAGATCCGCAGGCTGCCCTCCTACCGCGTGGCGCAGCTGGGCGTGGGCTTGGTGCCGGAGGGACGGCAGGTGTTTCCGAACCTCACCGCGCGCGAGAACCTGATCGCCACCGCCGCCGACCGGAGCAAGTCGGCCAATCCCTGGACCTTCGACAAGGTGTGCGCGCTGTTCCCGCGGCTCGCCGAGCGCATCGACAGCATGGCAAACCTGCTCTCGGGCGGCGAGCAGCAAATGCTGTCAATCGGCCGCGCGCTGATGACCAACCCGCGCCTGCTGATCCTCGACGAGGCGACCGAGGGCCTGGCACCGCTGATCCGCACCGAGATCTGGCGCTGCCTGGCCAGGCTCAGGGAGGAGGGCCTGGCGGTGCTGGTGATCGACAAGAACGTCGCGGCGCTGACCCAGCTGGCGGATCGCCACTACCTCATCGAGCGGGGACGCGTGGTGTGGAGCGGCATGTCCAAGGAGCTGGCCGCCGCGCCAGATATCCAGCACCGCTATCTAGGCGTATGACCAAGTGGGCACTGGCGGACCTGCTGTCAGTGCGGCGCGCGCGGGGGCTCATTTCTGCCTGAGCCTCGCCATCTCGGCGTCGGACTGCGCAAGCTCGCCCACGACGTCCACCTCCAGGCACTTCTTCTCCACCATCGTGCGCTGCAGGGCGGTGACGTGCGCCCGCTCGCGGTTGTACTCCGCGACGGAGGCCAGCCCCTTGTTGGGTCCACCGAACAAGCGGCCGAAGAACGACGATGCCGTGGGGGGTGCGGCCTCCTGCTCCAACCGCGCCCTGGCGGGCAGGCCCTTGAGCACCTCGATGCGGCCCCAGATGTTCTTGTGCAGCTCGCTGCAGTCGGCCTGCTGCTCGCTGCTCTCCAGGATGTAGCTGCCGTCGGACTGGAATCCGACGCGCATGCTCGCACAGCTCGCGAGACAGGTGAGGGCCAGCGGTATCAGCAAGCAATGTATGCGACGCACGGACTTGACGACCGCCGGTTGCCCACGGGTAATGGACGCCAATGGAGCGCGCAAGTGTGGCACGTCAATGTCCACTGCCGGGAAAAGTAGACCACCGCAAATGCAACCAGGATTGCCCCTTTCCTAAGCCCCCCGTCCAGCGATTCGCAAGCCGCCCCATGCCCCTTGTCACCGTCGACGGCCGCCGCATCGAGACCCGCTCCATCCCCGGCGATGCGGGCATGCGGCCTCTGGTGTTCCTGCACGAGGGCCTGGGCTCGGTGGCGCTGTGGCGCGACTTCCCCGACAAGGTGGCCCGACGGCTATCGGCCCGGGCGCTCATCTATTCGCGCTTCGGCTACGGCTTGTCGGATGGGCTGGAGGCCAAGAACACGGCCCGCTTCATGCACGAGGAGGCACTCGAGGTGCTGCCGAGGCTGCTCGATGCGCTGGGCATCCAGCAGCCCCTGCTTATCGGGCATTCGGACGGTGCCTCGATTGCGCTCATCCATGCGGCGGCGGCCGGGCGCCCGGTGGCCGGCCTGGTGCTGATGGCGCCGCACGTGCTCGTCGAGCCGATATGCACCGCCAGCATCGGCAAAATCCGCGAGCGCTATCTGACCACGGATCTGAAGCAGCGGCTCGCCAAGTATCACACGCACGTCGACGACGCTTTCCTCGGCTGGGCCGACACCTGGCTGTTGCCCGAGTTCGCGGCCTGGTCGATCGAGGACCTGCTGCCGCGCGTCACCCAGCCTATGCTGCTGATCCAGGGCCGTGACGACGAGTACGGCACACTCGTCCAGCTCGACCGCATCGAGGCCGGCGTGCGGGGGCCGACAGCCCGGCTGGTGCTTGACAACTGCGGCCACTCCCCGCATCGCGACCAGGAGGCCGCCGTGCTCGATGCCATCTTCGACTTTGTCAGGCGGCAGGTGCCGTTGCGCACGAACGAGCGCGAATAGGGACAGGAGCCAGGTGAATGTTCGACTTCGACCGCGTGATCGATCGCCGCGGCACTCATGCCACCAAGTGGGACAACATGGCGAAGCTTTCGGGCATCACGGCGCCGGATGCGATCCCGATGTGGGTCGCGGACATGGATTTCGCGGCGCCGCCCGGCGTCATGGAGGCGATCGCCGCCGAGGCCGAGCGCGGCGTGTTCGGCTACTACGCCGACACCGGCAGCTGGGCGGAGTCGCTCGCGCAATGGATGCAACGCCGGCATGACCTCAAGGTCGACCCGGCCTGGGTGAGTCCCACGCCCGGCGTGGTGTCCGGCCTCGGGCTGATCTTGCAAGCGGCGAGCGCGCCGGGCGACGAGGTGGTGGTGTTCCCGCCCGTCTATCACGCCTTCCGCCGGATCATTGTTGCCAACGAGCGGCGCATTCTCGATGCGCAGCTGGCGGAGCACGACGGCCGCTACGTGATGGACCTTGACGCGCTGCGCGCCAAGCTGACGCCGCGCACGAAGGTCGTGTTCTTCTGCAGCCCGCACAACCCCGGCGGCACCGTGTGGTCGCCCGGGGAGATCCGCGCGCTGGCACACTTCTGCGCCGAGCACGACCTGCTCTTGGTGTCGGACGAGATCCATTGCGACCTGGTGTTCGCCGGGGCCAGGCACACGCCCACGATAACCGCCGCGCCCGAGATCGCCGACCGCCTGGTCTCGACCTTTGCGGCGACCAAGACCTTCAACCTCGCGGGCGCCCACGTCGGTGCCTGCGTCACCTCCAATGCCGCTTTGAAGCGCGCTATCGACGCCCGCATCATGGCGAGCGGCCTCGGCTCCTACAACAGCTTCGGCATGATCGCAACCGAGGCGGCCTGGCGTACCGGCGAGGCGTGGCTCGACGCGCTGTTGCCATACCTCGCCCAGAACCGCGACCTGCTCGATCGCCGGATCGAGGCCGCAGCACCCGGTGCCCGCTCGATGCGGCTTGGCGCCACTTACCTCGCCTGGGTGGATTTCTCCGGCACCGGCTTGCCGGCCGACGAGGTCGCGGAGCGCGTAAAGAGCCGCGCCCGCATCTTTGCGAGCCCCGGTCCACAGTTTGGACCGGGCGGGGAATGCTGGCTGCGCTTCAACTTTGCCACGCCGCGGCCGATACTGGAGGAGGCGCTCGGCCGGCTGGAGGAGGCCTTCAGCGATTTGCGGACGGGCAGGTTGAGATGAAACTGATGACTACGCGACCCGTGATCGGTGTGATCGGTAATTCGCTGCGCGTCGAGAACCGATTCAATGTGCAGGGTGTGGGCGAGCGCAGCCTGCGGGCGGTCGCGGATGTCGCAGGAGCTCTGCCGCTGATGTTCGCCGGCGCACCCGATCTGACCGACATCGGCGGGCTGCTGGAAGTGGTCGACGGCGTGATGCTGACAGGAGGCCGCGCCAACGTGCATC
Organism: uncultured Alphaproteobacteria bacterium; assembly: GCA_963756735.1. Lineage (GTDB taxonomy): Bacteria > Pseudomonadota > Alphaproteobacteria > Rhizobiales > Hyphomicrobiaceae > AWTP1-13. The sequence continues at coordinate 445,394 of CAVWOY010000025.1, forward strand.
CCACCCGCTTCCGCACCGAGCCGCACGCCAAGCACGAGCCCTACGACGAGGGTCGCGACGACCTGGCGCTGGCGCTGATCGAGGTGTGCGTTGCCCGCGGCGTGCCGATCTTCGGCGTGTGCCGCGGCCTGCAGGAGATGAACGTGACCTACGGCGGCACGCTGCACCCCGAGATCCGCGAGTTGCCGGGGCGCATGAACCATCGCATGCCGCGGCTGGAGAGCGGCGAGATCCATCCCGACCCCGCCGTGGTTTTTGCCGACCGCCACGACGTCAAGCTGGTGCCGGGCGGCGCGTTCGCAACGCTGCTCGGGCGCGACCACATCCGGGTCAACTCGCTGCACGGCCAGGGCATCCTGGAGCCCGGCGAGCGCATCGTGGTGGAAGGCGTGGCCGAGGACGGAACCATCGAGGCCATCCGCATCGCCGATGCGCCGGGCTTTGCGCTGGGCGTGCAGTGGCATGCCGAGGCCGACGCGCAGACCAACGAGGTCAACCGCACCCTGTTCGAGGCATTTGGACGGGCAGTCGCCGCGCACCACCAGTCCGGCAAGTAGCCGCCGTGCCGTCGGCTAAGGCTCGGCGACGAAGAGCGGGATGGTGCGCTGCGTCTTGGCCTGGTAGTCCGCGTAGGGTGGGAATGCTGCCACCGCCAAGGTCCACAAACGCGTCCGCTCGGCCGCGTCCTTGACCTCGCTCACCCGCATGGGGCGGACGACGGTCTCGTCGCGCAGCTCGACCTGCGGATTGGCGCGCAGGTTGTGCACCCACACCGGATCCTTGGGCGCTCCGCCCTGCGAGCCGACGAGCACGTAGCGGTTGGCGTCCTTGACGCGCATCAGCGGCGTCTTGCGGATGGCGCCGGTCTTGTTGCCGGTGTGGGTGACGATGATCACGGGCAGCCCGGTGTCGCGCAAGGTGGTGGCCTTGGTGCCGCCGCTGCTCTCGTACAGCTCGACCTGCTCGCGCACCCAGTCGCGGGGGCTCGGGATATAGGTGGCCATGGCCTCGACCTCCTGTTGATGGCGCCGACGTGAGTGCATTCTCGCAGCTATCGCGGACGCGGTCGAGCCTGCGGCGCAGACTCTAATCGAACACCACGATCTGGCGGACGGCGGCGACGTCGGCCAGGCGATCGAAGCCGGCATTGATTTCGGCGAGCGGCAGGGTGCCACTCTTCAGCCGGTCGATGGGCAGGCGGCCCTGCTTGTAGAGCTCGATGAAGGCCGGCACGTCGCGCTCGGGCACGCAGGAGCCCATGTAGGAACCGCGGATCGATTTCTCGTCGCCGACCAGGCTCGAGTGCGCAAGCGGGTAGGTTGCTGTTGCCGGCGATAGCCCTGCCGTGACGACCGAGCCGCCGCGCACCAGCATGTCGGTTGCGAGCGCCAGGGCATGAATCGAGCCCGCCATCTCGAAGGCGTAGTCGACCCCGCCGCCGGTGGCCGCCCGGATCGCCGCGGCGCAGTCCGGGTCGGCGGCGTTGTAGGTGTCGGTGGCGCCGAGCTGGCGGGCGAGCCCCAGCTTCTCGTCGGAAAGATCGACGGCGATGATGCGCTGGGCGCCGGCCACGCGCGCGCCCAGCATGCAGGAGAGCCCTACGCCGCCGAGGCCGACGACGGCGACCACATCGCCCAGCCTCACGTGCGCGGTGTTGACCGCTGAACCCACACCGGTCTGCACGGCGCAGCCGAACATGGCGGCATCGACCAGCGGAACGGCGGGATCGATCTTCACCAGCGATGAGCGCGCGACCACCGCGTACTCGGCAAAGCAGGATATGCCGGAGTAGTGGGCGATCGGCTTGCCGTTGCGGCTAAGGCGCCGGCCGCCGGTCAGCAGTGCGCCGCGGTTGCGCATCTCGGGCCAGGTGAGGCACACGTTGGGCCTGCCGCGGGCGCAGTTGCGGCAGCTGCCGCAGCTGGCGACGAAGATGAAGACAACGTGGTCGCCGGGCTCGAGATCGGCGATGCCGCGGCCGACCTCGGCGACGACGCCAGCGCCTTCGTGGCCCAGCACGGCTGGCAGCGTGCGCGGGCGGCTGTTGTCTATTGTCGAGAGATCGGAGTGGCACAGCCCGGCGCCGGCGACCTTGACCAGCACCTCGCCCTCGCCGGGGCCCTCGAGGTCGACGGTCTCGAGCTTGAGCGGCTGGCTAGAGGCATAGGGGCGGGGCAGGCCCTGCTCGTACAGCACAGCGGCGGTGATCTGCATGAATGATGGTCTCCACTAAACGGGTAGTCCCAGTGGTCCGCTCGCACTTTGGAAGGCCGAAAACGGCAGCTACGCCGCAAGTCGCTGGTTCGAGATCGACGAGCGGTTGGCAAGCAGTCGAGTTCGAGTTGGGGTTGCCTGGTTGAAGATACGAGCCGATGAGCATGTTTCGCCGAAGATACTAAGCGCCTTGCAGTTGCTCCTGCTGCGTCCCGATTGGAGTTGTCGCACGTGCGGCAGGCTCATGCGGCTCGTATTTTGGACGAGACGTGGATGCCAAGGTTTCCAGCGAAGGCGGCCGGGCACTGCTCTCCGGCGACGCCTCGATGTCGAAGCGGCCCAACGAACGAAAGGCTACTCTGGAGTCGAGGCAGGCCGCGGCCGCGAAAGCTGGCAGAGCAGCCGAAGGGCAAGCGCGGTCCCAAGTCGCAAGGTGCGGAAAGGTCGTTGAGACCGGCAACTGGCCAAGCACGGGCTGGGTGCTCGCGTGGGATAAAGAAGGGAAAGCCGTAGGCGCCTACGGCTTTCCCAATGGTTCGGGGGGAAACCTCACCAGGCGTGAGGGGGAGACCGAGTCACCCCGGGTGAAGTCTCGGTTTCTCACGCCGAGTACAACCTGGCATTGCGGTAGGCTTTCGCACAATCGGTTGAAACCCTGAATTCCATATCAGCAATGGCGGCGTCTTTTCACCATATTCTCAAGTTAAATCAACGGTATACATCCAAAACTTCCTACGAGTTGCGAAACTTTGTAATTGGAATTGATAGTCCCGGAGCTGCTTACCAAGCCGTATCGAACCCTTCGAGGTGGAAATTCAATTCACGCTCTCCTTCAAAAAGAACTAGGCGCTAGCCAAGCTGAGGACGGCCGTCACCGCACGCTTCCAGCCCGCGTACTTCCGCTCCCGCTCGGCGGCGGCGAGCGCCGGCTTGAAGCCGCGATCGAGCTTCCAGAGTTTGCCGAAGCCCTCCCGATCGGGCCACACACCCGCCTTGTGCCCGGCGAGCCAGGCGGCACCGAGCGCCGTCGTCTCCTGCACCACGGGCCGCTCGACGGGCGCATCGAGGATGTCGGCCAGACGCTGCATGGTCCAGTCGGAAGCAACCATGCCGCCGTCGACGCGCAGCACCGATTGGGCGCGGGCGCCCCAGTCGCGATGCATGGCCTCCAGCAGGTCGCGCGTCTGGAAGCACACCGCTTCCAGCGCAGCACGAGCGAACTCGGCCGGGCCGGTGGCGCGCGTTAGGCCGAACATGGCGCCGCGCGCCTCGGGCTGCCAGTAGGGCGCGCCGAGGCCCACGAAGGCCGGCACGAGGTAGACGTCCTGCGCGACGTCGGCGGAGGCCGCGAGGGGTCCGCTCTCGGAGGCGGAGGCAATGAGCTTGAGGCCGTCGCGCAGCCACTGCACGGCGGCGCCGGCGATGAATATCGCCCCCTCCAGCGCATAGGTGCGCCTGCCGTCGAGCTGATAGGCGACGGTGGTGAGCAGGCGGTTCTTCGACGGCACCGGTGTCTCGCCTGTGTTGAGCAACGCGAAGCAGCCGGTGCCATAAGTGGCTTTGACCATACCCGGCGCGAAGCAGGCCTGGCCGATGGTGGCGGCCTGCTGATCGCCGGCGACGCCGAGGATCGGCAGCGCGGTGCCTGCGATCGAGGCGTCCGTCGTGCCGAAGCTCGCGTTGCGAGTCGCGCACCTCGGGCAGTAGCGACCGCGGCACGTTGAAGAGCCGCACCAGATCGTCGTCCCAGGTCCCTTTAGTGATGTCGTAAAGTAGGGTGCGCGAGGCGTTGGTGGCGTCGGTGGCGTGCACGCGCCCACCGGTGAGGCGCCAAATCAGGAACGTATCGACCGTGCCGAAGGCAAGGTGTCCTGCTTGCGCCAGCGCGCGAGCGCCCTCCACGTGGTCGAGCAGCCAGGCGATCTTGGTGGCGGAGAAGTACGGGTCGAGCAGAAGCCCGGTCTTGGCGGTGACCATCGGCTCGTGACCCGCCTCCTTCAGCAGACGGCACTGATCGGCGGTGCGGCGGTCCTGCCAGACGATGGCGCGGTGGATGGGCTTCGACGTGCGCCGATCCCAGACGAGACAGGTCTCGCGCTGGTTGGTGATGCCGACCGCGGCGATGTCGCGGCCCGCGGGCCCGGCGGCGGCAACGGCCTGCCGCGCCGTCTCCACCGTAGTTTGCCAGATGTCCTCGGGATCGTGCTCCACCCAGCCGGACGCCGGGTAGTGCTGGGCGAACTCACGCTGGCCGAGGCCGCGGATTGCGAGATCGGCTCCGAACACGATCGCGCGGCTCGACGTTGTGCCTTGATCCAGCGCGAGAATCGAGCCCGACCCGGCCATGCGCTTCCCCCATCCATGCTTGATCTGCCGCCTGGCGCAGCCTAGGCCGCAGACACGCGGGGCGGCAAGGGCTCGCAGGCCCGCGCTGCTCAGACTTCCGTGCGCGGCTTCTGATGGGCTAGGTTGGCTGACACAAGGATGTAATGGGGAAACGCTACGGGTCCGCCCACCTAAGGGCCTTGGAGGAGAGCAATGCGGAACTACGGCAGACTGGGCTGGCTCGCGGCCGGCGCCATGATGTTTGCGGCAGGCGAAGCCACCGCACAGGCGGAGATTCAGTGGTGGCACGCGCTGACGGGCGCCAACAACGATGTCGTCGTCAGGCTCGCCAACGATTTCAACGCGGCCCAAAAGGACTACAAGGTCATTCCGACCTACAAGGGCAGCTATCCCGACACGCTCAACGCCGGCATCGCCGCGTTCCGCGCCGGCCAGGCGCCGCACATCCTGCAGGTGTTCGAGGTCGGCACCGGCACCATGATGGCGGCCACCGGCGCGGTGAAGCCGGTGCACGTGCTGATGAAGGAGGCCGGCGAGACCTTCGACCCCAAGCTCTACCTGCCCGCCATCACCGGCTACTACTCGACGACCAAGGGCGAGATGCTTTCGTTCCCGTTCAACTCGTCGAGCACGGTCATGTGGTACAACAAGGATAGCTTCAAGAAGGCCGGGCTCGACCCCGAGAAGCCGCCCAAGACCTGGCCAGAGGTGTTCGAAGCCGCCAAGAAGCTCAAGGCCGCCGGCCATCCCAATTGCGGATTCGGCAACGCCTGGGTCACGTGGGTGAACCTGGAGCAGCTCTCCGCCTGGCACAACGTGCCGCTCTCCACCAAGGCCAACGGCATGGACGGCTGGGACACCGAGCTCAAGATCAACTCGCCGCTGCACCTGAAGCACCTGGAGAATCTGGTGGAGCTGCAGAAGGACAAGACCTACGACTACTCGGGCCGCACCAACGCCGGCGAAGGCCGCTTCACCTCCGGCGAGTGCCCGATCTTCCTCACATCCTCGGCGTTCTTCGGCAACGTGCGCGCCAACGCCAAGTTCGACTTCGCCAACGCGCCCATGCCGTACTATCCCGACGTCGCGGGCGCACCGCAGAACTCCATCATCGGCGGCGCCTCGCTGTGGGTGATGGGCGGCAGGAAGGCGGAGGAGTACAAGGGCGTCGCCAAGTTCTTCACCTTCCTCTCCGACACCGACCGCCAGGTCGACCTGCACAAGAAGTCGGGCTACCTGCCGATCACCAAGGCGGCTTACGCCAAGACCAAGGAGTCCGGCTACTACAAGGAGTACCCCTACCTCGAGACGCCGCTGCTGGAGCTGACCAACAAGGAGCCGACGGAGAATTCGCGCGGCCTGAGGCTCGGCAACATGGTGCAGCTGCGCGATGTGTGGGCCGAGGAGTTCGAGGCGGCGCTGGCGGGCAAGAAGACGGCCAAGCAGGCGCTCGACGATGCGGTGTCGCGCGGCAACGCCATGCTGCGGCAGTTCGAGAAGCAGGTGTCGCGTTGAGTTCTCGGTGTCAGATCCTCCGGGTCTGACACCATGGCACAACCCTGCAGGGCGGAGCTGCGGTGTCAGACCCGAAGGGTCTGACACCCGACCACGCGAATGGAAAAGCGCGCCATCTTCGGCGGCCAAATGCTGCCCTACCTGCTGCTCGGCCCGCAGCTGCTGGTGACGCTCGTCTTCTTCTACTGGCCGGCGAGCCAGGCGCTGTGGCAGTCGTTCCTGCTGCAGGACGCGTTCGGGCTGAAGACCGATTTCGTCTGGTTCGAGAACTACATCGAGCTCTTCCAACAGCGCGACTACTACCGCGCCATGGCGACGACGGCGGTGTTCTCGGTCACCGTTACCGTGCTGTCGCTTGCCATCGCGCTGCTGCTCGCTGTGCAGGCCGACAAGAGCATCAAGGGTGCCAGCGTCTACAAGACGCTGCTGATCTGGCCCTACGCGGTGGCCCCGGCCATTGCCGGCGTGCTGTGGCTGTTCATGTTCCAGCCCTCGCTGGGGCTGGTGGCGCGCGGCCTGCGGTCGCTCGGCGTCGACTGGAACCCGCTGCTCAACGGCGACCACGCCATGGCGCTGGTGGTGATGGCGGCAACCTGGAAGCAGATCAGCTACAATTTCCTGTTCTTCCTCGCCGGCCTGCAGTCGATCCCGCGCTCGGTGATCGAGGCCGCCGCCATCGATGGCGCGCGACCGGCGCGCCGCTTCTGGACCATCATCTTCCCCCTGCTGTCGCCGACGGCCTTCTTCCTGTTGGTGGTCAACATCGTCTACGTGTTCTTCGACACCTTCGGCATCATCGACGCCATGACCGGCGGCGGCCCCGCCAAGGCCACCGAGACGCTGGTCTACAAGGTATTCTTCGATGGCAGGCTCGGCGGCGACCTCGGCAGCTCGGCGGCGCAGTCGGTGATCCTCATGATCATGGTGATCGGCATGACCGCCGTGCAGTTCCGCTACATCGAGCGCAAGGTGTCGTACTGATGGGGAATCCCCTGCGAGCCACGCTGGCCCTTCTCCCCTTGGGGAGAAGGGCCTGCATTGTCGAAAGGTGACGTACTGATGCCGACGTCGGTCATGTGGAAGGAGCTGACAGCCGAGGACCTCAGGGCCAAGTCGACGGGCGATGCCATCGTCGTGCTGCCCGTTGCCTCGATCGAGCAGCATGGACCGCACCTGCCCGTGGGTGTCGACACCATCCTGACCGAGGCGGTCTGCCGGCGGGCGGCGGAAGCCGTAGCCAATGCGCCCGTCGTCGTCGCGCCCACGCTGTGGTGCGGGATGGCCGAGCATCACATGGCGTTCGGCGGCACCTTCACTCTCGACATCCCCACCTACCGCGCGGTCCTGCTGTGCCTGCTGAAGAGCCTCGCGCGACATGGCTTCAAGCGCGTGCTGATCGTCAACGGCCACGGCGGCAACAAGACCGCGCTCAACGCCTTTCTGCCGGACTTCGCAGCCGAGACCGGGCTCGTCATTCGCGTCACCACCTATTTCGACGTCGCCCCTGGCCCCATGAAGGAGATCCTGGAGGATCAGGAGTCCGTCAGGCACGCCTGCGAGGCGGAGACCTCGATGATGCTGGTCGCCGCGCCCGACACGGTGAAACGCGAGCGCTTCGCCGAGGCGTTCGGCCCTCCCTTCTCGCACGCCGCGAGCGGCCTCCCCGCCATACAGCGCTACGCATCCTTCAAGGAGTTCTCCGCCAGCGGCGTCATCGGCGACGCGCGACGCGCCAGCGAGGCCAAGGGCGAGCGGCTGTTCGCCGCCATCACCTCCGCTTTGGCTCGGGTCATCGAGGATCCCAACACGTGGGGTCCCGGCAAGGGATAGGCCAAAATGGTGGAACAGCGACGTTTCGGCGATCTCATCCCGCACCTGATCCTGCTGATCGGCGTGGGCGTGGTGGCGTTTCCCGTCTACGTCTGCTTCGTCGGCTCGACCTTGCCGCAGGACACCATCGCCAACGGGCAAATGACGCTGATGCCGGGGCCGCTGTTCTTCGACACCTACTGGCGCACGCTGTTCGTCGGCACCACAGGCACCACGCGCGAGCCGGTCGGCACCATGCTGGTGAACAGCTTCGTCATGGCGGCGATCATCGCGGTGGGCAAGATCACCATCTCCATCATCTCCTCCTATGCCGTGGTCTACTTCAAGTTTCCGCTGCGCATGGCGGCGTTCTGGCTGATTTTCATGACCCTGATGCTGCCGGTCGAGGTGCGCATCTATCCGACCTACAAGATCGCCGCCGATCTCGGCCTGCTCGATTCCTACGCCGGCCTTACCCTGCCGCTGATCGCGTCTGCCACCGCCACGCTGTTCTTCCGCCAGTTCTTCATGACCATCCCCGACGAGCTGGTGGAGGCCTCCAAGCTCGACGGCGCGGGGCCTGTTCGCTTCTTCGTCGATACCGTGCTGCCGCTGTCGAGGACCAACATCGCGGCGCTGTTCGTGATCCTCTTCATCTACGGCTGGAACCAGTATCTGTGGCCGATCCTGATCACCACGCGCGACAACATGCAGACCATCGTCATCGGCATCAAGAAGATGATCGTGACCGCCGATGCGCTCACCGAATGGAACGTGGTGATGGCCACCGCCATGCTCGCCATGCTGCCGCCGGTGGCGGTGGTCGTCCTCATGCAGCGCTGGTTCGTCAAGGGCCTGGTGGAGACTGAGAAGTGATGCGTTGCCGCCTCGTAGGTTGGGTCGAGCGTCAGCGATGACCCAACACAACATTCCAAGTTCGACCTGTGTTGGGTCTGCGCTTCGCTTGACCCAACCTACGCGCGCAGCGCTCGCGGCGCGGCGGAGCATCCCATGGCCTCGGTGACGCTCGACAACGTGCGCAAGGTCTACGCCGGCGGCGTGGAGGCCGTGAAGGGCGTATCGCTCGCCATCCCCGACGCCTCGTTCACGGTGCTGCTCGGACCCTCCGGCTGCGGCAAGTCCACCTTGCTGCGCATGATCGCGGGCCTCGAGACCATCACCACCGGCACCGTCTCCATCGGCGGCCGCAACGTCAACCGGGTCGAGCCCGCCGACCGCGACATCGCCATGGTGTTCCAGAACTACGCGCTCTATCCGCACATGTCGGTCTACGACAACATGGCCTACGGCCTGAAGAACCGCGGCGTTGCCAAGCCCGACATCGAGAAGCGCGTCGCCGAGGCCGCCAAGCTGCTCGCCATCGGCGATTTCCTCAAGCGCCGCCCGCGCGAGCTCTCCGGCGGCCAGCGCCAGCGCGTCGCCATGGGCCGCGCCATCGTGCGCGAGCCGCAGGCGTTCCTGTTCGACGAGCCCTTGTCCAACCTCGACGCCAAGCTCAGGGTGCAGATGCGCATCGAGATCCGCCGCCTGCACAATCGCCTCAAGGCCACCTCGATCTTCGTCACCCACGACCAGATCGAGGCCATGACCATGGCCGACACCATCGTGGTGATGAACCAGGGTCGCGTCGAGCAGACGGGCGCACCCAACGAGGTCTATCGCCGCCCGGCCACGCGCTTCGTCGCCACCTTCATCGGCTCGCCGGCCATGAACCTGCTGCCGGGCCGCGTCAGCGCACCCGGCGAGGTCGAGCTGGCCGGCGGCCGGGCGAGGTTCGACGCGGCCGCATTCTCCGTCGAGGCCGGCCGCCAGGTCGAGGTCGGCATCCGGCCCGAGGATCTGCGTCTTGCCGCCGGCGGCGAGGGTGCGCTGACCTTCGCCAAGGATTTCGCCGAGGAGCTGGGCGCCACCCGCCTGTTCCACGGCACGCTGGGCGATGCGGCGATGGTGGTGGCCCTGTCGGGCCCGGCGCCCGACGGCTCGAGCTTCGGGCTGAGCGCCCCGCCCGAGGCCGTGCATCTGTTCGATCCCGCGACGGGCACAAGCTTGCGCAAAGCGTAGCGCCAGGCGGTGCTGCCGCTCGTATCCCCATAGCGCTCCTGCGTCATGAGAATGAACGCGGCTAGAGCTTCATCGACGGTGAGGATTGGAGTCGTTCAGGCATGGTGATCGTCTGGTCCTTGCTGGTTGCCGGGAGTAGCGCCCACGCGCCGTTTCTTTCCCGCGGCCAGCCGGGCTGGGCGCGAGGTGCGACGGGTACGCGGGCGCCTCATGGGCAGCCCAGGACCGGTACCGTGCCGGTCCGGGAGGCCCTCGGAAGCGGGCCTCCCTGGAAGCTCCGTCGAGCTTCCGCGAGCCCCTTGCGGGGGCTCCAGGGCCGCCTTTCGGCGCCCGCGTGCGGCGATTTGTGACCCGCTGCGATGCTTTGGCTTCCCGCCCCGTCCGGTTGCCCGGACAGCGCGTTCACACCTTGAGCCCTCAGGGCGGTCGCCGCACACAGGCTCCATTGCTGGCGCCTCGGCGGCAACGGTCGCAGTCGGGCCTCCTGGATCTCGGCACCCCAGCACGGGGGCCTCCTTCCAGGCGCCGATCGCTGCCACGCTGGGTGCTGGATCCGAGCGCCCCGTCGCAAGCAGCGACGCCGGCACTATGCGCCCCGTTCAGATAGGCGGGGATAGAGGAGCGTAGGGTGCAATAGGCGCCAGCCGTATTGCACCGAATGGGCGTGTTGATCGGTGCAATGCGGCTTCGCCTTATTGCACCCTACGCGGCTGAAGGCTGAAGCTCACCGGCTATTTCAGCCTGCCCAGCGTGCAGCACTACCTGATCGTCGACCCCGACGGCCCGCCCTTGGTCCACCACCGCCGCCAGGGCGGCGGCACGATCCTCACCACCATCGCGCACGACGGCATGCTGACGCTCGCCCCGCCAGGGATCGAGGTGGCCGTGGCGGAGATTTTTCGGGCCGCATAAAACGCAGCAGCTAGCACAGAGCTGCCGCGCGATTTCCTGCAGTACTCGGGGGTGCCCGTCTTGACAGGTGGCTGTCCGCCTCCATCCCTTGCGCGCCTACAAAGGACGGGGACGTACAGAGCCACCTCCCACGCCTTGGCTGAATTGACCCAGATGAGGCCCTCATTTGATCTCACGCGATCGGTAAATAAACACTTCCCTTACCAGATTGACCCAAAGAGCCTGTGCGACAACGATCAATACTGCATACGCTACGACTATAGAGGAGACCACAATATTGAAACTCGGCTGAACGCAAATATCTATCATTGTCAAGACTAGCACGGCAAGAATTGCCGCGATTGTCATGAAGTTTGCAATGCGATGGGCAACAAAAAGAAGCAAACGTAACCCCACATACCCTAGCCCTGGATACATCGTAGGTACCGGCCGAAACAGCTTGCTCCCAGGGAAGCCCCCGACGCCAAACCTGTGCTCAAGGATGTATGCAAGTTCTGCATCACCCCCGGACTTTTCCTTTAAGCCCGATCGAATAATTTCCCCGGTAAAATATGATTGCGCCCTCATTTCGAACCGAAAATAGTTCACAGAAGTATAGACAATCAGCAGCAGCTCGCGTAGCTGAAGCAGGTTTGATGATGTCACACCTAGGAAACTAACGTTAACCTCAAGGCGCATAAGTCCAAGCAGCAGTATTCCCAATACGGTAACTTCGGCCACAAACAATTTCACTGCGCGTTGCTGCAAGTCTTCCCTTCGTTTCTGTAATCCTTCCAAGAATTTGTCGTCCAACAGGGATTCGAGCGCACTTCGAGCGAAGATCTGTTGGATGCGCTCAAGGCGAATATCCTGAGGACTGAAACGACTCTTGGGAGATCGCAGATACCCAGAAATTCGTGCAATAACGGCTGTCGTACTGAATGATGAAATTCGCCAATTCTGCTGTGGCATGGGATTCAACAAACCCGCGACGTTACTGAGGCCTACCGGACCGGAACTGAAAGTGTATGTATCCCCCAGGAATGGAGCAGAAATGCTACCCAAAGAGCCGAAATGACGAACCAAAGCGCTAGTGCGATGGTTCGCGCGGCTTGAAGCGTTCCTCTTGTCTTTAGGTTTTGCCTTTTTATGGCCGAGAAGGTTGCGTACCCAAGGCTTTCCTCAAGTTCCACGGCGCGGTCTCTGAACATGGCACAGTGCTTTATGCACTTTCGAAAACTTGCCATCGCTCCGCCAGTGAGGATCAGGGCAAAGGCTGCAACCAGCAATGCGGTTATTCCCCTGACATTTGAATTATTTCCAATGACAATGGCGCCCACGAGAGCAACTTGAAGGGTCAAGAAATATTTCACGATATCAAAAGACAACTGAGTGTAGAACTTATATAGCCCAACAAGTGCTTTATACTCATCTGCATAATCATTCCCGTCAACTAGGGTTTCGGACAAGGACAAGCCTCCCCTGGCAGCAAATCAGGAAGTAAATAACAATGGTCTCACGAGTGTTCAATTCCTGGCAAGCAAAACAAACGCAGCTTCTGACGAGCTAGAAGCCCTACCCCAGCGCCTCGTTCGCCTTCTTCACCCGCGCCGCGTCCACATACACCTGCCCGCCCATCGCGCAGACGATGCTCTCGGCGAAGGTCCCAGGAAGGCGCAACGTGCCCGAAACTCACGACCCCCGGTACCTCGTATTCGCCTCCTCGAAGAGCCGCATGGTCTTCTCCGCGTCGTAGCGGCCCTCCTGCAGCGTCTCCGGGATCCCACTCGCTGCGCTCGGCGGCGAAGAAATCGCCGCCGTAAACGTGAATAGCGCCGGTCAGCCGAGGGATCGGATTGGTCACCGAGTGGATGATGTTGCCACCGAGCGGCTCTGCCTCCCGCACGCTGAGCGCTTTCGCGCCAGCCGCTTCGAGCTGCCCTGACCTCCCGGCACCCGGCGCCAGAAGATGTTGTCCTCGCGGCCGATGTAGATGCCGATCACCGCCCACATTTGTGGTTGTGCGGCATGATCGTCATGTGCGGTCCCCAGATCACGTTCAGGATCGTCAGATCGCTCGAATGGTAGAGCTTCTGGATCTCGGACCGCTTCGGCTCGCCCAGCGCCTTGAGAACCGCGCCTGGGTCTGAAACGGCGCGGGCCAGCACCTCGCGCACTCCCTTGTGTGACCTATCGGCCGCCAGCGCAGCGCGGCAGTCGGCGGCAAAACGGTCGAGGTCGAACATCTCCCTTCCCTTCTGCTGGTGCTGTCTGCCTGTTGCCCGGCGCCCTACTTCAGCGCCTCGTTCGCCTTCTTCACCCGCTCCGCATCCACGTACACCTGCCCGCCCATCGCGCGGAACTTGGCGCTCATCTCGGCCATGCCGGCCTCTGCCGCGGCCGGATCCACCACCGTCGTCTCCTGCGCCAGCTCCACGCCCGCCTCGTTCAGCGTCGCCGCGTAGTCGCGCACGTCCTGCGTGATCTTCATGGAGCAGAACTTGGGGCCGCACATGGAGCAGAAGTGCGCCACCTTGTGCGCCTCCTTGGGCAGCGTCTCGTCGTGGTAGGAGCGCGCCGTGTCGGGGTCGAGCGAGAGGTTGAACTGGTCCTCCCAGCGGAAGTCGAAGCGCGCCTTGCTCACCGCGTCGTCGCGCAGCTGCGCCGCCGGATGGCCCTTGGCCAGGTCGGCCGCGTGCGCCGCCAGCCGATAGGTGATGACGCCCACCTTGACGTCGTCGCGGTTGGGCAGCCCCAGGTGCTCCTTCGGCGTGACGTAGCAGAGCATCGCCGTGCCGAACCAGCCGATCATGGCGGCGCCGATGCCGGACGTGATGTGGTCGTAGCCCGGCGCGATGTCGGTCGTCAGCGGGCCCAGCGTATAGAACGGCGCCTCGCCGCACTCCTTGAGCTGCTTGTCCATGTTGATCTTGATCTTGTGCATCGGCACGTGGCCGGGGCCCTCGATCATGACCTGGCAGCCCTTCTCCCAGGCGATCTTGGTCAGCTCGCCCAGCGTCTCCAGCTCGGCGAACTGCGCGCGGTCGTTGGCGTCGGCGATGGAGCCGGGGCGCAGGCCGTCGCCCAGCGAGAAGCTCACATCGTAGGCCCGCATGATGTCGCAGATGTCCTCGAAGCGCTCGTAGAGGAAGCTCTCCTTGTGATGCGCCAGGCACCACTTGGCCATGATCGAGCCGCCGCGGCTGACGATGCCGGTGACGCGGTTGGCGGTGAGCGGCACGTAGGGCAGGCGCACGCCGGCGTGGATGGTGAAATAGTCGACGCCCTGCTCGCACTGCTCGATCAGCGTGTCGCGATAGATCTCCCAGGTGAGCTTGACGGGGTCGCCGCCGCACTTCTCCAGCGCCTGGTAGATCGGCACCGTGCCGATCGGCACCGGCGAGTTGCGCAGGATCCACTCGCGCGTGTTGTGGATGTTGCGCCCCGTGGAGAGGTCCATGACCGTGTCGCCGCCCCAGCGGATCGCCCACACCATCTTCTCCACCTCCTCCTCCACCGAGGAGGTGACGGCCGAGTTGCCGATGTTGGCGTTGATCTTCACCAGGAAGTTGCGGCCGATGATCATCGGCTCCAGCTCGGCATGATTGATGTTCGCCGGGATGATGGCGCGGCCGCGCGCGATCTCCTCGCGCACGAACTCCGGCGTGATGTGCTCGGGGATCGCCGCGCCGAAGCTCTCGCCGTCGGCGAGCTTCGCCTTGGCCTGCGCCAGCGCCGCCTTGCGCCCGAGGTTCTCGCGGTGCGCGACGTAGATCATCTCCTTGGTGATGATGCCGGCCTTGGCGAACTCGTATTGCGTCACTGGCTTGCCCGGCAGGCCGCGCATCGGCGCCGGCTTGTTGGGGAAGTCGCGCGCCAGGTGCTTGCCCGCGACGTTGCCGTTGTCCTCCGGCTTGATGTCGCGGCCGGTGTATTCCTCAACGCCGCCGCGCTCGCGCACCCAGGCCTCGCGGATGCGCGGCAGGCCCTTCTCGACGTCGATCGTGGCATGCGCATCGGTATAAGGCCCCGACGGATCGTAGACGCGGAACGTGGGCATCTCACGGATCGGTCAGCGCGATCTCGCGGAACGGCACGCGCACGTCGGCATGGCCCTCGGGCGAAGTGTACACCTTGGTGCTGGCGCTGATCGGCCCGGTGGTGACCTTCGGGATCATCAGGTCCTTGCTGCGGGTGATCTTGTTCATGGCCGCCTCCTCTGGCCCGCGGCAAGCGGGCGAATGCTGCTGAATCCAGAATGACGGTGAGGGGAAGCGCGTTTCCGTCCCTTCGCCGGCATGACCCGGATCAGGTTCAAAGGGTGGCGGCGCGGATTCAGCGCCATCTCAGCCGGCTGCCGCCGGCCCCCCTGGAACTGGGCCAAGTGTAGGCCGATCCGAGGGGGTGTCAACGCGCACCGCAAGCATGGCCTTGCATGGCCGCTCGTGTGTTCTATCGTTCAACGAAGCTTCCCGACTGCAGAGGACAGGACGATGGACGCCACCGCTCTCAAGGTGCTGCAGGCTCCGCTCAAGGAGCGCTATCGCGCCGAACCCGAAGCCGCAGTGATTACGCTGAAAGCCGAGGGCCGCATCGGCGAGGGCGTCACCTGCTCGCTGCAGACCGGCAAGGCCATGGTCGAGGCCGGCCTGCATCCAGCCACCGGCGGCAGCGGCGCGCACGCCTGCTCGGGCGACATGCTGCTGGAGGCGCTGGTCGCCTGCGCCGGCGTCACGCTCAATGCCGTGGCAACCGCGCTCGGCCTCACGGTGCGGGACGCGAAGATCAGGGCCGAGGGCGATCTCGACTTCCGCGGCACCCTGGGCGTGGCCAAGGACGCGCCCGTCGGCTTCCGCGCCATCCGCCTCGCCTTCGACATCGACGGCGAGCTGACCGACGAACAGCGCGCCACACTGATGAAGCTCACCGAGCGCTACTGCGTGGTCTACCAGACGCTCACAGCGCCGCCGCCCGTTGCCGTCACCGCCCGCATGGTGTAACGCCCGCCCCATGCTGACCATCTACGGCGTCTTTCGCTCGCGCGCCTCGCGCAACTTGTGGCTCGCCAACGAGCTGGGTCTGGCCTTCCGGCATGTGCCTGTTGTGCAGCGCTATCGCTTGTCCGATGCGCAAGCCGCGGAGCGGTTGCACTCGCGCTCGCCCGAGTTCCTGCGCGTCAACCCCAACGGTCACATCCCCACCGTCGAAGACCATGGCCTCGTGCTGCACGAGTCCCTCGCCATCAACCTCTACCTGGCCAAGAAGCACGGCGGCCCGCTGGCGCCCGCAAACGTGGCCGAGGACGGGCAGATGACTATGTGGTCGCTGTGGGCCGCGACCGAGGTTGAGCCGCATTCGCTACAAATCGTGGTCCATCGCGTGGACAAGCCGCAGCCCGAGCGCGACGAGCAGATCGTAGCTGCCGCCGTCGAGGCCCTGCGCGCTCCCTTCAAGGTTCTGGACGATGCGCTGGCTGCCACGGGCTTTCTGGTCGGCGGGCGTTTCAGTGTGGCGGACATCAATGTGGCCGAGGTCGTGCGCTACGCCATGCCGGCCCCGGATTCTGTTTGCCGAGAACCCGCGTGTCGCTGCGTGGCTGGCGACTTGCCACGCACGCCCAGCCTTCAGGGCCATGATGGCAACACGCGAGGCAGAGGTTCTGTAGGCACTTCCCCAGTCCGCAGAGAAGCTTAACGCGGCAGGGCCTTGGCACTCTCCCCTTGACACTGCCAGCGGCTGTTTCCTACAACCCGCCGCCGAGGCAGTCGTCCTGCTGCCCGCGACCCCGCCGCCCCACTCGGCGCCTCATTGGCCGCGCCTCGGATGGGTGCGTCCGGTCGCTCCTTCATGGCGCCGTATTCATTTGACTTGCCAAGGCTTTGCGAACAGGAGTGCGCGGGGACGCGTAGGGGAGAGAAACGGATGGCCGCCCTCATTGAAGCGCAGGGGCTCGTCAAGAGCTTTGGAACGCTCAGGGCCGTGGATGGGATCACGCTGAACGTCGCTCGCGGCGAGGTGCTGGGCTTTCTGGGGCCCAACGGCGCCGGCAAGTCGACCACCATGCGGCTCATCACCGGCTTCCTGGAGCCCGACGCGGGCCGCGCCCGCATCGCCGGCTTCGACGTTCAAGAGCAGCCCAAAGAGGCCAAGAAGCGCTTGGGCTACCTGCCCGAAGGCGCGCCGCTCTACACCGAGATGACCCCCAGAGGGCTCCTCACCTTCATCGGCGAGCTGCGCGGCCTGCGCGGCGAGGCCCTCGCCAGGTCGGTCGGCATGGCGGTCGAGAAGACCGGCCTCGGCCCCGTTCTCGGGCAGACCATCGAGACGCTCTCCAAGGGCTACAAGCGCCGCGTCGGCATCGCCCAGGCCATCCTCACCGACCCCGAGGTGCTGATCATGGACGAGCCTACCGACGGGCTCGACCCCAACCAGAAGCACCATGTGCGCCAGCTCATCATCGACATGGCCCGCGAGAAAGCCATCATCGTCTCCACGCACATCCTCGAGGAGGTCGAAGCCGTCTGCACCCGCGCCGTGGTGATCAACCGCGGGCGCGTCGTCGCCGACGGCACCGCCGAGGACCTGATGCGCCGCCTGCCCTACCACGGCGCCGTCGCCATTCGCGTGGCTGCCGACAAGTCCGAGGCGCTCAAGGGCGCGCTGGAGGCCGTTGCGGGCATCCTCAGCGTGGAGACCGTGAGCAGCGCCAACGGCCAGCTGCTGTTGCGCGCCGTGCCCAGGAACGGCGCCGGCATCGTCACCGACGTGGCTTCCGTCATCCGCCAGAAGGGCCTGGTGGTGGACGAGGTGTTCGTCGAGCGCGGCAAGCTCGACGATGTCTTCCGCCAGATCACCACCTCCGACCTGGAAAAGAACTGATGTCAGAGCTGCTGCGCAATACCTGGGTCATCGCCAAGCGCGAGTTCGCGGCCTACTTCGCCACCCCGATCGCCACGGTGTTCCTGGTGATCTTCGTGGCGCTGACCGGCGCCTTCGCCTTCTACGTCGGCGGCTTCTTCGAGCGCGGACAGGCCGACCTCTCCACATTCTTCATCTATCACCCGTGGCTTTATTTGATCCTCGTGCCTGCCATCGGCATGCGGCTGTGGGCGGAGGAGCGCAAAAGCGGCACCATCGAGCTGCTGATGACCCAGCCGGTGTCGCCCTGGGAGGCGATCCTCGGCAAGTTCGCCGCTGCCTGGGCCTTCATCGGCCTCGCCCTGATCCTCACCTTTCCGATGTGGTTTACCGTCAACATCCTGGGGCGGCCCGACAACGGCGTCATCGTCGCGAGCTACCTCGGCAGCTTCCTGATGGCCGGGGCCTACCTCTCCGTGGCCTCCTGCATCTCGGCGCTCACCAAGAACCAGGTGATCGCGTTCGTGGTGGCGTCCGCCGTGTGCTTCCTGCTCGTCATGAGCGGCCTTGAGATGGTGCAGAACTTCTTCCGCGCCTGGGCGCCTGCGCAGCTGATCTCGGCCATCGCCTCGCTGAGCTTCCTCGCCCACTTCGACAGCATCACCAAGGGCCTGCTCGATCTGCCGGCCGTCGTCTTCTACGCCTCGCTGATCGTGTTCGCCCTGTTTGCCAACAGGGTCATCATCGATCTGCGCAAGGCCGCCTGAAGGGTCGCGTATCATGACTGAAGCCAAGCAACACAAGCCTGCGGCAGCGCCTGGCGCAGTTGATAGGGCGGCGGCGATGGCCGGCCGCATCAACCGCCATCATCTGGCCTGGGGCGCCCTGGCCCTCGGCGCCATCATCCTGCTCGCCGTCAACCTGATCGCCTCCAGCGCGCTGCGCGACGCCAGGCTCGATCTCACAAAGGAGCGCCTCTACACGATCTCGGAGGGCACGCGCAAAGCGCTGCGCTCGATCGACGAGCCGATCGACGTGCGCGTCTACTTCTCCAAGAAGCTTGGCGAGGCGGCACCCAGCTACGGCAAGATGTTCGAGCGCGTGCGCAACCTGCTCGACCAGTACAGCGGCATCGCTCGCGGCAAGCTGCAAGTCACCTTCCTCGATCCCGAGCCGTTCTCGGATGCGGAGGACCGCGCCGTCGCCGCGGGCCTGAAGGGCATTCGCCTCAACCAGGAAGGCGAGATGGGCTACTTCGGCATCGTCGGCACCAACTCCACCGACACCGAGTCGAACCTGCCCTTCCTCGCCACCGATCGCGAGCGCTTCCTCGAGTACGACGTCACCAAGCTGATCGTCACGCTGGCCAACCAGACCAAGAGCGGCATCGGCCTCATCGCCGGCATCCCGATCGAAGGCAGCCCCGGCCATCCGATGCTAGGCCGGCAGCCGTCGCCCGGCATCCTGATGCTCGACCACATCCGCGAGTTCTTCCAGGTCAAGACCATTGCCAAGGATGCCAAGGAGATCCCTTCCGACATCGGCGTCCTGATGGTCGTTCAGCCCGAGGGCATCTCGGCCGATCTCGCCTACGCCATCGACCAGTTCGCGCTGTCGGGCGGCAAGGTGCTGGCCTTCGTCGATCCCGTGTCGGAGATGGGCCGCCAGGGCGGCAACCCCATGATGATGATGATGCAGGGGCCCCCTGACCTTGCCGAGTTCGACAAGCTGCTCAAGGCCTGGGGCGTCGCCTTCGACACCGGCAAGGTCGCGGGTGACATCTCGCGCGCCAGGCGGGTGCAGTTCGGTAGCGGTCCGCGCTCCAGCGTGACCGAGTACGTGCTGTGGCTCGGACTCGACAAGCGCAATCTCGACGAGCGCGACGTGCTGACGGGCGGCGTCGAGCGTCTCAACTTCGCCAGCGCCGGGTTCCTCGAGAAGGCACCCGATGCGACCACGCAGTTCGCCCCCATCATCAAGACCACCGGCGACGCCATGGTCATTCCCGCCGAGAGCGTCAGCATGATGCCCGACGCGGTCACCCTGCTGCGCAACTACAAGCGGGGTGGCAAGGTGCTGGTGGTCGGCGCGCGCATCTCGGGCGACGCCAAGACCGCGTTCCCCGACGGCCTGCCGGCTCCGCCGGCGCCCGAGCCCAAGGCCGACGCGGACAAGGACAAGGCCCCGACCGCCGACAAAGGCAAGAACGACAAGGGTGCAGCCAAAACGGACACCAAGGCAGCCGACAAGAAGGAGCCCACCCCTGCCGCCGAGAAGAAGGCGGAGGCGCCGCCTGCCCCCTCGCCCAAGCACGTCGCATCGGGAAAGATCAACGTCGTCGTAGTCGCCGACACCGACTTCCTCAACGATCAGTTCTGGGTCGAGGTGCGGGAGTTCCTGGGCCAGCAGGTGGCGATCCCCAACTCGCACAACGGCGCTTTCGTCCTCGGCGCGTTGGAGAACCTGTCGGGGTCCGATGCGCTGATCTCCCTGCGCGGTCGCGGCATCAGCGACCGGCCCTTCGAGCTGGTTGCCGACCTGCGTCGCGACGCAGAGCAGCGTTTCCGCAACAAGGAGCAAGAGCTGACCGCCAGGCTGAGGGAGCTCCAGTCCAAGCTCGCCGGGCCTCGAGAAGCAGAGCGACGGCGAGAACCTGGTGCTGACTGAAAAGGATCGCCAGGAGATCGACAAGTTCAGGGGCGACATGCTGGTGGTGCGCCGCGAGCTGCGCGAGGTCAAGCGCGAGCTCAGGAAGGACATCGACCGGCTGGACGGCATCCTCAAGTTCGCCAACATCGCCTTCGTGCCGCTGCTGATCGGCGTGTTCGGGGTCGGTTACGCCACCTACCGGCGCCGGCGCACGTTGGCGCCTCCGCCCCGGCAGGAGCAGACGACGGAGGACAAGCCATGACGCCCAAGGCCTTCGTCTATCTCGCCGTCGCCGCGGTGCTGTCGGTGC
The DNA here is from genome assembly GCA_963756735.1 of uncultured Alphaproteobacteria bacterium. Lineage (GTDB taxonomy): Bacteria > Pseudomonadota > Alphaproteobacteria > Rhizobiales > Hyphomicrobiaceae > AWTP1-13. The sequence continues at coordinate 466,068 of CAVWOY010000025.1, forward strand.
TGTTCGCCATCGTCAGCTACGCGTCCAACAACCAGTGGGGCACGGGCGCAGCCACCGGTGAGAAGCTGTTCCCGAAGCTTGTCGGCGAGGCGAGCCAGATCGTCGCCGTCGAGGTCAAGCAAGGCACCGAGCAGGTGGTCCTGGAACGCAAGGGCGGCAGCTGGAGCCTCAAGAGCAGAGACGGCTACCCGGCCGATCCCGTCAAGGTGCGCACGCTGCTGGTTGGCATGGCCGAGGCCGATCTGGTCGGTGCCAAGACCCGCAGGCCCGACCGCTACGCGGCGCTGGAGCTGGAGGACCCGGCCGACAAGGGCGCCAAGTCCCGCCTTGTTCGTCTGGTCGGCGCCAAGGGCAACGTTGTCGGCGAGGTCGTGGTCGGCAAGAAGCGGGTCGAGATGCTCGACGCCGGCAAGGGCGGCACCTATGTGCGCAGACCGGGCGACCCGCAAACCTGGCTCGCCAACGCCGAGCTCGATGCGCCGCTCGCGGCGAAGGATTGGATGAAGACCTCGGTGCTCGCGCTCGACGCCTCCAACGATCAGCCGCGTGACGATCGAGATCCCCGGCGAGCAGCCGCTCAAGATCGAGCGTGAGAGTGCCGCCCCCGCCAAGAAGGACGCCAAGGACGAGGCGCCACCCGCCGAGCCCGGCAAGCTCAAGTTCGCCGGCTTCCCACCCGAGGGCAAGAAACTGAAGGATGCCACGGCGGCCGACACCCTGGTGCGCGCCGTCGCCTCCATCGACCTGGAGGATGTACGCAAGCTCGCCGCGACGCCCGGCGGGCCGGCGGTCAGCACCGTCAAGATCGAGCAGACCGATGCGCCCAACGTCACCTTGCGCCTGCGCAAGGACGGCGATGCCACCTGGCTGTCCGTCACCGCGACGGGCGAGGGCGACGAGGCCAAGAAGGCCGCCGCCGAGATCACCAGTCGCACGCAGGGCTGGGAGTACAAGCTCCCGACCTTCAAGGCCGAGTCGATCCTCAAGAAGCGCGCCGAGCTGCTGGACGCGGGCACCTGATGTCGCCGCGGTTTGTCATCCCGGGCTTTGTGCCCGGGATGCGAGCTGTCCGCGAGCTCCGGAGGCTGCCGCGCCATGGATCCCGGCGACAGGCGCCGGGATGACACCTACGCTTCTTCCCCGCGCCCGATCGCGCGTGTAGGGGTACATCCGCGTGATGTCGGCGCCGGGGATGGCCGTATCCAGTCCGGTCCACACGCCCACCACGTGTCGCCGCGATGTCGTCGGCAACGCCCAGGGCGCGCGCGTTCTCCAGATAGAGCTTGATGTCCTTCAGCTGCAGCTTGGCGGTGAAGCCGGCGTCGTATTTCTCGTTGATGATGCGACGGGGAAATTTGTCGTCGGTCGCCGTGTTGCGCCCGGTCGAGACGTTGACGATATCGAGGATGGTCTGCATCGGAATGCCCTGGCGCACGCCGAAGGCGATGGCCTCCGAGGTGGCGGCAAGCGCTGTCGCCGACAGGAAGTTGTTGAGCAGCTTGACCGCCTGGGCCTGCCCGGGCTTAGGCCCGACGTGGAACGGCTTGCCCATCAGGGCCATCAGCGGCTTCACGTGCTCATAGATTTCGGCGGGGCAGGCCAGCATGACGGCCAGCGTGGCTTTCTCGGCTCCCGCCGTGCCACCCGACACCGGCGCGTCGACGAACGTGATGCCAACTTTGCCTAAGATCTGGGCAACGGTCTCGGCCGCCTTGATGCCGATGGTGGAGGTGTCGATCACGGTCTTGACCTTGCGCGGGCTGGCGGCGGCGATCTCGCGCGCAACGGCCTCGCTGACCGTGCCGTCGGGCAGCGAGAGGATGACAATGTCGGCCAATGCCGCGACTTCGGCGTTGCTCTTGGCCACGCGCGCCTGCTGCGGCGCACGCTCGGTGCTGACCGCGTCGGCGACCACCAAGTCATGGCCTGCGGCAACAAGGTGCCGGGTCATGCGATGACCCATGCTGCCAATGCCGATCCAACCGATGGTCTCTGTCATCAAACTCCCTCCGGGTCTCGATACTCTTGCAATTTCTGGCGCTTGGTCGGGACGGTCAAGGCCGGTCAATGGCCGTGGTCCGCCCAACGGACATTGACAGGCCCCCGTGCGCTGGCTCAAGTAGCGGCGGGAAAAGAAGAATTGCGCTGCCAAAGGCGGCGCTCGTGTTCAAAGCGGGAACCCAAGGAGGAGACTTGATGCTGCCAAGAAACCGCACTTGCCTGCTGGCTGCAGCCGCGACGGCCGCCGTGCTCGGCTTTGCAATCACGCCCGCCGCAGACGCACAGGAGCGCAAGTCGATACGCTGGTCCACGGCACAGGTGGGCTCGTACGGCTACACGATCGCCGCCTCCATGGCGAAGGTGCTGGAGCAGGCGCTGGGCGGTGAATACACCGTCACCGTGCAGCCCTATCAGTCGCCAACGGTCTCCATGAAGGCGACGATGGATGGGGATGCCGAGATCGCCTACATCGCCGACATCGGCATGACCCAGTTCCAGGAACGGGTCGGCCCGTTCAAGGACTACAAGCCGGTCAAGCCCGAGCTGGTGCACACCTGGTACGCCTATCCGATGGAGTCGATGATGGCGACGACGGTGAAGGGTGCCGATCAGTACAAGTGCTGGAAGGACTTCGCCGGCAAGCCGGTATACTTCACCCAGGCCGGCTTCCAGAACTGGCTCAACTGGCAGCGCATCTTCAAGACGCTGGGCTACGACTTCAAGCACGTGCAGATCGACAACAAGGCCAACGGCGATGCCTTGGAGCAGGGAACGATAGTGGGTTCCGCGATCTACACCACGGCGGGCCGCTCATTGCCGCCCTATTGGAAGGAGACCGAGGTCCGCATGGACATCAGGGTCGTGAACCCGTGTGCGGACGAGGTCGCCAAGCTCAAGGCGGCGGGAACTCGCGGTCACCAGCGTTGAAGCGAAAGACGCGTTCGCCAAGGGCGTCGGGCCGTCGACCCTGCAGGGCGTGCCGATGCTGTTCGGCTACAACGTTCGCGCCGACATGTCGGAAGCCATCGTCTACAAGATGGTCAAGGCCTTCTATGAAAAGCGCGACGAGCTGGTGAAGCTCGAGGCGGGCTTCACCCCGATGGCCAAGGACTTCGTCGGCATGCAGGCCCAGGGCATCAACGGCAATCCGGCGATCCCCGTGCATCCGGGACTCGCGAAGTTCATGAAGGAGCACAAGGCCTGGGACGACAAGTGGAAGGTAGCTGCCGGAAGCTAGTCGTTCGGTCGTAGCCTACCGGGGCAGGCAATCCCGTGCCACAGGGCACGGGTGCCTGCCCCGAAGCTCAAGCAAGCCTGGCAAACCGGGATTCCAGCCGACAAACAACCCAAGAATTGGGGGCCGGCTGCCCGGTGCGCCGCTATCCGTCACATGCGCGCGCCGTATGGGAAGACCAGTGTCTTCCGCGTAGGGGGGAGAATGGCGAGCGAAGCGATCAAGAAGTACGCCACGATCAGCAGTTTGATCTTCGTCCTGGCGACGATCCAGTGCGCCTGGCTGCTGTGGTTCTTCTACACGGGCCTCGGCGGAGCGCTGGAGCTCGTCGCCCACGTGATGTCGATCGCGCTCGCCCTGCAGGTCCTGTTCATGTATCAGCAGGACTACCTCTACAAATGGCTGCCGCCGTTCGTGAACCACATTCTGGTCGCCGTCTATCTCGGCATCTGCGCGCTACGCCTTCATTCATTTCTATTTCGAGTTCGAGCGCATCGCCATCTATGCGCAGGGCTCGTTCACCCAGACGCGACTACATCGTCGGACTGCTGGTCTTCCTGCTGGTGATGGAGCTGATCCCGGCTCGCGCATCCCATACTGTTCTGGACCAACGTGTTCATGGTCGTCTACACGCTCTATGGCTTTCTGAGCCCGATCGATTTCTTCTGGCATCCCGGCACCTCTTTCCGCCGCGTCATCACCTCCAGCACGATGGAGCTCTCCACCGGCATCTACGGCACCTATGGCCAGCTCGCCCTCACGCTGATCGCCGCGTTCCTGCTGCTCGCGGGCGTCGCCAACGGGTTCAATGCGCAAAGCTCGATGGTCAGGGTCGTGCGCCTGATCGCCCGCTCGAGGCGCATGGTTCCGCAGACGGCGGTGGTAGGCTCGAGCGCGATCGGCCTGATCAGCGGCAGCGGCTCGGCCAACGCCGCGGTGGTCGGCACCATCACAATCCCGCTGATGATGCGCTATGGCGTTCCCGGCACCTTCGCCGCCGCGGTCGAGACCGCCGCATCGATGGGCGGTCTGATCGATCCGCCGATGATGGGCGCCGCCGCCTTCGTGATGGCCGAGTTCCTCGGCGTTCCCTATTGGGACGTCGTTCTGCGCGGCTGGGCGCTCACCTTCGTCTACTACATCTCGATCAGCGTCGCCGTGTATCTGCTGTGCGTGCGCCTGCTGCCGGGCGACAAGATCGACAAGCCGGTGGTGCCGCTCTACGACAAGATCACCACCGTCATCTTCTTCTCCTCGGTCGGCTACCTCGTTTACCTGATGGGATACATCGGCACAGGTGAGCTCCTGGCCGCGCTCTTCACCGCGACCTTCATGTTCATGGTTCTCGTGCCGACGTTCCTGCTTTTCAAGTACGTGATCAAGGAGCCCACTCTCAGGGGCGAGACGCTGTTCGGCAACATCCGCCGCGGGATCGAGACGCACGGCGAGATGACGTCCTATCTCACGCTGCTGCTGGCGACGCTCGGCATCATGATCGGCCTGTTCACGGTCACCGGCTTCATCAACCGCATGGGCGGCATCCTGCTCGACCTCGGCAGCTGGAACATCCTCGCTCTCATCGGCATGGCCTGGGTGTTCGGCTGGCTCGCCGGCACCGGCCTGCCGCCGACGGCAACCTACATCATCGGCGCCATCGTCATCGTGCCGCCGATGAAGGCGGTCGGGATCAACCCGTGGGTGGCGCATTTCTTCGTGTTCCTGCTGTCGGTATGGGGCGAGCTGTCGCCGCCGACCTCGCTCACGGCGGCAGTCTCGGCGCGCATCGCCAACGTCTCGTTCATGCGCACCATGTTCGAGGCCCTGAAGATCTGCGCGCCGATCACGCTGATGACCTTCGCCATCTTCACGCGCTCCAACATGGTGACGACGACCGGCTGGCTGGCGATCGCTGACACGTTGCTCGTCCTCGTCAGCACCTTGGGCATTACGTTCTCGATGTTCGGACGCACGCATCCCAATCGCTTCGTCGACATTCTCCTGCGCTTGTGCATTGCGGCGATCTCGTTCGTGGTGATGTTCCATCCCGACATGCTCGTGTCGGCCGCGTTGGCCGTGGTCGTGGCGCTTATGTTCGCCGCCGGCGTCTACCGGCACATCCAGCTGGCGCCAAAGACGTACAATCTCGGCGGCACCGAGATCGATGCGCTTCCTAGCGGCGATCTCTCCCCCGTGCTGGCCGGAGCCAAGCGCGACATCGGCTAGAGTCCGTGGCCGCACACAGCTTCTCGGCTGCACCTCGCGGCCGTGGCGCGGCCGCCGATCATCCCTTGTTGATGGACCACCGTCGCGACCCGCTCTCGCCCAAATAGAGCCACCGGCTGAATGCATGCTGAGGGTGCAGCGGCGCGGACCGCTGCATAATCACAAGGGGGAATCGCCATGCATGGGACGGTATTAGACTGTCTTTGCTTGCACCGTTCGCGTGCGCCTTGCTCGCCGGCCCAGCCGTCGCGCAGGACTGGACCAAGTCGAAATGGGGCCCCAACGACGAGATCGGCGCGGCCAACTACATCAAGCCGGAGCTGATCGTGAAGGCGGCCCAGCTGGTCAAGGCTCGGCAAGACCTACAGCCTCGGCATCGAGACCAACTCGAAGACGCCGGCGTTTCCGCCGCGCAGCTTCAAGATCACGATCGTGCAGCCGGGCCAGGCGGGCAGTCCCGGCCTGGGGCCGAGCAAGACCACCTACAACGACGACATCATCGACGGCTGGGTCGGGGTCGGCAGCCAAATCGACGGCCTCGGCCACATCGGCGTCGAGCACGTCTACTACAACGGCGTCAAGATCGCCGATTTCGCCGATGCGACCGGGCCTCAAGAAGTTCGGCGTGGAAAAGATACCGCCGCTCGTTGCTCGCGGCGTGCTGCTCGACATGGCGGCGCACTTCGGCACCGACATCGTCAAGGAAGGCACCGCCTTCAACACCAAGGAGATCGAGGCGGTCGCCAAGAAGCAGGGCGTCGAGATCCGTCAGGGCGACGTCGTGCTGTTCCACACCGGCTGGGTCAGCCTGATCGGCAAGGACGACAAGCGCTACAACGCCGGCGAGCCGGGGCTCGGCGTCGACGGCGCCAAGTATCTTGGCCAGCAAGGGCGTGGTGGCGGTCGGCGCCGACACCTGGGGCCTCGAGGTGGTGCCCTTCGAGACGCAGAACATCTTCGAGGTGCACCAGATTCTGCATGCCGATGAACGGCACCTACATCCTCGAGAACATGAACACGGGACCGCTGGCCGCCGACAAGGCCTACGAGTTCCTGTTCGTGCTGGGCGTGCCGAGGATCACCGGCGCGGTGCAGGGCATCATCAACCCCATCGCCATCCGCTGACGGGCGTTCCCGGCTGGCGACGGCTGAGTGCTATGGTGTCAGACCTTGCGGGTCTGACACCGACGCATGCCGCAGATCATCTGTCGACGCCGGGCCTGCTTGCCGTCCTTGTTGTCCGGAGTGCCATCTGAAACCGCCATGCTTGTCGGCTATCAAGGTGCGTGCGAGCATCCGGCATGACCCTCCCGCAAGCGTTGGTTGCGCTGTTTCTGGTGCTGGTTGGCGCGCAAACGGCGCATGCCTGCGCCTGCTGCAGCAACCAAGGCCAGCGCGAGGTGGGCACGGCCAAGCTCGACGCCACGCTGCGCGATCAAATCCAGCGGCTGCGCTTCGGCACCGAGGCCCAACTCTACATGGGCGAGCGCGACCCTTCCGACATCAAGGGCATTGCGACGCCGTCCGGCAAGTACACGCTGCGCGTGGCGCAGGAGGCGAAACGCTGGACTTTCACTTTCAGCGACAAGGCGGGGCGCACCGGAACGCTGGCACTCGCCATTCCGGATTCGGTCGCGATCTTCTCCGTCGACCCGCGCCTCGATGAGCGCGAGGGAACCACCGGGCCGGTACTGTTCAAGGAGTGGAAGCTGACCTCGCCCGTAACGGGCTCCGGCATTTTCACGCCCGGCATGAGCACGGGTCAGCGCGTCACCCTCATCCTCCAGGCGCACGGCAACAACTGCACCAGCGCCGATTTGGCAACCCACTGGACGCTCGTGGTGCACGGGCCGAAGGCTGAATACCACTTCTTCGGCAAGCTCGTTCAGTAGCAACGCGGCCGCTGGTGGCGCCAAACAAGCGGCTAGGCGCCCGGCCCGATCTCGTCCATGGGCACGGCTGCATAGCCGAGCCTGGCTCTCGCCGGCGCCGGCATGGAGATGGCATCGCTGTAGAGCGTGCCGTCATGGAAGAAATAGCTGACGACGGTGCGATAGGTGCCGATGCGCACCCGACCGCCGGTGTCGAGCACGCTCTTGGTCGTGGCCACCACGCAAGCGATCTCGCCCGAGGCGATGCCTCGTTGCAGCGCGCGGTCGTCCAGCATCTCGGCCAGGATGCCGCGCGCGTGCGGCGCCAGCTCGCGGCCGATCCAATCGCGCATCGATGGTCGCTTGGCGAGCGCCGGCCCGGAGACAGCCAGCAGGCACAGACGCGGGGTACGCGACAGGGCGCGCGGGAACGGGCAATGGCGCACGGCCTGCGCGAGGCTCGTCAGCAGCGGCACCGGCGGCACCCATCCGAGGTTCCGCAGGTGCCTCTGCACGGCGATGCTGGGCGTGTCCTCGCCGCGCTCCCAGCGCGACACCGTGCGCTGCGATACCCCGATCGCGATCGCCAGCCGCCCCTGGGTGAGGCCGTGCCGCAGCCGGTAGCGCCTGATGAAGCTTGCCCACTCGCCCGACATCGGCCGCCGCCCCGCCCTAGACGTCTTTAGACGTTGCTCGACTATGACAGCTTTCCTACAACGCGACGGTGACCGATTTCGGGCTTGCTCGGGGTTGACAGGCGCCGCGGTCAGGCGACGACGACCAGCACGTCGCACAAACCTTCGCCGGGCGGTTCGTCTGCCTGGTGCTCAAAAAGGGCGGGGTAACGGACCATTGAGGGCGGCGCTCTCAATGGTCCTCGCCCACCAACCAGGCGGGCGCGGCTATTTCTTGCCGTATCGCTCCACCCAGGCCGCGAAGCTATCGACAAAGCCCTGCATGAACTTGCGGGTTGTCTCGTCGGTGAAGTTGCCTTGGGCGTCGAGCATGTCCTTCTTGAAGACGATGTAGCCCTCGGGCTGGCCCATCAGCACAACATTCAGATAGGCGAGTATGCTGCGCAGGTGCTGCTGTGCGGCCACGGTGCCGACGGCACCCATCGTGGTGCCGATGGCCGCGGTGGGCTTGCCGTTGAACGAGTTCTTGCCGTAGGGGCGCGAGGCCCAGTCGATGGCATTCTTGAGCACGCCAGGGATGGAGCGGTTGTATTCGGGCGTCACGATCAGCACGCCGTCGGCCGCCTCGATCTCGCCCTTCAGGCGCGTGACCGACGCTGGAGGGGCGGGCTCCATGTCCTGGTTGAACAGTGGCACGTCGTCGATCTTGGAGAAAACGAACTGGGCCTTGGGCTCAGCTAGCCTGGCGAGCGCCTCGGCAAGCTGTCGGTTGAAGGAGTTCGCGGCGAATGCTGCCGACGATGACGGCGATCTTGGCCATACAGGGCGTCCTCTCGCTGGGGTGTGCGCAGCGTAGATATGCGCATAGCGGAGCACGGGCAAGGGGCGTCGGCGGGGCGTCGCAGCCGGCCCTGCGCCGGGCGGCACCGCGTTGGCATCCTCAATATGGTGGGGGACACAAACCAGTTGTCAGCAAAGCTGTGGAGCGGCTATCTGAGGGAGGCCCTATGCGCCGGCCCCGACGTGGGCCAGGAGCCAGGGAAGCCCCGGAGGAAGCCCAATGATGCGCAGACCGATGCTGGCGCTGACCGCAATTGTCGCCGCTGGTGCTTTCGCTGTCGCTACAGCGGCCCTGTCTCCCGGCCACGCCCAGGGCGGCGACACCGCACGCATCATCTTCCCGTTTGCCGCGGGCGGCTCCGGCGACGCGCTGGCGCGCCTGCTGGCCGAGCACATGCGCACGGCGCTCAACCAGCCCGTCATCGTCGAGAGCCGCACGGGCGCCCAGGGCCGGCTCGGTGTGGTGGCGGTGAAGGGAGCGGAGCCGGACGGCAAGACCATGCTGATCACTCCGGTGGCACCGATGTCGGTCTACCAGCACGTCTACAAGGCTCTGCTCTACGACCCGATCGCCGACTTCGAGCCCATCTCACAGGTCGCCACCTTCGACTTCGCCATCGCGGTCGGCCCACAGGTGCCGGTCAAGTCGCTCAAGGAGCTGGTGGAGTGGGTGAAGGCGAACCCCGCCCAGGGCAACTACGGCACGCCGGGGGCGGGCACGCTGCCGCATTTCTTCGCCGTCTCCTTTGCCAGGAAGGCCGGGCTCGACCTGCGCCACGTCAGCTACCGCGGCTCGGCCCCCACGCTCACCGATCTCGTCGGCGGACAGATTTCCATGGTCGTCACCACCACCAGCGATCTGCTCGAGCACTACAAGGCGGGCCGCATCAAGGTGCTTGCCAGCTCCGACAAGAAGCGCTCGCCGTTCATGCCTGACGTGCCGACCTTCAAGGAGGCCGGCTACGACATCGAGGGCAGCGGCTGGTACGGCCTTTTCGCCCCCGCCAAGACCCCGGCCGACGTGGTCGCGCGCCTCAACGCGGCGGCGGTTGCGGCGGTGCAGCAGCCGCAGGTGAAAGAGCGCTTGCTCGCCTTGGGCCTGGTGCCCACGGGCACTTCGGCTGCCGAGCTCGGTCGCATCCAGAAGGCCGATTCCGAGCTTTGGGCGCCGGCGGTCAAAGCTTCGGGCTTCACCCCGGAGCAGTAGCATCGCTCGAGCCGACCTCGCTTGCGTAGGAACCGTGCATGACAAGGAACTGGCTCGTAACCGTCCCGCGCGTCCTCCTCGGCGTCATCTTTCTCGTCGGGGCCATCGACGGCTTCGCCTTCGTGCTCACCGGGAACCACCTCATTCATCCCCCGACCTCGGCGCGCGGGGTTGCGTTCGAGGAAGCCCTTAAGGCGTCCGGCTTCTTCTGGCCGCTCATGAAGATCGTGGAGCTGGTCGGCGCCGTCTGCCTGCTGACCAACCGGGCGCCAGCGCTGGGGCTGGCGCTGCTTTCGCCGATCATGACGGTCATCGTGCTGTTCCACGTGTTTCTCAACCCGCAGGGCATCCCGCTCGCGCTCCTACTCATCGCTTGCGGAGCGCCACTGCTCTACGCCTACGCCACGCGCTATCGGGCCATGCTGTCCGGCGACGCCGACTGAGCAAGGGCTGCGGCCGCGCCTACGCGGCCACTGTCCGATGCGATGCGATCACGGCGGCGCGCGTCGCACCAGGAACACCAGAAACGGGATCACCGCGGCGGCCGCCATCCACACCAGCGGCAATGTCGCGTCGCCAGGCACCTCCAGCACCTTGATTGCCGCTTGCGCCGTGAAATGCAGCAGCGCCGGCGCCCAGATGGTGTTGCCGCCAAGCTCGTAGAGGCGCGCGAGCGGAAACGACATGACGATCGACAGCAGCACGGCAGCCAGCGCCACCGGCCAGGGCATGCTCGCGAACAGAATGAGATGCACGAGCGCGAACGGCACGGTCGCCAACGTGGCTGCGCGCCAGAAGCTGCGGCCGCGACGCAGCCGTCCGAACAGGTAGCCGCGGAACAAGGCCTCCTCGGCAATCCCGCCCTGGGCAAAGAGCCCAGGCAGCAACCACAGCCACCCTGGATAAACGGTGAGGAGGCCGCCGCGCAACGCCGCCGCATAGATCGGGATCACGACAAGCAGCAGCAGGCACACGCTGAGCGCCGCCAGCATGGCGTCGGTCCTGGACCGCCCGAACCCCAGGCTCCGCAGCGCCGCCGCTGGCGCCTGCCCGAACAGTGCCCATTCCACCGCCAGCAACGCCACCACCACCGCGGCGGCCACCAGGAGGCCCGCCTGCCCGCGGTCGCTGCCCAGCCCCAGTGCGAGGCCATGGAAAAGCGCGAACACGGCCGCGAGCCCGCCCAGCAGCCGCCATGACCAGGCGGCCATGGGCTCCGCATGTGCCATGCAAGGCGCTGTGCTCCCGCTGCTCACGCGGGCTTCCTCATCGGCTCGATCCCCTGCACGCGCGCCCAGCCCGGCGCGCCGGCGTCGTTCGCATCGCGCCGCAGCTAGGCAGCGCGAGCCTCGCGTGCTGCATTTTCGCCGACGCTGAACTCGCTGACCAGCTCCAGCAGCAGGCGGGCCTGGCGGGACAGGGTCTGCCCGGCGGCCATGGCCTGCTCCGCCATGGCAGCGTTCTGCTGGGTCATCTTGTCCATCTCGTTGACGGCAGTGTTGACCTGCTTCAGTCCGCCGGCCTGCTCCTGGGCGCTGGACGCGATGTTGGCGATGGCCGAGTTGATGTGGGTGACGTTGCCCACGATGTGGATGAGCGACTCGCCGGTCTCTCCCACCAGCCGCACGCCCTGCTCGACCTGCTGGGTCGAGTTGGAGATGAGCACCTTGATCTCCTTCGCCGCCTCGGCCGAGCGCTGCGCAAGCGCGCGCACTTCCGAAGCCACAACGGCGAAGCCGCGGCCAGCTTCGCCGGCCCGGGCCGCCTCGACGCCCGCATTGAGCGCCAGCAGGTTGGTCTGGAAGGCGATCTCGTCGATCACGCCGATGATCTGGCCGATCTGGCGCGAGGACTTCTCGATGCCGCCCACCGCGTCCACAGCCCTGCGCACCACGTCGCCGCCGACCCGGGCATCATCCTGCGCCGTTGCCACTACCTGGCGCGCCTGCACGGCGCCCTCGGCGGCCTTGTTGACGGTGACCGTGATCTCCTCGAGCGCCGCCGCCGTCTCCTCGAGGTTGGCCGCCTGCTGCTCCGTGCGGCGGGCCAGATTGTCGGAGGCGGTGGCGATCTCCACCGTGCCGGAGTCGATCGCCTCCACGCCGGCCTTCACGCCGAGCACGGCCGCCTCGAGCTGCTCCAGCGCCGCGTTGAAGTCCGCCTGCATCCGGCGGTAAGCCTCGGGCAGGTCGTCCGTCATGCGATAGGTCAGGTCCTTGGCCGCGAGCCTGGCGAGCGCGGCTCCGACCGAGCTCGTCACAACGGCACGCTCGCCCGCGATCGCCTTCACCTCGGCACGGCGACGCGCCTCCTCGCTGCGCACGCGCTCCTCTTCCGCTTCCCGCTCCAGGCGCAGCTTGTCCTGGGCTGCGTCGCGAAACACCGCGACCGCCTTCGCCATGTCCCCGATCTCGTCCTTGCGGCGCCCGGCCGACAAGTCCACCGCCAAATCGCCGCCGGCAAGCTTGGTCATCTCGCCGGTGATCGCCACCACCGGGCGCACGAACCAGCGCGTGATGCAGAAGATGCAGGCCACCACCACGCCTAGGATCGCCAGCGCCAGCGCGCCCAGAATGAGCATGATGCGCCGCTCGGCTGCTGCCGCTTCGGCCTCCAGCGTGCCGCTGAGGCGGCGCGCCTCGGCAACCACGTCGACGATGGCCGCGTGGTGCTCCTCGAAGGCGTCCTTGATGGTCAGGAAGGCGTCGCCCGCCGCGTCCCTGTCGCCCTTGTCCAGGCTCGGCAGGAAGCGCTGCTCGATGGTCTCCCAGAAGCGCACGGCCGGCTGATGGCTGGCGGACAACAGCTGGTTTCGCAGGCCAGCGCTGAGGTTCTGCTTGCCCCACACGGCGATGCGCTCGTCGTAGGCCCTGCGCATCTCGGCCAGCCGCTTGCGCCTGGGGTCCAGGCTCCACGGCTCGTTGTTGATGAGGTTGGTCTCCAGGTAGGCCTGGACCAGATAGACGGGCGGCGGCGCCACGTCGGCGATCAGGTCCTTGCCCTGGACGATGCGCTCGTACACGGGACCGCCTACTTTGAGCTCACGCAGGGCTGCCCAGCCCAGGCCGACCATGACGACGAACGCCGCCGTGACGATCACACCCATGATTCTCGAGGTGGTGCCGATACCCATGTTCCCGCAAACCCGTCGTCGCAAAAAGGATGTGTCAACGACCCGCGCGGAGGCCGAACAGCCGGGCAGATCATGGCAAATGATCCGTCACCGGCATGAAGAAAGATTTATCCATCCCGGCTTGGGGCCCGGCTCGGGCCATGCGATGGCTCTCTGGTCTTGCAGGGTTGCTCGAGCAACGCCGCAAGCAGCAACAGTCCGGGCGCGCTAGAGCGCGGCAACGGCTTTGGAATCAAACTGCGATTGGTCTGGATGTCAGGACATATTGGTGGCGCTGCGCCGCAGGCCGGCAAACGCCTGCTCCAGGCGCGCAACCTGCGCTTCCACCGGGCTTCCCGCAGTGTCCGCACGCGCCCCGTCGACCACCACCTCCATGGCGCAGTCCAGGCGCACGATGCGGTCGTTGAGGGCGAAGCTCGCCGTGATCAGGTTGCGCAGGCCTTCGGGCAGCTCATCGAAGCCCTTGACGTGCGACAGGCGCCCCGGCGCCGTGAGCCGCACGCGCTCGCGCTTCTTGCGCACCTCGGCGGCCGAAATCTCGCCTTCCTTGTGCGCGCGCCGGATCATCAGCCAGGAGGCAAGCTCGAGCAGGCGCGTGGTGAGGCGCATGCTCTCCGTGGCGTAAAGCATTGCGGGGGGACCATGCAGCGCGCGCGCTTCCTTGCGGCCGGGCCCGTCCAGATAGGCCGCAGCCCGCTCCACCAGGGCCATGCCCTCGCGGAAGATCGCGTCGAACTGTTCCGAGGCGGCGAAGTGCTCGCCGAAGGAGATGGTGACGCTACTGTTTACTGATGTGCCCATGACCAACTTGGAACAACCGATAACCTTGCACTGACCACACGGCCACCCTGGCAGCTGGCGGTTAACAAGTCACCTACAATTAGTCCGAAAAGTTGACGCCCGCTTCCAGGTGCGGGACGCATGCAACGTCCATGCCCGCCGCCCGCTTTCTCTTCCTTGCCATGCAAATAGGGTTACGGCGCGGCAGCGCTGACGCACGCGATCTTTTTCAACAGGCGCGAGTGAGGCCTATTCCGCCGGGTGCGGCGCTGGCGCCGAGGGTGATTGCGGCCGCACCCGGTGGGCCGAATGGTCGCGAGCCACGTAGCTGTACACCACCGGCGTCACGAACAGCGTGAACAGCGTGCCGATGGTCATGCCGCCGGCGATGACCAGCCCGATCGCGAAACGGCTTGCCGCACCGGCGCCGCTCGCCGTGAGCAGCGGCACCATGCCGACCACCATGGCCGCCGTCGTCATCAGGATGGGACGCAGGCGGATCGCGGCGGCGCGCTCGATCGCCTCGCGGCGGCTGACACCCTCGTTCTCCTGCAGGCGGTTGGCATAGTCCACCATGAGAATGCCGTGCTTGGAGATGAGTCCGATCAAGGTGACGAGCCCGACCTGGGTGTAGATGTTGATGGTCGCCAGCCCGAGGTTCATCGGCAGCAGCGCGCCGAACATGGCGGTGGGCAGCGCGATCAGAATGATGAGGGGGTCGCGGAAGCTTTCATACTGCGCTGCGAGCACCAGGTAGATGATGATCAAGGCGAAGACGAAGGTGATCGACCAGCGTATTGCCCTCCTGCACGTACTGCCGGCTCTCGCCCTGGAAATCGTAGGAGAAGCCTGGCCGGCATGTGCTTGGCGGCCGTCGCCTTGAGCAGGTCGAGGGCCTCGCCCACCGTGCGCCCCGGGAACGGCACGCCGGTGAGCACCGCCGAGTTGAGCTGCTGGAAGGTGTTGAGCGCGTTGGGCTGCACCGACTGCTCGACCGTGACGATACTCGACAACGGCACCAGCGCCCCGGCGCTCGTGCGCACCTGGTAGCGCTTCAGCCAATCGGCAGTCAGGCGGATAGTCGCGCGGCACCTGCGGGATCACCTGGTAGCTGCGGCCGTACAGGTTGAAACGGTTGACGTAGTTGCCGCCGAGCAGCGTCGCCAGCGACCCGCCGATATCCTGCATGGTGATGCCGAGACGGTTGGCCTTGTCGTGGTCGATCTTGAGCTCGATCTGCGGCGTCTCGAACTTCAGGTCGCTGTCGATGAAGATGAACATGCCGCTCTTCTGCGCGTCGATCTGGATCTTCTCCAGCACTTGCGCCAGCTGCGTGTAGTCGGCGGTAGTGGTGAGCACGAACTGCACCGGCGGGCCGCCGATCGAGCCCGGCAGCGACGGCAGCGGGAAGGTGAACACCTGCGCGTTGGCGATCTGCGACACCGGCCCCTGCAGGCTCTGCAGGATCTGCTTCTGCGTGCGCTCGCGCTCATTCCACGGCTTGAACAGGATGCCGGCGAACGCCTGGTGCACATCGCCCATGCCGTTGATGGTGAAGAGGTGCTCCTTCTCCGGCACTGTCTCGAACAGCTTGCCCAGCCGTGCCGTCGCTTGCTCGAGATAGTCGAGGTTCGCGGTCTGCGGCGCCTTGACGATGTTGAACAGGATGCCCTGGTCCTCCTCGGGAGCGAGCTCGCGCTGCGTGGTCATGTACAAGATCACGGTCGCCGCCATGACGGCCGCCAGCACCAATAGCGTCACGGGCCGGCGGTCCAGCGAGCGGTGCAGGCGCCGCTCGTAGCGGCGGCGCAGGCTGGCGAACAGGCGGTCGAGCAGGCGGTTGAACCTGCCGCTGCCGGTGTGTGGCTTGAGCAGCTTGGACGCCATCATCGGCGACAGCGTCAGCGCGATGACGCCGGAGACGACGACGGCGCCGGCCAGCGTGAAGGCGAACTCGCGAAACAGCACGCCGGTGAGACCCGAGACGAACCCGATCGGCGCATAGACCGCGGCCAGCGTGATGGTCATCGATATCACCGGCACGGCGATCTCGCGCGCGCCGACGATGGCCGCGTCGTAGGGCTGCATGCCCTCCTCGATGTGGCGGTGGATGTTCTCCACCACGACGATGGCGTCGTCGACCACCAGGCCGATCGCCAATACCAGCGCCAGCAGCGTGAGCAGGTTCAGCGAGTAGCCGAGCGCCAGCAGCGCGAACATCACGCCGATCAGGGAGAGAGGAATGGTGACGATAGGGATCAGGGTGGAGCGCAGGTTGCCGAGGAACAGGAAGATCACCACGATCACGATCAGGGCTGCCTCGAACAGCGTCATCTGCACTTCGTGAATGGACGCCTCGATGAACTTGGTGGCGTCGTAGGCGATGGCCGCCTCCATGCCGGCAGGCAGCTGGGTCTGAATGTCCGGGAAGGCCTTGCGCACCTTGCCGATCACGGTGAGCGGATTGGCGGTCGGGTTGGCGAACACGCCGACGAACACCGCCTTGAGGCCGTCGAACACGGAGGACGAATCCGCGCTTTCAGGGCCCAGCTCGATGATCGCGATGTCGTCGAGCCTGATCAGCGCGTCGCCGCGGGTCGCCACCACCAGCTTGGCAAATGCTGCCGGGTCGCTGAGCGAGGTCTCCGCATTGATGGTGGTTTGGACGAAGTCGCCCTTCACCTGGCCGGCGGCAGTGACGAAATTGTTGGCGGCGAGAGCATTGCGCACGTCGAGCGGGGTGATGGCAAGGGCGGCCATCTTGTCGGGATTGAGCCACACGCGCATGGCGAACGTCTGCCCGCCCAGGATCTGCGCGTTGGCGACGCCGTCGATGGTTTGCAGCCTGGGCTGCACCACGCGCGTCAGATAGTCGGTGATCTGCGACGACTTCATCACCGGACTGTTGAACGACAGGTACATGAGCGCGACGGGGTCGCCCGTCTGCCGTATCACCACGGGGTCCTGCAACTCGCGCGGCAGCACCGCCTTGACCTGCTGGATCTTGGACAGCACGTCCGACACCGCGCGGTCGGCGTTGGCATCGAGCCGCAGGTTGAGCGTGATCGTGCTGACGTTCTGCTTGGAGGAGGAGGTGAGCGTGTCGATGCCTTCCGCGCTCGCTACCGCTTGCAGCATCGGCGTGGTGATGAAGCCCCGGATCACGTCGGCGTTGGCGCCGGGATAGGCGGTGGTGATCGTGATCGTCGTGTTGGTGAGCTTGGGGAACTGCCGCACGGCCAGATTGAACAGCGAGGCGAGCCCGACCAGCAGGATCATCAGGCTCACGACGGTCGCCAGCACCGGGCGGCGAATGAAGATGTCGGTGAACGACACGGCAATCCCCCGCTACTGCTTTGGCCGCTCTTCCGGCCGGGTCAGCGGCTGGGAGTTGTCGATGCGGATCTTAGCGCCGGGGTTGAGCTTGAGCTGACCCGTGGTGACGACCTCCTCGCCCGCCTTCACGCCCGTCAACAGGGCGGCGCGGTCATCTCGGGTCTGGCCCATCTTGACGTAGCGGCGCTCGGCGACGAGCTTGCGCTCGGCGCTGCCCGCGCCATCGGCACCGGTGCCCTCGCTTCCAGGCGCAGGCGACACGACGTAGATGCTGTCGCCATAGAGGCTGTAGGTAATGGCGGTGCGCGGGACCGTCACGACACCGCGCGGCGCGCCAACCAGCACCACGACATTGGCGAACATGCCAGGCAGCAGCTTGCGGTCCGGATTGGGCAGCGAGCCGCGCACGAGCAGCGTCCGGGTGTCTTGCGCCACGCGTGCATCGAGCGACTCGATCTTGCCCTTGAACACCACGCCCGGATACGCATCCACGGTGATCTCGATCTCCTGGCCCTCGCGCAGCTTGCCGATGGTCTGCTCCGGCATCGGAAAGTCCACGCGCATGGGATCGAGCGCCTGCAT
This sequence comes from uncultured Alphaproteobacteria bacterium, assembly GCA_963756735.1. Lineage (GTDB taxonomy): Bacteria > Pseudomonadota > Alphaproteobacteria > Rhizobiales > Hyphomicrobiaceae > AWTP1-13. Next base: position 483,910 of record CAVWOY010000025.1, read on the forward strand.
TGTGACGAGCGTCATGCCGGGAGAAACGTACTGCCCGCGCTCCACCTTGCGGATGCCGAGCCGGCCGGTGAGCGGCGCCGCAATCGTCTTCTGCGCGATGACGGCCTCGATCCTCCTGGTGATGGCGAGCGCGGTGTCGCGCTTGGCGCGTGCGGAGTCGACGGTGGCTTCGGAGGTGACCTTCTTGGCGATCAGGTCGGACTGGCGCTGAAAGGCCACCTCCGCTTCTTGCAGGGTGGCCTTGGTGCTGGCCAGGTCGGCGAGCTCCACGGCGATGTCGAGCTGCACGAGCTTGGCGCCGCGATCGGCGTCCTGGCCGCTCTGCACCAAGACCTCGGTAACGATGCCGGCAACCTGCGAGGTAATGTCCACGCCGTGGGAGGAGATCAGCGTGCCAATCGAGGTGAGCTCCTCGATCCACTGCTCCGACTTGGCGGGCTCGGATGTCACCGTCGCAGGCGGTGGCACCTGCGACGACATGATCGTTTTGATCATGTTGGGCTTGAACGAGAAGTTGAACCAGGCGATCGCGCCTAGAACAACGGCAGCGACGATGCCTGTGATGAGAAAGCGGATCATGGCGCCAGGGCTGAGCGGGTGAAGGCTGATCGACCTAAAGTGGTGGGGGGACCGGCTTAAGCAAGCCGCCGATGGTCGCCTGACTAGCGCTGTAGGACAAACAAAGCAAACCTGCTGTGTCTTGTTTGCATCGCCAGTATCCCATCCCAACGTATTGATGGCGCGGTGTTAACTACCTTTCAACGGCTGACCTGCAAACTAGCCTCGCAGAGGTGTCGGCAGAATGGCAGCAGCCACAAATGATCAGCCCCAGTCGACGGGAGCGCGATGAGTTCCTCAAGGCCTTGGAGGAGGCGCGCCGCGCTGCCATGGCGGATGAGGAGGAGGTGCCGAGCCAAGCCGGCGAGCGGGCCTCGCCCGAGCCGGCACGCAGCTCCGACTTCTTCGGCGCGCTCGACCGCATGGCCGGTCGCATCAGAACCTACATATCCACTGGACTGCTGTCTCGCTTCTACGCTGACGACGCATTCCGCCCGGCAGACGATTCAGAGCCGAGCGAGCCGGAGGCCCAGGCTGCGCCCCAGCAACCGCACCCGCCTCAACCTCCCAAGTCGGAGCACGAGGCGGTCGTCGCCGAGCTGCAGCTCACGCCCAACCTGACTTGCGACGAGCTCGCACGCGTCCGTCGCGAGTTCGCCAAAGTCAATCACCCGGACCGGGTGCTCCCGCCGCAGCGGGAGGAGGCGACCCGCCGCATGACGATCGCCAATTCGCTGATCGACGAAGCCCTTCGCGGCAAGAGGGGCTAGTGTCCCGATCGCGAAATTCGTCTCACTGTGCGGCGAACCAGGTCACGAATTTCGCGATCTGCGCGATGTGGCGGACTTCTCGATCATCACACTAGCCGCGCAGGACCGCAGCTCGCCCGCGGCAGCGCGCCCACTCTATGGCTGGCCTAGCATGCGCCGCCTGATTGCGGCCTTCGCCTGGGACATCATCCGCGTAGCGGCGGCAAAATCCTGCCCGGAGCTGGCGATCACCGCGCTTTCGGCCGATCTGCACATGCCCAAGGCAAACTCCATGGCAAGCGCATCCTCGATCGCATTGCTAGTCGCATCCCGGAAGTGCCGCTCCACACATCGGTCCCATTCCAGCAGGCGCGCTTTGAGATCCTGGGCGCCGGCCGGCGAGCCCAAGGCAATCCAGGTGCAGCAGATCGCGGCCCCCGCCAGGGACCTCGGCAGCACTCCCATTCGGCCTTCCCGGTGAGAAGCTGGACCGGCAGCGTGGTGGGCGCGACAGGGATCGAACCTGTGACCCCTACCATGTCAAGGTAGTGCTCTACCGCTGAGCTACGCGCCCGGTTTGCGGTCATTGCCGCAGATATCGGCTGGCTATATCGGCTATCCGGCCGGGTGACAAGCGCGTCAGGCGTCTCGTGCGCGCGGGCACTGGTCAGGTGGCCAGCAGTCGATCGATTTCTCTCACCAGATCCTTGAGATGGAAGGGCTTGGACAGCACCCTCGCATCCTTGACCGCCTTGGAATTGGTATTGAGGGTCACTGCGGCGAAGCCGGTGATGAACATGATCTTGAGCTTGGCATCGAGCTCGCTGGCACGCCGCGCCAGCTCGATGCCGTCCATCTGCGGCATGACGATGTCGGTCAGCAGCAGCGTGAACGTTTCCTGCTTGAGGCGCTCGTGAGCTTCCTTGCCGTTGGCAAAGCTGGTGACTTCGTAGCCGGCCTTGATCAGAGCGCGCTCGATGAAAGGGCGCATGGACTCATCGTCCTCCGCCAGCAGAATGCGCCGTGCTGGCAGCGTGATGGCTTGGCTGTCATGGTGCTCGCTGGCCTGTCCCTAGGCGGCTGTCGCTCGAGCCGCCACACTAGCGTGGCAATCGGCCGTTGCCAGGGAAATCTGGCGCCAATTTGGTAAATGCGCAATGAACCTGTAGTCAGTTGGCGGCTGTTGTGCTCCCCGGCACGTTCCAACAGCATGCTCCTCTCGACGCATGGACAGGGGCGTTGGCCCTTGGCAGACTGGTATATGCAGCGTTCTTGCTGCAGGCCTGCACGGGTGGGCAAAGCGTCAATCCAGGAAGTGCAAACCAGAACATGCCCGATAGTGAAGGCGCGTCGATCCTCGCGGAGCTGACCCCTCCCTACACGCTGCTGAAACCTGCCGAGCAGGTGACGCCGGTGGTGTTCTGCTCGCCCCATTCGGGCAGGATCTACCCCAAGGCATTTCTGGAGGCTTCGCGGCTCGATCCTCTCACCTTGCGCAAGTCCGAGGATTGCTTTGTGGACGAGCTTTTCGAGCCGGTGGTCGGGCTTGGCGCGCCGCTGATCGCCGCCCGCTTTCCACGTGCCTACCTCGACGTCAACCGCGAGCCCTACGAGCTCGATCCGGAGCTGTTTCAGGGCCGGCTGCCGGCCTTTGCCAATACCCAGTCGGCCCGCGTGGTCGGGGGCCTCGGCACCATTGCGCGCATCGTCGCCGACACCGAGGAGATTTACCGGGAGCGACTGCCGATCGGCACGGCATTCGAGCGCATAGAACGGCTTTATCGGCCATTCCATGCGGCTCTGGCCGACCTGCTCGAGACGACCCGCAAGCGCTTCGGCATGACGATGCTGATCGACTGCCATTCCATGCCGTCGGCCTCGATCGGCCAGCCGGCCGGGGCGCGGCCGCATTTCGTCTTGGGCGACAGGTTCGGGGCTTCCTGCGACGCCAAGCTCACGCGCTTCATTCGCGATTTGCTGCAGCGGGGCGGGTACGAGGTGCAGATCAACCGGCCCTATGCCGGGGGCTTCATTACCGAGCATTACGGCAGCCCCAGCCGGGGCGTGCACGCGTTGCAGCTGGAAATCAATCGCGCGCTCTATCTCGACGAAGGCACGCTCTCCAAGAGCAGCGGCTTTCCTAGGCTGAGGCACATGCTGGCGGACGTGGCAGCTCGCGTGTTCGATGCCCTCCCGGTGCTGCTCGAGCGGCGCGCGGCAGCCGAGTAGCCTCGCCCGCGGGCGGATTATATTGCACCGCAGCAGAAACCGGCTGGCAGCCGTGCATCGGAAACTGCGCAACGGCTGGTCGATGCGCCGGTACAAGTGGAAGTGGTGCTACCGGCCAGCGGGCCACAACAGGCCCGCAGAGCGCCCCAGAAGCGGCTGTTCGCATGCACAAAAAAGAAAAGGGGCCGCTCGCGAAACGAACGGCCCAAGTCTAGGGAGGAAACGCCCAAGGAGGGCAGCGAAACCAGCGACGTAGCCGCCAGTCTCGCAAGTGGATATTTAGCTGTGCGACGCACAAATTGCAAGCGTTTCTTTTTGCATTGCAGAAGGTCCGGCGCCGCATAGGTCAGCAGTGCTGACGTACCACAGGGCTTCACGCCCCGGACTGCCACCGGTTCCAAACACTTGCAAAGGTGCGCAAAAGAAGGGGCCGCCCTGAAAGAGCAGCCCAAGTCTAGGGAGGAAACGCCCAAGGAGGGCTGCGACAAGGCGAGGATCACTCGTCTGTGTCGCTGGTCTGCATATGGGCGTATTCGCTGCGCTGCGCAATGCCCAGGCAGTTCAGAAGGTGGCTTTACGGGTGTATGTGGCGACTTCGCCACTTGGTTGCGGTGGCCGCACACTGAGGCACGAAATGGTTGTATACGGCAGCCGCCGAGCGAGGCCGCCGGCGCATCGCTCAAACAAGGACCGGATGTGAAACGCGCGCCCAAGCCCACCCTCAAGGACCTCATGGGCTTCGCCCACGAGCTGGCCGACCTATCCGCGCGCCGCAACGCTCCACTATTTCCGCCGGTCGCTGAAAGTCACCAACAAGCATGAGGGCGCGGGCTTCGATCCCGTCACGGCCGCCGACCGCGCGGCGGAGCAAAGGATTCGCGCGGCCATCGCGCGGCGGTTTCCCGATCACGGCATCCTCGGCGAGGAGTTCGCGAGCGTCGAGGGCGCGGGACGCTACCGCTGGGTGGTCGATCCCATCGACGGAACACGCGCCTTCATCATGGGCAGCCCGCTGTGGGGCACGCTGATCGGGCTGCTGGAGGACGGTCGGCCGGTGCTGGGGATCATGGACCAGCCGTTCACGCGCGAGCGGTTCTGGGGGCACGGCCGGATAGCACGCATGCGCGGGCCCGAGGGCAAGACAGCGCCGTCTCAAGACGCGCGCCTGCCGCGCACTGGCGGAAGCCATCGTCACCAGCACCCATCCCGAGATGTTTGCTGGCCCCGGGGAGCGGGCGGGCTTCGGCCGCGTCAAGGCCCGCGCGCGCATGACCCGCTACGGCGGCGACTGCTACGGCTATTGCCTGCTGGCCGCAGGCCTGGTGGACGTGGTGATCGAGGCCGGCTTGAAGTCGCACGACATCGTGGCGCTGATCCCCATCATCGAGGGCGCCGGCGGGCGCGTCACCACCTGGGATGGGGAACCGGCGCTACAGGGCGGCCGTATCGTGGCCGCAGGCGACACTCGCGTGCATGCTGAAGCCATGGCGCTCCTCCGCGCGTAGATCGCCACCCTCAGGCAACTGGCGCGTCCACACCCATGTAGGCATCGAAGGCGGCCCAGAAATCCTTGCGCACCACGTCGGTCTCCTGCAGGATCTCGTGGCGGGCATGCGACAGCAGCACTTGGGTGCCGACCTTCAGCCGCTGCCCGAACTCCTCGATGGCCGTGGTCGAGACGATGGTGTCCATCCCTGCTGCAAACAGCAACATGGGAACCTTGACCTTCATGGGGTAGTCGGGCGCCGATACCCTGGCGATGGACCTCAAGGCCGCCCTCAGCCAGCCGATGGTCGGCGATCCGAGCCCCAGCGCGGGCGCCGTCTCGATGATCATGCGATTGCGCGCATAGCGCTCGGCATCGGTGGTTAGGGGATTGTTCTCGAACGGCGCGGACTCTACCGACGCGTCGGTGCCGCCGGAGGCATAGAGCCATCCGAACCCCAAGCCGGCCAAGACCTCAGCGTATACCCGCGCCAAGCCCGGCCCTAGCTTCAGTTGTGCCTCGGCGATCTCGATCATCGGGGCGGAAAGCACGATGCGCTCGAACCAGGAGCTCGGCTGCGCGGCGTTGCGCAGCAGAATGTTGCCGCCCATCGAATGCGCCAGAGCGAAGTAGGGCGGCCGGCAGCTCGGCCGCACGATCTCGGTCATGAAGGCGGCAAGGTCGCGGTCGAAGTCGGCGAACGAGCGCACATGCCCTTTCCGTGGGTTGGAGAGCAGGCGATCCGAGCCGCCCTGCCCTTGCCAATCCAGGGCGGCGACGGCAAAGCCGCGCCTGCGCAGGTCGGCGACCACCTCGAAATATTTCTCGATGCACTCGCTGCGGCCCTGGAACACGCACATGGTGCCGCGGGCGGGACCGCGGGTGGCCTCCCAGCGGGCAAAACGCAGCTTCAATCTGGAGGAGCTCTTGAAGGTGCCGACAATGGCGCCGCTGGGCACCGGGTTCTTGGCCAGTGTGACCAGTTCCATGCCCGCCTCCGCATTCCATCAGCCCCCAACGCGCGTGGGTTATAGCAGGCCCGGAGTCGGAAAGCAGCCGGGTGCGCACGTCGAGCCCGCGCGCAGGAAACGAAAGACCCCAGCCGCGGGCCAGGGTCTCCAACCATGTCGAGCGGCAGGGCGATCTAGTCGCCGTACCACCACCACCGGCGTGGTCCGCCGTAGGCATAGGGGCGATCGGGCCAGCGCCGATCATCGTAGCCGTACGGACCCTCGTAGCGATTTTGGCGGTTGAATGCATAGGGGCCGAAGCGCCTGCCCTCCAGTGGCCTCACCTCGACGACCTGGCCGGAGCACCGGTGCAGAGTGAGCTCGAACAGCCGGCCGCTCGGACGGCGCGCCTTCATCACCACCATCTCGCCCTGCTGGTTGCCATCGTGGAAATCCTGCCAGCCGGAGTCCGACAGCCGCTGGCGCACCTGCTCGCTGCGCGCGCACTGCATGCCCGAGTATTTGCCGGGCGGCGCGTACGGTGGCCTGCCGGAGTATCTCTTGCCCGGCGCCGGGCGATCGTCATCGTCGTAATCGTCCTGGTCGCTGTACCCGGGCGGAATGGTCTTGCCGCGCGGGCCGCTATAAGCGCCGCGATCATCGTCGTCATCGGTATCTGCTGCGTAGGCACCCACAGGCACCAGCGCCGCAGCGGCGAGCAGGCCCACCGCCAACACCCAGCTCCTCATCTGCGCTCTCCTTGAAATCGCAATACCCGCACATGCAAGAACAGCTTGCACAGTGGCGCCGAGCACATGAACCCGCGATGAAGGCGAAGTGTTGGCCGTGGCGCGACCGGCTGCTCGAGACCGGTGCGGAAACCATGCCAGAGCAACCCGAGGAACGGGCCCGAGGAACGGGATTGGCAGTCCCCTTGACGGCCTGCCAAGGCACCCCAAATAAAGGCCAGCGCACGCCACTAAGGGTGCGCGACCAGAGCTGCCTGGCCCAATGGGCAGGTGAGTGACCGGCCTTCGGGCAGGCAGATAGCACACGTCGCTTCCAAAGGAGGACCTGTGATGCGACACATCGACTTTACCCCCCTCTATCGTTCCACCGTCGGCTTCGACCGCCTGTTCAATTTGCTGGACTCCGTGTCCGGCGTCGATCAGGCGCCGACTGCCTACCCGCCCTACAACATCGAGCGGCTCGGCGAGAGCGAGTACCAGATCACGATGGCGGTTGCCGGCTTCGGCCAGGACGAGCTGCGCGTCGACGTCAAGGAGCAGACGCTCACCGTCGTTGGCGAGAAGAAGCCCGAGGAGAAGGAGCGCGAGTTCCTGCATCGCGGCATCGCCGCCCGCACCTTCGAGCGGCGCTTCCAGCTCGCCGACCATGTCGAGGTGAAGGGCGCCGACCTCAAGGACGGCCTGCTGCACATCGATCTGGTGCGCAACGTTCCCGAGCGCCTGAAGCCCCGCACCATTGCCATCGGCGACAGCGTGGCCGCCAAGCAGGTCGAGGTGGCCGCCTAACGGCAAACCTCGAAGCTGGCTGAGAACGATGGCGGGCGTCGCGTTGCGGCGCCCGCTGGCGTTGCTCGGACGACCATGTCAGCCGCGCCCGATCAGCTTCAGCCACTCGTCCTCGGTCAGCACCGTGACGCCGGCCTCACGCGCCTTGGCGAGCTTTGAGCCGGAGTCGGCGCCGGCCACCACGTAGTCGGTCTTTTTCGAGACTGAACCCGAGACCTTGGCGCCGAGCCGCTCGGCCAGCGCCTTGGCCTCGTTGCGCGTCATTTTCTCGAGCGAGCCGGTGAACACCACGGTCTTGTCGGTGACGGGCGAGGCCGCTGCCGCGGCGCGCACGAATGGCTGCACCTCGACCTCATCGAGGAGGTCGTCGAGCGCCTCGATATTGTGCGTCTCGCCGAAGAATGCGACGAGCGCGTCGACCACGGTCTCGCCAATCCCCTCGATGTCGTCGAGCTCACGATAAGCCTCGCTGTCCTTGCCGCCCTTGGCCGCGGCCATTGCGGCCTTACGAAACGCGTCGCGCGAGCCCAGCGCCTTGGCAAGGTCGCGGGCGGTGGTCTCGCCGACGTGGCGGATGCCCAGCGCGTAAATGAAGCGGTCCAACGAGATCCTGCGGCGCGCCTCGATCGAATTGAAGAGGTTCTCGACCGACTTCTCGCCGAACCCCTTCTTGGCGGCGAGCCGCTCCTCGGAGGGCAGCCGCTGGTCACGGACGGCAAGCGTAAAGATGTCGGAGGGGCGCATGATGCGCCCCTCGTCGTAGAACAGCTCGATCTGCTTCTCGCCCAGGCCCTCGATGTCGAAGGCGTTGCGCGAGACAAAGTGCTTCAGCCGCTCCTTGGCCTGCGCCGGGCAAATCAGCCCGCCGGTGCAGCGGCGCACGACATCGACGCGCCCCGTTCTCTCGTCCGCCTCGCGCACCGCCTTGCTGCCGCATACGGGGCAGACCTCCAGCATCTTGAACGGCTTGGCGCCCTTGGGGCGCTTCTCGCGCACCACGCCCATCACCTGAGGAATGACATCGCCGGCCCGCCGCACGATCACGGTGTCGCCGATGCGAATGTCTTTTCGCGCGATCTCGTCCTCGTTGTGCAGCGTGGCGTTGGAGACGACAACGCCGCCGACCGTGACGGGCTCCAGCTTGGCTGCGGGGGTGAGCGCACCGGTGCGGCCGACCTGAATCTCGATGTCGAGGAGCTTGGTGGTTACCTCCTCGGCCGGGAACTTGTGCGCGATCGCCCAGCGCGGCGCGCGCGAGACGAAACCCAACCGCTCCTGCCAATCCAGCCGGTTGACCTTGTAGACGACGCCGTCGATGTCATAGCCGAGCGAGGCGCGCTTCTGCGCGATCTCGCGATAGTAGGCCAGCACCTGCTCCAGGCTGTCGCAGACCCGCATCAAGGGGTTGGTGGGCAGCCCCCAGCGCCGAAAGGCGTCGATCACCCCGGATTGCGCCTTAGCGGGAAGCGCGCTCGCGCTACCCCAGCCGTAGGCAAAGAACCGCAGCGGCCGGCGCGCAGTGATCGATGGCATCGAGCTGGCGCAGCGAGCCGGCGGCAGCGTTGCGCGGATTTGCGAACACCTTGGCCCCGCTGGCGGCCTGCTCGGCGTTGAGCGTGCTGAAATCGGCGAGCGGGAGATAGATCTCGCCCCGCACCTCGATGGTGCCGGGTACGTCTCGCCCGCTCAACTTCTGCGGCACTTGCTTGATGGTTCTCACGTTGGCGGTAACGTTCTCGCCTTCCGCGCCGTCGCCTCGGGTCGCAGCCTGCACCAGGCGCCCGTCCTCGTAGGTGAGCGAAATGGAAAGGCCATCGATCTTCGGCTCGGCGACGACCTCGATGGCGGCCTGCTCCGCCAGCGCCAGGAAGCGGCGGACGCGGCCGATGAAATCGGAAACCTCCTCATCCTCGAAGGCGTTGCCGAGTGAAAGCATGGGCACGGCATGGCGCACCTTGCCGAAGGCCTCGACGGGGGCCGCGCCAACGCGAACCGACGGACTGTCCGTGCGCCGCAGCTCGGGGAAGCGCGCCTCGATCGCCGCGTTGCGCACGCGCAGCTCGTCGTACTCGGCGTCCGAGACCTCCGGCGCGTCCTTGCGATAGTAGAGCTGATCGTGGTGGGCTATCTGGGCCGCGAGGCGCTCAAGCTCGGCCTTCGCCTCCGCCTTGCTCAGCTTCGCGACGGGCTTATTTTCCGCGTTGGCTTTCATGCTGGCGAGATTGCCCCCGCAGAAGCAGAAAAACCATACTTGCCGAGGTGTTCTCCGCTAGCCGCGAGTCAGACCAAACGGCGGCCGGCCATTAGGGCCCTTGGCGGTCGGGATGTCGCCCTTGGGCGGCGGCATGGCGTCGGCCGGCGGCTGCCCGGGCCCCGGCTGCTTGGGCTCCACCTCCGGTTGCTTCTTCGACCCCGGCGTCAGCGCCTTCAGCGTCTTGGTGAACCAGGCATCGCCGCCAATCGACGGGCTCACCCCGCCCGACTTCAGCAGCGCATGGGAACGCTTGTACCAGTCGGAGTTCGGAAAATTGTGCCCCAGCACGGCCGCGGCGGCCTGTGCCTCCGGCACAACCCCGAGGGTCATGTTGGCCTCGCAGATACGATACAGGGCCTCCTCGACGTGGGCGGTGGTCTGGTACTCGGCGACCACCGTCTTGAAGCGATTGATGGCGCCGACGTGGTTCTTGCGATTGAGGTAGTAGCGCCCGACGTTCATCTCGGAGGCGGCCAGAATGTCCTCGGCGACGCGCACGCGGTTGACGGCCTGCTTGGTGTAGGGGCTGTCTGGGTAGCGCTGCACGAGCAGCTTCAGCTCGGTCAGCGCCTTACGCGTTGCCGTCTGGTCGCGATGCGGATCCCTGATCTCGTCGAAGTTGGCAGAGGCGATGATGTGGTGGGCCAGCGCCGCGTCCTTGGTGCCCGGATGCATGGTGGTGTAGCGCTTGCCGGCGGCCTGTGCCTCCGGGTATTTGCCGGCCTTGTAGTAGGCGTAGGACGCCATGACCATCGCCCGGCGGGCCTCCGGCGCATAGGGGTGATCGCGGTCGAGGTCCTCGAATTTCTTGGCTGCGTCCGAATAGGCGCCCTTGTTGAGCAGGCTGTCGGCGTCCGCAAACATCTTCCCGGGCGGGTCGGGATTGAGAGCCTTGACGGCATCGCTGGTGGATGAGCAGCCAGCCGCCGCGACAGCCGCGGCAACCACAAGCCATGGTGCCAGCGCGCCCAAGCTCAACAGCCGCTCGACAGCCCTAACCAACATACGCCCTGTCCCTGCTCCGCTTCGGTTCTTGCGCCGAAGGGTTAGTCCTTGTTTGTGGCGCCAATCCCATGCCGCCAAGAGACGACACGTCCAGCGCAAATCAACCGGCCCCCGAAGTAGATGCCAAGATCGGCGGACTTTGGCACCAAATTGTGATGGCACCTCCGCCCGTCCGCAGAAATTCAGCTCGTCTGGCTGCTCGTCTCGGGCTGCTATCGCCGCCGCCCGCGTCACGTCCTGTCCGCGGCGTAGTTGACCGCGGCCGTGCCGGCAGAGACATCGACCGGAACGGAATCGCGCACCCAGGGCGCCCGTACCGTGGTCCAAGCCTCCTGGTCGGCGAACAATTTCTGCAGGACGTAGGCGTTGAGCCGGTGGCCGCCGCGCACCGACTGGTAGGAGCCCAGAATGGGCGCCCCGGCCAGGGCCAAGTCGCCCACCGCATCCAGCATCTTGTGGCGAACGAACTCCTGCGGATGACGCAGTCCTTCCGGGTTCATCACCCGGTCGTCGGCCAGCGCAATCGTGTTGTCGAGCGAGGCGCCGAGCGCCAGCCCCGCCTTCCAAAGGCCCTCCACATCGCGCATGAAGCCGAACGTGCGGGCGCGCGAGATCTCGTTGCGGAACGCACCGGAGTTCATCTCCAACGCATAGCGCTGCTGGCCGATGATCGGCGTATCGAAGGCGATCTCGACATCGAGATGGAAGCTCGAATGCGGCTTCAGCTCGCCCCAGCAGCCACCCTCCTCGACGCGCACAGGCTTGAGGACCTTGATGAATTTGCGCGGCTGATGCAGCTCGCGAATGCCCACCTCGTCGATCGCCGCCACGAACGCGGAGGCACTGCCATCCATGATGGGCACCTCGCGGGCATCCACCTCGATATAGCAGTTGTCGACGCTCAAGCCGCGCAGCGCGGCCAGCAGATGCTCGACGGTGCCGATGGTGACGCCTAAATCGTCGCCCAACACCGTGCAAAGCGTGAGATTCTTGACGAAATCGACGTGCGCCGGGATTTCGGCGACGATCCGGCCGCGCTTGCTTACCAGGAAGCGGTAGCCGACGTCGGCCTCAGCGGGGTGCAGGACCATCGATACGCCTGCACCGCTGTGGACCCCCGTTCCGGACAACTCGATTTCACGGCCAATCGTCGTCTGTCGCGAGCCTATGAAGCGCTTCGACATCGTGCGATGTCCCTCGATCCCCTATCAGCACGGTGCCCGCCCCGTCGCAGACACCGCCGCCCCCGAAGTTTCCGACCCGCGTCAACCGAACCTGTTGTTTTTGCTACTTAAAGTTCTACTGGCGGTTGAGCCACAGTCGAGTCGGTAAATCAACGATACTGCGCTGTGCCAAAGGGCGACAAATCACGGTTTCTTACACTGTGTTACCGTTTCGCCGCAGTTGCGCCACCGTGTCGCCATCACTTGCGCGGCTCGGTCTCGAAAAACACTGGCACATCAGCCTGTTCTTGAGCGTCACCCGATGAGGGCTGCACGGCGGCCGACTGCCGCTTTCGATCCCATGCACCACCGGCAAGGCGCTCCAGCAATCCAGGCTTGCGCACTGGCGCAAGCTCGACAGGCCTCGCCTTGGTGCTGCCCGCAGACTTGGCCCAGTACTCGCGCTGCGCGGGCGGCGGAAACTCTTCGATAGCGGGCATCTGGCGACGCCCGCGCTCGGCCTGCTCCGAAACCGATGGCCGCTGCAACCGTTCGCGGATGACGACCTCCTCCGTCGCCGGCCATTCGTGGTGGGCGCCAGGCTCGTTGCGCAGAGACGGGTTGGCACCCAGCGCCTCCGAGAGGCGCGCGCGATAGTCACGCCCGCCGCCCTGCGGGTGCGCGCGGTCCGCCCCGTTCGCCCCGGTCGCGGCCGGCTGCAGCGCGCGGGTCATGCCCGAGGCAACGATGGAAACGCGGAGCTTGCCTGTCAGGCTCTCGTCCAATGTGGCGCCGAAGATGATGTTGGCTTCGGGATCGACCTCGGCGCGCACGCAATCGACCGTGTCGTGCACCTCAAACAGCGTCAGGTCGCTGCCGCCGCTGATGGACAGCAGCAGGCTCTTGGCGCCCCTCAGCGTCACATCGTCGAGCAGCGGATTGTCGACCGCCTCCCGGGCCGCGGCAACTGCGCGATCTTCGCCGGAGGCCTCGCCCGTGCCCATCATGGCCGTGCCCATGCCGCTCAGCACGGCGCGCACATCGGCAAGATCGAGGTTGATCAGACCTTCCTTGACGACCAGGTCGACGATGCAGGCGACACCGGCGTAGAGCACCTGGTCGGCCAGCAGGAACGCCTCCCCGAACGGCGTGCGGTCGTTGGCGACCTTGAACAAGTTCTGGTTGGGGATGACGAGCAGGGTGTCGACATGGCGCTTGAGCTCGGCGATGCCCGCTTCAGCGACACGCATGCGCCGCTTGCCCTCGAACAGGAAAGGCTTGGTCACCACCGCCACGGTCAGAATGCCGAACTCCTTGGCGACGCGGGCAATCACGGAAGCCGCCCCCGTTCCCGTGCCGCCGCCCATGCCGGCGGCGATAAAGACCATGTGCGAGCCGGCCAGCGCGGCGCGGATGTCGTCGAGCGCCTCCTCGGCAGCGGCCTCGCCGATCTCGGGCTTGGCGCCGGCGCCGATGCCTTCCGTGAGGCGTGCGCCGAGCTGGAGCCGGTGCTCCGCGCTCGATACCGACAGCGCCTGCGCATCGGTGTTGGCGACGATGAACTTCACGCCGGTGAGGCCGAGGCCAGCATGTTGTTGATGGCGTTGCCGCCGCCGCCGCCGACGCCGATGACGGCAATGCGCGGCTTCAGCTCGGCCCATTTGGATTCTTGCTTATTCATGATGACTGATCCTCAAGCAGCATCCAGGCCGGCATCGAGTGTGCCACAACGCACCCTGAATTCGCCCCGCGCCGAGGCACCGGACCCGCAAGGTTCGCGCAATGTGGAAGAAGCTTCTGTGGCGTCGGCGTCGCAGATCAGGGGCAGGAGCCTCAAGGGCGGGGCTGGGCGCTGGCGGTCGATCCGCCCGCCTCTCGGCCCCGGCCCGGCTCCTACCTGTCGCAACTGGCCTCCTCCACCATCCAGCTCACCAAGTCTGCAAACGAGAGGCCCGCGTGCTGGGCCAGCTCCGGCACCAGCGAGGTCGCCGTCATGCCGGGCTGCGTATTGACCTCCAGGCAGAACACTTCGCCTGATCCGCCTGCGCGTGTCGTCGTAGCGGAAGTCCGCACGCGAAACGCCTCGGCAACCCAATGCCTTGTGAGCCATTAGAGTTAACTTCTGCACCAATTCGTAAACATTCGGTGAAATCGGCGCCGGGAGCGATGTGGCGCGAGCCGCCCTCGGCGTACTTGGACTCGTAGTTGTAGAAGCCAAGCGATTGAGCCGGCACGATTTCCGTGACGCCGAGGGTGCGGTCGCCCATCACCGCGCAGGTCAGCTCGCGGCCGGGGATGAAGCGCTCGGCGAGAAGGGATTCGCCATAGGCCCAGCCCGGATCGTTAAGCTCCTGCGGGGGATGCGTGTGGTCCTCGCGCACGATGAAAACGCCGACGCTGGAGCCCTCAGTGACGGGCTTCAAGACGTAGGGGCGCGGCAAAACGTGGGACTTTGCGGCTTCCGCGCGCGCCACCACCCGGCCCTCGGCCACCGGGACGCCGGCCGCGCGCATCACCTCCTTGGCGCGTTCCTTGTGCATGGCAAGCGCGGAGGCCAGCACGCCCGAGTGCGTGTAGGGGAGGCTGAGCAACTCGAGCAGACCCTGCACGCAGCCGTCCTCGCCCCAGCGGCCGTGCAAAGCATTGAAGCAGACCTCGGGCTTCACCGAGCGGAGCTGGTCGGCGAGATCGCGGCCGGCATCGATGCAGCGTCACCTTGTAGCCGGCGGTCTCCAGCGCGGCGGCGCAGGCCTTGCCCGAATTCAAGCTGACCTCGCGCTCGGCGGAGAGGCCGCCCATCAGGACAGCGACATGGTGGAACCTGCGCGCGCCTGCCGCCTTGCTCATCGTACCAGCGCCTCCGCGAGCGCTTCACCCGTCGGTCTGCCCGGCAGCGGCTCGCCCAGGCGAATGATCTCCCAATGCAGCGTCACGCCGCTCGTCTGCTTCACGCGGGCGCGCACCGTCTCGCCCAGGCGCTCGATGTCCTCGCCCGAAGCATTGCGATCGTTGATCAGGAAATTGCAGTGCATTTCCGACACTTTGGCGCCGCCGACGCGAAGGCCCCGGCAGCCTGCGGCATCGATCAGCTTCCAGGCGCTGGAGCCCGGCGGGTTCTTGAAGGTGGAGCCGCCGGTGCGCTCCTTTACCGGCTGATTGGCCTCGCGGTACTCGGCGACCTCGTTCATCTCGGCCAGGATTTTTCGGTGTCGCCGGGCGTGCCCTGAAAGAGTCGCCTCGGTGAAGATCCAGTCCGGCGGAACCGACGTGTGGCGGTAGCTGAGCCCCATGTCGGCGAGCGCAGCGCATGCATAGTGCCCTGCCGGTCGACCGCGCGGGCCTGCACCAGCACATCCTTGGTCTCACGGCCGTGGGCGCCCGCGTTCATGCGCAGCGCGCCGCCGACCGAGCCCGGAATGCCGCGATAGAAGGCGAGGCCGCGATAGCCCGGCATCGGCCGCCGCGCGAGCGAGCTTGACGTCGGGGACGGCGGTGCCGACGCGCAGGCGGGTGCCCTCCTCGACCTTGACCTCGGAGAAGCCGCGGCCCAGGCGGATCACTACGCCAGCGACACCGCCGTCGCGCACCAGCAGGTTGGAGCCGAGGCCGATGACGAAAACCGGAAGATCGGCCGGGATGGGGCGCAGGAAATAGACGAGATCGTCGGCGTCGGCCGGCGTGAACAGCACCTGCGCCGGCCCGCCGACGCGGAACCAGGTAATATCGGCAAGCGGCTGGTTGGCGGTGAGCCGGCCGCGCAACTGCGGGCAGCGCCGCTGCCAGCTCGCCGGCCAGATCGGGAAAGCTCACGGCGCCCCTCCCGCGCGCACCGGCTCGGCGCCGAGCCACTGGGGGAGGGCATGCGCCCACTCGGTGCTGTTGCCGGCGCCAAGGCACACCACCATGTCGCCGGGCACCGCAAACCGGCGCAGCATGGGTGCGATGTCCTGCTCGCCGGCGATAGTGACGACGCTGCTGTGGCCGGTGTCGCGGATCGCCTCCGCCAGCGCCACGTGATCGATGCCGTCGATCGGCAGCTCGCCGGCCGAGTACAGCGGGGCGAGGATGACACAATCGGCGTCCTCGAAGCAGGTCGCGAACTCCTCGAACAGGTCGCGCACGCGCGTATAGCGGTGCGGCTCGACCACGGCGACGACGCGTCCGCCCGCGCCGGCGCGGGCAGCCTTGAGCACAGCGGCGATCTCGACAGGATGGTGACCATAGTCGTCGTAGATGGAGACGCCGTTCCAGGTGCCGGTGAGCTGGAAGCGGCGCTTGACGCCGGAGAAGCCCGCAAACGCCTTGCGGATGGCGTCGTCGGAGATGCCGGCCTCGCTGGCAGCGGCGATGGCGGCGAGCGCGTTGAGCGCGTTGTGGCGGCCGGGCAGCGGCACGCTCCAGCCCTGGAGCGAGCGTTGGCCGCCTTTGACGCGCTGGCCGAGCTCGGCGTCGAAAGTCGTCTTGCCGCCTTCGACGCGGACGGATTTGAGCACCAGGTCTGCGCTCTTGTCGGCGCCGTAGGTGAGAAGGCGGCGGCCGTCGCGCCTGAGACCCAGGCGTTCGATCATGTCGGCCACGACCGGGTGATCGATGCAGGCGACGGCGAGGCCATAGAACGGGATGTTGCGGAAGAAGGTCTCGAACTCGCGGTGCATGTTCTCGACGGTCTTGAAGTAGTCGAGGTGCTCGGGGTCGATGTTGGTGACGACGCCGATCTGGGTCGGGATCTTGATGAAGGTGCCGTCGGATTCGTCGGCCTCCACGATCATCCAGGGGCCTTCGCCGCGGCGCGCGTTGGAGCCCCACTCGTTGATGATGCCGCCGGTGATCACCGTCGGGTCGAGGCCGGCCGCATTGAAGACGTGGGCGATGAGCGAGGTGGTGGTGGTCTTGCCGTGCGTGCCGGTGACGGAGACCGTCGCGTAGAGGCGCATCAGCTCGGCCAGCATCTCGGCGCGGCGGATGATCGGCAGGCCCTTGGCGCGCGCGGCATCCAGCTCCGGGTTGCCCTTTTTCACGGCACTCGAGATGACCACGTAACGGGCGCCGACCAGGTTGACGGGGTCGTGGCCCACGAACACGCGGATGCCCTTGGCGCGCAGGCGCTTGACGTTGGCGCTTTCCTTCTGGTCGCTGCCCTGCACCGTGTAGCCCTTGGCGTGCATGATCTCGGCGATGGCGCTCATGCCGATGCCGCCGATGCCGAGGATGTGCACGGGACCGATGTTGAGAGGCATCTGCATTCTGATGTTCGTTCCCTCGCCGGCGGCGCGCCGCCACTCGAAAGCCTACTCTACGCCCTTCCCGGGGCCCTCCCATCAGCTCTTCCACAAGATCGGCGAGCCGTGTGACCGCATCTGGGCGGCCCTGGGCCTTTGCAGCGGCGGCCGCGCGCGCGAGCGTGTCGGGCGAGGCCAGAAGGCGGCCAATGACCTCGGCCAGGGCCTCGGGCGTCAGGTCCTTCTGCTCCATGCACCAGGCGCCCCCGTCTTCCGCCAGCCGACGCGCATTTTGCAGCTGATCGTTGTCGATGGCATGCGGCAGCGGGACAAGTATGGCCGGGCGGCCCATCACGGCAAGCTCCGCCACCGTGGAGGCACCGGAGCGGCCGATGACCAGGTGCGCCTTGGCCATCTCCTCGGGCAGGTTGGGGAAGAACGTGGCCAGGTGGGCGCGGATGCCGGCTTGCCCATAGGCCTGCTCGACGCGCGCGAGGTCTTCCTCGCGGCATTGCTGCACCACGAACAGGCGGCCCTGATCGCTTCGGGCAGCGGCGCCAGCGCCGGCGGGCACGGTGTCGGCGAAGATAGCGCGCGCCCTGGCTGCCGCCGAACACCAGCAGCGAGAACGGCCCGCCGCTCTCGGCGGCTGGTAGCTTTGGCGTCGCCCAGTCGACCACCTGGTCGCGCACGGGATTGCCGGTCACCCGCGCCTTGGCGAGCGCAGCGCCCGTCGAGGAGCTTGGTGTTCTCGAACGAGGCGGCCATCGGCGGTCACGTGCTTGGCAAGCCGCGGTTGGCGCGGCCCAGCACCGCGTTCTGCTCGTGCAGCGCGGTCGGGATCTTGCGCAGGCGCGCAGCGACCAGCGGCGGGAAGGCGGGATAGCCGCCGAAGCCGACGACGGCGCCGGGCTTGATCTCGCGCAGCAGCTTGAGCGAGGCGGCGACGCCGCGCGCCGAGCATCCAGGCCGCCCGGCCGGCACCGCAGCGATCGAGCGCCCTGCGAACGTGGCCGAGGGCACGCGATAGATCGCGCGTGCCGGAAAGCTGGTGCCGTAGCGGTCGCCGCGCATGTCGGTGACAAGGTCGACGGCGATGGCGCGGCGGCCGAGCTCCTGCGGCCAGCGCGAAGGCCGGAAACAGGTGGCCGCCGGTTCCGCCGGCGGCGAGCATGACCGAGGCGGGCATGCGCGGGGCTGATCGGAGCCATCGTGGTGAGTTCGTCGAATCACGAGCGGGCCGCCAGGGCCTATGCCATTCGTCAGGCTCAGGACTTGGGCGTCATCGGCTCGACCCTCGCCGCAGCTCGATGCCGGGCAGCGCCTCGACCAGCGCGCGGAAGGCGTCGCCGCGCACCTCGAAGTTGCGGTAGTGGTCGAAGGAGGCGCAGGCGGGCGACAGCAGTACGACGGGCTCGGCGAGCGCTGCTGGCAGCGGCGTCGCGCGCGGCCGCGGCGACGGCGCTTGTCGAGCGTGCCGCAGCGCTCGAAGTCGCACCTTGCCCTGCAGCGTGGCGGCGAACTCCTCGGTCGCCTCGCCGATCAGATAGGCCTTGGCGACGCGCGGGAAGTAGGGCGCCAGCGAGGTGATGCCGCCCTGCTTCGGGCCGGCCACCCAGGATCCAGAACACGTCGCCGTCGAAGGCGGCGAGCGCGGTGGCGGCGCTGTCGGCATTGGTCGCCTTGCTGTCGTTGATGAACAGCGTGGCGCCGACGCGGCCGATCTCCTCCAGGCGATGCGGCAGGCCGGGAAAGCGTCGCGAGCGCCGCGGCCACCTGCGGCCGGCGCGACGCCGAGGTGCATCGCGGCGGCGCTGGCGGCGAGCGCGTTCTGGATGTTGTGCTGGCCGCGCAGCGAGCGCGATGCCGGCGAGATCGGCGAAGTGGCCGAGCGGCCCGGTCCAGGGCGCGCGGCCGACAAGCTCGCTGCCGACCGCGTACCAGCCGTGGCCGACGCGCGAGCGCGCCGAGACGATGTCGACCCAGCTGCGGTTGGCGAGCCGCAGGCGCTCGGCGACGTCGCGGCACCAGTCGTCGTCATCGCCGACGATCGGGTGCCTGGCGTCCGGCACCAGCCGCGCCTTGAGGGCGGCGTAGTGCTCCATGGTGCCGTGGCGGTCGAGGTGGTCGGGCGTGACGTTGAGCAGGATGCCCACGGTCGGCTCCAGCGTCGGCGTCAGCTCGATCTGGAACGAGGACATCTCGATGCACGTGGCAGCGATCGGGCGCCGGCGGCGCGAGTGCCAGGATCGCGGTGCCGATGTTGCCGCCCATCTGCACGTCCCAGCCGGCCGCCTCGAGGATGTGCGCGATCAGCGCCGTGGTGGTGGACTTGCCGTTGGTGCCGGTGACGGCGACGAACGGCGCGTCGGGCGCGCTCGTCGCCCGCTCGACGGGCGAACAGCTCGATGTCGCCGATGATCTCCACCCGGCGGCGCGGGCCTTGGCAACCGTCCAGTGCGGCTCGGGGTGGGTGAGCGGCACGCCGGGCGCCAGCACCAGCGCCGCGAACCGGCTCCAGTCGGCGGCGGCGAGGTCCTCCACCGCGAAGCCCGCCTCTGCCGCAGCCTCCCGCCCGCCGTCGCCGTCGTCCGCGGCCACCACGCGGGCCCCGCCGGCGGCGAGCGCCCGGCAGCTCGCCAGCCCCGACATGCCGAGCCCGAACACGGCCACGCTCTTGCCGGCGAAGGTGGTGACGGGGGTCATGGCGGCACTCTAGTGTCCTGATCGCGAAATTCGTCTCACTGTGCGGCGGACTTGGTACGAATTTCGCGATCTGAAGGACACTAGCAAAATCATGATGCTAGTGTGATTCAGATCGAGAAGTCCGCTCCGGAACCCGGCCTCACGCGATGTGGCGGACTTCTCGATCATCACACTAGCCCGAGTCGAATTCGGGCGCGCCATCAGCGCAGCTTGAGCGTGGCCAGGCCGATCAGGGCCAGCACCACCGAGATGATCCAGAACCGCACCACTACCGTCGAATTCGTGCCAGCCCTTCTGCTCGAAGTGATGGTGCAGCGGCGCCATGCGGAACACGCGCTTGCCCGTCAGCTTGAAGGAGGCGACCTGGATGATCACCGAGAAGGTCTCGAGCACGAACAGGCCGCCGACGATGGCGAGCACGATCTCGTGCTTGGTGGCAACCGCAATGGCGCCCAGCGCGCCGCCCAAGGCCAGCGATCCCGTGTCGCCCATGAAGATCATGGCCGGCGGCGCGTTGAACCAGAGGAAGCCAAGGCCGGCGCCGATGATTGCCCCGCAGATGATGGCAAGCTCGCCGGTGCCCTGAACGTAGTGGATCTGCAGGTAGGTGGCGAAGCGCACGTTGCCGGTCAGGTAGGCAATGAGGCCGAAGGTGGCGGCGGCGATCATCACCGGCACGATAGCGAGACCATCGAGGCCATCGGTGAGGTTGACCGCGTTGCCGGCGCCGACCACCACCAAGACGACGAGCAGGATGAAGAAGACGCCGAGCGGAATGATCACGGTCTTGAAAAACGGCACCGTCAGGGACGAGGAGAAGCCGGTGCTGCCGATGCTCATGATGCCGATGGCAGCGGCGGCAGCCACCCCGACCTCGGCGCCGAGCCGCCACCAGCCCGAGAAGCCCGAGACCCTGCCGGCCGACACCTTGAGATAGTCGTCGTAGAAGCCGATGGCACCGAAGCTCAGCGTGACGAACAGCACGATCCAGACGTAGGCGTTGGAAAGGTTGGCCCACAGCAGGGTTGCCACCGTGATGCCCGACAGGATCATGAGCCCGCCCATGGTGGGCGTGCCGCGCTTGGCGAAATGCGTCGCCGGCCCATCCTCGCGGATCGGCTGGCCCTTGCCCTGCTTGACGCGCAGCGTGTCGATCATGGCCGGGCCGAACAGGAACACGAACAGCAGCGCGGTCATGATCGCCCCGCCGGTGCGGAACGTGATGTAGCGAAAGACGTTGAGCGCATTGATCTGATCGCTCAGGCTCACCAGCTCAAACAGCATTCCATCCTCCGCCAGAGGCGCCCCTATCCACCAACGTTCGTGAAGCGCGCCCGCAGCGCCTCCACCAGCGGTGCCATGCCGGTCGCCAGCGAGCCCTTGATCATAACCGCATCGCCGGGGCGAATGGTGTCGAGCAGCACATCGACAAGCCCGCCCGAGTCCGGCGCCCAGCCGCCTTGCTGGCCCGCCTTGAGCGTGTCGTACAGCAGCCGCATCATCGGGCCACAGGCAAGAACCAGATCGACACCGGCGGCGTCAACCGCTTCTTTCAGGCCGCGGTGCAGGTCGCCCGCGGCTTCGCCCAGCTCCAGCATATCGCCCAGCACGGCGATCCGGCGGGGAAAATCGGCGCGCGGCGTCGTGGCCATGGCGGCGAGCGCCGCGCGCACCGAGGCCGGGTTGGCGTTATAGCTCTCGTCGATGAGCAGGATGCGGCCATCGGGCGTTTCGAGCAGCGTGCGCGCGCCCCGCCCAGTGGGGGCGCCGATGCGCGACAGCGCGGCGAGGCGGCGCATGGGATCGGCGTTGAGCGCCACCAGCACCGCGAGCACGGCAAGCGAGTTCCTGCACGTAGTGCTCGCCTGGTGCGCCTACACGATAGGGGAAGCGCTGTGAGCCCAGCCCGGCAATGACCGACGAGCCCTTGGCCTCGAGGTTGGCCTGCATACAGACGATGTCGGCGTCCTTGGAGAAGCCGAAGCTCATGATCTTGGCGCCGACCTCGGAGGCACGCGCCTTGAGCAGGTCGAAGTGGGGGTTGTCGCGCGGCAGCACCGCGGCGCCGCCGGGCACCAGACCTTTGAGGACCTCCGCCTTGGCCTCGGCGATGGCCTCGAGGGAGGGGAAATACTCGAGATGCACGGGCTCCACCGTGGTGATCACGGCAACGTGGGGACGCACCATCTCGGCGAGCGGCGCAATCTCGCCGGCGTGGTTCATGCCGATCTCGAAGATGCCGAACTCGGCGGCCTTGGGCATGCGCGCCAGGGTGAGCGGCACACCCCAGTGATTGTTGTAGGACCTCTCCGAGGCGTGCGCCATGCCGGCGTCGTCGAGGGCGAGCCGCAGCATCTCCTTGGTGCCGGTCTTGCCTACGCTGCCGGTGACGGCGACGATGCGGGCGTTGCTGCGCGCGCGCGCGGCGCGGGCAATTGCCTGCAGGGCAGCGAGCGAATCGCCGGCGCGCAGCAGGGCTCCGTCCTCGGCACCACGCCGGTAGCCCTTGGACACCAGCGCAGCCGCCGCCCCCTTCTTGAAGGCGTCGCCGACGAAATCGTGCCCGTCGCGCTCGGCCTTCAGGGCGACGAACACGTCGCCCGGCGCAATCGTGCGCGTGTCGATGGAGAAGCCGGTGACACCAGCCGAAGGCGTGCCGTCGGCGCGGGCCTCGGCCGCCGCGACCAGCTCGTCCCACTGCCACAGGGGCTCGGTCATGCGAGGTCGGTCTCCGTCAGCACGGCGCGCACCACGTCGTGATCCGAGAAAGGAATGACCGTGGAGCCTATGATCTGGCCGGTTTCATGGCCCTTGCCCGCCACCAGCAGCACATCGCCGGGGCCGAGCAGGCGCGAGCCGGCGCGAATGGCCTCGGCCCTGTCGCCGATCTCGCGGGCTGACGGCGCGCCGGCCAGGATCTCGGCCCTGATGGCCCGGGCGTCCTCGCTGCGCGGGTTGTCGTCGGTGACGATGACGGAATCCGCAAGCGAGGCGGCGATCCCACCCATGATCGGGCGCTTGCCCTTGTCGCGATCGCCGCCGCAGCCGAATACGCACACCAAGCGGCCAGGCGCGAACGGGCGCAAGGCTTTCAGGGCGGCGGCGAGCGCATCGGGCTTGTGGGCGTAGTCGATGACGGCGAGGCCGCCGCGCACCAGCCCCATGATCTCGAGACGGCCCTTGACGCCTTCGAGCCTGGCAAGAGCCTGCAGCGCATCGGCCGGCGGCTCGCCCGCGGCAATCGCCAGCCCGGCGGCGATCAGCGCATTGGCGGCCTGATAGTCGCCGATCAGCGGCAGGCGGATATCGATCGCCTCGCCCTCGTGGCGAACACGCATGCGCTGGGCGAAGCGATCGGCAGCAAGCTCCTCCAGCCGCAGCGTCTCGCCGGCCCGGCCGACAGTGGCGACGGCGCGGCCCACGCCTCGGGCCGCCGCGATCACATCGCCGGCGTGCTCGCCATCGGTGTTGACCACGGCCACGCCATCGGGCGGCAGCAGCTCGGTGAACAGGCGCAGCTTGGCGGCGAGGTAGGCCTCCATCGTCGGGTGATAGTCGAGGTGATCGCGGCCGAGGTTGGTGAAGGCCGCGGCCTTCAGTCGGACGCCATCGAGCCGGAACTGGTCGAGGCCGTGCGAGGACGCCTCGAACGCCAGGTGCGTGATGCCCTCCTGGGCGAGTTCCGACAGCGCGCGGTGCAAGGCGACGGGGTCGGGCGTGGTGAGCCCGCCATAGACGCTGCCGGCGGGCTTGACGATGCCGATGGTGCCGAGCGAGGCGGCCTGGTGGCCTAGGCCTGTGAAGATCTGGCGCGTGAACTCCGCCACCGACGTCTTGCCGCTGGTGCCGGTCACGGCCACCGTGATCGCGGGCTGCGCGGGATAGAGGCGCGCTGCCATCAGTGCGAGCGCCCGGCGCGGCTCGGGCGAGGTCAGCAGCGGCACGCCTGCCGGCACATCGGCGGTACCACTGCGCATGAGGATCGCGGCCGCGCCTTTGCCCGCCGCGTCTGAAACGAAGCGCGCACCGTCGGTCTTGGCTCCGGCCAGCGCCACGAACAGCCAGCCGGGCCGCACCTCGCGGCTGTCTGCCGTGATGCCGGCGATCTCGACCTCGCCGCATCCTGGCGGGACGGCAACATCCGGGCCGGCCAGCGTGGAGAGTTTCATTGCGCCTCAGCTGAAGCTGCGTTCTCAAGTATGTGGACGATAGGTCGTATCAGACCCGCGGGTGCAGTCTCGACTGACCGCACAAGGCGCGGATCTCCAGCTCCTTCCGCCGGCCATGCCGGCGCTTGCGTTCGAGTTGCCCATCTAAGCTTGGCCGAGCGCGCCCTGGGGTTGGCGGCGGTTTCCGCCTCGCCCGCCGTGGTGGGCCGCGACTGATCGATGCGGAAGCTCGGGGCCAGCTTGGGTGATTCGCTGGGTGGCAGGTGGCGCGATCCCTGGCGCGCGGTCTCGGCCCGCGCCCTGAGGAAGCGTTTGACGATGCCGTCCTCCAGCGAATGGAAGCTGACGACCGCCAGCCTCCCACCTGGCTTGAGGATGCGCTCGGTGGCGGAGAGGCCGCGCACAAGCTCGCCAAGCTCGTCGTTCACATGGATGCGCAGCGCCTGGAACGTGCGGGTCGCCGCATGCCGGCCGTCGATCTTGGGTCGGCCCAGCACCTTCTCGGCAAGCTCCGCCAGCTCGGACGTACGCGTGAACGGCTTCTCGCGCCGGCGCGCGACGATGGCGCGGGCCATGGCACGCGAGCGCCGCTCCTCGCCCAGATGAAAGAGAATGTCGGCGAGCTTCTCCTCCTCCTCCGTGTTGAGGATATCGGCCGCCGTCGGCCCGTCGCCGCCCATGCGCATGTCGAGCGGGCCGTCGCCTTGGAACGAGAAGCCGCGCGCGGGCGCATCGAGCTGCATGGATGAGACGCCGATGTCGAGCACCACGCCGTCGGCGGGCGCGAAGCCTTCTTGAGCTGCGATGCGATCGAGATCGCCGAACCTGCCTTCGACCAACCTCAGCCGGCCCTCGCTTTGCGCAGCAAGCTCATGCCCAGCCGCAACTGCAGCCGGATCGCGGTCCATGGCGAGCACGCGCACGGCGGGAGCTGCTTTCAATATGGCAGAGGAATAGCCGCCAGCCCCGAACGTACCGTCAATGCAGGTCTGGTTTGCCTGAGGAGCGAGTGCTGCCAGCACCTCGGGAAGCAGCACGGGAATGTGACGCGGTGTCCCTGCGCGAGCACCCCCGGCCTGGGGTCCGCTCCGCGGCGTCATTCCCGTGCTCCTCCCTCGCCGCCCTCCCCCGAGAGACGGCGCCCCGCGCTGAACAGTTTGCGATGGTCGCGGACTTTTTCGCGTGCGCTGGCGCGGCGGGCGTCGAAGCGCGCGGGCTCCCACATCTGGAATTTCTGCCCCAAGCCGACGAAGGCGACGTGGGTCGATATGCCGGCGTGGGCGCGAAGCGTTTCAGGAAGCACGATGCGGCCGTCCTGATCGATGGTGAGCGTGACGACATCACCATAGAGCGCGACAGACAGCTCGTCCCGCTCGTCCGAATAGTCCGGCAGGCCATCGAGAAGCCGGTCGATGTTCTCCGCAAGGCTCTTGCCGCCTGCATCGAGCGCTGGAGCATCGAGCGAGGGGTAGCAGTAGATGCCGCCGGCATAGCCGGCGCGCTCGAGGATGGTGCGGAATGGTGCGGGCACGGAAACGCGGCCCTTGGCGTCGACCTTGTTGATGTATGTCGAGACAAAGCGGTCCATCCCCGTTGCTCGAGCCTCGTCTGACGCCGTCCACCACGCTCTGTTGGCCGCGAGCCAATTCGGCCCAGTTCACGCCGCGCGCTGCGATTGCCCCCAAGGGCGCGGGACGGCGTGAACTGGGCATATATGGGATTACATGGGCTAAGATGGGTGTCAATGGTTCTGAGGCAGGAACGAGGCGGAAATAACCTGCAGTCGTGGGTCGTGGCCCCTGCGCCACATGCTGCCGCCGACGCAGGCTGAATGCCGCGCCCGCCGCGTGTTGCGCAGGTTGCACAGGCGTGCTCAGTCACCCCCGACACGCGGGAGAGGAATGCCCGGTCTCGAGACGAGGCAGGTTGCAAAGACCGCCTACATCTGCCGGTGTGGACCGGCTGACCTGCAGGGCAGCGTTGTGGCTCAGTTCAACCCGAGGTGTGAGGGAGGTTCGTTGTGTTGAGGACATTTCTTGCAGCAGCGCTCGCGCTCGCTGCCTTTTGCGCCGGCGCTCAGGCGCAGGACATCAGGATCGCGCACGCCTACGACAAGACCGGCCCGCTCGAGGCTTACGCCAAGCAGTCCCACATCGGCTTCATGATGGGGCTCGAATACGCCACCGGCGGCAAGATGGAAGTCCTCGGCCGCAAGATCGTGGTGATCGAGAAGGACACCCAGACCAAGCCTGACGTCGGCCGCACGGTGCTGGCCGAGGCTTACGGCGACGACAACGTGGCGCTGGCCGTCGGTCCGGTGAACTCGGGCGTGGCGCTGGCCATGCTGCCGGTTGCCGCCGAGCACAAGAAGATCCTGCTGGTCGAGCCCGCCGTGGCCGATAGCATCACCGGCGCCAACTGGAACCGCTACATCTTCCGTACCGGGCGCAACTCGTCGCAGGACGCAATCTCCAACGCGGTGGCGCTGGGCAAGCCCGGCGTGGTGATCGCCACCTTGGCGCAAGACTACGCCTTCGGCCGCGACGGCGTCGCCGCCTTCAAGGCCGCGCTGGCTCCGACCGGCGCCAAGCTGGTGTTCGAGGAGTATGCCAAGACCGACACCACCGACTTTACTGCGAGCGCACAGCGCCTGTTCGACGCGCTCAAGGACCAGCAGGGCCGCAAGTTCATCTTCGTGATCTGGGCCGGCGGCGTGAACCCGCTCGGCAAGCTCAAGGCGCTGCAGCCGGAACGCTTCGGCATCGAGATCGCCACCGGCGGCAACATCCTGGCGGCGATGAAGGCCTACAAGGAGCTGCCCGGCATGGAGGGCGCCACCTACTACTACTACGAGATCCCCAAGAACCCGGTGAACGACTGGCTGGTTGCCGAGCACAAGAAGCGCCACAACAGCCCGCCCGACTTCTTCACCGCCGGCGGCATGGCGGCCGGCATCGCGGTGGTGGAGGGCCTCAAGAAGGCGGGCAGCACCGACACCGAGAAGCTGATCGCCGCCATGGAGGGTCTTTGCTTCATGACGCCCAAGGGCCGCATGTGCTTCCGGCCGGAGGACCACCAGGCCCTGCAGTCGATGTACCACTTCAAGATCAAGGTCGATCCCGCCGTCGAGTGGGGCATCCCCGAGCTGGTGCGCGAGCTCAAGATCGAGGACATGCAGATTCCCGATCCTGAACAAGAAGTGAGCTGCGATGTCCCCTCTCCCCGCTAGCGGGGAGAGGGTCGGGGTGAGGGGCAGAGGCATACTCCAGCGTTGGGAGTCTGTGGCTGCCCTCACCCTAGCCCTCTCCCCACTGAAGTATGAGGAGAGGGGACACGCACGGCTGCGCTCTCCCCGTAGTGGCCATGGCCTCCGCAGCGCCAGCGCTCGAAACGCAGGGCCTCACCATCCGCTTCGGCGGCCACGTCGCCGTCGATGCCGTGAGCTGCGCATTCGAGCGCGGCACGCTGACGGCCATCGTCGGGCCCAACGGCGCCGGCAAGACCACCTACTTCAATCTGATCTCCGGCCAGCTCAGGGCGACGCGCCGGCACCGTGCTGCTCGACGGGGTGGACATCTCGCGCACGGGCGTCGCCGAGCGCACGCATCGCGGCATCGGCCGCGCCTTCCAGCTCACCAACCTGTTTCCCAACCTTTCCGTGCGCGAGAACGTGCGGCTCGTCGCCCAGGCCAAGGGGCGCCGCGGCTTCGACATGGGGTCGATGGCCGACGCGCACAGCGAGCTGATCCAGCGCGCCGATGCCGTGCTGGAGCAGGTGCGGCTCCTGGATGCGGCCGAGCGAAAAGTGTCGGCGCTGCCGCACGGCGACCAGCGCAAGCTCGAGGTGGCGATGCTGATCGCGCTCGGCTCGCCCGTCCTGATGTTCGACGAGCCCACCGCCGGCATGAGCGTGGACGAGGTGCCCGTGATCCTCGAGCTCATCACGCAGCTGAAGGCCGACAGCTCGCGCACCATCCTGCTGGTGGAGCACAAGATGGACGTGATCCGCTCGCTCGCCGACCGCGTGGTGGTGCTGCACAACGGGCGGCTGGTGGCGGACGGACTCCCGCGCGAGGTGATGGCCTCTCCAATAGTGCAGGAAGCCTATCTGGGCGTGGAGGCACCGCGTGGCTGAGCCGCTGCTCGCGCTGGAAGGCGTGCACACCCACATCGCCCAGTATCACATCCTGCAGGGCGTGAGCTTCGCCGTGCCCGAGGGCGGCATCACCGTGCTGCTTGGGCCGCAACGGCGCCGGCAAGACCACCTGCCTGCGCACCATCATGGGGCTGTGGCGCGCGTCCGAGGGCCGTATCGCGTTCGCCGGCGAGAGCATCGCCGCGCTCGACACGCCCACCATCGCCCGGCGCGGCATCGCCTTCGTGCCCGAGAACATGGGGCTCTTCACCGACCTGACGGTGGAGGAGAATCTGGTGCTGGCGGCGCGATCCGGCGCAATCGATGCGGCGCGGCTGGAGTGGCTGTTCGGCCTGTTCCCGCCGCTCAAGACGTTCTGGACGCTGCCGGCCGGCAATCTCTCGGGCGGGCAGAAGCAGATGCTGTCGGTGGCGCGCGCGCTGATCGAGCCGCGCCGCCTGATCCTGATCGACGAGCCGACCAAGGGGCTGGCGCCGGCGATCGTCAAATCCATGATCGCGGCCATCGCCGAGCTCAAGCGCACCAACACCACCATCCTGCTGGTGGAGCAGAACTTCGCCATGGCCAGCCAGGTGGGCGACACCGTGGCGGTGATGGACGACGGCCGCATCGTGCACACGGGCGCCATGGCGGCGCTGGCGGCCGACGCAGCGCTGCAGGAGCGGCTGATGGGGCTCAGCCTGGAGGCGCACCAATGAGCGACGCCACAATCGCGCCGACGATGCTGCGGCCGAGCTTCGGCGAGCGGCTGGAAGGGTTGCTGCCCGTGCTGCTGGTGCCGATCGTCGCGCTCGGCGGCCTCGCGCTCATCGGCGTGCCCACCACCTGGCTCACCCTGACAGCGGCGGGCCTCGCCATGGGCATGATGATCTTCCTCATGGCCTCGGGGCTCACCATCGTGTTCGGGCTGATGGACGTGATCAACTTCGGCCACGGCGCCTTCATCGCGGTCGGCGCCTTCGTCGGCGTCACCGTGCTGGCCGGGCTGGCGGGATGGACCGGGGCGCCGTCGGTGGCGCTGAACCTCGCCGCGCTGGCGGCCGCGCTGATAGTGGCGATGGCCGCAACAGGGGCGCTGGGGTGGCTGTTCGAGCGGGTGATCGTGCGCCCCGTCTACGGCTTCCACCTGAAGCAGATCCTGGTGACCATGGGCGGGCTCATCATCGCCCAGCAGCTGATCCACGTGATCTGGGGACCGGATGCCATCACGCTCGCCCGGCCGCAGACGCTCAAGGGCTCGGTGGTGGTCGGCGGCGCGCTGATCGAGACCTACCGCATTCTGGCGGCGGGCCTGGGGCTGGCAGTGTTCATCGCCATGCGTCTGGTGCTCACCCGCACCAGGATCGGCCTGCTGGTGCGCGCCGGCGTCGAGAACGGCGAGATGGTGGAGGCGCTGGGCTATCGCATCCGCCGCCTGTTCGTGGCCGTGTTCATGGTGGGCTCGGCGCTGGCTGGCGCCGGCGGCGTGATGTGGGCCCTCTACCAGGAGACCATCACCGCCCACATGGGCTCCGAGATCATGATCCTGGTATTCATCGTCGTCATCATCGGCGGGCTGGGCTCCATCGAGGGCTGCTTCATCGGCGCGCTGCTGGTGGGGCTGATGGCCAACTACACCGCGTTCCTGGCGCCGAAGGTGGCGCTGATCTCCAACATCGGCCTGATGGTGCTGATCCTGATGTGGCGCCCGCAAGGGCTGTACGCCGTCGTCAAGGCCAAGTGAGGCTCGGGTGGGCGGTTGCTGATCAGGCTCATCTCCGGCGATCGCCCACGCAGCGCGTGCTGAGCCTGGTGCTGATCGCCATCGCGCTGGGCCTGGCCTTTGCGCCGTTCCTGTTTCCCGGCACCCGCTCGCTCGATACGGCGGCGCGCATCTGCATCTTCATCGCGCTGGTGGCGAGCTACGACCTGCTGTTCGGCTATACCGGCATCGTCTCGTTCGCCCACACCATGTTCTTCGGCCTGGGCGCCTACGGCGTGGCCATCGCGCTCAAGACCATGGGGCCAAGCTTTGCCGCCGTGGTCATCGGCGCCGCTCTCGGCACGCTGGCCGCCGCCCTGCTGGCGCTGCTGATCGGCCTGTTCTCGCTGCGCGTCCGCGCTATCTTCTTCGCCATGGTTACGCTCGCCGTCGCCAGCGCCTTCGAGCTGCTGGTCTCGCAGCTCTCCTTCCTCACCGGCGGCGAGGACGGGCTCAACTACACCATTCCGTTTGCCCTGACGCCGGGCTTCCGTGTGTTCGAGGAGCGCGTGCTCGGTGTCGCCATCAACGGCCGGCTGATCGCTTACTACCTGATCTTCTTTGCCTCCGCCGGCCTGTTCCTGCTGATGCTGCGGGTGGTCAACTCGCCGTTCGGTCGCGTGCTGCAGGCCGTGCGCGAGAACGCCTTCCGCGCCGAGGCGATCGGCTATCGCGTCGTCTACTACCGCACCGCCGCCACCGTGCTTTCGCCACCATGGCGGCGCTATCGGGCGCGCTGCTGGCGCTGTGGCTGCGCTACACGGGGCCCGCCACCACGCTGTCGCTGGAGATCATGGTGGACATTCTCTTGATGATCGTGATCGGCGGCATGGGCACCATGTACGGCGCCGTGGTGGGCGCCACCGCCTTCATCATCGCCCAGAACTACCTGCAGAATCTGATGAAGCTCGCCTCCGAGGCGACCGGCGCCGTGCCCCTGCTGCCGAGCCTGCTGCACCCCGACCGCTGGCTGTTGTGGCTCGGCATCCTGTTCATCCTCTCGCGTCTACTTCTTCCCCGCCGGCATCGTCGGCCGCCTGCGCGGTCGGGCGTAGGAAGTAGGTTGGGTTAGGGCGGTAGCCCGTAACCCAACACGTCCCAAGCACAACAGATGTTGGACTACGGCCTTCGGCCTAACCCAACACCCAGCCGCAGTGGGCTTCAGCCCTGGCGACGGCGCAGCTGGCATTCCGATCCGAGGCCGAACCGACCAGTATAACCGCGCCTCCCCACCCCGGGGATAAGCTAACGCGCGCAGAAAACGCCTCGAGCCTCGCAGGCCTGGGGCCTCGAGGGTTTGGGAGGAGAAGCAGGGCGTTCGGGCTGCGCCCGATGACCTGAGTGATCGCTAATGCCGGCTAAGGAGCGCAAGAACGCCCTGCTCGGTCGCATCCGGGCCGTCTTCGACGCTTGCTAGGTCAGCTCACCATGCCGAAGAGGCTTGTCGTCCACGACTTCGCTGCATCCGGGCCCCCTTGCCCTCGGGCTTGTCCCGAGGGACACCTGACGCTTGGATGATCTGTCCACCATGCCAGGCGAGGCTTACGGACTGCCGCCCCCGGCTCCTGTGCTGGGAGGCGGCTCCAGGTTCACCGCGCATCCCATCTCCGGGGCAGCATCACCAAAGCACGCCCCGCGGCGCGCGTCATCCTCCGTCTACATACATTATGAAGCGCGAAACTTATCCCCGCCGCCAAAACCTGTGGTTCTGCGCCGACGCGCACGCTGTAGGGCGGATTAGGCGCCAGCCGTAATCCGCCGAGCGACCGCCAACCGGCGGAATACGCCTTCGGCTATTCCGCCCTACGATCAATTCCCGTGCTTGCGGGGAGAGGGTCGGGGCCTGCCCTCGGACTTGCCTGCCCTCGGACTTGTTCCGAGGGTTCCGAGGGTGAGGGGCAGCCACAAATTCCACGCCGCGGCTTTCCTGCCACCGGTGAGTTCGGTATGCGTTGCGCTCCCCGTCAGCGGAGGACGCGCATGTTCTTCCCAGGCTTCACGCTCGAGACATTGCCGTCGCCGACGGGCCGATCAGGCTGCGGCGCGGCGGCTCGGGCCCGCCGCTGCTGCTGTTGCACGGCAACCCGCAGACGCACGCCATGTGGCATGCGGTGGCGCCGGAGCTGGCCAAGCGCTTCACCGTGATCTGCCCGGACCTGCGCGGCTATGGCGAATCGCTCAAGCCGCCCGCCACGCCCGACCACGCGCCCTACGCCAAGAAGGCGATGGCGCAGCGACATGGTGGAGGTGATGCGGCACTTCGGGCACGAGCGCTTCCTGGTCGCCAGCCACGACCGCGGCGCGCGCGTGGCGCATCGGCTGGCGCTCGACCATCCCGAGCGCGTGCGAGAAGCTGGCCGTGCTCGACATCATCCCGACCATCGAGCACTTCGAGCGCACCGACATGAGCTTCGCGCTCGGCTACTACCACTGGTTCTGGTTCGCCCAGCCGCATCCCTTCCCCGAGGAGCTGATCAACGCCGCGCCCGGAAGTCTGGTTCAGGGCGCACACCTCGCGCGAGCCCAAGTGCGAGGGCTTCTTCCACCCCGACGCGCTCGCCGACTATCTCGCCGCCGTGCGCAATCCTGAGATGATCCGCGGCATGTGCGAGGACTACCGCGCCGCCGCCAGCATCGACCTGGAGCACGACCGCGCAGCGCCGCGCCGCCGGCATCAAGGTGCAGTGCCCGATGCTGGTGCTGTGGGGCTCCAAGGGCAAGATCGAGCAAGTGGTACGATCCGCTGGCCATCTGGCGGCAATATTGCGCGGCCGAGGTGACCGGCGGCGCTGTCGCCAGCGGGCACTACCTGGCCGAGGAGGCGCCGGAGGAGGTGCTTGCAGCCTTTGTCGGCGCAATTTTCGGATGAGCATTGCCCTCGATAGGACTCGGTCGGTCAATTATCGCAAGAAGCTTGTTAGGGAGCCGTACTCGAGCGATGTGCTTAGCTGCATGAGACGCAATGGGTGCGAGAAACGCCAGTAGGTCTCGTGTAGTTACGATTGTCGCATCAATTCCTCTGGCGCTCAAGCCACTTGTCAAAGGTTTCTATATCCTACGTCATCGCCGCTATCCATTTCGTCCAACCAAAGATATCGCAATTTTCCGTGCAATAGTATCGCTGGTGGAAGGAAAGCCAGTGCCAGTATTATTGTGTAAAGTACGGTTAGATAGAGGCTAGTGATATTTATTAGCTTGTCATAATTTGCGACCCGCGAGAAAAAAGGGGTCGTTGCCCAGCGTGATTGTGCAAGAATCGAAAGCACCGCCACGACTAGTGTTGCGGAGCCATAATAAAGGACCGTCCTTAGATCATTGAAGCGCTTGCGATACTCTAGATATGGCGTTGAACGCTCCATGCGCTTATTGCGAGGGTCTGTTCTCCTAGCGGCCCTGCTCCTGGCCAGTTTGCGGATTCGGGCGCTATCAAGATCGAAAGGTGCCAGTGCGGATGCGCCGGCAACCATTGGAGAACAGCAACCAATATTATTGTGGGCATTGACACCCAATACAGAACTTGCACAACCTTGGCGTGGGGAACACAGAACTTGTTGATGCACTGTTTGTCAAATCTCCCAACATGTGTCTTTTCCTCGTCAGAAGAGGCAGGTATGGAAAACTTGTTGAACCTGCCTATTATCCTCAACTGGTAATCCAAAGTAATGGCGCGAAAGTGTGATTCGATCCCTTGATCTTTATAGATATACCAAATCACATTTGTATTAAAGCCAACAAACACGCACCAAACTATTGCAGCAAAGAGGTAGGATTGGGGTTGATTTGGGTACGAGTTTATAATACGCGCAAACTGATACAGAGCAATACACGAAATGAATAGCAGGAGAACATTCGCGATATAAACAACCAGGGTATTGCCAGTAAGTGTTGCGCCGATGGCGGCTAGGTAGCCGATCAAATCAATTAAGGCTTTTCCTTCCTTGTCGACTGGAGGTTTCCATGCCGTGTCCTTGTTTAATTCTTCAATAAAATAGTACTCAAGAGTGAGATTGGAGAATTGTCTATGAACCAGATTGTAGAGAGCAAATATAGGCAGACTGGAAGAACCACAAAGATGCGGTGGCGATGGGCGTTCGCAATCGACAGTAATTCATCGCGGGAAATCATTGGCGGTATCGGTCAACGCAATCTAAGGCAGCTTACAACGCATAGCTGGCACGCTGCAAGACCGCAGCCACTGGCGCTTTACTGGAGCTCGCAGTACAGAGGTGCATGGCTACCCAAGGACAGTATTGCCGGCATCCAGACGACACCGTCTCCTTCGGCTACAAGGCCGTGCCGGAGCAGGCGCGCCAGGGCCTGGTCAACGACATCTTCTCCGCCGTCGCCGCCGCGCTACGACCTGATGAACGACCTGATGTCGGGCGGCCTGCACCGGCTGTGGAAGGACGACGTCATCGCCTGGCTGGCGCCCCCCAGATCGGCCCGGCCCTTCCGCCTGCTCGACGTTGCCGGCGGCACCGGCGACATCACCGAGCGCTTCCTCGCCGCCGGCGGTCCCGGCTGCGCCGCCACCCTGTTCGACATCAATCCCGAGATGGTGGCCGTCGGCCGCAAGCGGCTGGCGACGCCGTTCGGCGAGCGCGTCGCCTTCACCATCGGCAATGCCGAGGTGCTGCCCTTCGCCGACAAGGCCTTCGACGCCTACACGGTCGGCTTCGGCATCCGCAACGTCACCCACATCGACAAGGCGCTCGCCGAGGCCTACCGCGTGCTCAAGCCCGGCGGCCGCTTCCTGTGCCTGGAGTTCTCCAGCTGCGACGTGCCGCTCATCGACCGCCTCTATGAGTTCCACTCCTTCGAGGTGATCCCGCGGCTCGGCGCACTGGCGGCCGGCAACGCCGAGGCCTACCGCTATCTGGTCGAGAGCATACGCAAGTTCCCGCGGCAGGAACGGTTCGCCGACATGATCCGCGCGGCGCAATTCTCCCGCGTCAGCTACCGCAACCTGACCGGCGGCATCGCCGCCATCCACTCGGGCTGGCGCACCTAGTAGGTTTGCCCGGCGCCGGCCATGCTCGCTGCCGTCATCCCGGCGCCGTTCGCTCGCAAAGCGGGCGAACGGGACCAGGCCGGGACCCATGCACTATGCGGCACGTGCTGGTGGCCAACGGTTGGCCGCAACCTATGCCGCGGGTCGTCGAAGAAGGAGCTAGACCCGTCATGCACCCGCGCACCCGAGTGCAAGCTGTCGGTTGCTTGGGTCCCGGCCAAATCCTGCTTGGACGCTCCGCGTCCAGGCAGCGCCGGGATGACGGGACGGCGCGGTTCGCACATCTGCCTCGAGCGTTGGACGGACGCGGGAAACCTGCATAGCCCGCCGGGTGGGCTCCCCGAGACGGCCGGTGTCACATCTCGTATAAGCTGCGCGCCTAATGTTCC
Source organism: uncultured Alphaproteobacteria bacterium (assembly GCA_963756735.1). Taxonomy (GTDB): domain Bacteria; phylum Pseudomonadota; class Alphaproteobacteria; order Rhizobiales; family Hyphomicrobiaceae; genus AWTP1-13. The sequence goes on from CAVWOY010000025.1 coordinate 519,230, forward strand.
GCCGCCGCCCTGCGCGCGGCGTCGTTGCAACGGGGAGCATTGCCCATGCCCGAGCCCAGTCGCCTTCCGCGTTCGGTCGAGTTCGAGGCGAGCGAGGACATCGGCTCCAATCCGACCGCCAATCCCACCATGGGCGACGTCATCGCCGAGCGGCTGTCGCGGCGCGACCTGATGCGCGGCGCGCTGGCGGCCACCGCGATTGCGGCCAGCGTCTCTCCCCTGGCCCTGATGGCCGCCACGGAAGCCCGCGCCCAGGGCGCCAACACCACGCCCTCCTTCAACTTCAAGGAGGTCGCGGCCGGCTCCGACGAGCGCCACTACGTCGCCGAGGGGTACGATGCCGACATGCTGATCCGCTGGGGCGACAAGGTGCTCGCCGATGCGCCCGCGTTCGATCCCGCCAAGCAGACCGCCGCAGCCCAGGCCAGGCAGTTCGGCTACAACAACGACTTCCTGGGCTACATCCCGCTCGAGGGCTCCCGCCGCGGCCTGCTCGTGGTCAATCACGAGTACACCAACGAGGAGCTGATGTTCCCCGGCATCGGCCGCCAGGACGGCGCCAAAAAGTTCGCCGGCATGACGCAGGAGCTGGCCGACATCGAGATGGCCGCCCACGGCGGCGCCGTCATCGAGGTCGCGCGCGGCGGCGACGGCAAGTGGTCGGTGGTGGCTGGACAGCAAGTACGCGCGCCGCATCACCGCCTCCACCGAGATGCGTATCTCGGGCCCGGCGGCAGGGCACGAGCGCATGCGCACCAAGGCCGACCCCACCGGCACCAGGGTGCTCGGCATGCTCAACAACTGCGCCGGCGCCATGACGCCGTGGGGCACGTGGCTCACCTGCGAGGAGAACATCAACGGCTACTTCTGGAACCGCAAGGCCGCTGGCTCCAGCCCAGACGCCAAGGCGCTGACTGCGCTACGGCGTGCCCGGCGAGTGGGTACAACTGGGGCCAGTACTACGATCGCTTCGACATCGAGAAGGAGCCCAACGAGGCAAACCGCTTCGGCTGGGTCGTGGAGATCGATCCGCTCGACCCCGCCTCGGTGCCGGTCAAGCGCACGGCGCTCGGCCGCTTCAAGCACGAGGGCGCCGGCAACATCGTCAACAAGGACGGCCGCTTCGTCGTCTACTCCGGCGACGACGAGCGCTTCGACTACGTCTACAAGTTCGTCACCGAGGGCAAGGTGGACCCGGGCTACCGCGCCGGCAACATGGACATCCTCGACCGCGGCACCCTCTATGTCGCGCGCTACGATGCCGACGGCACCGGCGAGTGGCTGCCGCTCGTCCACGGCCAGCGCAGCCTCACCGCCGAGAACGGCTTCCGGAACCAGGGCGACGTGCTCATCCACGCCCGCCTCGCGGCCGATGCCTTGGGCGCCACCAGGATGGACCGGCCCGAGGACATCGACGTCAATCCGCAGACCGGCAAGGTCTACGTGATGCTGACCAACAACTCGCAGCGCCAGCCGGCCGACGGCGAGAACGCGGAGCGGCGCGTCAACGCCGCCAACCCGCGCGCCAACAACCGGTTCGGCCACATCATCGAGATGATCCCCGACGGCGGCGATCACGCCGCTACGAAGTTCCGCTGGGAGATCCTGGTGCGCTGCGGCGATCCGTCGATCGCCGCCGTCGGCGCCACCTTCAATCCCGCCACCTCCAGGGACGGCTGGTTCGGCATGCCCGACAATTGCGCCGTCGACGCCGGCGGCCGGCTGTGGGTCGCCACCGACGGCAACTCGGCGGCCGCCACCGGCCGCGCCGACGGCGTGTGGGCCATGGAGACGGAAGGCGCCGCGCGCGGCACCTCCAAGCTGTTTTTCCGCTGTCCGAACGGCGCTGAGCTGTGCGGGCCATGCTTCACGCCGGACATGGAGACGCTGTTCGTCGCGATCCAGCACCCAGGCGAGTCGGAGGACCCCAAGGTGCTCGCTACCTTCGAGAGTCCCTCGACGCGCTGGCCCGACTTCGCCGATGGCATGCCGCCCAGGCCCGCAGTGCTAGCCATCACCAGGCGCGGCGGCGGCAGGATCGCGGTCTGAGACCATCCCTCAGGGGCGGCTGGAGGGCTCCTCTGCGCCCTCCCGTCGCGTCGGCGACAGGCGCAGCATGATGCGGCCGAGGTCGCCGTTGAGCGCGAAGCCCCAGGCGCGCAACACGTACAGCATGGCCACGAAGCTCAGCACGCCGAGCGCGGCGAACAGGATGGCGATGCTTACCCCGGCTGCCTGCAGTCCGGCGACGATGGCTCCGCCGGTGAGCATGTAGGCCGCGTTCATCACGTTGAGGGCGGCGATCACGCGGGCGCGCCGCTCGGGAGGCGACCACTGCTGCACCGCCGACATTGCCGGCACCATATAGAGCCCGCCGCCAATCGTTAGCCCGCACAGGGCAGCCAACACCGCCAGGCCGCTGCCCGACATCAGCACTGCGATCGGGCCCACCGGCGCCCAACCGGGCGAAAGCACCGAGGCAAGCCAGCCAAGCGCCAGCGCGCTGATGCCGATCAACGCGGCGCCCAGCGGCACCAGCGCCAGATTGGGCGTGCCGTAGCTGGCGCGTGCGGCCAGCGCCGAGCCCGCCGCGATGCCGATCACGAACGTGGCGAGGCCTAGCGTCACAACGCCCTCGTTGCCGCCCAGGTGGTCCTTGACCATGGTGGGCAGCAGCGCCAGCGCCACCGAGCCGACCAGCCAGAACCACGACGTGATGTGCGCGCCGGCCCACAGCCGACGATTGCCGTTGAGCTCGTGCAGGAGCGCGATGGTCGACTTCCAGATGTTGCGCGTGACGATGAGATTGGGCGCTGCCGGTCCGTTCTTGGGGATGGAGCGGGCAAACAACCACGACGCGATCGCGAATGCCACGATCAGTCCCGTTACGATCTCCGGCGTGCTGGAGGCGGTCACGGCGATGCCCCCGGCGATGGTGCCGGCCAGGATGGCGATGAATGTGGCGCCTTCCACCAGCGCGTTGCCGGCGGAGAGCTCGGAGGTCTTCAGCTTCTCGGGCAGGATGCCGTACTTCACCGGTCCGAACAGCGCGGCGACGATGCCGAACAGTGCGAGCGTCACGAACAGGATGGGTACCGAGTGCAGGTAGAAGCCCAGCGCCGCCAGGCCGGCCATGGGGATCTCGGCCAGCTTGATGTTGGCTGCAACGCGGGCCTTGTCGTAGCGGTCGGCGAGCTCCCCGCCGAGCGCCGACAGAAAGAAGAACGGGGCGATCAGGGTGACCCCTGCCAGCGTCACCAGCACAGGCGCGTAGGGCCCTGCGGCACCGCCCGCGCTGCCGAGCCCGAACAGGATCAGCATGACGAGCGCGTTCTTCAGCAAGTTGTCGTTGAGCGCCGAGCAGAACTGGCACCAGAATAGGGGTGCGAAGCGCCGCGAGGTCATCAACTCCGTGAACATCAATTTCCCTCCGGCGCCGAATGCGGGCGTTATGCGATGCCCTGCCCATCGCCCGCAACCCCTTCCCACCCGGCTGGCATGCGACCAGTTCGTGGTTTATCCGCGGCGCCCCTCCAACTCTGCTGCGCACGGCACATCAGCCCTCGAGGTCTGCGACCTTGCATTGATGGCAGATCCACCGCACATAGTTGTTTACGAGACAGGGTGTTATGCAGCGCGAAGCCACATCCCGCACGACGGCAATCGTCGTCAACGGCGAGGACGCCGAGACGCAAGCGCGGACGCTGGCTGAGTTGGTGGCCGATCGTGGTTTTGCCGAGGGCCAGGTGGCGACCGCCCTCAACGGCGATTTCGTCCCAAGGCATGCCCGCGCCGCAACTGAGCTTGCCCATGGCGACAGGGTCGAGATCGTGGCGCCCCGCCAGGGCGGCTGATAAGCTTTCACAATGAACGTGCACACCCCCAAGGCGGTGCCTGCCAAGCCGCTGACCCTCTATGGCGTCGAGGTGTCCTCGCGCCTGTTGATCGGCACTGCCCGCTTTCCCTCGCCCCACGTCATGAGCGAGGCGGTGCGGGCTTCGGGCGCCTCTATCGTCACCGTGTCCTTGCGGCGCGAGACGGCGCGCGCCGGCACGGGCCAGCGCTTCTTCGACCTGGTCAAGACGCTGGGCGTGCACGTGCTGCCCAACACGGCCGGCTGCCGCACGCCCAGGGAAGCCATCGCCACCGCGCAAATGGCGCGCGAGCTGTTCGGCACCGACTGGGTCAAGCTCGAGGTGATCGGCAACGACGACACCCTGCAGCCCGATCTGTTCGGCCTGGTGGAGGCGGCTACCGCGCTCGTGAAGGACGGCTTCAAGGTGTTTCCCTACACCACCGAGGACCTGATCGCTGCCGAGCGCCTGGTGGCCGCAGGCTGCCATGTGCTCATGCCTTGGGGCGCCCCCATCGGCACCGGGCGCGGCCTTGCCAATCCCTATGCGCTCAAGACGCTGCGCGAGTATTTCCCCGGATTGCCGCTCATCATCGATGCCGGCATCGGCGCGCCCTCGCATGCCGCCCAGGCCATGGAGATGGGCTACGACGGCATTCTGCTCAATACGGCTGTCGCGAGCGCGCTCGATCCCGTCCGCATGGCGCGCGCCTTTGCCAGTGCCATCGATGCGGGCCGCACCGCCTTCGAGGCCGGCCTGATGCAGGTGCGGGACATGGCGGCGCCCTCCACGCCGGTCGCAGGCACGCCGTTCTTCGACCTGGACAAGCCGCAATGACCGGTCGCGCCGGGTCTCGACGTCTTCTATCCGATTGTTCCCGACCTGGCGTGGCTGGAGCGCCTCGTCCCGCTCGGCGTGAAGACGATACAGCTGCGCCTCAAGGATGCCGACCGCGACACCGTCCGCCGCGAGATCGCCGGCAGCATGCAGGTGTGCGCGCGCCATGGCTGCCAGCTCATCGTCAACGACTACTGGCGCGAGGCGCTGGAGCTGGGCGCCGGCTACGTGCATCTGGGGCAAGAGGATCTCGCCGCCGCCGACGTCGGCGCGATCAAGGCGCGCGGCGTTCGCCTCGGCATCAGCACCCACAGCCACGAGGAGCTCGACATCGCGCTGGCGGCAGCGCCCGACTACGTGGCGCTCGGGCCGATCTACGAGACCAGGCTCAAGGTGATGAAGTGGGCGCCCCAGGGCTTGGAGCGCATCTCCGATTGGAAGCGCCGCATCGCCACGCTGCCGCTCGTGGCCATCGGCGGCATCACGCCCGAGCGCGCCGGCGGCGTGATCGAGGCCGGCGCCGACAGCGTGGCCGTCATTACCGATTTCTTTACCCACGCCGATCCCATAGCCAGGGTTCGCGAGTGGCTGACATGGGCGCAGAACTCCTGCGCGTGAACCAAGAAAACAGAATTGTGACAACAAGCCCGGCCAGCCTCCGGATGGGGTAGGATGGCGGCCTGCAAGGCGCTAGTGTCCTGATCGCGAAATTCGTCTCACTATGCGGCGAACCAGGTCACGAATTTCGCGATCTGAAGGCCGCCGCTGTTGTTGCGTCCATGATCTATCGACTGAAGGTCACCGAGCCCATCGCCAGGGGCGTCAGTCGCGTCGGCCTCGAGCAGATCGACATTGCTCAGGCGCGCCTCACCCGGCGCAACGAGGCGGCCACCGCCATCCACGACACGCGCCGCTGCCTCAAGCGGCTGCGCGCGCTGCTGCGCCTCGTTCGCCCGGCGCTGCCCGATGGTGTCTATCGGCGTGAGGCAAATCGGCTGGCCGGCATCGGCAGATCGCTGGCGCAAGCGCGCGACCAGCATGTGATGCAGCAGACCCTGGCCAAGCTCGGGGGTGGCGCTGGCACCCTGCCCAAGCGCATCGCCAAGCAGCTTGCCAAGCTGTTGGCAAATGGCGCTGCACCCAACGCCAGGCGCAGCAGCTCCGCGGAGCGGCGCCAGGCGTTGGAATCCCTGGAGCAGGCGCGAGCCTTCTTCGCTCGGCTGGGCAAGCGGGATCTGACCCTCGAGCATCTGGCCCAAGGCCTCAAGCGCTCGTACCGGCGTGCGCGACGCGCCTTTCACGAGGCCTACGCGAAGCCATCTGACGAGGCCTTTCACGAGTGGCGCAAGTCGGTGCAGCAGCATTGGCGGCACATGCAGCTCTTGTCGCGCGCCTGGCCCGAGGTGATGGGCGGCCGGGCCAGCGAGGCCAAGGAGCTGTCGCGCCTGCTGGGAGAGGACCACGATCTTCACGTGCTGCGGGTCTTCGTTGCCGCGCATGGCGAGACAATGCTGTCCGCAAATGAGCTCGATGCGCTCGCCAACGGCTGCCGGTCGCTGCAGGACGAGCTCAGAGCACAGGCCAAGCCCCGTGGTGCGCGGCTGTTTGCCGAGCCCGCCAGCGGCCTGGCGCAGCGCATCGCTGTCTACTGGCTCGCCGCGCAAGACACGAAGGCATGCTCGCTCGGAGGAAGGTGGGCAGCCGCCGACGCAGGCCGCGCAAGACTGCAAGTCGCAGGCGCAGCTCGCCGGCCGCAGGCGTCAGGCGGCCTCGCGTGGGGCGCCCGCCCCGGCCTCCGGCAGGCGGTAGCTTTCCACCGCCCGCGCCAGCGTGGCCCTTATGGTCGCGACCGAGCCTTCGGCCATGGCCGCCCTAAGCTCGTCGAGCACCGGGTTGAGGTCGCTGGTGGCAAGGAACGGCTCGTCGATGCGCATGATGCGCGGGTGCTCGGTCGGGCTGACGTTCTCCCCGATCAGCAGCTCCTCGAACATCTTCTCTCCGTCGCGCAGGCCGATGTACTCGATGGCGATGTCGCCGTCGGGGTGCTCGGCATCGCGCACCTCGAGCCCCATCAGGCGGATCATCGAGCGCGCCAGGTCGTCGATCTTGACCTGATCGCCCATGTCGAGGACGAACACGTCGCCGCCCGTGGCCATGGCGCCTGCCTGAATCACCAGCGCAGCGGCCTCGGGGATCGACATGAAATACCGGATCATATCTGGATGCGTAACCGTGACGGGGCCGCCGTCTCTGATCTGGCGGCGGAAGCGGCGCACCACGGAGCCCGAGCTGTCGAGCACATTGCCGAAGCGCACCATCGTGAACACGGTGTTGCACGTGGCCGTCGGCCGCGCGCGCCTGCAGCACCATCTCGGCTAGCCGCTTGCTCGCGCCCATGATGCTGGTCGGCCGCACCGCTTTGTCGGTGGAGATCAGCACGAGCCGCTCCACGCCGCACGCTGCCGCCGCGTCCGCGAGCGTCGCCGTCCCGAACGTATTGTTGCGCAATCCCATCACCGGGTTGTGCTCGACCAGGGGCACGTGCTTGAAGGCCGCCGCGTGGTAGATGGTCTCGACCTCGTTCTCCTCGATGACGCGGCGCATCAGCGTGCCGTCGAGAACCGACCCCAGCACGGGCACGACCTTCGGCCGCTTCGCGGCAGGGGAAGCAGCAGCCTGCAGCAGGGTCTCGAGCTCGAGATCGATCTCGTAGAGATGGCTTTCGCTTCTTTCGAGCAGCACCAGCCGCCTTGGCTGATGGCGAAGGATCTGGCGCACGAGCTCCGAGCCTATGGAACCTCCCGCGCCGGTCACCATCACCGACTTGTCGGCGATGTTGCGCTGCAGCAGCTCGGCATTGGGCGGAACCGCGTCGCGGCCCAGCAGGTCATCGGCTTCCACGTTGCGCAGGTCGCTCACCGTGACGCGCCCGGTCGCCACGTCCTCGATAGCGGGCAAGGTGCGCACCCGAACCTTCAGCTGCTCGAGCTGACGCAGTGCCGCTTGCCGGTCGTGGCGCCGCGCTCTGGGCATCGCCAGCGAGCACCTCCTCCACGCCGAAGCGCTGGATGAGCCCCGCGACCCGTTCGGGTCGATACACCTTGAGACCTCGGACGTATTGGCCCACCACGGTCTGCTCGGGATCGACAAAGCCCACCGGCTTGTAGCCTTCGGTTGCTTGCAGGGCCTCGAGCAGCTGCACCCCGGTGGTTCCGGCCCCATAGATCAGCACCTGCTTGTCCCGGCCGGACATGCGGGTCGGCAGCGCGTACTCCGGCACCCACCAGCAGCCACGCCGCGGCTTGGCGGCTTATCCAGATCAGCACCGTCGCCAGCAGCGGGTAGAGCACCACGACCGAGCGGGGCACGCTGTAGACCCCGGAAAAGTAGACCAGCAGTGCCCAGTACAGGGCGCCAAGTCCAACCGCCACCGCCGTCAGCATGGTGCCGCCGCGGCCCATGAAACGCGTGACGATGCGGTAGACGCCCATCTGAAAGAAGGTGGCGACTCCGATGATCGGCGCTGCGCTGAGCACCAGGAACATCGGCCAGTCCCGCGGCACGAAGAGCTCGCTCAGCCGGAACGACATGGCGAGCCACAATGCCAGGTTGAACAAAACGAAGTCGCTGGTGGCCAGGATCGCGCGTTTGGGGTAGCGCGGGAGCTCCACAAGCCAGCGCGCGAGGCGACGTGCCCGCTGCTTGAGCCGGGTTGTCAGGAGTGGGTTGCCCACGCTCCGCCTTTCCCCCTTGCAGAACTGCGCAGGCAGCCGACGAAGACGTGCCGAGCCTGCGCAACCGCCTGTACAACTTGTGAGTTTACGGCCGCAAGCATAAACCGCGTGTGCGAACCGTGTGAACCACGCAAAGCTCCACGGACCGGACGCATCCTGTTCCTCTGCGACAACGGCGTTGCGAGCGCCAACGGCGACTTGCGCTAGAGATGGTTGGGCAAACTTGGGGCATGGCCAATGCGGATCATGCGCCCGTTGGCTATGAATGGTAGCTGCAACCAAAGCGGGAACAACGCCATGCGCGTGGCTATGATCGGCGCCGGATACGTGGGGCTGGTGTCGGGGGCCTGTTTCGCCGACTTCGGCCACGACGTGACCTGCGTCGATACCGACGCCGACAAAGTCGCCGCCCTGAAGCGCGGCGAGATGCCGATCTTCGAGCCTGGCCTGGCCGAGCTGGTCGCCAAGAATGCTCGTGAGAACCGCCTAGCCTTCACAACCGACCTTACCGGCGCCGTCAAGGCGGCGGAGGTGGTGTTCATCGCTGTCGGCACCCCCTCGCGGCGCGGCGATGGCCATGCCGACCTCTCCTACGTGTTCCAGGCGGCGCGCGACATCGCCTCGGTGCTCGATGGCTACAAGGTGATCATCACCAAGTCCACCGTGCCGGTCGGCACCGGCGACGAGGTCGAGCGCATCATCGCCGAGTGCCGGCCCGGTGCGGAGTTCGCTGTCGCATCGAACCCCGAGTTCCTGCGCGAGGGCGCGGCCATCGCCGACTTCAAGCATCCCGACCGCATCGTCATCGGCAGCGACGACGCCCGCGCGCGTGGCGTCATCGCCGACATCTATCGGCCGCTGTTCCTGAACCAGGCGCCGATCATGTACACCGGCCGGCGCACCGCCGAGCTCATCAAGTACGCGGCCAACGCGTTCCTCGCCACCAAGATCACCTTCATCAACGAGATCGCCGACCTGTGCGAGCAGACCGGCGCCAACGTGCAGGAGGTGGCCCGCGGCATCGGGCTCGACAACCGCATCGGCGCCAAGTTCCTCAACGCCGGCCCAGGCTATGGCGGCTCGTGCTTTCCCAAGGACGCCTTGGCGTTGCTCAAGACCGCCCAGGACTACGGCACGCCCAGCCGCATCGTCGAGACGGTGGTGTCGGTCAACGAGCAGCGCAAGCGCGCCATGGCGCGCAAGGTCGTTGCCGCCTGCGGCGGCAGCATCCGCGGCAACACGATCGCCGTGCTCGGCCTCACCTTCAAGCCCAACACCGATGACATGCGCGATGCGCCGTCGATCGCATTGATCACCGCGCTCCGCGATGCCGGGGCAACGGTGCGTGCCTTCGATCCGGAAGGCATGAAGCAGGCCCGCGCGGTGATCGAGGGCATCGACTACGCCGACAGTGCCTATGCCTGCATCGAAGGCGCCGATGCGCTGGTAATCGTGACGGAGTGGGAGTCGTTTCGCGCGCTCGACCTCGATCGGGTCAAGTCCCTCCTGAAGAGGCCGATCCTGATCGATCTGCGCAACGTCTACCGCCTGGAGGACATGGCCCGGCGCGGCTTCACGTATGTCAGCGTCGGGCGTCCCGCCGTAGGCAGTGCATGAGCGAGACCGGCGGCCCGTCAGAGTCACGGCCGCTGCCGGCAGGTCATCCGGCGTTCAAGGTGGGCCGCGTCGGCGTGCTGCTCATGAACCTCGGCACGCCGGATGCCACCGACTACTGGTCGATGCGCCGCTACCTCAAGGAGTTCCTCTCCGACCGCCGGGTCATCGAGGAGCCGCGGTGGAAATGGTGGCCGATCCTCAACCTGATCATCCTCAGCGTGCGCCCGGGCAGGAAGGGCGCGCGACTATGACAAGATCTGGAACAAGGGGCGCAACGAGGGCCCGCTCAAGACCATCACCCGCGCGCAGGCGGAAAAGCTTGGTGCGGCACTGGCGGACAAGAGCGTGCTGGTTGACTGGGCGATGCGCTATGCGAGCCCGGCCGTGGCGCCCCGGCTCGCCGCCCTCAAGGAGCAGGGCTGCGATCGCATCCTGCTATTGCCGCTCTATCCCCAGTATGCCGCAGCAACCACTGCCACGGCGTGCGACCAGGCCTTCCGGGCGCTGCTCGACATGCGCTGGCAGCCGGCCATCCGCATCGCGCCGCCCTACTTCGAGGCGCCCGCCTATATCGATGCCATTGCCACATCCATCAGCCATCACCTCGCACGCGTCGACTTCGAGCCCGAGGTGCTGATCGCATCGTTTCACGGCATGCCGCAGAAGTACCTCGAGGCCGGCGACCCCTATCATTGCCAATGCCAGAAGACGTCGCGGTTGGTGCGCGAGAAGCTGGGCTGGCCAGCGGAGCGCTGGCGCACGACCTTCCAATCGCAATTCGGCAGCGATCCCTGGCTGCAGCCCTACACAATCGACACCGTCGAGCGGCTTGGCAAAGCCGGCGTCAAGCGCCTGGCCATCGTCTCCCCGGGCTTCTCCGCCGATTGCCTGGAAACGCTGGAGGAGCTCGACATGGAGAACCGCGCCAAGTTCCTCGAGCACGGCGGCGAGCAGTTCACCTACGTTCCATGCCTGAACGACAGCCCGCTCGGCATGGACGTCCTCGAGCAAATCGCTCGGCGCGAGTTGTCCGGCTGGATTTGATGCTTGGCATGCCAGCAGCCACAGTTCCGCTGCAAATATTCGCTATACTTTTATTGGCAAGTATAGGCTCGATTTATCTTCTGGAAACTTGTTGTTTACCAGTAATTGTCATTCCGCCCCTAAAATTTGGCACAGATCGTCACCAGATCTCAATTGTGATCGCAACGAGCGAGTCTTGCCATGAACCCCTTCTCGGGCGGCTTTGAAATCTTCGTGCTGCTGGTGGTCGCGCTGGCCCTGGTCGCCCTGTGGACGACGGTCAAGATCGTGCCGCAGGGCTACAACTACACGATCGAGACCTTCGGCCGCTACACGCGCACGCTCACCCCGGGCCTGCACATCCTGATCCCGGTGATGGAGCGCATCGGCGCCAAGATGAACATGAAGGAGCAGGTGATCGACATTCCCTCGCAGGACATCATCACCAAGGACAACGCCATGGTGACGGTCGATGGCGTCAACTTCTACCAGGTGCTGAACGCCGCCAAGGCCGCCTACGAGGTCGACCAGCTGCGCGGCGCCATCGTCAACCTGACGATGACCAACATCCGCACCGTCATGGGCTCCATGGACCTCGACGAGCTGCTCGCCAACCGCGACCAGATCAACGCGCGCCTGCTGCAGGTGGTGGATGCCGCCACCGAGCCGTGGGGCGTCAAGGTCACCCGCATCGAGATCAAGGACATCGCCCCGCCGCGCGACCTCGTCGACAGCATGGCGCGGCAGATGAAGGCCGAACGCGAAAAGCGCGCGCAAATTCTCGAGGCCGAAGGCCTGCGGCAGGGCGCCATCCTCAAAGCCGAAGGCGAGAAGCAGGCGGTCGTGCTGGCCGCCGAGGGCCGCAAGGAAGCTGCCTTCCGCGACGCCGAGGCGCGCGAGCGCTTCGCGCAGGCAGAGGCGAAAGCGACGGAGTTGGTGTCGAACGCCATTGCCGGCGGCAGCGTGCAGGCCATCAACTATTTCGTCGCCAACAACTACGTCAAGGCGTTGGAGGCGATCGCCAAGTCGCCCAACCAGAAGATCCTGATGATGCCGCTGGAAGCATCGAGTGTGATAGGCTCGCTCGCGGGCCTCGCCGAGATCACCAGCGAGGCCTTCGGCAGGAACGGTGGCGGTGCTGCGCCCGGTGGCCGCACGTCGCGGCCTGCCGGCAGCAGCGTGCCGCAAGCCTGAGACGGGCCGCGCCTGGCTAGGACTGGGGAGGACAGGAATGCAGAGCCTTTCCGCATTGCTCTACGGCCTGGGGCCCTGGAACTGGTTCATTCTGGCCGCGGCGCTGCTGATCCTGGAGACCATGATCCCGGGCGTGCACTTCCTGTGGTTTGGCATTGCCGCCGTCATCATCGGCTTTCTGGGGCTGGTGACCGGCATCACCTGGCAGTGGCAGATGCTGGCCTTCGGCGTCATATCCGTGCTCACCGTGTTCTGGGTGCGCAAATATGCCCGCCCCGACGTGGCGATCAGCGACCAGCCCGATCTCAACGTGCGCGGGCAGCAGTACGTCGGCCGCTCGCTGGTGGTGGAGCAGGCGATCCAGAACGGGCGCGGCAAGGTGCGCGTCGGCGACACACTGTGGGCCGCAGAGGGGCCGGACGCGCCCGCCGGCTCGAGCGTCACCGTCACCGGCTCCAAGGGAACCGTGCTCGTGGTGGAGCGTGCGGCGGCCTGATCAGGACCCCGGCCCGTTCGCCTGGCTGCTCGCCTTCGTAAGTCTGCTGCTGCCGTGGGCCGCCGCCGCTCTCGCGATATTCGGCATCTGGCGCATTGCGCGCGGCGAGTGGCACGGTTGGTGGTATCGTGGCTGCCGCCGGCCTCATGCTCATCGCCGATCTGCTGATCGATTTCGTATGGGCGAGCCCTGCGGTGCTCGCAACCGACCAGCCCGACCTCAACCGCGCGACCGGCCCAGCTCGTCGGCCGCGTCGTCACGCTCGAGGAAGCCGATCGTGCACGGCCGCGGCAAGGCGCGCATCGGCGATACGGTTTGGGTGGTTGAGGGCCCCGATGCGCCGGCGGGAGCCCAGGTTCGCGTGTCAGCTGCCCGGGGCGCGGTGCTGGTGGTTGAGCCTACCGAGGGTCACGGAGGGCAGGATCACGGGGCCAAGCTGTGGTAGGCTGACATTCGGAAAGGAGCGAGGACCAGCGCAATGTCGAACCCCCGCGTCAAACGCGATCCGGCGGTTATGATGGGTAAGCCTGTCATCGTCGGCACTCGCATAACCGTTGAGCACATTTTGCGCATGCTCGGGGCCGGCGATAGCCTAGAGCACATCCTGCGCAATTATCCTCAGTTGACTGAGGAGGACATTCGCGCCGCGCAAGCGTACGCAGCGGAATACCTTGCCCGCGAGAGCATATCGGCCGCCGAGTAGCCTGCCGTGGTCAGATACTTCGCCGACGAATGTGTCGCGAGGCTGATCGTGGAAGGCCTCATGGACGCAGGCTGCGATGTGGTGACCGCCTACGATCTCAGCCGCGGCAAGCCAGATGAGGATGTCCTGGCCCTGGCAGCTGCCGGCGGCCGAGTCGTTGTCACCGAAGATTGGGGGTTCGGCGAGCTTGCCGTCAGGCTGCGCCAGCCGGCCGCCGGCGTGATTATCCTGTCGCTGTACCAGCTCCCAGCTGGAGCGCGCGAACAGTACGCGATAGAGCGCATTCTCGAAACGGCCGCCGGTGTTGCCGGCCACCTCGCAATCATCGAACCCGGCCGGACCAGGCTTCGACCGTTACCTGGCCCAGAACAAGGATAATCCCAATGTCCGAACCCACCATCACCCGCGAGGTCGGCCCGACCAAGGGCAGGTATGTTGCTCGCGTCGATGGCATCGACGCGGAAGCCCAGCTCACCTACAGCCGCTCGGGCGACAAGCTCATCATCGCCGACCACACCGAGGTTCCGGACGCTTTTCGCGGCAAAGGCATAGGGCGGCTGCTGGCGACCCGCATGGTCGAGGATGCACGCAAGGAAGGCGTCAAAATCTTTGCCTTGTGCCCGTTCGTGAATGCGGAGCGCAAGAAGCACCCCGACTGGGCGGACGTGTTCCAGAACTGAGCGTGCGATTTGCGGTAGCGGGGCACCCGAGCCCCGGGATGGTTGCTCGGGTGCCCTTTGCGCCGGCCATGGGGGGTACGGCCGGCGAGCGTAAGTGTCGAGCTACTGCTTGGGGGCCACCGGGGGAACTTGTGACGCGTCGGGACCTGCGAAACGCCCGTACCGGTTCCAGCGCTCCCCGCCGCCATGGAGGCGCGCGCCGCTCACCTGGCGCAGCACGATGCCGGCCACGGCCTTCTGCTCGTCGTTGAGCGAGGCATGGAACGGCCTGAATACCTCCGCGAAGGCCTTCATGCGCTCTGCGCGCTGCGCCATGCGTTCGCTGGCGCGGTCGATGCGGTCGGCCAGCGACGGCCGCTGCCGCGTCTCGCCCGCCTGGCGCTGTTTGTCGCGCAGCTGGCGGCGTTCCGCGCGTCGCTGCTCGCGCTCGGCGGCCGTCGCACGCAGATGCTGCTCCACCGGTCCCCATAGCTTTTGCTGATCGCTACTCAGTTTGAGTGCAGTCTTGGCCATGGCGATGCGGCCTTCGAACAGCCGCTCTCGCGCTTCGGCCGAGAAGCGGGGACGATCGGCACCGGGACCGGGGGACTGCGCGATGGCGATGGCCGCAGGCACCGCGGCCGTCACCAGCGCCGCTGCCAACAATCCAGAGAGTTTCAGTTTCATGCTTGTGTCCTCTTGCGTGGCCCGACGCGAGCCATTGCCTCCATAACGGTGCGGCCCAACCGGGCCGTCGCTGATTGCTTCGAATTAATGCGGATGCAGGCCGGAAAGGCTTAGGCCACGCCGGCGCGCAGCAGATCGTGGATGTGCACGATCCCTACCGGTTTGCCCTTCTCCACCACGAACAGGGCCGTGATGCGCGAGGAGTTGAGCACCTCGAGCGCCGCCGAGGCGAGCATGTGGGGCGCTACGGACTTCGGCTTCCTCGTCATGATGTCGCCCGTGCGTGCAGTCAGCAGATCGGCGCCCATGTGACGCCGCAGGTCGCCGTCGGTGATCACGCCGACCAGCCTGCCCTTGCCGTCGACCACGCCGAGGCAGCCGAAAGACTTCTGCGTCATCGTCACCAGCGCGGCGCTCATGGGCGTGCCCTCGCCGACGAGCGGCAGGCGTTCGCCGGTGTGCATCAGGTCGGCGACGAACTTGAGATTGGCGCCCAGCGAGCCGCCGGGGTGGAACACTTTGAACTGGTGAGCGGTGAAACCCTGATGCTCCAGCAGCGCGATCGCGAGGCAGTCGCCGAGCGCCAGCTGCATGGTGGTCGAGGTGGTGGGCGCCAGGCCGTGCGGGCAGGCTTCCTTGCTGCGCGGCAGCTCCAGAACCACGTCGCTCTGCTTGCCGAGCGCCGACTGCGCCCTCGAGGTGATGGCGATCAGCGGCACCTTGAAGCGGCGCGAATAGGTCAGGATATTGCCAAGCTCGGCGCTTTCGCCCGACCAGGAAAGCGCCACGATGGCATCTTCGGGTCGTGATCATGCCGAGGTCGCCATGGCTGGCTTCGCTCGGGTGCACGAAGAAGGCTGGGCTACCGGTCGAGGCAAAGGTGGCGGCCAGCTTCTGGCCCACGTGACCGCTCTTGCCGATACCCGTGACGATGATCCGCCCCTTGGCGGCTGCTAGCATCTCCACGGCCCTGCCGAAGGAGGCTCCGAGCTCGTGCTCGAGCGCCTCGCGCAGGGCCTGCAGGCCCTCGCGCTCGAGATCGAGCGTGCGCGCGGCGGAGCGCAACGCGGTGTCGGAGGCCGATGGCTCGGCGGGCGCACTGCGCGGCTTGCGCCTGGCGGCGGCCGTCGAGCGTATCGCTTGGGAGTTGCGAGCCTTCTCGGAAGTGTCGGACGAACCGCTCAACCGTGTATTCCTTGTTCGTGCACGCGCACTTTGAGCACCTTGGTGGGTCTCGTGGGTATGGCGATTTCCGCACAGTTTGCAGGCAATCACAACCAGTGAACCATCTGCTGTGCTTAACTTGCGGTCGATCGCCGAGATTTCCGTGCCTTTGTGCATGGCCCGCACGCGCTTTTCACCAACCTCCACAAAGTTGCCAAAATAAGCTGGGTTCCTGAGCGCTCCCGATCGGGCCAACGCATCCTAGGCCACTGCGCCTGCGTTGTGGACCGTCGAGTTTGGCGCCGGAGTGCCCGGCCTTCTGGGACACGGCAGTCGAGCGCAACGCCACTGCCTTGCGTAGTGCCCGCGAGCAAAAATACAGGGAGGAACTGAAAGAACCGAGGATGGTTGGTTCTTTAAGACTGCTCATGTCAGGACAGGAGCCATGCCATGACTGAAATGTATGCTCAAGGCGATTTGCTCATCGAGCGCGTCGACGACGTGGAGCCAACAGGCACCATGATCGGGCCCGACGCTACCGGCGCCCTGGTGCTTGCAGAAGGCGAGCTGACCGGCCACCGCCACGCCATCTTCGAGCGCGTGACGATGTTCCGCGATGATGCTCTGGCCCGCGAGATCCCGGCGGGACTTTACATCGGCCACGTCAAGGTCGAGGGTGGGCCTGCCACGGTCCGTCATCAGGAGCACGCCCCCATCGCCCTCGGCGAGGGCACCTATCGGGTGCGACGCCAGCGCGAGCTCGAGCCCAAGGACGCCGTGATTGTCGCGGACTGAGCTTGTCGCGCTCTCCGACGCCCAGCGGGCCCAGTTGCCGGTCTATGGGGCCCGGTGGGACGCGCTTCGGCGCGCTACCTCGCCACCGGACTACACGGCCGCGGCGGCGGCCGTGCACAAGGCCTACGTCGCCGCGGGCTTGGACCCGCCCACGGAGCTCGTGTGGGAGCTAGGGCCGCTCGACTTGGTCAATAGTTGGTCGAAGCGCCGGCATGCGGCGGGCGACAGTGTGCGGGCGCAGGTGGTCGACGCGGTGCGCCGAAAGTCGGAGTATGCCATCGACCGGGCCATCTCGCTTCCCGTGCGCATGGCGTTTGCGGGTATTCCCGGGCTTTCTCGCGCGCCGGAGTTCTGCGGCGGCATCGATGAAGCCGTTTGGCGCTTGAGCGGACGGGCTCGGCCCAGGCTGCGTATGCGCTTCTTCGACTTCCTGCCCGGCAGGGGCCGCAGGCCCGGCTTTGCAGCGAGCAGCTTCAGCCTGCTATCGGCGCCTTGGCTCGGCATGATGGAATGCGCGCACGACGTCTGCGGGTTGGTGCAGCACGCCCGTGTGGCCGCGGGACTGTGGGAGATTGCGCGCCACGCATCCTGGATCGTTCCCCACGCGCGGGTCTGCTGGCTGATGGAACGGCCGCAGCTCGTCCGCACCGACGCCAACGGCCGTCTGCACGCGCCCGACGGTCCGGCCCTGCGCTATGGCGACGGCTGCAACATCTTCGCGTGGAAGGGCATTCTCCTGCCGGCGCATCTGATCGAGCAGCGCGATAGGATCGACGTGCGCAGCATCGACCTGGTGACCGATCCCCACATCCGCCGCTGCATGATCGACATCCTGACCCCGCAGCGCTTCGTCGAGAGCGGCGGCGCCTACCGCGTGGCGGAGGACGAGACCGGGCGTCCTGTGGCGCCAGCGCTGGCGCTGGGAGGCGTGGGCGGCGGTCGAGGTCATCAACGGCACGCCGGAGCCCGACGGCACCTACAAGCGCTACTTCCTGCAGGTGCCGCCGACCGTGCGCTCGCCGCGCGAGGGCGTGGCCTGGACCTACGGGCTCAGCGAGCGCCACTACCGGCCGATCATGCGCACCTGACAGGCCGCAGTTCTGCTATTCCGCAGGTGCGGGGCCTCCGATCCATCCTGCAGCTCCAAGCTAGCAAGATCGGGACCAGGTGCGGGCGTTCGCGGTCAATTCTCGTCCATCTTGAGCGCGGCGATGAAGGCCTCCTGCGGGATGTCTACCTGGCCGAACTGGCGCATCTTCTTCTTGCCCTTCTTCTGCTTCTCGAGCAGCTTGCGCTTCCTCGTGATGTCGCCGCCGTAGCACTTGGCCAGCACGTCCTTCCTGAGCGCGCGGATGGTCTCGCGGGCGATGATGCGCCCGCCCAGCGCCGCCTGGATCGGGATCTGGAACATGTGCTGCGGTATCAGCTCCTTCAGCTTCTCCACCATGGCGCGGCCGCGGCTCTCGGCCCGTGCCCGATGCACGATCATGGAGAGCGCGTCCACCGGCTCGGCGTTGACCAGGATCGACATCTTGACGAGATCGCCCGGCTCGTAGCCGCGGATGTGGTAGTCGAACGAGGCATAGCCGCGACTGATGGATTTGAGCCGGTCGTAGAAGTCGAACACCACCTCGTTGAGCGGCAGCTCGTAGATCAGCATCGCCCGCGTGCCGACGTAGGTGAGGTTCTTCTGCCGCCCGCGCCGGTCCTGGCAAAGTTTCAATACGCCGCCCAGGTGCTCATCGGGCACCAGGATGGTGGCCTCGATCCATGGCTCCTCGATGCGGTCGATGCGGTCGGGCTCGGGCATGTCGGCCGGGTTGTGCAGCTCGAGCTTCGAGCCGCTGGCGAGATAGATGTGATAGATGACGCTCGGCGCCGTGGTGATCAGATCGAGGTTGAACTCGCGCTCCAGGCGCTCGGTGATGATCTCCAGGTGCAGCAGCCCGAGGAAGCCGCAGCGGAAGCCGAAGCCCAGCGCCGCAGACGTCTCTGTCTCGAACGAGAAGCTCGCATCGTTGAGGCGCAGCCGCGCCATCGCCTCGCGCAGGTCCTCGAACTGGGCGGCATCGGCGGGAAACAGGCCGCAGAACACCACGGGCTGCGCCGGCTTGAAGCCCGGCAAAGGCTTCTCGGTAGGGTTCTTGTCGTCGGTCACGGTGTCGCCGACGCGGGTATCGGCCACCTGCTTGATGGCGGCGGTGAAGAAGCCGACCTCGCCGGGGCCCAGCTCGGCCAGCATCTCCTGCTTGGGCCGAAAGATGCCGACGCGTTCGGTCTGGTGCGTCGTGCCGGCCGCCATCAGCTTGATCTTCTGGCCCTTCTTCAGCGCGCCATCGATGATCCTGACCAGCACCACCACCCCCAGATAGGCGTCGTACCAGCTGTCGATCAGCAGCGCCTTGAGCGGCGCGTTGCGCTCGCCCTTGGGCGGGGGGAGCCGCTCGACGATGGCCTCCAGCACTGCGGCCACGTTCTGCCCGGTCTTGGCCGAGATCGGGATGGCGTTGGAAGCATCGATGCCGATCACGTCCTCGATCTGCTGCTTGACCCTTTCGGCGTCGGCGGAGGGCAGGTCCACCTTGTTGAGGACGGACAGGATCTCGAGGTTGTTGTCCACCGCCTGGTAGACGTTGGCGAGCGTCTGCGCCTCCACGCCCTGGCTGGCGTCCACCACCAGCACCGCACCCTCGCAAGCGGCGAGCGAGCGCGAGACCTCGTAGGCGAAGTCCACGTGGCCCGGCGTGTCCATCAGGTTGAGCTGATAGGTCTTGCCGTCCTTGTAGCGGTAGTCGAGACGGACGGTCTGCGCCTTGATGGTGATGCCGCGCTCGCGCTCGATGTCCATCGAGTCGAGGATCTGCTCCTTCATCTCCCGGTCCGAGACGTTGCCGCACAGCTGGATCAGCCGGTCGGACAAGGTCGACTTGCCGTGGTCGATGTGGGCGATGATGGAGAAGTTGCGGATCAGGCCGATGTCGGTCATGGGCCGCGTGCTTAGCACCGCCGACGGGCGGATCAAATGACAATCCGCCCGCCAAGTTGGGACGGCCAGCCTGGCCGCGTATTTGCGGCCGGCTAGCGGGGCGCTGCCGCGTCGACGCTTTCGATGTGGTAGCCCTTTGCCGTGATAAGCCACGCCCCGTCGATGCGGTGGAAGGTGAGATTGTCGACGAACACGATGGTGTTGACCCGCACCCGCCATCCAAACCCTGAAGGCAGGGGCGCCCTAGCCGCGGGACCACCCGGGCTCCAGGCCGGTCCTAACCGACTAGACACGCGCATTCTCGGCGTCCTCGACTGATGCTTCCAGCCAGTAG
Organism: uncultured Alphaproteobacteria bacterium; assembly: GCA_963756735.1. Taxonomy (GTDB): domain Bacteria; phylum Pseudomonadota; class Alphaproteobacteria; order Rhizobiales; family Hyphomicrobiaceae; genus AWTP1-13. The sequence continues at coordinate 539,313 of CAVWOY010000025.1, forward strand.
GATCAAGCAAAACGGGCGAATACCTACGTTTATACAGACTAGCCGTTCACCATTCTACGTATTCGTGCGATTACATTTTGTGCCCAATCTGCGAAACCGCGAGCAATATGGCCAAGACGCTCGCACCGGAAGTACGATCCCAGTTCGCCAAGCGCCTCAAGGAGATGCGCGTTCATGGCGGATTCATACGTGCACGGTACTTCGCGAAATCTTTGGGAATAGAAGAAAACCGTTATACACGCTACGAGCGTGCCGAGGTCGAGCCTAGTCTCACTCTCATTCACAAGATGTGCGAAATCCTGCGCGTCTCTCCGAATGCGCTGCTCGGATTTTCGGAATCTTCGCTAGGTGCCGACGCCTTCACTGCCTTTGCCGAAGATTCGGTTGCCGCGGATGCCTATCCCAACGATGCCGGTGAGCGGCACAGCGACTTGCTGGCGTGGCGCCTGGCGTCCGAGGTCGTTGCCGCGCGCAGCAAGCACCGCGGCCGGGCGAAGGCATCGCTGGACCCGCTGGCGACCAAGCGCGAGACCGCCAAGCTGTTCCAGAAGCTGCAAAGCGATCCGTTCGGGACGGTCGCCGAGCTGGTCGGCGACGATGTGCTGAAGGAGCTGGGCTCGGAGCGCAAGGCCGAGTTCGCCGAGCTGGTCGACGCTTACACCGACAGCCTCGCCAAGGTAGCCCCCGGCAAGTTGCGCCGCTGAGGCTAGTGTGATGATCGAGAAGTCCGCACCATCGCTTTGGGCTGGGGTCGAGAGCGGACTTCTCGATCTGAATCACACTAGCGTCATGATTTTTCTAGTGTCCTTCAGATCGCGAAATTCGTGACCGAGCGCGCTGCACATTGAGACGAATTTCGCGATCAGGACACTAGCCGCGGATCTCGCCGCCCGTCGCCCTCTTCACCTCGGCGACGATCTTGGCCGCGACGGCTTCGATCTCTGCGTCCGTCAGGGTCTTCTCCCTGGGCTGCAGGGTGACTTCCAGCGCCAGCGACTTCTTGCTGTCGCCGAGGCTCTTGCCCTCGAACAGGTCGAACACGCTGACTTCCGCAATCAGCTTCTTGTCGGCCGCCTGCGCGGCTCGTACCACATCGGCGGCCGGCACCTTGGCGTCGAGCACGAAGGCGAAGTCGCGCCGGACGGGCAGCAGGTCGTGTGCCTGCAGCGCGGCCTTGGCCAAGCCCTTGCGCTTCAGAGCCGGCAAGGCGCCGAGGAAGACCTCGAAGGCTGCAACAGGACCGGCGACGTCCATCGTCTTGAGCGTCTGCGGGTGCATCTCGCCGAAATGCGCAAGTGTGGTCTTGGGGCCGAGCTTCAGCGCAGCCGAGCGGCCGGGATGGAACCAGTGGGGCGCCTCGCGCACGACCTGGGCCTTGCTCGCGTCGAAGCCCAGGTCCGCAAGCAGCGCGAAAACATCCGCCTTGGCATCGAAGACGTCGGCGCTCTTGGCAGCCCCCGACCAATGCCGGCCCGAGCCAGCGAGCGCCTGCGCCCCGGCTCGTACGCCCGAAGCAGCCATGAACTGCTCCTCGGGCTCGGCGCCGCGGTAGGCCTGCCCCACCTCGAACAGGCCGACGTCGGCAAAGCCTCGATTGCGGTTTCTCTGCACGGCGGCCAGCAGCCCCGGCAGCAGGCTCGGCCGCATCGACGCCATCTCGGTCGAGATCGGGTTGGCGAGCTCCAGCGCCTCCTGCCCGCCGCCGAACGCCTTGGCGATGCCAGGCGCGATGAAGGACCAAGTCACCGCCTCGACCAGCCCGCGGCCGGCAAGTGTTCGCCGGGCGCGCCGGGCGCGGCGCTGCCCTTCGGTAAGCACCGGGCGTGCCACGCCGCTGACCCGCGGCAGCGGCACCGACGGCACCTTGTCGAGGCCGGCGATGCGCACGATCTCCTCGACCAGATCGGCGGGCCCCTGGATGTCGGGGCGCCAGGGGGGCGCCACGACCTTGACGGTGGCACCATTGCCCTCGATGGCGAAGCCGAGTGCCTCCAGGGTCGAGCGAATCTGGGTTTCGGGCAAGGCGATGCCGCCGAGCTTCTCAACCAACTTGATGGCGAAGCTGATGACCGTCTTGGCCTGCGGCGGGGCACCCGCGACCTTGGCCTTCGACGGCGCGCCGCCCGCCACCTCCAGCATCATGGCGGTGGCGAGATCGAGGCCCGGCAGGATGAAGGCCGGATCGACGCCGCGCTCGAAGCGATAGCGCGCATCGCTCTGTACGCCGGCCTTGCGGCCCGTGGCGGCCGTGCGCAGCGGATCGAAGTAGGCGCACTCGATCAGGATGTTCTTGGTGTCGGTGGTGACGCCCGTCTCCTCGCCGCCCAGGATGCCGCCGAAGCCAAGCACCGCGCGATCGTCAGCGATCACGCACATGCTGTCGTCGACCTCGTAGGTCTTGGTGTCGAGGCCTGCGAATTTCTCGCCCTTCTTGCCGAGCCGCGCGCGGATGGCGCCCTTGAGCTTGTCGGCATCGTAGACGTGCAGCGGCCGGCCGCGGTCCATGGAGATGTAGTTGGTGACATCGACCAGCGCGTTGATGGGCCGCAGGCCCACGGCCTTGAGGCGCTGCTGCATCCAGGCCGGCGCGGCGCCGTTCTTGACGCCCGTGATGTAGCGGCCGGCGAAGCATGGGCAAGCGCTCGCGGCCTCCTTGGGGAACTCCAGCCTGATGTCGATGGGACAGTCGTAGTCGCCCTCCACGCCGGCGATCTTCTTCTCAAGCTTCAGCTTGCCCATGCCGGCGGCAGCGAGATCGCGGGCGATGCCGCGTACGCCGGTGCAGTCCGGCCGGTTGGGCGTGAGCTTCACGTCGAGGACGGGATCGCCGGCGCCGAGCACCTCCGCGTAGGGCTGCCCGAGTCTTGCGCCCAGTTCGACGTCGAGATCGATGATCCCCTCGTGGTCTTCGGAGAGTTCGAGCTCCTTCTCCGACACCAGCATGCCGGCGGAGACCACGCCGCGCACGGGGCGGGCCTCCAGCGTGATCTTGCTGCCGGGGATGAAGGTGCCGACGGGCGCGAACACGCCGATCATGCCGGCCCTGGCGTTGGGAGCCCCGCACACCACCTCGACGATGCCCTTGCCGGTGTCGACCTTGCACACCTGGAGGCGGTCGGCGTTGGGATGCTGCCTGGCTTCCAGCACGCGGGCAATCGTGAACGCCGGCGACAGCTTCTCGCCGCCCTTGTCGATGCTCTCGACCTCGAGCCCGATTGCCGAGAGCTTGTCAGCCAGCTCCTCGACCGAGGCGGAGGTGTCGAGATGGTCCTTGAGCCAGGACAGAGTGAGTTTCATCCGCCAGCCCCCTTCAGCCCGACAGCCCGCCGGCCAAGCTCGGCACGTCGAACGGCAGGAAGCCGTAGTGCTTGAGCCAGCGCAGGTCGGCCGAGAACATGTCGCGCAGGTCGGGAATGCCGTACTTGAGCATGGTGATGCGATCTAGCCCCATGCCGAAGGCGAAGCCCTGGTACTTCTCGGGATCGAGCCCGCAGTTGCGGATCACGTTGGGGTGCACCATGCCGCTGCCGAGGATCTCCATCCATCTGCCCGGCTTGCCGATCGCCGCCGCATCGAGGTCCACCTCCATCGACGGCTCCGTGAACGGGAAGTGCGAGGCGCGGAAGCGCATGCGCACCTCGTCCACCTCGAAGAATGCCTTGCAGAACTCCTCCAGGCACCACTTGAGATGGCCCAGATGCGTGGTCTCGTCGATCACCAGCCCCTCGATCTGGTGGAACATGGGTGTGTGCGTGGCATCGCTGTCCATGCGATAGACGCGACCTGGCGCGATGATGCGGATCGGCGGCTTCTGCGCCATCATGGTGCGAATCTGCACGGGGCTCGTGTGCGTGCGCAGCACCTTGATCGGGATTGTTGTCGCCGGGCTTGCCCGAGCCTGCCATGTAGAACGTGTCGTGCTCTTGCCTGGCAGGGTGCTCGGGCGGAATATTGAGCTTGGTGAAGTTGAGATCGTCCGATTCGATGTCGGGCCCCTCGGCGACCGCAAAGCCCATGTCGGCGAAGATCTCGGCCACCTCGTCGAACACCTGGCTGACGGGATGGATGCGCCCTTCGCTGAGGGGTCCGAGCCGCACGGGCAGCGTCACATCGGCCTGCTCGGCGGCAAGACGCGTTGCAAGCGCGCCGCCCTCCAGGCTGTTCTTGCGCGCCTCCAGGGCCTCGCTCACGCGCGTCTTGAGACTGTTGACCGCCTGACCGAACGCCTTGCGCTGATCGGCCGGCAAGGTGCCGAGCGTGGCCATCAGCTCGGGCACGCGCCCTTTTCGCCCGAGCGCGGCAATGCGCACGCGCTCGATGGCTTCGAGGTCGCCAGCCGTGGCGATCTCGGCGAGGAGCGCTCGTTCCAAAGCGGTGAGGTCGGCGGTCTCAGCCATTGCAGTGCTCGCGTTCTCGACGTCATCCCCGCGAAGGCGGGGATCAAGGGCACGCTTCAGCGAGGGTGCGCCTGCCGATCAAGTGCGCATCTACCTAGCGTAAGAAAGCGGCAATCGGCACCTTCTCGGCAATGTGAACTGGGTTCCCGCCTTCGCGGGAATGACGTTGCGTGTATCAGGTTAGGCCGCCTTCAGCTGCGCGGCCGCGCGGTCGCACAGCGTCTTGAAGCCGGCGGCGTCGTTGACGGCCAGGTCGGCCAGCACCTTGCGGTCGACGGCGACCCCGGCCTTGATCAGCCCGTTGATAAATCGGCCGTAGGTGAGCCCGTGCTCGCGCACGGCGGCATTGATGCGCTGGATCCAGAGCGCGCGGAAATTGCGCTTCTTGTTCTTGCGGTCGCGGTAGGCGTACTGCATCGCCTTCTCGACCGCCTGCTTGGCGACCCGGATCGTGTTCTTGCGGCGGCCGTAGTAGCCTTTGGCCTTCTTCAGGACCTTCTTGTGCTTGGCGTGGGCGGTGACGCCGCGCTTGACGCGTGCCATGGATTTAACTCCGTCGGGCTAGATGACTGGGCTGCTGAGGGGGGCCGTCAGCGGTTGTAGGGCATGTACTTCTTGACGATCTTGGCGTCGCTGTCGTTGAGCACCATGGTGCCGCGCGCGGTGCGCACAAACTTGGCTGTGCGCTTGATCATGCCGTGACGTTTGCCTTGGGCCAGGGCCTTGACTTTGCCCGTGCCGGTCATCTTGAAGCGCTTTTTGGCGCCGCTCTTGGTCTTCAGCTTGGGCATTTTGCTTGCTCCTTATCGCGCGCGGACGGCACAGGCCGTGACCCGCGTGGTGTTTGTTTTAAGCATGGGAAGCCGCCACGGCATGCCCCGCCGGGCGGCTTGCGCGCGTGTCTTAGTGCGTCCCGGCCGTCCGCGCAACGAGTTTCGGGGTTTGCGCGCCCTCCACTTGCCTAAACGCCCGACGGCTATTGGGCGGCGGCCGGCGCCTTGCGGCGCAGGTGGGCGAGCAGGGCTTCGGACGGCCAGCAATCGACCTTGAGTCCATTGGCCTGCTGGTAGGCCCCGATCAGGGCGCGCGTGTTCATGCCGGCCTTGCCGTCGATCTTGGTTATCGCATAGCCCCGCGCCTGCAGCTGCTGCTGGATCTCCTCGATACCGCGGGAAGACAGCTGGCGCACATCGGCCCATGGCGTGTCGAAGGCGCCGCCACCGGCGATGCGGTCGGCGAGATTGCCCACGAACAGGGCGTACAGGTCCGACATGTTGTAGCGCTTGATGACCATGTAGTTCTCGAGCGCCAGGAACGCCGGACCATGGGTGCCGCCGGCGGTCAGGATGAAGGCTTCCGCCTCGAGCGCCGCCTGCGGGAATGCCTGGGAGTTCGTGCGCACTACGCCCTGCTCGACCCACTCGCGCAGCTTGCGCGCGTTGGGGGGGCCCTCCATGGCGCAGCTCGCTCCAGCCGGCAGCCGCACCTCGTAGGCCCACGTCTGACCAGCAACCCAGCCGCGGTGGCGCAGCTGGTTGGCGGTCGAGGCGAGCGCGTCGGGGATCGAGCTCCAGATGTCCTTGCGGCCGTCGCCGTCGAGGTCGTAGGCCAGCGTGCTGTACTCGGAGGGCAGGAACTGGGTCAGCCCCATGGCGCCGGCCCAGGAGGATTTCATGGTCTCGCGCGTGAGAACGCCGTCCTGGAGCATCTTGAGGGCGTGCAGGAGCTCGTTGCGGAATATCTCCTTGCGCCGCCCGAGCCAGGCCTGGGTCGCGAGCGCCTGGATGGCGTAGTGCTGGGCGCGGTGGCTGCCGAAGGCGGTCTCGCGGCCCCAGATGGCAAGCACGAACTGACGCGGAACGCCAAGCTCGCGCTCTATCTTCTCCAGCGCGTCGCGATGCTTGGTCTGCAGCGCCTTGCCCTGCTCGGCGAGCTTGGCGATGTAGGCGGCGTTCACGTACTCCGCCGGCGTCTTGGTGAACTCCGACTGCCCCTTGACGTCGCTGGCGGTCTTGCCGGGGAGGATCAGATCGGGCAGCGACAGGTCGGGCTCGACCCCGCGGAAGGCGGCATCGAAGGTGGCGCGCGAGACGCCCATCTGTTGCGCCTCGGGCCACAATCCCTCAACCAGTCGGCGGAAGCCGTCGATGCCCTGCGCAGCCGTGCCAGGGCTGAGCACGAGCCAGGCAAGGCACAGCAAAGCCGCCAGCAGCCCCGCGACCGGCAGCCGAACTGAGCCTCTGCCGTAGATGGGCGCCGCTTCTGGCAACCGATGGCTGTATCTGTGGAAAATCACCGCATTACCCCTGCGTGCATCATCCTCTATTGGCTTTTGCGCCGGCAGACTAGGTTGTTCCTGAGCCTATATTTCGGCAGCTTGCGTTGGAGCAGCATCGCTTCGACCATGCTCGGCGCAATTGGTGAGAAGGGAGGGCATCCGCTGATGCCTAAGCGCGTTCGCAAGGCCGTGTTTCCCGTGGCGGGGCTCGGCACCCGCTTCCTGCCTGCGACCAAGGCGATGCCGAAGGAGATGCTCACCGTCGTCGACCGCCCGCTCATTCAGCATGTGGTGGACGAGGCGCCGTGCCGGCGGCATCGAGCATTTCATCTTCGTCACGGGGCGCAACAAGGGTGTGATCGAGGACCACTTCGACAGCCAGTTCGAGCTGGAGCACACGCTGGATGCGCGGGGCAAGAAGGCCGAATTGGAGACGCTGCGGCAAGAGCTGCCAAAGCCGGGCCAGACCAGCTTCACGCGCCAGCAGTCGCCGCTGGGGCTGGGGCACGCCGTGTGGTGCGCGCGCGAGATCGTCGGCGACGAGCCGTTCGCCCTGCTGCTGCCGGACGTGCTGCACTATGGGGAGCAGCCGTGCATCGGCGAGATGATCGAAGCCTGTGCGGCCAACCCCGGTAACTATATCGCTGTCGCGCCGGTGCCCGAGGACCAGACGCACCAGTACGGCATCGTCGGCGTCGAGGACGCGAAGGCGAAAATCTCGCGCATCACGTCCATGGTGGAAAAGCCCAAGGCGGGGACGGCACCGTCCAACCTGCACATCTCGGGGCGCTACATCCTGCAGCCCGACATCTTCGAGATCCTGGAGAAGGGCGAGCGCGGCGCCGGCGGCGAGATCCAGATCACCGATGCCATGATCAGACTGGCCAAGACGCAGCCGTTCTATGCCGTGCGCTTCGACGGCACGATCTACGACTGCGGCTCCAAGATCGGGTTCCTCACCGCCAACATCGCCTATGCGATGGCGCGCAAGGATTTGGCGCCGGCGTTGCGGGCCGAGCTCGTCAAGCTGTTGTGAGCTCGACCCAATGCGAAAAACCCCTCCGGACGGGTCCGGAGGGGCAACATGGCAGGCCTTGGGAGGCTGCGGTCAGGCCTGAGGCGGCGGCGGGTCTTGGGGGCTCTCGCCTGAGCCGGCCGGCCGGTCGCGGCGCTCCTTCACGAACTCGTCGAACTCGGCCCGGTCCTTGGCCATGCGCAGACGCTCGAGGAACGCGCGGAACTCTTCCGCCTCCTCCTCCAGCTTGCGCAGCGCCTCGCTGCGATACTCGTCGAAAGCTCGATTGCCGCTGGGCGCGAAGCCGCCCAAGCCGCTGCCCTGGCCGCCCCAGCGCTGCATGCGACGCTCCCAGCGCTCGCGCTTGCGCTCCCAGCGCGCCGCCGTGCGGTCGCGCCACTGCTGCACGTCGCCGTATCTTGCCGAGCATCCCATCCGTCCACTCCATATGATGTAAGCCAGGATCGCCAGACCGATGGGCCAGAACACGATGAAGCCGATCACCATCAGCGCGATCCAGGCGGGCCTCCCGAAGTCGTCTATGCGGGCGACTACCTCAGACATTGCCGTCTTCCTCCAAGGGTCATGATCCAGTGTGAATGTATATAACATTTACATATGTGGCAGGCCGACCCGGAGTTCGTCAAGGGGGCTCGCATAAGAGAGTGCGGGCTGAGCGGTCGCAGGCGCGGAACCGCGTGAGTTGGCAAACAACGAGGCGGCTCGCGCGCGGCTACAGTGAGCCTGCCGCCTGGGCGCCAGATGCTGGCAAGGGCTGAATCAGCGCCAGCGCGGCTCCCCGACGGGCGCGCCCTAGCGTGATAGCGCTTGGCGTCAGTTGGAGGCGCGGCTCCGCCCAGTCCCCTTCTGCTCCCAGAAGGGCACCCGCTTCTTCAGCCGGCGCCATTCCTTGGGCGCGCGCTCCCACTGCTGGCGCGCATTGACGTCATGCCAGCCCAGCACGTAGCCCGCAGCCCGTTGCGCTTGCGAATTCTCCGCGCAGCGTGACTGGCAGATCGCGTTCAGCTCCTTGGCGGTTGCGACGTCGTTGACGTAGCCGAACACGTCCTGGAGGGCCTTGAGGTCCTTGATGAACCTGTCGACCTTCTCCTTGTCGTAGAGCGTGCCGAGGAACTCCGCGGCGTAGCGGAAGCCTTTCAGCGACTTGCGCAGATCGTGGCGCTGCTCGATCGACAGACCGGCTACGTCGTCGGCCTGCTTTGCGATCTTCTTCCAGGCCTTGCCGAGGGTGACCTGCGCAAACGGGCGAACTGCCGCCTGCAGCTTGTCACTGCCCTCCACGGTGCGCGGCCACAAGTGCAGGTAGAGCTGCAGCTTGGACCAATGATCGCCGGCAAGCGCCGCGCGTGTCTCGTCGCGCCGGGCGGCACGGTGTGCCAGCAGCGCCTCACGCAGCTCGCCGAACCCCGGCTCGCCCTTCATGCTGCCTGCGACCGGCGAGTAGATGCTCTCGATGAACACATCGGCGTTGCGCAGCTCGCTGATGCAGCGCCCCACCTCGCGCGCATGCTGCTCGAGCTCGCGCGTTGCCGGTGTATCGGCCAGCGGGCGGAACACGCGCAGCGCGCTGCGCAGCCGCCGCAGCCCGATCCTGAACTGATGCGCCGCTTCGGGATCATCGGTCTCCAGCAGCACGCGCCGGTTGAGCGCGATCTGCTCGCTGGCAGCATCCACGAACATGGCGAGCGCCTGTGCGCAGGTCTCGTTGCCCCCGAGTGCGACATGGCGGGCCTTCCGGGGTGTGACGCTGGCGTCCTGGCGGCGCAGCAGAAGGTTGTATCCCCTCTCCGCCTTGCTCGCCTCGGCCAGGCGGATCGGCTCGGCCGAGAACAGGGCCGCGGCAGTCTCGAGGAGGCACTCGGGCGACCCGGCCTTGAGCTCCAGCTCTGCCTCGCACAGCTTGCTTTCCACCGCGCCTGCACGAATGACGCCTTCGTCGAGCGCAAGCTCGAGATCGCCCTTGTCGGAATGCAGCTTGCGTGTCGTCCGCGTGACCAGGGTTTCGAACTGCGGCTCGAGCGTCGACGCCTTGACGGCCTTCTCGATCTGGCGGCGCACCTTGCCGTCGTTGATCGCCGCCAGATCCGGCTCCGGCCGCATCAGCTCCGCGTCCACCGTGTCAGGACCTGCGGCGCCGTTGTTGGCGCCGGGCCCGCCGGGCCTGATCGTCTGCAGCCAGCGGTCGCCGATGGAGCGCAACCGCAGCGACATGCCCTGTGCGCGCAGACGATGGTCCGGCGTATCGAAGTAGATCGAGCGGAGTGTCCGCGTCACCGGCTTGCCGACCGTCATGTCGCCAAGTGCCGGATGCTCGCCCACCCGCTGCAACTCTTGCGGCGTGAGCTCGAGCTTGAGCTCACGGCTGGCAACGCTACTCATCCCGCTACCCTCAAGGAATGGTACGACAGGAAAATCACAGCTGCGCCCGCATCGGCGCGCGCGACAGGATAGTCGAGAACCGCGCGCGCGCAACTCGGGCGGGGCAGCCAAGCTGTGTGCGTTGCTGGTCGAGCAGTGCTTCGGTGTCGCGGCTGCCAGCGCTGTCGGCTGCGAGCCTCCATATGGATCAGTAGCTTAACCGTCGGGGTGGCCACACGTGAGCCGGCAAGATTGGCGATCGAGAATTCTGTCAGTGATGCAAGGGCTGCGGCGCGGGCCCGTGAAGCCGGCAGGTTTGCTCCCGGCGGCCTGCGCGACCTCGCCCTGCGCCTGGTCGACCGCGCTTTTTGCAATCGAAGCGTCATTCGGGCGCAAAAGCACCAAGTCGCCGATTAGTGAGCGGCGTTTATTCCGTTTCTGCTGGGTAGTGGGGAACAGAAGTGGACCCGCACAACGCAGCCATCGGACAGCTAAAGTCCTGACCGCCGCTGTTCCCCGGCGCGACAGAAGCAGAGAAGTTGTCAGACAACCATGGTCGCAAGGCCACACGTGCGGGCCAAACAAAAGGGGCGCCTCTCTCGCGAGGCACCCCCCAGCCGACTGGACACCCGGTGCGGGTTGGGCGGCCAATCAACCTGACAACGGGTACGGGCCACTGCTATTCCATCAACGGTTGAGTACGCATGGCCGATCCGCACGTGGTGACTGCCCTGTTACGGAAGCGCTGAACTGGCGGGCGACATCGTGCTTTTGCGCCCGAATGCCGGATCGAAGCACGAGTATGGAGAATAACTAAGCGTATTCAATGCATTAACCCGTCGCACAGGTGTTACTCTGGTCTGTTACTACGCCCACGCCGGTGATGGACTTGTCATCGCGCAGGCGGTCAGAGGGCCGCCGATCACAAAGGGAGAACTAGCGTGAACACCAGGTTCATTGCCCTCTCGGCGGTTGCCGTTGCGGGACTTTTGGCGTTCGCCGATGCGGCATCGGCGCAATCGCGCGACACCATCAGGGTGGTAGGCTCATCCACCGTTTATCCGTTCACCACCGCAGTTGCCGAGCAGTTCGGCAAGTCGGGCGCGGGCAAGACGCCGGTCGTGGAATCCACCGGCACGGGTGGCGGCTTCAAGCTGTTCTGCGCCGGCGTTGGCGTCGGCCATCCGGATGTTTCCAATGCCTCGCGCCGCATCAAGAAGGGCGAGTTCGACGATTGCACCAAGAACGGCGTCAAGGGCATCATCGAAATCAAGGTCGGCTTCGACGGCATCGTGATAGCGAGCTCCAAGGCTGCTGCGCCTTTGAAGCTGACGATGGCCCAGGTGTTCCTTGCGCTTGCAGACCAGGTGCCGGGTGCAGACGGCAAGCTGGTGGCCAACCCGAACAAGACCTGGTCCGACGTCGACAAGTCGCTGCCGAACGTAAAGATCGAGGTTCTGGGCCCGCCGCCGACCTCCGGCACGCGCGATGCGTTCCATGAGCTGTTCATGGAAGTCGGCGCGCTGCAGATCGACGCTCTGAAGGACCTGCGGAAGGCCGACGTGAAGGCTTTCGACAAGGCGTGGAAGTCGCTCCGCCGCGACGGCGCCTACGTCGAGGCCGGCGAGAACGACAACGTGATCGTCGCCAAGCTCGAGGCCAACAAGAACGCCTACGGCATCTTCGGCTACTCGTTCCTCGAGGAGAACGCCGCCAAGCTGCGTGGCGCCAACATCGAAGGCGGCGAGCCGTCGTTCGAGGCGATCGCGTCAGGCAAGTACAAGGGCAGCCGTCCCCTCTTCATCTACGTGAAGAAGGACCACATCGGCGTCATCCCCGGCCTCGACAAGTTCGTCGCCGAGTACGTGTCGGAAAAGGCCATGGGCAAGGAAGGATATCTGTCCCGCAAGGGTCTGGTTCCTCTTCCCTCGGCTGAGGCAGCCGAGGTCCGCAAGGCTGCTCTGGCACACGCGGAAATCACAGGTGCCGGCCTCTGATCCGGCCGGATCGACAGGGATGCAGCCGCTTGCGTGCGGCTGCATCCGCTGCTTTTCTGAGTGTGTGACGTAGGCCGACGAACGCTAGCGACTTGGGCGGCGCGGGGGTGTGGAAGCTCATGAGCTGGATCTATTTCACAGCGCTCGCTGGGCTGGTCGTGCTGGCCTTTGTCATGGCCCGCAGCCGCGCCATGAGCTTGGCTGGCAGCAGTCTCTCGGTCCTGCATTCGCTGCCAGCCTATCATGGGCTGCTGGCCGCTTCCGCGGTGTTCACGGCGATGCTGCTCGTGTTCGCTGTCGGCATGCCCGCCACCGAGTGGCTGGCGCAGTCGACAGCGCTGGCGCTGCTGCCTGCCGAGGTCACCGGCGATGCGCTGAAGAGGGGAGTGGCGCTGCGCGACATCGCCAACATCGTCGCCAATCAATACAGCGGCGAAGCCAGCCCGAATTCTGCGCCAGGCCGCCGACACCTACGCCCGCGTGCATGCGCTCAGCGCGTGGTCGGTGTTCGGTGTCGGGGTGGCTCTGGCGATTGCCTGCCTGGTATTCGTGGTCTCGCGCATCGACCGGCTGTTCCGTGCGCGCAATCTGTTCGAGCGCTTCGTCACGGTGGTGCTGATCGCCTGCGCGCTGATCGCCATCCTGACCACCCTCGGCATCATCTTCTCGGTGGCTACCGAGACGTGGCGCTTCTTCTTCGATCCGAGCATCAAGGGAAAGCCGACGGTCACCGAGTTCCTGTTCGGGACCGACTGGAACCCGCAGGCGGCAATGCGGGCCGACCAGGGCGACATCCAGACGGCCTATGGGTTCCTGCCGCTGCTGGTCGGCACGCTGCTGATCACCTTCATCGCCATGTGCGTCGCCGGGCCGCTGGGGTTGCTGTCGGCGATCTATCTCTCCGAGTATGCAAGCCCGCGCGTGCGGGCTTTCTTCAAGCCGATCCTGGAGACGCTGGCCGGCATTCCAACCGTGGTGCTCGGCTTCTTCGCGGCCCTCACGGTGGCGCCGCTGATCCGCGGCAGCGGCGAAGCGCTTGGCCTCGACGTCGCCTCCGAGAGCGCGCTGGCCGCCGGGCTGGTGATGGGCATGATGATCATCCCGTTCATCTCCTCGCTTTCCGACGACGTGATGAACGCCGTGCCGCAGACGCTGCGCGACGGCTCCTACGCGCTGGGCTCCACCAAGTCGGAGACCATCCGCAAGGTCGTGCTGGCGGCGGCCCTGCCGGGCATCGTCTCGGCCTTCATGCTGGCCATCAGCCGCGGCATCGGCGAGACGATGATCGTGGTGATGGCGGCGGGCCTGGCAGGCAACCTGACGTTCAATCCGCTCGAAGCGGTGACCACCATCACGGTGCAGATCAAGACCATCCTCGTCGGCGACCAGGAGTTCGACAGCGCCAAGACCCTGGCGGCCTTCGCGCTCGGGTTCGTGCTGTTCTTCGTCACCCTCATCCTCAACTACATCGCACTGCGCATCGTCAGGGCGTATCGAGAGCAATATGACTGACACCATCGCCTTCCCGCCCGTAGCCGCCGAACGGCCGGCGCGGCCCAAGCCCGGCCGCCGGTTCGATTTCACCTCGGCCGAGGCCAAGGCACGCCTGCGCCGCCGCTATCGCGCCGAGGCGCGCTTCAAGGCTTATGGCATCATCGCGCTTTCCATCACGACCACCTTTCTCGTCGTGCTGCTGACCGACATTCTGGTGCGCGGCATACCGGCGTTCTGGCAGCACTCCATGGTGCTCGACGTGCCGGTCAAAGCCGAGGAGATCGACCCGGCCAACAAGCGCACCGAGCTCGCGGAGCAGTCTGCGCGCCTGCGGGGCGAGCGCCGCAACTGGTTCATGCGGCAGCTGCTCGGCCCGGGCCCGCTCGACAACGCGCCCGATCCGCTGCAGCCGATCCGGGCTGGCGACTACTTCGCCCTCGCCCGCGACGCCCTGTACGACGCTTTTCCCGGGGTCGAAGGCCGGCTGCCGCGCCGCAAGCTCGCCGGCATCCTCTCCACCGGCGCGGCGGATGAGCTGCGCGACCGGGTGCTCGACGATGTCGGCCTCATCGGCCAGACGGTGCGAACCAGACTGCTGTTGTCGGCCAATGCCGATCTTTACATGAAGGGCGACGGCACGCCCTTCCTAAGGCAGCAGGGTCGCGGCGTTGCCACGCCGAGCGGCACCACCGGCGAGGTGACCGTGCTGACTTCCGCCAACGACTTCGCCGAGGATCTCGTTCGTATCAAGGTCATGCATGGGCAAGCGCGCCGCGGCGCTGCGGGCCGAGGCGGACGGCCTGGAGCGCCGCTCCGGTGCGGGCGAGGCGCAGCGCATCAAGGAGCTGCGCGAGGAGGCGGCGGCGCTGCAGGTCCGCGTCGACGAGATCAAAGGCGAGGAAGCGCTCGAGCGATCAGATGCCCAGCCTGATGATTGCCATCAACGGCGGCCTCGTGAAGGTCGAGAAGCTGTCCGACAGCGCCATCTCGGGCCAGGTGATCCTGCCGCTCAAGTCGGCGGACGAGGCCAAGCCAGGGACCTGGGAGATCGTCACCTACGTGCTTCCCGAGGGCAACCGCCGCGTCAGCGATCTGGAGGTGGCGTTCCTCGAGCGCCTCAAGGCCGAAGGCCGCATCGAGCGCCACTTCAACTGGCGGCTGTTTACCGGCGGCGACAGCCGCGAGCCGGAATTGGCCGGCATCCGGGGGGCCATCGTCGGCACGGCCCTGACGCTGCTGGTGACGCTGCTCCTCTCGCTGCCGATCGGTGTGCTGGCTGCCATCTACCTCGAAGAGTTCGCGCCGAAGAACCGCTTTACCGATCGCGATCGAGATCAACATCAACAACCTGGCGGCCGTGCCTTCGATCGTGTTCGGACTGCTGGGACTGGCCGTGTTTCTCAACTTCTTCGGCTTGCCGCGATCGGCGCCGCTGGTTGGCGGGCTCGTGCTGGCGCTGCTGGTGTTGCCGACCATCATCATCGCCAGCCGCGCGGCGCTGAAGGCCGTGCCGCCCTCGATCAAGGAGGCCGCGCTCGGCGTCGGCGCCTCCCATCAGCAAGCGGTGTTCCATCACGTGCTGCCGCTCGCCATGCCCGGCATCATGACCGGCACCATCATCGGCATGGCGCACGCGCTGGGCGAGACGGCGCCGCTGCTGATGATCGGCATGGTTGCCTTCATCGTCGACGTGCCGGGTGCCGTCACGGATGCCGCCACGGTGCTGCCGGTGCAGGTGTTTCTGTGGTCGGACTTGCCCGAGCCAGCCTTCAAGACCAGGACCGCGGCCGCCATCGTCGTGCTGCTGATCTTCCTGTTCGTGATGAACGGGCTGGCAATCTATCTGCGAAAGAAATTCGAGCGCCGCTGGTAAGCGGACCAAGGGGAGCTTGTCATGGATGCGCGCGTGAGTTTCGACCAGAGCAAACACCAGGAGCCGCTGGCGGTGCCGGCGGCCCCGCCCAAGGTCGTGGCTCGCGACGTCAACGTCCACTACGGCGACAAGCACGCGCTGAAGAACGTAAGCGTCGACATTCCCGAGCGCAGCGTGATGGCCTTCATCGGTCCGTCGGGCTGCGGCAAGTCGACCTTCCTGCGCTGCATCAACCGCATGAACGACACCATCGCGGGGTGCCGTGTCACCGGCAAGATCGCGATCGACAACAGCGACATCTACGATCGCTCGCTCGACGTGGTGCAGCTCAGGGCCCGCGTCGGCATGGTGTTCCAGAAGCCGAACCCGTTCCCGAAGTCGATCTTCGAGAACGTGGCCTACGGGCCGCGCATCCACGGGCTGGCCAGAGTCCAAGGCCGAGCTCGAGGAGCTCGTTACCGTGAGCCTGAAGCGGGCGGGGCTGTTCGAAGAGGTCAAGGACAGGCTTGGCGATTCCGGCACCAGCCTGTCCGGCGGTCAGCAGCAGCGGCTGTGCATTGCCCGCGCCATCGCCGTCGAGCCGGAGATCATTCTGATGGACGAGCCGTGCTCCGCCCTCGATCCGATCGCCACGGCAAGGATCGAGGAGCTGATGGAGGAGCTCAAGAGCGAGTACACGATGGTCATCGTCACGCACTCGATGCAGCAGGCGGCGCGGGTTTCGCAGCGCACGGCATTCTTCCATCTCGGCGATTTGGTCGAGGAAGGCCCCACCGAGGTCATCTTCAACAACCCCAAGGACCAGCGCACGCAGGACTACATCACGGGACGGTTCGGGTGAGCATTCTGTCGCGTTTCCTGTCTCGCACGGTCCCTAAAAACGGGAAAGCTTCCGTCATGACCACCATACACAGCACACGGTCTCCTCCTTCGACGACGATCTCAAGAAGCTTGCCGGCATGATCAACGACATGGGCACCCGCGCGGGGCGCTCGCTGGCCGATTCGACCAGGGCGCTGCTGGAGAGAAACGTTCAGCTGGCGCAGCAGGTGATCGCCTCCGATCGTGTGATCGACGTGCTGCAGCACGACATCGAGGAGAGAGCGGTCGCCACCATTGCCAGGCGCCAGCCGATGGCGGTCGACCTGCGCGAGATCGTCTCCACCATCCGCATCGCCAACGACCTCGAGCGCATCGGCGATCTGGCCAAGAATGTCGCCAAGCGCGTGATTGCCATCGGCGACCAGGCTTCCCCGGTCAACGTCACCTCGGGGCTGGGAAGCCTTTCGGCCCGTGTCGGCGAGCAACTGGTGCAGGTGATGAGCGCCTACCGCGAGCGCAACGATGCCGCTGCGATCGCAGTGTGGAAGGCCGACGGGGCGATCGACGGCTCTTTCACGTCGCTGTTTCGCGAGCTGCTGACCTACATGATGGAGGACCCGCGCAGCATCGGCTTCTGCACGCATCTGCTGTTCTGCGCCAAGAACCTGGAGCGGGTGGGCGATCACGCGACCAACATCGCCGAGACCGCGCACTACGTCATCACCGGCGAAATGCTCTCGGCGGAGCGTCCCAAAGCCGACGAGTCGAGCGCCATCGACCCCAACATGCGTCCCCCGCTGGCTTGAGCACTCGGAGGACCCCATGCCTCTTCGCTTGATGATCGTCGAGGACGACGAGGCCCTCGTCGAGCTGCTGCGCTACAACTTCGCGGCCGCCGGCTATGCGGTCGAGACGGTGATGCACGGTGACGAGGCGGAAGCGCGGCTCAAGGAAGCGGTGCCGGACCTGCTGATACTCGATTGGATGCTTCCGGGGCTGTCCGGAATCGAGCTGTGCCGGCGCTTGCGACAGAAGCCGCTGACACAGCGCCTGCCGCTGATCATGCTGACGGCGCGCAGCGAGGAAGCCGACCGGGTTCGCGGGTTCGAGACGGGCGCCGATGACTATGTGGTCAAGCCGTTCTCGGTCGACGAGCTGGTGGCGCGGGCCGGCAGGCTGCTGCGGAGGTCCAATCCGCAGCTTTTGGCCGAAGTCATCAATGTCGGCGATATCGAGCTCGACCGTGCCGCCATGGTGGTCAAGCGGCGCGGCCAGACGGTGCACCTGGGTCCCACCGACTACCGCCTGCTGGAATTCCTGATGCAGGCGCCAGGCCGCGTGTTCTCGCGCGAGCAGCTCCTCAACAACGTTTGGGGAGACGATGTGTATATCGACGACCGCACCGTCGACGTGCACATCGGCAGGCTGCGCAAGGCGCTGCTGCAGGCGTGGAAGACCGATCCGATCCGCACGGTGCGCGGCGCCGGCTACAGCCTGAACGCGGGATAGCCGCGACTGCGCTCCGCAACGGTTCGCGCTGTCACGCGCCCATCGCAAAATTCTGCCAATCTCCGGGTGCTCATGCACAAGCAAGCAAACATGCAACGAGCTGACCGTGCCCGCATGTACCCGCGTTTTCCTTGGCGAACCCGGGCAGCTCACGAGATCGGACCCGACCGGCCCTTGGTGCGGTGTCCGATACCTGGCCAGCCGGTGACTGCGTAGGCCTCGCCCCGCTGGCCACCAGTCGCTGGCTGGCTCCCTCCTTCCCGTCGTTTGCGCGATTCCGAAGCAAGGCAGTTCTGTACCCGCATGAAAGACACCAGCGACGACCACGATCTTTCGAGTTTGCGCGTGCGCGCGCTGTTCGTGTCGGATATCCATCTGGGCACGCGCACCTCCCAGGCCGGCAGGCTGCTCGACCTGCTCAGATGCTGCGAGGCCGGCGAAATCTATCTGGTGGGCGACATCATCGACTTGTGGAAGGTGCGGCGCGGTCCGCATTGGCCGCAAGCGCACAACGACGTGCTGCAGAAGCTCATGCGCAAGGCGCGCAAGGGCACGCGGCTCGTCCTCATTCCCGGCAATCACGACGAGGGCCTGCGCGACTACGCCGGCATGCAGTTCGGCGGCTTGGAAATTCATCGCGACACGGTGCACACCACGGCCAGCGGCCGGCGCTACGCGGTGATGCACGGCGATGAGTTCGACGTGGTGGTGCGGTCGGCGAAATGGCTGGCGTTTCTCGGCGACCGTGGCTACGAGTTCGCGCTCTGGCTCAACCGCCCGCTCAATTGGGTGCGCCGCCATCTCGGACTGGGTTATTGGTCGCTGTCGGCCTATCTCAAGCACCGGGTCAAGAAGGCGGTAGCGTTCATCGGTGCCTTCGAGGAGGCGGTGGCCACCGAGGCACGGCGGCGCTCAGTCGACGGCATCATCTGCGGCCACATTCATCACGCCAGCGACCGCAAGTTCCACGGCACGCACTATCTCAACTGCGGCGACTGGGTCGAGAGCTGCACGGCGGTGATCGAGACGCTCGAGGGCGAGCTGCGCGTCATCCAGTGGGGGCAGGCGGGTCAGGACGAGGCGGCGCCCGCGGTGCCCATCTTCCTGCCCGCAGCGTGAGCGCCGGCGAGGCTGGAGCGCAGGGCTAGTGCCCTGATCGCGAAATTCGTCTCAATGTGCAGCGAACGCAGTACGAATTTCGCGATCTGAAGGACACTAGCAATCATCACACTAGTCGGGTGAAACGGCGGTTCGGCCCTCGCAGCTCCATCGCCCGCCACCAATGAACCGAGCCGGTCGGATAGAACTCCGCGCGGGGGGTGCCGTAGGAATAGCCGTAGCCTTCCTCCTTCTGCCTGGGCTCGGCCTGGGGCCGCGGCCTGGCTCGGCGGCAGTGCCGGCCGCCCTGGCCCGGGCCGCAGCGCCGGTCGGCAATCTGGTGAACGGCGGGGCCGGCGTGGCCCTCGAGCGCGCGCAATCCCTGGACCGCCGCAGCCGGCGCGGCGCCGAGCGTGGCGGCGAGAAGGGTGCCGAAGGCTGCGCCGAGCAAGGCCTGCATGTCGCGCTCCTGCGAAACGATGGAACGGCGATACTATTGCCGCGAAGCGCGCGCGCCCAAATCAGCGTTGCGTGATGAGGCGCGAGCTTTGCCGTGAGGAAGGTCCGGATGCGGCTTGCGTCGCGGGCGCGCTCGCTACAGTCTGCCGCCCTGTCGCACTACAGCGTCCGGAGCCCATCTTTCGATGGCACCAACCTCGATCAGCCGTCGCTCGGCGCTTGCCGGGCTCGTTGCCGCCGCGGGCCTCGCCGGAGGCTGGCCGGCGGCAGCGCCTGCACAAGGCGGCCGGCGAGCGCGGCTGCCGCCAGTTGCGCGCGTGGAGCCGGTCACCGAGACGCTGTGGGGCGAGGTGGTCGTCGACCGCTACCGATGGATGGAGAACCCGGCCGACCCCGACTGGCTGCCGTTCATGCAGGGTCAGGCGGCGCACGCGCGCCGGGCTCTGGATGCCATTCCGGGTCGAGCGGGTCTGGCGCGCCGCATAGCTGCCCTGTCCGGCGAGATGACCAGCGCGGCGCGGGTGCAGCGGGCGGGAGCGCGGATCTTCTACGAGCGGCGGCCGCGCGGCGCCGAGACACCGCAGCTGTTCGTGCGCGAAGGGCTGCGCGGGCGTGAGAAGCTGCTGATCGATCCGCGCCGGATCAGGCAGAACGGGCAGGCAACCTCGCTCGACTGGTGGGCGGCTTCCCCGTCGGGCCGATGGGTCTGCTACGGCCTGTCGGTGGCGGGGTCGGAAGATTTCGGTCATGCATTTCATGGAGGTCGATACGCGGCGGGTTCTGCCCGAGCGCATCGACAGGACGCAGTATGCCGGTCCCTCGTGGCTGCCGGACGAGACGGGCGTCTTCTACAATCGGCTGGCGCAGGGCGTGGCCCGCGACTCCACCGACTACTACAAGAACAGCGCCTGCTGGCTGCATCGGCTTGGGGACCGATGCCGGCGCCGATGTCCCTGTGCTGGGACGCGACCTCGACCCCAGCGTTGCGGTGGATGCGATCGATGCGCCGAGCGTCTGGGCCGATGCGAGCAGCGAGTACCTGGTCGGTGGCCTGTTCGGCGGCGTGCGCCGCGAAAATCCGCTCTACACCGCGCGCCTCGCCGAGGCTGTCGCCGGCAGGCCGCGCTGGCGCAAGGTCTGCGATGTCGAGGACGAGGTGGTCTCGTTCGCCTTCAAGGGCGACGACCTGTTCCTGCTGACGACCCGCAACGCCCCGAACGGCCGCCTGATCAGGACATCGATGGCGCAGCCGGACCTCGCATCGGCCGGCGTCGTGCTGCCCGAGGGCCGCGCCGTGATCGAGGGTGTCGCGACCGCCAAGGACGCGCTCTACGTCGCCGACTTCGAGGGCGGCTACGGCGGTTTGCGCCGGCTCGGCTACGACGGTGCGGTGAGCCCGGTCACGTTGCCCTTCCGCGGCTCGATCTTCGGGCTCGGCACGGAAACGACCCGCGACGGCGCGCTGATGAGCCTGGGCAGCTGGCTTCGCCCGTCCTCGGTCTGGAGCTACGAGCACGGCAGTGGAATGCAGCAGACCGGCCTATCCTCGATCCCCAGGATCGATGTCGCCCCGTACGAAGCCACCCAGCTGTTCGCCGAGGCGGCCGACGGGGTGAAGGTTCCGGTTTCCATCGTCGCCAGGAAGGGGCTGCGGCGCGACGGCTCGCACCCGACCATCGTCAACGCCTACGGCGCCTACCAGGATGTGAACCGGCCCGGCTTCGACGCACGCTCGATCGCCTTTCTGGAGCGGGGCGGCGTGGTGGCGACGGCGCATGTGCGTGGCGGCGGCGAGTACGGCAAGACCTGGTGGCAGGCCGGGCATAAGCAAACCAAGCCGAATACGTGGCGCGACCTGATCGCGGTCAGCGAGTTCCTGGTGCGCGAGGGGTGGACGTCGCCGCGGCGGCTGGCGATCGACGGAGCTTCGGCGGGAGGCATCGCGGTCGGCATGGCGCTGGCCGAGCGCCCGGACCTGTTCGCGGTAGTCATCGGCAGGGTCGGCACCTTCAATCTGCTGCGCACGGAGTTCGCGCCGAACGGGCCCAACAACGTCGTCCGAGTTCGGCAGCGTCGCCGATGAGAGGCGGATTCCGCGCGCTGAAGGCGATGGACGCCTACCATGCGGTCAAGGACGGCGTCGCCTATCCGAGCGTGCTGCTGACGGCGGGCATGACGGATTCGCGGGTTGCGCCCTGGGATCCGGCCAAGATGGCCGCGCGTCTGCAAAGCGCGACCGGCTCGCGAAGACCAGTGCTGCTGCGCGTGTCGTTCGACGAGGGGCACGGGCTCGGGTCGACCAAGTCGCAAGTGGATGCCGAAATCCGCCGACGTCTACGCCTTCGTGCTGCGGCAGACACGCGGCTGATTGGCCCGTTTGCGCGATCGCCGGGAATGCAGGTGGAGCTTCCGGGAATGCGGGTGGAAAGGTTGGGCTACTTCATCGTGCGCGGCAGGTAGAGGGCGATCTCGGGCGCCACCATCAGGATGCCGAGCAGCACAACCATCGCCGCCAGGAACGGCAGGATGCCGCGATAGATATCCTGCATCGGCACGTCCTTCACCATCCCTGAGATGACGAACACGTTGAGCCCCACCGGGGGCGCGATCATGCCGGCCTGGCAGACGATGACGATGATGACGCCGAACCAGATCGGGTCATAGCCGATCGCCTGCACCACCGGGAACAGGATCGGCACGGTGAGCAGGATCATGGCCAGCTCGTCCATCAACGCGCCCATGATGAGATAGGCGGCGATGATCATGAGCATGATGCTGGTGGCGGACAGGCCCGAGTCGGCGAGCGTCTGCGCGAGCTTCATGGGGAGCTGCGTGACGGCCAGGAAGTAGCCGAGCACGACCGCGCCGATCAGGATCACGGTGACGATGGCGACGGTCTCCACCGTGCTGGTCAGCGCCCGCCACAGCCCGGCCCAGGTGAGCCGGCCGCGCAGCAGCGCCACCAGCAGCGTGCCGAAGGCGCCGACGCCCGCGGCCTCCGTCGCGGTAAAGACGCCGCCGTACATGCCGCCGATCACCAGCGTGAACAGCGCGGCCACGGCCCACACCTCGCGCAGGGCGAGAAACCGCTCGGCAAGCGTGGCGCGGGCCTGTGTCTGGGGCGCCTGCTTGGGATCGTGCCAGGTGACGATGGCGATGGTGGCGATGAACAGCAGGGTCAGCAGGATGCCCGGAAGAATGCCGGCAAGGAACAGCTTGCCGATCGACTGCTCGGTGAGGAAGCCGTAGATGAGAAAGATCACGCTCGGCGGAATGAGGATGCCGAGCGTGCCGCCGGCGGCCACGGAGCCCGTGGCGAGCCGCGGGTCGTAGCCGAGCTTGCGCATCTGCGGCAGGGCGACCGTGGTCATGGTGGCGGCGGTGGCGACGCTGGAGCCGCTGATGGCGGCGAAGCCCGCGCAGGCGGCGACCGTTGCCATGGCGAGCCCGCCCCGGCGATGCCTGAGCCAGATCTGCGCGGTGGCGTAGAGCTCGCGACCGATGCCGGTCTCGTTGGCGATATGGCCCATCAGCACGAACAGCGGCACGACGGTGAGCACGTAGGTTGCCACCGCGCTGTAGGGGGCGAGCGAGAGCATGTTGATGGCCGAACTCCAGCCCATCACCCAGGCGTAGCCGAAGAAGCCGACCGCGCCCATTGCGACACCGATCGGCAAGCCCAGAAACATCAGCACCAGCATGGCGCCAAAGCCAATGACGCCGATGGTGGTGGTGTCCATCACGCAGGCCCAACGCGCAGCGAGCGGACAAGGCGACCGATCAGGGCCACGGCGAGAAGACCGCAGCCGACAGTGACGACGAGGTAGAACGGCCAGGTCGGGAGGGTGAGATTGGCCGATACCTCGCCAACCTCGCGAACGCGCTGAGCGTGCACGGCTGCCCGCCACGCCACGAACGACCAGAAAACGATGCCGAGGAGCGCGCCCGCGGCGTCCAGAAGCGTCCGCAAACGCTCGGGAAGCGCGCCGATGAAGAAGTCGACGCTGATGTGGCTTCGCCTGATCTCGGCCAGCGCCAATGCTCCGAAGCTCAAGAACACCATCAGGAACTCGCTCATCTCGATGGCGCCGAGCAGGGGCCTATTGAAAAGATAGCGGCCCGCGACGTCGATCACCGTGACGAGCGCAAGGGCGCCGAGCGCGGCGACCGCCACCGCGCTCGCCGCCACCGCGGCTGCGTGAAAGACACGCGCAATCATGGGACCGCCGACCAGCCTACTGGGTGCTTGGGGGATCGTGCTTCTTGAGCAGCTCCTTGAGGTCGGCCAACGCCTGCTTGGCCGGCAGCCCCTTGGCCTCCATGGTGCGCACCCACTCCTCCTCGACGCCCTTGGTCTTCTCGCGCCAAGCAGTCCGCTGGGCTTCGGTAAGCTTGTGGTGCTGAATGCTGGCGGCTTTGATGGCCGCGAGACCCTCGTCCTCGGCCTTGTCCCAGGCGGCGCCGGCGAACTCGGCGCCCCAGGGCCCGCTCAGCTCGTCGATGACCTTCCTGAGGTCGGGGGGCAGCGCGTTGTACTTCTCCAGGTTCATGATGGTGAACTGGCTGGCGGTGAAGATGTTGACGGCCACCACGTGCTTCGTCACCTCGCTGAGCTTGAAGGCCTTGGCCGCCTCGTAGGGCAGGATGGTGCCGTCGACCACGCCGCGCTCCAGCGCGTTGTAGGTCTCGGGCACCGACAGCGCGACGGGAACGCCGCCCAGCGCCTTGACGATCTCGGAGAGCTGTCCGCCGCCGGTGCGGATGCGCACGCCCGCCAGGTCATCGGGCGTGAGCGCGGCCTTCTTGGTCATGTGCAGCTGGAAGGGTGCCGGGCACTGCAGCCACAGCACCTTCACCTTCTCGTGCTCCTTCTGGAGGTGCTTCAGGTAGTACTCGTGCAGCGCTCGGCTGCCGCCCTTGGCGGAGTTGATCAGGAACGGCAGGTCCATGGCCGAGGTGAGCAGGAAGCGGCCGGCGGTGTAGTTGTGCGTGCCCCAGGTGATGTCGACGACGCCGTTCTGGCCCATGTCCCAGTGGTCGGCCGGCTTGCCGAGCACGCCGCCCGCGAACACGACGACCTTGAGCTTGCCGTTCGACTTCTTCTCCACCATCTCGGCCCAGGGCAGGAAGACTTTCTGGTTGACGTGCGTCGGCGGCCCCCAGTGCGAGAGCTTGAGCTCGATGGTCTGGGCGGACGCCGGCGTGCTCGACGCTGCGAGGCACAACCCCGCGAGCACGGCAACGCGCTTCAGATTTCGCTGCATTGCTTCCTCCTTTGGTGCCAGCGGCACCCGCTTCTGCTCGCGCCGGCTGGTTCCGGCTTGTGATTTTGCAAATTGGACGGTCGATCCTTCAGCTTCAGTCGGCAGCGTCAGTCGGCGAACCCCAGCGTAGCACCTCCGTCGATGACCATCTGCGCGCCGGTGATGTAGTTGGCAGCAGGCGAGGCCAGGAACAGGGCGAGCCCCATGATCTCCTCCGGCATGGCCATGCGCTTCAAGGGCGTGACCCGCTCATGGTGCTGGCGCACCGCGGGATCGCGCAGGCGGCCGCCGGAGATGTTGGTGAGGAAGGGGCCGGGCGCGATGGCGTTGACCAGGATGTTGTAGCGCGCAAGCTCCAGCGCCGCCTGCCGCACCAGGTGCGCGGCGCCGGCCTTGGCCGCCATGTAGGGCGCGCCGACCACGGCCTCGGTCTTGAGCGCGGCGATCGAGGTGGTGACGATGATGCGACCGCCACCTTGGGGCTTCATGTGGCGCACGGCGGCCTGGATGGTCCAGAACACCGAGGTGAGATGGTGGTCGACGACCGAGTGCCAGCGCTCGGCCGAGATGCTCTCGAACGCGCTCTCCGGCTTGCGCTGGCCGTCGAGGCCGAGGAAGCCCGGCCCGCCGCCGATGCCGGCGTTGGCGAACACCACGTCGATGCGGCCGTGGGCTGCGGCGGCTTCATCGAAGGCGCGGTCCAGCGCGGCGCGGTCGGTCACGTCGACGATCGCGGAGCGCGCGTCGCCGTCTGCGGGCAATTCGCCGAGCGCGGACTGGAGCCGCTCCGCGTCCTTGTCCATCAGCGTGACGCGTGCGCCGTTGGCGGCCAGCACCTTGGCGCAGGCGAGGCCGATGCCGCTCGCCGCGCCGGTGACGATCGCCGCGGTGCCTTTGATGTCGAAGAGCTGCTCGGCCCTCACCGGTTTCCCCCAGGCGCCGCACCAGGATGACGCCAAGTCCGCTATGCGGACATCGATCGTATTCTGATCAAAGTGTGTCCGATGGCCCTTTGCGATGTCAATCGCCAGCTTTGTCCGGATAGCGAACACAGCTCGCGCCGGCGCCGCAGCCGGCGCCCGCACGGCTAGCCCGACTTCAAGAGGTGGGCCATCCTGGCGCAGGTGCGCACCAGCTCGGAGGCCAGCGGCTTGACCCGGTCCTTGGGCACGCGCGTCGACACCGCCGAGATGCTGACGGCGAGATAGGGCCTGCCATCGGGGTTGGGCACGGCGGCGCTGATGCCCGTCGCGCCCTCGATCAGCACCGCCCTGCTGATGCAGTAGCCGTTGCGGCGCACCTCGGCGATGTGGCGGCGCACGAAGTCGGGGGTCGCGTTGCGGTGCTGGGCCATGGCTGCTGCGGTGCGCTCGAGGATGCCGTCCACCTCCTCGTCGGCGAGCGGTGCCAGCAGGGTGGCGCCGGCAAGGGTGGCGCCGATCGGCCGGTAGGCGCCGACATCGATCAGCAGGGTGCGGATCGGGGAGGCGCCCTCGGCACGCGCGATGCACAGCACCTCGTTGCCCTGCCGCAGCATCAGGTAGGCGGTGTCGCCGGTGCGCTGGGCCAGGCCGTCGAGCAGCGGCCTGAGCTCGGTCAGCTGCTCGAGCGGGCTTGGTGCGGCCAGCGCCAGCCCGTGCAGCGCCACGCCCAGCCGGTAGCGCCGCGTGACCGGCTCCTGGCGCACGAACCGGGCCGCCGACAGCGACTGCAGGATGCGGTGCACGGTGGGCCGGCTCAGCTTGGAGCGGTGCGTCAGGTCGATCAGGCGCGCGCCGGCCGGGCCGCAGCGCGCGATCTCGCCCAGCAGCATGCAACGCGCGGTCCACGGTCTGCGCGCCGGCGCTGGCGCGGGCCTTGGGCACGATGCGGTTCATGACGCCTCCGCCCGGCCGAGCGTGGAGCCGCCGTCGATCACCAGCTGGGAGCCGGTGACGTATCGGGAGGCCCCGGACGCCAGATACAGGGCCAGCCCCTTGATCTCGTCGGTGGAGGCGATGCGGCCGACCGGCAGGGCCCGGCTCCAGATCGCGGTCAGGCCCGGTGAGGTGATGCGGGTGGCGAACGGGCCGGGCGCGATGGCGTTAACCCTGATGCCGTAGCGGGCGAGCTCCAGCGCCGCCTGCCGCACCAGGTGCGCCGCCGCGGCCTTGGCGATCATGTAGGGCGTGCCGACGACGGCGGAGGGCCGCAAGCCCGGCGATCGAGGTGGTGACGATGATGCTGCCGCCGCCGGCGGCCTTCATGTGCGGCACGCAGGCCCCGATGGTGGTGAACACGCCGGTCAGGTTGGTGTCGAGCACCTTTTGCCATAGCCCGTCCGGGATGTTCTCGATGGCGCCGGCGGGATCGCGCGCGCCGTCGGCGGCGAGGAATCCCGGGCCGGCGGTGATGCCGGCGTTGGCGAACACCGCGTCGAGCCGGTCCGTGCGACGGACTGCGTCGGCGATCGCCGCGTGCACGGCGGCATTGTCGGTGACGTCGGCTGCCACGCCGGTCGCCGGCAGGCCCCGGTGCGCGAGCGCACCAACGGCCTGGTCGAGCGCGGCGCCGTCGGCGTCGATCAGCGTGACGTTGGCGCCGTTGGCGGCCATCACCTCGGCGTAGGCGAAGCCGATCCCCGCCGCCCCGCCGGTGACGACGGCGGTGCAGCCTTCGACACTGAACAGGGCCTTTGCCTGCAGGCGTTCCAGCGCTTCCACCCCTGCCTCCTCGATGTCCACATACAGGAATACATCGCCAAGCATCTTGCAAGCCGCCTGGACGAAATAAGCTGCAAGAAGACGATCGTCCAAATAGCGGACCTCCAGCTTTGACAGCCGCACCGCCCGCGGCGTAGGCAAAGCAGGGATCTCGAGGGAGCAGCGCCGATGGCAGCGATAGGCGCCGGGGAGGCGGTCGTCAGGGTACTGGAGGCCGAGGGCGTCAAAGCCGTATTCGGCATCCCGGGCGGCCACACGCTGCCCATCTACGATGCGCTCTACGACACGGCCCGGCATCCGCCACATCCTGGTTCGGCATGAGCAGGTGGCGGCCAATATGGCGGCGGGCTATGCCCAGCTCACCGGCGAGCCGAGCGTATGCTGGGCCACTGCAGGGCCGGGTGCGACCAACCTCATATCGGGCATTGCCGAGGCCTACATCGGCGCGCTGCCGATCGTCATTCTGGCGGGCCGCGGCGCCACCCTCAACGCGCATCGCGGCGCCAGCCAGGAGATCGCGCAGGAGCAGCTGTTCCGGCCGATCACCAAGTGGTCGGTGCGCATCGACCGCGCCGATCTCATCGTGCCGGCGCTGAGGCAGGCCTTTACGGTTGCGCGCTCGGGCAAGCCGGGCCCGGTGCTGATCGACATCCCGCGCGATATCCTGGCCCAGCAGGTGGAGCTCGGCGACTATCGTCCTGTCGGCAGGCCCTCGCCGCCCCGCGCTGCGCCCGAGCCCTTGCGCCGCGCCGCCGAAGCGCTGGCCAGCGCCGAGCGGCCGCTGATCATTGCCGGCGGAGGCGCGATCGCGGCGGGCGCCTGGGGCGAGGTCCGCGCCGTTGCCGAGCTGCTGCAGGCGCCGGTGCTCACCACGCTTGCCGGACGCGGTAGCCTACCCGACGACCATGCGCTCGCCGCCGGCGGCATCGGCCACCACCGCACCTGGCTCACCGCGCGCCTGCTGCCGGAGGCCGACGTGGTGCTGGGGCTCGGCTGCCGCTTCGAGGAGCAGGAGACCAACTGGCGGCCGACCTATCTGCCCGACCCCGCCGCCCGCTACATCCAGGTCGATATCGATCCGGCCGAGATCGGGCGCAGCGTGGTGCCCGAGATCGGCATCGTCGGCGACGCGAAGCTGGTGCTGGAAGACTTGCTGGCGCTACTGGCCGAGGCGCGGCGCGAGCGCGGCTCTGCCTCGACACAGTCGCGGCTCGAGCAGCTCGCCCGCGACAAGGAGCGGCTCGAGGCCGAGGTGGCCGAGATGGCGGCCTCCGCGCAGCGGCCGATCCATCCCATGCGCATCATCCGCGCGGTGCGCGACATGTTCCCGCGCGAGAGCACGGTTGCCATCGACGTCGGCGTGCTGGCGCAGGGCATGGGCGGCGCGTTTCCCTACTTCAAGGTGTTCGAGCCGCGCTCGCTGATCGTGCCGTCGAGCTTCTACGGCATGGGCTTTGCGGCTTCCGCGCTCCCCGTGGCCAAGCTCGCGCGCCCCGACCAGCCGGCCGTCGGCTTCGTCGGCGACGGCTCGTTCCAGATGATCATGAGCGTGCTGCCCGTCGCCGCCGAGTTCGCCCTGCCCGTCACCTGGTGCGTGCTCAACGATTCCGCGCTGGGCTCGATCTTGGACGGTCAGCGCGCCGCCTTCGGCAACCGCATCATCGCCACCACCTTCGAGGTGCAGCCCGACTTCGCCAGGATCGCGGAAGCCTGCCGGTGCCACGGCGAGAAGGTGGTCGACCCCGCCGAGGTGCGCCCGGCGCTGGCGCGCGCGCTGGCCGCCAACGGCCGCGGCGTGCCGGCCGTGATCGATTTCCTGGTGGCGAAGGAGCGCGTCGCCGGCAGCGTCGACTTCTTCGCCAAGCGCTGAAGCGCCCGCGGCAATCCAACGGAGAGCACAGAACCTCATGTCCGTGTTGAACTTCGGCCAGCCCGTGGGCGGCATCATTCAGGTCGCCTACATCGTCGAGGACATCGAGGCGTCGATGCGCGAGTTCACCCAGCGTCTCAGGATCGGCCCGTGGTTCGTGTCCGGCCCGTTCGTGCCGCCGGAGGGCATCTATCGCGGCAGCCCCACCAAGATGCGGCTAACGCTGGCCGTGGGGTTCAGCGGGCACATGAGCTTTGAGCTGCTCGAGCAGCACGACGACCTGCCGTCGGTCTACCAGGAGGTGATCAAGGCGCGCGGCTACGGCTTCCACCACTGGGGCGTGCCGGTGGCGGACATCGACAAGGCCGTGGCGGAGCATCGCGCGCAGGGGTACGAGGTGGCCTTCTCCGACCGCTCGCCGCGCGGCTATCGCGTCGTCTACATGGACACCACGCGCGATCTGCCGGGCATGATCGAGCTGATGGAGATGAGCCCCGCGCTGGAGGCGCGCTACACCGAGATGTACCAGGCCTCCGTCGGCTGGGACGGCAGCGACCCCGTGCGCCGGGCGAGGTAGCTCAACGTGGGGGGGTGACCCTCGCATCGACGCACTGACCGCCCTTCAGGTAGCGGAACTCTCCGCACCCACCGGCGCGGTTGCTGGTATATCCGCGGACGCGTGGCCCACCGGCCTTGGGTTGACCGTAGAACATGTTGCAATACCTGGAGCACGTGGCCTGGGCCAGATTTCTGCCTATGCATGTGGAGAAGCACGTTTCCACAGTCTGCGCCTCGCCCGCGCCACTGCTCAGCCCGAGAAATGCCCCTGCAGCAAGAACGCCCAGAGCTCCAATGCGAAGTTGGCGGAATGGCGATTTCATTGTGCGATGTCCTTTGGACGTGTTGCTACTGCCGACAGCGTAGAGTGCGCCGACGGCAGGGGTATTGGGTGTAAACCCGGAAAGTGCTTAGGGGAGAACTCCTGAGGCCGACCTTCGCCCCCAATCGGAGGGCGGTGGACGACCTCAACGAGCGCTCAATGCGATTGGTACAGAGAGGCGATATCCACGAGGCACGGCGCGTGAATGCCGGGATGAGAGTCGATATGGGTCAAATCGAGCACGTCTCACATCGAGCATGACGCTTCAGTTCCGCACCCAGCAACAGACGTCGGGGCCCAGCCGCGTCCTGGCCGGGCGCCGGTCGATACGATCGAGTACACGGCCAAGCCCGCCGAGCAGCCGCTGCCGAGTTCCTCGTATTGCGCGAAGCGCAGCAGGCTGGCACCGGGCTTGTGAGGTCGCGCAAAAAAGAGGCGTCTCGCGGAGGGGATGGGAGTTGAAGGGCGAGACGCCGCACGAAAACCTCGCGCGCGTTTGGCCTAACGGCATTGGCCGGCCCATTCTATCCGGGCAAACCCTGAAAGCCGATCGGACCAAGGACCAAAGATCAGTTTTGCACCAATTGCCGCGGCGCGCGTCTGCCGGCGCCGCACTTGTGCTGCCCCTTGCATTCCCGGAAGCCGAGGACCGGCTCCCGGAGCCGGGATAAGGCTATCCGGGAACTTTACCCCTCCAAATTGCGCACGCCGCTCACCGACAGTTGCCGGGCCTCGACCGCGAGAAAATCTGAGGCACGGCGGTCACGCGCGCACCAGCAGCCCAGGCAGCTCGGCGAGCGAGCGGACCTCGCGATCGGGCGCCCCCGGCAACCGCTCGCGCCGCTGGCCGTAGCGGTTGCACCACACGACGCGCATGCCGAAAGCCGAGGCCGCATAGGCGTCCCAGGCATTGGAGGACTGGAACGAGATCTCGCGCGCCGGGATGCCCAACCGGTCGACCGCCAGCTGATACACGCGCCGGTCCGTCTTGAAGACTCCCACCTCCTCCACCGACAGCACGTGCTCCAACAGGTGCCCGAGCTTTGCGCCGGCAACGGCGTCGGCCAGCATCGAAGGCGATCCGTTGGAGAGGATCGCGGTGACAAAGCCGGCCTTCTTGAGGTCTTCCAGAACCTGCGGCACCTCCGGGAAGCACGAGAGCGTGCGGTAGAGGTCCATCAGGCGAGCGCGCAGCTTTGCGTCGGCGATGCCGAGCGTCTCGAGCGTGTAGTCGAGCGCCTCGCCCGTCACCGTCCAGAAGTCGGCGTGCAGGCCCTGCAGCGAGCGCAGCCACGAGTACTGCAGCTGCTTGTCGCGCCACATCGCGGTGACGGCCGCAGCCTTGTCGCCCAGCACATCTCCACAGCTCGCGGCGGCCGAGGCGAAATCGAACAGCGTGCCGTAGGCGTCGAAAACGCAGGCGCGTACGCTGAGCGGTTGCTGTATCACGGCCGGCTGTCCTCGGGGTGCGCGCCGCGCACTGGGGTTCGCTCCCACTATTGCCGAAACGGCAGATGCTGGGAAAGGTCGACTTGCATCGGCTCTCACACCCGCACCGGCAGTGGCGGCATAGCCCGACCCGGGGTGCGCCCTGCGATGTTGCAGTGCCGCGCTGCGAACCCGATGCGCGCCGGAAAAAGCCACTCACGAAGCTCTGATTTG
The DNA here is from genome assembly GCA_963756735.1 of uncultured Alphaproteobacteria bacterium. Lineage (GTDB taxonomy): Bacteria > Pseudomonadota > Alphaproteobacteria > Rhizobiales > Hyphomicrobiaceae > AWTP1-13. The sequence goes on from CAVWOY010000025.1 coordinate 571,012, forward strand.
CGGGTGAGGGATTGCGTGCGCCACCTTCTGGGCGCGACAGCGTTGCGCTGGCGCATGCCGAGCGCGGTGGCCAATGGGTCCGACAGGACATCTGATACCCCGGCAGCCCGTGCCGGACCTCTCGCTGCCGCTGGCAGGCGGGGGGCGCTGGCGGTTGTCCGACCAGAAGCCCAAGCACTTCACGATGCTGGTGTTCTACCGCGGCATGCACTGCGGCGCTTGCCGCGAGCACCTGGGTCAGCTCCAGGCGTTGCACACGGCGTTCAGCAGGCTCGGGGTGACGCCGATCGCGGCGTCGATGGACAGCGCCGAACGCGCGAGCGCCGCCGAGGCGGATTGGGACCTGACGCATCTGTGCGTCGCTTATGGCCTCTCCGTCACGCAGGCCAAGCAATGGGGGCTCTACGTATCGCGGGGCAGCGGGCCCTCGCCCGTCGGCATCGAGGAGCCGCCGCTGTTCGTCGAGCCCGCCTTGTTCCTCGTTCGCCCTGACAGGACGCTCTACTGCGCTTCGGTGCAATCGATGCCGCTGGTGCAGCCTTCCTTCGACCACCTGCTGCGCAGAATTACCGATGTCATCGCGCAAGATTGCCCGGCGCGCGGCGAGGTCACCGAGTAGTCTGCGATCGGGTGCCGCGTGGCCGGGACTGCTGGGCTGCACGCGGTTGGCAAAATTGCGCCGCCCCACAATTCGTCCTTGCGGGAAAAAATAGGTCAGCTATGCTGTCCTTTATTGGGTCTGCTGCGGCCGCGCACGACTGAAGCGTCGTGAAGCCGGTTTGCTGGCCCATATGTTGCACCGCGAAGATTCGTCCGAACCGGAAGACGAAGCACAGTGCGACGGAACAGAAACGGCGGCGACGGCAGCGCGTGATCATCCGGCTCTGACCCCACTCGAGGGCCGCGGTGCAGCGAGGCGCCGGGGGCCTTTCGCTAGACGGTGGTGGAGATGCCGATGAGCTGCGCAGCATCCGGACGCTGCAACCTTGTTCCCCGAGGCGAGCGGGCTGTTCGATCCCAAGCGCGAGTACGACGCGTGCGGCGTCGGCTTCATCGCCGACCTCAAGGGCGGCAAGTCGCACCAGATCATCAAGGACGCGCTGGCGATCCTCGAAAATCTCGAGCACCGCGGCGCGGTCGGCGCGGACCCCATCGCGGGCGATGGTGCCGGCATCCTGATTCAAATCCCGCATTCCTTCTTCGAGGAGGAGTGCGCCAACCTCAAGATCAAGCTGCCCAAGCCCGGCCACTACGCCGTCGGCCATCTCTTCATGCCGCAGGACGAGCGGCTGCGCGCGCACTGCGAGCGCGTGTGGATGCGCATCATCCGCGAGGAGGGCCTGGAGTTCCTGGGGTGGCGCTCGGTGCCGGTCGACAACTCCTGCCTCTCCGAGATGGTCAAGGCGGTCGAGCCCGTGCACCGGCAGATCTTCATCGGCCGGCCCAAGGAGATGAAGGACAGCCAGGAGTTCGAGCGGCGCCTCTATCTCATCCGCAAGGTCGTCTCCAACGCGCTGCACTACGCCTACAAGGACCGCGACATCGGCCACTACACGGTGTCACTGTCGAGCCGCACGCTGGTCTACAAGGGCATGTTCCTGTCCTACCAGGTGAAGGAGTACTACCGGGACATCACCGACCCGCGGCTCGCATCGGCCATGGCGCTGGTGCACCAGCGCTTCTCCACCAACACCTTCCCGTCGTGGAAGCTGGCGCATCCCTACCGCATGGTGGCGCACAACGGCGAGATCAACACGCTCAGGGGCAACGTCAACTGGATGGCGGCGCGGCAGGCCTCCGTGTCGACACCGCTGTTCGGCGACGACATCACCAAGCTGTGGCCGATCTCCTACGAGGGCCAGTCGGACACGGCGTGCTTCGACAACGCGCTCGAGTTCCTGGTGATGGGCGGCTACAGCCTGGCGCACGCCGCCATGATGCTGATCCCCGAGGCCTGGGCCGGCAACCCGCTGATGGATTCCAAGCGCCGCGCCTTCTACGAGTACCACGCCTGCCTGATGGAGCCGTGGGACGGCCCCGCCGCCATGGCCTTCACCGACGGCCGCCAGATCGGCGCCACCCTCGACCGCAACGGGCTGAGGCCCGCGCGCTACTTCGTCACCAAGGACGACCGCGTGATCATGTCGTCGGAGGCCGGCGTGCTGCCGGTCGAGGAAGCCAATATCGCGCGCAAGTGGCGGCTGCAGCCCGGCAAGATGCTGCTGATCGACCTGGACGAGGGCCGCATCATCTCCGATGACGACCTGAAGGCCGATCTCGCCTCGCGCCATCCTTACGAGCAGTGGCTCAAGCGCACGCAGATCCAGGTAGGCGACCTGCCGCTGCCCAAGAAGATACCGCGCAAGAAGAGCAACGTGTCGCTGCTCGATCTGCAGCAGGCGTTCGGCTACACGCAGGAGAGCCTGAAGTTCCTGATGGCGCCGATGGCGCACACGGGCCAGGAGGCGGTCGGCTCCATGGGCAACGACACGCCCGTCTCGGTGCTGTCCAACAAGCCCAAGCTGCTGCACACCTACTTCAAGCAGAACTTCGCGCAGGTGACGAACCCGCCGATCAATTCGATCCGCGAGGAGCTCGTCATGAGCCTCGTGTCGTTCATCGGCCCGCGGCCGAACCTGCTCGACCTGGAAGGCACCGCCAAGCTGAAGCGGCTCGAGGTGTATCAGCCAATCCTCAGCAACGAGGATCTGGAGCGCGTCCGCCAGATCGGCTTGGTGAAGGACAACCAGTTCTCATCCATCACCATCGACATCACCTATCCGTCCGACAAGGGTGCGGCCGGCATGACAGCCGCGCTCGATGTGGTGTGCGCCGAGGCCGAGGAAGCGGTGCGCTCCAAGGACTACAACATCATCATCCTGTCGGACCGCGCGACGGGCCCCGACCGAATTCCGATTCCCTCGCTGCTCGCCACCTCGGCCGTTCACCATCACCTGATCCGCCAGGGCTTGCGCACCAAGGTCGGGCTGGTGGTGGAGACCGGCGAGGCGCACGAGGTGCACCAGTTCGCCGTGCTGGCGGGCTACGGCGCGGAAGCCATCAACCCCTACCTCGCCTTCGAGACCTTGGAGCAGATCATCCCCGAGCTCGACGAGAAGCTCACGCTCAAGGAAGCCCTCAAGCGCTACACGAAGGCTATCGACAAGGGCCTGCTCAAGGTGATGTCCAAGATGGGCATCTCCACCTACCAGTCCTATTGCGGCGCGCAGATCTTCGACGCAGTTGGGCTGCGCTCCGCCTTCGTGAAGAAGTACTTCACGGGCACCCACACGCAGGTCGAAGGCGTGGGCTTGCGCCAGATCGCGCGCGAGACGGCCGAGCGCCACCGCCAGGCCTTCGGCAACGTGCCGGTGCTGGAGCACGCGCTCGACGTGGGCGGCGAGTATGCCTATCGCATCCGCGGCGAGGCGCACATGTGGCGCCCGAGCGTGGTGGCCGACCTGCAGCACGCCGTGCGCGGCAACCTGCCCGACAAATACCGCTCCTTCGCGCAGCAGATCAACGACCAGTCCGAGCAGCTGATGACCTTGCGCGGCCTGTTCCGGTTGAAGGGCGCCGAGGAGATGCGCCGCAAGCCGGTGCCCATGGAAGAGGTGGAGCCGGCCGCCAACATCGTGCGCCGCTTCTCCACCGGGGCCATGAGCTTCGGCTCGATCAGCCGCGAAGCCCACACCACGCTCGCCATCGCCATGAACCGCATCGGCGGCAAGTCCAACACCGGCGAAGGCGGCGAGGAGGCGGACCGCTTCAAGACCATGCCGAACGGCGATTCCATGCGCTCGGCCATCAAGCAGGTGGCGTCGGGCCGCTTCGGCGTGACGGCCGAATATCTCATGAACTCCAGCATGATGCAGATCAAGATGGCCCAGGGCGCCAAGCCCGGCGAAGGCGGCCAGCTGCCGGGGCACAAAGTGGATGCCACCATTGCGAAGGTGCGCCACTCGACCCCCGGCGTCGGGCTGATCTCGCCGCCGCCGCACCACGACATCTATTCGATCGAGGACCTGGCACAGCTGATCTTCGACCTGAAGAACGTCAACCCGGCGGCCGACGTATCGGTGAAGCTGGTGGCCGAGGTCGGTGTCGGCACGGTGGCGGCGGGCGTGGCCAAGGCGCGCGCCGATCACGTGACGATCGCGGGCTTCGAAGGCGGCACCGGTGCCTCGCCGTTGACCTCCATCAAGCACGCGGGCTCCCCCTGGGAGATCGGGCTGGCCGAGACGCACCAGACACTTGTGGCCAATCGCCTGCGGGGCCGCATCGCCGTGCAGGTCGACGGTGGCGTTCGCACCGGCCGCGATGTGGTGATCGGCGCGCTGCTGGGGGCCGACGAGTTCGGCTTCTCCACCGCGCCGCTGATCGCGCTCGGCTGCATCATGATGCGCAAATGCCACCTCAACACCTGCCCCGTGGGCGTCGCCACGCAGGACCCGGTGCTGCGCGCCAAATTCAAGGGCCAGCCCGAATACGCCATCAACTACTTCTTCTTCGTTGCCGAGGAGGTGCGCGAGATCATGGCCGCGCTCGGCTACCGCACCTTCAACGAGATGATCGGCCAGTCGCAGTGCCTCGACAAGGAGCGCGCCATCGGCCACTGGAAGGCGCGCGGGCTCGACTTCGAGAAGCTGTTCCACAAGCCCGAGGTGCCCGACAGCGTCGCCGTCTACAATTGCGAGCGGCAGAACCACGGCCTCGACAAGGTGCTCGACAACAAGCTGATCGAGCTCTCCAAGCCGGCGCTCGAGGAGAAGAAGCCGGTCAAGCACGAGCTGGCGATCTGCAACCGCGACCGCACGGCCGGCGCCATGCTGTCGGGCGAGATCGCCAAGCGCTACGGCCATGTGGGCCTGCCCGAGGACACCATCTGGCTGTCCTTGAAGGGCACCGCCGGCCAGAGCTTCGGCGCCTGGCTCGCCCACGGCGTCACGCTCGATCTCGTCGGCGAGGCCAACGACTACGTCGGCAAGGGCCTATCGGGCGGCAAGCTGATCGTGCGGCCGGATCCCGCCTCGGGCATCGTGCCGGAGGAGAGCATCATCGTCGGCAACACGGTGCTCTACGGCGCCATCTCCGGCGAGTGCTACTTCCGCGGCGTTGCCGGCGAGCGCTTCGCCGTGCGCAATTCCGGCGCGGTTGCCGTGGTTGAAGGTACCGGCGACCACGGCTGCGAGTACATGACCGGCGGCGTGGTGGTGGTGATCGGCCCGACGGGGCGCAACTTTGCGGCCGGCATGTCGGGCGGCATCGCCTACGTGCTGGACGAGGACGGCAGCTTCGAGCGGCGCTGCAACCTCGCCATGATCGACCTGGAGCCGGTGGAAGCCGAGGAGGAGGTGATGCGGGCGTTGTCCAACCAGGGCGGCGACCTGGAAAGCCACGGCCTCGTCGACGTCATGGGCGACATGACCAAGCAGGACGCCGAGCGGTTGCACCAGCTGATCGCCCGGCACGCGCACTACACCAACTCGGCGCGCGCCAAGACCATCCTCGAGAACTGGGCCACCTACCAGCCGAAGTTCAAGAAGGTGATGCCGGTCGAGTACCGCCGCGCGCTGGCGGAGATGACCAAGCACCAGGCCGCCGATCCGCAGGGTCTCGAGGTGATCGAGATCGGAATTCCGGCGAAGGGCTGAGGAGGAGATGCCGTGGCGTTCCGGGCCAGCCACTGGAGTCGATGCGTGGGTCTCTGTCTCACGGCCGCGCTCGCTGCGCCATCGAGCAGTTCCGCGACCACCAGGGCACAAGTCCCGGATCACAACATGCCGCCCAGCATCGGCGTGTTGCCGCCGCTAAAGCTCGACCTTGCCTGCCTCTACGGCGGCGGGCTGGCGGAGTTCCGCAACGGCGCCGATGGCGACTACGAGATCGTCACGATGTCGGGGTGCGGGCTGGAGGAGCGGGTCGTGAGGCGACACAAGATTAACCCGCACGACCGGGTGAGCGTGCCTTGTCACCTGGCACACCTGTTGAAGGCCAAGTGCTGGGTGCCGCTTCCGGGGAACGACAGGAAATAAGCTAGGCATTGGCAAGGCCGAAGGCGCGTGGTTTCAGATCGCGCGCCCGGCGCGCGAGAGCGAGCACGCGTCATGAAGATTTACGGCGACACCGGCTCAGGCAACTGCCTCAAGGTCAAGTACGTGGTCGACCATTTGCGGCTGCCGTACACCTGGGTGCCGATCGACATCATGAAGGCCGAGACGAAAACGCCCGAGTTCCTGGGCCGCTTCCCCATGGGCCGCATCCCCGCGGTCGAGCTCGGTGACGGCCGCCGGCTGGCCGAATCCAACGCCATCATCCGCTACCTGGCGCGCGGCAGCGCGCTACTGCCCGACGATGGCTTCGCCCAGGCCAAGGTCGACGAGTGGCTGTTCTGGGAGCAGTACAGCCACGAGCCCTACATCGCCACCACGCGCTACCACATCGTCTACCTCAAGCGCTCGCTCGACCAGCGCGAGGCCTGGCGCGTCGAGCGCGGTGACGCCGCGCTCGACCTGATGGAGCGGTCGCTCGAGGACCGCAGCTGGCTCGCCGGCGGAGGCCATGACGATTGCCGACATCGCCCTGCTCGCCTACACGCGGCTGGCGCACGAGGGCGGCTTCGACCTTGCCTCCCGCGTCAACGTGCGCGCCTGGATCGGGCGCTGCGAGGATGTTCTGGGCTTGGAGCCGGCGCGATGATGGCAACGGACCGCCGCTGAGATCAGCCGCCGCCGGCGGCATAGGGATTGCGTATCGTGAGCCCGTCGATGACGAGACCGTCGTGCATGTCCTCCGAGTACAGCGTCGTGCAGCCGGCCAGCTGCGCGGCGGCGACGATCATGCCGTCGTATACGTTGAGCTGGTGCTTCTCGGCGATGGCCAGCCCGAGCTCATGGGTAGTGACGGTCAGTGACGCCACCGTGCACGTGGAGCGGATTGCCGCGAGCACGGTGCGAATGCTCGGCCACGGCAGGGCGTGCTTGCGCCGCGCAAAGGAGCGAACTCGTTCAGCACCTGGACGCTGACAACGCCACCAGCCCTCAGAAGGTCGCCGGAGCGCTTGGCTTTGGCGGCATCAGCAGATGCAAAGTATCCGACGACATTCGTGTCGAAGAACGCCTTAGTCGCGCTCATTGGCTTCAAGCCGATCGAACTTGATGTCGGCGGGGAGCTTGTGTTTGAGGCGGCGCACGCGTTCGAACAGCTCGTCCTGGCTGGGAGTCTTCTCGACCTCGATCAACCTGGCGCCGCGGATGTGGAGGGTAATGTCGTCACCCTCCTTCAACTCCAGAGCCTCGACGACAGCCGCGGGCAGCCGCACGGCGAGGCTGTTTCCCCATTTGGCGACTTGCATGAGAATCTCCTGGATATACAAACCGAAAATGTATATCCATGGAGTGGACTTGTCAAGGTTTCACAATCACATCCGGCGCTGCAGTAGGCATCTATGGGCAAGATCACTGGCTTCATGGAGTTCGACCGCCAGGACCGGCACTACCGGCCCGTGGACGAGCGCGTGAAGCATTGGCAGCGAGTTCGTCGAGCCGCTGCCCGCCGCCGAGGTGAAGAAGCAGGCGGCGCGCTGCATGGACTGCGGCATCCCCTACTGTCACACCGGCTGTCCGGTGAACAACCAGATCCCGGACTGGAACGATCTCGTCTACCGCGAGCAGTGGAAGACAGCGGCGCTCAACCTGCACTCCACCAACAACTTCCCCGAGGTGACGGGGCGCGTGTGTCCGGCGCCGTGCGAGGCTTCCTGCACGCTCAACATCGACGACAACCCCGTCACCATCAAGACCATCGAGTGCGCCATCGCTGACAAGGCTTTTGCCGAAGGCTGGATCGCGCCCGAGCCGCCGGAGACCAGGACCGGCAAGAAGGTCGCCATCGTCGGCTCGGGTCCCGCGGGTCTCGCCGCCGCGCAGCAGCTGGCACGCGCAGGCCACGAGGTGCACGTCTACGAGAAGCTGGCCAAGCCCGGCGGGCTGCTCGTCTATGGTATCCCCGACTTCAAGATGGAGAAGGGCGATCGTCGAGCGGCGCGTCAAGCAGATGGAGGCCGAGGGCGTCGTCTTCCACTGCAACGTCCATGTCGGCAAGGACGTCTCCGCCAGGGAGCTGGAGGACAAGCACGACGCGCTGCTGCTCACCGGCGGCTCGGAGCAGCCGTTCGATTTCTTCGCCAAGTCGCCGGGGCGCAACCTCGACGGCATCCACTACGCCATGGCGTTCCTGCCGCAGCAGAACCGCCGCGTCTCCGGCGAGCCGCAGAAGGACGAGCCGCAGATCACAGCCCAGGGCAAGCACGTCATCGTCATCGGCGGCGGCGACACGGGCAGCGACTGCATCGGCACCTCGTTCCGCCAGGGCGCCAAGTCGGTGACCCAGCTCGAGATCATGCCGATGCCGCCCGAGAAGGAGAACAAGGGCTTGAGCTGGCCGCACTGGCCCCTGAAGCTGCGCGTCTCCTCCAGCCAGGCCGAAGGGGCCAAGGTCGAGTACTCGATCTCCACCACCGGCTTCGCCGGCAAGAACGGCAAGGTCGAGAAGCTCCTCTACGCGCGCGTCGACAGTGCCTTGAAGCCAGTGCCCGGCAGCGAGGGCGAGCTGCCCGCCGACCTGGTGCTGTTCGCCATGGGCTTCTCGGGGCCAGTGGAAGGCGATCTCGTCAAGGAGCTGGGCTTGAGCGTGGTGCCGCGCGGTCGCTTCAAGGGCCTCGACGCCAGCGAGAAGGACTATCGCCTCAAGGCCAGGGCCAAGGTGTTCGCCGCCGGCGACATCCGCCGCGGGCAGAGCCTGGTGGTGTGGGCGATCCGCGAGGGCCGCCAGGCCGCGCACGCCATCGACCGCTTCCTGATGGGCAAGAGCGACCTGCCGCGGTAGGCCGCTGGTCTGTCCAGGTGCCGCCAGTTGCCGAGTGCGGCGTTCACCGCAGCCAGTCGAGGCATCGCGCGGCCGCGCTTCGGTTCTCAGCGGTTGGCGAGCGTCAGGTGCCGCGAGGCCTCGACGTTGCGGTCGCGCTCATGCGTGAGCCGTCTGGCCTCGGCCTGCCAGCGGCTGGCTTCCGCCGCACGCTGCCTGGCACTGCGCCGCCAGCGAGCCTGCCTCGTCCACACCGCCACCCCGCCGACGACGATGCCGATGAGAAGCATGCCGAACAGGTAGGCGTAGAACGGCAGCACGAGGGAGAGGGTTGGATCGGCCGCCCGGAAGGGATCGAGCACGAGGCGAACCGCGTGCCGGTTGGCGAGCGCCAAAGTCACCAGCACCACAGCTGCGGGCAATGCCACAACGAGCCAGATCAGGCGCCGCACCACTGCCTGCCTCCAATGGCTAGCTTGCGAGCCAGCAGGTGGCGCCGAACCCCGCGGCTGCCGGCCTACCAGACGTCCACCCGGCTAGTGCTTGGCGGCGTTGTTGAGGCGCTCGCGCAGGTCCTTGCCGGTCTTGAAGAAGGGCACGAACTTCTCGGCCACCGACACCGCAGCCCCCGTGCGCGGGTTGCGGCCGACGCGGGGCGCGCGGTGCTTGACCGTGAACGCACCAAAGCCCCTGAGCTCGACGCGGTCGCCCCTGGCCAGAGCATCGACGATCTCGGAGAAGATGACATTGACGATGCGCTCCACGTCGCGGTGGTAGAGATGTGGATTTGCGGCCGCGATCTTCTGGATAAGCTCAGACTTGATCATGCCTCGCCCCCTAGTCCTATGGAAATCATTGGAATTACTTATCTTTCAGCACCGTGCCAAATGGACAGCAAGCCGTCAAGCCGCAAGCCGGCCAAGCGGTCGTCGCTGATCAGGCGGCCGAGGTCCTCGGCTCCCGGGATACCGGTCAGGCGGGCGAGCGTCAGCGCTGCCGACCGCCAGAGACCCCAGTCGCTGTCGCGTGCGACCTTCCAGTCCACAACTTTGAGCCCCTTGGGCACGCTTTTCTGCTGCTCGAGATAGCGCACCACCTCCTCCTCGCCGCCGATCTGGTCGATCAGCTTGTGGGAGAGCGCGTCGCGGCCCGAGAACACCCGCCCCTGCTCCAGGCCCGCCACGCGCTTGGTTTCGATGCCGCGGCGGGTGCGAACAAGGTTCACGAACCAGCGCTGCGATTCGGCCACCATCTCCTCGGCGGCGGCCCTGCCGGCTTCGTCGAGCGGCTGGAACGGTGAGGGGTTGGCCTTGAGCGGGCCGCTCTTGATCTCGTTGACCCGGATGCCGAGCTTCTCGAGCAGCTGGGTGAACTCCGCCCACTGGAAGATCACGCCGACCGAGCCGGTAATCGTGTTACCGCGGGCGATGATCTGGTCGGTGGCGAGCCCCACGATATAGGCCGCCGACGTGGCAATGGTCCCGAACTGCGCCACCACCGGCTTGGTCTTGGCCAGCTCGCGCAGCGCCTCGAACAGGGCCTCGCCGCCCGCCGTGGTGCCGCCGGGGCTGTTGACCGCAACGATGACGCCCGCGACATGCTTGGACTCGCCGAGCTTGCGCAGCAGCTTCAACAGATCGCGGTCCTCGGTGATGATCCCTCAGATGGTGACGCGGGCGATCTGGCGCGTCTCCAACAGCCCGGTGCGCTCGGCCGAGGAGAAGGCGAGGACACCAAAGGCTATGATGCCGGCGACGACCGCCAGCGCCCGCCACAGCGACAGGCGCCTGCGCAGGAAACGCCGATCGAGAACTGTCTCGGTCTCGAATGTCACAAGCAAGGCCTCGTTCGACCGCACCCACCGCCGGCAAGTCTAGGCCGGCGGTGGATGGCCATCAACCAGGTAGCAGAGCGATAGCCGCGATTCCTGGGCCTACTCTTCGCCGCCTTCCTTCTTCTTGATGGCGGCCTTGAAGATGTCGCCGAGCGAGGCGCCCGAGTTGGAGGAGCCGTACTGGGCGACGGCCTGCTTCTCCTCGGCGATCTCCAGCGCCTTGATCGAGACGGAAATGCGGCGGCCGTTCTTGTCGACGTTGGTGATGGCGGCATCCACCTTGTCGCCCACGTTGAAGCGCTCGGGCCGTTGCTCGGAGCGGTCGCGCGAGAGGTCGGAGCGCTTGACGAAGGTGGTGATGTCGGTGTCGACGACCTTCACCTCGATGCCGTTGTCCTGCACCGCGATCACCTCGCAGGTGACCTGGCTGCCCTTCTTCAGGGTGCCGATGCTCTCCATCGGGTCGCCGGCGGCCTGCTTGATGCCGAGGCTGATGCGTTCCTTCTGCGCATCGACGTCGAGCACCACGGCTTTGACGGCATCGCCCTTCTTGTAGCTCTTGATGGCCTCGTCGCCCGGCTTGTTCCAGTCGAGGTCGGAGAGGTGCACCATGCCGTCGACGCCGCCATCGAGGCCGACGAACAGGCCGAACTCGGTGATGTTGCGCACCGGGCCCTCGACCACGGTGCCCTTGGGATGGGAGGACAGGAACACCTCCCAGGGGTTGTCCTGCACCTGCTTGAGGCCCAGCGAGATGCGCCGCTTCTGCGGGTCGACCTCGAGGATTTGAACCTCCACCTGCTGGCTGGTCGATACGATCTTGCCGGGATGGGTGTTCTTCTTGGTCCAGCTCATCTCGGAGACGTGGATCAGGCCTTCCACGCCGGGCTCCAGCTCCACGAAGGCGCCGTAGTCGGCGATGTTGGTGACGGTGCCCTGGAACCGGCTGCCGACGGGATACTTGGCCTCGATGCCGGCCCACGGATCGGCCTGCAGCTGCTTCATGCCGAGGCTGATGCGCTGCGTCTCGGGATTGATGCGCACGATCTGCACCTTGACCGTGTCGCCGACGTTGACGATCTCGCTCGGGTGATTGACGCGGCGCCAGGCCATGTCGGTGACGTGCAGCAGCCCGTCGATGCCGCCCAGATCGATGAAGGCGCCGTAGTCGGTGATGTTCTTGACGAGGCCGTCGATGACCTGGCCTTCGGCCAGCTTGGCGACGATCTCGGAGCGCTGCTCGGCGCGGGTAGCCTCCAGCACCTCGCGGCGGGAGACGACGATGTTGCCGCGGCGCCGGTCCATCTTCAGGATCTTGAAGGGCTGCGGCGAGTTCATCAGGGGCCCCATGTCGCGCACGGGACGCACGTCGACCTGGCTGCCCGGCAGGAACGCCACGGCGCCGTCGAGGTCGACGGTGAAGCCACCCTTGACCTTGTTGAAGATGACGCCTTCCACCTGCTCCTTGTTGTTGAACCTCTGCTCGAGCCGCACCCAGCTTTCCTCGCGGCGGGCCTTGTCGCGCGACAGCACCGCCTCGCCCAGCGCGTTCTCGGTGCGCTCGATGTAGACCTCGACCACGTCGCCGACCTTCAGCTCGGAGGTCCGGCCCGGGGTGGCGAATTCCTTCAACTGCACGCGGCCTTCCATCTTGAGGCCGACGTCGATGACGGCGAGATCCTTCTCGATCGCCGTGATCGTACCTTTGACGACGCTGCCCTCGAAGACCTCGTCCTCCGACATGGTCTCGCCGAGCAGGGCTGCGAAATCCTCGCGGGTGGGATTGAGGTCTTTGTTGGTACCGACGCTAGTGCTCATCTGTGCTCCTTACGGTCCTGCGTTTGTGTCAGGCCACGAGTGCCAACGGCCAAACGCACGCATGCCGCGTACGCTCCAGGCCAAGCTCGCGCCCATGATGCTTGAATGCCGCCGGCTAGGGTCCATTCGCCAACTTGATTGGAGCGCCCGCTAGGTGCGCCCGCGTTGGCCAACCTTCCTCGAGATCACGCCGACGGCGGCATTGAATGCCGCCTCTATATCCAAATCGGTGGTGTCCAGCAAGACGGCGTCGGCGGCCGGCCGCATCGGCGACACCTCCCGGGCGGCATCCCGTGCATCCCGCTCTCGGATATCGGCCAGGACGCGCTCGTAGGTGGCAGCCTCCCCCCGCCCTTGCATCTCCAGGAGGCGGCGCCTGGCGCGTTCCTCGGGCGTGGCGGTGACGTAGATTTTGACGTCGGCGTCAGGGCACACGACGGTGCCGATGTCCCGCCCGTCAAGCACCGCCCCCTCCGGGCGCCGGGCGAAGTCGCGCTGATACTCCAACACGGCGCCCCGCACGGCCGGGATACGGGCCACCACCGAGGCCGCCTCACCCACCCCCGGGCTGCGCAACTCGCGGTCGCCGAGGGTCTCAGGGTCGAGGCCGCGGGCGGCTGCGGCGGCAACCTCGGGGTCATCGAGCGCGCCGCCCAGCTTGCGCACATCGCGCGCGACGGCACGGTAGAGCAGCCCTGTGTCGAGATGGGCAAGCCTGAAATGGGCGGCGATGCGCTTGGCAAGCGTTCCCTTGCCCGATGCGGCCGGCCCGTCGATGGCGATGATCATGTCGCCCCGTGCTCCCCGTGTACCCTCTCCCCATGCCACTTCAGCATGGGCAGAGGGCTGGGGTGAGGGGCGGCCAAAAGCGCTGTCGGAGTGTTGCTCCGCCCCTTACCCCGACCCTCACCCCGCAGGCGGGGAGAGGGGGACCCCGTGCAGCTTTGGGCGGAGACCGTCATTACGCCTCCTGCGGCACCGCAAAGGTCGCGCCGAGCCCCTCCATGAGGGCGCGGAACTCGGGAAAGCTGGTCGCGATCACGCCGGCATCGTCGATCGTCACAGGCCGGTCCGCACCGAGGCCGAGCATGAGGAACGCCATGGCGATGCGGTGATCGAGGTGCGTGGCCACGATGCCGGCGCCGCGCACGCCCTTGCCGCCTTCCACGATCAGCGTATCACCGTCGACCTTGGCTGAGACGGCGTTGTCTGCGAGGCCCTGCGCGGTGGCCGCCAGCCGGTCGCTCTCCTTCACCTTGAGCTCGGCAAGGCCCTCCATGCGCGTCACGCCGGAGGCGTACGCCGCAAGACACGCCAGCACCGGATATTCGTCGATCATGGAGGGCGCGCGGGCCGCGGGCACGTGAACGCCCTTCAGCGCGGAATGGCGCACGCGGATATCGGCGACCGGCTCGCCGCCCTCGTTGCGCTCGTCGAGAAACGCGATGTCGGCGCCCATCTCGCTGAGCGTCGTGTAGAAGCCGGTGCGTGTGGGATTGACCAGCACGCTGCGGATGGTCACCTCGGAGCCCGGCACGATCAGCGCCGCGGCGACCGCAAACGCGGCTGAGCTCGGATCGCCCGGCACCTTCACGTCGCGGCCGGCGAGCTCGCCGTCGCCCTTGATGGAAATGGCGCGCACGCCATGGCGCTTGGTGGCGGTTATTTGCGCACCGAAGTGGCTCAGCATGCGTTCGGTGTGGTCGCGGGTGGCCTCGGGCTCGATCACCGTGGTCTCGCCGGCTGCATGCAGGCCGGCAATCAGCACCGCCGACTTGATCTGGGCCGACGGGACGGGCAGGCGGTACTCGATCGGGATCAGGTCGGCGCTGCCGCGGATGGTGAGCGGCAGGGTCTGCCGGCCCTCCTCGAGCACCTCGAGGCCCATCTGCTGCAGCGGCTTCAATATGCGTCCCATCGGGCGCCGGGACAGCGAGGCGTCCCCCGTCAGCCGCGCGCGCAGGTCGTGACCGGCCAGCAGGCCCATCATCAGGCGCACCCCGGTGCCGGCATTGCCGAAGTCGAGGTCGCCCGCGGGCTCGGTCAGGCCTCCCACTCCGCGGCCCAGCACCTCCCATGTCGCCCCCACCTTGGCGATCGGGCAGCCCAGGGCCTGCAAGGCGCGGGCGGTGGCCAGGATATCCTCGCCCTCGAGCAGGCCGCTGATGCGGGTGCGGCCAGTCGCCAGCGCCCCGAACATAAGGGCCCGGTGCGAGATCGACTTGTCGCCCGGCACGGGCACGCTGCCGCGCAGGGCCTTGGCTCTGCGGGCGGAAAGCGGCGCTGGGGCTGCGTGCGACACGTCGTTTGGCGCCTTGGCTCAGCCCCACGCCGGCTCTCCGGCCGGGGTCACGCGGCCGTCATAGACTACGCGGGGGACCCGGTAAACAATCCCCTCGGCCGCACGGAAATCGGCCGAATTGGGCAAGCGGTATTAGCTTTTGACAGCTGCGCGATCGCATGGCAATGAGCCGGCAAACTAGGCCATTCCAAGGGTGCTCCATGTCGACCAAAGCCGAGCGCGGCACCAAGCGCACGTGTCAAAATGCCGATTGCGGATCACGCTTCTACGACCTCAACCGCGATCCGGTCGTCTGCCCCGTCTGCGAGACGACCTACCAGATCGAGGCCTCCCCCAAGCTGCTCGCCGCCGCGCCGGCCGGTACCGAAAAGGCGGCTCAGCGCAAGCCGCCCAGAAAACCCGCCTATCCGGTCGAGGAGGTCAAGACCGAGGAGGCGCCCGATGCCGATGCCGAGGTGGCGCTCGCCGATATCGAGGGCGAGGAGGAACCGGCCGTGGCCGACGAGGACGAGACCTTCCTCGAGGCGGAGGAGGAGGACGGCTCCGACATGACCAACATCATCGGCGGGCCGGTGGCCGAGCCCGACGAGCCGCAATAGGCTTTGCGCGGCCGGCGGCGGCCGCGCCCGGCGGCGCTAGGCTCTTGCGCAAAGCTGCGCACCGGCATACTTAGGCCGTCGTCCGGGCCTGCTCGCGGCAGGCGCAGTTCCCAAGACTTCGGGGCCGTAGCTCAGTTGGGAGAGCGCGTGAATGGCATTCACGAGGTCACCGGTTCGATCCCGGTCGGCTCCACCAAATTTCCGGGGACACGTGACAATACCATCATAGGGTCTAGTCAGATGGCGGCTGACAGACCGCCGCAAGATCACGAGGTCTTGACCGACCTGAGGGAAGCCTGGCGTCTGCTCAAAATCAGGCGTGCCCTTCTGACTTCACCGTGGCTGTGCCTTGCGATGCCCGGAACGCCCAACAGTGAGATGCGCGTCCCTCAAATACAATCGGCAACCGCGTCGCTGCTGTACGTGAATGCTGTTGCTCTGCTTAGCGAGGGGGTCGACACGCGACCCCCTCCGCTGCCTAGCAACCTGGGGTCGCGGCTGAAGGTGCTCAGGGACCGCAGCGACTTGCTGGACTATGACGCGCTTGCGCGCGTTGCGAAGCGGCGCAACGAGATTGCCCATGAGCTTGGGAGAGAGGCGACCGTTGCTGAGTTGGACAGCGCGTGCGTCTCAATCCAGGGCCAGCTCAGTGCATGGGAACTCGTGACCGACGACCCCCCCTACACGTTGCAAATGGAACGCGGTGCCATGCGGGCTTCAACTGACCCCTCGTGGCACTATGAGCATGACCGTATAGTGCGGGTCATGAACGGCGACAGCTGGGTCTGCGAGTGGAAGACCGTTGTGAGGTTCGGAGGTTCTGATCGGTGACGGTCCTTGCGCCTCTTTTCACCCCCAGCGCCACAATGGCATTCACGAGGTCACCGGTTCGATCCCGGTCGGCTCCACCAAACTGTTTGCTCGCAAGCGGCCGTGCGGGCTAGAAAGCCCTCCAAGCATCAAAGTGTCGGGGCATAGCTCAGCCTGGTAGAGCACCTGCTTTGGGAGCAGGGGGCCGGGGGTTCGAATCCCTCTGCCCCGACCAGGCTTTCATCACCACAAGATAATCACAGAGCGCATCTGGGGCAATAGAGGGGCCTGGCGTGACAGAGCGCGCCTAGTATCGGCCCAATCTCCAAAGTGGCAAAAGCCGGATCCTGTCGCAGAGGTGGAGCGAGCTGCTGCCAATGTCGGTCGGGCAGCTGTCCTCCAAGCGCTACGTGACCCGGGGTCAGCCAAGTTCAGTGATGTGTGGGCGTACCGAGTCCAAAAGGGCCCCATGGTCGTGTGCGGCTACGTCAACGCGAAGAACGGCTTCGGCGGCTACACCGGGCCGAGGGCCTTCGTGGTGGGCGCGGGCTCCGCACGGTGCAGATGAAGGCCACCACTCGGGCTTCCCGGCATCTGGAACAAGTTGTGCGCCACCGGTCCTCCACGCCGAGCTGAGGACTGTTGCGCTCGGAACCACAGTTGTTGAGCTTCGGCAAAAGGCGTATGTCCGTTTGACTTTCCCAATTTGGATGGTCCATGCAACTCGCGACATAGCGGCTCCGAGTCGCCGCGACCACTGCACCGGAGGACCCAGCGGGTGAAAGTCCCTGGCAAGGCTACCCCGACGGGATGAGTGCCCGAGCTGGTAAGGGCGCGATGCACGTGGGCTTGGCAGAGGAGACCGATGGCGAGCACTATCGTCCATCGAAGCGGTGCTGGACGGCTGTGCACGACGCGCCTGTCGACGAAATCGCGGGGGCCCTGGGGGTCAGCAACTACGCGTCGAGCAAATCCAACGCGCTACAAGTGGTCCTCGGTGACAGGCATGCCCACCTCGGGGTCGTAGGCGTCGCCCCAACTTCTGGGAAGCCTTCAGGGCTCAGGCAGCGGAGGTCGCGCGATGAAAGCACGGAAGGTCTATCGGACGAACAAGAGCGGCGGCCCGGAGTTTCGTCGTGTGCCGCTCGTGGGGTGGGCCGCGGACTATCGGAGTTGGCCGTGGGCAGCACGGCTGGGCGTCTTCGAGCGAATGCAGGACGCCATCAGATGAAAGCCGGTCTTGATGCAACGAGCAGCCATGTCACCCCCGTGTCCGCCCCGGGAGAGTAAAGCGCCGACGACGGACTAGGGCAACAGCGTCTCGACCACGCCGCTGTTCTGGTCCCGGCTAGGGGTGAGCAGCACGATAGATGTGGATGGCGGCCCGCAACGTTTGCCTGGAGCCCCGAATCGTGGTGGGCCGATGCTGTGCCGTGGGAGCCGACGACTTCTTCGACATCGTGCGTTTCGTGGTCTGGGTCTGGATGGTCTCGCGGATGTTGCGGGACCTGCTCGACTAGAACTCGGAGGGGGGAGAGTAATCTTCCCCTTCCTCTTCCGAGGTGAACGATGAACGAACACGAGAAGACGGCCCGCGAGACCTGGGAGGCCATGCGCCTACACTACGGCGCCGGTAGGCCAGTTGGCTCGTCATGGGATAGCTGCACCCCGACAGGCGACAATGGCTCATCGATGTTGCCCGGGACATAAGGGCTGGCTACCAACCAGCTCTGACAATGCGACCTTCAAATAGGCCCTGAGCGCGCTGGGGGTGACGCGTTCAGTACTTGCACACCCATGGCCGCGAAGACAGGCGCATCGACATCGAGCTGCTCGCGCCACTTGGCCAGCATGTCGTCGGTCGGGTTGCGGTGGGGCGGTCGAGATGCCAGCGCGGGCCGCGCAAGTCGAAGCCGATGAGCACGATGCGCTTGGGCGGGGCTGAGGTCGGAGAAGGGGCAGCGGCGGCGGCCCGTTAAAATCGCTCTGCCTTCCGCGCCTCAATCCACACCAGCACCTCGTACAGCGACCAGCCTACGCGCGACCTGCCGAGTTTGATGCGACGCGGGAACTCGCCGACAGCTTCCAGACGAGCCAGGTGTGATGGGTGCAACGGTACCATGCCGCGCAGTTCGTGTTTGTCGGTCATTCGGTCGTAGTTGTTTTCTTCCAAACGTGGACCTCCTGTGAACGGCTGCGCACGAATGCCCAGCATGTGTACTTAGGGGCTTGGGGCCTTCACATCACAGCAGGGTCGGCAGATTTTCACGTTCACCGGGTCTAGGATGCTAGCGTCATCGTTCTCGGGTCTGTTCACGCCGAGCTCGATATCGGCCACATGCGCATCGACTCGGAAGAGAACGGCACCAACAGGTCACACGGGTCCGGCTCGATGTTCGCCAGCCACCGGTCGTATGCTTCGGGCTGGAGTATGACTGGCATCCTGTCGTGGATCTCGGACACCAGCGCGTTGGCGTTGGTGGTGATGATTCAGAATGTCGCAACCAGTCTTCGGTGCCGGGAACCTTCCAGTTCTCCCAGATAGCAGCCAACGCGAACGGCTCTCCCGACCTCATGGCGATGGCGTACGGCTGCTTCGCTTTCTGCCCCTTGATAGCCTTCCATTCGAAGAAGTTATCGATGGGAAGCAGACATCGGCGTCGGCGGTAGGCATCGCGGAACGACGGCAGCGACGCGACTGTCTCGGCCTTCGCGTTGATGGCCTTCCTGCCGCCGCTTGCTTGTTTGACCCAGTACGGGATGAGCCCCCAGGTCATCCGGTCCCGCTGGTTCTCGCCGGTCTTGGGATGCTTGCGAATGACCCAGTAGTCCAAGCTTGGGGCCCCGTTGTAGCGCGCCCAGTCTTTGGGGTCTTTGACGCGGCTGTCACGGTTGTCGCCCATGACGGTGACAAACCCGGGCGGCTCTCCGGTCTTCTGTGTGATGCGGCCGCACATGGTTGCGATGTATGGAAAAGCGGTGTGCCGCAACCTCCTACGCCTTAGAGGGTGTGCGGGCGACGTGCTTCGGCCTCGTCTGCAGGGTCATCAGCTCGCCACCGAAGTAGGTCTGGAAGTACTGCGCGTCCAATAGCTCGGCAAAGCAATAGACGATGAACTCCTGGTCATTCTGGCGGTACGTGTGGTGGCGCGAGCAAGCCGAGAGACCCCGACAGAAGCGTAGGTACTTTCCGAACCTTGGCAGCACCAGCATCAGTGCGCTCCTATCCAGGGCAGCGTTAGATCGCATAGGGCATAGCGCTTTGACCTAGCCCGACATCCGTGATGTCGACGAACTGAATAAATTGGTCTGCCTCCGGCTTGTTGGCACGTGGCCTGAGATCCATCGGTCGGCAATGCCCAAGTGACGCTCAGAATCCGAAGCGGGACAAGATGCCCGGTGCGAGTGGTCCGCCGCAAAATGAACGAGAGGCGAGACCCCGAATCCCTCGTCCTTCCGCTTTCGATAGGAAGACACATGAGAATCCGACACATGCTTGCCACGCTATCAACAAGCGTGATGCTTCTGGCGCTGATCGCGCTGTCCGCCGCAGCGCAAAACTATCCCGTACCGAAGGAAGGCACGTGGATCGCGCGGGACTTCCGTTTCAATACGGGCGAGGTGATGCCTGAACTGCGTTTGCACTATAGGACGGTGGGCGAACCCTCTGGAGAACCCGTCCTGATCCTGCACGGCACTACTCAGTCCAGCGCCAGCCTGTTGTCACCCACCTTCGCGGGCGAATTGTTCGGCCCCGGCCAGCCGCTCGACGCAAGCAAATACTTCATCATACTTCCGGACAGCATCGGCCACGGCAAATCGGCCAAGCCATCGGATGGCCTACGCACCAAGTTCCCCGTCTACAACTACGAAGACACGGTTGTCGCGCAATACAAGCTGGTGACCGAAGGCCTGGGTATTCGCCGCGCGCGCCTGGTTCTCGGTTACTCGATGGGCGGCATGCAAGCCTGGATTTGGGGTGTCAAATACCCTGACTTCATGGATGCACTGGTGCCCATGGCATCCCAACCCACCGAAATGTCCGGCCGGAACTGGATGATGCGGCGACTGATCACCGACACCATTCGCAATGATCCGGAGTGGAAGGACGGCAACTACACGACGCAGCCACCCGCCTTCAAGTTGGCCAGCGTGTTCTTTGGCATCGCCACTAGCGGCGGCACCCTGGCGTACCAGAAGATGGCACCCACTCGTGAAGCTGCCGATAAGCTGGTGAATGACCGCTTGGCAGTGCCGTCTACAGCCGATGCCAACGACGTTCTCTATATGTGGGAGTTATCCCGAGACTATAACCCGTCGCCCGGCTTGGAGAGCATCAAGGCCGCGCTGCTGGCGATCAACTCCGCGGACGATGAGCGCAATCCCCCAGAAACCGGCATCATGGAGCGCGAGGTTAAGCGCGTGAAAGACGGCCGCCTGTACCTCATTCCGGCCAGCGAAGACGGGCGGGGACACGGAACCACCTTGCTGGCAAAGCTTTGGAAGTCTCAGGTGCAGCAAGTACTGCTGAGCGCACCCCGGCCGTGACGTAGGAGCCTTCGACACCTGGACTGGTGCGGCTCTGGTCTCAGCGACCATGTCCCCATCGTAGTCGACATCAACGTCTAGCAACAGTTCTTCGATGGCCCGGCGGAGGAATGCCGTTCGCGTGCTGACCAGAGAATGGTAGCACGGTTCGCGATGAGCACCGACGTGCTCGCCGCTGCCGCACTATCGCGATCCAGCCCGGGGACGGCTGAAGAACATCTGCCCTATTGGCGAATCGAGGAAAGAAGCGCGAGGAGGTTAGGGTAACAGCTTTCTTTGAGGTGACGATTGAACTGCACAGCTGCGTACTTTCTCTGACAGTCGCGGCGCACCCAGCTGCCGTCCATCAGGTCGCGGACGGTTGTTTCATCGGCGAAGTACTTGTCCTGCGCAGCTGCATTGGCGTCGAGCGCCTCGACCGCGTAATGCGAGAACCAAACGCTATAGTCGACAACCGTCCCATGCCGCTCGACGTAGAGTGACGCGAGCGCAAAATCCAGTTTCGGCTTCCGCCGGAAGATAGAAGTGGCGTCAACTCTGACGTGGCCCGCGAAAACCTCAATACGCGAAACTAGTCCCGCAAATATACTCATTGCCCTTCTCCCGCGAACAAGAAGTGAGCTTCCGCCGGAGCACCAATGGGCGTCAAGCCGAACGAAGCGAGAGCGTCAGCGTGGCCCTGACGGCTAAGCGGCGGCGGTACAGGGTGGCTTCATCAAAAAAAGCGTGGCTTTCCTTGATAAATGAGGCGCGGTGCAATTTGGCTACAAGCAGCGGCGAAACGGGTATTTGGTTAATCGCTAGACCCGGACTACCTCCAATCCTGCTCGCAAGCGGTTCTTCAACTGGGCAATCGCGGCGTGCCCGCCGAGTGCGACGAGAGGAATGAAGGCAAGCGCACCGATGCCCTCCGCTTTCACAGTCGCCTTCAGAGGGTCAGGAAGTTCGGCGCGACCAATATCCTCGATACAGATTGGCTGCGGGTCCTTGGTGTCGCGCGTCCATGGCGAGTGACCATCAACAGCGCGCCGATACCCATCAGACAGCCCGCGCCAAGCGACGAACCTCATGACGCCCGACTTATCGAACAGCAGGATCGCCGCGCGCTCGCAGCCCAACGCACCGTCAATCGC
>CAVWOY010000026.1:0-244364 GCA_963756735.1 uncultured Alphaproteobacteria bacterium
CGATTGAGACGAAGAAACTGCCATCGACGACATAGAGGTTATCGAGGTCGTGAGCCTTGCAATCGAGATCGAGCGCCGATGTCTTGGGGTCCCGGCCGAAGCGGATGGTCCCGGCCTGATGAGCCGTGCCGCCGATCGGGATGTTCTTGCCCAGATAGAGCGCGCGCGGCAGCAGATGAGGATGGAGGCCGAGCGAGTTCAGCATGTCCTTGAGCTTGGCTTGAAGTCGCCTGTGGCCCTCCATGTTGTTCTCGGTGAGCTCGAGGATGACCCTGCGGTCGCGGTCGTACATGATCCGGTTGTTGGGGTCCGGAAGATCTTCCGAGGTCAGCCAGAAATCCACCGCGTGGTGGGCCATGGTGTCGAAGGGTATTTCCGGCATCAACCGGGCCCAGGAACCTGCTTCGGCCGCGATCGTCTCGCCATGCGATTTGCCGAGCATCTGGATGTGGCCCAACGGGTAGGGAAAGCCAGGGGCGCCGAAATAGAAATCGTTCAGGGCCAGCGTCTTTTGAAATTTCGTCGGGTTGCGCTGGCGCGAGATCGCCATGAAAGCCCCATTGTTGTGTCGCATGTAGTGCCGGCCGACGACGCCCGAGCTGTTGGCGAGCCCGTCCGGATGCCTGTCGCAAGCGGAGCGCAGCAGGAGAAGAGCCGAATTTAGGGCTCCGCATGCGACGACGACGATATCGGCCGAGTACGCCTCCTTGGTGCCTTCGTGATCGACACAAACCGCGCTCACGCTGCGGCCGGCGGGCTCGGTCTCGAGACGCTCGACGAACGCATTGGTGACGAGCGTGACATTCGCGTGCTTGAGCGCCGGCTCGACGCAGATGATCTGTGCATCCGCCTTGCCGTTGACCAGGCACGGATAACCGTCGAAAGCATCGCAACGGATGCAGGTGCTGCTGCGCTGCGGCTTGCCGTTCTTTTCGTCGAGCAGCACGCCGAGCGGAAGTGGGAATGGATGATGGCCCTCCCGCTCCAAGGCATCATGGAGTTCCTGGATACGCGGCTCGTGCGAGACCGGCGGATAAGGATAAGGCCGGCTTGCCGGCGGGTCGGTCGGATCGACCCCGTGCTGGCCATGCACTTGGTAGAGGTGCTCGGCTTCGGAATAGTAAGGCTCGAAATCCTCATAGGCGAGCGGCCAAGCCGGGGATCTCCCGCCATGATGTTCGATCTCGCCGAAATCCTCCTTGCGCAGGCGAAACAACGCCGCGCCGTACATCTTGGTATTGCCGCCCACCCAATAGTGGATCCCGGGGTGGAACGCGCTGCCATCCTTGCCGTACCAGGTCTCTTTCGCCTGATACTTTGCATCGACGAAGACTGCGGTGGAATCCCAATTTTCTTGTTCACGCGGCAGAAAGTCACCGCGTTCCAGGAGCAGGATCCGCTTGCCGCTCGGCGCGAGCCGATGGGCGAGGGTACCTCCCCCCGCACCCGTGCCGATGATGATGACGTCGTAGCGCTTATCCATATGGGTCCGCTAAAGGCCGACGCTGCCGTGCATGATGCCGCCATCCGCAAAGATGGTTGTCGCGGTGACATAGCTTGCGCCGTCGCCGGCGAGGAACCCGACCACGCTGGCGATCTCCTCCGGTCTCGCCATGCGCCCCAGCGGTATCGCCGAATCCAACTGCGCGAGCTTGGCCGGGTCTTTCATCGTGCTGAGATTTATCGGCGTTGCGACCGCGCCTGGACCTACGCCGACCACGAGGATGTTGTGGCGGGCGAGTTCGACACCGGCGGTGCGCGTCAGCATGCGCACGCCGCCCTTGGCGAGGCAATAGGCGGTATTACCGGGCATCGGCCAGTCCTCGTGCACCGAACTGATGTTGATGATGCGACCGCCACCGCCCTGCTTGATCATCTGCTTGGCCGCGAGTTGCGTGCCGAAGAAGGCGCTCTTGAGATTGATTGCCAACACCTTGTCGTACTGATCCTCGGTGGTGTCGAGAACCGAGCTGCGCGTTTCGATGCCAGCATTGTTCACCATGATGTCCAACCGACCGAACCTCCGTACCGCCGCATCGACGAGCTTCTGCAGGTCGGCGAGTTTGCTCACATCGGCATTGACGCCGATCGATTGGTCGCCGAGCCTGGCGATCTGCTGCTCTAGCGCCTCGGTGGCCTCCGGATGAGCCACGTAATCGATGACGATGCTGGCGTCCTGCCGGGCGAGTTCGAGCACGATCGCCTTACCGATCCCGCTGTTGCCACCGGTGACGATGGCAACCTTGTTCTTCAACGACATGACCAACCTCTCGATATCCGATGCGGATCGCCCTCAGGCATGGAGCGGGGCGGAAGTGCCCGGCTCGCCGCGCGCGTCGGACGAAAACCTGGCTATCGGCCGTCGAGCTGCGTAACTGCCTGGCGACGAGCCTGTTTAGCCCGGATCGGTCCTTTCATGGCCGCCAAAGGACGAAACGCCTCTCGACGAATGCGGCGCGTCGACAAATGATCGCCGTCGAACATTCAGTCCACTGATCCACGTCGGACACTCAAATCGGAGTGCCGCCGCACATCCTCTATCGCATCCCCGGTTGAGTGAATTCGGGTAAATCCGCCTGCAGTCTCCGGGCTGCAGGGAAATGCGGTGCGCGAAGACCATGTGACACCCGCGGGCAGATCCTCATGGGCGAAGGTGCCACCCGCAGCTCGCTCGGAAGATCCTGGTTGAACTGGCCTATCCGTCAATTTTTGACGTGCATGGGCGAGACGTCGTCTAAAGCCCCGGGAGCCTGGCCCGAGACAGGCAATCGAAGCACATCGATGAGCAGCGGCCAACCAGGAACAGCGCAGGGGCTCCGTGCACGCCGCTTGCGAAATAGGTATTGAGCCCAATACCGCTTGTCGCCATGGCCACATTAGCTTGGTTTGACCTGTGCATGACCATTGGCGAGGTAGGGCGGTGACCACAGCGATGTGAGCAGGTTCAGCGACGTGGCGTCAATTTGGCTTACGCGTCGGCGCGGTGGCACGACCGTGACGACTTGCGGGCCCACTAGCGGTGCAGGCCGGCCGGTCAAATTTCGTACCCGGGAGGTATGTGGTGGAGGTCTCCTTCCGAACCGGCGCCGAGTGGCAAATTCGTGGAACCATTAAAAGTCAGCATTATTTCTGACGCAGCTTCAGCCATCCATCGAGCTCCGGCTCTGACTTATCATTCCGGATCCTCGCCCGCGCCGCGCTAAGGAGGAGACCATGACCCGGACAAGCGCAGCACGCCATCGCGTCGTGATCGTTGGCTCGGGCTTCGGCGGCCTCTTTGCCGCCAAGTCGCTGGGGCGCGCACCCGATACGATCGAGGTCACATTGATCAGTCGCACCAACCACCATCTGTTCCAGCCCCTGCTATATCAGGTGGCCACGGGAATCCTCTCTGAAGGGGAGATCGCACCCGCGACGCGTGATGTTCTGAAGAAGAAGAAGAACGTCTCCGTTGAGCTGGCTGAGGTGACCGGGTTTGACCTCAAGGCACGGCACGTCACGCGCGGTCCAACCGGGCGGACGGAAGGTAACGCTCTCCTACGACAGCCTAATCGTCGCTGCGGGCGTCGGGCAGTCGTACTTCGGGCACGACGAGTACTCGAAGTGGGCGCCCGGAATGAAAACGCTCGCGGATGCACTCGATCAACGGGCACGGATATTCGGCGCGTTCGAGATGGCCGAGCTGGAGGACGACCCGGAGATTCGTCGGGCATGGCTCACGTTCGCCGTCGTCGGCGGTGGCCCGACCGGCGTCGAGATAGCAGGCCAGATCGCGGAGCTGTCGAGGCGGGCACTCAAGCACAATTTCCGGCGATTCGACTTGGCGAGAGGTGCGAGTGCTCCTGTTCGAAGGCGGCCCAGAGATCCTGGCCACTTTCGGAGACAAGCTCTCCGGGAAAGCGACCCGCGAGCTGGAGAGGATCGGGGTCAAGATCCACGTGAATTCGATCGTCACCCACGTGGACGCGGACGGAGTCGATGTCAAAGGGCCAAACGGGTCGGTGCAGCACTTTTCGGCGAAGACGAAGATTTGGGCCGCTGGTGTCTTGGCATCGCCTCTGGCTAAGATGCTGGCGGACGCCACCGGCGCGCAGTGCGACCGGTCCGGCCGCATCAAGGTGCAACCGGACTGCTCATTGCCCGGCCACCCGGAGGTGTTCGTAGTCGGTGACATGATGAACTTCAACGACCTCCCTGGCGTTGCCGAGGTTGCACTCCAGTCCGGCCTCCATGCTGCTCACGTCATCAGAAACCCGTGTGAGAAACGGCGCCGAGCTGAATACCTTGGAAGTACCGGGACCTCGGGAGCATGGCCGCCGTGGACCGCCGCACCGCGATCCTCAGCGCGCACGGGGTTAGGCTCTCCGGCCGGATTGCGTGGTTCGTGTGGCTCGTCGTGCACATTACTTTCATGACGGGGTTCAAGAACCGGTTTACGGCTCTCATCCACTGGTTCCTGTGCTTCGTCGGCACAGGTCGCTGCGAACGCGCGATCGCCGTGGACCTCGACCGACTGCTCGCTCATGACTGGCGATGTGGTGGTCGGGGAGGAAACGATGCGCCGGCTCAACGACGCGATGAAGCTCGGAAGCCCGCCGCACATCCGCTTCATCAGAATGGATGACGCGAGAGAATCCCTCACCCGTGGACTTGAACGCGGGGTAGTGCGGGGGCTTGCTCCAGTCCTTGATCTTCATCTTCCCGTCGAACAGGCCAACGAAACTGCCAGCCTTCTCGCGCATCGTGCGGCACTCGGGCAGATACCGCTACGTCTGCGTGGTGGCGCCCATTGTCGAGCCGATCACGTCGCGGGCGCTCAGAGCGCACCATGCTGCACATGAGCAAGTATCGGGCCGGTCAACGGTCCGATGGCAGATAGGCAACAGCCAGACCATCAGCTTCCGTTCAGGCCAGCGCAGGCCGCCCTTCAGCCGTTCGGCGCGAATGCCTTCTGCGCCCAGCACGGAAAGCCTGGATCACCGGTGTCGTACACGCCCAAACTGCAGGCGCCGTCACCATCGATGAACAGCGCGCTTGCTGCGCCCTTTTCCGGGATTGTGCCTCGCAGCGCCCGCGCTTTGTAGACGATGTTCTTGCCCTCCACGCGGGGATTGCTCAGCTCAACGACCGCGGTTTGGGCACCTTTTGCATCGAAGACGGAAAGTGAGGCGTTGGGCGGGTCGCTCTTGAAGCTGTTCTTGCCCTCGGCCCACAGCTTCATGAAGAGCTCGTTGCGCAGGTGGCCGGTGACCCGTTCGGGCCGATCGGAAAAAAACACAGTCGTCGGAGCGGCATTCTCCAGCGTCAACGTTCCATCTTTGAACACCACATTCTGTGCGGTTTGCACAAACAGGAACTGAGGTCCTTTTGTCTGCGCCGTTGCCAACTGAGGCGAGGGAAAGAGGAGCCCCGCACCCACGACGACCGCTAGCATTTTGACCACTTTTCTCACGGTAGCCTCCACGCGTGTGCAATCACCGGCGCCGCGACTGTTCTTCCTCATCGTGCGTTTCACGTTGCCGCCGCATGGTCAGCCGCTGATACAACCAGCGATGGCCCCAACGCCATCGGGCAAACCCCTTAGTTCAATGGATTGATCGAGCGCCGGGGCCAGGGCTTTTTCCGTGCAGTTCAGCAGGGGCCGGCAGCCCCAAAATGGCGAGAGGCTAAGGGGCGTGGCCGCACGCCACGCTAGGGTTTCCCTCATCGCCCTCAGGGGTAGTCTGCGCTTCCAGGAGTGTTTGATCGTAGCGAAGCGCTGCTCTGTGCGACCTTGCCCACCTTGCCACGAAAGATCCAGTAGACGAGCGCGGTGTAGATCAGCACGACAGGGAACACGACGATGCCCGCACCCCAGAACAGGAACTCGAGGGACTGCGGTGGGGCGGCCGCCTGCTGCACCGTGACCGAATACGGGATCATGTAGGGCCAGAAGCTGGCGCCCAGCATCGCGAATGCGCAGGCGACCAGGAGCATCGCCATCGCGAACGGCACGCCATCGCGCCGCCAACGCACTCCGAGCCACAAGCCGACCATGGCCACGGCGCCGAGCAGGGGCAGCACCAAAAGCCGCGGATCGTCCCGCCAGCGATCGAGCACGCGCAGATGAGTGGAGAGCGCGAACGCAAACAGCGCAACGAGCACCACAATGACGCCCGGGAGCAACCAGTCGAGCCTGCGATAGGCCCAGTCGCGGAGGTCACCTTCGGTCTTCATCACCAGCCAGGCCGCGCCCAGCAAGGCGTAGCCCAGCACCAATCCAACCCCGCAGAGGATCGAGAACGGCGTGACCCACTCGAAGGGGCCGCCGGCATAGCGGCCATCGACCACGGTCAGCTCCTGCACCATCGTGCCGATCGCCGCGCCCTGCACAAAGGTGGCAATCAGCGATCCGAGGAAGAAGCCGAGGTCCCAGACGGGCCGCATGTGCGTGCTGCGGTGCCGGAACTCGAAGGCGACGCCGCGGAAGATCAGCCCGAGCAGCATCAGCGCGACCGGCAGGTAGAACGCCGGCAGGAAGATCGCGTACACCATGGGAAATGCCGCAAAGAGCCCCGCGCCAACCAGGACGAGCCAGGTTTCGTTGCCGTCCCAGTAGGGCGCAATCGCATTCATCATCGTGACCCGGTGCTGTTCGTTTGCGGTCGTGCCGAACAGGATGCCGACGCCGAGGTCGTAGCCATCGAGGATGACGTAGGCCAGGATCGCGAAGGCGATCACGCCGGCCCAGAAGTTGGCGAGCCAGACCGGGTCCATCCTCATCTCTCCGGAGCGATATTGCCGGTCGCCGTCGTGGCAGGACCTGCCGCCGCCATCGGGCGATGGCCGGTCGCTGTTGCCGGCGTCGCATCTGCATGGGGTGGGACCTTCGCGCAGCAGCCGGTAGATGTAGCGAGCGCCGAATACAAAGATGAACGCGTAGACGACCACGTAGCCGATGAGCGTCGCGAGCACTTGCGGCCCGGTCAGCGTGGGCGTCATGGCGTCGGCGGTGCGCAGCAGGCCCCAGACGACCCAGGGTTGGCGCCCGACCTCGGCCGTGAACCAGCCGGTCAGCACGGCGACGAAGCCGGTCGGCCAAGCGAAGAAACGCGCACCACAGAAACCAGCGCGTCGTCTCCAGGCGGCCGCGCCAGCGCAGCCAGTTGCCGAACCAGCTGATCGCCAGCATCACAGGCCCATGCCGACCATGCCCGGAAGGCGAAGAACGGGATCACCACAGGCGGCCAATCCGCCTCGGGAAAGTCGGCCAAGCCCGGGCACTCGCGCGTCCCAGTTGCCGGTAGCGATAAAGCTGCCGACCTTGGGGATTTCGATGGCGAAACAGGTTGCGCTCGCCTCGCTTCGTCGGGGATCGCGAACCAGCACCTCCAGTGCCGGGTTGCTGGCTCTGCCAGCGCGCCTCGATGGCCGCGAACTTGGCAGGCTGATGCTCGTAAACGTACTTGCCGTTGAGGTGCCCGAAGAACAGCTGGACCAGGATCAGCGGCGCCGCGAGGCCCAGTCCCCAATGCATCATGACCCGCGCCTCCGCGCGGTGCATGTCCGCGCAGAATGTACCAGGCACCGGTTGCAGTCACGCACATCGCGGTGGTGAGGAACGCGGCCAGCAGCATGTGCATCCAACGGACCAGGAACACCGGCCCGAGCAATGATCGCCGCGCCAGTCGCTCGGAATGATCTTGCCGTTGACGATCTGGTGGCCGACCGGCACCTGCATCCAGCTGTTGCTGGCCATGATCCAGAACGAGGAGGCCATGGTGCCGAGCGAGATCATGCAACAGGCGAGGAAGTAGAACCAGCGGCGGGACCCGATCGCGACCGAACAGGACGACACCGAGGAACGTCGCCTCGAGCAGAAACGCCGTGAACGTTTCGTAGCCGAGCAGTGGGCCCTGGATCGCGCCCATCTTCTCCGACAGGACGCTCCAGTTCGTGCCGAACTGGAATGCCATGACGATGCCCGACACGACGCCCATGCCGAACGAGACCGCGAATACCCTCAGCCAGAAGTCGAACACACGGCGGTAAACTGGATTGCCGGTCGCAAGCCACATGCCCTCGATCGTCGCCAGCCATGCTGCCAGGCCGATCGTGAACGCGGGGAAGATGATGTGGAACGAGATCGTGAAAGCGAACTGGATGCGTGAGAGCAGCAGGGGGTCGAGGTCCATCAACACGCCTCACTTGAAGACACGCCCAGCATCCCTCCATGCCGTCGTAGGCGCGAACTTGAATCCTGCCGTTCTGCTCACGCACTTCGTAGGTCTTAGAGCCGACTTCGCGTGTCCACGCAGGACGGCACCGCTTGTGACGCCGAACTGCGACCCGTCGCACCCTGACACGAGCGTCGTGTCCGTGAGTAAGCCCCCCGGACAATGGACAGCCCTCTCGTCGACCTGATCAGCGGAACTCAGGCCCAGCTTTGATGGTGGCTCGCGTCGCGCAGCGGCATGCGCGTTAAGGCGTCAGCTGATCACTGCGCAGCTCCAGCCGCAATCAGGGAACTTCCTGGATTGGCGGGCGGCAATCCCCAGTGCAGCGCGTCACGAGATTTTCTAACATGGTTAACGGCTCCGTCGTCATTCTGCACGAGCTAGCTGACGACACGAGCCGGTCGGCGCTAAACGTCGGTCGACCGGTTAGGAGGGTCGACATGCATCGAGCATGACGCGATCATCAGGAGATTGTGGGCTCACAATCCTGATTGCCGGCGCGCCGACCGTCCCAACCGCAGCGCAACAAGCGCCTCAAGGCCAACCCAAAACTCGCATGGTCCCCCAGATCGCCACTATGACACCCGCTATGAACAGCCAAACACTTCCGTTGCGAAACAAGGCAGCACACGCCAGAGCCGCAAGTCCCGCCAGCGCAAGCAGATCGATCGCTTTAAAATAGTCGACTAAGAACGCAGTCATTGGCTCCTCCCGTTCATTTCGGTGTTGGCCAATGCTTCATCCAAAGGGTAGCCCTCGCAGACACGGTGCGCTCCATCGCTACCTCTCGCTTGCAATGCGTTGCCCGAACCCATCTCATCCGAAGGAACGCTCCGCCTATCGGCGAAAACCCTCGCATAAAGTTCGGTAAGCCCGTCACCCTTCGGCACACCGGGCGGCGCCGGCTTTTCACCGAGGTGCGCCCAAACCCGAGCCCCTACACATTCCTCCGAACGCAAGAGCACAGTGATCTGCTCATTCAGAACCAGTAGTTCGCCGGTCCAAAATAGGTGACTTACCAGATTTGGGCTCCGGCTCTTCGTGGCTAACACAGAGCGCAGCGTCGCGAAGGCGCGAGATCGGCGGTGACCGCCAGATGCTCGAGTATGCGCACCCCGGGCCAGGCGCTCGGCTTGCGATGCTCGTGCTGCACGACGATGACAAACGCGAGTACGCCTATGGGCCGGCTCAGGGACTTCCCGACACCGACACCAAGGTGGGCGCGTTCACACCGGCGCTCTACGACGAGGCGAAGAAGAAGGGTTGGACGGTAATTAGCATGAAAGATGATTGGAAGGACGTTTTTGCGAGCAGCATTGGTCGTGCTCTCCAATGAGAGTTGCGACCATCAGGCAGCGTTTGTGAAGTGACCGGGTACGACGATGAAAGTCGGGCTACCGATCGCGGCACTTGCCGTCGGAGCTACGGGCCTGGGCGTGATTTACTGGTCGATGGCGCGACCACAAAACACGACGGCTGCATTTGCCTGCCCCGAAGCCCAACTGCAAACGACCGGCATGGCGCTAAAGGAAACGCCTGCTGACGTGGCCCGTGCTTCCGCCGCCTTGAGCGGTTCAGAACAGGAAAATGCCATCAGCGCAATTGCGGCGGACCTGAGAAGAAGGCACCCCCAAGCGGATAAACCTGAAATCGTCAATTACCTTCTGACCGCCTATTGCCCGCTTGTGAAAAAGCAGAACATGTTGAGCGATCGGGAAAAGCGCGAGAAGATGGATCAGTTTTCTACTCAAGTCTATAATATCGTGAACCGGTGGGTTACCTACATAGGTAGGACGTGTGATGCCATGGGTGGAGCCTGATTTCCTGGGTAAACCTCGTTTTCGATAACGGAGTTTTCCACAGGGGCCTCAGCCAGTTGGCCGACCCCTGGCGAGTTTATCCATGAGTCGGCCCACCGCTGCATCATCTGGCGGCGTTGGGCCATATACTCCGCCCGATGGTAGGCGGCGCGCACCTTATTCCGTTCTTGTGGGCAAGCTGCCGCTCGATCACATCTGCGTCAAAGCCGAGCTCATTGAGCAGGCTTGAGGCGCTTGCGCGAAATCCGTGACCGGTGGCACGACTGTGATAGCCCATTCTGTAGAGAGCATAGAGGATGGTGTTCTCCGACATCGGCTTCTGCGGGTTGCGCTCATTCGGGAACACCCAGCGCGAGTGTCCGGTGAGCATCTTTAGTTCGGACAACACTTGCAGCGCCTGGGTCGCAAGCGGGACCACATGCGGCTCACGCATCTTCATCCGCTCGGCAGGGATGCTCCAAGTGGCGGTGGCAAAGTCCACTTCCGGCCACTCAGCAGCTCTGAGCTCGCCGGTGCGGGTAAACGTGTAGGCTAACAGCATCAACCCAGAACGTGTGATCGGGCTGTCGTAGGCGCGAATCCTCGCCAGCAGCTCCCCGAATTCCTGCGCTTTTGTCAGTGCAGGGAAGTTCCGGGGCTTGTGCGCCTTGAACGTACCACGCAGTGGCGCCGCGGGATCGTTGTCCGCGCGGCCCGTGGCGATGGCATAGCGAAAAACCATCGACGCCCACATGCGCACCTTTCTCAGAGCGGAGAGCGCACCACGCCGCTCCATCAGCATGAGGGCTTCGCGCAAAATAGGCACGGTTATGGCGCGGATTGAAAGGGCGCCGATCTGTGGATACAGGTTTGCGGCCAGCGCGGATTCCACAGCGGTGCGGTAGCTGGGTGACCATTCATTCTCGCGGGAAGCGATCCACTCGCTCGCGATCGCCTGGAAGGTGTCAACGGGGTCGCTGAATTGGCGACGCCGCTCGACAACTGGATCCTTGCCCTCGCGTATCAGACGGCGGGCGTTCAGCGCCTGATCCCGTGCCTCAGCGAGACTGATCTCGGGATAGACGCCGATGGCAAGCAGCCTCTCTTTTCCCGCCAGGCGGTACTTTAAGCGCCAGTACCGCGAACCGTTTGGATGGACTAGCAGGAACAGGCCTGCTCCATCGAAGAGCTTGTAGGGTTTGGCGCCAGATTGCGACCGCCGGATTTTCGCATCTGACAAGTGGTCGCGCGCCATCTGAGCCCGCCGCCTCCGATTTCAGATGTACCCCACCCCCTGTTATCCATACCCCGAAATATACCCCCACCTAGCTCGGATGACAATGCACTTCCTCGGACCGCGCCGACGAACAACAGTCGCTACATCAACGCGTTAGAGGAGTTGCTGGACTTCGTGCGACACCACCGCATGGGGATATGGCGGAGGGAGTGGGATTCGAACCCACGATACGGTTGCCCGTATACACGCTTTCCAAGCGTGCGCCTTCAGCCACTCGGCCATCCCTCCAGCCGCCTGTGGCGACGGCGGCAATATAGAGGCCAAACCCCCAAGCGCAAGCGTCTGGCGAAAGCACGGGAGGGCTGCCTGCGGGGACCGGCTGCGCGTTTGCCCACGCGGGCTTACTCCATGATGTGGCCGCCGTCGTAGGTCGAAGCGATGCGACCGAGCGCGGCGCGGAGCCGGTCGCCGTCCAGCAGGGCGGCGAGATCGGCGGCAGGCGGCTGCACACGCGGAAACTCTGCCGTGCCCGCCAGCATCTGGGCCCCAGCCGGCGTCAGGTCTCCAGCGATGCCAGTTGCTGCGAGACCGCGCTGCACGAGGCACTCGAGCAGCACCGGGTCGAGCGAGGGGAGCGCTGCGAAGAAGCCCGCCTGCAGCACCCTGGCAAGCGCATGGTCGGGGTGGTCGGGGCGCTCCGGCGCGCGGCCGCAGTCCCACAAATGCGCGACCTTGTCCCAGGGTGCGGGCTCGGCAGGGAAGCGCTTTGTCAGTGCGGCCTCCTCGTTCGCCACATAGAAGCGGTTGAGCCGGTCGAAGAAGGCGAAGGTGTAGCCGGCGGCCAGTAGCGCGGGCTCCCAGGCCTCGAAGCTGGCGTCCATGCTGCCTGGCGCCACCGCCTCGACCAACACGATGCGCGGCCGCCAGCGCTTGAAGTCCATGCCGGCAATCACCTCGGCCTCGGCGCCCTCCACGTCGATCTTGAGAAAGTCGATACGGGTCAGTCCGGCGTCGGCGCACAGGGCGGCCAACGTGCGCATGGGCTTCTTGACAGTGGCGTAGTCGACGCCGAACTGGCCCGCGCCGGCAGCATGCTCGCGCACGGTGGTGGAGAAGCCGTGCAGCTTGGAGACGACGTGGAACTCGGCCTCGCCCTCAGCCCGCCCGGCCAGGCAGCTCACAGCATGATCGCGGGGGCGCACGTGGGCGTAGAGATCGGCCAGGCCCTGCTGCGGCTCAACGATCAGGCCGCGCCAGCCCTTGAGGTAGAACCAGAACGACACGTTGTCGGCCACCGGGTGGCCGCCGCCGACATCGACGTAGGCGCCATGCTCCTGGCCGGCGAAGAGGAGGTCGAGGTGGTAGTCCTCGAGGTTTTGGGCATAGGAGAGCTGCATGAGGTTTTAGGGGTCAGGTTTCGGGGTCAGGCTCTAGGTAGCAGCGGTGGGGCTAGAAGTCTCAGGAAGCAGCATCGAGCATGCACTCCCAACCGGAACTTTGGTGTGGCAGTAACTCGCATGGCCGGCATACCTGAAACCTGATCCCTGAAACCTGACACCCAGAACCGCGAACAATGGCACCACCGATCATAGCCAACGCTGGCCCGCTGCTCGCCCGCTACGAGGCGGTGTTCTGCGACGTGTGGGGCGTGATGCACAACGGCCGTGAGGCCTATGCGGAGCAGGCGAGGCGCTGGCGCGGTTCCGGGCGGCCGGAGGCACGGTGGTGCTGGTCTCCAACGCGCCGGTGCCGGTCGCGGGCGTGGAGCGGGTGCTGGAGCGCACCGGCGTGCGCCGCGACGCCTGGGACGCCATCGTGTGCTCGGGCGACATCGCGCTCGCCCACATCGCCGAGAAGGGTTACCGGCGCCTGCACCGCATCGGCCCGGCGCGCCGCGACAGCGCGCTGTTCGCCAGGCTGCCGGGGCCCAACGCGCCGCTGGAGGAAGCCGAGGCCATCGTCTGCACCGGCCTCATCGACGACGGCAACGACACTGTTGATACCTACCGGGCGTTGATCGAGGAGGGGGTGGCGCGCGCCGTTCCGTTCGTGTGCGCCAATCCCGATCTGGTGGTCGACGTGGCGGGCAAGCGCTATCTGTGCGCGGGCAGCTCGCCGCCGAGTACGAGCGCCTTGGCGGGGCCGTGTTCTGGGCCGGCAAGCCGCATCCGTCTGCCTACGAGTCGGCGCTCGGGCGCACGGCCGAGCTGCGCGGCGCTGCGCCCGAGCTGGCGCGCATCCTGGCCATCGGCGATGCCGTGCGTACCGATCTGGCAGCGGCGCAAGGCATGGGCGTGGATGCGCTGTTCATCGCCTCGGGCATCCACAACGACGAGGTGCTGGCCGACGGCGAGATCGATGCGGCGGGCCTCGCCCGGCTGTTCGCGCCGCCCGGCACGCCGCCCGCCATCGCGGCGATGGTGCAGCTGCGGTGGTGATCGTAGGGTGTCAATAGCGAACCGATGGCCTTGTCGCACGGCGCAATACGGCAGCGCATTCACCGCCCCTCGAACTTGGGTTTGCGCTTCTCCATGAAGGCGCGGCGGCCCTCGATGTAGTCCTGGCTGGCGAAGCAGGCCTTGATGGCGGCATCGATCTCGGCCATGCGGCGCTTGTCGGCATCCTCCTTGGCCGCGTCGATCGCCAGCTTGGCCGCCTTCATGGTGAGGGGCGCGTTGCCGCTGACGGTTGCGGCGAAGGCGTTGACGCGTGGCCTCCAGCTCGGCCTCCGGCACCACGCGGTTGACGAGGCCCATGATGCGCGCCTCCTCCGCGGAGAACTTGCGGGCGGAGAAGAAGATCTCCTTGGCGAAGGCTGGGCCCGACGATGTCGACCAGCCGCTTGATGCCGGTAAAGCGGTAGCCGAGGCCGAGGCGGGCCGCCGGCACGGCGAACACCGAGTTTGCCGAGGCGATGCGCACATCGGTGTTGAGCGCGATGGCCAGGCCGCCGCCGATGCAGATGCCGCGGACCATGGCGACGGTGGGCTTGGAGGCATTGATGATGGCCGATTGCGCCGCCTCGCCGGCGGCGTCGTAGAGCTTGATGCCCTCCTCGGCGCTGCGCTTCTCCTCGAACTCGGAGATGTCGGCGCCCGACACGAAGGCCTTCTCGCCGGCGCCTGTCAGCACGATGACACGAACTGCGGGGTCGGCCTCGAAGCTGGCGATGATCTTCGGCACCGCCAGCCACATGGCATAGGACATGGCGTTGTGCTTCTCCGGCTGGTTGAAGATCATCCAGCCTACGCCGCCCTCCTTGCGGGCGATCATCTTGGGTGTGCCGAGGTCGAGGTCCAAGGGTTCGCTCCTCACGTCGCCATGCGCCTATCGTCCGCCGCGCGCCGAAGCGCGCAGCAGGACAATTGGTAGCCTCTCGGCGCGGCGGACGCCAGCGCAGGCGCCGTCACACCGTCAACACGATCTTGCCGAAGTGCTGGTTGGCGCGCATGTGCTCCAGCGCCGCGGCTGCCTTGTCGAGCGGGAAAGTCTTGTCGATCGGCAGCGCCAGCTTGCCGCTTTCCACGTGGTCCCACAGGTCGGCGCGCATGGCCCGCACGATCTCGCGCACCTCCTCCACGGAGCGGGTGCGGAAGGTGACGCCGATGTAGTCGATCCGCTTCAGGGCATGCAGGTCGAAGTCGAACTCGCCCTTCTGGCCGCCGAGGCGGCCGACGTTGACGATGCGGCCGAGCACGGAGGCCGCCCTCATGTTTTCGTTGGCGACGCTGGCCGAGACCTGGTCGACGATCAGGTCGACGCCGTTCTTGTCGGTGGCGGCCAGCACCTTCTGCGACCAGTTGGGCTCCGATGTATCGACCGCGAGGTCGGCGCCGAACTCGGCGAGCCGCGCGCGCCGGCCGGCATGGGTGGACGTTCCGACGACCAGCCGCGCGCCCTTGAGCTTGGCGATCTGCAGGCCCATCAGGCCGACGCCGGAGCTGGCGCCCTGGATCATCACCGCCTCGCCGGCCTTGAGCCGCCCGGCGGTGATGAGCGCGTTGTGCATGGTCTGGAGCGCGATCGGCAGCGTGGCGGCTTGCTCCCAGCTCATGTTGTTGGCAGGGACCGGAGAGGCGCGGCCCCAGTCGGCAACGGCGTACTCGGCGTATCCGCCGCTGCCCGTGCACATCACCCGGTCGCCGGGCTTCACGGCCTTAACCGCGCTCCCGACGGCCTCCACCTCGCCGGCGAACTCCAGCCCCATGACGGTGCCCGCCCCGCCGATCGCGCCATGGCTGTGTCCGGC
The DNA here is from genome assembly GCA_963756735.1 of uncultured Alphaproteobacteria bacterium. Lineage (GTDB taxonomy): Bacteria > Pseudomonadota > Alphaproteobacteria > Rhizobiales > Hyphomicrobiaceae > AWTP1-13. The sequence goes on from CAVWOY010000026.1 coordinate 15,502, forward strand.
AGCTACCTGGAGGTCCGCGCGGTTGAGGCCTGCGGCACGCACGCGCACCAGCACCTGCTCCGGACCCGGCGCGGGCTTGGCCACCTCCCGCACCTCGACGCCACCAGCCATCACGACCGCAGCCTTCATCGCGTGCTCCTCTCGATCAGCATTGACCGCTTTTGTCCTTGAAAATCGACCGCGGGCACCTTAACCCCCGTTGGCCGCCGCGCCCTGGTATCGGACAGGATGCCACCCTAACTAGTGTGCGCCATGGGAGGGCAAAGCTCAATTCTGTCTCCCGCATTCCCACCCTCGCAATTCCCACCATCCTCGCCAAGCCAGGACCGATGTCAAAAAGCAGAGAAGATACCTCCAATCTCGCCCCGCTGCCCGCGCTCATCTTCGGCTCGCGCTGGCTGCAGCTGCCCCTTTACCTGGGCTTGATCGTCGCCCAGGGCGTCTATGTCGTGCTGTTTCTCAAGGAGCTGTGGCACCTGATCACGCACGCCACCTCGTTCACCGAGCTGCAGATCATGCTGGTCGTGCTGGGTCTGATCGACGTGGTGATGATCTCCAACCTGCTGGTGATGGTGATCGTCGGCGGATATGAAACTTTCGTGTCACGCCTGCGGCTCGAGGGTCATCCCGACCAGCCCGAGTGGCTCGACCACGTCAACGCCAGCGTGCTGAAGATCAAGCTGGCGATGGCCATCATCGGCATCTCCTCGATCCATCTGCTGCGGACGTTCATCGAGGCCGGCATGCTCGGCATGCAGGGTGCGCGCTACACCGAATCCGCCGTGATGTGGCAGACCATCATCCACGTGGTGTTCATCCTCTCAGCCATCGGCATCGCTGCGGTGGATCGCATGGGCCAGCCGGCGGCGGCGCATCATCTCAAGGTGCCCAAGGAGCAGCACGGCTGAAGGTCTCCGGGGGTGCTCGGGCGGTCCGCTGGCACTAACGCTTGGCCGCCACCTTCGGCGAGGCCTTCACGAAGCTCACCAGCTTGATGTAGGCGTCGAGGAACGCTGCGCTGGTGGTCTTGCCGATCGGCGTGTCGGAATAGGCGCCGAGCTTCACCTTGACCTTGGCGATGCGGTCGAGGGATGCGCCGAAGTCAGCCGTCTGCGCGTAACCCTGCACGCTGGTGAGCTGCAGTCCGGTCTTGGTGTCGCTCAGGAACAGGGCAGTGTGCACGTCCGATGTCTTCACCGACACCGAGCCCGCGACCGTGCCGCCGATACCCGGAATGAACTGGCTGATGACGCCGGTATTGATCCCGCCGGAATCCGGATTCTGCGCGAGGATGTCGGCGGAGATCAGATAGTCCGGCGTCGGCGCCTTGCCCTTACCCTTGCCGCTTTTGTTCTGCGCCAGCCTCGCCGCGTGTTGGTCGACGATCTGGAAGCAGCCCGACTGCGAGATCATGGTGTTGAGCATCGGCAGCGGCGAAGGCAGCCCGAGATCGTCCAGCACCGAGATCGGTCTCTCCACCAGCGCCACGGTGCCGAGCGGCTGGGCGCACTGTGGCAGCTCGGCCTTGGCGTTCTCTTTCACGCCAGGCCCCGCAGCGCCGGTCACCAGCGGATCGGATTCGCCGACGTTGGTCTGCGCGCAGGCTGCTACCAACAACGCACAAAGCAAAATGGCACCGCGACAAAACATGGTGTTCCCGCCCCGAAGCATTTTCTCCGGCCTCCCTGCCGGCGAAATATTGGCCGAGGCTATCAGGCGGCAACAGTGGGGACAAAGCGAATTTCGAGCCGAAGCAGCTTTGTACCCACACGCGGCGCACCGGGGCATCAGCCCTTGTCCTCGGTCTCCTTCTGCTTGGCTTGCTCGGCCTCGCGCAGATAGTCCTCGGTGGTACGCGGCGGGGCACGGGGAGGCGCGCCGTAGGGATCGAAGTCCTGCTCGGAGATCACTGCCACCCGGCAGTCGTCGCACATCTTGATGACGTCGAGGCGGGCGGGCCGGTCCTTGTACATCCAGTGCTTGCCTTCGAGCTTGGCGGCCACGCGCTCGATGGTGCTCTTGACGCCGAACGGCTTGCCGCAGCGCGTGCAGCAGAACGGCTCCTCCTCCTTGAGGACGCGCGCGGTGGCGGTGGCCGCGCGGAAGTCGATCTGCGGCTTGAGCGTGATCACTTTCTCGGGGCAGGTCGCCTTGCACAACCCGCACTGCACGCAAGCGTCCTCGGCGAAGCGCAGCATCGGCCGCTCGGGATCGTCGCTGAGCGCGCCCGTCGGGCAGGCCGAGACGCAGGCGAGACACAGCGTGCAGCCAGCAACGTCGATCTCCACCGCTCCGAACGGGGCGCGCTCGGGCAGCGGCACCACATCGACCGGCGATGGCGCCACCCCGTGCAGCTCGCGCAGCGCGGTGCGCAGCACGCTGCGCTTGGCACCCGATGGCACGAACGTCGCCGGGCGCGACGCAGGCGGCGTGGGGGCGATGGCCCGCAGCCCGCTGCCGAGGGCGTCCGGATCGTCGGTCTCGATAGTGGCGACGCGGGCCGAGCCGAAACCAAGCCCCTGCAGGATCGGATCGGCCAGGGCGATGGTGCGGGTGAGACCCGCCACGTCGTGGCGGGGCCGCTCGCGCAGCAGGAAGCGCACGGCCGAGGCGCCGTAGGCGAAAGCCGCGGCTACCGTCTCGAGGCCCACCTGCGTCACCTCGTTGACGGTCAGTGGCAGCGCGTTGGCCGGGAGCCCATCGCCGAAACGGGCCAGGGCATCGATCAGCGGCGCGCCGTGGGCCTCGTCGTGCAACAGCAGAATAGGGTGCTCGCCTCCGGCTTCGCGGTAGGCGGTAAGCAGCGTGCGCAGCTTGCGCATCAGCACGTCCGCCGTCGGCAGGGCGTAGGCTGCCGCGCCGGTGGGGCAGACGGCTGCGCACTGGCCACAGCCGGCGCAGACATGCGGGTCGATCACCACGTGATTGCCGGCCGGGCTGATGGCGCCGGCCGGGCACAGCTCGAGGCAGCGAGTGCAGCCGACGATGCGCGAGCGCGCATGCGCGCACAGGTCCTCGGTGAAGGTGACGTAGCGCGGCTTCTCGAAGGTGCCGACGAGATCGCGCGCCTCCAGCACAACACGCATCACCGCCGCGGCATCGCCGGGATCGGCGCGCAGGTAGCCCTCGCGCAGGTCGGGGGCGGAGACCAGCGCCTTGCCGCCCGACATATCCAGCACGACGTCGCACTTGGAGCTGGCGCCGTTGCGCGATGGCCCCCATGCCAGCTGGGCGCGCGAGGAGGGTGCCGGCATGGCGAAGTCGTCGACCTCGATCTCGAATGCGCCGAGATGTCCCTTGGCCGAGCGGATGATGCCCTTGGCCACCGGGAACTCGGTGGTGCGGGGCGGCGCAATGGCGGCCGGCGGCCTGAGCAGAACGGTGACGTCGAGGTGCTCCTTGAGCAGGTTGCCGGCCTCGATGGCGCGCTCGTCGCTGCCATAGATCAAGATGACGCCGTCGCTCTCCAAGCTGACCACCGGCACATCGGGCAGCGGCTCGGCCGCCGCCGCGACCAGCGCCGCCATCTTCGGTCCAGCCTTGGCGGCGTCCTTCGACCAGCCGGCAGTCTCGCGAATGTTCACGAATCTGACTGGAGCGCGCCGCCCGACCTCATCGGCGATCTCCGAGAACAGGGCCGCCTCCTGCGTGCAGGCGACCGTCAGCGGCTCGCCGGCACCGGCCGCGGCGCGAAACCGCTCCAGCTCCGCCCGGCACAGTTGCCGGCCCGCCGTCACCTCGGCCCCGCGGCAGACACGCTTAACGCCGCCCGCGTCGAGCGGCATCGTGTCCTCACACGAGCAGATGAGAATGGTCCCGGCAGGATCGGGCATATGCGGCGCTTGTCCTTTGCGGCCACGCTGGGCTTTTCCACGCAGGCATTTTGCCGGCTGGCAACTCAGTTTATAGTCATCCTAAAGTAAAGCGCCAATCGAGGAGGCTCGAGCCTCGCCTCCATGCACGGTCGATCCCGCATGCCGCTTGCCCCCGCTCTCGACCTGCCGCCGCTCTTTCGCGCGGTCTCCCTACGCGAGGTAGGGGATGCCTTCGCTCATGCCAAGGCCATCGCGCCTGAGGAGGGGGCGGGCACGCTGGTGCATGTCGGCCGCTTCGACCTGGTGGAGTTCGCGCTGGTGCTGGAGCCCGAGGAGCCCCTGCACACGGCGCGACGGGCCTTCTACGCGGGCATGGTCGCGCTGCGCGATGCCCTCCTCAACTATGCCCCGCCGGAGCGTGCCATAACCTTCGCCTGGCCCGACGCCATCCGCGTCGACGGCGGACTGATCGGCGGCGGGCGGTTGGCGTGGCCGCTGGAGACGCCCGAGAACGCGCCACCGGACTGGCTGGTATTTGCCGCCATGGTGCGCACGGTGGCGATGGGCGAAAAGGAAGCGGGCCTGCGCCCGCTCTCGGCGGCGCTCGACGAGGAAGGCTTCGACGACTTGGGCTCCGGCAAGCTGGTGGAGAGCTTCGCGCGGCACCTCATGGTTGCGCTGGATGCCTGGCGGGCTGGAGAGTTCGCCACCGTGACGCGCAACTACCTCGAGCCATCTGGACGTCGAGAAGGGCGCCGTCCCAGCGCTCGACCGCAACGGTGATCTCTTGCTGCGCTGGCGCGGCCAGAAGGAGCCCGATCGCCGCAACCTTGCCGCCGCCCTGGCCGAGCCGTCGTGGCTCGACCCGGCAACGGGAGGGCCACGCCTGTGAAGCTGCTGCGCACTATTCAGCTCGACCCTTCCGATACCTTCATCTTCGAGCGCGCCGCGGAGCCCGGCGAGTGGGCAGTGCCCGGCGCGTTCGCCTTTGCCCACGTCGATGCCTCCAAGCTCGAAGGCAAGGCGCGCGCGGCGTTCCGCGCGGGCTTCCTCGGCATCGATTCACTCGGCTGGTCGACCCTGGCGCAGATCGTGGAGGCGACCGAGGAGGATCGCACCGCCGCCGTGGAGCTGCTTGCCAAGCGCCTGGTCGAGCGCTTCGGCGCTCCCGATCTTGCCACAGCCAGGCCGGCGGCCGAGGAGGAGATCGCCTTTGCCGCCTCGCTCTGCGATCATCCCAGGGGCATGCTGGCGGCGCTCGCCCGCAAGGTCGAGGACGGGGCCATCCGCGAGGCGTTCCGCACGCTCACCCCGGCGGTGGGGCCCAAGCCGGCGCGGGCCTACGCGTTCCTCGAGGTAGCGGGCGAGGAGGACGACACGCCAGCGGATGCGATCGATCTTGCAGCCCTCGGCAAGGGAGAGCGAGCGTGAGCGGAGCGCACGACTTCTGGCTCTCCTGCGGCCACCACTTGCTCGATCGCGACGCGGGCGGCGGCCTGCTGGTGACCGATGATTTCCTCAAGGCCTACCTCGCACGGCCCGAGCTCACGCCACCGCCTGAGGCCTGCGCGGCCGAGCGATCCCTGCACAAAGGCCTCCTGGCCGACCCTCGCCGCGCCGTCACCGCCACGGAGATCGCCGCGCTCGCCGACGCGGACGCGCGCGAGAACTGGCAGATCCTGGTCGGCTTCCGCGATCACCTGACACGCCATCGCACGCTGGAGGCGGCCTATCTCGACATCGTGCGGCAGAACCTCAAGTTCCCGCACATTTTTGTCAACCAGCTGGTGCATGTGATCGCGCGCAACATGCTGGACGGCTCAGAGGATACGTCCGTTCTGCGGGCGGCCGAGCTGTTCTTCCGGCCGCAGAAGCTCACCCTGCACGAGGGCTCGCTGGTGGCCGCCGACGAGGAAACCGTGTCTGGCCTCGGCGGCAAGCCGCTCTCCCCGCTGGTGTCGATGCTCGGCTTGCCCGCTGCCGCCGAGATCGACGTCCTCAACGACGACAACGCTCACTCCTACTGGGAGCGCAGTGACCAGTTCGATATGGGCCTCGATCTCACCGCCGGCCGGCGCGGGCTCGCCGCACTCGGAGAGGTGATCGAGCGCTGGATTGCGCACCTGCTCGCCGTGGAAGTTTCGGTGGAGCCGCTGGTCGAGCTGCAGGACGCCAGGCTCTCCTGGTATGTCGGCCTCGACGCGGAAGGCACGCGCATCGGCGATGCGTTGTGGAACGGCGAGGAGCTGGACGAGGCAACCCACGGGCTTTTGGTGGGCCTCTACCGGCTCACCTTTGCCGATCCGGCCACCGTCAAGGAGCGGGTGCGGGGCGAGCCGGTGTATCTGATCCTGGCCATGTCGGCCGACAAGGTGGTGCGGCTCAAGCCTCAGAACCTCGTCACGGGCCTGCCCGTCCAGCACCTGGAGGCAGTGAGTTGAACTCTACGGCTCTGGTGAGCATCCCTATCGGCGTGGTGGTGGAGCGGTTCGAGGCGACGAGCCCGTGGCTCGACTATGTCTGGCGGCCCGCATCGGTGCTCGAGGGCATCCCGTCGGCAACGCCGTGGACGCCGCTTGGACCGATAGGACCCACGACGGCATTCTACGGCGGCACCGCCACGATCGAGCTCTACCGGACCGAGACCGCGAACTACCTGAGCAACCTGGAATTGAGCGAACCGCTGCTGTGGGTCGTGCTTCGCCATGTGGAGGGCGCCGAGCAGCCCTACGAGGTGTTCGCCGTCACGGCCGACCCCGCCGAAGGCGAGGCGTTCACGGAAGCCGGCAACGATCTCGTCGACACGGTGCCGATGCCGCCCGCCATCGCCGGGCGCATCGAGCAGTTCATCGCTGAGCATCACGTCGAGCGGCCGTTCTACAAGCGCCAGCGCGACCGGGCCGGTCCGGAGGCGAAGAAATGAGCGAGCCGGAAAACTTTGCCGCTCGCTGGTCGCGTCTCAAGCGTGAGAACGCCAAGGAGCGCGCAGCCCAGCCGCCCCAGCCGGCGACCGAGCTGCCGGAGCCCGACGACGCCCGAGAAGACCCCGTAGAGCCTACTGCAGCAGGCGCGCAGCAAAGCCCGCCGTTCGATGAGGCGAGCCTGCCGCCGATCGAATCCATCACCGCCGGCAGCGATATCCGCGCCTTCCTGCGGAAGGGCGTTCCAGGGCACCTGACCCGGGCGGCGCTGCGGCGGGCCTGGACCACCGATCCCGCCATCCGTGATTTCATCGGCATTGCCGAGAATCAGTGGGATTTCACCGACCCCAATGCCATGCCGGGCTTTGGTCCGCTCGCTCCCACCGACGACGTGGGCAAGCTCGTCGCGCAGGCCATGGGCAGGCTCGGCGAACTAGGCGAGCCGGCGGCGGCGGATGTTCCACCGGCCGACCAGCCGCCACCCGCCTCGACTAGTGCGCTCGCCTCGCCCGACGACGGCGCGCAGACCCAAGCGGTTGGCATGCCAGAGCAAATGCAAGGCGCTGCCGAGCAGAGCGCGACAGTAGAAGCCCAGCAGAGCGGAGAAAATGCTGCGACGCAGCACGCCGCCGCATCAGCAGAAAGCTTCTCTGGCCGCAATCGTCGCGGCCACGGCCGCGCGCTCCCCAAGTAGTTATACCCCCCATAACCTTAGACTATCACCGCGCTCATTTTCGCGTGTCCATAGCTGGAAGCTATTGACGCTTGCGTTGCATTGCCACTACGCTTTGGAACGATTTCAAGTCGAAAGTAGCTGTCAACGCCCACACAATAGGCACATGCGGGATTCGGGGCTCCAAGAAGCGATCCGCGCTGTAGGCGGCATCAGCGAACTCGCGCGCCGTATCGGCATCTCGCAACCTTCCGTGTCCAATTGGGACAGGATTCCCGCGGAGCGAGTTCTTGCCGTGGAAGCCGCGACGGGTGTGCAGCGTGCCCTCCTGCGTCCGGATCTCTTTGAAGCTGGAGCGAAGCCGCACATCGACGAGATCGATGCGGCCCGCGCGCAGGAGTATGCGCTGCTGGCAACACTGCTCGCACGCAGCCCCGATGCTCAGCTGATCGGCCGCCTCGTCGGCCTGCGCGGCGATCCCTCCCCGCTCGGAGTTGCACATGCCGCGCTCGGCGAGGCTGCTGCCCGCACCGATGCAGAGCGCGTTGGGCGCGAGTATTTCGATCTCTTCATCGGTCTCGGCCGCGGAGAGCTGCTGCCTTACGCCTCCTACTACCTCACAGGGTTCCTTTACGAGCGCCCGCTGGCGCGCCTGCGCGGCGACCTCAAGCGGCTCGGCATCGAGCAGAAGCCGCGGGCAGTCGGAGCCTGAGGACCACGCCGCCATTCTCTGCGAGATCATGGCGGGGCTCGCCGGCGGCACCATCGATGCCGCGCCCGGCGCCGACCGCGAAATCTTCGAGAAGCACATGGCCCCCTGGATCGGCCGCTTCTTCGCCGATCTGGAGCATATCCCAAACCGCGGACTTCTATGCCTGCGTGGGGGCGCTCGGCCGAACATTCATGGAAATAGAAACGGAGGCGTTCGCACTTCCGGCGTAAGCGGGCTTGCGAAGCCACAAGAGGAGGAGGCAGTCATGAAAACCGCAGACAAGGCCAAGGTGGGCCGACGCGATTTCCTGCGTGTCCTCGGTGTCGGCGCCGGGGCTGCCGCCGCTGCCGGCACGTTTGCCACGGCCGCGCAAGCCGACAGCGAAAGCAACGATGAGAAGCGCAAGCCGCGCTATCGGGAAACCGAGCACGTGAAAGCCTTCTATCGGGTCAACAGATATCCAGCCAAGCGCTGAGAGGGAGGCCACCGTGCTGATCAAGAAGAGCGACCGTCAAGCTCGCCGCGGCGCCCTCGCCGCAGCGCTTGCCAATCAAGCCGCCGGCGGCATGGACCGCCGCGCATTCCTGCGCCGCTCCGGCCTCGCCGCGGGCGGACTGGCAACCCTAGGCGCGCTGCAGCTAGGCAGCGTGCGCAAGGCCGAGGCGGCGTCCACCGGTCCCGCGCCGGCCAAGGGCATCATCCGCCAGAACATCTGTACGCACTGCTCGGTCGGCTGCACCGTGTTGGCCGAGGTCGACAACGGCGTGTGGGTCGGCCAGGAACCCGGCTGGGACAGCCCCATCAACCGCGGCTCGCACTGCGCCAAGGGTGCAGCCACGCGCGAGCTCGTGCACGGCGACCGCCGCTTGCGCTACCCCATGAAGCTGGTGGGAGGCCAGTGGCAGCGCATCTCTGGGACACGGCGATCAACGAGATCGGCGACAAGCTGATGGAGATCCGCGCCAAGTCTGGTCCCGATTCCGTTTACTGGCTGGGCTCAGCCAAGTTCACCAACGAGGGCGCCTACCTCAATCGCAAGTTCGCAGCGTTCTGGGGCACGAACAACTCCGACCACCAGGCGCGCATCTGCCACTCGACCACGGTCGCCGGCGTAGCCAACACCTGGGGCTACGGCGCAATGACCAACAGCTACAACGACATCCGCAACGCCAAGACCATGGTCATCATGGGCGGCAACCCGGCGGAAGCGCACCCCGTTTCGTTGCAGCATGTGCTCGAAGGCAAGGAGCTCAACCGCTCCAATGTGATCGTGATCGATCCGCGCCTCACGCGCACCGCCGCGCACGCCACCGAGTACGTGCGGCTGCGCAGCGGCACCGACATCCCCGTCATCTGGGGCATGCTGTGGCACATCTTCAAGAACGGCTGGGAGGACAAGGAGTTCATCGCTCAGCGCGTCTACGGCATGGACGACATCCGCAGGGAGGTCGAGAAGTGGACGCCGGAGGAGGTGGAGCGCGTATCCGGGGTACCGGGCGCCCAACTCGAGCGCGTCGCCAAGATGTTCGCTACCGAGAAGCCGGCGACACTGATCTGGTGCATGGGCGCAACCCAGCACACGGTCGGCACCGCCAACGTGCGCGCGTTCTGCATCGCGCTGCTCGCCACCGGCAACGTCGGCAAGTTCGGCACCGGAGCCAACATCTTCCGCGGCCACACCAACGTGCAGGGCGCCACCGACCTCGGTCTCGATATCGTGACCTTGCCCCTCTACTACGGCCTAGTCGAAGGCGCTTGGCGGCACTGGTGCCGCGTGTGGGAGGTCGACTACGACTGGATGGACGTCGCGCTTTCGACCCATACCGGTCGCCGACGGCAAGCCCGTTCGGATGATGAACACGCCCGGCATCCCGTCGACACGCTGGTTCGACGCGACCTTGCTGCCCAAGGAGCAGGTGTCGCAGAAGGACAACCTCAAGGCCATGTTCATCATGGGCCACGGCGGCAACACGGTCACCCGCATTCCGGAGGCCGTTGCCGGCGTGGAGAAGCTCGACCTGCTGGTGGTCGCCGACCCCGTGCCCACCACCTGGGCCATCATGGGCAACCGCAAGGAGAACACCTACCTCCTGCCCGTCGCCACCAGCTACGAGGTCGCGGGCTCGCGCACCGCGTCCAACCGCTCGATTCAGTGGGGTGAGCAGATCGTCAAGCCGATCTTCGAGGCCAAGGACGACCTCGAGATCATGTACCGGCTGGCGGTCAAGCTCGGCTTTGCCGACCGCATGTTCAAGAACATCAAGGTCGAGAACAACGTGCCGGTCGCGGAGGACATCCTGCGCGAGATCAACCGCGGAGGCTGGTCGACCGGCTACTGCGGCCAGTCGCCGGAGCGGCTCAAACTGCACATGGCCAACCAGAAGGACTTCGACCTCGTCACCTTGCGGGCGAGCGACGGTCCGGCCAAGGGCGACTACTACGGCCTGCCGTGGCCCTGCTGGGGCACGCCCGAGCTCAAGCACCCTGGCACCCACACGCTCTACAACACCAACCTGCACGTCATGGACGGCGGCGGCACCTTCCGCGCGCGCTTTGGCGTGGAGCGGGTGGTCAAGACCAAGGACGCCCAAGGCGCAGAGCAGGAGGTCAGGCACAACCTGCTGGCCGAAGGCTCCTATTCGCTGGGCTCCGAGATCCAGGACGGCTACCCGGAGTTCACCTACGGAGTGCTCAAGAAGCTCGGTTGGGACAGCGACCTCACCGAAACGGAGAAGGCAACCATCGAGCGTATCGGTGGCGCCAATCCCGACGGCGTCTCCTGGGCCATCGACCTTTCCGGCGGCATCCAGCGCGTGGCGATGCGGCACGGCTGCATGCACTACGGCAACGGCAAGGCGCGCGCCAACGCGTTCGGATTGCCCGACGCCATCCCGGTGCACCGCGAGCCGATCTACACGCCGCGGCCGGAGCTGGTCGCCAAGTATCCGACGCTACCCAACGCACGCCAGTTCCGCATGCCGAATGTGGGCTTCGACGTGCAGAAGGCGGCGGTGGAGAAGGGCATAGCCAAGCAGTTCCCGCTGATCCTCACCTCCGGGCGTCTCGTCGAGTACGAGGGCGGCGGCGAGGAGACGCGCTCCAACAAGTGGCTGGCCGAGCTGCAGCAGGACATGTTCATCGAGATCAATCCTGCGGACGCGACCGAGCGCAACATCACCGACGGCGCGTGGGTTTGGGTGCTCGGCGCTGCCGACACGCAAGCCGAAGGCCCGCATGAAGGCGCTGGTGACCGAGCGGGTCGGCAGGGGCGTGACGTGGTGCCCCTTCCACTTCGGCGGCTGGTTCCAGGGCGCCGATCTGCGCTCCAAGTACCCGCAGGGCGCCGATCCCGTGGTGCTCGGCGAAAGCGTCAACACCGTCACCACCTACGGCTTCGATCCGGTGACGGGCATGCAGGAACCCAAAGCCACCCTCTGTCAGGTCAGAGCGGCGTAAGGAGGAACGACCATGGCCCGTATGAAGTTTCTCTGCGACGCCGACCGCTGCATCGAGTGCAACGCCTGCGTCACCGCCTGCAAGAACGAGCATGATGTGCCCTGGGGCATCAATCGCCGGCGTGTCGTCACCATCAACGACGGCAAGCCGGGCGAGCGCTCGGTGTCCATGGCCTGCATGCACTGCACGGATGCGCCGTGCGCCGCCGTCTGCCCGGTCAACTGCTTCTACACCACCGCCGACGGCGTCGTGCTGCACTCCAAGGACCTGTGCATCGGCTGCGGCTACTGCTTCTACGCCTGCCCATTCGGGGCGCCGCAGTATCCGCGCGTGGGCAACTTCGGCTCGCGCGGCAAGATGGACAAGTGCACCTACTGCGCCGGCGGCCCGGAGGCCGACCTGACGCCGGCCGAGTACGGCAACCGCGAGAACGGGCAGTTCACCGGCTACGGCTCCAACCGTCTGGCCGAGGGCAAGCTGCCGCTGTGCGCGGAGATGTGCTCGACCAAGTCGCTGCTGGCCGGCGACGGCGAGATCATCGCCCAGATCTACAAGGAGCGGGTGACGCGGCGCGGCTATACCTCGGGCGCCTGGGGCTGGCAGACGGCCTATCGCGAGACCATCGCGTCCTAGGCTCACACGTGTTGCGGCGACGGGAGCCAACCCGTCGCCGAATCTGTCCCCGCTCCCGAGCGGGCATGCAAATGCAGGGAGGACGATAGATGGCGACGATGCGCGCACCGTTCCGGCTTTTCATCGCCGCTTTGCTCGTGGCGTTCTGTGTGGCGGCCATCGCGCCGGCCAACGCGCAGCAGCAGCCGACGCAGGTCAATCCGACGGCAGAGTCGGTAAAGCTGATGCAGGATATGCTCAGGAAGGACCCGACGAAGCTTCCAGGGACGCAGCTCGCTGCCGGATGCCAAGACCGGCGTGCTGGAGCAGCCGGCCGGGCGCGACTGGCGCCAGTTCCACCAGGTGACGCTGCGCTGGGTCGGCGCCATCGCCATCCTCGGCATGCTGGCGGTGATCGTCCTGTTCTATCTGATCCGCGGCATGGTGCGCATCGAGAACGGGCGCTCTGGGCGCACGCTGGTGCGCTTCAACGGCTTCGAGCGGTTCGTGCACTGGATGACGGCCACCTGCTTCATCGTGCTCGCCCTGTCAGGTCTCAACATCACCTTCGGCAAGGAGCTGCTGACGCCCTGGATCGGGCCGGAGGCGTTTGCGGCCTGGTCGCAATGGGCCAAGTACGCCCACAACTACCTGAGCTTCCCCTTCACGCTCGGCGTGGTGCTGATGTTCCTCATGTGGATCGCCTGGAACTTCCCCTCCGCCGTCGACTTCCGGTGGATCAGGGAGGGCGGCGGCCTGATCGGCAACAAGCACCCGCCGGCGCGGCGCTTCAATGCCGGCCAGAAGGTGATCTACTGGGTGGTGGTGCTGGGCGGCGCTGCGGCAGCCATCACGGGCTATCTGCTGATGTTCCCGTTCTACGCCACCGACGTCGCCGGCATGCAGCTGGCGCAGATGATCCACGGCATCGTCGGCGTCGTGTTCATCGCCATCATGCTGGCCCACATCTACATCGGCTCGATCGGCATGCAGGGCGCCTTCGAGGCGATGGGCAGCGGCGAGGTCGACGTCAACTGGGCCCAGCAGCACCACAGCCTCTGGCTGGAGCGGGAGACGCAACGCGGCCGGGCAGGCGGCGTATCACCGGCCGAGTAGCCGCCAGAACCCGCTGCATCTTGCATGTAGGGGCACGGGAGCCCGCTCCCGTGCGCCTTGCGTTTCGGACGGTGGATGCCGGCGCGGTGCTCCCAGAGCCGTGATCGCGGCGCCAGGAACATTGCTGCTGCGCTCGCGTTCCTGGGTGAACACCGGCCCCATGGCTCTCGGCCGCGGCCGGCTCACCGCTAGGAACGAGGTGCCGGACATGCCGCAGCCAATGATACCCTTATCGCTCGTATGCGCACTGCTACTCGGCTCGGCGCTCGCCATCGCCCAGGCACCCGGGGGCACCAGCGCCGACGATCCAAAAGCCCCAGATGCGCAGAAGTCCGAGGACGGACCGGCAACGGCGACAGATACCCAGGGCACCAGCAAAGACCCAGTGCCGCCGGCCACCGGGCGCAACCTGGCGGAGCAGGCCGGCACCACCGAGCCCAGCTCCAAGGTCAAGGGCATGAGCCAGGACGAGAACGTGTTCGTTAACGGCGTGCTCGCCGTCGCAGGCGCGCGCAGCGACGTCGACACGGCGCCGGCCAAGTTCTCGGCCCGCAATGCCGCCGACGATCGCGTGCCCATCGCCGGCTATCGGACGCGGCACCTGAGCGACGATCAACGCCGCGAGATCGTGGGGTTGCTGGGCAAGCCCGACGAGGCCAAGGCGGGGGCAGGGTCGGCCTACGCCCAGATCGGCGCGGAAATACCTGCTTCGCTTGCCTTCAATGCGCTTACGCCGGTGTCTGATGAGGTATCTGGGCGCTTCCCCGAGCTCAGGGGCACCGCATTCGTGCGCGCCGGCAACAAGGTCCTCCTGGTCGACCGCGACAACAGCCTGGTGGTCGGCATCCTGGACAATTAACGGCCCGCTCCGACGCTTTCGTTACAGCTGCGTTCATGCTAGGAATCTACCCAAGGAATTGGGAGGATAATCACTATGCGGGCTTTCCTGCTCGGTATCGCGGCGGCAACGGTGATCGCCGTGGGCGCTTTCTTCGTGCTCAACAGCGGCTATCTGCCGAACTCGGCCTCCAGCGTGTTCTCCACGACCGGGGTGCGCATCTAGCCGGCAGCCGCGTGGCGCCCCTGCACGCCGATTGGGCGGCATGGGCGCCGATGGGCGGCGCAAACCTGCGAACGCAGAGGGCGCGGTAAAGCGCGGCCCGGGCTCGCTTGCGGCGAGCCGGGTGAACTGCCATCGTGATGCAATGGCTCTCTACATCAGGCCGACGACGCTCGCCGATGCGCTGGCCGCACTGGCGGACGACAAGCTGGCGCCGGACATAGGCACCGCCAGCGGGCTTACCGTGCTGGCGGGCGGTACGGACTTCTACCCGGCCCTGACCGCGCGCACCGCCTGGCTGGAGGCGACACCGCGCAATGTGCTGGATATCTCCGCCATCGACGAGATGGGGGGCATCCGCCGGGACGCCCGCGGCGTGACCTTCGGGGCGCTGGTCACCTGGTCCGATATTCGCGACGCCGCGCTGCCGCCGGCGTTCGCCGGACTCCAGCAGGCCGCGCGCGAGGTCGGCGGCGTTCAGGTGCAGAATCGCGGCACCATCGCCGGCAATATCTGCAACGCCTCGCCCGCCGCCGACGGCGTTCCGCCGCTGCTGACGCTGGGCGCCGTCGTCGAAATCGCCAGCGTGCGCGGCCGGCGCTCGCTGCCGCTTGAGGAGTTCATCACCGGCAACCGCAGGACCGCTCTCGGGCCGGACGAGCTGGTGATCGCGATCCATGTCCCGCCGGCACCGCCCGGCGCCCGCGCGACGTTCCTCAAGCTCGGCGCGCGCACCTACCTGGTGATCTCCATCGTCTCGGTGGCGGTTGTCATCGAGCTCGACGCGCAGGGCCGCATTGCCCGAGCAGCCATCGCCGTCGGCGCCTGCTCGGCCGTACCGGTGCGCCTGCCGGCGCTGGAACGCAAGCTTGTCGGCATGTCCGCCGGCGAGGGACACCAGCGGGTTACGGCGGCCGACGTACATGCTGCGCTATCACCCATCGACGATGTGCGCGGCTCCGCAGGATACCGCAGCGACGCCGCGGCCATCCTCGTGCGGCGGACGCTCGACAAGTGTCTCGCGACGCGCATCGAGGCCGCTGCATGAACGAACGGGCCAAGATCGCCGAGGCGGAGCTGGCGTTCACTCTCAACGGCATCCCGCGCCGTGTGGCCGTAGCCCCGGGCGAGCGCCTGAGCGACGTCGTCCGCCGCGGGCTGGGGCTCACCGGTACCAAGGTGGGCTGCAACGCCGGCGATTGCGGAGCATGCACCGTGCTGGTGGACGGCGCGCAGGCGTGCGCGTGCATGGTCTCCGCCGCGCAGGCGCAAGGCAAATCCATCGTGTCGGTGGAGGGGCTCGCCGACCTGCCGCTCGGGCGCGCCCTGCAGGCGGCGTTTCACGCCCGCGACGCCGCCCAGTGCGGCATCTGCACGCCCGGCATGCTGATGGCGGCCGCCGATCTGCTCGATCGCAACCCGGCACCCGACCGCAGCGCGGTGCTGGACGCGCTCGGCGGCGTGCTCTGCCGTTGCACGGGCTATCTCAAGATTGTCGATGCCGTGCTCGATGCGGCCGCCGGCGCCGCGGTGGCGACCGAAGCGCGCGAGCTGTCCGGGCCAAGCGTCGGGGAGCGCCAGCTCAGGCTCGATGCAGGCCCCAAGCTCACGGGCGCGGCCATCTACGGCGACGACGGCGCACCTGCCGACGCCTTGTGGCTGAAGGCCGTGCGTTCGCCGCACGCCAGTGCCCGCTTTGCGATCGGCGATCTGGCACCTTTCCTGGCCCGGCATCCGGGCATCGCGCGCGTGCTCACCGCCGCCGATGTGCCGGGCGAGAACTCGTTCGGCATCTATCCCGACCTCAAGGACCAGCCGGTGTTCGCGCAAGCCCATGTGCGCTATCGCGGCGAAGCGGTGCTGGCGATCGTCGGCACGCGCGAGGCGGTGCAGGCGGTGAACGCGGCCGATCTGCCGATTGTCTGGGAGCTGATGCCGACGCTCGGCGGCATCGAGGCGGCGCTGGCTCCCGGCGCGCCCGCGATTCATGCCGGCAGGCCCGACAACGTGCTCACGCGCGGGCTCCTCGAGCAGGGCGACGCGTCGGCCGCGCTGCGGACGGCCGCGCACCAAGCTGAAGGCACATTCGCCACCTCTTTCGTCGAGCACGCCTATATCGAGCCCGAGGCCGGCTGGGCGCAGCGCCTCGGCGACCGCGTCGAGGTCACCGCCTGCACCCAGGCCCCCACCATGGATCGCGACGAGACCGCGCGCGTGCTGGGCCTGCCGCGCGAGGGCGTGCGTATCGTGCCCACCGCCTGCGGCGGCGGCTTCGGTGGCAAGCTTGACGTGTCGCTACAGCCGATGCTGGCGGTCGCTGCCTGGCACCTGCGCCGCCCGGTGCGCTGCGTCTACGAGCGCATCGAGTCGATGGCCTCCACTACCAAGCGGCATCCGGCTGTCATTCGCGCGCGAGCCGGCTGCGACGGCAATGGCCGGCTCGTCGCCTACGAGTTGGAAGCGGATTTCAACACGGGCGCCTATGCCTCTTGGGGGCCGACGGTCGCAGGGCGCGTCCCGGTGCACGCGGCCGGGCCGTATCGCGTGCCGCATGTGCGCAACCGCTCGCGGGCGATCTATACCAACGACACACCGGCGGGTGCCTTCCGGGGTTTCGGCGTGCCGCAAGCGGCCATCGCGCACGAGACACTGATGGACGATCTCGCCCTCGCCTCAGGCATCGACCGGCTCGAGTTCCGCCGCATCAACGCGCTGCGCGCCGGTGACAGGACCCACAGCGGTCAGCTGCTCGAGGCCAGCGCGGGGCTCGCTCAATGCCTCGATGCCCTGAAGCCCCACTGGCAGCGGCTGCTGGCGCACGCTTCGGACGGCAATGCGCGCTGCGAGGGGTCCGCGCAGCGCAGCGGCGTCGGCATCGGCTGCATGTGGTACGGCATCGGAAATACCGCGCTCTCCAACCCGTCCGCCATGCGCCTGACCATCTCGCGCGACGGCACCCTCACCTTCTGGAACGGTGCCGTCGACATCGGCCAGGGCTCTACCACGGTGCTGACCCAGATCGCCGCCGATGCTTTGGGCCTGCCGGTTGCTGCCTTCACGCTGGTGGTTGGCGACACGGACCTGACCTTCGATGCCGGCAAGACGTCGGCCTCGCGGCAAACGTTCGTGTCGGGCAAAGCGGCGCAACTCGCCGCCGAGGCGCTGCGCGCAAAGATCCTGCGGCTCACCAATGCGGGGCCGGATGCGCGGCTCGTCCTCGACGGGCCCCGCCTCACGATCTCGACGGGCAGGGAGCGCAGCATCGTCGATCTCGCGCAGCTCCCCGGCCTGGGCGACGGCATCGTGCTGGAAGGCGTCGGCCAGTTCGATCCGCCCACCACGCCGCTCGACGCTAGAGGCCAGGGCAGCCCCTACGCCACCTATGGGTTCGCCGCCCAGATCGCGCTGGCCGAAGTCGACCTCGGCCTCGGCACCGTCAAGGTCCGCCGCATCGTCGCCGCCCACGATGTCGGCCGCGCCATCAACCCGGCGCTGGTGGAGGGCCAGATTCACGGCGGCATCGCCCAGGGGCTCGGCCTGGCGCTGATGGAGGAGTTCATCCCCGGCCGCACCGAGAACCTGCACGACTACCTGATCCCGACCTTTGGCGACATGCCGCAGATCGACATCATCCTGATCGAGGACCGCGAGCCGCTCGGGCCCTACGGCGCCAAGGGCATCGGCGAGCCGGCGCTGATCCCGACGGCACCGGCGATCCTGGGCGCCATCCGCCATGCCACCGGCGTGACGTTGCGCCAGGTGCCGGCGCTGCCGCATCGCGTGCACGCCGCGCTCGCCGCCGCCGGGAAGGTTGTGAGTTCTTGAATCTGCTCCTGTACGGAGCTTAGAGCCCTTCCGACTTATGTGGAACCATATCCAGCGTTGCGGAAGTAGTTCGCACACTCGGTTGGCGTAAAGCGGTCGATGAGCTTGCCGATGCGGTTCCACATTCCTTCGACGGTGCGCTCGTCGGCCTTGCGCAGCAGGGTCTTGAGCTTGGCGAAGGCCTGCTCGATCGGGTTGAGGTCGGGCGAGTAGGGCGGCAGGAACAGCGGCCTGGCGCCGACGGCGCGGAGCAGGCGCTGCACCTCGGCGCCCTTGTGCGAGCCGAGGTTGTCCATCACGACGATGTCGCCGGGCTCGAGCGTGGGGATCAGCACCTGCTCGACGTAGGCGCGGAAGGTCTCGCCGTTGATCGGGCCGTCGAGCACGAGCGGCGCGGTGATGGCGTCATTGCGCAGGGCTGCCAGGAAGGTGGTGGTGCGCCAGTGGCCGTGCGGCACTTTCGCCTTCAACGGCTCGCCGCGCCGCCACCAGCCGTGCGTGCGGGTCATGTTGGTCTTGGTCCACGTCTCGTCGATGAAGACCAGGCGCTCGGGCGCCAGCCGCGGCTGCAGCCGGTGCCACCACCGGCGACGGCGGGCGACGTCAGGCCGGTCCTGCTCGCAGGCGAGCACGGTTTTTTTTGAAGCTGACGCCCTCGCGCTTCAGAAAGCGCCAAAGCGTGTCGCAGGCTACCACCATGCCGCGCTCGGCCAATTCGTCCAGCAGCTCGTGCAACGTCAGGTCCGGCTTTTTCCGGAGGCGGGCGAGCAGCCACTCGCGCTCGCCTGCGAGCAGATAGGGCCGTTTGCCACCCATCGGCTTGGACGCAGGACTGCCAGCCTCGCGCATCCGGCCATGCCACTTCACCGCTGTCGATGGGGCGATGTCGTTGAGCCGCGCCACCTGCCGACACGACAGGCCGCGCTCCAACTGCGAAACCACACGCTCACGCAGGTCGAGAGAGTAGGGTCGAGCCATCGCGTGCTGGCCTCCGCTCCAGCACGCAGCTTGAATCAGATCGCCCCTGATTTGGGAATCCCTCGCGATTCCACTAAGAGCGGAAAGACTTTAGTGCTCTGCTAAACCGTGGTCCCTCTTCCTTGATGCGAGCGAGCTTTCCGTGTGGACCACAAGCAGAACCAAACAAGCGGTCATCAGCCCACGCCCGGTGCGGGTAGCTTACATCGTCCCGAACCCGCCCACGCACGATCTTCTCAATGTCTTATTCAACGAGGCAATGTCTCGGTGGGGCGGCAGACGAACACCTCTCATTCTTTCTGATGGCGCGGAGCTCGCTCCTGGCTACTGGAGCCTTCTGAGCTTATGGGATGCCGACATCATTTATTCATACGTCAATCTTACCGACAATCTGCATAGCCGGTTGGCGCACCGGCTCGCACCCTGCGAGGTGACCAGCCATCCACATGATGCACGCGATCTGCGGCCACGTCTGAAGCCCACCGATAGCTTGCTCTCGTCAGCCTCGATGGTGCCCCTTCTAGGCAAACGCCGTTCTCTGCGGGCGCAAGCATTGCCTCAGGTACTCGACAAGGAACGACATGTCGATGCACCGCGCGACTTGGGGGACTCCTTCAACTTTGCAAGTAGTTGCCTGAATGACTTCACCTTGCTGCCTTATGCCAAGCGAACAAGCCTGCGGCCCCCAGGAGATCGGCGATACGCGCAGCGGTTCAGTTCGCCCGAAGAGATCGCCTACATCCAGAGCTTGGCTGACATGGAGACAATGCTCGCCGAACAAGCCGGGTTACTGTGTTTGGCGCAGATGTCCGACATGCTTGCTCCATGTCTGTCGGTCCTTCTCGGGCATCCGGCGTCGTGGGACGAGCACCTCAGCATCGTCGTTGGCGATGATGTCGCTGATCGCGTTCTGTTTTGGAACGGGATCCACAGATACGAAACGCTGATGGAGCCCGGAAACTTTCAGCTATTGCGCTTGTCTCCAGACCGGTTCGTCGGTGGTATTCCCGCTTGGGTGGCCCAACTCTGCTCCGGGCAGCGCAATTGGCGACATCTTCACGGCAATGCTGCGCCTCGGACGGTCCTAAGGTCATGCTCTGTCGAGCAAGGAACGCTAAATGAAATTGCGGCCCAAATCAGAGCACCAGGCATGATCATGAGCTCTGCAGTCAAGCACGGCAACGAGACCCTGTTTGAACCACTGCGCGAGGATCAGGCTAATGCTCGAGGACAGGGTCAGGCGGTCTTCATATCGGGCTGGCAGAACTCAACACCTAAGACTGAAGGACACGTGCGATTCGAGCGGGAGGAGTTTGAGGTTCCGCTCGTTGTGCCCTTTCATTTGAAGGAAATCTCTGCCGGACCCACCAATACCGGCGCATGGGCAATAGATCTCAGGATCGAACGAAACGAAGACCATTCAGTGTATGGCAATAGACAGCACCGCTGGATGTTTCCTCGTCGCCTGCGAGTCGAGGCCGCGGTGGAAATTGAGAACTACGGCCATGGTCGAATGGCAGTGCCACCTTTGCAGAGACCGACCGAAGAGGGGGATCTCGCCATCTGGGATGGTTTGCAATGGAAGCGACCGCTCATCTCGATGCCTACCGATCTTGCCGCCTTTGCCGAGGAACTCGGGAAACATCACCCTCAGACGCCTACGGGAGGACGTCCTCGTGACGGGTTGGGCCTCGTGTATCGCTTCAGCCCAATACAGGTTTCCGATAAGGGGGATTTGTTGGGCGTCTTGCAGCTTTTTCGATCTTTGCCCGAAGCGCTAATCTTTCTTACCAACCCGTACTGGTTATCAGTGATTCATAGGCTCTGTCCGACAGAGCCGGACGCGAATGCTGGAAGGGTACAAGCCCTCGGGGATGAAATTCGCCAGGCCGTCGAGCGAAGGGGCGAAGACGTAGACATTGATCGCATTGCGAAGCGTGCGATGAGGATGACGGCTGGCTGGATCGACGCGGATAGCAAGCGGAATGCGTCGATCAGCTATTCGACCCTCGTCGGCAACCTTCCCAATGAACTGCGCAGGCGCGAGTGGCGAAATGCGCTGGAACGCTCGGTGCAATATTTGAGGGATCGCAACTTCTTGCGACAGGGTTACGATTGGAAATGCGACGTGTGCCAGCATCCGAATTGGGCACACCTCGAGGACATCGTTCCAACCTTGCACTGTGAGATTTGTCGAACGGAGAAGTCCTCGCCTGTCTGCGACAACAACAACGTGCACTTCAAGCTAAACCCTTTTGTTGCAGCTGCCTTCTCCGCTTCCTCTTCGCAAGGTCCAGTCGCGTGGGCTCTCAATCGATTGGCCAACCGCACATCATGGTCATTTATGTTCACACCGGCCGTCGACGTCTATCGGACAGGAGAACGCGACCGCTTCACCGACGTTGATGTGCTGGCTTCGGTCGACGGCGAGGTTTACCTCCTTGAGGTGAAGAAGAGCTTTGCCGGGATAAACGAACGCGAGATAGAGAAGCTCATGGAGCTAGTCGGGCATCGTGAGACCGGACTTTGCTGGGTTCGCTGTGGAACGACCGAGAGCCGAATGCTCGCTCAATGATGCAGTTCGACAGCGGATCGAACAGGGGCTTTCTAGCAAAGATGTTCGCTTTGTGTTGTGGTGTTCGGATGATGCTGGTCAAGGAGGCTTCCCTGCGGATATTCTGGGGCCTTTCGGCCGCACCATGGAATGGAGCGCTTGGTAGCACTCGGTCCACTTGCAGCCCTTCCCCAAACACACCCAAAAAACGGGTGGGTCTGGGAGGGTGTCCCTCCCAGGCGGGCGCGGGCGGCAGCCCGCTCGCGCAGCGATCCCTCGCTTCACGCTCGCACCGGGTTGCGCGATTCGGTCGACCACCTAGCGCAACACTTCGCACCTATCCCGCCCTGGCGACATGCTCGCCGATCAGCCTCGCCACCTCGGCCGGATGCGTCGCCATCATGAAATGGCTGGCGCCCGCTACCGTCGCCAGCGGCCTTCGGCATGGTCGACCGCGCCTTCAAGAAATGCGTGGGGGCGCCGCCCGGCGCCTGGCCTCGCCAAAACAGGCGACCGCGCAGGTTGCAGCGGCGTCCTAGTGCGCCCTGCGGAGGCCTTTCGCGGCTGCCACCCGGCCCTGCTCAGGGTTGGAACCCATTGCCCGCTCGTGCGTTTCGCAATAGCGAAGGTCTGCAAGGGGCACGACCGCGGTTCGCCGGAACAGACAGCATGAGCCGCCTAGTCGTCGTCTCGAACCGGGTGCTGGACCGGCGCCAGGCCGCGCAAGCGGGTGGCGTCGCGGTTGCGCTTGCCTCGATCGCCAAGTCGCGCCCCACCCTGTGGTTTGGGTGGAGCGGCGACATCAAGCCTCCCGAGGAGACTTCAAAGGTCGCTCGCGATGGCCGCGTGGCGACTATCCCGCTTTCACCCGACGAGTACGACCGCTTCTATCTCGGCTACGCCAACTCGGTGCTGTGGCCGGTGTTCCACAATCGCCTCGACCTCGCCCAGTTCGAGGCCGGCCACTTCGACCTGTACGTGGAGGTGAACCGGCGCTTCGCCAAGCTGCTGCAGCCCATGCTGCAGCCCGACGACATCATCTGGGTGCACGACTACCACCTGATCCCGCTGGCGGCGGAGCTGCGCGCGCTCGGCGTCGCCAATCGCATCGGGTTCTACCTGCACATCCCCTTCCCGCCGTGGCAGACCTTCATGGCGATCCCCGAGCACGAGGCGCTGGCGCGCGGGCTCGCTGCCTACGACCTCATCGGCTTGCAGACCAAGTCGGATGTCTCGAACCTCATCGACTACATGGCCAACGGCGTGTACGGCAGCATCGTGTCCGACGGCCGCATCAGGCTGTTCGACCGGCTGGTGACGGTGGCGAGCTTCCCGATCGGCATCAACACCGCCGATTTCGCCAACGCCAAGCGCGACGCGAGCCTGGTGCAGGGCCGCGGGGTGAGGCGCATCATCGGCGTGGACAGGCTCGACTACACCAAGGGTCTGCCGCAGAAGTTCAAGGCGTTCGGGCGGTTTCTGGACAAGTACCCCCAATATCGTGGGCAAGTGGTGCTGACGCAGATCGCGCCGCCCACGCGCGAGGACCTGGAAGCCTATCTCGACATCCGCCGGCAGCTGGAGAGCCTCGCCGGCTCCATCAATGGGCGCTTCGGCGAGCTCAACTGGGTGCCGATCCACTACATCCACCGCTCCACCCCGCGCCGCCGCCTGATCGGCATCTACCGCTCCTCGCGCATCGCCCTGGTGACGCCGCTGCGTGACGGCATGAACCTTGTTGCCAAGGAGTACGTGGCAGCGCAAGACGCCGAGGATCCGGGCGTGCTCATCCTGTCGCGGTTCGCCGGCGCGGCAGAGGAGCTGGGCGATGCGCTGATCTCCAATCCCTACAACATCGAGGCCACCGCGGACGTCATCCGCACCGCGCTGGAGATGAGCCTGAGCGAGCGGCGCGCGCGCCACGCCGCCCTGATGGCGGTGATCGAGAAGTACGACATCGCGCATTGGGCGCAGACGTTCCTGGCCACGCTCGATCGCGCATGGTCGCCGCGCGTGCCGGTGAACTGGCAGCAGCCCGAATCCATTCGCAAGGCGCTGCAGAAGCTCGACGAGCAGACGCGCCGCCCCAAGACCGGAAGGCCGGGCGAGACGAGCCAGGCGATGCGGCCGCCCGCATCCGGCACGTCGCGTTGAGCGGCGGCTTGACCGCGGGCACGGCCGCGGCAGCGGTGTCGACGGCGCTCCTCCCCAGGCCAGTCCGTTGGCCCGGCAAATCGTGGTGGCTTGATTCGTCCAATGCCCCAGGCATCGACAAACGAGGAGCCGCGAGATGCGCCAAGACACCCGCGCGGGCCGTTTACCTTCGCCGTTGACATCGGCGGCACCAACATCAAAACCTCTGTGCTCGACCGCGACGGCGGGCTGATCGCCGAGCGTACGCGCACCCCCACGCCCAAGCCCGCCACCCCCGCAGCCGTCCTGCAGGCCATCGCCACGCTGGCGGCGGGGCTTCCGCGCTTCGACCGCATCTCCGTCGGCTTCCCAGGCGTCGTGAAGGGCGGCACCGTCGTCACGGCCCCTAACCTCGGCACCGAGGCCTGGGCGGGCTTCCACCTCATCGATGCCCTGGCGCAGCAATATGGCACGCCGGTGCGCCTGCTCAACGACGCCGCCGTGCACGGCCTCGGCGTGGTCGAGGGGCACGGCCTTGCCTGCGTCATCACGCTCGGCACCGGCATCGGCTGCTCGCTGTTTCGCAACCGCCGCCTGCTCTTGCACCTGGAATTTGGTCAACACCGGCGCGGGGAGGAGACCTACGACCAGTTCATCGGCCAGAAGGCGCTGGAGGCAATCGAGCCCGAGGCCTGGAATTTGCGCGTGCACGAGGCGATTGGAACCATTATCAAGCTCACCTCCTGCGACGCGCTGTACGTGGGCGGCGGCAACGCGCGGCGCATCGATTTCGAGCTGCCGCCACAGGTGAGGATTGTCAGCAACGCGGCAGGCGTGACGGGCGGCGTGCGGCTGTGGGAGGCTGAGCTCGACGAGCTGTTCGAGGGCGAGCCCAACGCACAGTGGCGGGCTATTTCCTGAAAGGTTGCATAATGAAGGTTCTTACCGTCGGCGGCGCCACGATCGACACGATCGCCATCATCGCCGACGACCGCATCGAGCGCATGACCATGCTCAATGCCGACAGCTCGTTCCTGCTGCTGGAGGAGGGTCGCAAGACCGAGGCGCGCGCAATCTCGACCCACGTCGGCGGCGGCGCGGTCAACGCTGCGGTGGCGATGGCGCGGCTCGGCCTCGACGTGTCGACGCTGGTCAAGCTGGGCAAGGACCAGCGCGCCGAGACCGTGCTCGCGCACCTGATGCAGGAGGGAGTGTCCACCCGCTGGGCCCTGCGCGACGGCAGGGCTCCCACGGGCGCGTCCGTGCTGGTGTCGTCGCACGACCGCAACGCGGCGATCTTCACCTTCCGCGGCGCCAACACTCTTCTCGAGGAGGCCGATCTGCGCCCGGAGGCATTCGCCGCCGACGTCGTGTACGTGTCCTCGCTCAGCAACGAATCCGCTGACGCCTTTCCCGCCATCGTCCGCATGGCGAAGGCGAACGGTGCGCTCGTTGCAACCAACCCGCGCGTGCGCCAGCTCTCCTCGCGCGGCCCGGTGTTCCAGGAGGCGCTCGCCCAGATCGACATTCTCGCGATCAACCGCGTGGAGGCCGAGACGCTGGTGCCGGGCCTGGTCGCCCGCTTCGGCGAGGGCGGCGGTACCCTGCCGCTCGAGCCCGGCGAGACACCGCCGCGTTTGCTCGCCCGCGGCTTCTTGGGCGGCGGCCATGAGATGAGCCTCGCCGCCTTCTTCGGCGCCATGCGCCAGATGGGCCCCCGCTTCACACTGGTAACGGATGGGCGCCACGGGGCTTTCCTCGGCACCAGGGATGCCATCCACTTCTGCCCGGTGCGCGAGACCAAGGTGGCGGGCACGGCAGGCGCCGGGGATGCTTTCAACGCCACCTTCACAGCCCACATCGCACTGGGCTCCAAGCCGGAGGATGCGCTACGCGCGGCCGCCGTCAATGCGGCATCCGTGGTGGGCCACGTGGATACCCAGACCGGCCTCCTGACGCGTGACGCGATTGCCGAGGCTGTTGCCGCGACGGGAGATCAGCTCGCCGTCCGTTGTTGGCTACTGAAGGCAGTTGCGCCCTAGCGCCATCCCTCGGAACCGGCGCCCACGCGCGACGTTGAACCCCCAAGTGGCCGCATCTCCCTCCCGAGTGCGTGCCTGAGGAGGCGCCCGCGGCCCAAGGTCGTGGGCGCCTCCCTTGCTGTCGGCCTTCCGTTGCGCCAGGGGTTTGCAGTCGAGCTCTTGAGCCTGCCGTCGCAAGAGTGCGCCCGAGAAGACGTCGCGCGTGAGCAGCTTGACCCGTGTTCGGCGCCATGTGCGCGAAGCTGCAGGGTGAGCACATCCCCGGCTCTATCGACAAAAATCAATTTGCGGACATACATGAAGATCAACACCAACCAATAACAACGGAGGAAACGGTGGCCACCCGCATCGTCGACATCTCGGTTGCGCTGCAGAGCGACATCGCCTCGGACCCCCCGGGCACCGAGCCCAAGATCACCTACATCGGCCACAAGGAAAGCGCGCCGATGGTGTGCGCCTTCTTCCCCGGCCTGACGCCCGACCAGCTGCCCGACGGCGAGGGCTGGGCGGTGGAGCGCATCGAGCATATCGACCCACAACGGCACGCACCTCGACGCGCCCTGGCATTTCGCCTCCACCATGGACGGGGGCAAGCGCGCTCTCACCATCGACGAGGTCCCGCTGGAATGGTGCTTCCAGCCGGGCGTCAAGCTCGACTTCCGCCGCTTCCCCGACGGCTACGTGGCGACGGCTGCCGACGTGCAGGCGGAACTCCAGCGCATAGGTCACACGCTGAAGCCCCTGGAGATCGTGGTGGTCAATACCGCGGCCGGGCAAGCGCTACGGCCATCCCGACTACCTGCCCACGGGCTGCGGCATGGGCCGCGAGGCCACGCTCTATCTCACCTCGCGCGGCGTCAAGGTTACCGGCACCGACGCCTGGTCGTGGGACGCGCCCTTCGTGCACACGGCCAAGAAGTACGCCGAGACCAAGGACGCCAAGCTGATCTGGGAGGGCCACAAGTCGGGGCGCGAGATCGGCTACTGCCACATCGAGAAGCTGCACAACCTGGAAACGCTGCCGGCCGACGGATTCAAGGTCGCCTGCTTCCCGGTGAAGATCAAGGGTGCCTCCGCCGGCTGGACGCGGGCGGTGGCCATTCTCGAGGAGTAGTGGCGCCATGAAACTCGTCAGCCGCCGCGGCCGCCGATCAAGGTTCCATGCCGACTTCAGAAAATTGCGGTACCAGGTGGCATCGCCGGGTGATGGCCGCCGTACGCCCACCCATATTCAGCCCTAACAAAAAAGCGCAAGCTTGGGTGCAACTTCGCACCTTGGCTGTGCGTTGTTCCCGTTTGTAGAGCTTGCGAAAGAGCGATGGGCCAATCCACCGATACGAGCACGCCGATCGCCGACCAGGCGCGCCAGCTGGCACCCGTGGTGTGGCTCATCGGCAAGGTGCAGAGCGGCAAGACCTCCATCATCCGCACCCTGACCCAGGCGACCGACGCCGAGATCGGCACCGGCTTCCGCGCCTGCACCAGGACGGCGCGCGTGTTCGACTTTCCCGAGGAGGCGCCGATCATCCGCTTTCTCGACACGCGCGGCTTGAGCGAGGCCGGCTATGATCCTGCAGCCGACATCGCCTTCTGCGAAGGCCGCGCGCACCTTGTCGTGGCGGTGGTGAAGGCGCTGGATCAGGAGCAGAGCGCCGTGCTGGACGTTCTGCGCCAGACGCGGCGGCGTCACCCCGATTGGCCAGTCGTGGTCGCGCAGACGACGCTGCACGAGGGCTATCCCTCGGGCTCGGGCCACATCCAGCCTTATCCCTATGCCGAAGCCGGGGCCGGCATCCCCGAACCGCTGGCGCAAGCGCTCGCACACCAGCGCGCGCTGTTCAACCCGCTGCCGGGAACAGGGCCGATCAGCTTCGTGCCGATCGACTTCACCCAGGCAGGCGACGGCTATGAGCCCGCAGACTACGGCCGCGAGGCCCTGGTCGATGCCCTGATCGCGGCGGCGCCGGCCGCCGTCGCCCTGGCGCTTCGCGAGCTGCCAGGCACGAGCGCGGGAACGGACTTCAGCGGCACCGATGCGCACATCCTGGGCTTTGCCGTCGCAGCCGGCGCCGGCGATGCCGTGCCGGTGGCCGGCATGGTGGCGGTGCCGATGGTTCAGGCGGCGATGCTGCGGCGGCTCGCCCAGCTGCACGGCGTCACATGGGACAGGCGCGCCTATCGGAGTTCCTGGGCGCGCTCGGCACGGCCGCGCTGCTGCAGACCGCCTCGCACTTCGGCATCCGCCAGCTCGTGAAGCTCGTACCCGTGTACGGCCAGACCATCGGCGCGGCCGCGGCCGCAGCCGCGAGCTTCGCCGCCACCTACGCGCTGGGCAAGGCGGCCGACCATTTTCTCGTGCGCCGCCAGCGCGGCATCCGGGCCGACGAGGTGGCCACGGTCTACCGCGAAGCGCTGCAGAACGCGCTGCGCCTTTCCAAGGCGCGCGAAGCGGGGAGCGGCGCATGACCAAGCAACCCCGACTGCCCAAGTACACGCGCGCGGTGCTGCTGATCCTGGCGCTGCTGCTGCCGACCGCCAGCCTGATCCCGCTGGGCGGCCTCTGGCTTTGGCAGCACGGCTACGTCGTGCATTGGGCCGTCGCCGCGCTGATCGTCGTCACCGGTCTCTACTACCTGCAAAAGCGTCTGATCGCGGGATCAGCTGCAGCTGAGAGCGCTGCCGCGATGACCGATGCGGCGGAGGCCGCAGGAGACCCCAACTGGACCGAGCGTCAGGCCGCCGCCTGGGACGATGTCGCAGCCCTTGCCTCGACGGTGAAGCCCGAGCGCCTGTCGAGCCGCGACGCGGTGCTGGGCCTGGGGCTGGAGACGGTCGAGACGGTGGCGCGGCGCCTGCACCCCGAGCGCAAGGACCCGCTGCTGCAGTTCACCGTGCCCGAGGCCCTGATGGTGATCGAGCGCACCGGCGCGGGCCTGCGCGACTTCGTCGCTAAGAATTTCCCGCTGGGCGACCGCATCACGGTAGCGCAGCTCATGTGGGTCTACCGTTGGCGCGGCGCGTTGCAACTGGCGGACAAGGGCTACGATCTGTGGCGCATCGTGCGCTTGTTCAATCCCGTCTCCGCCGCCACCAGCGAGCTGCGCGAGCGCTTCACGCGCCAGATCTACGAGATCGGCCGGGAGCATGTCGGCCGGCGGCTCGCCCGCGCCTACGTGCGCGAGGTGGGCCGTGCCGCGATCGACCTCTACGGCGGCAGCCTGCGCGCCACCACCGCCGAGCTCGGCCGGCACGTGACGGCAAGCTCCGAGCGCGACCTTGCCGCGGCCGAGGCGCGCGAGGCGGAGCCCATGCGCATCCTGCTCGCCGGCCAGACCGGCGCCGGCAAATCGAGCCTGCTCAATGCGCTCGCCACCACGGTGGAGGCGGAGGTGAGCGTCGTGCCGGCCACGGCGCGTGTCACCGCCCACAAGCTGACGCACGAGGGCCTGCCGGCGGCGCTGCTGATCGACAGCCCCGGTCTCGCCGACCAGAAGTCGATCGACGTTCTCGTCGAGAGCGCGGCCGAGGCCGACATGGTGCTGTGGGTCTCCTCTGCCGCCCGCGCCGCCCGCGACATCGACAAGCGGGCGCTCACGGCCATCCGCGCGCGCTTTGCAGCCGAGTCCAACCGGCGCAGGCCGCCCATCCTGCTGGTGCTTACCCACGTCGATGCGCTGCGCCCCTTCAACGAGTGGGACCCGCCGTACGACCTCGCCGCTGCCTCGGGCGCCAAGGCGCAATCGATCCGCGGCGCCATGCAAGCTGCCGGCGAGGAGCTGGGCTTCGCGGCGGACGAGATCATCCCGGTGCGGGTCGATATCGCGGTCGCCACCTACAACATCGACGCGCTGTGGGCGAAGATCATCGAGCAGGTGCCGGAGGCGCAGCGCGCCCGCCTGCTGCGTACGCTGGCCGACATTCGCAATGCGTCGGCCTGGGCGACCCTGTGGTCGCAAGCGGCCAATGCCGGTCGCGTAATCAAGGGCAACTTCCTCACCCGGAACCCACCGCCATGAGCCAGACCAGCAAAGCCTCGGCACGCGCCGGAGGCGCCGCCCCCTGGCCGACCGCGAGATGCAGGCGTTCGATGCCTGGGCGCGCGCGGGCCACGTGTCGATGATCGGGCTGTTCGTGATCGCGCTGCTGTGGTGCGCCTACGTGGCGAGCCCGGTGATCGTGCCGGTCATGCTCGCCTGGGTGATCGCCACCATCGTGCTGCCGGTCGTCAACTGGCTCAGCAGGCACGGCGTGCCGCGCGTGCTTGCCGTGCTCGGCGTCACCCTGGCCCTGATCGCGATGATCCTGGGTCTGCTGCTCATCCTGTCGACGCCGCTGACATTCTGGCTCGGCCGCGCCACCGAGCTCAGCCTGCTCATCAAGCAGAAGCTGCAGACCATGAGCCAGCCGCTGGCCATGCTCGACGAGGCGCGCAACGCCCTCAATGCGGTGGCGGCCGGAAGCGCTCAGCCGGCGCTGAAGGTGGAGCAGGAATCGGCCACCGTGGTCACCACCATCTTCGCGGTGCTGACACCCGCCGTGAGCAAGTTCATCCTGTTCGTCGGCGCGCTGGTGTTCTACCTCATCTACCAGACGCGCCTGCGCAACACCGCGGTGATGCTGCTAAGCGACCGCGAGGCGCGCCTGATGACGCTCCGAATCCTGAGCGACGTCGACGAGAACATGACCAGGTATTTCGGCACGTTCACCATCGTCAACGTCTGCCTCGGCATCACGACGGCGGTCTTGACCTGGGCGGTGGGCCTGCCCAATCCCCTGCTGTGGGGGGTGCTTGCCGGTGTCCTGAACTACGTTCCCTACATCGGTCCGGCGATCGTCACTGCCACGCTGGGCGTGGTCGGACTGCTCACCTTCCCCACTTTGGGTGAGGCCGCGGTGGCCCCGGCAATCTTTCTCGCCGTGGTTACCATCGAGGGCCATTTCCTCACCCCCGCGTACATGGGCCGCAGGCTCGAGCTCAACCCGTTCGCCGTGTTCCTGGCCATCGCCTTCTGCACCTGGCTGCTGGGGCCGATCGGCGCATTTCTCGCGGTGCCGCTGCTGATGGCCCTGACGGTTACCCTCGCCCACGCTTTTGCCGAGGAAAAGCCCGATCTGCCGGAATGAACCAATCGGGGTGCTGCGCGTTGTTCCTTCAGCAATCCAGCTTTGACTTGGCAAGGAGCAGCAGCAAATGGCGCAGAGCAGCAGCACGCAGCATCGTACACACCGCCCCCGAGGGCGACCTGAAGCAGAAGGCCACCGATCAGTTCGAGCGGCTGGCCGACAAGGCAACCGACCAGTTCAGCCGCGCCGCCGACAGCGTCGAGAACGTCGCCGGCCGCTTGGCCGAGCAGGGCCGCGTCGCCGGCGAGCAGGTGCAGGAGGTGGCCGGCAACATCAAGGGCGCCGTCGACAAGTCGGTGAAGGACCAGCCGATGGCAACTCTGGCCGTGGTAGCCGCCCTGGGCTTCGTGCTGGGCGCGCTTTGGAAGTCGTAGCCTGACCCCCTCAGCCTGAGGCTATCCTTGTGCTTCGCGCGCTCATCAACGACGCCAAGACGGCCGCAGGCGCGGTAATCGGCAAGTATGCCATCCGCGCCTCGGTCGCCGTCCCCTTTCTGATTGCGGCGGGCTTCGGCACGGCTGCGATCACCCTGCTCCTGACCGAGCGGTTCGGCGCCTTGACCGCCTACGCCATGATGGCCGGCGGCTTTGCGGCGATCGGCGTCATCGCGTCGCTGGTGGTGACGGTGAAGGAGCAGGAGGAGGAGGTCGCCGACACGCAGGCCGAGGAGACCGACACGGCCGAGGTCACCACCGGCGCGGCGGCCCAGGCCGCGGTGCAGCTGCCGATCGCACTGCTCGGCACGTTGCTGACCACGCCCATGGGACCCGGAGTTGCGGCCGGCGGAGCGAAAATGCTGGCGCGCAATCTTCCTCTGGTGCTGCTGCTGGGCCTCATCGCGCTGCTGTTCTGGCCGACCAAGGCGACGACAACCGACGCCGCGGCACAGGCGCAGGACGATCAGCCGCTCGCCGAGGGCACGCCGCCGGAGCCCGCCCACCCGGTCCGCAATGGCTTCGACCACCACCATCCCGCGTAAGCGGCGGGCAGCGTCGCGCCGTTGCAGCGGCGCCTGCGGCTAAGCCGCCTGCTTCGTCTCCTTGAGCGCCGCATCGCGCAGCTCGCGCCGCAGCACCTTGCCGACGTTGGTCTTGGGCAGCTCCTGCTGGAACACGATGTACTTGGGCCGCTTGTAGGCGGTGAGCTGCTCGGAGAGGAATTTCCTCAGCTCCTGCTCGGTGAGCGCCGGGTCCTTCTTGGCGACGAACAGCACCACGGCCTCGCCGGATGCCGCATCGGGCACGCCGACCACCGCGCACTCGAGCACGCCCGGGTGGCTCGCCACCACGTCCTCGACCTCGTTGGGGTACACGTTGAAGCCCGAGACCAGCACCATGTCCTTCTTGCGGTCGACGATCTTCACTTGGCCGCCGGCGTCCATGACGCCGATGTCGCCGGTGCGGAAGAAGCCGTCCTGCGTCATGACGTTGGCGGTCTCGTCCGGACGCTGCCAGTAGCCCGTCATCACCTGGGGCCCGCGCGCGCAAATCTCGCCGGGCTGGCCGAGCGCCACCTCCTTGCCCTCGTCGTCGCGGATGGAAATCTCGGTCGACGGCACCGGCAGGCCGATGGTGCCGGTGTACTCGTTGTTGTCGGCGCGGTTGCAGGTGAGCGTCGGCGACGTCTCCGACAGCCCGTAGCCCTCGATGATGGGGCAGCCGGTGAGCTTGATGAAACGCTCCGCCACCGCCCGCTGCACCGCCATGCCGCCGCCGTTGGCGGCCTTGAGCTGGCTGAACTTGAGCTTGGCGAACTCGGGGTGGTTGAGCAGCCCGTTGTAGAGCGTGTTCACCGCCGGCAGCATGTGGAACTCGTGCTTGGCGAGCTCCTTGATGAAGCCCGGGATGTCGCGCGGATTGGGAATGAGCAGGCAGTTGGCCGCCGACGCGCATGCCGAGCAGGCCGCAAGCCGTCAGCGCGAAGATGTGATAGAGCGGCAGCGCCGTGACGATGGTCATCTGCTCCACCGGCTGGCCCTTCTTGAGCGCCGGTTGCAGCCAGGCCTCGTTCTGCAGCACGTTGGCGACGATGTTGCGGTTGAGCAGCGTGGCGCCCTTGGAAACACCCGTGGTGCCGCCGGTGTATTGCAGGAAGGCGACGTCGTCCGGCTTGATGTCGGGCTTCTTCAAGGTCATGCGCCGGCCGGCGGCGATGGCGTCGTTGAACTTGACGGCGCCAGGCAGAGTGAACGCCGGCACCATCTTCTTCACCTTGCGCACGACCAGATTGACGATTGGGCCCTTGGGGAAGCCCAGCAGGTCGCCCATGCTGGCGAGCACGATGTGCTGGACCGGCGTCTTGCCGAGCACGTGCTCCAGCGTCTTGGCGAAATTCTCTATGATGACGATGGCCTTGGCGCCGGAGTCCTTGAGCTGGTGCTCGAGCTCGCGCGGCGTGTAGAGCGGATTGACATTCACCACCGTGAAGCCGGCGCGCAGGATGCCGGCGATGCACACCGGGTATTGCAGCACGTTCGGCATCATAATGGCCACGCGGTCGCCGCGCGCCAGGCCCTTGCTCTGCAGGTAGGCGCCCATCGCCTGGGACATCTCGTCGAGCTGGCCGTAGGTCAGCTTCTTGTCCATGCAGACGTACGCGCTGCGATCCTTGTATTTGGCGAAGCTTTCCTCAAACAGCGCCACCAGCGAGGAGTATTGCGAAGGGTCGATCTCGGTCGGTACGCCGGGTGGGTAGTTCTTGAGCCAAATCTTGTCCATGTGCGCCTCCTCACCGAACGATTGTTTTGCCGTCACATTAGGGCGTCCGGGCCCGCTTGCGAACCGTATTTGTGCAGCCTGTCTACCACGCTGGTCATCCCGACGCGCGTCCGCACGGAAGCGCCCCCGGCGCATTCAGACGAACGCAGTGGTAGCGGGTACAGCCAGCCCAGGCGCGCCGCATCGCACCCGGGCATGCCACGCATAGTCGGCAGGCGTCGATAACGTCCGACCCCGAAGGCGACCTTGCCTCGCGGGGCGACGCCTACCTCTGCTGCATGCCGCTTTGCGCGGCCTCCATCATCAGCCGGCTCAGCTCTTGCGCTTGCAGCGCGTAGGATTGCAGCTGAGTTTGGGCATGGCGGCTCTGAATGCTGAGCACGTCGGTAAGGTCCTTGGCACTGGCAAGCTCGGTCGCCAGGTTGAAGCAGGCATCGCCGTTCAGCTTGGCGAACTTCACGGCACGATCCTGCACCGCCTTGAAGCCAGCGGTCATGGCGTTGGGGGGGGTGGCGCTGACCCACATGCCCATGGCTTTGGTCATGCCGTCCAGGAACTGGCTGTAGGCGGTGCGGGCGTGTTCCAGGTTCTTCTCGGTCAGCTCGCGCAACTGCTGGGGGATCTCGAAAGGTGGGGGCTGGGCCATGGCGTCCTCCAAGGGGTTGGGAGAAGTCGGTGCCACCATAATGGGCGGTAACCCGAAAATCCCGCGCAACGCGCGCGATCCCCAAGCTTCTCGCTGGCCGCCGCCCCCGCGTCAAGGAAGCCTGCGAAATATTTGTCGCGGCCCCGACCGCCCCACACCCGTCATCCCCGAAGCCGACGCATCAGCGGAGGCTATCGGGGATCTTGAGGCAGATGCGGACATCCTCGACTGCGTCTCGGATTCCGGGATGACGGGTCTGGGTGCGGTCGGCACTAGGTCGAATACTGCGCAAATTGCATGGTGGTGGCGCGCGCCCGATAGTCGGTGCGCACATTGACGACTGCAACCTTGCCCTTGTCCACCTGCGCCTGCCCCCGCTCCAGCGCCGGGCGGATGTCCTCGGCTTTGTCGACGTATTCGCCCTAGCAGCCGAGCGTCTCCGCCATCTTCTCGTAGCGCGTATAGCCGAGGTCGCGGCCGGGCTTGTTGCGCTGCGGGTCGGCCGTCCAGCCGCCGTTGAGGCTGATCACCACCAGCACTGGCAGGTTGTGGCGTACCGCGGTGTCCAGTTCCATGGCGTTGAGCCCGAACGAGCCGTCCCCGTGCACGCAGATCACCTGCGCCTCGGGCTTGGCGAGCTTGGCGCCGAGCGCGAACGGCAGGCCCACGCCCATGGTGCCGAACGGGCCCGAGTTGAGCCGGTGGCCCGGCGCGAAAGTCTGCATCGACTGGCGGCCGTAGTTCAGGATTTCCTGCCCGTCCACCACCAGGATGGCGTCGCGCTGCATGAAGTTGGCTGATCTCCTCGCACAGCCGCAGCGGATGGATGTCGCCGTCCTCCACATACTTGTTGGCGCCGGGCGCTTTCAGCTTGGCCTCCACGCCGTCGGCCAGCGTCTTGCGCCAGTCCTTGAAGCGGTCGGGATCGACCTTGCCCTTCATGCCGGTCAGGATCTGGTTCAGCACGCTTCTGCAGTCGCCGACGATGCCGATGTCCACCTTGCGCGCGGCGGTGGCGATCTCGGTGGCGTCGATGTCGATGCGGGCGATCTTGGCGTCGGCATTGAAGCGCGGCGGCGCCGCATGGCTGATGATGTAGTTCATGCGCGTGCCGAGCACGATGATGAGGTCGGCGTCCTTGAAGGCGGTGGAGCGCATGGAGAGGTAGGACAGCGGGTGGTCGTCCGGCACCACGCCGCGCCCCTGCGGGGTGGTGTAGAACGGGATGCCCGCCTTCTCCACGAACTCGCTGCATCTCGTTCCAGGCGCGCGACCAGATCACGCCGCTGCCGGAGATGATCACCGGCTTCTTGGCGCGTGACAGCGCCAGCATCAGCGCGTCGACCTGCTCGGGATCGCCCAGCGGCCGCGCATTGAGGATCGGCCGGCCGCTCATCGACCAGTCCACCTGCTCCTCGGGGATCTTGGCGTAGAGGATGTCGCCGGGGAAATCGAGGTAGGTCGGCCCCGGCTTGCCGCTCATGGCGTGCTGGAAGGCGTTGTTCACCTGCTCGGGGATGCGCTTGAGGTTATAGACGCGGTCGGCCCACTTCACGCAGCCGCGCATGATCGCGACCTGGTCGATCTCCTGGAACACCTGCCGGCCGAACTGGTGGATCGGGCTCGAGCCGCCGATCGCCACCACCGGGCAGCAATCGATCAGCGCATTGGCCATGCCGGTGGTGAGGTTGATCACGCCGGGGCCGCTCGCCGCCATGCACACGCTGGGCCGCTGCAGCAGCCGGCTGTAGGCCTGCCCCATCAGGGCCGCGGCCTGCTCGTGGCGCACGTCGATGGGGCGGATGCCTTCCTTGATGCAGGAGGATTCGGCCAGCAGCATCGGCCCGCCCATGATGAAGAGCAGGTTGTCCGTGCCCTCCTTCTTCAGGGCCTTCGCCAGGATTTCCGAGCCCGTCAGCTCCGCCATGGTCGTCTCCTCCAATCGTAGGTTGGGCTCGAGCGAAAGCGGATCGACCCAACGCCAAGCTACATGTTTCGACAAGTGTTGGGTCTGCGCTCCGCTTGACCCACCTACGCGTCGTTCACACGCCGCGAAATCACTCTGTCCTGCACCAGCCCGTCGATGGCGCGCGCATCGAGGCCGAGCCAGCTCTCAGCACCTCGCCCGTGTGCTCGGCCAGCAGCGGCGAGGCCACCACCGTAGGCGGGGCGCCGTCATGGCGCACCGGCCAGGCCGGCAATGCATGGTCCTTGATCATCGGGATGATCCATGACCTGCAGGATGCCGCGCTCGTAGAAGGTCTGCTCCTCGACCAGCTCCTTGGTGTCGAGCACCGCGCCGGCGGGGATGCCGGCTTCACCCAGCAGTCGCATGGCCTCGTGCTTGTCGTGCTGCTTGGTCCATGCCGACACCATCGCGTTGATCTCGGCCTCCTGCGCGGTGCGGGTGTCCGTGCTGGCAAAGCGCGGGTCGCCGAGCAGGTCCTCGCGGCCGAGCACGCCCAGCAGCCGCTTCCAATGCTCGGGGTTGGTGCGGCTGGTGTAGACGTAGACGTAGTCGTTGGGCCCGCCGCCCTTGCAGGGGAAGATGCCGCACGGCGGGTTGCCGCCCGACACGCTCTGGTCGCCCACGCGCTTGACCGGCCCGCCCTTGCGCGCCTGCGTGGCGAAAGCCAGCCGGATGAAATGCAGCATGGCATCCTGCATGGCGAGCTCGAGCCGCTGGCCCTTGCCGGTCGCCTTCTTCTCGTAGAGCGCGCCGAGGATGGAGATGGCGAGCAGCATGCCGGTGCCGGTGTCGCCGAGCGTCGGGCCAGGCTTCACCGGGGGATTGTCGGGGTAGCCGCTGATCTCATCACGCCGCCGGTGGCCTGCGCGATCATGTCGAAGGCGAGGTTGCTCTCGTATGGGCTGCCCTCGCCGAAGCCCTTCACCTGGGCGTAGATGATGCCGGGGTTGATCTTGGAGATCACGTCCGTAGCCCAGCCCCAGCCGCTCGATGGCGCCGGGCGCGAAGTTCTCCACGAACACGTCGGCCTTGCGCGCCAGATCGAGCACCAGCTTGTGCCCGGCCGCCGATTTGAGGTCGACGGTCAGCGACTTCTTGTTGGCGTTGAAGGTGAGGAAGTAGAACGAGCCGCGGTCGGGATCGCCGAAGATGCTGCGGCCGGGATCGCCGCCCTTCGGGTTCTCCACCTTCACCACCTCGGCGCCCAGCCACGCAAGCGCCTCCGTGCACGAGGGCCCCGCCTCGAACTGCGATAGGTCCAGCACGCGCACGCCTTCGAGGCAGGCGAGCGGCTTCCCCTTGGAGTGCATGCGTCTCGGCTCCCGGCTTTGTGTTGCGGCGATTAAAGCGCGCCCGCAGGCCCGAGGGCAATGGCAACCATTGCAGGGCTGCTGGTGCGGCGTAGGTTGGGTTAGCGCGGCCACTGTGGTCGCGTGGGACTGCGACGCTGTTTCCGCGCGTAACCCAACATTGTCTTGTGCTCGAGATATGTTGGGTTACGGGCTTCGCCCTAACCCAACCTACGCCTGTCACCTCGCATCGCAACAGGTATGCCGATCGGAAGCCGAACCGACCAGTAGTATGCGCGCCTCCCACCCCGGGGATAAGCTAACCGCGCAGAAAATGCCTCGAGCCTCGCAGGCCTGGGGCCTCGAGGGTTTGGGAGGAGAAGCAGGGCGTTCGGGCTGCGCCCGATGACCTGAGTGATCGCTAATGCCGGCTACGGAGCGCAAGAACGCCCTGCTCGGTCGCATCCGGGCCGCCTTCGACGCTTGCTAGGTCAGCTCACCATGCCGAAGAGGCTTGTCGTCCACGACTTCGCTGCATGCGGGCCCCCTTGCCCTCGGGCTTG
Organism: uncultured Alphaproteobacteria bacterium; assembly: GCA_963756735.1. Classification (GTDB taxonomy): domain Bacteria; phylum Pseudomonadota; class Alphaproteobacteria; order Rhizobiales; family Hyphomicrobiaceae; genus AWTP1-13. Next base: position 53,707 of record CAVWOY010000026.1, read on the forward strand.
TCCCCAGGGACACCTGACGCTTGGATGATCTGTCCACCATGCCAGGCGAGGCTTCGGACTGCCGCCCCCGGCTCCTGTGCTGAGAGGCGGCTCCAGATTCACCGCGCATCCCATCTCCGGGGCAGCATCACCAAAGCACGGCGCCGCCCGCGTCATCCTCCGTCTACATACATAATGAAACGCGAAACTTATCCCCGCCGCCAAATCCTGTGGATCTGCGCCGACGCGCAGGCTGTAGGGCGGATTAGGCGCCAGCCGTAATCCGCCGAGCGACCGCCAACCGGCGGAATACGCCTTCGGCTACTCCGCCCTACGATCACTCCCCTCGCTATCGCTTGACCCAACCTACACCGTCGCCACCGGCGTCGCCGGCGAGCCCACCGCACCCGGCAGCCGCAGCGGCGGCGCGGTCAAGAGGAAGCGGCTGCGGTTGTTGGCGCGCAGCCAGTCGGCCAGCTCCGACAGCCGCCAGATCTCGCCGAGGTTCACGCCGGTCTTGAACAGGCAGTGCTGGTGCAGCGGCAGCATCGCGCACTGGCCGGGCCGCAGCGGCGCGTTGTGGATCTCCACCGCGTAGTTGTCGGAGATCAGCGCCACCAGCTTGGACTCCGTGATCCACTGCTGCAGCCGCGTATCGCCGCCGTCGAGGCCCGTGCAGCTCGTCTCCAGCGTCTCCCGGTCGGGCGTCTTGTTGCCCTCCAAGATCACCTCGTCGAAGCCCGTGCGCAGCAGCACGAAGTCGCCTGGCTCGACCTTGATCCCGTCCGCCGCCATGATGCGCATCAGGTCGTCGTAGCCCACCGCATGCCGCTTGCGGCCGTAGTGCGCGAACAGGTCGATCATCACGCCGCGCCCCTGCAGGCACTTCACCGCCATGTTCTCTGCGCCCAGCGCGTTGGCCGACGAGGTGCCCTTCGCCTCCACCATGGTCCCGGGAATGGCGCCCGCGCCCTTGGCGTCGCTCGGCCCCACCAGGTCGATGCCGCCGCGATAGCCGTTGTAGAACACGGGCTCCGCCACGCCGTCGCCGTCGGCATCGAACAGGGCGCCCACATGCGCCAGCGTGTCCCACTGCGTGGAATACTGCAGGTGCATGATGACGACGTCGTCGTTGATGACGTCGGTCATGCCGGGGTTCTCCCACTCGGTGCGGTAGAGCCAGTTCGGCTTGTCGGTGCGCACGCTGGGGCGCAGCTGCGGGGGATGCCGGCGCGGGTTCAGCACGTTGCCGCCGGGATAGTCGAGCGGCATGGATAGGCAGAAGGTCCTGCCCTCCTTCACCTCGGCGATGCCCTGCTTGACCTTCTCAGGGTTGAGCTCGTTCATGCGGCCGAGCTGGTCGTTGGGCCCGTAGTCGCCCCAGGTCGAATTGTCGGGCCGCTGCTTCCAGCGCTTGGCTTCTCCCATCGTCTCCTCCTTGTGGTTCCTCCCCCTGCGGGCGAAGGCTGTGCAGCCTCGCCCGCGGACGGGGGGGAGGAAGATGCGTCCGCGGTTTAGCGCGGCAGCACTCCCTTTGCCACACATGCGACAGCCGCGCTAAGCCGCTGGACGCATCAGGTGGGGGTGTCGGGGCAACGGTTGACGCGCTAGCGGCCCGAGCGGAACGGGCCGGAGTAGCTCCCGCCGTAGTGGCCCCCGCGCTTGCCGGAATTGAGGATGGCATTGGCGATCACCGTGCCGATCACAGTGACGATGATGCCGATGACGATCTGCGACATCCAATTGCGCATCGGCGCGTGCTGCCTTGGAAACTGCGGGCGTAAGGACTGCTGCATAGCGGCCCTCGGCGGCGGAATTGGGACGCAGCCTCAGCTCACGCTGCGCCTATTGCCTGAGCGGCAGCCTCTGCTGCGACACCCTCTCCGTTTCCTCGCGAACCTCGCGCCACAAACTCTCCGCCTCGTCGAGATCGAGACCATAGGGCGGGTCGTCGTCGAACTGGATCAGCACCAGCCGCTCGTGGGTGGCGCTGCCGACGGCGGTCTGCTTCGGCATCTTGGTGAGCTGGCCGTAGGTTGCGTCGGCCATGTCCGCCGAGATCGACAGCAGCACCTCCGCCAGATCGGCCGCGACCGCGGCGGGCAGGCTCAGCGTCTGCCGGCGGCCGGCACCATCCACGAACGTCATCTCCAGTCTGCGTTCCTCGCGGCGCGCCCGCGTTTCCAGCAGCGCTTGCGCCTTGAATGCGCGTGAGGAACGCGCGGCGACAGTTTGCGACATGCGGCAACCCCCCGATTGCGGTTGCCGGCATTGTTGCGCGGCAGGGGCGCCGGCGCACAAGGGCTGCGCGTGCTTCGACTGCGGAGAGGATGCGCTAAGTCCATGCCCTGGCACGAAAATGCCACACAAAATGAAGCGCCCCGATGCCCAATTGGGCTCGGGGCGCTCATTAGTTCGTCAGGCGACGCTTACATGCGGTTCAGCCAGTCGTCGACGTCCTTCTTCACCTGGTCCTTGGCGTAGCCGTAGCGGGCCTGAAGCTTGCCTTCCAGCTGCTCGCGGTTGCCGTTGATCTGGGTGATGTCGTCGTCGGTCAGCTTGCCCCACTGCTCCTTCACCTTGCCGGTGACCTGCTTCCAGTTGCCTTCCACGCGATCCCAGTTCATCACGCACTCCATTGGTTTTTGTTGCTAGAAACGTGGTCGAGCCCGCCGCGGTTTCCTCCCGCACGGCTCTCACAACTTGAAAACGCATGCGGGGCCGCATGGTTCCGCTGAAGGTGCGTAGGGAAACTACTCAAAACCGCGGGAACAATACCCGCAGGGGCGTATCGCGGTCAGAGGTGCTCCTGAGCCGCGTGTGACCCAGGTAGCTCCGCTCGCCGACTGATCGCCATCCACGCGATACCCACAAGACCCGACGTTTTCCGATCGGAACCCCGATGCCGCGCACCTCGTTTGGCTGTCAGAAACTATGTGCGTGCGTTACCAGCCGAGGTTCTCCATGCGCCCTCTCGCCTTCTTCCTGACGGCCGCCGGCTTCACCGCCGTCTTTCTCGCGACGATCGTGGCCGGCGTGACGCTGGCGGCTCGCGACGAGCCTAGGCCGCCTCAACTCAGCCTGCTGGCACGCTAGGGGTGCAAACCATGCGTCAGCTCATGCTAATCCGGCGTCCTCGTGCGATCGCAGCCATCGCCGCGGCGATGGCGATGGTCGTGCAGTTGCTCTTGCAGACGGGTGCGGCGGGCGCACAGGAACGGTCGCTTGGCGCCTCTGCCCTGGTGGGCCTGCCGGTCTTTACGGCCGACCAGCGGGAAATCGGCAGGATCACGGACGTGGTGCGCGAGCCTCAGCAGGAGCCCATGCTGCTTGCCGAGATCGAGCGGCCCGGCGCCATCGGCCCGCATGTTGTGGCGATCCCGATCGACATGTTCGTTCAGCGCGCTGACAGAATCGAGCTCAAGCTGACCTTCGAGCAGATCACCGATCGCCTTTCCGGGCCCGAGGAAGAGCGCTGAGCAAGCTGCTCAGCCAGCCGCAAGCAAAGGGGATGCGCGGCTCAGCTCCGCGCATCCCCCTCGCGATAGGGTCTATCGCCACAAGCGCCCGCACTCGCGACGGTAGCGGCGGCAGTTGCCTTCGCCGGTCTCGCCGCGCTCGCGCTTGAACTCGCAAGCACGGCGCAGCCGCCTACACCTGCGGTCATCCCACTGTGCGTGCGCGGTCGAAGCGAAGTTTGCCGAGATGCCCGTGGACCCATCCGGCGCTGTGGCAACGGACAAACCCGAAATGCCGACGCCAAGCATGATGGCCAGCGCCATTGTGATCTTGCTCATATTTGCTCCTGGTGTTTGCAATCAATGCGTACTTTCCCGGCGCGCTCTTGGTAAGTATCAACCAACGCCGGTCCGATTGGGTTCCTATGCTCGTTATTGAGCAACTATCGGTGCGGAGCAGATGGCACGCCTCTCGACGGCAACGCTCGAGCCTCCGAGCTGCCTGGGCGCGGCAGTGCGGCACAATGTTCGTTGGCGATACGCGTCGGAAGCTATTCGCCCTGCCGCAGCTTGAAGCGCTGGATCTTGCCGGTCGCCGTCTTGGGCAGGCTCTCCACCACCTCGATCCAGCGCGGGTACTTCCACATGCCGGCCTTCGTTTTCACGTGCTCCTTGAGCGCGTCCTGCAGGCCGTTGGCGGCGGTCTTGCCGGGCTTCAAGACGATGAACGCCTTGGGCTTGATGAGACCGTCGGTGTCCTCCTTGGGCACCACCGCGGCCTCCAGCACCGCCTCGTGGCCGATCAGCGCGCTCTCCACCTCGAACGGCGACACCCAGATGCCCGACACCTTGAACATGTCGTCGGTGCGGCCCTGGTAGGTGTAGTAGCCCTCGCCGTCGCGCACGTACTTGTCGCCCGAGCGCGTCCACGCGCCCTCGAAGGTGGAGCGGCTCTTGGCGCGCTGGTTCCAGTAGCCGTCGCCAGCGCTGGGCCCGCGCACCAGCATCTCGCCGACCTCGCCGTCCGCCACGTCGCCGCCCTGCTCGTCGACCAGGCGAATGTCGTAGCCCGGCACCGGCTTGCCCGAGGTGCCGTACTTCACGCTGCCGGGACTGTTGCACACGTACTGGTGCAGCATCTCGGTGGAGCCGACGCCGTCCAGCACCTCGACGCCGAACTTGGCGCGGAATGCCTTGCCGATGTCCGCCGGCAGCGCCTCGCCCGCCGAGACGCACATGCCGCAGGCGCTGCGAGCTGTTTTCCGGCGTGCCCTGCGGGTAGGCAAGCATCGCCGCATAGAGCGTCGGCGCGCCGAAGAACATGGTCGGCTGGTAGGTCTTGAGCGTGCGGAAGACCGCCTCCGGCGTCGGCCGCTCGGGAAACAGCACGGCCGAGGCGCCGACCGACATCGGGAACGACATGGCGTTGCCGAGACCGTAGGCGAAGAACAGCTTGGCGGCCGAGTAGATCACGTCGTCCTCGCGCATGCCGAGGCAGGCCTGCCCCGTGAGCCGCGCCGTCTCCATCGGGCTCGAATGCACGTGGCGCACGCCCTTGGGCATGCCGGTCGAGCCCGACGAGTAGAGCCAGAACGCCGTTTCGTCGGCGCAAGTGTCGGCAATTTCAAATTCGGCCTGCTGGAAGCCGAGCTCTCCCCGGAACGAAAGCGCGAACGCCGGCGGCTCGCCGCCCGAGACGAACACGTGCTTGAGGAACGGCAGCTGGCCCAGGATAGGCTGCACCACCTGCAGCAGCGGCGCGGAAACGAACAGCGCCCTCGCGCGGGCATCGCCCAGGATGTAGGCGTACTGCTCCGCCGTCAGCAGCGTGTTGAGACACACCGGCACCACGCCGGCCTTGATGGCCCCCCAGAAGGCGACCGGGAAATCCACCGTATCGAGCAGCAGCAGCGCCACGCGCAACTCGCGCGGCACGCCGTAGGTGCCGAGCAGATTGGCCATGCGGCCAGTGCGTGCAGCAAGCTCGCCGTATGTCAGCGTATCCACCGGGTCGATGAAGGCCGTCTTGGCCGCGCGGCCCTGGGCCACGTTGCGGTCGACCATGTCGGTCGCCGCGTTGTAGATACGCGGGTATTCCATGCGTCCTCCCTGCTTGGCCGCTTTTGCGCGGTTGGTATTCTCTATTGGCTCATGCCGGCAGTGTGACGGGCCACAAGCACAGCGAGCTGCATCATACTGCAAGTCTGATCTGAGAGAAGCCGTTGCCTTTGCCGTTTTGCACGCGACCAATGTAGTATGGTGCAGCTTGTGCGGTATTCGCCCAGGGATGGCATGGCGGTTCCTGTCGACACGGTTGCGGAGCAGCGGCGGGGCAACGCCCCCGCCGACGAGGCCTATCTGAAGCGGGTCGGCGAGCGTGTACGGCTGGGCCGCGCCCGGCGCGGCATGTCCCGCAAGATCCTCTCCAAGGCCTCCGGCGTCTCCGAGCGCTACCTTGCCGAGCTGGAGCGCGGCGCCGGCAACGCCTCCCTCCTGGTGCTGCGCCAGATCGCCGATGCGCTGGGACTGGAGGCCACCGAGCTGATCGCCGATCACCCCGAGCGCCCGATCGACCTCACACTCATCCTGCACCAGCTCGAGCGGCTGACGCCGGCGGAGCTGTCCGAAGCCCGGCGTTTGCTCGCCCAGCGGTTCGGCAGGCCCGGCGCCTCCGCCAAGGGGCGCATCGCGCTGGTCGGCCTGCGCGGCGCCGGCAAGACCAGCCTCGGCCAGCTGGCCGCCCAGGCGCTGTCGGTGCCGTTCGTCGAGCTCGACCGCGAGGTCGAGCGAGCCAGCGGCATGGAGCTATCCGAGATCTTCGCCTCGCACGGCCAGGCCGTGTACCGGCGGCTCGAGCGCCAATGCCTGGAGACCGTCATCGAGCGGTTCGATCGCGCGGTGATCGCCGCCGGCGGCAGCCTGGTGACCGAGCCCGCCACCTACGACCTCCTGCTGTCGTCCTGCTTCGTCGTCTGGCTCAGCGCCAAGCCCGACGAGCACATGGGCCGCGTGCTGGCGCAGGGCGACTTGCGGCCCATGGCCGAGGGCCCGCAGGCCATGGACGATCTCAAGAGCATCCTGGAAAGCCGCGCCGCCCTCTACGCCAAGGCCGATGTCGAGGTGGTGACCTCCGACAAGGCGGAGGCTGAGGCGTTCGCGGCGCTCTGGCAGCCATCGGCGAGCAACACGCCGCGAGCGATACGGCGGCGTGAGCCGCACGGGTGAACACGCGCACGGAACGGTCAGTGTCCCAGTTTGAAATGCGGTGACGTATCAATGTCGAAAACTATCTCTATGCCTCTCGTCGCGCCTCTTTCTCGCATCCTGCATGATAGGCTTCGTGGTCGGCTTCTTGGTCGAAGAAGATGCCTTGCTGTGAACGACATTAGATGGCTGCCATTATTTGCCGTCGAAGCAGCTGAACTCGACTGTTACACCGTCGCGGAAGGCAATTGCGCTCAAGCCCCTGATCTGGACTTTCCTTCAGCGGTCGGGGCGCTGCGCAACGACGGCAATCGCCAGCGCAGCCGCTGCGACGAATAGTACGTGGAGCCTTGAATGCGGGGGTTTGTGGGACTGGCGCGCACCATCGACTCTATCTCCATCCAAGTTGCAACAATGCGAGAGCTACCAATTAACGCCCGCGTAACGGCGCCGCGTCTCCCGATCGGGGTACTCGGTCAAATGTTCTGAAAGAGGATCGGATCAGCCGGCGAGCGGGCTCGAGTACGCGGCGACGAGCTTGACGGGATCGGCCTGGCGGGTAGGGCAGTTGCCGATGCGCACGATCTTATGCCGTTGGTTCGCATCAGCTCAAGCGGTAGTCAAAGGGGAGAGGCTTGCGCACGCCGTGCGTCGAGCCGACGACTGTCTGTCGGCTTCAACTGAAATTAGCGCAGGCGAGGCGCCGTCACGATCTGGCCAACTCGACGATCAAGCGTTCCCAGCCATCGCCTACGCAATCACTGCTTGACCGTACAGCGGTCCAAACATAACCGCGCGCGACCGGATATTGTGTGGAAGGCGGGGCTTTCCATGATCCTGTTGGCCGTGAGATATGCTGGTCGTGTCTCAGTTTGAATTCTGACCCTGTTGACATCCGCTCGGCGAGTGCGCTGATCGAAGAGGGTGGCTACGTTATTGTATTGGGACGCTGCCGGAATATGCTGCTGAGCACGCGCCAAATCGTCGGCAGCAAATTTCATCATGCGCTTCGGCGTGGACGGTGCTTTGATCGTCCGCCATCAGATCTTCTAAGATTTGGCGTTGCTCGAGCGCAGGTTCTACCTCGCCGATCGTCCACTACTCTGCATCACGGTCCATTTGCCTACCAGTTCCTTGATATAGCGTCTCTACGGTCTTTTTCCTTCTTTGAGAGAGTTGTCTGTTTAGTACCTGCCCCGATCCCTTCTTGGTAGGAGCCGTTGAACTCGACTTAGGCGTGGTTTTTGCGTTCGGCCCTGACCTGGACTTGCCCGTCAGCGGTCGTTGTATTGCCAACGGTGGCTATTGGCAGCGCAGACGATCGACCATGCTTTTGTGCGCCGCTGCAAACTTCTCCCAGTGGGAACGCACAAAATCCCCCGCTAGGTGTGCTGCCTTAACTCCTCGAAGGGCTGCGAGCGTCGTCACGACTCCGATTATGGCGATCAGAGGTAGCAATACATCAACCAGCAACAGCGCAATGGGGAGTTGTTGAGGACCCAATAGGTGGGTTTCCGCGGCTGCCGTCGCCTGGGTCCAGCAGCCTTTGTCCCGCCCAAGGCACTTTGCTGCGGCCTCGACACGTGACTGAACGAGAAGAACGCCACTTGCTAGGAGAAATCCATGTACGAGCAGAGTACGGCTGATGCGATCATTGATCAGCTTGTCCTCATGCTCGATGTAGCTGCGGATACTCCCGTAGACGCCGAGAACCAACTCTGCCTGTCCAATCTCAGTACTGGACACTGGCCCATTATCGGACATTGGCTCTTCCCCCGCGAGCCCAACACGTATGCTAAATCTATGGATCAAGATACTCGATCGCGAGGCAGCAGTCTAATCCTCGACCGCGACGGCGCGATGAATAGCGAAGCAGGGCAGCGCTCTTCGGCTGATGCCTCATTCAAGCCGCCGTCGCCACGCCGTCCACCAGCCGCACGATGTCGCGCATGATGGCGTTGAGCTGGAAATCCTTGGGCGTATAGACCGCGGCCACGCCGAGGCCCTTGAGCTGGCGGCATCGGCCGGCGGGATGATGCCGCCCACCACCAGCGGCACGTCGTCGAGGCCGTCCTGGCGCATGCGCTCCACCACGTCCATCACCAGCGGCACGTGGCTGCCCGAGAGGATCGACAGGCCCACCACGTGCACGGCCTCGTCGCCCGCCGCGCGCACGATCTGCGCCGGGGTGAGGCGGATGCCCTCGTAGACCACCTCCATGCCGCAGTCGCGCGCACGCACGGCGATCTGCTCGGCGCCGTTGGAGTGGCCGTCGAGGCCCGGCTTGCCGACCAGCAGCTTGATGCGCCGGCCGAGCCGCGACGACACCCGCTCGACCTCGGCGCGCACCTCCTCGATGTCGCCGTCGGCCGACATGGCGATCGCGCGCGAGACGCCCGTCGGCGCACGATACTCGCCGAACACGGCGCGCAGCGCCGCACCCCATTCGCCGGTGGTTATTCCGGCCTTGGCGCAGGCAATCGAGGGCTCCATGACGTTGCGGCCTTCTTTCGCCGCGCGCTCCAGCTCGGCCAGCGCCTGCTTCACCGCCTTGGCATCGCGCGCGGCGCGCCAGGCCACGAGCCGCTCGACCTGCTCCTTCTCGATCGCCGGATCGACCACCTGGATGGCGCCGTCGCCGGTCGACAGCGGCGATGGCTCGGTGTCGGTCCAGCGATTGACCCCCACCACGATCTGCTCGCCGGCCTCGATCCGGCGCAGCCGCACGGTGTTGCTCTCGACCAGCGCGCTCTTCAAGTAGTCGATGGCGGCAACGGCGCCGCCCATGGCGTCGATGCGTGCAAGCTCCCCCTTGGCGGCCGCCTTCAGCTCGTCGACCTTGGCGCGAATGGCCGTCGAGCCCTCGAAGATGTCGGGGTATTCCAGCAGGTCGGTCTCGTAGGCCAGGACCTGCTGCATGCGGATCGACCACTGCTGGTCCCAGGGGCGCGGCAGGCCCAGCGCCTCGTTCCAGGCGGGCAGCTGCACGGCACGCGCGCGCGCATCCTTCGACAGCGTCACCGCCAGCATCTCGAGCAGGATGCGGTAGACGTTGTTCTCCGCCTGCTGCTCGGTCAGCCCCAGCGAGTTCACCTGCACGCCATAGCGGAACAGCCGATGCTTGGCATCGCTCACGCCGTAGCGCTCGCGCGTGATCTCGTCCCACAGCTCGCCGAAGGCGCGCATCTTGCAGATCTCGGTGACGAAGCGCAGTCCCGCATTGACGAAGAACGAGATGCGCCCCACCACGGGGCCGAAGTCCTCCGGCGCCACCTCGCCCGAAGCCTGCACCGCATCGAGCACGGCTTGCGCGGTGGCCAGCGCGAACGCCAGCTCCTGCACCGGCGTCGCGCCCGCCTCCTGCAGGTGATAGGAGCAGATGTTGGTCGGGTTCCACTTCGGCGCCTCCGCGCACGAGAACAGGATGGTGTCCTTGATCAGCCTGAGCGACGGCTCGGGCGGGAACACGTAGGTGCCGCGCGAGAGGTACTCCTTGATGATGTCGTTCTGGGTGGTGCCCGTGAGCTTGGCGCGCGCCGCGCCCTGCTCGTCGGCCACCGCCACATAGAGCGACAGCAGCCATGCCGCCGTGGCGTTGATGGTCATGGAGGTGTTCATCTGCTCGAGCGGGATGCCCTCGAGCAGGGTGCGCATGTCGCCGATATGCGAGACCGGCACGCCCACCTTGCCCACCTCGCCGCGCGCGATCTCGTGGTCGGGATCGTAGCCGGTCTGGGTCGGCAGATCGAAGGCGATGGAGAGGCCCGTCTGCCCCTTGGCGAGGTTCTTTCGATAGAGCTCGTTCGACTTGGCAGCGGTCGAGTGCCCCGAGTAGGTCCGGATCAGCCAGGGCTTGTCCCGCTCGGGGCCAGCCGCCGGCGTGTCACTGTGGCGGACGCGGCGGGTCATGGCAGGCATCCTTTCGCAGGCGCGAGATGGCGCCAGCGTACCTCAGGCCAAGCCCCGCGCAAGGCCCCTCGCTAGCGGGCCGCCGTGGTGCGGTCGCCCGCCTGGCGCGCCAGCAGCGGGTTCGGGCGCAGGGCTTCGGCGATCCGACCGATCAAAGCCACCAGGGCGATGCCGACCACGTTGCCGACGATTGCCGCCGAAACGGTCCACATCATCCACTGGTCGAGCTTCCTGAACGAGTACACTTCGCCCAGGATGAACAAGTACTTGGCAATGACCGAGAAAACGAGAAGGACAGGAAACACGAACAGGGCCATGAGCGGGTTGGCCAAGTAGTCCTTAATGGTAAACGCGGCGACAGCGCACAGCGCGCAGATCACGCCCAGGGTGGCGCGGTCCATGGCGTACATGTTGCCGATGTGCTTGAGGATCTCGTCCATGGCGCATCGCTCCGCGGTGCTGCCGACACTCGATTGCCGGTATCGGCGCGGGCACGCTAGCCGACAGCCACTAAGATCGCCTTAAGGGCCGCCTAAGGTGCAATGCAAAATTTACTTGTGCAGCGCGGGGAAGTGTCCGACCTTGACCGCCGATGGGGCATGCGAGCCCGGGAGGCGACTAGTATGGCAGCGCGCGCGGACCAGCGGTCTCAGGGCTCGATCTCATCGCCGGACGCCAGCAACGTGGTGCCCATGGCGGCCGGTGTCGCCGCACCGGCAATCTCCGCTGCGCAGTACAAGGATCTGTACGAGATCGGCGAGATCCCGCCGCTCGGCCACGTCCCCTCCAAGATGTACGCGTGGTCGATCCGCGCCGAGCGCCACGGCCCTCCCGACGAGGCCATGCAGATGGAGGTGCTGCCCACCTGGGAGCTCGACAGCCACGACGTGCTCGTCCTCGTGATGGCGGCGGGCGTCAACTACAACGGCGTGTGGGCGTCGCTCGGCGTGCCGATCTCGCCCATCAAGCACGTGCACAAGAACCCCTATCACATCGCCGGCTCCGATGCGTCGGGCATCATCTACGCCGTCGGCTCCAAGGTGAAGCGCTGGAAGGTCGGCGACGAGGTCGTCATCCACTGCAACCAGGACGACGGCGACGACGAGGAGTGCAACGGCGGCGACCCGATGTTCTCCCGTCCCAGCGCATCTGGGGCTACGAGACGCCGGACGGCTCGTTCGCGCAGTTCTGCCGCGTGCAGGACCGCCAGCTGCTGGAGCGGCCCAAGCACCTCACCTGGGAGGAGAGCGCCTCCTACACGCTGGTGCTCGCCACCGCCTACCGCATGCTGTTCGGCCACCGCCCGCACGTCATCCGCCCGGGCCACAACATCCTGGTGTGGGGCGCCTCGGGTGGCCTCGGCTCCATGGCCGTGCAGCTGATCGCCACCTCGGGCGCCAACGCCATCGGCGTGGTGTCCGAGGACGACAAGCGCGACTTCGTCATGCAGCTCGGCGCGCGCGGCGTCATCAACCGCAAGAAGTTCAACTGCTGGGGCGAGCTGCCGAAGGTCGGCACGCCCGAGTACGACGCCTGGTTCAAGGAGGTGCGCAAGTTCGGCGCCGCCATCTGGGAGATCACCGGCAAGGGCAACAACGTCGACTTCGTGTTCGAGCACCCGGGCGCGGCGACCTTCCCGGTGTCGGTGTTCGTGGTGAAGCGCGGCGGCATGGTGGTGATCTGCGCCGGCACCACCGGCTACAACCTCACCATGGACGCGCGCTATCTGTGGATGCACCAGAAGCGCGTGCAGGGCTCGCACTTCGCCAACCTGCTGCAGGCCGCCCAGGCCAACAAGCTGGTGGTGGAGCGGCGCATCGATCCCGCCATGTCCGAGGTCTTCCCCTGGGCGCAGATCCCCAAGGCCCACACGCGCATGTGGAAGAACGAGCACAAGCCCGGCAACATGGCCGTGCTGGTGAGCGCGCCCACCACCGGCCTGCGCACCTTCGAGGACGCCATCGAGGAAAGCCGCAAGCGGTTCGGCTGATTGGCGGCGTTGCGCACTTCGACGGCAGCGTTTCTCGAGACCAGACTGCGCACATAGCTCGTCACTCGGCGGCAGCCACCGGCGCGCTCGTCTGGCCCGGCTCGAAATTGCTGCCTGAGGCGCGCAGACTTGCCTGAACGGCGGTGGCGTTCCGCTGAATGCAACCTCCGTCCTGCTGAACGGCCGCCACCGCGGCATGTCCCGCGGGCTGCCCAACGCCATGGCTGTTGCCTGGTGCCGGATTGCGCCGTTCGCTGCCCGCGTCGCGGAAATCGCACGCCCCGTAACGAGCAAATTCCTCACCGAACTTGTCGTCATGCAGCGCAATGGGATTTGGAACGGTTTCGGCGGCATGAAGAAGTCGAACGACTCCCCCTTCCTCGTGGACATCCAAACGGGGCCGCGGCCGAGAGCGATTGCATTCCTCAAAGCGTGCAGCGGTGACCACATCGTGTTCTGTGAGTTGATAGTCTTCTTCCAAACGAGACGCTTTCGCGAACACCGATGTGGCTTGCGATGCCGGCAATCTCGCTGCGCTCAAAACCGGGCATCCGCGCCTTGAGGTAGGTGGCGATCCTGTCGACTTGGTAGCGACCGATCAATTCGGGCCGCGTGAGGTCAGATGGATCGAGGCTGTCGAAACCGTCGAGGTGGCTGATCAGGCAGATCGCGTCCGAGGAACCGAGCAGGCGCCACCGAGAGGACGTCCCAGAAGAGGTCGCCCGAGGCGATGCCCTCCAATGCGACCGCGCGCTTGTCGGCTCGAGACACTGCCCGGAAAGCAGCGATATCCACACCCGAAAGGCGGAACACTTGGCTCATTCCCATGCGGTGTTCGCCTGGCGGGAACCCCAACACAAGGAGCACCGGGCATGGCGTGTCAGCACCGCGCTTCGCCCGCTCGCATCGATGAAACATCGGCCGGCGATTGTCAGGCGCCCGCCTTCGGTCTCAATTCCCCACCGATATGATGCGAGTCTGCCCGCTTCTCGAGCAGAAACCACACGGCTGTGGAGAAGCGCGGCCGCACCGCTGTCGACTACGAGCTCATCGGCGACGATCTTCACGATCTCCGGGTTGAAGGCAAAGCGCCGCAGCGGCAGGGGATGTGCCGTCGCTTCGGCCAGGACGTAGGGCTCGAAGCCCACCGATCCACCGCGCGCGATGACGCGGTCGGCGAACTCCAAGGGCAGCCCGCCGACGGCGCACTCCTCGCCGTTGTAGAACCCGAGCCACGCGCAACCATGTTGCGCGTCGCGGCGCCCCCGAAAAGCCCCCCGACGCCTCGATCAGAAGCGCGCGCGCACCGAGCCGCGCCGCAGCAACGCCGGCGATCAAGCCGGACGCTCCGCCCCCCGGCGACCACGACGTCGAAGGTGTCGCCGTCCCTGACGCGAGGCAGACGGAGGGCTTCGTTCCAAGCGGGCCTCCTTCATGGCTCGCCCGGATTGGCAGCGCCTCCGACGCTGTCGGGTGGACTATTGAGGGCTTGAATCCAAGCTCACGGATCACTGAACCCCATCGTTCTGTTTCCCCGTATGAGCAGTGTTTGAATTCCGCCGGCGTACCGCCCATCCGATTCCATGCCGAGCATCGCCAGCTTGGCTCTGAAACTTGCGTCCCTCAGGGCGGCATTGGACTTCGCTGTTGAGACGCACGACCAACCCTTCCGGCATTCGGGCAGGCCCAAGCACGGCCAAACCAACCGGTCACGTCGAAGTCGATATTGATGGCTTTCGCCGACAGTGGGTACGTCGGGCGCCGCGGCAATCCGGTTCTTGCTCGTAACGGCAAGGCCCTTGTGCATCGCCTGAAGCGAGTATACCGACAGCTCCCGACACCGTGTCGTATTTGAAGTCGAGGACGCCCGCGAGCAGATCGATATTTGCCGGCCCGGAACCACGATACGCCACCGCCAAAGCATCGTACCCGACTTGTTTTCGCAGAAGCGCGGCCGTCAGCGCTGGGGAGTGTCGCCCCGCCGCTCGTCCCATATTTCAGTGCTCCAGGGTTGGTCTTGGCTGCGCCGGACAAGCTCTGCCAACGACTTATGCAGTGATGCCTTGGACACGAGGACGATCACGGGCGATTGCGCCACCGATACAATCGGTGTGAACGACCGGATGGTGTCGAACTTGAGGTTCGGGTAGAGGGCTGCGGCACCGGCGTGGCCACTCTGAAACAAGCAGCAGATTGCCCCGTCCGGCTCCGTCTGCGCGACACCGCCCGCCGCAAGCGTGCCGCCGGCACCGGGTCTGTTGAGGACCACGAAATTGGAATCCGTGCTTTTGCCAAGCCTTTCGCCAATCAGGCGAGCCGCGGTGTCCGCGGGTCCTCCCGCAGGAAATCCGACATGCAAGGTGATCAGTTGTCGGCGATTCAACGCTTTGCCCAAAGGCAACTCCAGCGAAGGCCAAATTCAGCCAAAGCAACAGGACACTCGAGGATGTGACACGTCGAAAGCCGGGCATTCAAGAACTCCTCCGTTCGACGGATTATGACTAGCGCCCCGGGCCCGGAGATGGCTCCGAAAAGGGGATGCCAGTATTATGCTTGTTTTGTGCGTACAGCGCACGAGGGTTGAGCGCATGCCGGATGCACACCGACGACCACTGGCTTCCTACCGGAAAGAGCTCGGGTCGCCCTGATTATCGGTCATCCAATCGCGCAGGTGCGATCGCCGAGTGCTGTCAACGCTGAGCTGGCACGACGAGGGTGCGACGCGGTGCTGGTGCCGATGGAGGTCGAGCCGCAGGACCTGGCCGCAGCACTCGCCGCTCTGAGGGTATGGCGCAATTGTTGCGGCGCGATCATCACGGTGCCGCACAGGATCGCTGCTGCTGCGATGGCCGACCTGCCTGTCGGAGAGGGCCGAGCTTCTCGGCGCGGTGAACATGGTCCGGCGGGTCGCCGACGCCTCGCTCGAGGGCGATATGGTCGATGGGGATGGATTTCTTGCTGCGCTCGCCGCCACCGGGCGCAGCGTCGGCGGCGCTTCAGTTGTGATCTTCGGCGGCGGCGGTGTTGGGCGCGCGCTTCTGTTGGCGCTTTTCTGCGCAGGAGCTAAGGCGATCGCGATGCATGAACCCAATGCCGACCGACGACAGTCGCTGGGGAGGGTTGCGGAGCGAATTGGAGCGGGTCGAGCAGGCTCTCGCTCGATGCAACGGCCGCGCTCCCGTTGGCGGACATCGCAATCAATGCGACTCCGCTCGGGATGGCTCCCTTGGATTGCCCTTCCGTTTGATCCTCGCCTACTGAAGAAAGGCGCTCACGTCGCCGATGTCGTTGACCTCGCCGGAGATCGCGCCGCTCCTGCAGGAGGCCTGGCCTGTGGCCTGAGCATTCAGACGGGGCGCGCCATGGCCGAAGCGCGATGCCGTTGCAGATTGAGTACTTCGGGCTCGACAGAGACTTGAGATCGCGCATGCCGAAAGTGAAACCTTCCCCCCAGGGACAGCCGGAAATTCGTCACTGCTTTCGCCCGAGGCTTGAGCGTGATCGAGGCGTTCGGGCCCGACAACCGATCGATGACGGTCGCGGACGTCGCTGCTCGCACCGGCCATGACCGGGCCGTGGTGCGGCGCCTCCTGCTCAGCTCTGGTAGAGCTCGGCTTCGCCAACGTGCATCAGAAGCGCTTCGAGCTCTCGACCCGCGTGCTGCGTCTCGCATACTCGTTCCTGTCGTCCGCCGGCCTCGGGATATCGTTGCAACCGTTTCTGGACGAGCTCGCGCGGGTCGATTGAAGAAACTGTGTCCGTGTCGGTGCTGGATCAAAGCGAGACCGTCTTCATTGCCCGTTCGGACGTCCCTGGGCGGCGCTTGTCCTACGTGGTGACCACCGGTATGCGGCTCCCGGCATTCACATCCGCGTCGGGACGCGTTCTCCTCGCGCACCAGTCCATCGATGACGTTCGCCGGCTGATCTCGCGCACCAAAATCACTCGGCTGACGCGCCGGACGGTCGTCAACAAGGTTAAATCCAAAGGCTGATTGACGCAGCCAAGCATGACGGGCACAGCATCAATCGCGAAGAGATCGAGGACGGTTTGGTCAGCGTTGCCGTGCCTGTCTTCGAACCGCGCCGGCATCGTCGTGGCGGCACTGAACGCAAGCACCGGCTCGGAGCGTGCCAGCGATCGCCATTTGCTCGGCACGGTCTTGCCGCGCCTCAAAAGCACTGCGACCGAGCTCTCAACAATGTTGCCGTAGCGCTGTCCGCTCAAGCCCTCGACACCAATCGTCACTCGCCTCCGTCACGCGATGTTCCCAACTCCGGTCCCGGCACATTTGCCCGTACCACTGCGCCGCACCGACGACGGCAGGAATTGAAGGCGTAACGGATAAGCGTCTTCACGCCCCATTGCCCCCGACGCGGCCGTCCTTGATCTCCATCAGGCCGCGGTTGAGCTCGGCGCCCAGGATCACCACGATCGCCGACACCTGGAAGAACACCAGCGCGCTCATGATCGAGGTGAGGCCGGCGTAGAAGCGCGAGTAGTCGGTAAACGTGAGCCACGAGCTGAACAGGCGCGCGGCAACAATCCAGAGCACGATGCTCAACAGCACGCCGGGCCAAACGTCGGCGAGGCTGCGGCGCCCCGCGGCAAGCCACAGATGATAGGCGAGCAGCTGCACGCCTATCGCCCCTATGACGATGGCAAAGCGCACGATCAGTGCGAGCCAGCCCTCGTCGGCCAGCCACAGCAGCCAGTCGGGCTTGATGCGCGCGGCCATCTCCGGCCCCACCACCACGCCCCACGTGAGCACCAGCACGCCCACGGCGCTCAGGATGACGAACAGCGTGCTCTTGAGAAGGCTCACCAGGTAGGGGCTCTTCTCCTTCTGGCGATAGGCGACGTTGAGCGCGGTACGCAAGCTCTCGATGGCGCTGGTGGCGAAGAACAGCGAGATCAGCGCGCCGTACGTGAGCACGTCGAAGCGGCTGCGGCCCATGACGGCCATCACTTCGGGCGCCAGCGCCTCCGCCACCGGGGCCGGCGCGATCTCGAACAGGCGCTCGATGCCCTGCTTGGCCAGCGCCTCGCCGCCGAACAGGCCTGCCACGGCGCCCAGGAAGATGCAGAATGGGAACAGCGACAGCACGAACGAGAAGGCTACCGCGCCGGCCATGGCAAAGCCGCTGTCGGCATAGAGCGCATAGAAGGCGCTCACGACGGTCCTGCTCTGCCGTACGACCATGAGCCGCTCCAATGGCTTGCAGCGCCGGGCGTCGCCCAGCAACGAACCTGTCGATGATGGGCGGAACATACCCACCCGGCCGGGGGCCGTCGAGCGCGGGCCGGCGCGGTGCGGCAATGCGCAATTGCGGGACCCGAAACGCAGGTTTTTGCGCCGCGTATCGGGCCGGTTGACGAAGCTTGCGGACCCGCCCTCCCGCTTCCTGGCCGCAATGCTATGCTGCGCCCCGCAACGGTGGGTATCTTGGGAAGTGGAGACAAGGGAAACAAGCGAGGGGCCTGCCGGCCTCGAGGTGTCCGGGGCCGAGCTCGAGGCAGCCTTGCGCGGCAACGCGCATTCGCGGGCGTTCGCCGCGGAGTCCGGCGCCACCGGCCGCGGCGAGCGCAGGCGTGACATCGATCTGGCCGACATCCTGGACGCGATCCGCAGGGACACGTCCGCGCTCGAAACGGCAGAGCAGTCGCCGCACATTGTTCAGGATGATGGCCTCGCTGCTGGGAAGGGCTCACGACCGTCGCAAGCGCAGCCGCCTTTGGCGGCGTCGCCTCACGGGCAAGCCTCCGCCGCTCCCGCGCACGGCGCGGCTGCCATCGTGCGGCCTTCTCAGCTCTCGCGCATCCCGACCGTTGCGGCCTCCCTCTATGTGAAGACCGACGCTGCCGAGCGCGCGCGGCGCCTGGAGGAAGAGCGGCGGCGGCAGAGCAGCGGGGGAAAGGCGCCGGCGGACGACGAGGCGACGGTGAGTTTTGTCGTCCGCGTCGGCCAACAGGGCTGACGCAGGAGGTGGCTGGCCTGCTGTTGCAACGAACAGCCGCGCCGAGCCACGGGCACATTTGCACGAGCCGAGATTGGCGTTATTGTGCAGTGCAGCGAAGTTGTTGCAGGGCTGGTTCAGCCGGCCGCAGGAAGGTCGATCCCCATGACGTCGATCCCATGACACAGGCGAGCGCGCGACCCGGCGCCCCGGCCACCGCGGCGGCCGCCTTCGACCAGTATGCGGATGCCGCCGCCGCGGCCGAACGCCTGCTCCACCACGCCAGGTCGGCTGCGCGCGCCCATGTGGAGGCCGCCGGTGGCCTCGACGCCGCCCAGGCCACCGCGCACGGCCTCGCCTGGCTCGCAACGTACGTGGAATCGCTGCGCCAGATGCTGGGCTGGGCGCGCCGGCTCGAGGGCGAGGGCCGCTTCGGCGAAATGGAGCGGCTGCTGCTCAGTGCCGGCTACGGCGAGTACCTGGCGCAGATCGCGGGCGGGATCCCCATGAGCCAGGGCGAGACGGTGCGCGTCACCGTGCTGGGCGTGGCGCGGCCCGAGCTGCGCCGCTTCGAGGACGCGGTCGCGGACCTCGTCGCCGAGGGCACCAGCGATGCCACCAAGCGCCGCCTGGCCGAGCTGATCGCCGCGCAGCCGGCCGTCACCACCTTCGGCGATACCGGCCTCGACGAGACGCTTAGCGAGATGCGCGAGCAGATGCGCCGCTTCGCGCAAAGCGAGGTGCTGCCCTACGCGCACGAGTGGCACCTCGCCAACGAGTACATCCCTTACGAGACCATCGCCAAGCTCGGCGAGCTCGGCGTGTTCGGCCTGACCCTGCCGGAGGAGTTCGGCGGGCTCGGCCTCGGCAAGGAGGCCATGTGCCTGGTCTCCGAGGAGCTGTCGCGCGGCTACATCGGCGTCGGCTCGCTCGGCACCCGCTCCGAGATCGCCTGCGAGCTGATCCTGAGCAACGGCACGGAGGAGCAGAAGCAGAAATACCTGCGCCGGATCGGCTCGGGCGAGATTCTCCCCACCGCCGTGTTCACCGAGCCCAACACCGGCTCCGACCTCGCCTCGCTCAAGACGCGCGCCGTGCGCGAGGGCGACGTCTACAAGGTCACCGGCCAGAAGACCTGGATCACGCACCCCGTGCGCGCCGATCTCATGACCCTGCTGGTGCGCACCAATCCCGACGAGAAGGGCTACAAGGGCCTCTCCATGCTGCTGGCCGAGAAGCCGCGCGGCAGCGACGCCGAGCCGTTCCCCGCCAAGGGCATGACCGGCGGCGAGATCGAGGTGCTGGGCTATCGCGGCATGAAGGAGTTCGACATCTCCTTCGACGGCTTCGAGGTGCCGGCCGCGCAGCTGCTGGGCGGCGTCGAGGGCCAGGGCTTCAAGCAACTGATGACCACCTTCGAGGCGGCCCGCATCCAGACGGCGGCGCGCGCCATCGGCGTCGCCCAGTCGGCCATGGATCTCGCCCTCAAGTACGCGCTGGAGCGCAACCAGTTCGGCAAGCCGATCTATGCCTTCCCGCGCGTCGCCAACAAGATCGTGATGATGGCGGTGGAGACCATGATCGCGCGCCAGCTCACCTACTTCGCCGCGCGCGAGAAGGACCAGGGCCGCCGCTGCGACCTGGAGGCCGGCATGGCCAAGCTGCTCGCCGCCCGCATCGCCTGGGCCAACGCCGACAACGCGCTGCAGATCCACGGCGGCAACGGCTTCGCGCTGGAGTATCCCGTGAGCCGCGTGCTGTGCGACGCCCGCATCCTCAACATCTTCGAGGGCGCCGCCGAGATCCAGGCCCAGGTCATCGCCCGCCGCCTGCTCGAAGGGGCGAATTGAGCGGTGTCAGACCCTCCGGGTCTGACACCATTGCACTACCGTTGCAGGAACTTTCGCGATCAGCTTTGCGCGGCACCCGCTCGCCGCCGTCATCCCGGCGCTGCTCGCATGCGCAGCGTGCGAGCAGGACTCGGCCGGGACCCATGCACCTAACAGCTTGCCCTCGGGCGCGGCTGAGCCTCCATTGCGCGTGGTCTGCCAGGCCCTCGGCCGGCTGATTTTTCGAGCCAAAGTTCGCCTGCTGCAACGCTGACAGCAACGTCGGAAGCCCATCAGAAAACAGCCGAAATCGCTGCAGCGCAGAGAGCGGATGGCTAGTGCCAGACAACGCCCGCGTGGACCGCGTCCAGCGGCACAACGCTCGACGGTCTCAGATTCCCAGCCTATGCCGCCACCTTCTCGAGGGCGGGCAGGATGGAGTCGATGGCGACGACGCTGATGAGGCGGTTGTCCATGGGGATGACGCCGCGCACGAAGCGTTTGGCTGCTTCGGAGGCAACGTCGGGCGTCGGCTGGATCTTCTCTTCGCTGACTGTGAAGATGTCTGAGACGCCTTCCACCAGCAGCCCGACCACTTGGTCGGCGATCTGCGTGACGATGATGGCGTGACGCGCGGTGGGTTCGGCCGGTGCGAAGCCGAGCCGTGCAGCAAGATCGACGATCGGCAGCACGGTGCCGCGCAGGTTGATGACGCCGCGCCCAAAGTCGGGCGATTGCGGCAGGGGAGTTGCCGCCGTCCAGCCACGGATCTCACGGATGGACATGACGTCGACGCAGAACTCCTGGTCTCCCATGCGGAAGGCGATGAGTTCATGCATCTTGACGCCTTCGGTTTCGGCAATGTCAGTCATTGGTGCGTATCCCGCTGCACGGAGCCGGAGAGCCACTTGTTTGCGGCCTCGGCGCTCCCTCTGAACCTCAACGCTTGTCGAGCACTACTCAGAAATCCTGCCAGCCCTCTTCGCGCTCGGCTGTTTCGGGCTTGCGCACGGCTGCGCCGTTGCGGCCGGCCGGAGTCTTGAGCTGGCGCTTGGGCGCGTGCTCGGCCTTGTGGGCGGCCTGGGCTGCGGGTGAGCGCACCGGCTCGGCCTTGGCAGCAACCCGCCGCGGCCCCGACTGGGCGACGTCGCCGAGCCGGAACTGCCCAACCAGGCTGGTCAGCTGTTCGGCCTGCTGTGTCAGCGAGCGGCCGGCTGCGGTGGCCTCCTCGGCCATTGCCGCGTTCTGCTGGGTCATCTTGTCCATCTCGTTGACGGCCGTGTTGACCTGCTGCAGGCCCGTCGCCTGTTCCTGTGCACCTGCCGCGATTTCGGAGACAACCGTGTTGATCTCCGTCACCTTGACCATGATGCGCTCCAGCGACTGGCCGGTCTCGGCCACCAGCTTGACGCCCTCGCCGACCTGCGCGGTGGAGGCGGAGATCAGGCCCTTGATCTCCTTGGCGGCATCCGCGGAGCGCTGGGCCAGTGCTCGAACCTCGGAGGCCACCACCGCGAAGCCGCGGCCTGCGTCGCCGGCGCGAGCTGCCTCCACGCCGGCGTTGAGCGCCAGCAGGTTGGTCTGGAAGGCGATCTCGTCGATCACGCCGATGATCTGGCTGATCTGCTGCGAGGACTTCTCGATCGTGCCCATGGCCTCGACGGCCTTGCGCACCACCTGACCGCTCTTCTCGGCATCGTCCTTGGTGTCGGCCACCACCTTGCGGGCGTGGGTTGCACCCTCAGCCGCCTTCTTGACGGTGGCGGTGATCTCATCGAGCGCCGCTGCCGTCTCTTCCAGGCTGGAGGCCTGCTGCTCGGTTCTCTTGGCCAAGTTGCTGGACGCGTCGCTGATTTCCGCAGTGCCGGTATCGACAGCCTGAGCGGTTTCTCCAACTGACGACACGACGCTATGCAACGACGAGACCGAGCCATTGAAGTCCAGCCGCAGCTTTTTCCAACGCTGGAGGAAACGGCGTAGTGATCTGTTGCTGCAAATCACCAGCTGCAAGCTTGCCCAAGCCCTCTCCCAGAGTCGCAACTGCTCTCACACGGTCTGTGACATCGGTGGCAAACTTCACGACCTTGCTGACCCTACCGTTCATGTCGAAGATTGGGTTGTAGGACGCTTGGATCCAGATTTGCTTGCCGCCTTTGCCGACACGCGGGAACTCAGCGGCGATGAATTCTCCTCCACGCAAACGCTCCCAGAATCGTGAATAATCAGGTGAGTTTGCGTAAGCGGGATCAACGAACATGCGATGATGCTGTCCTTTGATCTCGTCCAATTTATACCCGAGGGCGCCCAGGAAGTTGTCGTTCGCCGTCAGGATGGTGCCGTCGGTTGAAAACTCGATGACAGCTTGCGCGCGACCGATGGCGGCAAGCTTAGCGTCATCTTCTGCGGACTTTCGTTTTGCATCCGTAATATCGCTGGCAATCTTGACAACCCTGGTAACTTTGCCGCCGCGGGAAACAACCGGGTTGTAGGAAGCCTGGATCCAGACCTCTTTGCCTCCCTTGCCAATGCGCTTGTACTCCCGAGCGTCGAATTCACCCCGACCCAGCTTGGCCCAGAAATCTGCATATTCGGAACTTTGCGCGAAGCCGGGCTCGACAAACATGCTGTGATGACGGCCCTTGATCTCGTCGAGGCTATAGCCCAGCGTGCGACAGAAGTTCTCGTTTGCCCACCTGATTCTGCCGGTGGGCTCGAATTCAATAATGGCCAGGGATTTGCCGATAGCACCCAGGGTTGCGGCCGCACCGGTGCCGAGCGAAAAAATCCGGCCATATTTGATATTCCTCTTGTTGTCAGGCGATCGAGGGCGTTTGATGACGTTTCTTTGGGTGATTCAACCCATCGCTAGTTTTTGATGTATGTTGCTTAAAAATGACGTAATATCGTATGAATTGTCCCACTTATTCATTTTCCGAAGCGTAAATAGTGAATCTGCAACTACGCGCCTTGGGACAGTTGTTGGTTGCCGCACTACGTTTTAGTTTCGGCGTCGTGTGCATGGCGTCGGGCAATTGAGTGCACGACCTTAGTATGACGGTTTCGGAAGTTCCCCAGCGCTCGCGGCGCGTAGGAGCTAGCTTCGGAACCAAAGCCACACTAGCAACTCGGGGATTTCTGGTGTCTCCTCCCAAGCGCAAGTTCGCAATGTCGAGGGCGACCAGGGTGCGTGCGACCATCGGGTTCGGAACACTAGCGCGCGCCGTCCTCGCGGCGCTCGCTGCCGCCGCGATCGCAGGCATCGCGCTGCCGCACGGCGCGGCGGCACAACAGGGTCGAGCAAACGCCAATGCCCTCCGAGCAAGGCAAACCCGCCAAGGTGCAGCTCGGCATCGACGTGCTGGCCTCCGGCGGCTTCGCCGAGCTGGCGGGCTTGCGCATCGGGCTGCTCGCCAACGAGGCGAGCCGCGATAGCGCGGGCCGCCGCAGCATCGATGTCCTCGCCAAGGCGCCCGGCGTGCAGCTGGTGGCCCTGTTCAGCCCCGAGCACGGCCTCGGCGCCGACCGCGAGGGCAACATCGCCTCGGGCCGCGACGCTGCCACCAGCCTCGTCATCCACAGCCTCTACGGCAAGAGCCGCCGGCCCAGCGCGGCGATGCTCATGGGGCTAGACGCGGTAGTGGTCGACATGCAGGACGTGGGCGTGCGCTTCTACACCTACGCCACCAGCATGGCCTACCTGATGGAGGAGGCGGCCAAGCTGCGCATCAAGGTCGTCGTGCTCGATCGCCCCAACCCGATCGGCGCCGCCGGCGTGCGCGGGCCCATGCTCGATCCCGAGCTGAAATCGTTTGTCGCCTACTTCCCGATGCCGGTGCAGCACGCCATGACGCTCGGCGAGCTGGCGCGCCTGTTCAACGCCGAGAACAAGATCGGCGCCGATCTCAGCGTGGTGAAGACGCGGGGCTATCGCCACGATGCGTGGTTCGACGAGACGGGCCTCGCCTGGGTCAATCCCTCGCCCAACCTGCGCACGCCCGACGCCGCCATCCTCTATCCGGGCGTCGCGCTGATCGAGCAGACCAACGTGAGTGTGGGCCGCGGCACGGCCACACCGTTCATGCTGGTCGGCGCGCCGTGGATCGACGGCAAGGCGCTCGCCGCCCACCTGCAGCGCCGCGCAATCCCCGGCGTCGCCTTCGAGCCCGCGAGCTTCACGCCCGCTGCCGACAAGCACGCCGGCAAGCGCTGCAACGGCGTGCGCATCACCCTGTCCGACAGGGCCGCTCTCGACGCTCCATTGATGGGCATCGAGCTGGCGGCCGCGCTGCGCCGGCTCTACCCGCAGACGTTCACCCTGCGCGACATGCTGGCCCTGCTGGGCTCGCGCCAGACGCTGGCGGCAATAGAGGCCGGCGAGGACCCCGCCGCCATCGCCCAGGGCTGGCGCGCCGGACTACAGGCTTTCGCGGGCCTGCGCGCCAAGTACCTGCTCTACTAACGGCCCGTGGCGCTGGCGGTTGGGCCGGATTGGGCTGGACCGACGGCGGCCGGCCGAAACCTTACGGCTTGCGGCCCTTGGGCCGCGAAGCTATAACCCGCGCGCGCTTGCCGGCTAGGGCGGCAGCGCCTTTTGCTAGCAATCCCGGTCGGGCGGAGCGTAGCGCAGCCTGGTAGCGCACTTGCTTCGGGAGCAAGGGGTCGCGAGTTCGAATCTCGCCGCTCCGACCAACACTTAGACAGATCTGGCCACTCCTCCACCCAGTTGATGCAGCACTGCCGTCAGCCTTGCTGCAACGACAACCTATGGATCTGATGGCTGTCGAGGGGGTCAAAGGTTCGGGCCGTTCCCGGTGGGTTCAAGCTGCCGAGGCACTGTCCCGACTGTGGGAGGAAAGCCAGTCGGAGAGACGGGCGCTCTCCGTGTCGGTGAGGCGCAGTCCGAGTTTTGTACGTCGCCAGAGGATGTCCTCGGCCGTCATCGCCCACTCGTTCTTGACGAGATGTGCCACCTCGCGCTCGTAGAGATCGGCGCCGAAGTGAAGCCCCAGGTCCCCCTGCCGGGCAACGCCTGCGAAAATGTCCCGCGCCATGGTGCCGTACGTTCTCACCAGGCGAGCCGCGGTGGCCGCGCCCAGCGGTGGGAAGGCGGCCGCGAGATCGCGGGCTAACCGGTCCCGGCCATCGTGCACGAAGTCGCCCCCCGGTAGCGGCGCGCCATGCGTCCACGGCGGGCCGCGGCCTCCCAACGCCGGGAGCATTCGCATCGCCTCCTCGGCGAGATGGCGATAGGTCGTGATCTTGCCGCCGACGATGCTCACGAGCGGCGGTTCCCCCGGACGCCCGTCCCGCACCAGCACAAAGTCGCGCGTTGTATCCCGGGCGGAAGCCCGGCCATCGTCCTGAAGGGAGCGGACCCCGGAATAGCTCCAGATCACGTCGGGCGGCTCGATCGACTTGACGAAGTATTCGTTCGCTGCCTCGCAGAGGTAGCTGATCTCCTCCGCGGAGATCGCGATGCGCGCAATGTCCCCGCGGAAATCGACGTCGGTCGTGCCGATGAGCGTGTAGTCTCCCTCGTAGGGGATGGCAAAAATGATGCGACGGTCAGAGTTCTGAAAGATGTAAGCACGGTCGTGGTCGAACAGCTTGCGCACAACGATATGACTGCCTCTGACGAGCCTGACGCGCGGGACTGTGTGCGATTTTATGCGCGCCGTCGTTTCGGCCGCCCAGGCTCCGCTGGCATTGACCAGCGCCCGCGCCTTGACCGTGTCATGCCGGCCCGAGACCGTGTTGTGCAGGTCGACCCGCCAGTGGCCGTCGCTTCTGCAGGCCGACATGACTTCCGTGCGGACGCGGATGTCTGCGCCGCGCGCAGCAGCATCCATCGCGTTGAGCACGACGAGGCGGGCGTCGTCCACCCAGCAGTCGGAGTACTCGAAGCCTCGCGCGAAGCCCGGCTTCAGGGACGCGCCGGCCGCGGACTGGGATAGATCGAGGCCGTTGGATGGCGGCAGGATGCGGCGTGCGCCCAGATGGTCGTAGAGGAATAGGCCCAGCCTGATCAGATAGGCCGGTCGCAAGCCGCGATGGTGCGGCAGCACGAAGCGCAGGGGCCTGATGATATGCGGTGCGATGCCGAGGAGCACCTCGCGCTCCCTCAGCGCCTCCCGGACGAGGCGAAAATTGTACTGCTCGAGATAGCGCAGGCCGCCGTGGATCAGCTTGGTCGAGGCCGAGGACGTTCCGCTCGCCAGGTCGCCCTTTTCAGCGAGGAGCACCGACAGCCCGCGGCCTGCGGCATCGCGCGCGATGCCGCATCCGTTGATACCTCCGCCGATGATGGCAATGTCGTGCATCCCGCCTTGCGCGCACGCGTGGTGCCTAGTGCCGGAAAGTGTCGCCGTCGTCTGCTCGGCGGCGGGCGTACCGAAAAGTTTCCTTCGCGGGCCACAATCGAAGATTATCGCGCTTTTTCGAAAGATCAAGGCTCCATCGCGATTTCGATCTCAACCTCACTGTCGCGGCAGACGTCGCGCAACCTGGGCGGAACCGGCGCATTGGTGACGAAGTAGTCCAACTGCGAGATGTGGCCGATGCGGACGGGCGCGGTTCGCTCCAGCTTCATGCTGTCGGCGACGAGGATGGACTTGCGGGCGCAGCTCATGATCGCCTGTGCCACCTTGACCTCGCGGTAGTCGAAGTCGAGCAGCGTGCCGTCCTCGTCGATAGCGGACGTTCCAATGACGGCGTAGTCGACCTTGAACTGGCGGATGAAATCGACCGCCGCCTCGCCGACGACCCCGCCGTCAACGTGCCGGACGACCCCGCCGGCCACGATCACCTCTATCTGCTCGTATCCCTGTAATATGTTGACTACATTTATGTTATTGGTGATTGCGAGGAGCCCCCGCTTGCTGCGTAGGGCGAAGGCGACCTGCTCGGTCGTGGTGCCGATATTGATCAGGATCGATGAGCTGTCGGGGATCAGCGACGCCGCCCTCACACCGATCCGGCGCTTCTCCTCGGTCGCCAGCTTGCGCCTGGCCTCATAGCCGAAATTGGCGATGCCGGACGCCAGCAAGGCGCCGCCGTGATAGCGCTGCAGCACTCCACGCTCGCAAAGATCATTCAGGTCCTTGCGAATGGTCTGCGGCGTGACGTTGAAGCGATCAGCCAGCGCCTCGACGCCGACCCTCCCCTCGGATTTGGCGATCGCAACGATGTCTGCCTGGCGAGGGGTCAGCAAGTCCATCGGCCAAATTCCTCTCTGCGTTGGATTTATTTCGTTTCGCGTGGCTACGCAAGCACAGGGCGCGCGAACTGACATCACTGCCGCGCCATAAGCCACAAATCTTCGAACATACGCGATTGCTGCCTGCTAAGCGGGCGACATGGCGCGAACTGATTTTCGATTGACATTCTTTTTGTTTCGATCTTAGCGTGCAATACCGTCTCAAGCAGTTCTCTGGGAGGAGACCATCCGATGACGAGACGCCTGACAATCGCGATTGCGGCGATAGCCGCGGCCGCGAGTACCGCCTTGGCCGGAATGGACGAGGCGAGGAAGTGGATCGACAAGGAATTCCAGCCTTCCGCTCTTTCCAAAGAGCAGCAGCTGAAGGAGATGGAATGGTTCGTCAACGCCGCCAAGCCGTTCAAGGGAATGGAGATCAACGTGCTGTCGGAAACCATTCCGACGCACGAGTACGAGTCCAAGACGCTGACGAAGGCGTTCGAGGAGATCACCGGCATCAAGGTCAATCACCAACTCCTCGGCGAAGGAGAAGTGGTCCAGGCAGTCCAGACCCAGATGCAGACCAATCGCAACCTGTACGACGCCTACATCAACGACTCCGATCTCATCGGCACACACTCGCGCCTCCAATCCGCTGTGAACCTTTCGGATTGGATGAAGGGCGAGGGCAAGGACGTCACGCTGCCGACGCTCGACGTCGATGACTTCATCGGCAAGTCGTTCACGACGGGTCCCGACGGCAAGCTATGGCAGATCCCGAACCAGCAGTTCGCCAACCTCTACTGGTTCCGCTACGACTGGTTCCAGCGGCCAGAGCTGAAGAAGCGGTTCAAGGACACCTACGGCTATGAGTTGGGTGTGCCGGTGAACTGGTCGGCCTATGAGGACATCGCCGAGTTCTTCAGCGTGCACGTCAAGGAGATCGACGGCGTGCGCATCTACGGCCACATGGACTATGGCAAGCGCGCGCCTGACCTCGGCTGGCGCATGACCGATTCGTGGCTCGCCATGGCCGGCTCAGGCTCCAAGGGCATCCCCAACGGGCGTCCCATCGACGAGTGGGGCATCCGCATGGAAGCAGGCTCGTGCAATCCCGCGGGCGCGTCGGTGACGCGTGGCGGCGAGACGAACGGCCCGGCCTCCGTCTATGCCATCCGCAAGTGGGACGAGTGGCTACGCAAGTTTGCCCCTCCGGGCGCCGCCGACTTGGACTTCTACCAGTCTCTGCCGGCCCTCTCGCAGGGCAACGTCGCGCAGCAGGTCTTCTGGTACACGGCCTTCACTGCGGAAATGGTCAAGCCGAAGAGCCAGGGCAACAACACCGTTGACGACAAGGGCAACCTGCTCTGGCGGATGGCGCCGTCGCCGCACGGCCCCTACTGGGTCGAAGGCATGAAGCTTGGCTACCAGGATGCCGGCTCGTGGACCCTGTTCACATCCACCCCTGTTAACCGTCGCAAGGCCGCCTGGCTTTACGCACAATTCACGGTGTCGAAAACCGTGGACGCCAAGAGGAGCCATGTCGGCCTGACGTTTATCCGGGACAGCACGATCCGACACAAGTCGTTCACGGATCGCGCACCGAAGCTCGGTGGTCTGGTCGAGTTCTATCGCTCGCCCGACCGCGTGCTGTGGACTCCCACTGGCATCAACGTGCCTGACTATCCCAAGCTCGCACAGCTGTGGTGGCAGAACATCGGCGATGTCACCTCGGGCGCCTTCACCGCCCAGCAGGCCATGGATCGGCTTGCCAAGGAGATGGACCAGGTGATGGCGCGCATGGAGGAGGTCGACAAGAAGGCCAAGGTCTACGGCGGCTGCGGTCCGCGCCTCAATCCCGAGAAGGCAGCAACCGACTGGCTCGGCAGGCCGGACGGTCCGAAGGCGAAGCTCGCCGACGAGAAGCCCAAAGGCGAAACCGTCGACTACGACGAGCTCGTCAAGCGCTGGAAGAAGTGAGAGACGCAAGGCTCCTTCCCGGAGGCGACACTCCGGCTTCTGGGTGCCAACTGGGGGAAGCGATGCATGCCGTGGGTCTGCTCGCTTCCCTCTCTGTTGTTCTCGACCGGCTGTAGTAACCTGACACAAGAGGACCGCGCCGAGCCGTCGGAGCTGCCGTGACCCTTGAGCTGAGAAACGTGGTCAAGCGCGTCGGCGCTCAGACGCATATCTACGAAACGAGCATCCAACTCGCGCAAGGGGGGTTCAACATCCTCCTGGGCACGACGCTCGCCGGCAAGACCACGTTGATGCAGCTGATGGCCGGGCTCGATCGGCCGACCTCGGGCGAGGTCTGGTTCGACGGCCGGAACGTGACGGCCGTTCCCGTGCGCAAACGCAACGTGTCGATGGTCTATCAGCAGTTCATCAACTACCCCAACCTCACCGTGTTCGAGAACATCGCCTCCCCGCTACGGGTCGCGCGCATGAAGCGGTCGCAAATCAACGACCGCGTCCATCGCATGGCCGAGATCCTGAAGGCTGACCCCGATGCTGCCCCGCCGCCCGGCCGAGCTCTCCGGCGGACAGCAGCAGCGCACGGCGCTGGCCCGGGCGCTCGTCAAGGACGCCGATCTGGTCCTGCTCGACGAGCCGCTCGCCAATCTCGACTTCAAGCTCAGGGAAGAGCTGCGCGACGAGCTCCCAAAGCTGTTTGCGGATCGCCGCGCAACCATCGTATTCGCGACGACCGACCCCATGGATGCGCTCCTCCTCGGCGGACACACCGCCGCGCTACACCAGGGGCGTATCACCCAGTTCGGCCCGACAGCCGATGTCTATCGGCGGCCCGCCGACCTGCTTACCGCGCAGGTGTTCTCGAACCCGCCGATCAACACGGCGCCGTCGTCAAGGAAGGCGACAACATCATCCTGAGCGGCGCCGTGCAGTGGCCCGCCAAGGCCGGCATGCAGCAGCTTCCCAGCGGCCGCTACATCCTTGGCGTTCGGGCGCATCACATCAGCCCTGTCTTGAACGGCCGAGGGGCCGGCGCCGTAGCCATTGACGGACAGGTGCACATTGCCGAGCTCAGCGGCGCCGAGAGCGTCATTCACTTCGCCCATGGCGAGCTGAACTGGATGTCGCAATCACATGGCGTGCATGCCATTCCCGTCGGCGAGACAAGCAAGTTCTACATCGACGTCGATCGATGCATGTACTTCGACGCCGACGGAAAGTTGCTCGCGTCATGAGGTTTGAGGCAAACCGGGCGGCCAGCGAAAACGCCAAGGCCGTTGCGGCCCTGCAGGGAGCCTCGGGGCGCTGATGGCCAGGATCACCCTTGAAGATATCAGGCACGCCTACCTTCCGAAGCCCCGGGCGCCCGAGGACTGGGCGCTGAAGCAGACCAACCTCGAGTGGTCCGATGGCGGTGCCTATGCCTTGCTCGGACCCTCCGGCTGCGGCAAGACCACGCTGCTCAACATCATCTCCGGCATCGTGCGCCCGACCGAGGGAAGGGTTCGCTTCGATGGCGCCGACCTGACGGACGTTCCGACCGACCAGCGCCACATCGCGCAGGTGTTCCAGTTCCCGGTCGTCTACGACACGATGACAGTCTACGACAACCTGGCCTTTCCGCTGCGCAACCGCGGTTTGCGCCCGTCCGAGATCAAGCAGGCGGTGCATGAGATCGCCCGCATGCTCGATCTCGAGGACGCGCTCAACAAGCGTGCCGCCGGTCTCACCGCGGACGGTAAGCAGAAGATCTCGCTAGGGCGCGGGCTGGTCCGCTCGGACGTCAACGTCATCATGTTCGACGAGCCGCTCACCGTCATCGACCCTCACGTCAAATGGCAGCTCCGCTCCAAGCTGAAAGAGCTGCAGCAACGCATCGCGCGAACGATGATCTACGTCACCCACGACCAGACCGAGGCCTTGACGTTCGCGGACAAGGTGGTGGTGATGCACGAGGGAAGGGTTGTGCAGGTCGGCACGCCCATCGAGCTGTTCGAGCGGCCGAAGCACACGTTCGTCGGGCACTTCATCGGCTCCCCGGGCATGAACGTGCTGCCTTGCGAGGTCAGCAACGGCGCCGCCCTGTTCGCAGGGCAGCCCGTACAGGTCGAGAACCCGCCCGCGGCGGCGCTTAATGGCCAGCGCCTCGAGATCGGTGTTCGCCCGGAGTTCGTCGCCCTTGCCGAGGTAGGCATACCGGTCAGCGTCGTCAAGGTGAGCGATGCCGGCCGCTTTCGCATCGTCGAGGTCCGGCACGGAGAAAGCCGCATCAAGCTCCTCGTCGATGAAGGTGTGTCGGTGCCCGCGGAACGCGCGCATGTGCGATTCGATCCCGCGCACACGCGCCTTTATGCCGACGACCGCATGGTGGAGTGAGACGCGATGAGCGCCAAGATCGAGAACCAGAAGGGCTGGCTGTTCGTCTTGCCGGCCCTCATCCTCGTCGCCCTCAATGCCGTCATTCCGCTCATGGCGGTCGTGAACTACTCGGTGCAGGAGACGTTCGGCAACAATCTCTTCTTCTTCGAAGGCGTCAAATGGTTCGAAGAGGTGCTGCGCTCGGAGCGGTTCCACGCCGCGCTCGCGCGCCAGCTCATCTTCAGCGGCATCATCCTGGCGATCGAGGTGCCGCTCGGGGTCGCGATCGCCCTTGCCATGCCGCGCCGTGGACCGTGGGTGTCGGTGTGCCTTGTGTTGATGGCGCTGCCGTTGCTCATCCCCTGGAACGTCGTGGGCGCGATGTGGAACATCTTCGCACTGCCGGACGTCGGAATGCTCGGCAAGTTCGTCAATTATCTCGGCTTCAACTACAACTATACGCAGCAGCCCTTGTCCGCATGGGCGACGCTGATCGCGATGGACGTTTGGCATTGGACATCGCTCGTCGTCCTGCTCGCCTATGCCGGCCTCAGTGCCATCCCGGACGCGTACTACCAGGCGGCCCGCATCGACGGGGCCTCCTCCTGGGCCGTCTTCCGCTACATCCAGCTGCCGAAGATGAAGCGCGTGCTCACTATCGCGGTCCTGCTGCGCTTCATGGACAGCTTCAACATCTACACGGAGCCGTTCGCCCTGACCGGCGGGGGACCCGGCAACGCCACGACGCTGCTGTCGATCGATCTCGTCAAGATCGCGCTGGGGCAATTCGACCTCGGGCCGGCAGCGGCGATGTCGATCATCTATTTCCTGATCATCCTGCTGTTTTCGTGGGTCTTCTACACGGTGATGACACGGGGCGAGGAAACGCAATGAGCAGGCTGCGCTGGCTGCTGCCCACCATCTACATCGTGTTCCTGCTCCTGCCGATCTATTGGCTGGTGAGCATGTCCTTCAAGACCACCAACGAGATCCTCGGTGGGTTCACGCTGTGGCCGAACCGGTTCACGCTCGAGAACTATGCAAAAATCTTCTCGGACCCGACCTGGTACAACGGGTACATCAACTCGCTGATCTACGTTGTGATGAACACGGTGATCTCGGTCAGCGTCGCGCTTCCTGCGGCCTACGCCTTCTCGCGCTACCGCTTCCTCGGCGACAAGCATCTGTTCTTCTGGCTGTTGACCAACCGCATGGCTCCGGCAGCGGTGTTCGCGCTGCCGTTCTTCCAGCTCTACTCGGCGATGGGCTTGTTCGACACGCATATCGCCGTGGCGCTGGCGCATTGCCTGTTCAACATTCCGCTCGCGGTGTGGATCCTCGAGGGCTTCATGTCGAGCGTGCCGAAGGAGCTCGACGAGACAGCCTACCTCGACGGCTACAGCTTCTGGCGCTTCTTCATTCGCATCTTCATGCCGACGATTGCCGCCGGCATCGGCGTGGCCGCCTTCTTCTGCTTCATGTTCTCCTGGGTTGAATTGCTGCTCGCCAAGACGCTCACGTCCGTCGCGGCCAAGCCGATCGCCGCGACCATGACGCGCACAGTCAGCATCTCGGGCTACGAGCTGGGGCTGCTCGCCGCGGCGGGAACGCTGACCATCCTGCCTGGCGCCTTCGTGATCTATTTCGTGCGCAACTACATCGCCAAGGGCTTCGCCCTGGGCCGCGTCTAGGCAGCAGGGCGCGAGGGAGGCATACAGCGATGGATCTCTCCTGGATGGCCTGGACCTGGGAAACGGCCGCGTTCTTCCTCTGCATCGCCGCCATCCTCACCGGTATGACGATGTGGGAACTGCGCTCACCCGGCGGGGCGCCGAGGCTCGGGGTCCTGGCGATTGAAACGACCCGCGGCGACCGGCTGTTCATCTCCCTGCTCGGCAGCGCATTCATCCATCTCGCATGGCTCGGCCTCGTTGGCCCACCCCTTTGGGGGGCATTTGCAGTCTCCTTATTTTTCGCAGCCGGCGTCTTCCGCTGGGTCTAGGGCCCTTGAGTTTTTTGCTGACACGCGCTTCGTTGCGCGCAGCGATTGTTTGCAGCGCCTGGGGTGAGGTCCGTCGTAGGCTTGACGCTTTCGAGCGTCGTCTATGCTATTCATCGGCGATGATAACGTGTGTCACCGACGTACGGGCTGAGCTGGGCGAATGTCCCGTTTGGTCCCCGGCGGAGAATGTCGTCTATTGGATCGATATTCACGGCAGGAAGCTGCACCGTACGACACCGAGCACCCGCACGACCGAGTTGATCGATCTGCCCAGCCGACCGGGTATGATTGCCTTGCGGAGGAAGGGTGGGTTGGTCGTTGTCTTGGAAGATGGCCTCTACGCTTGCGACCCGAGCTCCGGCGCTCTCGCTCTCCTCGTCGCGCTCGAAGCCGATGCGCCTGAAAACCGGGCCAATGATGGCAAGTGCGATGCGGCGGGGCGACTTTGGGTCGGCACAATGAACCTGATCCAGGAAGGTCGGCCGACCGGGAACCTCTACCGGATCGACCCGGACTTGACGGTGACGAAGATCGGCGGCGGCTTCGCAATCCCCAACGGCCTGGCGTGGAGTCCGGACGACAAAGCGATGTTCCACACCGACACATGCACCAACGTCGTGTGGCGCTATGACTTCGACCCGGCGAGTGGCATGCGCGGCGCCAAGCAGCCGTTCTTCCATTTCGATGCCGCTGCGACCGGGGGCGTGGACGGCGCCGCCATGGATGCCGAGGGCGGCTACTGGCCCGCGCTGTACGGGGGAGGGAAACTGCTGCGCCTGCTGCCGGACGGTGGCGTCGACCGCGAGATCTCGCTGCCCGTATCGCAGCCGACCATGCCGGCGTTCGGCGGCGCCGATATGACGATGTTGTTCATCACCTCGGCCTACCAGAAGTTGACCGACCATGATCTGCGTGCCCAACCGCTTGCCGGCGGCCTGCTGGCCGTCGAAACCGACGTCGTGGGGCACCCCGTCCACGCGTTCGGCGGCTAGGGTCAATCGCTTCGGCCGTGGCGTTCAGGCCAACGCGTACTCAACAGTCTCGCGATATTCCCCGGTCTCATCAATCCGCGGCACCGCAAAGCCGGATTGGTTCGGCGCGTCGGGAAAATATTGCGGCTCGACACAGAAACCGGCGTGGGCCGGGAAGTGCCGCCCTCTGCCCAAGTATTTCCCGCCGTAGATTTGAGCGCCAGGCGCCGTGGCGCGGATAGCCAGGCGTCGTTGCGAGTCCGTGTGGGTGATCGTCGCAACTTCACGTAAGTCCCCCGGGCTCCCGTCTATCGCAAAGTTGATGTCGATGTCCGGCGGAAAGGGACGCGGGGCGCGGAGATCGAAAGAGCTGCCGTCCACCGGGACGACATGCCCCGTCGGGATCAGGGTGTCGTCGACCGGCGTGTATCGGGACGCGAACACACGCAGCTGGTGGCCTCGGATGTCC
This sequence comes from uncultured Alphaproteobacteria bacterium, assembly GCA_963756735.1. Lineage (GTDB taxonomy): Bacteria > Pseudomonadota > Alphaproteobacteria > Rhizobiales > Hyphomicrobiaceae > AWTP1-13. Next base: position 89,008 of record CAVWOY010000026.1, read on the forward strand.
GCGGACCCCGCCAGGTTGAAGTACGCGTGCGGTGCCAGGTTTACGATCGTGGGGCGGTCCGCAGTCGCCGACAGCGTCAGGACCAACCGGCTGTCGTTGGCGATCCGATACTGGGCCGTCGCCACGACCGTGCCGGGGTAGCCCTGGTCCAGGTGCGGGCTCTTGATCGAGAATTGGACCGCCGTGTTTTGCGCATCGACCTCCGCCGTCCAACGGCGGCGCCCAAATCCGTCCGGCCCGCCATGCAGGTGGTTCGGCCCATCGTTGCAAGGCAATGTCCAGGTCTGGCCGTCGAGGATGAAGCACCCGCCGGCGATCCGGTTCGCGTAGCGCCCGACGATGACCCCGACAGACGAGCGATCCGCCTCATATCCAGTGACGTCATCGAAACCCAGCACGACATTCGTGCCGTCCGGATGGTGAAGCGCGACCAGGGCCGCTCCGAAGTCGGTCACGGCCGCGCGGATGCCGCCAGCTTCGAGCACGAACAGGCTGGCCGACCGCCCGAAGGGCAAAACGCGGACGCCCATGGGTCACTTCGCTCCCGCCGTTTGCGGCGTACCCGACACGATGAGTTCCAGCACCTCCTGCTCCGTCGATGCCGCTATCATCCGTTCTCCGACATTCTGTCCGCGCTTCAGGACCATCACCCGATCGCCGACCTTGAAGACGTCGGTCAGACGGTGCGAGATGATGATCTGCGCGACGTTCTGCTTGCGCAGCTCCAGCATGGTCTCCAGCAGCCGGTCGGTGGCAACGACGGAAAGGTTGGCCGTCGGCTCGTCGAGGATGATCAATCTGGGCTGGCACGAGATCGCCCGGGCGATGGCGACCGATTGCTGGCGACCGCCAGACAGGCTCTCTACTCGCTGATAGACGGAGTTCACGTCAACCTTGAGCCGCCCGAGGACCTCGCTCGCATCGGCGTACATCTTCCTCCGGTCGACGAACAGGCCCTTGCGTGGCCACCGGCCCAGATAGATGTTCTGGCCCACGTCCATGTTCCCGCACAGCGCGAAGTCCTGGTAGATCATTTCAATTCCCGCATCCCGGCTTTCGTGCGGGCTCTTGAAGTGGGTCGCTCTGCCATCGACCACCACCGTGCCGGAATCGCGTTGATAGGCGCCGGTCAGGATCTTCATCAACGTCGACTTTCCCGCCGAGTTGTCGCCGACGAGGCCGAGAATCTCGCCGGGCCGGATCGTCAGGTCGACATCGATCAACGCCCTGACCGCGCCGAACGACTTGCTGATGCCGCGCATCTCGACAAGCCAGGGGCTCTGGACGGTGGCATCAGGCATGCGCTTCGTCCCGCCTCTCTGGTTTTCGGTCTCTGAAGCGGGCTCGCAGGCGCTGGAACGGCCGCAGTTCGCGCACCCAGATGTCCAACAGCACCGCGACGATCAGTATGATACCTATGATCGCGTTGACCCAATGCTGCGGCAGAACGAAGGACGTACCGGACGCCGTTATGATGTTCAGCTGCAGAATTGCGCGCACAAGTGTGATCACGGCCGCGCCGGCGAGCGATCCCAGAATGGTCCCGTAGCCGCCGAAGATCGATCCGCCGCCGATGATGACAGAGGCGATGGCGTCCAGTTCCCGGAACTGGCCGGCCACAGGATTGAAGCTGCGGAAATAGGCGACATTGATGACGCCCGCCATTGCCGCGCAGAACCCGCAGAACAGAAGCGCCTGCGCCCTGACCCGGTTCGTATCGATACCGGCATAGTCTGCGGCCCTGCGATTGCCGCCGGTCGCGTAGACCATCTGGCCGAAGCGCATGCGCCCGAGCACCAGTCCCGCCAGCACGGCAACCACCACCAACCAAAGGAACTGAACGCTGACGACCTCGGTCAGGTTGCCGAGGAGCCCCGACGGCCGAGCGATGGCGAAGTACTCGAGGATGTCGTCGATCTTGCGGCCTATCAGGTTGAAGCCCTCTGGCCAACCCGTCAGCTGCTGGCCGGCGACGATCCACGCGGCGACGCCTCGGCGCGATATAGAACATGCCGAGCGTCGCGATGAACGCCGGCAGCCCGAAGCCTACCGTCACAAGCGCGTTGATGGCGCCCGCCAGCGTGCCGGCGACAAGACCGGCCAACAGCGCCGTGATGGGATCCAGGCCCATCACCTTCACGCAGAACGCCGCCGTGCCGCCGGCGAGGGCGAGAACGGCGCCGACGGACAGGTCGATGTCGCCGCAGGCGATGACATACGTGAGACCGATCGTCAGGATCGCCAGCTCCGTGTAGTTCAGCAGGATCGCGAACGTATTGGACAGGTTCCACCAATAGTCGGGACGCAACGCCAACCCGACGCACCAGAGGCCGACGGAGAGGAGGATCGCCAGGGCGTCGCGCCTGGCGAAAAATCTCGCGATCCCATGCGCGGCCATCGCCGTATCAGCGATTGTCGACCCCGTGGTGCGGGCGCCGACCAGCGCGACTCCGCCGCTATCGGTATCGGGTGGCGGCGGGCGGCGGCGGATGGCCGCCCAAATGCGCGCGAAGAGTCGCCGCCGGATGATGTAGGGCTCGATCAGCACGGCAGCGATCAACAATACCCCGATGAAAGTCGGCACGGCACCGGCGGGCAACGTCCAAACGGCATTCACCTCGATCTTCTCGCCGTTGACGACCACGATCCGGGTGATCGGCACTCCCTCGCGCAGCACCTTGTCGATCAAGACGATCAGAAGGGCGCCCAGGAAGCTGCCCAACACCCGTCCGCGTCCGCCGAGAATGGAGGCGCCGCCAATGATCACTGCGGCGATCACGATGAGCTCGCTCAGCAAGCCGGCCTGCGCGGTGACGCCTTTGTCCTGCGCAACGGTCATCAGGCCCGCCAAGGTCGCGCACAAGGAGGAGAGGACGTACGCCCGGATGCGGACCCATGCCGTCGGAATGCCGCCGTAGGACGCTGCCTGCTCGTTGCCGCCGGTGGCCAGCGTTTCGTAGCCCCATCGGGTCTTGGCCAGCACGACGGCGCCGACGGCGACACAAAGGACCGCGATGGCGATCTGGTTGTTGAACCCCCAGAGGTTGGTTTCGCCGAATTGAAAGAAGCCGCCGAACGCCTCAGCCTTGAGCGAATAGAGGACAGAGCGTCCGCCGGTCAGGCCGAGAACAATCCCGCGACCGACGAGGAGCATCGTCAGCGTCGCGATGAACGCGGGAACGCGAAGCAAGGTGACCAGCACACCGTTGACGATTCCGATGGCCGCGCCGACCGCAACGGTCAGTGCGACGGCGGGACCGATTTCCAGGTCGAGCCGGTTCGGGTCGAAAGCCAGGGAAAATACGACGGCCGTCAAGCCGAGCGTCGATCCGACCGACAGGTCCAGATCCCGGTTGGCGATGACGAAGGTCATGCCTACCGCCATGACCGCGACACGAGAGCGAGTCGCGGAGCAGCGCGTGCAACGCGTCGCCGGAGCCGAAGAATGCCGGATTGATTGCCGCGCCCACAGCAAACAGGAGGCAGATCATGCCCAGAAGGCCGATCTCCCAGGTTCCGGCCAACTGTGGGGGAGGGCGCCCGAGCGGGCTATCCGGAGAATTGTGCACGATGGGTTGAAACCCGACGCCGCCCATCTCGACCGCGGGACACCCGCGGCCGAGACGTGGATATGGTTCGCGCTAGTGTCCTGATCGCGAAATTCGTCTCACCTTGCAGCGAACCAGGTCACGAATTGGTCGCAATCTGAAGGACACTAGCAAAATCATAATTCTAGTGTGATTCAGATCGAGAAGTCCGCTCCCGAACCTGGCCGATCGCGATGTGGCGGAATTCTCGATCATCACACTAGTTCTCGAAACGCTTGCCGACCTGTCCGACGGTTTCCTTGGTCACGAGCTGCGCGCGTGTGTCGAGGTTCGCTGCCGAGATGCCCCGATCGATCTGAAGATACAGCTGCATCACCGGCCAGAATCCCTGCAGGAAAGGTTGCTGGCCGAGCGCGCCAGTGAGCGCGCCGGAACGCAGCGCCTCCTGCTGCGCCGGGCCCAGGTCGAAGCCATACGCGCACATCTTTCCGGTGTTGCCCGTTTGCGCGACGGCCTTGGCAAGCGCCGGCGTGAAGACGTTGTTGCCCGCGAAGGCACCGACCACGTCACGCCGCAGATTCGATCAATGAGATGATGCTGTTTACGGGGTCGTTCATGTTCGCCGAGACGCCGACACTTTCCGGACCGGCATCGACCTTGAAATTAGCCAGCTTGCCCGACTTCTTCAGCGCTGCGACGATGGCGCGGTAGGCGGCGGTGACCCGGTTGTTGACCTCGATGTTGCCCATGGCCGTGTCGTTGGGAAGGATGATGGACCCCTTCGCGATGCCCCTCTGCTCCAGACAGGCTACCAGAGCCTCGCCGGCAATAGCCGCGGCCGACGCATCTTGGCCCGTATGGCTGATGCCGTTGCGGTTGCGAATCGTGCCGTCGAACGAGTTCGTTGTCGCGACCGGAATGCCACGGGCCTCGGCAGCCTTGACGATATCATTGTAGGCGCCCACTTGCGGCGTGGTCATGATGATGCCGTCGATGGTCGGGTCGCGCACGATCTGGTTCAGGATCTCGATCTCGCGGGCGGGATCGTCGGTTGGCGATTCCGATCCCAGCAGAAGGACCCTGGCGCCGATCATGTTGGCGGCGACCCGGGCGCCCACATACACCGGATCGAAGAACCCGTTCCCGGCGGTGTGCGTAACGATGGCGATGGTCAGTTGCCCATCGGCCGAGTTGAAGTTCTTGGTTCCGGGCGCTTCTTTGGCGGCTTCTTCGAAGCTGTAGCCGCCAACGGCCTTGGAGACACTGCCCGACTGCGCCAGCGCGCCCGTCACGAAGAGGCTGATGCTGGCGGCGGCCAGCAGACTCTGTTTCCAGTACATGATGGCTTCCTCCACAATAAGAATGGTGTGGCTTCGTGTTTTTTCGGGCACCGCCGCCACAGACCGGTGCCGTCTTCGAACATCTAGTTCCCGCTCGCCCCAGCGCTGGTCAGAGCCATCCCCCATCGACGACATAGGCTTGTGCCGTGCACCCTGCGGCCTCATCGGAGGCGAAGAAGAGCACGGGCCGGGCGATATCCAGCGGGTACAGTTTTCGCTTCAGGCACACGGATTTCATCATTTCGGCTTCGGCTTCTGGCGTCAGCCAGTTGTCGATCTGGCGTTGCGTCATGATCCAGCCCGGAACAACGCAGACGACGCGGATGTTTTTCGGCCCAAGGTCCGTGGCCAGTGAGCGCGTAAGCCCGAGAACCGCCGATTTCGCCGTGGTATAGGCCGGCATGCCGCCCTGGCGCAGCATCCATGACGCCGAGCCGAGGTTGACGATCACCCCGCCGCCGGCCGCGGCCATGCCCGGCGCGACGGCCTGCGCGGCGAAGAACTGGTGCTTGATGTTCACGGCCATGCGGTCGTCCCAGTACTCGGGTGTTACATCCTCCATGGGGTGTCGCTGGTCGTTCGCGGCGTTGTTGATCAGAACGGTGATGGCCCCTAGTTCCTCCTGGACCGCGCCGATGGCGACGCGAAGCGCCGCGATGTCCGTCAAGTCGCATTCGCGAAAAACGGTCGTCCGGCCTTCCGCCGCGAGCTCCTCGACCAGCGACTCGGAGGCCCCCACCTTGATGTCGAGAAAGGCGACCCGCGATCCCTGGCGCGCGAACTGCCGGACAATCTCCTCGCCGATACCCGAGCCGCCGCCCGTGACCAGGACAACACGATCCTTGAGACTGGGGTAGGTTGCTATCGCGTCAACCACTGCACTTCTCCTTCCCGCAACGACCAATCGTGACGACGCGGCGCAGCTTAGTCAGGAAGCCGCCTGCACTGATGCGTCGACCGCGATGGACCCATCGACTTGCTCCAGCGCCAGATGGACCATTCCAGCCACAATGAGCTCGGTTCCACCTCGCACGATGACGACGTCCTGTGTCGGCTCCAGCGTCGGGATCCGGGATTCCTGCAGGCCCTGCTCGAACGTCGGCCGCATCAAATCAAAGCCACGCAGTGCGGACCCCGTGATGGCAATACGATGAGGCCCCAGGACCGAGGCCACCACGCGGACCGCATCCGAAAGGGCGACGCCGGCCTCCCTGAACAAGCTGACGACATGGGGCTCGCCTTCCTCGGCGCGCTTCACCAACTCGATCATCTGTTGCTCGCTGGGCTGCTGATGGCTGGCCATGGACAGGTTGGCGATGGTCCGGGCATCGCGATACAGCGCGTAGTCCGCCAGATAGGCCTCGATGCACCCGCGCTGCCCGCAACGGCACTGTGCGCCGGCCGGCTGGCGGCGAACGTGGCCGATCTCTGAAGATGCGCCGCGCGAGCCGGGAAACGGTCCGCCGTCGACCAACAGACCCATGCCGACGCCGTGACCGACCATCAAAACAGCGACCAAGCCTTGGCGCAGGTCAGGTACCAGCTGGGCTACCGCCAGCGCCGTGGCGGCGGCGTCGTTCTCCATGACGATCGGAACGCCGAAATGATCGGCCAACGGCGACACGAAATCCGCGTCGCGGATGGACAGGATCGGGCTCCAGATCTGACGGCCGACGGTGGGATCGATGATGCCTTGCACGGCGAGCCCGATTGCGCTCGGAGGCGGGCCAGGCGCACGGGAAAGAACGGACTCGATGGCCATCGTGCACTGAGCGATGACCTCGTCGCCGCCAAGAGACCGGGTCGAGCACGGAAACTGCTCCCGTATCAGGATGCGGCCGGCAAAATCGGCGACCACGGCATCCACAACGTCCATGCGCAGCGACGCCGCGGCCACGCGAGCATAGTCTGCGTTGAACTGCAGATTGACGGGAGGCCGGCCGCGGACATTCTCGACCGTCGGCTCGTCGGCGGACTCGACGAAGACCCCATTGCCGATCAGGTCGGAGGTGATGGTGGACACCGCGGCCGCGCTTAGTCCCATTCGACGACCCAGCTCGACTCGTGCCATCGAACCGTGGCGGCGAAGCTGGCGGAGCAGGCGCGCCCGACTGCTATCCCTCTCGGGCGGGCCTGCTCTCGGCAACATGGTTGATTCATGCGATCTGCCCGTGTGTGCTTTCGTCGTCATGACAATCCAGTTCCGCCATCACCCATCGCCTACACGGGCTCAACGGCTTGATTGATGGGTCTCGACGGCAGCTGCGTAGTCGGGCTCGGAGGTCCGCCCACGTTACGGCGTCGCTCCGGGCCCCGCAGGTAGTCTTGATTTCTATTTTGCCAGGCAGGTGTCCGCGGTCTCGGGCGTGCACTCGTCCAGCCCGGTGAACAGCGGATCGGTCACTTTCTTGCCAGCGATCAGGTCGATCATGACGGACGGCGCCCGATAGCCCATCTCGAACGGCCTTTGACCGACCTGGACATGACTGCGGCCGGCCTTGAGCGCCGCCATCTGCGGTGGCAGCGTATCGCCAGCGATGATGACAAGCTTCTTGCTCTTCAGCTTGTCCATGACCTGGTCAGTGACTTGGGCATAGGCCTGCGGCGCAAACTGAGCCCATCCGCCGACAAGGATAAATGCATCCAGGTTGGGTTTTGCCAGGAAGACGTCGGCCATCTGCTGGTTGGCGAGGTCCACCTGGTCGTTGGTGAACACCGGGCAGCCGTCGACCTCCGTCCAGCCGTTCTCTCCTTTCAGGCGGTCGGTGCCCTTCTTGCCGGCGATCGTGTCGCGGAACCCGGCCGCGCGCGCGTTGATGTTGTCCGCAGCGACATTGCCGAGCTGCAGGCAGACCGTACCGCCAGACGGCTTCAGCCGCTTCGCGTGCTCCGCCATCTTGACGCCCATGAGGTAGTTGTCCGTGCCGAGGTACGTCTTGCGCAGCCCGCGGTCGGCGGCGACGAAATCAGCGTCGATGGTCATGACGGGGATGGTCGGGTTGCGGCGCTTGATCAGATTGCCCATGGCCGGCGCGTTCGACGGCGAAATGGCTATGGCTGCGATACCTTTGGTCAGCAGATCGTCGACGATCTGCACCTCTCCGGCCTCATCGGCGCTGGAGGCAGGCCCAGTGTAGAAGCAGGCGTATTCGGAGTTCGGGTTCTCCTTCATCCATTTCTGGCAACCCTTGTTGATCTCCTCGAAGAAGGGGTTGTCCAGGCCCTTGACGACAATCGCCAGGATCTTCTTCAGCTGCTGGGCGACGGCCGGTCCGAAAGACAGGGCCAGCATGCAGGCTAGGACCACTTTAAGTACGGTTCGCTTCATAGCATCTTCTCCCTAGGTGCCAGAACGCTCGGTACGGGCCGTGTGGAATGACGGCCACTAGCAAACCTTTTGTTCATTGCCTGAATTATTTGCTCTCGTGCCTGCCAAGTCAAGGGGCTATCGGAGCCACAATTCTGCTAGCCAGCCGATCGCCGCTTGCCGGTTGCCGGCCCAGGTAAAGTGAATTACTTTGCCCAAGCGAAGTTAATGTGGGGACGCAACCCACGACACTTTGATAAGCTTGGCGAAGCCAGGCGAGCCCGGGGAGGGCCCATGCGGCATGCGCGTTCTCGAGCTTCGAGGCGTTTCGAAGAACTTCGGCGCGATCCAGGCCCTGACTGACGTCTCCTTCGCGATCGACGCGGGCGAGGTCGTCGGGCTCATGGGCGACAACGGTGCGGGGAAGTCGACGCTGGTGAAGATCATCGCCGGCAACTTTCCCCCCAGCGCCGGGCAGATTCTGATACGCGGTGAAGCCCGGGAGCTCCGCTCGCCCCTGGATGCGCAGCGCGAGGGGATCGAGATCGTCTATCAGGACCTGGCGCTTTGCGACAATCTGACGGCGGCCGCCAACGTGTTCCTGGGTCGCGAGCTGGTGCGCCGGGTGGCCGGGTTTCCTGTTCTCGATCACGGCGCCATGGTCGCTCGTGCCGCGAAATTGTTCGCCGAATTCAAGTCCGAGACCCGTCCGCGCGATCTCGTGCGCCGCATGTCGGGCGGGCAAAGGCAGGCGGTTGCCATCGCGCGGACGCGGCTCACCGATCCGAAGATCGTCCTGATGGACGAGCCGACGGCGGCGATCAGCGTGCGTCAGGTTGCCGAGGTCCTGGACCTGATCCGACGCCTCCGCGACCACCAAATCGCGGTCGTCCTGATCAGTCACCGCATGCCCGACGTCTTTGCTGTCAGCGATCGGATCGTGATCCTGAGGCGAGGAAGACTGGTCGCCGACAAGCCCGCCGGCCACTCCTCGCCGCAAGAGGTGACGGGGCTGATTACCGGCGCCGTCGACGTGGCATAGTTCGGTTCCGGGCTTGAGGAGCGCGCCATGGTGACGTCAATCGAGGAGGCCATCGGCCACAGTCAGCATCGCAGCGCGATCGCCTGGGTCGCCAGCCGGCAGACGTTCTGGATCTTCGTTGCGGCCCTCATCGCGTGCGTCCTGCTGTCGCTGGCGACGGACACCTTCGCCACGGAAAGAAACCTGTTCAACGTCACCCGGAATTTCGCTTTCGTCGGGATCATTGCGATCGGCATGACGGCCGTCATCGGCTCCGGCGGCATCGATTTGTCCGTGGGGTCCTCCGTCGTCCTTTCGGCAATCGTGGTCGGCTCGACGATGGCGGCAGGCTATCCGATCTACGTCGCCGTGCCTCTTGCCATCATCGCGGCGCTTTGCGTCGGCGCGGTCAACGGCGTCCTCATCGCCTACGCGGGCATGCCGCCGTTTGTCGTCACGCTCGGCACGCTGGCGATCGCCCGCAGCCTGGCGATGGTTCTATCCAACAACAAGATGATCTACCAGTTCGGGCCCGACCACGACCTGCTGCTCGCGCTGGGCGGCGGCAGCCTGCTCGGCATCGCCAATCCCGTATTCGTACTCGTAGCCCTCGCCTTGGCGACCGGGTTTGCTTTCCGATGGAGCCGATGGGGCCGGCATCTCTTCGCCGTCGGCGGCAACGAGGAGGCTGCGGGCATGGTCGGCATCCGCGTCGCCCGAGTGAAGGTATCGGTCTACTTGTTCTCGGCGTTCACCGCCGGCGTGACAGGCGTCCTCGAGGTTGGCTGGCTCGGCGGCGTCACCACGAACCTGGGCCAGGGCTTGGAACTAGCTGTCATCGCCGCCGCTGTCATCGGCGGCGCCAACCTGTCCGGCGGCTCGGGCACGGCGTTCGGCGCCGTCGTCGGAGCGGCCCTGATCGAGGTGATCCGAAATAGCCTGATCCTGCTCGGAATCAGCACGTTCTGGCAGGGAAGCTTCGTTGGCAGTTTCATCATCATCGCCGTCGCCATAGAGCGGTTGAGAAACATTCGGCAGCGCAACTAGCAGGCGGTTGAGTTCAGCGCCGTCCCGTTCGCCTGGCGGGCCGACGTCTGCGGCTGCCAACAGCTGCGGCATGCGGATAGATTGTGGGCGGCCATCATGACAAGCTCCTGCCCCGTTTTCCATCAGTACAAGCGTAGAGCTTCGCCGGCTGGCTGCCGCCCTTGCGGCGGCTGTCAACGCGAAGTCTAACTCAAACCAGAACGGGACACGGCAGCGCTTTGAGAGATCGACAGACACCATCCAAAGGCCAAACGGGAACCCTTGAATGGGCTATTTGGTCATGCCGGTGATGCTCTGGCTGATGGCACGGGGATCGCGGATGGGCCAGCGACCGGCATCGACCTGGGCGAGGAAATCCCCGAGGGCAGCGTTGAAGGCGGCCGGCTCCTCCAGGTTGACGGCGTGGCCGCTGTTGGGGATCACGAGCAAGCCTGCGGTCGGGCATGTGCGCTTGATGAACAGGTTGGGCAGGAGGCACGGCCAGTCCTCGTCGCCGGTGACGACGAGCATCGGAACGCGACAGGCGGCAAGCTTGTCCTCCAGATCGAAGATCGAAGGGCGATCGCGTTGCACACCAAGCTGGGTGTTGGCCGCGCCCTTCGCAGAATGCTCGGCCAGCATGGCCTTGAACTCGGCAAATCCGCGCGCGTCCTTGTTCTCGAACTGCACGCGGGTGGGGCCATAGGCATAGGCCTCGGCGAATGTGGCCATGCCCTCCTTCTCCAGCTTGGCAGCAATGACAACCGCTTCGGTGCGAAACTTCTCGCGCTCGGCAGGTTCGGAGCCGTAACCCGCCCCGGCCACCAACAGCGAACGCGCGCGGGTCGGGTGGGTGAGGCCGAAATGGAGGGTGGCTAGCCCACCCATCGACAAGCCGACGATGTGCGCCTTGTCGATGCTCAGGGCATCCAGTACGGAACGGATATCCTCACAGGCGCGCGCTTGCGAATAGCGGGCGACGTCTTGCGGCACGTCAGATGGCGGCCAGCCGCGCGCATTGAAGGCGATGCAGCGGTAGCGACGCGAGAAGTAGCGAAGCTGGGGCTCCCAGCTGCGGTGATCGCCTGCGAACTCGTGGACGAAAACGACCGGCGTGCCGCTGCCGGCTTCCTCGTAGTAGAGCCCGATGCCGTCGTCGGCGGAGAGGTGGGGCATCGAAGGTCCCGTTTCCTGGTGGTCCAAGGGCATTACTCTATAGCCCTACCGATGAACCAGCACGCGTTCACTCGCCATGTCGCCAAGTAGTCGCCAAGTAGGTGCACTACGCCAGTCGCGGCGGCATTGCGCTCGATTGCTGGCGAAGACGGTCGTTCCAAGCGCAGGGCGTGCTGTGTATTGTCGCTGTGTTGACTGGACAGAATTGCTTCGCCTCTGTCACTTTTGATCCATGAGCAAGAGCGAGTTCAGCGTGCGCGCAATCCTTGGCGGCGAGGCGCCGAAGGACGCACCGGTCACAGTCAAGGGCTGGGTGCGCACCAGGCGGGATTCGAAGGCGGGCATTTCGTTCGTGCACCTGTCGGACGGTTCGTCATTTCATCCGCTACAGGTGGTCGCGCCGAACACGCTCGCCAATTTCACCGACGAGGTGTCGAGGCTCACGGCCGGCTGTGCGATCGAGGCGACCGGAACAATTGTGCCGTCCCCGGCCAAGGGGCAGCCGTTCGAAATGCAGGCGAGCTCGATCAAGGTGGTGGGATGGGTGGAGGACCCGGATACGTATCCAATCCAGCCGAAGCCTCACACCATGGAGTTCCTGCGCGAGGTCGCGCATCTGCGGCCGCGCACGAACGTCATAGCGGCGGCGACCAGAGTGCGGCACACGCTGGCGCGGGCGATCCATCGGTTCTTCGACGATAACGGCTTCTTCTGGGTCAACACCCCGATCATCACGGCGTCCGATGCCGAGGGTGCGGGATCACTCTTCAGGGTGTCGACACTCGACTTCGCGAACCTGCCGCGCACGTCAAAGGGTGAGGTGGACTTCGGACGGGATTTCTTTGGCCGCGAGGCATTCCTGACGGTGTCAGGGCAGCTCAACGTCGAGGCATATTGCCTGGCCCTCACCAAGGTCTACACGTTCGGGCCGACTTTTCGTGCAGAGAACTCCAATACCAGCCGCCATCTTGCCGAGTTCTGGATGATCGAGCCTGAGATCGCGTTCGCGGACCTCTCGGACGACGCGGCCCTGGCGGAAGGGCTCCTGAAGTTCACCTTGAAGACGCTGCTGGAGGAGCGGCAGGACGATCTCGCGTTCTTCGATCAGCGGATCGAGAAGGGTCTGCTGACGAAGCTGCAGGGGATCGTCACCTCCGAGTTCGTGCGCATGGACTATGGGGAGGCCATCGCGGTGCTCGAACGGGCCAAGGAGAAGTTCGAGTTCCCGGTGAAATGGGGCATCGACTTGCAGTCGGAGCACGAGCGCTACCTCACCGAGAAGCACGCAAAGAGACCGGTAATCGTTACGAACTACCCGAAGGACATCAAAGCGTTCTACATGCGGGTGAACGATGACGGCAGGACGGTCGCGGCCATGGACGTGCTTGCACCGGGGATAGGCGAGATCATCGGCGGCAGTCAGCGCGAAGAGCGGCTCGAGGTGCTGGATGCGCGCATGTCGGAGCGCGGCATCGACAAGAACCATTACGGCTGGTACCGGGACCTGCGCCGGTATGGAACGGTGCCGCACGCGGGCTTCGGCCTCGGCTTCGAGCGCACGCTTGCCTACGTCACTGGTCTGTCCAATGTGCGCGACGCAATTCCCTTCCCGAGAACGCCCGGAAATGCGAGGTACTGAGGGGTTCGACCTGTAACCCCAGGTTCGGCAGATGTCGCGGGCCCATCGGACGACACTGGCAAGATTGCCACTGATCCCTTCGACCGTCCGAGGCGAGGTAGGCGCACGTGAAATCGTCGTGCTGATATTGGTGCTGGCATTCGTCGAGACCGTCCTTCTTTCCAACTCGATGGCGATCCTTGGTGTCGCCATGGCATCCACCGTCTAGGCCGCGCTGGCGGACATCAGCTTGCTGAGGCTCAGCTGGACCTATTTTCATAACTGCCGATCCTCGGCGAGGGCGATAGATTTGCACTAGTCCTGGCGGGTGTAGCGACCCGCCAGTCGACAAGACGCTAGCACCATCGTCCTGCCGACTATGGACATGCTGCACCGCTCGGGTGCCCCGCCTTCCCTCGTGTAACGGAACTCCTTTTTGTCTGCCGCCCAAGAACCGAACTCCATCTCGTAGGTATACTCGCTTGTGCTCAGAACGAGCGTTTTTTGCCCCTTCCAAGTAGCGTCGGCGATGGGATGCGGCGGCGGGCCCATTGGTGTTGTGCAGCCCGCCAAAAGAAGCACAAGAGCGAGCAGGACCTTCATCGTCCCATAGTAGCATCGAAAAGAGAGGGAGGGTGTCGTTGCTGTGGCGACGAACATGCGCAAGGAGCTTCAATGCCCAAGCGCAAGAAGTCTGAACTGCCGCCCAAGGAGCAATTCAAGCGCTTCCTGAGACGGCGCGTGCGCACGAGGTAGACGAGAGCGGAAAGGAGTTCGAGCGCGCGTTGAAGAAGGCGGTTCCCTGGGTATAACCGGGTCTGGATTTGGCCGCGCTGCATCCACCTAAGGGCGTCGCCAAGCCAACCTCAAACCGCTACCCCCACGAGCCCTCTGGCGAACGCCGCCACCGCGTCGGCGGCGGCGGCGAGGTTGCCCTTGCGCGTGAAGCCGGAGCCGCCGCGGGGGCCGAGGTCGTGGTCGCCGTCGCCGGCCCAGTGATAGCGGATGACAGGGGAGAGCTGCATGGCCTCGACCTCCTCGCGCCGGCCGAAGGGGTCGCGCTCGCCCTGCACGATGAGCGTGGGGCAAACGAGCGCCTTCAGGTGCGCGGTGCGCAGCTGCTCGGGCTTGTTGGGCGGATGGAAGGGATAGCCGAGGCAAACGAGGCCGGCGATGGCGGCCTTGGCATGGAGCTCGTCCGCCAGCATGCTGGCCACGCGCCCGCCCATGGACTTGCCGCCGATCAGCAGCGGCGCGCCCTCGGGCACCCCGGCGACGGCGGCGCGATACTCATCCATCAGCCGCTCGGCCCTGGGCGGAGGCTTGCGCGACCCGACCGAGCGCCGCGCCGCCATGTAGCCGAACTCGAAGCGCAGCGTGGCGATGCCGCGCTCGGCGAGCAGGCGCGCGATCGTCTCCATGAACGATGTTTCCATGCCCGCGCCGGCGCCGTGCGCAATGAGGAAGCGGGCGGCGGCATCGGCAGGGCCGGTCGTCAGGTAGGCAGGTGGCATGGATCGAACTCACGCGTCGGCATCTGCCGGCTGGCAACTGTCAAGCGCTCTGCTGTGGGAAATTCTCCTTTTGGGGATCTGTGCCGCAATAGAGACACAAAAGACCGGCTATATGAGAACATTACCTGGAACGCAGAGGGAACGAAGAGACAACGGCGACCTGGGTGCGACATAGGAATTTGTGACGCGTTATCTTGTTGTTGCATCAGAATGCTGTGCTGCAGCAAAGGCGGTTATCCACAGTGTTGTGTAGCGTAGGATGCATAAACCGCTGTGCCGAACGTTGTGAAAAGTGATTCGCGTTCCAGAGGTGTGCCAGTGCGTAGCGTTCCCAGAGATGTTCGCGTGAGTGGCGTCGATCAGTTGTTTGGCGTGCATGTGAGTGGCGTTCAGCAGTTGCGTGGTGTGAGTGGCGTGCATGTGAGTGGCTTACAGCATTTGCCTGGCCTGCGTGTGAGTGGCGTTCAGCAGTTGCGTGACGTGCGTTTGCGTTCTGCGTTGGCGTTGCCAGATAGTCGGTTGCACCAATCCCCCCGCGAGGTTTTGCGCGCAACGATGCACGAGTTACGGCGAGCGTCCGAGGCGAAAAGGTTCATGCGTATCGCCCGACGGCTCGCCGGCCTGGCGGAGGGCAGGAAAGAGCGAGTTACATGGTCGAGTTGAAAGAACCTACGTGGTGTCTGTTGAGTGAGGTGGTCGGACGGGTGCTGAGCGCGCTTCCCGTCCCGGCGCAAGCACAAAGCCAAGACCAGCACGAAGACCGGCAGGTCAAAGCCGGCAAGGGCTGACGAAGTCGCAGGATGGCCGGAACCGGCCGTCCGTGAGGCAGGCGCATCCAACGTGCGACAGGCATGTCAAGTAGGCTTCACGTGCCAAGGTTTCGCGTCGGGAAGCCGGAACGTTGGATGCGCCTGCCACTTCTCGATCAGCCACAGGTGCATGCGTGGCACAAGCCAATAATTGGAGAAACCAACAGGTGTTCCCCCGTCATATCAACTCCGTGCAGTGGGAGCAGGCCATCGGCTACGCCAGGGCCGCCTGCGCCCGTGTTTTCCGCGACGGCGGCTCGCCGGCCACCGCGCTCGACGCTTTCGGATTGCAGGTCGACGCAGGCGCAGACTGGAGCTCCGCGGTCGACCGCATCGCCCTTTGCCTGTGCGCCGGCCAGCAGCGCAAGGCGGCTTGACCGCCGGGGCCTCTGCCTCTAGCGAGGATCAGATGCGGAGTGGTGCTTTCGCCACTGGCGTGAGCGGTACGAGCGCAAGCATTTGGGCGCCCGTCGGTTTCCGAGCGGGACCGGCCGGCTAATTCAGCCGCTCGACCCGCGCCGCCATGTCCGGGGTGAGCCTGACCCTGTAGGTGGCGTTCGCGCAGTGCAACACCCAGACCTGCTCGTTGGGCCTGGACGCTTGCGTTTCATGCTCCGCCCGGGTGGGGCTATCGCAAGCGAAGCCCTGCATGCGGAGCTGCGCCGCGATGATCCCACCTGGGTTCTCTTGCTGAGCCTTGGCCGTGACAGTCGCGAACAACCAGCAGACGATGGCCATCAGGCCGACGGGCAACACCTTACACACGGGCTCTACCTTCAAAGCCGGCGCGGCGCGCCGCCTGGTAGCTCAGCCCGGCGCCGCTCGAGAGCAGGAATGCTGCGGATGAATCGCTCAGATCGGGTGCCGACGTAAATCGGGCTCTGCCTGTAGAATTACAGGGGGCTTACCATGGCTGGCGAAGCCGGAACGGCAACAAGAACCGTGTGGCTCTACGGCTCGAGCTCGGTGTCCCAGTAGAGATAGTCGAGCCAGCTCTGGTGCAGGTAGTTGGGCGGGAACAGCCGCCCGTTGCGGTGCAGCTCGAACACCGTCGGCCGATACGGCACCTGCCGCGGCCGCATGCCGTTCGGCGTCGGCCACTCCCCGCCCTTGCGGAGATTGCAGGGCGCGCAGGCCGCCACCACGTTGTCCCATCGCGTCTGGCCGCCGCGCGAGCGCGGCACCAGGTGGTCGAAGGTCAGGTCGTGCTTGGCACCGCAGTACTGGCAGGTGAAGCGGTCGCGCAGGAACACGTTGAAGCGCGTGAAGGCCGGGTAAAGCGCCGGCTTCACATAGGTTTTGAGCGAAACGACGCTGGGCAGCCGCATCTCGAAGGAGGGGCTGCGCACCATGCGCTCGTACTCGGAGACGATGTTCACCCGCTCCAGGAACACGGCCTTGACCGATTCCTGCCAGCTCCAGAGCGATAGCGGATAGTAGCTGAGCGGCCGAAAGTCCGCGTTCAGCACGAGCGCTGGGAAGGTCTCGGGGGTGGCAGCGTATGCGTTCACGGCACCGTTCTGCTCAAGCGAATCAAGGACTAGAGCTGCTCAAGGCGGCGACATACTAGCGGCGTGTGTCCTGGATGTGAAGCCAGGGCTAGATGGCGGGCGGGCAACGAGATTTTGCCCGGCGCGCACCTATTGGCGGCCAGCCAGGGCGGCGGCGATGAAATGCTCCGCCATCCACTGGCCCTCCGGATCGATGCCGTGGCCGAGCCCCGGCCGCACGTGCCACTCGACCCGCAGGTGGGCCGCCGCCAGCTGCTCGCGCGCCGCATGCAGCGCGGCGACGGGGATCAGGTCGTCGGCCTCGCCGTGGATCAGCAGAACGGGCGGCCGGGCGGTGATCTCGCCCAAGTGCTCGGGGCCGGCGAGCAGACCGGAATAGCCGACGATGCCGGCAGGGGCCTGCTTGCGCCTGAGCCCCACGTGCAGCGCCATCATGGTGCCCTGGCTGAACCCGACCAGCACGAGGCGATCGGGGCCGAGGCGGTAGCGGGCAAGCTCGTCGTCGAGGAAGCGGTCGAGGTCGGGCTGTGCGCTCGCGACACCGCGCCAGTACTCGCTGGGATCGCGCATGGTGAGCGGGAACCACTGCAGGCCGCCGTACATGCCCGGTATCGATTGCGGCGCGTTGGGCGCAACGAACACGGCGCCGGGAAGGCGGGGCTGCCAGGCATCCGCGAGGGCGATGAGGTCGTCGCCGTTGGCGCCATAGCCGTGCAGGAGGACGACAAGCGCCGCCGGCGATGTGCCGCGCGGTGCGATACGTGGACCGTCGAGGTGGGGCATCTACGCCGGCACCGCTGTGGTCGCGGCCTTTTGCTTGGTCGCAGCGTAGTAGGCCCACAAGAGCCGCGCCGCAACGCCGCGCCAGGGGCGCCAGCGCTCGCCGATCTGGCGCAGCTCCTCCGCAGTCGGCCGCTCGGCAAGGTCCATGGCGCGCTGAGCGGCAATCTGCAAGGCGAGGTCGCCGGGGGCCCAGGCATCGGCGCGCCCGAGGCAGAACATGATGTAGACGTCGGCGGTCCAGGGGCCGATGCCGACAACCTGGGTGAGGGCCGCGTGCACCTCCTCGTCGCTGGCGCGCTCGAGCTTCGCCAGGTTCAGGCCGTTGGCGCAGGCCTCGGCCATTGCCCGCAGCGTGCGAATCTTGGGCCGCGACAACCCAGCCGACGCCAGCTCGGCATCGCTCAGCGCCAGCAGGGCGCGCGGCTTGAACGGGTGGACGGCCGCGACTGTGCGATTCCAGATGGCGGTGGCGCTGGCGACCGAGAGCTGCTGGCCGACGATGATGCGGGCGAGACCCTCGAAGCCCGCGGGCCGGAGCCGGAGCGGCGGGTGGCCCGCGGTATCGTGCACCTGCCGCATGATCGCGCATTTACGCCGCAGCGCGCGCACGCCGGGCAGGAGGTCGGCATCGGCGGCGATCATGCGGCCTGCGGCTGCGGCAAGCGAGGCAGCCCCGGCGACCGCGGACGCGCTGCTTTCGGCGGCGGGGGCGGAGCGCTAGATTTGCGCTTTGCTTCGGCAGACGCGGGATCGTGCCATGGAGGACGTGCTCGTTCGTTGCATGCCAGCGATCAAGACAAGTGCATGTAGCCGTGGGCGCGACGGCGGCGCAAGGCTCGCCCGATGGCTGCTGACAAAGCCGAGGTGAGGCGGCAATCCATATGCCCGACCGGCCTGTCTTCCGCTTCGCGCCGAGCCCCAACGGCGAGCTGCACCTGGGCCATGCGCTGTCGGCGCTCGGTCGGCTACGAGCGCGCGATGGCAGCCGGCGGCCGCTTTCTGCTGCGCATCGAGGACATCGACATCGGCCGCACGCGGCCCGAGTTCGTCGACGGCATCTTCGAGGACCTCGCCTGGCTGGGGCTCGCCTGGGAGGAGCCGGTGCTGTTCCAGTCGCAGCGCTTCGACGCTTATCGCGCCGCGGCACAGCAGCTCGAGGCGATGGGCCTGCTCTATCCCTGCTTCGCGACCCGGCGGAGATCGAGGCGGCGGCACACCGGCGGCGGCCGGATCCCGACGGCGCGCCGCTCTATCCGGGGCTATGGAAGGGCCGCGGCGCCGGACGAAATCGCGCACATGCGGGAGACGGGTGACGCCTTTCGCGCTGCGCATCGACATGGAGGCAGGCGCTGCGCGGCAGCGCGCGCCAGCCTCGGTGGCAGGCCGCTCACCTTCACCGAGCTCGGCGAGGATGGCGCGGCCGCAGACCGTGGCGGCGCAGCCGGAGCGCTGGGGCGATGCGGTGATCGTGCGGAAGGACGTGCCGACGAGCTATCACCTGGCCGTGGTGGTGGACGATGCCTGGCAGGGCGTGACGCACGTCACCCGCGGGCGCGACCTGCTATGCGGCGACCGACCTGCACCGGCTGCTGCAGGTGCTGCTGGGCCTGCCCGAGCCCGATCTACCACCACCACCGGCTGATCGTGGACGAGAGCGGGCGCAAGCTCGCCAAGAGCGCGAAGGACACCAGCCTGCGCGAGCTGCGCGCCCAGGGTGCAACGCCCGCCGAGGTTCGCCGTCTCGTAGGCCTCGCGCCGGGCGCTGCAACCTGTCGCTGAGCTTGGCCCGCCGATGGCAGCCGCGGCGAAAACAACCATCCCACACTTCCCCTATGCGGGGACGGCCCGGAGGGGATAAGGTGGCCCCGCAATCTTGTATCGGTGCGGACACACATACCCAGTAAGAAAATGGCGTTAAGCGTTTGGCAATACTATTGGATCAGCACGGGTAGCGGCGAGGGCTGGACGCTCGCCCAACTGAGCGAAAGCTGGCTCGTGCGACCGATCACGACGATCCTGAACAGCTACCCGACCGAGCTGGCGGTATCCTTGGCCGTCATCGGCCTGACCGCGCTCATCCTTTCGCTGCAAACCTACTTTGCGAATGGGCGCCCCGATGCACCCCGTGTGACCGCCAAGGCGAAGCCAGTGGCGGTCCTGATCCCCGCGCTCGAGGCGCGGGAGAGATCGACCGCTGTCGGCATCGACAATCTGCAGGCGCAGGCGGCGCAGCAGATCGATGCGGCCGAGCACGCGCTCAACCGGCTGCTCGCGGAATGCGGCAGCATCGCCAAGCTGCCCGTGGAGCCGACGCTGGTGCCGGAGCGAGAGCTCAAGCCCGCCGCCGCGGCGCCTGCGCCCGCGCGGCAGCCACTGGCGGCTTAGCAGGAACTCGCGCCGCACCTCCGTCATCCCGTCGCCGGGTGCATGCGGAAGCGTGCACGCGGGACCAGGAGCGGGACCCATGCACGCGCAGAAGCTGCTCCTGATCAACTCCAATGGGGTACGAGGCCCGCGGTCGGCCTTTACGTCAGTGCCGTTGCGCAAGCTGTTAGCTGCATGGGTCCCGGCCGAAATCCCGCTCGTACCCTGACGGGCACTCGCGGCGCCGGGATGACGTGGTCACTGCTGTGGGGCGAAGAACTCGATCAGCGCATCGAGCGTCGCATCGGGCTGCTCGAGCGACCAGGATGTGGCCGCAATTCGGAGCGTGACTGTGCGGGCGCCGGGGACGAGCCGCGCCAGCTCGGCGCCGTTCTTCGCCGGCGTCATGATGTCGTTGGCGGCGACGACCACCAGCGCCGGGCAGCGCACGCGGCCGGCGGCGTCGGGCCCGGTTTTCCAATCGTTGCAGGCGGCGAGGTCGGCATGCAGCACGCCGGGCGCATTGCGTGCGAACAGCGCCAAGCGTGCCGCCCGTCATCCACAGGCCCGGCACGGGATGGCCGCCCATCTTGGCTTCGAAGCCGTGCGTCCAGGTCGTCATCATCTGGTAGGCCTGCTCCGGCGTCTCGCGCGCCGCGTTCAGCAGGGCCGCGTTCACGGGGATCGCAGCGGCCGTGCCGAGCAGGGCGATGCGCGTGACGCGATCCGGCCAGGCCGCCGCCGCCTCCAGCGCGATGGCCCCGCCCATCGAATGGCCGATGATGCCGGCCCGCTCGATGCGCGCCGCATCCATGACGCGCCCGAGCCAGGCGGTGAGATCGGCAACCGTGCCCAGCACCGGCCCCTCCGAGCGGCCGTGCCCCGGCAGGTCGACGGCCAGCACAGAATGGCCGTGCCAGGCGAACCAGCGCGCCTGCAGCTGCCAGTTGGTGTGGTCCATGCCGGCGCCATGCACGAAGATCGCCACACGGCCCTGGCGCGATCGAACGGCCGCCCGCCCGTCGCCGCATACACCCGCCGCCCGTCGACTTTGAGCTCCATGGCGTCAGCCCTTCGCGAGGCGTCAGGGGGTCAGCCCCCTTTCCTCACAAGGTTGCGTTCTGTCCTCGACCGCAGTCGGAAAGGGGTCTGACCCCCTCACACCTTCTGCGAGGCGGCGAGCGCCTGGGAGAGATCGTCGATCAGGTCCTGCGCGTCCTCCAGTCCGATGGAAAGGCGCACCAGTTCCTCGCCGACGCCCGCCTTGGCCAGGTCCTCTGCGCTCATCTGCTGGTGCGTGGTGCTGGCGGGGTGGATCACCAGGCTCTTGGCGTCGCCGACGTTGGCGAGATGCGAGAACAGCCGCAGCCGCTCGATCAGCTTGGCGCCGGCCTTGCGCCCGCCCTTGATGCCGAAGCTCATGATCGCGCCCGCGCCCTTGGGGCACTGCCGCTTGGCGAGCGCATGGTCGGGGTGGCTTTCGAGGCCCGGATACTTCACCCAGGCGACGGCCGCGTGCTTCTCCAGGAAGCGCGCGACGGACTTCCGCATTGGCGACGTGGCGCGCCATGCGCACGGGCAGGGTCTCGATGCCCTGCAGGAGATAGAAGGCGTTGGCCGGGCTCATGCAGGCGCCGAAGTCGCGCAGGCCCTCGGCGCGGGCGCGCATGATGAAGGCGGCGGGTCCGAACTCCTCGGCGAACGAGATGCCGTGATAGCCGGCGTAGGGCTCGGTCATGGTCGGGAATTTGCCCGACGCCGCCCAGTCGAAGCGGCCGCCGTCGATGACGATGCCGCCGATGGCGATGCCGTGGCCGCCGAGGAACTTGGTGGCCGAGTGCATGACGATGTCGGCGCCGTGCTCGAAGGGGCGGCACAGGTAGGGCGTGGTGAAGGTGGAATCGAGCATCAGCGGCAGCGCGGCCTTGTGGGCGACCGTCGGCCACGGCCGCGATGTCGAGCACCTCCAGCCCCGGATTGCCCAGCGTCTCGGCGAACACGAGCCGCGTCTTGTCGGTGATGGCCGCGCGCGAAGCTTTCAGGATCGCGCGGGTCGGCCAGCGTGGTGGTGATGCCGAAGCGCGGCAGGGTGTGCGTGAACATGTTGTGCGAGCCGCCGTAGATGCGGGCCGAGGCCACGATGTGCCCGCCGGCGCCCATCAGGGTGGCGATGGCGAGATGCAGCGCCGCCTGGCCGCTGGCGGTCGCCACCGCGCCGACGCCGCCCTCCAGCGCCGAGATGCGCTCCTCCAGCACGGCGACCGTGGGGTTGGAGATGCGCGAGTAGATGTGGCCGGCGCGCTCCAGGTTGAACAGGCCGGCGGCGTGCTCGGTGTCGTCGAACACGTAGGAGGTGGTCTGGTAGATCGGCACGGCGCGCGCGCCGGTGGCCGGATCGGGCTGCTGGCCGGCGTGCAGCGAGAGCGTGTCGAAGCGGGGCGATTTGGGTGTGGTCATGATGTTTCGACCTTCGTAGGTTGGGTGAGCGCGACAGCGACGTAACCCAACGCAATCGGGTTCCGCGTGTCGATGTTGGGTTACGGGCTCCGCCTTGACCCACACCTACAATACTTCGAACACGCGGATCTGCACCTTGTCGGGAAGGCGCGCCGCGGTGCAGATGAAAACGCTGCCGTTGAGCCACTCGTGCGGGCCGGCGGGCGCTTCGAACACGGGAGGAAGCGCGGAAATAGACGAGCGCGGGGTCCACCGCCTCGCCGCGCGACATGCGCTCCATGATCTCGGGCGAGGCGCGCCGCATGCCGCGGTTGATGACGGCGATCTCGGTGCCGTCGCTCGGCCTTGATGGAGTAGCGCGCCTCCAGCTCCAGGACGCCGTCGCCGCGCACGTATTGCCAGTCGGCCCCGCCGGGCATGATCTCGCCCTCCAGGCGCGGTCCCTTCACGGTGCCGCCCAGGACCGGGATGATGCGGCGGCGGCCGTGCGGCGTCGGCCCCAGATCGCGGATCGGGGCCGACGCTGACTTCGATGTCGCAGACGTGGCTGAGCTCGGGTGTCATCGCAACCTTCCTCTCCCTCTCCCCGCCTGCGGGGAGAGGGCCGGGGTGAGGGGCAGCCCCAAGCCTGGGACGACGTGGTTAATATTGAACGCCGATCGCCAATTGTTTCACGTGAAACAATTGCGGACCAACTGTTCAGTATTAACCATAATGCTCCCTCCGCCGCGGTCAGTACGTCTTCGCCTTGGCCGCCTCGCCCTGGCCGCGCACCTCGCGGATGGCGTTGCTGGCCGCCACCGCCAGCAGGCGCACGTCGTTGAGGATGGTGCACATCTGGAAGCCGGCCTCGAACCGCCTCAGCGCCGTCGCCGGCCCGTCGCAGTGCGACGCCGGCGATCAGGCCCTTCTTGCGCGTGGTCTTGACGATGGTGTCGATGGCGGCGAGCACCTCGGGGTCGCTGGGATCGAGGGTCGGCGGCTTGCCGAGGCTGAGCGACAGATCCGACGGGCCGACGTAGACGCCGCTGATGCCCTTCACGGAGAGGATCTCCTCCAGGTTGCTCACGGCCTGGCGCGTCTCGACCATGGCGAACAGCAGGATCTCCTCGTTGGCCTTCTGCCAGTAGTCGGCGCCGTATTGCGACGCACGATAGGGCCCGAAGCTGCGCTCGCCCATGGGCGGGTAGCGTCCGGCGCGCACCAGCGCCTCGGCCTCCGCCTTGGTGTTGATCATGGGGCAGATGATGCCCATGGCGCCGGCGTCCAGCGCGCGCATGATCTGGCCGGGGTCGTTCCAGGGCACGCGCACCAGCGGCGTGGCGTCGCCGCCGCTTTGGATCGCCACCATCAGCGCCACCGCGTCGTTGATGTTGCCGGCGCCGTGCTGCATGTCGATGGTGACGCTGTCCCAGCCCTGCGCGGCGTACACCTCGCAGGCGAACGGGTCCGGGATCGCCGCCCAGCCGCCGACGCAGCGCACGCCCTCGGCGATCTTCCTCTTCAGTGCATTGGCTTTCATGGATCAGCTCAGCTCCCAGCTCTTGTTCAGTGGATCTCGTCCTGCTTGGCCAGCGCCTCGCGCAGCTTGGCGACGTTAAAGCCCGGCGCGCGCGCCATCTCCAGGATCACGGCCTCCTTGCGGGTCAGCAGATCGCAGGCCGCCGGGATCTTGTCCACGGCAGCTGCGGGGATCGTGACGGCGCCGTGCCGGTCGGCGTGCACGATATCGCCGCGAGCGCACCAGCATGCCGGCCACCCGCACCTCGTGGCCGAAGCCCGCCAGATGCACGTGCGCGTGGCTCGGCACGATGGAGCCGGCCAGCGCCTGGAAGCCCGGCGCCCACTGGTCGATGTCGCGGATCGAGCCGTCGGTGACGACGCCGAGCGAGCCGAGCCCCTTGTGCACGGCGCTCATCACCTCGCCCCAGAAGGCGCCGAAGCCCACCTCAGCGCCGTCGAGGTCCTGGATCACCATGATGCCGGGTGCCGGCTTGCTCGCCACGTAGTCGTAGTAGCCGATGCGCTGCTCGCGGGCTTTCTTGCCGTCGAGCTCGTGCGCGTGGGTGGAGCGGATCGTCACCGTCTTGGCGTAGCCCACGATCGGCGGCAGCTCGGGAAGCGGCAGTAGAGCGGCTTGACCGTGAAGCCGGTGAGGCGCCGCGCCGGATCGACGATCTCCAGCGCATTGCAGATGGTGGGCGTATCGTAGCTCTTGAGCTGAGCGAGCAGGCTGGCGTCGATCGTCACGGAACTCTCTCCCTTGCTTCTCCCTCTCCCCGTCCTTACGGGGAGAGGGTCGGGGTGAGGGGCAGCACAAACGCTCGGCGGTGAATGTGTGGCCGCCCCTCACCCTAACCCTCTCCCCATGCTGAAGAAGCATGGGGAGAGGGAAATCCTCACGCAGCCCCCGCCTGCTGGATGCGCCTCTCGTCGACGCCCACCTCGCGCGCGGTGGCGAGGATCGAGGCCCAGGTGTCGTCGGGCAGCGGAATGCCTTCCTTCAGGCGCTGCGCGCGCGTGCGCTGCTCGGGCTCGCCGGGGATCAGCACCTCGCCGCCGGGCGTCGCCGGCTTGGCGCTCTTGAAGTAGGCGATGTAGCGGGCGACGTCGTCGGAGAACATCGCCTCGGGATCGACGACCTTGGGGTCGACGTAGAACGACAGCATGCCGTTGCCGCGGAAGCCGTCGCCGCCGCCTGCCGCACTGGCGCTGGTCGGACCGGTCGCCTTCATGCCGGTGAGCGAGCCGCCGAGCAGCTCGCACATGAGGGCGAGCCCCGAGCCCTTGTGCTCGCCGAAGGCGCGGATGGCGCCCCGGCCCTTGGCGTGGTCGCGCGGGCCGGTCGGCGTGTAGGTCGCCGTAGAGCAGGCGCAGGGTCGGTGCCCATGCGCCCGTCGAGGTCGATGAGAGCGTTCTCGGGCAGCTTCTTGCCGCCCTGGCTCGCCACCAGCACCTTGCCCTCGGCGACGATGGAGGTGGCGAAGTCGAGGATGACCGGGGTCTGGCCCGGCCGCGGCACGCCCACCACGAACGGCGCGGTCGACAGCCGCCGCTCGGTGCCGCCGAACGGCGCCACCAGCACGCTGCCCGAGGCATTGACGAAGTGCACCGAGACGAGGCCCGCCTCGGCCGCCATCTCCGCCCAGTCGCCGACGCGGCCGATGTGGCCGGCATTGCGCAGGGCGACCATGGCGAGGCCGTTCTTCTTGCACTTGTCGATGCCGATGGCGACCGCCTGCGGCGCCACGGTCTGGCCGAAGCCGTGCTGGCCGTCCACGCACCGCGAGCACCGGCGTCTCGGTGACGACCTTGACCGTCGCGGTCGGCCACCACCACGCCGGTCTTCTTCCAGTGCACGTAGCGCGGCACGCGCGCCACGCCGTGGCTGTCGTGGCCGGTGAGGTTGGCGGAGACGAGATACTTGCCGATGCGCTCGGCCTCGGCGCCGAGCAGCCGGCCTTTGCGAAGATGTCGCGCACGAGATCGGTCGAGCGCGTCCGCCTTGACCGTCACCATCCCGCCGTTCTCCCCCCGGTCATTGCATGCGCCTGATTGCGGCCCTTCGACGCACCTTAGAGCACGCCGGGCACAAGTCATGCGGGCCAGCCATGTGCAATCCAAGGAGTCGGCCGTCAGGCGCGCAGCAGCAGCGCCACGCCCAGCACGGTGATGCCCACGCCGACTCCCGCGCTCCAGGCTAAGCTGACCGACCCGAGCAGGAGCGCGGCTGAAGACCAGCGTCGCCAGCGGGTAGCAGGCGACCAGCGGCGCCACCACCGCCACCGGGCCGCGCGCCAGGGCCGCGTACATGGTCAGCACCGCCAGGCCGTTCAGCAGGCCGACCGGCACGAACCAGCGCCAGCCGGCGCGCCGCGCCGGAACGATCGCCGGCCTCATCGCCGATCGCGCCGACGGACAGGATCACGGAGGCCGACACCAGGTAGCCGATCAGCGTGGCCGCGAACGGGCTCGGCCAGCAGCCAGGCCCAGCTTCACCACCGGCTGCACCAGCCCGCGGATCAGGGCAGCGAGCAGCAGCAGGGCGATGGCCCAGCCGAAGGCGTGGCCCGGCATGCTGCGCGGCGCGCCGATGATGAGCAGCCACGCCCGTCAGGATCACGCCGACGCCGAGCGAGCTGGCCCGACCGCGGCACCTCGCCCAGCACCAGGAACGCAATGAGGATGGCAAACAGCGGCGAGAGGTTGCCGAGCGCGCCGGTGATGGAGGGGCCGACCCGGCGGTTGGCCTCGAACGTCAGCAGCGTCACGGCGGCCGGGAACAGGCAGCCCGACGACCGCGAACAGCAGAGCGCGCCGAGGCATCGAAGCCGCCGGTGTCGAGCATCGCCGGCGCCAGCAGGAGCAGGGCCAACGAGTCGTGCTCGGCACGCTGATGCAGGCCCCGCGCAACGGCGACAGGTGGCGCAGCCCGAGCTGGGTCAGCACCAGCGACAGCCCGAGGCAGGCGGCCGCGCACAGGGAGAGCGCCGCAACATCGAGGCCCATGATCGCATACCGGCGCGCTGGCCTTCTCGGGCAAGGGAAGGCATGATGCGGCTCTTCCAGGCAGGGTGGCCAGCACGCACATGCCCAAGCCCAGACGGCCGAAACCCAGAGGGCCGCAACCTAACGCCAGACGCTGAAGCGCAAGGGCGCCGGCGGCCGCGCCGTGCACGACGTCGGCGGCCTGGAGTTCGGGCCCATCGACCGCGAGGAGCACGACCTGGCGCTGTGGGAGAAGCGCACCGACGCCATGCTGCGCCTGCTGGTGACGCCGGGCAAGCGCGCCTTCACGGTCGACGGCATGCGCCGCGTGATCGAGGACTACGGCCAGCAGGAGTACGACCGCACCACCTACTACGAGAAATGGATCCGCGCCGTGCGCAACCTGGTGGTCGAGCAGGAGATCCTGACGCGCGAGGAGGTCGAGGCGCGCATGGCCGAGATCCGCGCGCGCCTACGAGAAGGCCGGGCGCAAGACCTCCAAGGCGAAGATCCCGTGGTGAAGGCGCGCGCCAAGGCAGGCCACAATGCGCCCCCGGCGGGCCGCTTTGCGCCCGGCGATGAGGTGCGCGTCGCCGAGCGCGCGGCGCTGGGCCATTGCCGCACGCCCTGGTATCTGCGCGGCAAGACGCGGCGTGATCGCCTCGATCCACGGCACCTTCCGCGACCCCGAGCGCTCGCCTACCACAGGCCCGGGCTGCCGGCGCAGGTGCTCTACAAGGTCCGCTTCAAGCAGAGCGAGATCTGGGGCCGCTACGACGGACCCGCAAAGCGACCAGCTCGAGGCCGACATCTTCGAGCATGGCTGGAGCCCGCAGCATAGGAGTGTGGCACATGCACAAGCCCACGACCACGATCATGACCACGATGACCATGACCATCATGGCCACGATCATGACCACGGCGATCCGCACGCGCCGCGCAAGGATCACGACGCGGGGCCGGCAGGCGCCTACGAGGTCCTGGAGGAGGCCGTGCG
Organism: uncultured Alphaproteobacteria bacterium; assembly: GCA_963756735.1. GTDB lineage: Bacteria > Pseudomonadota > Alphaproteobacteria > Rhizobiales > Hyphomicrobiaceae > AWTP1-13. The sequence goes on from CAVWOY010000026.1 coordinate 116,967, forward strand.
CTCCCTGCTGATCGAGAAGGGCGTGCTGACGCCGCAGGAGATCGCCGCCAGCGTCGACCTGATGGACAGCCGCTCGCCGGCGCTCGGCGCCAAGGTGGTGGCGCGCGCCTGGGCCGACCCCGCCTTCAAGAAGCTGCTGCTGAAGGACACGCGCGCAGCCCTCATGCAGATGGGCATCGACATCGGCCCGTCGCCCGAGTTCGCACGGTGGAGAACACGCCCGAGGTGCACAACGTCATCGTCTGCACGCTGTGCTCCTGCTACCCCAAGATGCTGCTCGGCATTCCGCCGGCCTGGTACAAGAGCCTCGCCTACCGCTCGCGCACCGTGGTCGATCCGCGCGGCGTGCTCGCCGAGTTCGGCGTCGAGGTCGCGGCCGAGGTCGAGGTGCGGGTGCACGATTCCACCGCCGACCTGCGCTACATCGTGCTGCCGATGCGGCCCAAGGGCACGAAAGGCTGGAGCGAGGATGAGCTCGCCGCCATCGTCACGCGCGACAGCATGATCGGCACGGCGCTGCCGGCTGCGCCCAAGCGCAGCGCGGCTGCCGCCAACCGGGCTGGCCGAGGCTCGGGACGCGCTGCAGCACGGCTGGCAGCGCAGCGCTGACCCGGCAGGCTCGAGTGAGGCGCTGCCGATCGGCTGGGCTCGGCTGCCGCTGACCCAGCCTCGCGTGCGCCGCTTCGGCTCGATGCGCGCCGGCGGCTCGCCGATCTGCCACAGCTCGTCGAGCTGGCGCAGCAGCTCGGCTTCGCGCTCGCGCGATCTGCTCGGCCCTCCACTCCGATTGCTGGCGCACGTAGTCGTTGACCAGCACCGCGGGCGCGCCGGCGGTATTGAACAGCACGTCCTTCTTGCGGGCGAAGTCGAGATTGCTCGCCTTGTCGTTCTGGGCCTTGGTCGTCAGCACCAGGTTGCCGAGGCACTCGGTGCATCTGTCGCGCTCGCGCGGGCTCGGGGAACAGGCCGCGCCATTCGCTGTTGGCGCCGGGCTTGCTCGGCAGCAGGTGCTCCACCGTCATGGCCTTGAGTCGAGATTCTGCGGGGCGCCGGCGATGTGATCGTTGAGGCGCAGCAGCACCAGCTTGGCCATCGGCGCGCTGCGCGCGTGCAGGTCGCGCAGATTGTGATGGATGGTGCGCAGCTCCTCGCGCGCCAGATTGAGCGGGCTCGCCGCGCCCTTGAGGTCCTCGGCCGCTGCGGATCGCGTGCACCACCGCGTTGAAGCGGCTGACGCGCCGCTTGGTTCCGTGCCCAGCATGCGCAGGCCGTAGGCCAGCCGGTCGAGCCGGTCGAGGAACCAGGCCAGCTCGCCCGCGTCGCTGCCCTTGCTGCATCCACCACAGCATGGCCGGCGGCACCCAGTCGGTATTGCCCTTGAGCCAGCCGAGATAGGTCAGCGATGCCGAGATCGCGTGCGAATGCGGGGAGCCGCTGTGGCGGGCGTGGTGGATGTCGTCGAGCGACCTCGGCGGCCGGCTGCAGGATCCGCTCGATGAAGGCCTGGCCCCCGCCGGCCTCGGCGGCGATGCCGCGGATGGCGGAGATCACGTGCGGCGAAGCGCGCCCGTGCATGGCGCGGATGTGGCTGAACAGGCTCTCGAAGGTTCCGTCCAGCCGCGCCTCCGCCTGCATCCCAGATCGCCGTGGCGCGGTGGCTCGCTGCCGGCGGCACGCCGCCCAGCAGGTCGGCTTTCAGGATGTCGTTGCGCGCCAGCGGCTTGCCGCGCGCGTTCAGCACCGTGAACATGCTGGTGCGCGCGATCGATGTCGTCGGTCACGTGCACGGTGACGTGGCACTTGTCGAGCAGGAAGTCGGCGAGGCGCCGGCGCTCGTCGGCGTCGAAGTCGTGGAGCGATTGGTGCAGATGGTCGCGCACCGCGATGATGTGTTTCGCGCAGCCGGAGAGATCGGCCTCGTCCACCGCCACCAGCGTGGCGCCCGGCTCGCGCACGTGCGCCTGGAGGAACGCTTCGTCCGGCTCGCGCAGCGCAGCCGCGGCGCGTTGCGCCCCCGGCCCATCGCCGATGGCGGCCAGCAGCCGCTCGTTCGGCGCCGATGCCGCGCGCCGCGTCGAGATCGCGCATGATGCAGAACAGGATGGTCAGCGTCGTCAGGCGCTGCAGGCCGTCGACCACCTCCAGCAGCGTGCCGGGCGGGCTGCCGCGAGAACGGCAATGCCGCCAGCCGTTTGGGCGGTTCGCTCGGCCTCCATGAACACCATCATGCCCAGGAAATAGCCGGCGCCCTCGCCGTTCGCCTCCTCCGCATCGAGCGCGGCGACCAGGTCCTCCAGCAGCCGGCCGGCCTCGTCCTCGTCCCAGGCGAAGGAGCGCTGATAGGGTGGTGTCTGGAAGCTGTTGGGAGTTGGCAAACAGTTGGCCCAGCGACATGGTCTGGGCGGCAAACGGCGACGGCATCAACGACGCTCTTTCCGATATGAATGACGAGCGCCCCGCGACGCCCCGGTCCGTCATTGAGAGCACAGATCGATTTCCGCATGCAACCGCGATCTATGCTGCGCCGCAGACCCGAGCTGTGGCGCTGGATGCGCTTTGATGCTATTGATCGCGCTCGACGAAAATTTTTTGCTGAGGCACGCGGCAAGATGCTGACCGCCGTTTTCGAGCTGGCCCGTCCGCTGCTGTTCGCGCTCGACCCCGAGCAGGCGCACGAGCTGACGCTCAAGTCGCTGGAGGCCGGCGTCTATCCGCGGCCGCTCGCACGCCGACGATGCGCGCCTCGGCGTCACCGTTTGGGGTCTTGACTTTCCCAACCCGCTCGGCATTGCGGCCGGCTTCGACAAGGACGCGCGCGTGCCCGACGCCATCCTCGGCATGGGCTTCGGCCATGCCGAGATCGGCACCGTCACGCCGCTGCCGCAGCAGGGCAACCCGCGCCCGCGCATGTTCCGGCTGGTCGCGCGACCGCGCGCTCATCAACCGGCTTGGGTTCAACAATGGCGGGCATGCGGCGGCGCTCGCGCGCCTGCTCGCCGCCAGGCCCGCGGCGTGATCGGGGTCAACGTCGGCGCCAACAAGGATGCGGCGGACCGGGTGGCGGACTACGTGCGCCGGCGTGCGAGCATTCTACGACGTGGCGAGCTATTTCACGATCAACATGTCGTCGCCCAACACGCCGGGCCTGCGCGACCTGCAGGCGCCGGCCGCGCTTGGACGAGCTGGTCGCGCGCGTGCTGCGAGGCGCGCGAGCGAGCTGATGTCGGCCGGCAAGCCCGAAGCGCCCGGTGGTCGTCAAGCTGGCGCCCGACATCGCCGAGGACGACCTGGCGCCGATCGTCGAGGTGCTCGCTGGCGCGCGGCGTCGACGGCATCGCCGTATCCAACACGACGCTGGCGCGCGACGGCCTCGGCCGAGACTGCGCTGGCGCAAGGAGGCCGGCGGCCTCTCGGGCCGGCCGCTGTTCCATCGCTCGACCGTGATGCTGGCGCGCGTGCTATCGGCTGACGGGCGGGCAGGTGCCGCTGATCGGCATCGGCGGCATCGACTGCGGCGCCGCGGCCATCGCCAAGCTCGAGGCCGGCGCCACGCTGCTGCAGCTCTACACCGGCCTGATCTACGAGGGCCCCGGCCTGCTCGCGCGCATCAAGCAGGAGCTGGTCGCCTGCCTGGAACGCGGGAAGCTCGCCTCGATCGCGGCACTCGACCGGGCGCCGCGCGCCGAGGCGTGGGCCGCCAAAGCCCCTCGGGTTAGCCGTGAGCTCACCGCGCGGCGGGCGTCGCGCTTGGCCAGCCGCACGATGAACCAGATCGGCACCACCACCATGGCGCCGAGCAGGAAGTAGCTGAACGCCCAGTGGATGGCGTCGAAGCCCAGATCGTGCGATGCGCCGCATCAGCAGCTGGAAGCGCTAGACGATGTTGAACAGGCGTGATGCCGAGCGCCGAGAGCACGATGCCCACGACGATCGACAGCAGCGACCAGGCGGACAGATCGTGCCGGCGACGCTTCCGCCGAACAGTTGGCGTCGATCCATGGCTCTTCTCCTCCAGGTCCGGTGGCGGGCCGCACTGGCGCCCGATTTGCCATGTGACATGAGCCTTCCGCACTTGCAATAGCTCGCAAGCACCTTTCGGCGACCGATGCGCGGCCAGCTGCATAAGCGACGCACAGCCGAGCTCTCGCCGCACCGCGCCGTCGACCTCGTCTGCTGCGCGCCGGCCCACCCGCTGCCGCGCTGCCGGAGGCGTTCCGCGGCTGGTTTGCCGCGCGCGGCTGGCAGCCGCGCCCGCACCAGCTGGCGCTGATCGAAGCAGGTCGCGGCCCGCCGCTCGACCCTGCTGATCGCCCCGACCGGCGCCGGCAAGACGCTGGCCGGCTTCCTGCCGAGCCTCGTCGGCCTGTCGCAAGCAGCAGCGCCGACCGCGGGCGCCGGCATCTGCACACGCTCTATGTCTCGCCGCTGAAGGCGCTGGCGGTCGACGTCGCCCGCAACCTCGTGGCGCCCGTCGCAGGAGATGCAGTTGCCGATCCGCGTCGAGACGCGCACGCGGCGACACCTCGATCGCGCCGCAAGGCGCGCCAGCGCGTCAGCCCGCCCGACATCCTGCTCACCACGCCCGAGCAGATGACGCTGCTGCTGTCGCACCCGGACGCGGCCGACCTGTTCGCGCGACCTCGACACGGTCGTCCTCGACGAGCTGCACGCGCTGGCGCCGACCAAGCGCGGCGACCTGCTGGCGCTCGATCTCGCGCGCCTCGCAACGATTGCGCCCCAATCAGGTGCGCATCGGCCTGTCGGCAACCGTGGCGCGGCCGAGCGAGCTGCGCGCCTATCTGGTGCCGCAGCCTGGCGCCGGGGCCGCGCATCGACTGGCCGACCTGCGTCACGGTCGGCGGCGGCGCGCCGCACGACATCCGCATGCTGGCGACGGAGGCCGAGCTGCCGTGGGCCGGCCACAGCTACGCGCTACGCGGTTCCTGAGATCTACGCGGCCATCAAGGCCAACCGGCTGTCGCCTGGTGTTCGTCAACACGCGCAGCCAGGCGGAGCTGCTGTTCCAGGAGCTGTGGCGCGTCAACGATGACGGCCTGCCGATCGCCCTGCACCACGGCTCGCTCGACGCCGCCCGCCGCCGCAAGGTCGAAGCGGCGATGGCCGCCGGCACGCTGAAAGCCGTGGTCGCCACCTCCACGCTCGACCTCGGCATCGACTGGGGCGACGTGGACCTCGTCATCAACGTCGGCGCGCCGAAGGGCGCCAGCCGCCTGATCCAGCGCGTCGGCCGCGCCAACCACCGCCTGGACGAGCCCTCGCGCGCGCTGCTGGTGCCGACCAACCGCTTCGAGGTGCTGGAATGCCGCGCCGCCATCGATGCCGCCGCGGCCGGCGCGCACGACGCGCAGTACACCCGCACCGGCGCGCTGGACGTGCTGGCGCAGCACGTGCTCGGCACCGCCTGCGCCGGCCCCTTCGCACCCGACGCGCTCTACGACGAGGTGCGCTCGGCCGCTGCCCTATGCCCAGCTGACGCGCGCGCCAGTTCGATCGCATCGTCGATTTCGTCTCCACCGGCGGCTACGCGCTGCGCACCTACGAGCGCTACGCCCGCCTGCGCCCCACCGGCGACGGCACGCCTGCGCCTCTGCCCATCCGCGCCTCGCCCAGCAGTACCGCATGAACGCCGGCACCATCGTCGAGGCGCCGATGATCAAGGTGCGCCTGGTCGGGCGCCGCGCGGCCAGGCAGAAGCCGGGCACGCCGCGCCCGCTGGTCGGCGGCCGCGTGCTGGGCGAGCTCGAGGAATACTTCATCGAGCAGCTCAGGCCCGGCGACACCTTCGTCTTCGCCGGCGAGGTGCTGCGCTTCGAGGGGCTGCAGGACACCGACGCCTTCGTCACCCGCGCAAACGATCCCGACCCGACCATCCCCTCCTACGAAGGCGGCAAGTTCCCGCTCTCGACGCATCTGGCCGAGCGCGTGCGCGCCATGCTCGCCGACCCGCGCCAGTGGCGACACCTGCCCGATCCCGTCTGCGAGTGGCTCGACGATCCAGGCCGAGCGCTCCGAGATCGCCGGCGCGCGCGAGGTGCTGATCGAGACCTTTCCGCGCGGCCAGCGGCATTTCCTCGTGGCCTATCCGTTCGAGGGGCGGCTCGCCCACCAGACGCTCGGCATGCTGCTGACGCGCCGGCTCGACCGCCTCGGCGCCAGACCCCTCGGCTTCGTCGCCAACGACTACGCGCTTGCCGTGTGGGGCATCGGCGACATGGCGGCTCTGGTGGCCAATGGCCGGCTCGACATCGCCGAGCTGTTCGCCCAGGACATGCTGGGCGACGACCTCGACGCCTGGCTCGCCGAGTCGAGCCTGATGAAGCGCACCTTCCGCATCAACGCCGTGATCTCCGGGCTGATCGAGCGCCGCCACCCCGCCAAGGTCAAGAGCGGGCGGCAGGTGACGATCTCCTCCGACCTCATCTACGACGTACTGCGCCGGCACGACCCCGGCCACATCCTGCTGGAGGCGGCCTGGGCCGATGCGGCAACCGGCCTGTTGGACATCGGCCGGCTCGGCGAGTTCCTCGAGCGCATCAAGGGCAACATCCGCTACAAGGCGCTGGAGCGAGTATCCCCGCTTGCCGTGCCGGTGCTGCTGGAGATCGGGCGCGAGCTCGTGTATGGGGGCGGGACGGCCGAGCACATCCTGCGCGAGGCGGCCGACGACCTCGTGCGCGAGGCCATGCAGAGGGGGTAGGGTAGCGCATGCTGGGGCTGAAGCCCGAACGCTTTCATCTGCTGTCGGAGACGGTCTCGCAGACGGTCAACGTTTGCGGCAAGCAGCTGATCGCCGACAACTCGGGCGCGCTCTACTGGCCGGGCGAGGACGCCCTGCTGGTCGCCGACCTGCATCTGGAGAAGGGCTCTGCGCACGCCGCCCGCGGGGTGATGCTGCCGCCCTACGACACGCGCGCGCACGCTGACGCGGCTGGCCGAGGTGATCGACCGCTACGAGCCCGAGCGCGTGATCGCGCTGGGCGACAGCCTGCACGACGTGGGCGCCGCCGAGCGCATGGCCGAGGAGGATTTGCAGATCCTGCACATCATGCAGGAGGACCGCGAGTGGGTCTGGCTCAACGGCAACCACGATCCCGCCATCGATTCCGCCTTCGGCGGCCGCTCCTGCGGCGAGCTTGCGATCGGCGGCATCACGCTGCGGCACGAGCCGGCGCCGGGCGGCGTGACGCACGAGATCGCCGGCCACATGCATCCCGCCGCGCGCCTCTCCATGTACGGCTACTCGATCCGGCGCCCCTGCTTCGTCGGCAACGGGCGGCGGCTGGTGATGCCGGCGTTCGGCGCCTTCGCCGGCGGCCTCAACGTGCTCGACGATGCCTTCCAGCCGCTGTTCGGCAACGGCGGCATTGCCGTGTGGATGCTGGGCCAGGAGGGCCTCTATCCCGTCGCCACGCGCTTTCTCAGCGGCGATTGAGCGCGGCAGCGCCTCGCGCCTGCGGCATGAGCCCTGCTGGTCAGATGCGCGAGGCCTCGAAGGTGGCGGGGTGGAACAGCTCGGAGACCGTCACCAGCCGGTCCGATAGCCCCTGCCGGTGATGCTGCGCGAGGAAGTAGTCCAGGCACGCAGCGGTTGGGGCCAACCCCGTAGGGCCAGAAGTCGCCGCCCATGAGATCGTGGGCCTCCTGCAGCGCCTGGTCGACGAACGGCAGCATCACCTTGCTGGCGGAAGTGTCGGCCAGCTTGGCGAAGGCGGCCGTCTTGGCCCGCTCGAAGGCCTTGAGCACCGCCGCCGGCAGCCAGGGATGGCGCTCGGCGAGCGACTTGCGCACGCCGATCAGATGCATGATCGGGAAATGCCCGCTGCGCCTGTAGCTCTCGACCGCGGCGCTGCGCGGGTCAGGGAACAGCCAGCCCACTTTCGAGCTCGCGGCCGCCATCGCCGAGGGCGTGCGCGGGCCGATGACGGCGTCGATGTCGCCCGCGAGCAGCAGCTCGGACAGCGAGCGGCCGGGGGGAGCCTCCGTCACCGTCACGCCATGGGGGAGCGCAACGGGGATCTTCTCCGGCCGCCCCGGCGTCTCGATGCCGCCCCGCACCCAATGGATCGACGCCGGCTCGACGCCGAAGTCGTCCTGCAGGAACGCCCGTATCCAGACATTGGCCGTGAGCTGGTACTCGGCGAGGCCGACCTTGCGACCCTCGAGGTCGGCGGGGGCGCGGATGCCGCGGTCGGTGCGAACGTAGATGCCGGAGTGGCGGAAGGCGCGCGAGGGAAACACGGGAACGCCGACGTAAGGGCAGTCGCCGCGCGCGGTCCTGAGGGCAAAGCTCGAGAGCGATAGCTCGGCAATGTCGAACTCGGCGTGACGGAATGCGCGGAAGAAGATCTCCTCGGGCTCCAGCGTCATGAACACGGGCGATACGCCGTCGACGGCGATGGTGCCGTCGAGCAGCGGCCGGACCCGGTCGTAGTCGCCGACGGCGATGGAGAGCTCGAGCTTGGGCATCAACCTGTCCTCTCACCGGCGGCGGTGCCAATGCTCTATTTGGCCTTGATGCCCGCGGCCTCGACCGCACTGGCAACGCGCTTAGACTCCGCCTGCAGCACAGAGGCAAACTCCTGCGGCCCGGCGCCCGCGGACTCCACGCCGACAACCGCCAGCTGCTTGATCAAGTCGGCCTCCTTCACCGCGGCGAGCGCCTCGCCGGCGAGCTTCTGCACCACCGCCGGCGGCGTTCCGGCACGCGCGAAGATGCCGATCACCGGCGCGAAGTCGAAGCCGGGGATGAACTCGGCGAGCGACGGCAGGTTGGGCGCCTGGGCCGAGCGCCCGGCACCGTTGGTTGCCAGCAGCTTGACCTGGTTGCCTTCGGCGGCGCCGCTGAGCGAGGGATAGGCGGAGAACAGCACCTCGATGTGGCCGCCCAGCAATGCCGGCACCGACTCGCCCGTACCCTTGAAGGGAACGTGGGTCATGGCGAGCTTCAGCGCGGCGTTCATCGCCTCCATCGAGAGGTGGTGCGTGCTGCCCATGCCCGAGGAGCCGTAGTTGATCTTGCCGGGGTGCGCTTTCGCATAGGCGATGAGCTCGCTCATCGTCGCCGCCGGCACCTTGGGATGCACGGCGAGAAACAGCGGCGCGCGCGCCAGCATCGCGACCGGCAGGATATCCTTGGTGTCGTAGGTCAGGTTGGCATAGAGCTGCGGGTTGATGGTGAGGATGGAGCCGTCGGTGACGAGCAGCGTATAGCCGTCGGCCGGGGCGCCGATGAGGGCCGCGACCGCGACGCGGCCGTTGGCGCCCGGCCGGTTCTCGATCACCACGGATTGCTGCAGCCGCTCCTGCAGCCTGCGGCCGACGATGCGCGCAACCGTATCCGGCAGGCCGCCGGCGGGATTGGGCACCATGAGCTTGATCGTCTGGCTGGGATAGGTCTCCTGGGCCTGGGCCGGCCGCCCAAGCACGACGCCAGCCAGAGCACTCAGCACCGCTGCCAATGCGGCGGCCGAAGACAAGCATTTCATCTGCCTTCCTCCCCTGGCCCTATTGACGCGTGGACCTGTCGGCGATGATAGCAGATGGCGGCAGCCCCGGTCAGCTGCGACCGACTAGTGCGTCGCCTTGCGGAAGACGGTGGAGGCCAGCAGCCCAGCGCCGACCGCGATCAGCACGGTGACGAAGCCATAGAGCGTGGGCAGGCGGTAGGCGAAGGTGTGCAGATACCGCTCGAGCCCCTCGCGCTCGAGCGTCAGCCGCACCGTGAAGCGGCTCAGGAGCTTCTCCTCGCGGAACAGGTATACCCGCGTATCGAACGGGCCGACCGTGACGTTGGCCGGCAGCACGATGCTGGCGCGGAAGATGCTCTTGCCGGTGAAGGACACGCCGTACTGGCTGTCGATGTAGAGGCCTTCCCTGCTTCTTGAGCCGCAGGATCGCCTCGCGGTAGTCCTTGATGTCCTCGTTGGAGAGCGGGTAGCGCTGGCCGACGGCAGGGGTGTGCTTCAGGTGCTGCAGGCCGATGCCGTGCAGCGCGCGGAACTCCTCCGGCGCGATCTCGTCGATCGGGCTTGTGGAAATCACCGCGTAGTAGCTCGGCACATTGTCGAAGGCGGCCGACGCCGTATTGAGCCACAGCCCGCCGACATTGCCCTTCTTGCGCACCACCAGCCGGCCCGGCACGCCTTCCACCACCACGATCACCCCGTAGTACCCGGCCGCGGCGCTCGGCTGCTGGCTGCCGTCGATGGCGCCGAAGATGACGATCTCGGTGCCGTTGAAGCTCGCGGTGACGGCGACGTTGCGCGCCGACACGTCGGCCTCCACCTGCTCGCGGGCGCCCGGCTGCTGCTCGCGCTTGATGTTGGGCTCGCTCTTGAGCGGCATCTCCTTGGCGACCGCCGGCGGCGGCGGCTTGCGCCGCTGCTGCTGGGCGCTCAGCGCATCGATGCCGATCAGCACCACGGCAACCGCGAGCAGCAGCGCCCCAGTCAACTTCCGCCTGTCGCGCGCTGTGTCCAGCATCAGGCGCCCCCCGACGCGGCGAACGAGTACAAGTCGGAGGGCGGCGCGATCAGCTGCCAGGCGAAGCGGGCGCAGACCGCCAGGATGAAGGTCGCGAGCAGAAACCGCAGCTGCTCGCCCTTGAGGCGCTCGCCGGCAACCGCGCCGAACTGCGCGCCCACCACCCCGCCGGCCATCAAGATGACCGCCAGCACCACGTCCACGTTCTGGTTCTGCGAGGCATGCAGCACCGTGGTGGCGGCGGTGAGAAACACGATCTGGAACAGCGAGGTGCCGACCACCACGTTGGTCGGCATGCGCAGCAGGTAGATCATGGCCGGCACCATGATGAAGCCGCCGCCCACACCCATGATGGCCGCCAGCAGACCGACGAACAGCCCGAGCAGCAAGGGCGGTATGGCACTGATGTAGAGCTTGGAGCGGTGAAAGCGCATCTTGAGCGGCAGCCCGTGCACCCAGTTGTGCTGACCGGAGCGGCGCCCCGCAACGATCCTGCCGGCGCGCGCCCGGCGTATGGTGTTGGTGCTTTCGATCAGCATCAGGGTGCCGATGACGCCAAGAAAGGTGACGTAGCAGGCGGCGACGAACACATCGAACACGCCCGAGCGGCGCAGCACGCCCACCAGCTGCACGCCCGCCACCGAGCCGACCAGGCCGCCGGCAAGCAGCACCGCTCCCATCTTCACGTCGACGTTGCGCCGGCGCCACTGGGCGAGCGCCCCCGAAACCGAGGACGCCAGGATCTGGGCAGTCTCCGTGCCGACCGCGACGGCTGCGGGAATGCCGGCGAAGATCAGCAGCGGCGTCATCAGGAACCCGCCGCCCACGCCGAACATGCCCGAGAGGAAGCCGACCGCCCCTCCCATGGCCAGGAAGATCAAGACGTTCGCCGACATCTCGGCGACGGGCAGATAGAATTGCATGCCACCCACGTCGACAGCTCTGCGGCACGCCGGCCCCGGGTGCCGCTGGGGAGCGATCGCAAAGCGTGATTTCCAAGCCGACGTGAGGCGGGCCCGACAACTCAGTCGGTCGTCGACAGCACGCGCGTTTGCGCCGGCCCGGAACCCGCGTCAGCCAACAAGGCCGATGCCCTCTGCCGGCGTATCTGGCAGCCGGCCATCCCCTGATGGCCGCGACGTCCCGCACTTGCTATCGACACCATGTGGCATGGATTTGCAAGCGTTCCGGGTCGCCACAGCCATGCGCGGCGCCGACTTCTGCAACGACTGGTGCGCCTGTGTCGCGCAGGTCGCTGGTACACGCCGCAGCCCGCGGGCCCGGCTACCGCCGCCGGTTGGGGCAGCGGCTCCAAGGGAACCACCCGCTCGCCTTGCGCGTTCTGCTGCCGTTCGTCGGGAGTTGGAAACGTGGCACCGCGTGGCAAGGAAATCTGGGATGCGGCCGGCAAGGGCACAAAAAGCGGCACCGAGCGATCGGCCAACGCAATGCGGTTCTACGCGCTCGCCCGCATGCTGGCCGAGGCCGAGACTTCGGCGCTGACGGGTCGGGAGGCCGAGGCCGCCCGGCAGCTGCGCGAGCTGCTGGCCCATGGCGAGGAGCTGGCGGCGAGGCTCGCGGCAGCCACCGCTCGCGGCCTTGCTGCCGCGTGACGCATGGCCGAGCCCACCCTCAGCGAGAACGTGCAGGCGGCCAACGACAGCATGAAGGCCGCTTCCGATGCCATCGATCGCGCCGACTGGCGAAGAGCCGAGCGTGCCCTGTTCGACGCAGTGGAGCGCATCGGGCGGGTGTTGCGCGAGCTGGGCACCAAATGACAACCGCTAGTCTTTACCCTTGCGAGATGCCCACAGGTCGGGGCGCCGCTTGCGCGTGAGCGCTTCCGCCTCCGCGCGCCGCCATTGGGCTATGCGCGCATGGTCGCCCGAGAGCAGCACTTCGGGGATCGCCATATCCTCCCACTCGCGCGGCCGCGTGTATTGCGGATACTCGAGCAGGCCGTGCTCGAAGCTCTCCTCCTCCAGCGATTGGGCGGCCCCCACAACCCCGGGCAGCAGCCGCACCGCCGCGTCGATCAGCACGTAGGCGGCGATCTCGCCGCCTGAGAGCACATAGTCGCCGATCGAGATCTCGCGCAGACCGCGGCCGGCGATGACGCGCTGGTCGACGCCCTCGAAACGGCCGGCCAGGAGCACCACGCCCGGTCCGCCGGCCAGATCGCGCACGGTGGCCTGGGTCAGGGGCTCGCCGCTGGGGGACAGGTAGATGAGCGGCCGCCCGGGGTCGGCTGCCACGGCGGCATCGATGGCCGCTCCAAGGACATCAGCACGCAGCACCATGCCGGGGCCGCCGCCCGCAGGGGAATCGTCCACCTGGCGGTGCCGGCCAAGGCCGAAATCGCGCAGCGCGATCGCATCGAGCGCCCACAGCCCCTGCTTCAAGGCCTCGCCGGCGAGCGAGGCACCCAGCGGGCCTGGGAAAAGCTCGGGAAACAGGGTGATGACCGTCGCGCGCCAAGGCGTCGATGGCGAAGTCACTGTCACTGGCTCCTCTCATGTCGCTACGCGAGCAGGGCTGCCTCCCTGCAACCCGCACCCCGAACCCCCGCCGCGGGGCCGGCCGCTCGCTCTAGCTTACCGTGTTTGCCTGCTGACAAGGTGCCCATTGAGGCCGCGGGCCAGCGCGTAGACCGCCTGGCTTGCCGGGACCGGCTCGCCCAGCTGCTCGGCAATCTCCACCACCACGCCCAGCAGGCCCTCGACCTCCAAAGGCCGGCCGGCGTCGGCGTCGTTGAGCATGGAGCTGCGGAAATCGCCGAGCTTGCGCGTCACGACGATGCGCTCGTCCACGCCCATCGGCAGCTTGATCCCGAGACGCTCGCCGACGCGCACGAACTCGCCCATCATGTCGCGCACCACCTCCAGCAGGCGTGCATCGCCGAGCATGGCGCCGGCGGTGAGGCGGGTGAGTGCGCTGACGGGGTTCATGTTCATGTTGCCCCACAGCTTCCCCCAAATCTCCGTGCGGATATCGGCGACGATGGGGCAGGCGACGCCACCGGCCGCAACAAGCTCTCCCAGCGCGGTCGTTTCACGTGAAACATTGCCGCCTGGCTCGCCCAGGATCAGCCTGTCCACGGCCGCCACGCGGATTACGCCCGGCGCCTCCGCCCGCATGGAGGCGTGCACCACGCCGGCGACAGGCCGCGCCGCACCGAGCTGGCTTGCCGCCTTGCCCCCGGGGTCGATGCTCTCGAGGCGCCGGCCCGCGAGCGGGCCCTCGAGGCCGTCCAGAAACCACCAGGGCAGGCCGTTCATCGCCGTCACCACCAGCGGACCATGGCTCGAACGCGGGCGCGCCCCAGGCGACAGCCTCGGCGAAGCCATAGGTCTTGACGGCCAGGACTACCGCGTCCGGCTTGGGCAGGTCCTCGGCGCGATCGGAGGCGGCGAGCGGGAATGCCTGGCGCCGCTCACCCTCGATGCAGATCAGCCCGTCGCGGCGGAGCGCCTGCAAGGCCCCCCCGCGCGCGAGCACCGCCACCTCCGCGCCGCCCTTTGCCAGGGTGGCGGCAAGCCACCCGCCGACCGCTCCGACGCCTATCACGAGCACGCGCATGGCCAACGGCAATCTCCCCGAGCTTTCTCACCCTATGCTCCGCTCCGGCCGGCGGTCAGCGCGGCGATGGAGCCGGGTAATCATGCAGCAACCAGCGCGCGAGCAACAGGCCGGTCAGCTACCCGCCACCCGGACGGGCGGCATCGTGACCGTAGATCGAGGCTACGCTCTGGAGCGACCAGTCGGTGACGTTCCCAGCCATCTCGGCGTCGCGCGCGACCTGCTGCGGCCCGTCGGGGAAATGAAAGCGCGCCTTGTTGGCCGCCGACAACCCCTGCACGCGTGCCGTTCGCGGCAACCGGTAACGCTCGTAGCGGCCGAGCGCCTCGACGGCGTTCTCGGCACCGGCCTCGAGCAGACAGGCGGCGAGCGTTGCCCCGTCCTCGATCGCCTGCGCCGCACCTTGCGCCATGAACGGCAGCATGGCGTGGCATGCATCGCCCAGCAAGGTCACCCGACCAACCGACCAGCGCGGCATCGGCGGGCGGTCGAACAGCCCCCAAATGAAGGTCTCGTCGACAGCGCCCAGGATGGCGTGCAGCTGGGGGTGCCAGGCGGCAAAGGCGGCAAGCGCATCGGCCACGTCGCCGCGCTCGGTCCAGGATTCCTTGGTCCAGGCATCGGTCTCGATCACGGCGACGAAATTCAAGAGCTCGCGGTTGCGCACGTAGTAGTGGACGAAATGCTTGCCCGGCCCCATCCAGATCTGGGCCTCGACCGGGATGCCAAGATGCGCGATGCGCTCGGCAGCAACGAGACCGCGATAGCACATGCAGCCGGTGAAACGCGGCTGCTCGGGCCCGAACAGGAGACGGCGCACGGTCGAGTGAATGCCGTCGGCCCCCACCAGGATATCCGCTGAGATGCGAGCTCCGTTCTCGAACGAAGCCTCCACCTTGTCGCCGTGATCGACGAAGCCCACGAGGCGGTGGGTGGTGTGCCGGCGATCCGGAGGCAGCGCGTCGGCCAGAATCTCGAGGACGTCGGCGCGATGCATCTGATAGTGCGGCGCGCCGAATGCTGCTCCATGGCCTCCGCGATCGGCGTGCGCAGCAGGGTGCGGCCGTCATCCCAGCGGCGCTGATGCCATGCGAGCGGCTTCACCGCCTGGCTTGCCAGCGCCTCGGCGAGGCCCAGCCGGTGCAGGATGCGCGAGGCGTTCGGGCTCACCTGGACGCCGGCGCCGACCTCGCGCAGCCCGCCCGCCTGCTCGAAGAGCTGGACGTCGAAGCCGGCCCGGAGCAGCGACAGCGCGGCGGCGGTGCCGCCGATGCCGCCGCCGATGATCGCAACGGACAGGCCAGCCGCCACGGCTCAGCTCTTGTAGGACTGGTCGAGGCGGTCGATCTGGCGGATCAGCGCGTTGAACACGTCGACGCCGGCGCCGTACCTGGGATCGAACTGCAGCGACTTGGCAGTCGCCTGCTCCAGCACGGGCTTCGGGATCTGGATCAGCTCGTCGCCCATGGATTTGGCGGCCACCTGGATCTCGCAGGCGCGCTGCATGGGCCACAGGTAGGCGAAGGCCTGCGGCAGCGTCTCGCCCCACGCCAGCAGGCCGTGGTTGCGCAGGACCAGGATCGGCTTGCCGCCCATGCTCTTCAGCATGCGCGGGCCTTCGTCGGCCTCCACGGTGATGCCCTCGAAGTCGTGGTAGGCGACTTTGCCGTAGAGCTGGGCGGAATAGAAATTGGTCATCGACAGCCCGCCCTTGGTGCAGGCGACCGCCAGCCCCGCCGTGGTGTGGGTGTGCATGACGCAATGGGCATTGTCGACATTGCGGTGCACCGTGGCGTGCGGGGCGAGGCCTGCCGGATTGATCGGCCACTTGCTGTCGGAGAGGATGTTGCCGTCGAGGTCGATCTTCACCAGGTTCGACGCGGTGATCTCGCGTGTAGTGCAGGCCGAACGGGTTGATCAGCAGGTGCTTCTCGGGCCCCGGTACGCGCAGCGTGATGTGGTTGTAGATCAGCTCGGTCCAGCCGAGGTGGGCGAAGACGCGGTAGCAGGCCGCCAGCAGCACGCGCGCCTCCCACTCCTCGCGGCTGATATCCCTGCAGCTTGGCCGAGCCGTAGTCGATGGCTGATCTTGGGCACTCCCATGGCGCTTCCCCTTGCGGTCCGGTACAGGTCTTTGCGCCATCTTAGCCGGGCGCGGTGACCGCCGTCACGGCCTCAACCGCTCGGCTGCCACGCCAGGTTCGCCGGGGAGATTGGGGGCTACCAACTAAAAAGGACCTTCGTTCTCGTAGGGGAGAGAACGAAGGTCCTAGTAGTGGAGATGGGCCCCGTCCTCTGTGACGGAAGCACGCGAGCCTTGTTGTCAGAGCCTTTCGGCTCTGTGCCGGCATATGTACTGTGAATTCGCGAGGTTTGCGTTGTTGGTCGCACTTGTCCGGCGGGCCGCTCTGCGCCCGCTAGCCGGGCGGACCCAGGGAGCGCATGGCGAGCGCTTCCTCGATGGCCTGCACGAAGATCTCGGCGGCTGCGACGCGGGTCGGGCGCCTGCACGATCGGCCGGCCCACCACAACGTAGTCGGCACCGGCGGCGATTGCCGTCTGCGGGGTGGCGACGCGCGCCTGGTCGCCCGCCGCATCGCTCGCGAGCCGTACGCCCGGCGTGACGATGGCAACGCCCGGACCGACCACCTCGCGCACCTGGGCGGCCTCGAGGCCGGACGCCACCACGCCGTCGCAGCCGGCGGCGTGCGCGAGCTGGGCCCGGCGCGCCACCAGCTCGGCAGGGGTGGCGGCAAGGCCCTGCTCGGCGAGGTCGGCCTCGTCGAGGTTGGTGAGCACGGTCACGGCGAGGATGCGCAAGCCCGTGCCGCTCTTGCCGGCTACCGCAGCCTGAAGCGTCTTGCTGTCATGGCCGTGCACGGTGAGGAACGTGGCGCCGGTCGCGGCCGCGCTGCGCGTCGCCCGCTCCACCGTATTGCCGATGTCGAGCAGCTTCATGTCGAGGAACACCTGCTTGCCCCGGTCGGCAAGCTCGCGCGCCAGCTCGAGCCCGCCGCCCATCACCAGCTCGAGGCCGACCTTGTAGAAGGTGACGGAAGGTCCCAGCCGCGCGACCAGCGCACGCGCGTCAGCCGACGCTCGGCAGGTCGAGCGCGACGATCAGGCGGTCTCGTGCGGCAAGGTGAGGCAAGGCTCGGCCCCGGTTGTCGAAGCGAGCGCCCGGCAACGTCCTCGCAGCCGCTCAATCCGGCCCGGCGCGCTGCCTGGATGCTCTGCACGAGATCATAGATGTGCGTGTGCCAGCGCGCCACGTGCTTTGCAAAGCGCGCCGAGGATCCCGCGTCTCCACCGCCGGCTCGGGCGCGGCAGGCCTGCAGCGATGAGGCTTAGTCTACGCCGGTCCTGGCGCGTACCGCCTCGGCAACCTTGTGAATGTGGTCGCGCCAATGCGCCATGTGGCGGGAGAAGCGCCGCTCGGAGGTCTGGTTGCCGTGGCCCGCCTGCTGCTCGCAGCCCTGCAGCGCCGTCACCGCCCACAATGCCACGTCGATGTCGTCGAGATCTGAGGCCGCCGGGTCTTCGTTGATGATCAGCGAAGCCTTGGCGTTGACCCACGCATCCATGCTGTCGTCCAGGCAGCGCTCGAACAAGCCCACCCTTTCCCAGGCAATGCCCGCTGCTTGAGCAAGTGAAGCGCCCGCCGCCGTCCACAGCAGAGCTACCACAGCAAGTGACAGGGCACGCAGGTGCCCGGACTTCTCACGCAACATTACGCTTGTCCCTCAACGAACTTTGCGCGCGCGGTTTCCGCCACCGCCCGCAGCCACATGCCTCGCGTGCGGCCGCTCCCTCCGCCGAGGCATCGGCCGCCGCTCGCGGGCAACGACGTAGCAAAATTGGACTGGATGTCTTGCCCGAAAATCCGGGGCTGTTGATAACGCCGGCGCATGCGCAAAAGCGCAGCCCTTGCCTAGCTCGACTTGCTGTCGAAGAAGCCCTTGACCCAGGTCAGGAAGCCCAAGGACTGCGGCGAGGTCTCCTTGTTGCTCTCCTTCTCGAAGGCCTCCAGCAGCTCGCGCTGCTTGCGCGTCAGGTTCTTGGGCGTCTCCACGTCGACCTGGATGTACATGTCGCCCGTGATCTTGGAGCGCAGCACCGGCATGCCCTTGCCCTTAAGGCGGAACTGCTTGCCGCTCTCGGTGCCCTCCGGCACCTTCACGCGCGACTTCTCGCCGTCGATGGCGGGGACGTCGACTTGCCCGCCCAGCGCCGCCGTCGTCATCGAGATCGGCACGCGGCAGAAGATGTCGGCGCCGTCGCGCTGGAAGAACTCGTGCGGCTTGATCGACAGGAAGATGTAGAGATCGCCAGCGGGGCCGCCGCGCAGGCCCGCCTCGCCCTCGCCGGCAAGGCGGATCTTGGTGCCGTCCTCGACGCCCGCCGGAATGTTGACCGACAGCGTGCGCTCCTTCACCACCCGGCCGGAGCCGCTGCAGGAGCGGCACGGGTCGTTGATGATCTCGCCGCGTCCCTGGCACCCGGGACAGGTGCGCTCGATAGTGAAGAAGCCCTGGCTGGCGCGCACCTTGCCGTGTCCCGCGCAGGTCGGGCAGGTGCTCGGCCGCGTGTCCGCCTGGGCGCCCGAGCCGCTGCACGTCTCGCAGGTGACGCTGGTCGGGGCGCGGATCTGCGCCGTCTTGCCGGCATAGGCCTCCGGCAGCGTTACGTCCATGTTGTAGCGCAGATCGGCGCCGCGCTCGCGGCCCGAGCGCTGGCGGCCGCGCCGGCCGCCCATGAACTCGCCGAACAGATCGTCGAAGATGTCGGACATGGACGAGGCGAAGTCGGGCCCGAAGCCGTGGCCGCGGCCCATCCCGTCGAACGCCGCGTG
The DNA here is from genome assembly GCA_963756735.1 of uncultured Alphaproteobacteria bacterium. Classification (GTDB taxonomy): domain Bacteria; phylum Pseudomonadota; class Alphaproteobacteria; order Rhizobiales; family Hyphomicrobiaceae; genus AWTP1-13. The sequence goes on from CAVWOY010000026.1 coordinate 135,901, forward strand.
GCCCATGTGGTCGTAGGCGGCGCGCTTCTGCGGGTCCTTCAGGACTTCGTAGGCCTCGCTGACCTCCTTGAACTTGCGCTCGGCTTCCTTGTCGCCGCCGTTGGCGTCGGGGTGGCAGTCCTTGGCCAGCCGGCGATACGCCGACTTCAGGTCCTGATCGCTTGCCCCCCGGGGAACCCCCAGAACTTCGTAGTAGCAGCGCTTCGTGGCCATGAGCCGTGTGTTCCAGTTTCTTGCAGTTTGCCGCGGAGTGGCCGCGTTGGTCCGCGGATGTAGAAGGGCCCCCGCCTACCGGATCAGCAGAACACCGAGTTTCCCTGCCGGTTGAACGAAGGCCCGCATTTCCAGCACCCTTGGTCCAGGCTCTAGGCTTTCTTCTTCTTGTCGTCCTTCACTTCCTCGAAGTCGGCATCGACGACGTTGTCGCCCGATGCGCTCTTTCTGGGACCGCTGTCGCCACCCTCAGCACCGGGCTCGCCGCCGGCACCGGCGGGCTGCTGGCCACCGTATACCGCCTCGCCGAGTTTGAGGGAGACCTGCGCCAGGGCTGTCACCTTGGCCTTGATGTCATCGGCATTGTCCGAGTTCATCGCAGTCTTCAGCTCGGCCACCGCCGTCTCGATCGCGGTCTTGTCGCCCGCAGCCACCTTGTCGCCCAGCTCCTTCAGGGTCTTCTCGGTGGAGTGGATCAGCGCGTCGGCGCCGTTCCTGGTCTCGACCAGCTCCCGCTTCTTCTTGTCCTCGTCCTTGAAGCGTTCGGCCTCCTCGGTCATGCGCTTGATGTCGGCGTCGCTGAGGCCGCCCGAAGCCTGGATGCGGATCGACTGCTCCTTGCTCGTCGCCTTGTCTTTGGCCGACACGTGCACGATCCCGTTGGCGTCGATGTCGAAGGTTACCTCGATCTGCGGCATGCCGCGCGGGGCCGGTGGGATGCCGACCAGGTCGAACTGGCCGAGCAGCTTGTTGTCGGCCGCCATTTCGCGCTCGCCCTGCGAGACGTGGATCGTCACCGCGCTCTGGCCATCCTCTGCCGTGGAGAACACCTGGCTCTTCTTGGTCGGGATGGTGGTGTTGCGCTCGATCAGTCTCGTGAACATGCCGCCCAGCGTCTCGATGCCCAGGGACAGCGGCGTTACGTCAAGCAGCAGCACGTCCTTGACGTCGCCTTTCATGACGCCGCCTTGGATGGCGGCGCCGACCGCCACCACCTCGTCCGGGTTGACGCCCTTGTGGGGCTCCTTGCCGAACAACTCCTTGACGATCTGCTGCACCTTGGGCATGCGCGTCATGCCGCCGACCAGCACCACCTCGCTGATGTCGGCCGCCTTGAGGCCGGCGTCCTTGAGCGCTTGATGGCAGGGGCCCTTGGTCCTCTCGATCAGGTCGTCGACCAGGCTCTCGAGCTTGGCGCGCGTCAGCTTCATCGTCAGATGCAGCGGCGACTGCGTCTGCGGGTTCATGGAGATGAACGGCAGGTTGATCTCGGTCTGCTGTGAGGAGGAGAGCTCGATCTTGGCCTTCTCGGCGGCTTCCTTGAGCCGCTGCAGGGCGAGCTTGTCGCCCCTCAGATCGATCTGGTTCTCTTTCTTGAACTCGCTGGCCAGGTACTCGACCAGGCGCATGTCGAAGTCCTCGCCGCCGAGGAAGGTGTCGCCGTTGGTCGACTTCACCTCGAACACGCCGTCGCCGATCTCGAGGATCGAAATGTCGAAAGTGCCGCCGCCGAGGTCGTAAACGGCGATGTCTTCTGGTTCTTCTTCTTGTCGAGGCCATAGGCCAGCGCAGCAGCCGTCGGCTCGTTGATGATGCGCAGCACCTCCAGGCCGGCGATCTTGCCGGCGTCCTTGGTGGCCTGGCGCTGGGCGTCGTTGAAGTAGGCGGGAACGGTAATCACCGCTTCCGTAATGGTCTCGCCGAGCTTGGCTTCGGCCGTTTCCTTCATCTTCTGCAGGATGAAGGCTGAAATCTGCGCGGGCGAATACTGCTTGCCCTGGGCCTCGACCCAGGCATCGCCGTTGGGACCCTTGATGATCTCGTAGGGAACCAGCTTCTTGTCCTTCTCCACCATCGGGTCGTCGTAGCGCCGCCCGATCAGGCGCTTGATGGCAAAGAAGGTGTTGACCGGGTTGGTTACGCCCTGGCGCTTGGCCGGCAGGCCCACCAGACGTTCCCCGTCGCCGGTAAAGGCCACGATGGAGGGGGTGGTGTTGGCGCCTTCGGCGTTCTCCAGAACGACGGGCTTTCCGCCCTCCATCACCGCGACGCACGAGTTGGTGGTGCCGAGGTCGATCCCAATGACTTTGGCCATGCTCTTTATGTCCTCTTTTTGCGGCAGACCGTCCGGACCCAATAGGATCGGCATCCGTCACCCCTCGAAGGCCCCCATGACCTGCTCGGGAAACGGTCCCCAAGAGCTGATTTGCTTGTCCGGGGGTATATAGTGGGGGGTTTACGGGGCTGCAACGGGCCGGGCCAAGTCTGGCGCCCCTTGGAGGGCGGTTTTTGTTGATCGCGCTGCCACAGCGCAAAAAGTGTTGCTCAGTCCGCGCTCGCCCCGCCCCCAAGCTTGCTTGGTCAACCTGCTCCGGCCCGGCGCTGGAGCGGGTGGCACTATCCTGCCTCCGCCCAGCCGAGGTAGCCTGGCGGCAGCCGGGCTCCGGTATCCGCTCGGGCCGGCAAGACGTGAGACCGGGGGAGGGGCCGCGCATGGCCAGGAAGATCGCAATCGTCGGCGCGGGCGCGGTCGGCGGCTATGCCGGGGCGCACATGGTCCAGGCCGGGGAGGACGTGACGTTCATCGACCCATGGCCCCAGCATGTCGAGCACATGCGTGCACATGGCCTGCGCGTCACCCATGTGCGGGACGTGCCGGAGTTCACGGTGCCGGTGCGCGCGCTGCATATCACCGACGCCCAGCAGCTCGCCAAGGAGCGGCCCATCGACATCGCCTTCGTGTGCATGAAGTCGTACGACACGGCCTGGGCCACCACGCTCATTGCCCAGTACCTCGCCCCGGACGGGTACGTGGTGTCGCTGCAGAACTGCATGAACGAGGACACCGTGGCCGGCGTGGTGGGCTGGGGGAGGACGCTCGGCTGCATCGCCAGCTCCATCACCGTGAACCTGCCCGAGCCCGGGCATATCCACCGCGGCGCGGCCAAGGGCGGCACGGCACATACCGTGTTCCGCACCGGCGAGGTGCACGGGCGCATCACCGAGCGCGCCCGGGAGGTGGCCCGGCTGGTCGGCTATGCCGACAGCGCCAAGGTCACGGCCAACCTGTGGGGCGAGCGCTGGTCGAAGCTGGTCGCCAACGTCATGCAGAACGGCCTCTCCGCCTGCACCGGCCTGCCAGGGGTGGAGATCGTGAGGAGCGAGCCGCTGCGCCGCTTCTCGACCAGGCTCGGGAGCGAGGCGATCCGGGTCGGTCAGGCGCTGGGCTACAGCCTGGAGGATATCCTGCACCTGGAGCCTGAGACCATCGCCCGCGCCGGCGAAGGCGACCCGGAGGCGGCCGAGCTTGTGGCCGCGCAGCGGCTCAAGGATAGCGCCCGCGTTTCGGGCGAGCAGCGGCCGTCCATGGGGCAGGACATGATGAAGGGCCGCCGCACCGAGATCGAGTTCCTCAACGGCTACGTGGTGCGCGAGGGCGCCAAGGTCGGGCTCGCAGCCCAAGCCAACGCGGCGCTCACCGACATCGTCAAGCGCGTGGAGAAGGGCGAGCTGAAGCCCGACCCGCGGCATGTCTTGGAGCTGCGGCTGAACTAGGAGCGCGTGCGCGGCTCGCGGAATGCCTGCGTGAACGCATACGAGGCAGCCGCCACCGCCTCCAGCGAATAGCCGCCCTCCTGCACGATCAGCGTCGGCAGGCCGAGCTTGGCATACAGCTCGCCGATGCGGGCGTAGGCGTCCGTGCTGACGGCTAGCTTGGACAGCGGATCGTCGCGGTGGGCGTCCCAGCCGGCCGATAGGACCAGAGCCTCCGAGCCGTGCGCCCGCACAGCCTCGGCGAGCTTGGCGTTGGCGGCGACGAAGGCTGCATCGTCGGCCCCGAACGGCAGCGGCAGGTTGATGTTGGCGCCCGCGCCGGCCCCCGTTCCGGTCTCGTCCGCATAGCCGGCGAAGTGGGGATAATACGCGGAGGGGTCGGTGTGCACCGAGCCGTACAGCACGTCGGCGCGGTCATAGAAGATCGCCTGCGTGCCGTCGCCGTGGTGGGTGTCGAAATCGACGATGGCCACGCGCGCAAACCGGCGCCGCAGCACTTGCGCCGCGATGGCCGCGTTGTTGAGGTAGCAGAAGCCCGAGCTGCGGTCGGCGTAGGCATGGTGGCCTGGCGGGCGGCACAGCGCGAACGCGGCCCGCGCGCCCGCCAGCACGTCCTCGGCCCCCGCGACGCCCGTCTGCGCCGAGGCGTAGGCCGCGCGCCACGTCCCCTCCATGATGGCGCACGACAGATCGCCCATGTACCAGCCGGCGCGGCCGATGATGCCGGTGACGCGCGGCGGCCCGCGGTCGCCGAACGCCTGGGAGGCGCCGCGATAGGGATGCACGTTGGGCAGCGCCTCGGGTCCGTGGTTGGGCAGCTCCATGAAGCGCGCGTAGGCCTCCTCCAGGAACGCGAGATAGTGGCCGGCGTGCACCTCGAGGATCGGCGCGCGGCCATAGTCGCCGGGCTTGGCGCGCTCGAGCCCGGCCCGCTCCAGCGCGGCGATCAGCGTGGTGGCGCGATTGGGGTTCTCGAACGGATCGACGATGCGCCCGTGCACCATGTACTGCTTGGGCTGATGCGCCAGTTGCGCTTCGTCGAAGAAAAGCTTCATGGGCGGGTCCGGGTCGGTGATTGCGTCGCGCCCGGAAGCCTAGGCGCTGCATCCGCCCGCAGGCAAGGCAGGTCCGCCCGCAATGCGGCTTGAACCGGCCGGGATCGCTCCATAGCTGTTACGGGCGACAAGTCGAGGCGCGCGCAGCTCAGGAAAGCAGCCGCATGAAAATTCCTGGGCCGGACCATCCCATCACCATCGAGCCGAACCCGAAGCGGGTGCGCGTCACCTTCAACGGCCGGGTAGTCGCCGATACGACGCGCGCGCTGACGCTGCGGGAAGCGAGCCTGCGGCCCGTCTTCTACATCCCGCGCGCGGACGCCGACATGGCCGCCTTCGTGCGCACGACGCATGCCACCCACTGCCCCTACAAGGGCGATGCGGCCTACTACAGCCTGGAGGTGGAAGGGCGCGCCAGCACCAATGCCGTGTGGACCTACGAGGCCCCGTTCGCGGCAGTGGCCGCGATCAAGGACCACCTGGCGTTCTATCCAAGCCGCGTCGACGCTCTCGAGGAGAGCGCCGCATAGATGGGCGCACAGCTAGCCGCGCCAACGAAGCGCGCTCCTTGCGGCTCGCGCTTCGCAATCGGCAGGCAAGCGCCGCAGAGGCGCTATCTCTGGGCAGCGGTCTCGGTCGGCTGGGCGGAGGCGACCTCGGTGGGCACGGGCGCAGCAGCCTGCTGAGCCGGCGCGGTTTGCGCAGGCTCCGACTGCGCGGTCGTCGCCTCCTCGGGGGCGGCGGCCAGCGTGAATTCGCCGTAGCTAGGGCAGGCAATCGCGGCGTGCGCCGAGAGAGCGAGAATGGACGCAGCTGCAAGGCACTTCCAAGGTGTCATGACGCTCGCCTTCCATGTCTGAGGTCGCCTGATAGTATCAGAAGCCGCACGAGGGACAAGACCGGACGGCTCCGGCGGCGACGGGCGACAACCGCTCGCGCCGGTTCGGACTGCAAAGAACAGCGTTGGCGGAGGAGAGTTGCATGGATTTCACCGGCAAGGTCGCCCTGATCACGGGCGGGGGCAACGGCATCGGCCGCGCCGCGGCGCTGGCTTTCTCCGCCCGCGGCGCGCGCGTGTTCGTGGTCGACCGCGATGCGGCTGGCGCGGAGCGCACGGTTGCCACCATCCGCCAGCAGGGCGGAGATGCGCACTCCCGCACTGCCGATGTCACCAAGGCGGCCGAGGTTCAGGCCTACGTCAAGGCGGCGATGGACGCCTACGGGCGCATCGACAGCTTCTTCAACAATGCAGGTGTCGAAGGCAAGGTCGCCAACATCGTCGACAGCGACGAGGCGGTGTTCGACCAGGTACTGGCCACCAACGTCAAGGGCGTGTTCCTTGGGCTGCGCGCGGTGCTGCCGGTGATGCTGGCGCAGAAGTCGGGCGCGGTGGTCAATACGGCCTCGGTGGCGGGCCTGGTCGGCACGCCCGGCATGGCGCCCTACGTGGCCTCCAAGCACGCCGTGATCGGCCTCACCAAGTCGGCGGCGGGCGAGGTGGCCCGCGGCGGGGTGCGCGTCAACGCCGTGTGCCCCGGGCCCATCGATACGCGGATGATCCATGCCATCGAGGCCCAGCTCGACCCGGCAAACCCGGCGGCCGTCGAGGCGCGCTACCAGGCGGCGCTGCCGCTCGGCCGCTACGGCACGCCGGAGGAGGTGGCGAGCGTGGTCCTGTTCCTGTGCTCCGACCTGGCCAGCAACATCAATGGCGCGCAGTACGTGATCGACGGCGGCCGCACCTCGGTCGGCGGCGCCATCACCTCGACGCCGCAGACCGAGAGCTGAGACGCGGCACGCTGCGGCCACGAAGCGGCCACGAAGCGGCTTGTCCATTTCAATGGTAGATGGAAGCCATGAGACTTTCTGATGACAAGGCGCGCAGGCTCACCCGCCTCGTGTGGCGCGATCGGGCAAAGCGCGCCTTGCCGCTCGTGCTCGGCGCTGCCCTGCTGTTTGCCGCCGTGGCCTATTTCACCGAGCTTTCGATCGGGCATGTCGATCGCACCGTCGCTGTCCAGCAGCACCCGGGCACGGTCGTGAACGTCAAGCAGACCGGCCCGCGCGGCTCTGTCGTGCTGGTTCACCTGGGTGATGGACGCGATGTCGAGGCCTTCAGCTCGAGCCGCATCGCACCCCACACGGGCGAGCGCGTGCTCATCAATGAGGCGCGCCACGCTTCGGGCCGGTCGACCTATGAGATCGCACGGCTCGGCGACTGACGATCGTTCAGCCCGGCACAGAGGCATTTTTGCCTCACCCAACGCATGTTGCGAAACTTATGCGTGCACGCTGCATTCTTTGCGACGCGCGTTGCGCTACAGTGAAAACCTTCGACTGGCATTCTAGTTTGGGAGTGCGGGCCCAAATGCATGCGAGTAAGCGCAGTCAGCGCTTGATCCTGGAAGGCGTGTGCGCCTCGTGGGCCGCCGAAGACATGGCGGCCGTGAGGGCGTGCATGCACCGCGAGGCCGTCTACCAGCACCACCTGCCGGCGGGCGCCTGGCCCATGGACGGCACCGTGCACGGCAAACAGGACATCGTCAGGTCGCTGTCGCTGTTTCTTCAAGACTTCAATGTCATTCGGTACCGCCCGCTGAGGATTGCGCCCGACGGCGAGGCCTGGGATTTGCGCGTCGCATTCGAGTATGGGCACAAGCTTACCGGCCACACACTCGATGGCACCGCGCGCATCAAGACGCTGATCGATCTCGACAAGGTGCGCTTGTACGAGGTCATCCATGACGCGCCGCGCGTGTGCGCCTTTTTCGAGCTGGTGCGCGGCATGAGCATCGAGGCTTGACGGCGCGGCCTGGCGTCTCGATCCTGCCAGTGCGCGGCCGGCAGCGTAGTGTCGAGCGGCACAAGCCGAGCGCCCGGCGCCTGGCATGGTCGCACCCAACACCAACAGCGATGTCCTCATGAGCAAGACAAGCGCGGCCAAGGCTGGAGCCAAGGCCAGCAAGGTAAAGTCCCCCTCGAAGCCCGGCCGCGGAGCGGCAAGAGCCGCCAACGGCGCCCGCCGAAGCGCGGCTGGCCGAGCTGAAGCGCCGGCTGCTCGAGATTTCCGACCTCGGCTCCGCAGGGGCAGTGCTCGGCTGGGATCAGGCGACCTATATGCCCAAGGGCGGTGCCGCGGCGCGGGCGCGCCAGGGCGCCACGCTCAGCCGGCTGGCACACGAGAAGTTCATTGACCCCGCGGTCGGCAAACTGCTCGACCAACTGGCGTCCTACGAGGCGGGCCTGCCTTACGCCTCCGACGATGCCAGCCTGATCCGCGTCGCGCGGCGCGACTACGAGAAGTCCAGCAAGGTCCCGTCCGAGTTCGTCGCCCGCTGGAGCGAGATGGGCTCGGCCTCCTACGATGCCTGGACGCGCGCGCGGCCGGCCAACGACTTCGCCACCATGCGGCCCTTCCTGGAGAAAGCGATCGACTTCAGCCGCCAGCATGCCGAGTACCTCGGCCCCTACGAGCACATCGCCGATCCGCTGATCGACGGTCCCGACGAAGGCATGACGGTCGCCAGCGTTGGCCAACTGTTCAAGGAGCTGCGCGCCGAGCTGGTGCCCATCGTGCGAGCCATCACCCAGCAGGAGCCGGCCAGCGACCAGGCGCTGCAGGGCGATTTTGCCGAGCAGCCGCAGCTCGACTTCGGCCTGGCTGTCGCCAAGCGCTTCGGCTACGACCTCGATCGCGGCCGCCTCGACAAGACGCACCACCCGTTCTGCTCGCGGCTGAACACCGGCGACGTGCGCATCACCACGCGCGTCAAGGAGAACGACATCGGCGATTGCCTGTTCTCGATCCTGCACGAGGCCGGCCATGCCATGTACGAGCAGGGCGTGGATGCCCGCTACGACGGCACGTCGCTGGGATCGGGCGCCTCCGCCGGCGTGCACGAGAGCCAATCGCGCCTGTGGGAGAACGTGGTGGGGCGCAGCCGCGGCTTCTGGCAGCACTTCTATCCCCAGCTCGTCGATACCTTCCCCGAGCAATTCGGCAAGGTGCCGCTCGACACCTTCTACCGCGCCATCAACAAGGTCGAGCGCTCGCTGATCCGCACCGATGCCGACGAGGTGACCTACAATCTGCACGTCATGCTGCGCTTCGATCTGGAGCTCGACCTGCTGGAGGGGCGGCTCAAAGTGAAGCACTTGCCCGAGGCCTGGCGAGCGCGCTTCAAGGCTGACTTCGGCATCGAGCCGCCCGACGATCGCGACGGCTGCCTCCAGGACGTGCACTGGTACGGCGGCAACGTGGGCGGCGGCTTCCAGGGCTACACCATCGGCAACATCCTGAGCGCCCAGTTCTATGCTGCAGCGGTGAGGGCCCATCCCGAGATCGAGCGGGACATGGCGCGCGGCGAGTTTGCAACGCTACATGCGTGGCTCCGGCAACGCCTCTACCGACACGGGCGCAAGTTCACCCCGGCCGAGGTCGTCAAGCGCGCCACCGGCAAGCCGATGTCGATCGCCCCCTACATTGCCTATCTGCGCGGCAAGTATGGAGCGCTCTATCGCCTGGACCCGGCGCCGGCGAAAGCGGAGGCACAGATGGCACAGTAGCGACTTTCCTGAGTCGAAGGATTGCTTAGGAGATTTTTTCGGCGGCACCGCTGCTGCAGCACGCTGCCGTCCACGCCAAGCCAGGCTCCTGCGCGCAACGTGCACCTGGAGCGCGGCCAACTCGCACAATGTTGAACGCCGCCATGAAAGTGCGGATGTATGTTGCCGCCAAACATTGAACCGGAATGCGATCATGAGCGAGTTGACCCTGGCCCGCACATCTGCGGACGAGCGGGCGGAAGCGATGCACCGGCTGTTCTGGCGCCTCCATGAGGCAAGCCGGCAGGAGCCCGCACCCAGCGCCGCCGAGCGCAAGGCGCACCTGGGGCGCCTGCACGCAGCGATCGCAGCGCGAACGCAGCAGTTCTGCGAGGCGATCGCACAAGACTTCGGCTGGCGCTCGCACGACGAGACGCGCATGGCCGAGATGGTGCCGGTTTTGGGGTTGGTGCGCGACGCGATGGTCAACGTGCATCGCTGGATGCGGCCCGAGCGGCGGGCGACGTCCATTCTGTTCTGGCCGGCGTCCAACCGCGTGGTCTGGCAGCCCAAAGGCATCGTGCTCATCGTCGCGCCATGGAACTATCCGCTGCTGCTGACGGTCGGCGCCCTTGCCGCCGCCCTGGCCGCGGGCAACCGGGTGATCTTGAAGCCTTCGGAGGCGGCGCCCGCGACCGCCACCCTGCTCAAGCATTGCGTGGAGGAGGCGCTCGGCACCGATCGCGTGGCCGTAGCGATGGGAGGCCCCGACGTTGTACAGGCGCTGTGCACCTTGCCGTTCGACCACATTCTGTTCACCGGCTCCACGGCCGTCGGCCGGCTGGTGATGCAGGCGGCCGCGGCGAACCTGACGCCGGTGACCCTGGAGCTCGGCGGCAAGTCGCCGGCAATCGTGCACGCCGACTACGACCAGGCGACGGCTGCCCAGCGCATCATGCGCGGCAAGCTGCTCAACGCCGGGCAAACCTGCATCGCCCCCGACTACGTGCTGGTGCAGCGCAACCGGGTAGAGGCATTCGTGGAGGCGGCGCGGGCAACGGTTTCCAAGTTCTATCCGCGCGTGATCGACAACCCCGACTACACCGCGCTCGTCAGCGACAAGCACTATCAGCGCGTCGCCGATTTGGTTTCCGACGCGCACGCCAAGGGCGCCCGGGTGGTGGCCATCGATCCGGCAGGCGAGGTTGGGCCTGCCGCCATCGGCGCCCGCGGCCTGCGCAAGATGCTGCCGATCCTGGTCGTCGATGCCGCGCCCGACTTGGGCGTCATGCGCGAGGAGATTTTCGGGCCCGTGCTGCCGATCGTTGCCTACGACCAACTCGAAGACGCCATTGCCTTCGTCAACGAGCGGCCGCGGCCGCTGGCGCTCTACTACTTTGACGCCGACAAGGCGCGCGTGGAGCACGTTCTGCGGCGCACGGTTTCGGGAGGCGCCAGCGTCAACGACACCGTGTTCCAGTTCGCCCAGGAGGGGCTGCCGTTCGGCGGCATCGGCCCGAGCGGCATGGGCGGCTACCACGGCCGCGACGGCTTCCGCACCTTCAGCCACGGCAAGGGCGTGTTTCAGCAGAGCCGCTTGGCCCCCACCGACATGCTGGTGCCGCCCTACGGGGGCCTGTTCCGGCGGATGATCCGCTTTGCCTTATGGCGCAACGGGTAAGGGCGGCGAAGGCAGAGACCAGCGGGCAATGGCGCGTAGGTTGGGTCAAGCGAAAGCGCAGACCCAACACAGGTGCGCATTAGTGCGTTGGGTCATCGCTATCGCTCGACCCAACCTACAAGTACGCATCAGATCGTCAGCAGGCGCTTGACGTTGCCGCCGCAAATGGCGGCCACCGTCGCATCGTCGAGGCCCGCGCCGCACACATGGCCGACGGGGTCGTAGTCGGCCATGTCGAAGGGATAGTCGGTGCCCATCAGGATCTTGTCGGCGCCGTAGAGGCGCACCAGCTCGCGCAACTGGCCGGGCGTGAACACCACGGTGTCGAAGTAGATTTTCTTGAGGTAGCTGGTGGGCGGGTTGGGCAGGTCGCCGTGCGAATCCGAGCGCGCGCCCCAGGCATGGTCGATGCGGCCCGCGTAGCTCGCCAGATAGCCGCCGCCGTGCACGGCCAGGATCTTCAGGTTGGGATGCCGCTCCAGCACGCCGTCGAAGATCAGGTAGTGCAGCGCGATCGTGGTCTCCAGCGGGTTGCCGATGACGTTGTTGAAGTAGAAACGCTGCAGGCGCTTCGCATGCGTGAAGCCATTGGGGTGGATCACCACCAGCACGGAGAGCTCCTCGGCCTTCTTCCAGAACGGCGCGAAGGCGGGGTCGGACAGCTCGCGGCCGTTGACATTGGTCAGCACCTGCACGCCCTTGAAGCCTAGCTTGGTGACGCAGCGCTCCAGCTCTTCGGCCGCCTCGTTGCCGTTGGGCATCGGCACGGTGCCGAATCCCTTGAGGCGGTCCGGCTTCTGCGCCACGAATTCGGCGATGCCGTCGTTCACCATGCGTGCCGCCTCGACCGCAATGTCGAGCGGCACGGCGTAATAGCACTGCGGCGGCGGGGGCTTGATCACCTGCATGTCGAGGCCCATGGCGTCGAGGTCGGCGAGCCGCTGCTGGAGGCCGGCGCGGGCAACGATGTCGGCCTCCTGCTTCTGGTTGAGTCCCTTCGTTGCAGCATCGGCGAAGGTGACGAGCGGCATCGCATCAGGCGCCAGGTGCCCCTTCACCAGCTCGGCTGCGCGGGGCACGCCGACGTGGGAGTGCACGTCGATGGTGACGCTCTTGGGCCGCGCCTCGCGGCCCGGACGTGCGTGCTTGCGCGCGGCAGTCGGCGCGTACTTGTTCCACTGTGCCATCGGCAGCTCCCCTCCGCGCGTTCCCCTGTTCGGCCTTCGCTAGGTCGAAACGACGTGATAGTGATCGCCATTGGAGCCGCAAGCAAAAGATATCTGAGGAGGAAAAATGCGTGTCGGCGTTGCCGGTGTGGGCCGCATGGGCGCGGCGATCGCCGCCCATCTGATCGAGGTCGGCCACGACGTGGCGGTGTGGAACCGCACGCCCGACAAGACCAAGCCGCTGGCAGACGCGGGCGCCAAGGTGGCCAAGACACCGGCCGAGCTGGCGGCGCAGTCCGAGGCGGTCGTCACCATGCTCACCAACAACGATGCACTGGCCGCCGTCTACCAGCATCCCAACGGGCTCCTCGCGGGCGACGTTAAGGGCAAGCTGTTCGTCGAGATGAGCACGGTGCAACCCCACGACGAGGTGGCGCTGGCCGAGCAGGTGCGCGCCAAGGGCGGCATCTTCGTCGAGTGCCCGGTCGGGGGCACCGTCGGGCCGGCGCAGCAGGGCAAGCTGCTGGGCGTGGCCGGCGCCAGCAAGGAGGACTTCGCCAAGGCCAAGCCGCTGCTCGACCAGATGTGCCGGCGCGTCGAGCACGTCGGCCCCGTTGGTGCCGGCGCCAGCATGAAGCTCGCGCTCAACCTGCCGCTGATGATCTACTACCAGGCCCTGGCCGAGGCCTACATGCTGTGCCGGCATTTGAACCTCGACAACAAGTGGCTGATGGAGTTCCTGTCCGACACCTCGGGCGGGCCCAACGTGCTCAAGAACCGCGGGCCCACCATCGCGGCTGCGCTCGAGGACAAAGACACTGGTCCGCTGACCTTCGACATCGATCTCGTCTGCAAGGACCTGCGCACCATGATCGCCGAGGCCAAGGCGCGCGGGGCCAGCCTGCCGCTGGCGGAGCGCACGCTCGCCATCTACGATGAGGCGGTGCGCGACGGCTGGGGCAAGCGCGACGGCTCGTGGCTGCCGGCCTATTGGCCGAGCCACGGGCAACGCTGAGCGCAAAGGGAGGATACGAGATGATGAAGCTGTACAGCTACTGGCGCTCGCTGGCGACGTTCCGCGTGCGCATCGCTCTGAACCTCAAAGGGCTGAAGTTCGAGCAGATCAACATCGACCTCGATGCCGGTCAGCAGCGGCAGGCCGATTACAAGTCGGTCAACCCGCAGATGGTGGTGCCGTCGCTGGTGGAGGACGACGGCAACGTGCTCTACCAGTCGCTCGCCATCATGGAGTACCTGGACGAGACCCATCCCAACCCGCCGTTGCTGCCGAAGGACCCCGGAGGCCGCGCCCGCGTGCGGGCGCTGTCGCAGATCACGGTGGCCGATACGCACCCCCTCATCGTGCCGCGTGTGCGCAATCACCTGGGGGCCGCCTACAACCTCGATGACGCGGGCAAGGTCAAGTGGGCACAACACTGGTTCGCGGCCGGCCTCGACGTTTACGAGGGGCATCTCTCGCGCGACAAGGCCACGGGCCTCTACTGCCACGGGGACACGGTGACGATGGCCGATCTATGCCTGGTGAGTCACGCCGCTGGGACACGCGTGTTCAAGGGCACGATCGACAATCACCCGACCGTCAAGCGCATCGTCGACCGCTGCCTGGCGGACGAGCGCTTCGCCAGCGCGCAACCGATGCGCCAGCCCGGCGCGCCCGCGGCGCACTAGGTCGTGTGCTCACAAGCGATCAGGCTCTCTTTCGGGCCCCGGGGTATGGGCTCCTGTCGCGCCAGACGCGTCAGGTGATGGGCGCGAAATCAAACGCCCCGTTACCCTGCAGGACAATGAAGTTGGCGGACGTGTCGCCGATGTTGGTGACACGGTGCGGTCGTTTCGGGGCAATGGCGAATATCTGTCCTGGGGTCAGGCGCACTTCTTCGATCGGATCACGCAGCTCGATTCGGATGGCCCCGGATACGACATAGACCGTATCCTGCGCATGATTGTGGAAGTGCCATGGCACCTCCTGCGTCTGGCTGATCTGCATCTCTGTGATACGGAAATCCGGTCGCTTGACGTGATGCACGCGGCGCTCCGCTTTGTAGACCTTCGACGTGTCTGTCACGGCTTGCATGGAGTCCTCCTGTTTCGCCGACGACAGTTCCAGCACCGTCGGTCGGCCAAACAAGTACCAGCACGCGAGGTTGGCTCCGAGAGACGGCAGTACTACCCCTGAGCGTGACAACCGGGCCGAAGCGCCACCCGGACGGCGCCGCATGGGGCGAATGTCACGACTTGTCACGCAAGATGGAAAATTGGGCGTGCGCGCGCCGGCCGCTCCTAGCAGGACCGGTCGATGCCGAAGCCTGCATCTCGCGCCAGAACGATTGCCTTTGCGCGCGTGCTGACGCCCAGCTTGCTGAACACGGCGGATACGTGATTGCGCGCGGTTCGCTCGCTGATGCCGAGCCGCGCGCCGATCGTGGCGTTGTCGAGCCCTTGCGCGATCAGCTCCAGCACTTGCGTCTCGCGCGCCGTGAGATCGGCGATGAACGTTGCTCTCGCGTTGCCCGCCATTGATGCAATGGCAGGCAGGAAATCGTCCAACTCGGCGACCAACTGCTGCCAGGCCGGCTCGCCCTCGACCAGGATGTGATTCCGGCTCTCAAGCGGCACGAAACGCGCTCCAGGAATGAGCGCCGCAAGGGATCGTCCCTCCTCGAATGGGATTCTTCCATCCTCCCGAGCATGCACCACCAACGTCGGGCATCTGACCTGCGGACCGAGCGAGCGATTGTCCGCCTCAGTCCAATGGGCCCTCAGCAGCTTGGCGGCGTTCGCTGGCGTGGTTGTCTGCCGCATCAGATCGTTGAACGCGCGAGCTTGATCGGCCGTCGCATCAGGCATCAGCTGGGACGTGTGAAGCTGTCGGAATGCCGGGTTCTCTTTTCCCCAACCGAGTTCGATCAACTTGAGTTGGGCTTCGGCTTCCTCGATCTGCTCACGGCTCGGATCACCTGCCAGCCGCCCGCGGGTAGCGCATGCATGCAAGACGAGGTGGGTCACTCGCTCCGGGTGACGAACAGCATAGTTGATTGCGACGGCGCCTCCCGTCCATAGGCCCAACCGCGCAAACCGGTCACACTTTGCTGCTTCGACGACGGCCTCCAGGTCCTCGATCTGCCGTTGCAGAGAGAAGTCCATTGGGTCCCGATCCGACAGGCCGGTGCCGCGTGCGTCGTAGCGAATGAGCCTATGTCGTCGCGACAACATCGACACCCAGCCGCGACGCACCGGATTTTCCCAATCGAGTCGCAGATGGCTGATCCAATGCGCGGCCGCGATCACAGTTGGCCCCGTACCGCATGCCGCAAAGCCGAGACGGATGCCATCACGGCTGGTGCAGAAGCGGATTTTTTGACCAACGTCCTGGGACATCGCCAGTTGGTTTACGTGTTCGTTGGCCACCCGGCAACGTTCGACTTCCAACGCCGGTCGGATGCGGTGGAGGCCCAACCGGGTATGGCGTTTCCGTTGCGCCGCCGGCGACTGGCGTGGGCGCTCGAGCGTCGCATTAGAACCCGTAGAGGCGCGCAGGGTTGTCGACCAGCACGCGGCGGCGTGGCGACTTCGTCCGGCACCCAGTCGGCCAGCAGGTCGAGCAGCTCGCCGACGTTGGGCATATACTTCCAGTTGGCGACGTGCGGCCAGTCCGAGCCCCACACGCAGCGGTCGGGTGCCACTTCGTGCAGGGCGCGCGCGATCGCGATGGTGTCGCGATAGGGCTGGCCCTCGCTCGTCACGCGAAAGGCGCCCGACAGCTTCACCCAGCCGCCGTCGCGCACCAGGCCGACCAGCGTCTGGAAGCCGGGCTCCTTCACGCCTGAAGACGCTGGGAAGTGGCCCATGTGGTCGACGACGAACGGCACAGGCAGGCGCGAGATGGAGGACGCCAGGGCGGGCAGCTCGCGCGCATCGAGCAGGAACTGCAGGTGCCAGCCCAGCTCCCGGCACAGCGCGCCGTAGTCGGCGAGCTTGTCGAAGCCGATGCCGCCGCCGTAGAGCACGTTGAGGCGCAGGCCGACCACGCCCGCCTCCTGCATGGCCCGCCAGGTCCTTGTCCGGCAGCCCCAGCGGCGCCACGGCGATGCCCTGAGGCGCTTGCGGTTGGCGCGCAGGGCGTCGAGCATCAGCCGGTTGTCGGTGCCGTGCACGCTGACCTGGATCAGCACGCCGTAGGTCGAGCCGACGCCGTCGAGCATGGCGAGATAGGCCGAGAGCGGCGCCGCCGGCGGCGTATATGCCCGGCCATCGACGAAGGGGTACTCCGGCGGCAGGCCGATGACATGCGCATGCGTATCCACGGCGCCGGCGAGCATGGCGAAGCGGGTGGGGCGGCGCGGGTTGGGATCCGGCCCAGGGCAAGGCGGTGCGGAACCGTGATTGGCGTTTTTGTCAGCCATCGCTAGCATCATCCCGTTTCGAAGTGCCGGCGCGCAGCTTCGGCTGCCGAGGGCCGCTTCGCAAGAAGAGATCGGGCGGGCCAAACTCCGCCAGGGAAACGCCGGAGAACCCGCATGAAAGTCGCTACCGTCTGCGCCCGCATTGCGTCCGCGCTTGCGCTGCTGCTGGCAATCACCGTGTCCGCCTTGGCGCAGAGCTATCCCGCGCCGAAGGAAGGCACCTGGATCGCCCGCGACTTCAAGTTCCACACCGGCGAGGTGATGCCCGAATTGAAGCTGGCCTACACCACGGTCGGCGAGCCAGCGGCGAGCCGGCGATCGTGCTGCATGGCACGAGCGGCTCCAGTGCGAGCATGCTGATGGCGAATTTCGCCGGCGAGCTGTTCGGCCCTGGGCAGGCGCTGGATGCGACCAAGTACTTCATCGTGCTGCCCGACGGCATCGGCCACGGCAAATCGTCGAAACCGTCCGACGGCATGCGCGCCAAGTTCCCGCGCTACAACTACAACGACATGGTGCTGGCGCAGTACCGGCTCGTTACCGAGGGCCTCGGCCTCAAGCGCGTGCGCCTCGTCATCGGCAACTCCATGGGCGGCATGCACGCGTGGCTGTGGGGCTAGGCCTATCCCGACTTCATGGATGCGGCTGGTGCCGATGGCCTCGCAGCCCACCGAGATGTCGAGCCGCAACTGGATGATGCGGCGCATGATCATCGACGGCGTGCGCAACGATCCCGCGTGGAAGGGCGGCGACTACACCGAGCAGCCGCAGGCCTTCCGCATGGCCAATGTGTTCTTCGGCATCTCCACCATCGGCGGCACCTTGGCCTACCAGAAGCAGGCGCCGACGCGGGAGCTGGCCGACAAGCTGCTGGAGCAGCGCATCGCGGCCGCGACCAAGGCCGACGCCAACGACTTCCTCTACTACTGGGACTCCTCGCGCGACTACAACGCCTCGCCGGGCTCGAGCGCATCACGGCGCCGCTGCTCGCCATCAACGCGGCCGACGACGAGCGCAATCCGCCCGAGACCGGCATCATGGAGCGCGAGCTGAAGCGGGTGAAGAACGGCAAGCTGCTGCTGATCCCCGCGAGCGAGGAGACCCGCGGCCATGCCGCCACCGGCATGGCGAAGCTCTACAAGCGCGAGCTTGGAGAGTTCCTGGCGTCGGTGCCGAAGCGGGGGATGTAGGGGGTACCTCGACCGAACAGCGGCCAAGGAGGCGACAGGTGGAGGACTTCGGCAGTCGGCGTATACCGCTGCCGCCTCCATCGCTCCCGTCCGCCGGCTTGATCCGCCTTCAGGCTATGCGTTTTTGCCAAGGCTGTAGGAGTGCGCGCCTGTGCCCGCAAGCTTGCCGCCATCGACAATCAAGTATTCCTCGCGGATCGGGCGACCCTCAAACCAGCACTCCAGGATCTCCCGCGTCCCGGCGGCATAGCGGGCCTGTGCGGACAATGATGTTCCCGAGGTGTGCGGTGTCATGCCGTGATTGGGCATCGTGCGCCAGGGATGGTCCTTCGGAGCCGGCTGTGGAAACCAAACATCGCCCGCGTATCCTGCAAGCTGCCCGCTCTGCAAGGCCCGGACAACGGCGTCGCGATCGCAGATCTTGCCGCGTGCCGTGTTCACCAGATAGGCACCCCGCTTCATCTTGCCGATGAGCGCATCGTCGAATAGATGCTCGGTCTCGGGATGCAGCGGAGCATTGATCGTGACCACGTCGCAGATGCGCACCAGCAACTCGACATCCTGGTGGTAGGTGACGTTCAGCTCCTTCTCGACGTCCTGCGGCAGGCGATGCCGGTCCGTGTAGTGCAGCTTGACGTCGAAGGGCTTCAGCCGCCGCAGCACGGCCAAGCCGATCCGACCAGCGGCGACGGTACCAACCTCCATTGCCTCAAGATCGTAGGAACGTGACGCGCAGTCGGCGATGCTCCAGCCTCCATCGATCACCCATTTGTAGGAGGGGATGTAGTTGCGCACGAGCGACAGGATCATCATCACGGCGTGCTCGGACACGCTGATGCTGTTGCAATACGTGACCTCCGCAACCGTGATGTCGCGCTTGACCGCTGCTTGAAGATCAACGTGGTCCGATCCGATGCCTGCGGTGATTGCAAGCTTCAGCTTGCTCGCCTTGGCGATCCTTTCCGCAGTCAGGTAGGCCGGCCAAAACGGTTGCGAAATGACGATATCCGCATCGGGCAGCTCACGCTCGAAGAGCGAATTTGGCCCTTCCTTATCCGAAGTTACGACGAGCGTGTGGCCCAGACCCTCGACAAATTGGCGAAGGCCGAGGCCACCGGAGACGGAGCCGAGCAGCACGCCCGGCTTGAAATCGATCTGCTTCGGTGTCGGTGCCGTTTGGCCGCCAGGATATCCCGAGATCTTCGGAATGCTGTCGCGCGCATAGCTCTTTGGGTGACCGCCAACAGGGTCATCGTAGAGCACACATAGGATCTTCGCCATTTCCATCTCCAAGGACCGCTGCAACGGCTACTACCTGCCCGCACCCGACGTCCAAAAGCTGTGCGAACCGGCACGCCTGCGACTGTCGCGAAGGCATTGGCGTCAATCCAACAAAAGTTATGGATCAGATGATCGAGGATCTCGATCAGGACGTGCCGGGGCAATCAGCGGGCGGGCTGGCCAATGGCAAAATCAATTGCGCTTCCCATTTTGAGCGTGCGCGCAAGCTTCAGAAGCGCCCCTGCTACCGGAGGCAAGGGGTCGCGATCGGATGCGACCAGACCGATCAGATGGGTTGCGTCGGGCTCGATCAGGGGAATTGCCGCCAAGCCGTCCGTCTCTCCAAGCAATAGAAAGGTGTGGGGTACGACAGTGGACCAGTGTCCGAGCCGCAGATGGGACAAAAGAGTGACGAGCGAATTCGTCTCGATGGGTGCATGGATTTCCGCACCGGCCTCGCGGAAATGCGTATTCAGGATGCGCCTGTTCTGCATGTCGGGCGTCAAGAGGCAGAGCGGTAGGGCGGCGGCCTCGGACCAACTCGCAACGGTTCGGGCCCCCAGGGCGCCATCGCGCCGCGTCAACGAGAACGTAGCGCTCCTGATACAGCGGCAGGGTTCGAACCCGAGCGAGCGGCTCGTTGTCGAGATAGGTTACGCCAATGTCGAGATCGAACATATCGAGGTTGCGCTGGATTTCCACGGAAGTCAGCGACGTCACGACGATGCTGGTGCGGTCATAGCGCTTGGCGAAGGGCGTGGTCAGCAGTGGAACGACCGGCAGCGCGACGGGTATTGCCCCGATCTTGAGCCGACCGACCATTCCCTCTCGCATCTCGCCCAGCTCTTGCTGGAGGCCGCCATAGTCGACAAGCACGCGCTGCGCCCAGGCGAGCACGCGCTCACCTTCCTCGGTGAGGCCAACGAACCGGTGTCCACGCTCGACAATCAGAACGCCCAGAACTCTCCTCGAGTTGCTTGATGCCGGCCGAGAGGGTCGACTGTGTGACGTTGCAGACCGCCGCGGCTCGCGCGAAATGCTGCTCGCGAGCGAGGGCAGTTAGGTATTGCAAATGCCGGATGATCATCATGCCCGAACTCGCCGGACGCTGCGCCACGGGCCTATTGTCACCCTTTGCTGCGGCTTAACAAGCGATCGAGCAGGCCGCCTGACCTGGGCGACGTCGCCACGTTCGGCACGTTCGGCGCGGCGCCGATGGGCGTGGTCGCGGTCCTGACCTGCGATGATCCAGGCTCGCGGTCGGGCACCTTGCCGAGCGCGACCAGGATGCGCTCGGGCGTGAAGGGTTGCGCGAAGACCTTGGCGTTGAGCGGGCGCAGCGCATCGTTGATGGCGTTCATGATGGCCGCCGGGGCGCCCGCCGTGCCGGCCTCGCCCGCGCCCTTGGCGCCGAGCAGCGACTCCTTCGTCGGCGTCTCGACGTGGCCGACGTCGATGTCGGGCATCTCGGCCGCCATCGGCACCAGGTAGTCGGCCATCGAGCCGATCAGCAGCTGGCCCTCCGGCGAGTAGGCGCAGTGCTCGTAGAGCGCGCCGCCGATGCCCTGGACGATGCCGCCGCGCACCTGCTCGTCCACCAGCAATGGATTGATAATCCGGCCGCAGTCCTCCACGCACCACAGCTTGAGGAGCTTCACCAGCCCCGTGTCGACGTCCACCTCCAGCGAGCAGCACTGCACGCCGTTGGTGAAGGCGAACGGGTATTCCTTGGTGATGAAATGGCGCGTCTGCATGAGTTCCCGCGGCAGGTCGGGCGGCAGCGTGTCGCCGCGGAAGTAGACGATGCGGGCAAGCTCGGCGAGCGGCATGCGCTGGGTGCCGGTGGCGCGCTCGACGATCTCGCCGTTGACGAGGTCGAGCGTGTCGGGCTGCGCCTGCAGCATGGCGCCGGCCACCTTCAGCGCCGCCTCCTTGACGGCGATGCCCGACTGCAGGGCGGACTCGCCGCCGATGCCGGCGCCGCGGCAGGCCCAGGTGCCGCCGCCGTAGGGCGTGGTGAGCGTGTCGCCGGTGATGACGCGCACCTGCTCGATGGGCACGCCGACGCCCTCGGCCACGATCTGGCGGATGATGGCCTCCGTGCCCTGGCCCTGCTCGGTGACGCCGGTGGCGGCCACCACCGAGCCGTCGGGATCGATGCGCACGGTGCAGCCGTCCTGCGCCGAGATGCGCGCGCCGCCGATGCCGTACATGAAGGGGCTGGGGTTGGTGAGCTCGATGAAGCTGGCGAAAGCCGATGCCGCGGTGGATGCCCTTGCCGCGCAGCCGTTCCTGCTCCGCGCGCAGGCCCGGGTAGTCGATCATCTCGATCAGCTTGTCGAGCGAGGCGATGTGCGAGAGCCCCTCGAACTTCATGCCGGCGGGCGAGGTGCGCGGGTAGGTGCCGTCGGCCATCAGATTGCGGCGGCGGAACTCCACCGGGTCGAGGCCGGCAGCTTCTGCGGCGAGGTCCACCAGGCCCTCGGTGACGGCCGTGGCGATGGGGTGGCCGACGGCGCGGTACTGGCAGGTCGGCGTCTTGTTCTGCAGCACCACCGTGGTCTTGGCGCGGTAGTTGGCGAAGTCGTAGGGGCCGCCGACCAGGTTCACCACCTGGTTGCCTTCCACCGCGCTGGTGCGCGGATAGACCGAATAGGGGCCGATGCCGGTCAGGTCGTCGATGTCGATGGCGGTGATGCGGCCCTCGGCGTCTACGCCCATGCGGCCCTTGATGCGGTGGTCGCGGGCGTGGATGTCGGTGGAGAAGCTCTCCAGCCGGTCGGCGATGAACTTCACCGGCCGCGCCATGATTTTTGCGATGACCGCGGTGGCGATCTCGTCAGGGTAGACGTGCACCTTGATGCCGTAGCTGCCGCCGATGTCGGAGCAGATCACGCGCACGTCGCCCTCGGGCATGCGCATCTGCTGGGCGAATACGCCCTGCATCATGTGCGGTGCCTGGGTGGCGTGGTAGACGGTGAGCTTGCCCGAGGCGCGGTTGTAGTCGGCCAGGATCGAGCGCGGCTCGAGCGTGGCGCCGGTGTGGCGGCCGGTGTGGAAGGTGGCTTCCACGACCTTGTGCGCGGCGGCGAACGCCTCGTCCACCTTGCCGCTCTCGTTGACGCGCTGGAAGCACAGGTTGTCGCCGAGATCGGGATGGATGATCGGCGTATCGGGAGCGAGCGCGGTCTCCATATCCACCGCTGCCGGCAGCGGCTCGTAGGTGACATCGACCTTGGCGACCGCATCCTCGGCAATGGCGCGCGTCTCCGCCACCACGGCGGCAACGGCCTCGCCGACCCAGGTTGCGCGCTCGATGGGGAGCGGCCGCTGCGGCGCGGACTTCATGCCCTTGAGGTGCGCCAGCACCGCCACCCAGGGCTGGCAATGCGCCTCGAGATCGCGGCCCGTGAAGACGCGCACGACGCCCGGCACCTCGAGTGCCGCCGTCGCGTCGATGCCGGCGATCCTGGCGTGCGGGATGCGGGCTCCTCACGTAGGCCACGTGCACCATGCGCGGCAGCACGATGTCATCGACGAACTGGCCGCGGCCCTCCACCAGCTTCCTGGTGTTGGGGCGCGGCAGCGACTTGCCGATGTAGGAGTTCGGCCGGTCGACGGAGCGGGGATCGATGATCTCGTTCACGGTGCCGCCTTGCCATTGCGCTTCGCCGCCACCGTCTCGACCGCATCGACGATGGCGTGGTAGCCGGTGCAGCGGCAGTAGTTGCCGGAGATGTGCTCGCGGATCTCCTCGCGCGTCGGCCCCGGGTTGGAGCCTTGAGCAGGTCGGCGGCGGTGAGCAGCATGCCGGGCGTGCAGTAGCCGCACTGGGAGGCGTTGCGGGCGATGAAGGCCTCCTGCAGGTCGCGGATCTCCTCCGAGTCGCTCACGCCCTCGATGGTCTCGACCTTGGCGCCATCCAGCGAGGCGGCGAGCACCAGGCAGCCGCGCACGATGGCGCCGTCGACGCGCACCGTGCAGGCGCCGCAGAAGCCGTGCTCGCAGCCCGCATGCGAGCCCATCAACCCGAGATCGAGGCGCAGGAAGTCGATCAGATGCCGGCGCGCCTCGATGCGGGCCGAGACGCGCTCGCCGTTGACCGTCAGCCTGACATTGACTTCCGTGCTCATGCGGCGCGCGCCTCCCCCTGGCCGGTGAGGCGGAGAAGCGCCCGAGCCAGCAGCACCCGCGCCAGGTGACGCTTCATCTGCGGCCCGCCGTGCTGGTCGGAGGGCGGATCGAGATCGGCATCCAGCGCCGCCTGGGCCGACGCGATGGCGTCGGGCAGGGCCTGCTGGCCGCTGATGGCGGCCATCGCCTTGTCGGCCAGCACCGGGCCGTCGCCGACGCCGAAGAACACGAAGCGCGGATCGATCAGCGTGCTGCCGCCGACCTTTGCCTTCGCCACCACGCCAGCCATGGCATAGTCGCCCGAGCGCCGCGCCAGCTCCAGGATGGTGGCACGCTCGCCCGCCTTGACGAGCGGAAACTCGACCGCGGCGATCAGCTCGTTGGGCTTGAGCGCCGTGCCGTAGAGCCCGGTGAAGAACTGGGCCGCCGGGATGCGCCGCTCATCGGCAGCGTTGCGGGCAACGATCATGGCGTCGAGGGCGACGCAGCAGGCGGGCAGCTCGGCCGCCGGATCGGCAAACGCCAGCGAGCCGCCGATGGTGCCGCGGTTGCGGATGGCGGGATGGGCGATCAGCGGAACCGCCTCGGCCAGCAGCGGCACGTGCTGACGCACGAGCTCGTTGCGCCCGAGCTCGGCATGGGTGGTGAGCGCCCCCACGCGGATCGCCGTGCCCGATTGCGGAGATGCCGCGCAGCTCGCGCACGCGCGATATGTCGATCAGCACGCTGGGCTCGGACAGCCGGAACGCGAGGCTCGCGAGCAGCGTCTGGCCGCCGGCCAGCAACCTTGCCTCCGGGCCGGCATCGCGCCAGAGCTGGAACACCTCGGCAAGCGTCGCCGCGCGCACGTAGCTGAACGGCGGCGCTTTCATCGCTGGGCGTTCCTCCCGTCGTTGGAGTGTCGGACCCTCCGGGGTCTGACACCGTTGCTCCAGCCTCAATGAGGCGCCATGGTATCAGACCCAGAGGGTCTGACACCTGCTTGCGCAGTTTACGGGCCGATCCGGCGGCCAACAAGGACGGCATCGGTGTGCGGCTCACTCTGGCCGACGCCTATGCTGCATGGATTGATGCGCACATGCGGAATCAATGGCTTCCCTGGCTTGCCAAGGCCTGTCTCGCGGCCGGCGCGGCGTTGGTTCTCAGCATGGTCACGTTGGGGCTGCCCGGCGGAGTCTTTGTCGAGCTTGTCATGGGGCTGGGCCGGAAGGTGCCGCCCGACGGCGCGTGGCCGCTGGCGATCGAGATTTCAGCCGTGGGGTCGCTGCTGATCGTGCCGGCGAGCCTCGTCGTTCGCCTGGTGCGGCCCAGTGTGGCCGGCTGGGGGCACGCATGGGCGACGGCAGCCGTCGCCTTCGTCGCAACCGCGCTGTTCACCCTATACGCGTCTTCCGATAGATCTTCGTCGGCGCAGCAAGGGCCCGAAATGCTCGCCAGCCTCGTCGTCTTCGACATTGCCCTCGAGGCGCCCAGCATTGCGGTGGGTAGCGGCCAGCACCGGTTCACCCTGCATTTCAATGCCAGTGGCTCCGGCAGCGTGCTCCTGTCCGCCTCGGGCGATATCGACGCCATGTCCCCGGTGCGGGGAGCGCAGGCAGGCCAGCCCATTCGGTTCGACGCGCAATACAGCGTCCGCACCTTCCTTGGCCTCTATCCGGGCGATCACGCCGTCATCCGCAATACGCGTGGCTACTTCATGCAGCTGAAGATCGTCTCGGCGACGTCGAAAGGGTACGAGGGTGGTGCACGGGACGCGGTGGTTTTCGAGTACCAGATCAACGAGGGCAAGTGGCCGGGCTTCACCGCGCTGTAGTAGGTCTGCATCCCCGGAAGCCGAGACGCAGTCGAGGCTCTCCGGGGCCCTCCCCGGCGCCTGTGCATGCGAGCGGGAAGATCCCGGATATCCTCGCCTGCGGCCCTGTGGGCCTGGGCGCGAATTCCGGGAACGCACCGCCACCTCTATTTGCGGAACAGGCCGCCCAGGATGCCGCCCTTCTTCTGCTGCTCGGCGGCCAGCATCTCCGGCGGCGGGGCGCCGTAGGGACCGGTGGGCTTGCCGTTGCCCGATTGCGTAACTGCGCCCGGATCGGCGCCGACGCGGCCGGCACGCCTGTCGGCCTCGCTCTCGCGCGCCAAACTGAAGTCGAAGTGGATGCTGGGCAGGCCCTTGATCGGCGCGCTGGCGTCGTTGTTCTTGACCTCCACCACCAGGTCGCCGGAGGCACCGAACACCACGTCGTCCTCGAGGTGCTCGTCGCCTGCGAGATAGAGCGCGGTGACCAGCTCGCGATAGCCGGGCGCGGCGATCAGGAAGTGGATGTGCGCCGGGCGCTTGCCGTGGCGCTTCTGCGCCATGACCATCTTGCCGACCGGGCCGTCGAGCGGGATGAAGTAGCCGAGCGGCCGCACCGTGCGGATGACGTAGTTGCCCTTGTCGTCGGCGCGGAAGATGCCGCGGCAGTCGATCTCCTCGATGCTGTTCTGGATGTCGTAGCGTCCGTCCGCCGCGGTCTGCCAGACGGTGACCTGGGCACCGGGCAGCGGCTCGCCCTTGGCGTTGGTGATGCGGCCGAACATCACGACCTCCTGGCCGCCCTTGTCGATGCGGGCGATCTGCGCCCCCTGCTCGAGCTTGGGCGTGTTCTCGCGGAAGAATGGGCCCAACAGGCTGGCGCCGGTCGCCTCCTCCATCTTGGTCTTGTCGTGCATGATGTTGACGAGGGCGGAGAGACCCACGGTATCGGACAGCAGGATGAACTCCTGCCGCGCCGGCGTGCACATCTGGCCGACCTTGGTCATGAACTCGATGCCGTAGATCCACTCGGCCGGGGTCAGCTTCACCTCGCGGGCAAAGGCGTGCAGGTGACGCACCGCCGCCTCCATGACCTCCTTCATGCGCGGATCGGGCGCGGTCGACATCTGCTCGATCACGACGTCGGTGATGTTCTCGGGCGTATATTCGCGCATCGGCGTTCTCCCTGAAGCGGCGGCGGTCGGGCCTCGGATTCTGGCCCCGGATTCTGGCCCCGGATATTGCGTGCACCGGGATACACCTTGCAACCGCGGCCGGCGAGTATTTCGGACAATGGATCGGCTGCGAACCTCTGATGGCAAGCGTCTTCCATGGTCCAGGCGGTGTCAAGCAACGGGTTCGGCCTTGGCTTGCGGCGGGAGCACGCCTAGACTGCACAAAAAAGCTATCGCCGCTTACCGGGAGGAATGCTCATGCCAAATCCGTCTTTGTCGAAAATTTTCGGCGTGCTCGCGGCGATTGCCGCGTTCGGCCTGGCGCCGCAGCCGGCGGCCGCGCAAGAGATCACCATCGGCTTCAGCATGGCCATGACCGGTGGGCTGGGTCCCAACGGCAAGTCGGCGCTGCTGGCGCAGAAGATCTGGGAGGAGGACATCAACAAGAAGGGTGGGCTGCTCGGCCGCCCGGTGCGGCTCATCTACTATGACGATCAGACCAATCCGTCGACGGTGCCCGGCATCTACGCCAAGCTGCTCGACGTCGACAAGGCCAGCCTGATCATCGGCGGCTACGGCACCAACATGCTGGCGCCCGCCATGCCGGTGGTGATGCAGCGCCAGAAGATGTTCATCGGCCTGCTGGGGCTCGGAGTGAACAGCGAGTTCAACTACCCCAACTACTTCGTGATGATCCCATCGGGGCCTGATCCGAAGCCTTCGTTCACCAAAGGCTTCATCGAGATCGCGATGGCGCAGAATCCGAAACCGCAGACGATCGCCATCGTCGCCGCCGACGCCGAGTTTGCGCGCAATGCCGCCGACGGCGCCCGCGTGAACGCCAACAAGGTCGGCCTCAAGATCGTCTACGACAAGACCTATCCGCCGCCGACCACGGACTTCGCGCCGATCGTGCGTGCCATCGCTGCGACCAACCCGGACGTCGTGGTGGTGTGCTCCTATCCGCCCGACTCGGTCGGCATTGTGCGTTCGGTCAATGAGATCGGCTTCAAGCCCAAGCTGATCGGCGGCGCCATGGTCGGACCGCAGAACACCTCCATCAAGGCGCAGCTCGGGCCTCTGCTCAACGGCTGGACCAACTACGACTTCTGGCTGCCGGTGCCGAAGATGCAGTTCCCGGGCGTGGCCGAGATGATGGCGAAGTACCAGGCCCGCGCCGCCGCGGAAGGCGTCGATCCGCTCGGCTACTACATGGCGCCGCTGGCCTACGGCCAGATGCAGGTGCTGGAGCAGGCCGTAGCTGCCACCAAGAGTCTCGACGACAAGACGCTCGCCGACTACATCCGCGCCAACACGTTCAAGACGGTGGTGGGCGATGTGAAGTTCGGCAAGGGTGGCGAGTGGGCCGAGTCGCGGGTGCTGCAGGTTCAGTTCCGCAACGTCAAGGGCAACGACCCCGCCCAGTTCAAGGGCATCGACACGCAGGTGGTGGTGACGCCGCCCGAGTATGCCTCGGGCACGCTGGTCTATCCTTCGTTCGAGAAGTAGGTTTCAGGTTTCAGGGGCTAGGTTTCAGGGATCAGGTTTCAGAACCCCTGGAACCTGACCCCTGGCCCCCGGAACCTCAAAGTCCCAGGTAGAACTTGCGGATCAGCTCGTTGTTGTTGAGCTCCTCCGCCGAGCGGCCTTCCACGGCGATCTTGCCGTGCACGATGACGTAGCCGCGGTCGGCGATGCGCACGGCCTGCGTGAAGTTCTGCTCCGCCATCAGCACGGTGAGCTGGTACTTCTCCTTCAGCTCCTTGATGGCGTCGATGGTGCGGGCCACCAGCAGCGGGGCAAGCCCCACGGACGGCTCGTCGACCAGCAGGATCTTGGGCGCCAGCATCAGCGCGCGGCCCAGCGCCAGCATCTGCTGCTCGCCGCCGGACAGGCTGCCGGCGAGCTGGCCGCGGCGCTCGGCAAGCCGCGGGAAGGTGGTGAAGCAGGTGTCGAGGTTCCGGCCCATCTGCTGGCGCGCGGAGCGGCGATAGGCGCCGAGCAGCAGGTTCTCCTCCACGGTCAGCTTGGGAAACAGCCGGCGGCCTTCCGGCACCAGGGCGATGCCGAGGTCGACGATCTCCTCGGTGGTGAGCTTGGTGAGGTCGTGGCGCACGCCGTCGATCTCGGCGACGATGGTGCCCGCGCTCGGCCGCACGATGCCCATGACGCACTTCATGAGCGTGCTCTTGCCGTTGCCGTTGGTGCCGAGCAGCACCACGGTCTCGGCCGGCGCCACGCTGATCGACACGTCCTCGATCACGCGCACGGCGCCGTAGCCGGCATGCAGCCCGGCGATGGTGATGCTACTGGCCAAGGTAGGCGCTCACGACTTCAGGATTGTTGACGATATCGTCGGGCTTGCCGTCGGCGATCTTGCGGCCCGACACCAGCACGGCGATGCGCTGCGAGAAGCTCATCACCGCGCGCATGATGTGCTCGATCAGGATGATGGTGATGCCCTGGCCGTTGAGGCGCAGCAGCAGCTGGACGATGTCCTCCACCTCCGAGTGCGACAGGCCGGCCATGGATTCGTCGGCGATCAGCAGCTTGGGCTCGGCGGCCATGGCGCGCGCCAGCTCGAGCTTGCGCATCTCGACCTGAGTGAGGTCGCGCGGCCAGCGCGCGGCCTTGGCGCTCCAGGCCCACCAGCGCGAGCAGCTCCAGGCAGCGCTGGTCGAGATCGCCGGCGGAGCGCACGAGCCCGGTGCGGCGCCGCACGGTGTAGAGCAGCGGCACGCGCACGTTGTCGGCCACCGTCATGCTGGCGAACGGCCGCGGCAGCTGGAAGCTGCGCGCGAGGCCCAGATGCGTGCGCTTGTGCGCCGGCGCGCCGTCGAGCGACCTGGCCGTCGAAGCGCACCGTGCCGGTCTCGTTCTGCAGCGTGCCGCAGATGCAGTTGACGAGCGTGCTCTTGCCCGAGCCGTTGGGGCCGATCAGGCCGAGCCGCTCGCCCGGCGCCACGTCGAGGTCGATGCCGTCGAGCGCGACGAAGCCGCCGAAGCGCTTGGAGAGGCCTTTGACCTGGAGCAGCGGGCGTCATGCCGGCACCGGCGCGGTAGTTGAAGGATGGCGACCGTAGAGCACCCTCACCCCGCGCATCTGCAGGAGACAGGATCGCGACCAGGGCGACCGCGATCATGCCCGCGTGGAAGCCCAAGGCCTGCGTCGCGTGGCTCGAGCCAGAGGTGGGTGGCGGCCAGAACGATGGAGGCGACCGAAGCGCAAGTCGTGAGCCGATCGGGCCCAGCCCTGACAGCTTCAACAAGCCATAGGCGGCGGTGAGATTGAGCGCCTCCGACGACGATGCCGAAGGCGCCTATGGCGGCGAGGCCCCGGTTTGCGGTCTGGATGCGCAGGACAGATTGAAGATGATGCCGAGGATGCCGACGAGGAAGCAGTAGCTGGCGATCGCGATGACGACGATCGATCGCAGGTTGAGGCGCGACAGGCGCAGCGGTGCGCAGGAACTCCTGCATCAGCCCGACGATGCCGACCGGCGCGGCGATCACGAACGCGACCAGCAGCACGCCGACGATCAGCAGGTTCACCACCGAGGAGATGGTGACGGTGGCGATCTGCTGCAGCGTGCCGAGCAGGATCGCGCCGACCAGCGGGCCGACCCAGCTGGTGGTGCCGCCGATCATCGGCATGGCGATGGAGTTGACGGCATAGGGCAGGCCGAAGGCGGCGGCGGGCTCGACGTAGCCGATGTAGTAGGGCAGCGGCGCGCCGGCCATGCCCATCAGGCCGCCCGACACGGCGGTGGCGATCAGCTTGAGGCGCAGCGTCGGCACGCCGGAGGCCTCGGCCGCCAGCTCGTCGTCGCGGATGGTGGCGAAGCCGAAGCCCCAGCCGCGAGCGCTCGATCAGGCGTGCAACCCACAGCGCGAACACGGCCAGCAACAGCATCAGCCAGGAACAGGTACTCGATGTAGGTGAGCGACAGCGGCCCGAGCGCGACCCGTTCGGGCCGGATGATGTAGGCGCCGCGCGAGCCGCCGACGAAGTCCCAGTTGATGACGAAGGTCTGCAGCACGACGGCCATCGCCAGCGTGGCGATGGCGAAGAACACCCCGCGCAGGCGCAGCGTCAGATAGCCCATGCCGAAGCCGACGATGCCCGACGACGACGCCGCCGAGCACCACCAGGGTGGGCACCGACAGCGGCAGCAGCGCGCACAGGAACTCGAAGGGCGTGTCGGACAGGTAGCGGCCGGGGTTGGCGCCGAGCTTGTGCAGCGCGACCGTGGTGTAGGCGCCCATGGCGAAGAACGCCGCGGTGCCGAAGTTCACGTAGCCGCAGTAGCCGCCGAGGATGTTCCAGGCGGTGGCCAGCACCACGTACTGCAGCACCACGAAGCCGGCGAACAGCAGGTAGTCGTTGCGCGCGAACAGCGCCAGCGCGAACACGGCAGCCGCCACGAGCAGCGCGACGAGCAGGAAGAGCCAGGACCGCATCGCTAGCGCCCCAGAAGGCCGGCGGGCCTGACGGCCAGCGTGATCAGCAGGAAGCCGAAGGCGACGGCAGGCGCCCACGATGGCCCGTAGAAGGTGGCCGTGAAGCTCTCGATGATGCCGAGCAGCATGGCCGCGATCACCGTGCCCGGCAGGCTGCCCATGCCGCCCAGCACGCAGATGGCGAAGATGCGGCCGATGTACTCGCGCCCCACCGACGGCTCGACCGGCTGGATGATGATCAGGAAGGCGCCGGCGAGCGCCGCGGTGGCGATCGAGATGCCGAAGGCGATGCGCTTGATGCGGATCGGGATCGACCGACAGCAGCCGCAGCGCCTGCTGGTCCTGCGCCACGGCCATGATGGCGCGGCCGATGAAGGTGCGCGACAGGAACAGCTGCAGCGCGGCGACGAGCAGGAGCGAGACGACGCACGGCACCAGCATGCGCAGCGGGAAATCGACGAAGCCGATGCGCCAGGTGGGGCCGATGTAGGCGGCGTGCACGTAGCGGTAGTCGACGCCGAACACCAGGATCAGCACCACCTCGGTGATGAACAGCAGGCCGAAGAAGAAGGCGAGGCCGCGCAGCGCCTCCTCGCCGCGCTTCTCGAACGAGAGGTAGAACACCTGGTAGACCGCCTGCCCCAGCAGGTAGAACGCCGGCAGCACGAGGATGGCGGTGAGGATCGGGTCGAGGCCGAACGTGGCGTTGACGATGTAGGCGATGTAGGAGCCGACGATGATGAAGGCCGGGATGCGCGATGTTGACGACGTCGAGCATGCCGAAGGAGATCGAGATGCCGACCGTGACGGCGGCGTAGAAGCCGCCGAGCAGCACGCCGGCGACGATGGCGTTGAGCAGAAGGTCCATGGGGATGCTCATGGCGGGAGCACAGGCCCGCGCTGGTGCGGCTCGGCATGCGCGACGCACCGCCGCCCGCCCGGGCGCACTCTCGTCCATCGCTGTGGCGGGCACGACGCCTCCTCCCCATTGATGCGGCTTTTGCAGCGCGCTTGTATTATGCTCGATCGGCGGCCATTGTGCAGCAAGGCCGGCGGCTTGGCTATCCCGCCGCGGTGCGAGCGCTGGCGATCGCAGACAGCGCTAATCACCTACGGGCGGCCACGAGAGCATGAAGACCTGACACACGCCGCGCCGCTCATCATCGGCGGCTCCATGAGCGGGCTGTTCTCGGCCCTCTACCTGCGGCGACGCGGGTGGAACGTTGACGTCTACGAGCGCTCGCCGGTGCCGCTGACCGGACGCGGCGCCGGCATCATGACGCACCCCGAGATGCGCGGCGGCGCTGGCGAGCTCGGGCTCGATACGCGGCGGGACTTCGGCGTGCCCGTCGAGGGACGCGTGGTGCTCGACATCGCCGGCGCCGAGATTGGCCGCCACGACCGGCGCGCAGATCGCCACCTCCTGGAACCGGCTGTTCGAGATGCTGGGCGGGGCACTGGGCGCGGAGGCCTATCATTTGGGCAAGGACCTTGTGCGGCTCTCGCACGAGCAGGGTGGGGTCGTGGCCCACTTCGCCGACGGCACGTCGGCGATGGGCGACCTGCTGGTGGGCGCCGACGGCTTCCGCTCGGCCGTGCGGGCGCAGATGCTGCCCGCAGGCGCAGCCGCAGTATGCGGGCTATGTCGCCTGGCGCGGGCTGATCGACGAGGACGCGGCGGTGCCGGTGCTGGGCGCAGGCGATGTTCGACCGGCTGAGCTTCGCGCTGCCGCCGGGCGAGCAGTTCCTGGGCTATCCGGTGGCGGGGCCCGGCAACGACCTGCGGCCGGGGCACCGCAGCTGGAACATCGTGTGGTACCGCCCCGCCGACGAGGCGCGCGAGATGCCGCGGCTGCTGACGGACGAGCGGGGCACCCGGCACGAGCTGTCGATCCCGCCGCCGCTGGTCGCGCGCCAGCGTGGTGCGGCGAGATGCGCGCCGCCGCCGAGCGGCTGCTGCCGCCGCAGTTCCGCGCTGTCATGCGCGCTGATCGCCGCAGCCGTTCCTGCAGCCGATCTACGACCTGGAGAGCACCTCGATGGCGTTCGGCCGGGTGGCGCTGGTGGGCGATGCGGCCTTCGTCGTCCGCCCGCACGTCGGCGGCGGCGTGGTCAAGGCGGCGCAGGATGCGGCCGCGCTGGCGGAGGCGCTGGCTGCGGAATGCGGAGGTGGAGGCGGCGCTGAGGGCCTACGAGGCGCAGCGCATTGCCGTGGGGCGGCAGTTCGTCGCCCAGGCGCGGCGGCTCGGCTGCGTATCTCAAGTACCAGTTCGCCAGCGAGGAGGAGCGGGCGCGCGCCGCCTTCCACGCTGCGCCGGAGCAGGTGCTGGCGGAGACGGCGGTGCTGGATTTCTTGCGATGATGTCATCCCGGCGCTTGTCGCCGGGATGCCAGCCATCAGCAGGATTCGGAGCAAGTGGTGAGATGGATCCCGGGCACAAGGCCGGGATGACACCTACGCTACCTTGAGCCGCACGCCGTCGGGCACGGGCAGCGGCGCATTGGCGCTCTGCAGGAACTCCACGGTGGTGAACACCAGCTCGGTGTCGCCGATGTTCTCCACGCTGTGCAGCAGATACTCGCCGGGCCCGTAGTGGAGGTGGCGGGTGTCACCGGGGAAGTGCACCGTCTCGGTGATGCTGCCGTCCTCGAAGTAGCCGCGCGCCTTGCCGTGGGTGTGGCAGGTCCAGAAGTAGTCGAGCACGTGGCGGTGGAAGGTGCAGCGCTTGCCGGCCGGGATCATCAGGTGCCAGACGCGCAGCTTGTCGGTCTCCGAGACCAGCACGCTGCCGACGATCGGATTGAAGCGGTTGTCCTCCAGCTCCTGCTGCAGCGCGGCGGGCCAATGCGCGCGCGGGTTGGCGCCTTGCGAATGCTCGGCGGGTCTTGCGGTTTGCACGGACGCCATCTGCGCAGAAGTCATGGGGCATCTCCCGGGTTGATGACGTCGATCACACGCGCGTGATAATGCGCGCGATCAACTCTTGTCATGGAACTCCAATTCGTGGTCGCTGGCAATCGCGGCTTGGCGCAGGCAAGATGGGACGAAAGCGCGGGGCCAGCGCCAAACCAAGAAAGGGCGGAGACGATGCCGACCAAGAGCCCCAAGAGCGGGAGCATCAAGGTTTCCAAGCAGGCGGTGGACGAGGCCTTCAAGACGCTTTCCAACTGGGGGCGCTGGGGCAAGGACGACCAGGTCGGCACGCTCAACCACATCACGCCGGCCGACATCGTCGCCGCCGGCAAGCTGATCAAGCGCGGCAAGAGCTTCGCGCTGGGCATCCCGCTGGGGCCAACGGGTCCGCAGCGGGGCCTGTTCGGCAAGCGCTGGAACCCGATCCACACCATGCTGGCGACCGGCACCGACGCGCTCGCCGGGCGGCAGGAGCGCCTGCTCTATGCGGACGATGCGATCAACATGCCGATCCAGTCGGCGACGCACTGGGATTCGCTGGGGCACATCTTCTACCACGACAAGATGTACAACGGGCATCACGCTCAGCGCCGTGGACTCCAACGGGCTCTCGCAGCTCGGCATCGAGCACGCCAAGGACAAGCTGGTCGGCCGCGGCGTGCTGCTCGACATCGCGCGCTGGAAGGGCGTGGAGGCGCTCGCGGACGGCAACGGCATCTCCAACGACGACCTCGACGCCTGTGCCGCCGCGCAGAAGGTCGAAATCCGCAAGGGCGATTTCGTGATCGTCCGCACCGGCCAGATGGAGGCCTGCAACAGCGCGGCGAGTGGGGCGGCTATGCCGGCGGCGACGCGCCGGGCCTCAAGTTCGAGAGCTGCTACTGGCTGTATGACAAGGAGGTGGCGGGCGTGTGCTCCGACACCTGGGGCGTGGAGGTGCGGCCCAACGAGACGACCGACGTCGAACCAGCCCTGGCACTGGGTGGTGATCCCGGCCATGGGCCTCTACATGGGCGAGATCTTCGACCTCAAGGAGCTGGCGGAGGACTGCGCCGCGGACAAGGTCTACGAGTTCTTCTTCTGCGGTGCGCCGCTGATCATTCCCGGCGGCACCGGCTCGCCCATCAATCCCAGGCCATCAAGTAGGCCATCAAGTAGAGGCTGACACACGCCATGAAGCTCGGCTTCTTCACCATGCCGATCCATCCCGTCGGCAAGGACTGGCGCCAGTCGCTCAGGGAGGACCGCGAGGCGTTCATCCTGGCCGACGAACTGGGCTTCACGGAGGGCTACGTCGGCGAGCACGTGACGGACGCGGCCGAGAACATCACCTCGTGCGTCATGTTCATCGCCACGCTGGTCGACGCCACCAAGCGCATCAGGCTCGGCACCGGCACCGTCAACATGCCGAACAACCATCCGGCCGCGGTCGCCGCCAACATCGCCATGCTCGATCACCTGCTCGACGGGCGCTTCAATCTTCGGCATCTCGCCGGGCGGGCTGCTGTCGGATGCGGAGGTGTTCGGCAACCTCAACGCCAACCGCAACGAGATGTTCGTGGAGGCCATCAACCAGGTGCTCGCCATCTGGGCCGGCGAGGCGCCCTACAAGATCAAGGGCAAGTACTGGACGGTCACGACCGAGCGCACGCTGATGGCCGACATCGGCCAGGGCATCCTGGCCAAGCCCCTGCAGAAGCCGCATCCGCCCGATCGTGGTGACGGTGGTGGCGCCGTTCTCCAAGGGCGTGACGGAGGCGGCCTCGCGCGGCTGGGAGCCGATCTCGGCCAACTTCCTGATGCCGGCGTGGGTCAAGAGCCACTGGCCCAAGTACGTGGAGGGCTGCGAGAAGGGTGGCCGGCCGGCCGACCCCGCCAACTGGCGCGTGGCGCGCTCGATCTTCGTCGCCGACGACGAGAAGACCGCGCGCGCCTACGTGACGGCGCCCAACAGCCCCTACCGGCTCTACTACAACAACCTGCTGACCAAGCTGAAGATGGCCGGCCGTGCCGAGGCCTTCAAGGAGA
This sequence comes from uncultured Alphaproteobacteria bacterium, assembly GCA_963756735.1. GTDB lineage: Bacteria > Pseudomonadota > Alphaproteobacteria > Rhizobiales > Hyphomicrobiaceae > AWTP1-13. The sequence continues at coordinate 171,515 of CAVWOY010000026.1, forward strand.
GCCGCGACACGCCCGACGACGCCGTGACGCTCGACAGCGTCATCGACAAGCTGGTGATCTGGGGCTCGCCTGCGCAGGTGGCCGACAAGCTGCTGGCCTTCCGCGAGGAGGTGGGCGACTTCGGCACGCTGCTCTATGCCGGCAAGGACTGGCTCGACCGCGACCTGGGCCGCCGCTCCATGGTGCTGATGGCGGAGAAGGTGCTGCCGGCGATCAACAAGGCGATTGGGAAGTAGGTTGGGTTAGCACGAAGTGCGAACCCAACACTGGGCGTATCAGGGATCGTTGGGTTACGGCCTTCGGCCTAACCCAACCTACGGCTGCTCGGGAGCGCGCGGATGGCTGAATCCGGGGACAGCTCGGATGACTACCGGTCCAGCCCGGCCATCTGGGCGTAGACCTCGCAGATCGCGGCGACATCCTCCGCGCCGCGGCCCATGGCGAGTGCCGCCGTGCACATCGACGCGGCGAGGTCGAACACCGGCGTCGGGCAGCGCAGGTCCGCGGCGAAGTCGCCGATCACGGCGATGTCCTTCTCGAACATGGTGCCGCGCGCGGTGGCGGGCAGATAGGTGCGCGCCGCCATCATCGGCGCGCGCAGCTCGAACACGCGCGAGGTGCCGGCGCCGGAGGAGATCACCTCCACCGTCTGGTGCGGGTCGAGGCCGGCCTTCATGGCGAGCACCATGGCTTCCGCCGCCGCGGCGTTGTGGATCGCCACCAGGTGGTTGGCGACGAACTTCATCTTGCTGCCGTTGCCGTAGGCGCCGAGGTCGTAGACTTTTCGCGCGAAGCCCCATGAACGCCGGCTCGCAGCCGCGCAATCGCCGCGCTGTCGCCGCTGGCGAGGACGACGAGGTCCTTCACCGCCGCCTGCGCGCCGGTGCCGGACATCGGGCAGTCGAGCGCCGTGTGGCCGGCTTCTCCAGGGTTGCCTTGAACGCCATCTTGTCGTCGAGGGACAGCGTGCTGGCCTCGATCACCGTGCGGCCCTTGGCATTGGCGCGGGCGATCACAACGGCGGTGTCGAGCACGGCCTGCGGCTTGGGCAGGCTGGTGATGATGTCGGACGCGGTCTCGGCGACGGCTTCGGCGCTGTGGGCGATCTCGACGCCGGCGGCCTTGGCCTCGGCGTTGCGCGCGGCGTCGATGTCGTAGCCGATCACGGTCCAGCCGGCGGCGACCAGGTTCCTGGCGAACGCGCCGCCCATGATGCCGAGACCGATGATGCCGATGCGTTTGTCCATGGTGGCTCCGACTCCTGTAGGTCGCAGTTAGGCCGAAGGCCGTAACCCGACACTTCCGAGAACGAACGATGTTGGGTTACGCGCGGATCGGCGTCGCGATCCTGCTTACGGGAATGCCCGCGCTAACCCGCCCTACGACTTCTTGTACCAATCCAGATCTGCTCGCCGGTCCAGGCGACGACGCCCTCGTGGCCGAGGATGTCGGCGAAGGTGCGCTCGACGTGGGCGATGCGGTGGGGGACGCCCGACAGGTACGGGTGGCAGGAGATGGCCATGATCTTCGCGCGCTGCGCCGACTTCGGCATAGAGGCAGCGGAAGTGGTCCATGGCGCGGGTGTGGAATGCCTCGGAGTCGTGGTGCTGCAGGTTCATCATGACGATGTCGTGCACCTCGAAGGTATAGGGCAGCGCCACCACCGGTCCGTGCTTGGTTTTCGAGCGTGACGGGGTCGTCGTCGAGCACGTAGTCGCCGATGTACTCGATGCCGCATTCGGCCAGGTGGTCGACGGTATCGAAGGTCTGCGTCAGGCCCGGGCCGAACCAGCCGCGCGGGCGCTTGCCGGAGGCATTGTGGATGATGCGCAAGGTCTTCTCTATGACGGCGCGCTGGTCCTCGACCTTGTGCATGGGGATCTGCTCGTAGCTGTGCGCGTTGAGCTCCCAGCCGCTGTCGATGCAGGCCTTCACCACGGGCTCGTAGGTCTCGCAGATCTTGGCGTTGATGGCGACGGTGGGCTTGGCGCCGACGCGCTCGAACATGGCGCGCATGCGCCAGAAGGCGACGCGCATGCCGTACTCGTGCCAGCTCCAGTTGGGGAGATCCGGGATTTGTATTGCGCCCTGCGGCGGCGTGATCGCCATGCGCGCCATGGGCCGCGACAGGTCCCAGTCCTCCAGCGACAGCACCGGCCAAACGACCAGGCGGATGCCGTCGGGGAATTTCAGCGGCGGGCGGCCCTCGATGGGGGAGAAGGCGAGGCGTTCGCGGGGGTGCATGGGTGGCTCTCCGGGACGACGCGTGGCGCCATGTTCCCTTTCCCCATTCATGGGGAGAGGGTTAGGGTGAGGGGCAGAAGCATACTTCGGCTTGCGTTTGAGGCAGCCCCTCACCCGACCCTCTCCCCGCAGGCGGGGAGAGGGAGAAGTGCTACAGGTCCTGCTCCAGCCATTCGCGCTGCACGTCCTCGCACCAGTTGCCGACGTTCCACTGGCCCCAGGCGCCGAGGCCGGCGAGCTCGTGGTCGCCGGCGTAGACGGGCACGTGGATGACGGAGAGGCCGGCGTGGGCGTGGGCGGCTTTGAGCGCGCGTCTTCAGCTCGTCGGCGGTCCAGCCGCCGTGCAGGGCGTTGACGCCGCTGACGGCGCCGGCGAGGCGCACGTAGTCGACCGCCACGCCATCGTTGGTGCGGAAGCCCACGCCGTACTGCGCCACCTGCAGGCCGGTGATGGCGGCCATGCGGCGGTTGTCGAAGATGACGATGGTGCCGCGGACGCCGTGCTCGACGCCGTCGATCAGGATCTGCGGGTTCATCATGAAGGAGCCGTCGCCGGTGAAGGCGATGCCGTAGCGGGGCTTGTCGGCGATGCGCCGAGGCGAGCAGCGCGCTCACCGCGAAGCCCATGTAGGAGGCGCCGGTCTCGGTGAAGGTGTCGCCGGTCCTGTCGTCCTCCACGATCTGGAAGCCGTTGGCCTGCACGTCGCCGGCATCGAACAACTTGGCGGCGCCGATCGGCTTGGCGAAGTCGGCGACGACCTTGATGGCGGCGGGCTGGGCCAGCGCCGGGCGCTGCCACACCTCGTCGCGGATCGGGCGCGGCCTCGAAGCGGGCGCGCTTGTAGGCGGCCCACTCGGCCTTCTTGGCGGCGCAGGCGGCGAGCCACTCGCGCTTGTTGGCGGCGGCGCTTGGCGGCTTCGAGCCTGGCGGCGAGGCGCTCGGCCACGGCCGAGATGTCGCCGATCAGCGCCAAGCGTGCGGTTGTAGTGGGTGGCGTCGGCGAGGTCGCCGTTGATGTTGATGACGTGGCTGCGCGCTTCTTGTAGCCGATGCCGGAGCAGTCGGCCTGGCACACGGCGCGCGAGCCGATGACGATCAGCAGCTCGGCCTCGGCCATCGCGTAGTTGCCGCGAGATGGAGCCCTTGGAGCCGCCGACGTGCATGTTCTGGGCGTGCGCGTCGGGCAGCACGCCGGTGGAGCCGGGCGACAGCACCACCGCGGCGCCGGCGGCCTCGGCCAGGCGCCGCACGGCCGCGTCGTGGCCCCGCGTGCCGCCGCCGGCCTTGATGGCGACCTTGCGCGCGCCGGCGATCAGCTTGGCGGCTTCCTCGAAGGGCGCATCGGAGGCGGGCGCGAGCGGGCGCCAGCTGCGGGCGCTCGGGCAGGGCGGCGAGGTTGACGGTGAGGCGCGCGGGCTGGGTGTTGAGCGGCAGCAGCAGATAGAACGGGCCGGCGCGGTAGGGGTGGTTGACGGTAAGCGAGCCGCGGCGGAGCGCGTCGCGCAGCGCCTGCGGCGTGTGCAGCACGTAGGAGCGGCCCATGATGGCGGTCATCTGGCCGAACAGGCCCTGCTCCTCCTTCGGCACCTGCTGCATGTTGGCGCCTTCGCCGAAGGTCGTCTCGTCGCCATAGATGTGATAGACGCCGACGCCGTTCGACGCCGCCGCCAGCGAGCCGGCGAAGGCCTGCAGCGCGCCGGGGCCGATCGAGGTCACCACGGCGGGGATCTCGCCGTACTGCCAGCGCAAGGCCGTGGCGGCGTGCGCCATCGCCACCTCGTTGCGGCAGTTGAAGGTGCGGGTGACGCCCTCCTCCTCGTAGATGCGCAGCACCTCGCCGAGGTCGGTCGAGCCGTGGCCGAAGATGGCGAGATATTTGCGCACCCCCTGCTTGAGCAGGCCGAGCACCAGGCCTTCCGACAGCGTGGTGTCGACGAGCTTGGGGATCGCGCCCTTGGCGAGCGCCGCGTCGAGACCGCCGGCGGCGCGGATGGCCGAAGCGCGGGCGCGCATGGCCCTGGTCAGCTCGAAGGAGGTTGCTGCGGCGCTCATCTACACGCTGCCTTCGGTCTCCCTGAGGAAGGCGTCGACCATCTTGTTCCACGCCTGCCAGTGGCGGCGATAGGAATAATGGCCGCCTTCCTCGACGATGACCAGCCGTGAGCCGGGGATGGCCTTGGCCAGGTCCTCCGACTGATACGAGGGCACGGTCGCGTCGTCGCGCGTGCCGACGACAAGCGACGGGCTTCGGATCTGCCGAGCTCGCCCGAGCGGTCGTGCGTCAGCGTCATGTCGAGGCGCTGCGCCAGCACGTCGATCGGCCCCACCGTTGCCAGTGCCCGCCCCTCCAGCCAATCACCTTGTCGAGGTTGTAGCGGAACTGCTGGGTCCATGGGTGAACAGCGAGGAAACCTTGACGTATTCCTGCGGTCCGTAGGAGAGCGCAATGCGCTTCCTCGTCATCTGCACGCGGGTGATGTACTCGTCGGCCTTCACCCAGGTGTTGGAGAAGATGCAGCAGCGCACGCGCTCCGGGATGATCGATGGCGAGGTTCTGCAGCACGCAGCCACCCGTCGAAGTGCCGGCCATGTGCGCCTTGCCGATGCCGAGCCTGTCCATCAGACAGATCACGTCGCGCGCGATCAGCTCGGTGGTGTAGCCGCTCGCGGGCTTGTCGCTGTCGCCGGTGCCGCGATGGTCGAACGAGATGCAGCGATAGCGCTCGCAGAACTCCGCCATCTGGAAGTCGCCAGGCATCGTGCAGCCCGATCAGACCGGGGATGAATATGAAGGCCGGACCGGTCCCACGCTCCTCCACGTTGAGCGTGAGCTCGCCAATATCAATTCTAGCCAATTCCTGCCCCTGAAATTTGTGCGCGCGCGCTTGCTACTCGCCAGACGCCAGATACGTCGGCCACCTCGACCACACGTCCCTCGCGCGCACTTCTGGCGCCGGCCTTGATCACGGCCAGGTTGCGCGCCGCCCAGAAGCCGTCCGTCTCCGGCTGGCTGCCGTTGCGTACGCAGTGCGCGAACTCCTCGAGCTCCTCCCGGATGGTGTCGTTCTTCTCCGTCGGTACCGCGCGCGCAGCCTTGTCGCCGCGCTTGAGGTGCCTCAGGCCGGAGAACAGGTCGTAGTAGGCGCTCGCCTCCTTGCCGTAGATGTTCATCATGTAGAACTCGCAGGCCGAGGCATAGGACGCCGTGAGGTTGGAAAGCGCGCCGCTCTCGTGCTGCAGGATCATGTTGGCGACGTCGGGATTGTCGCCGGGCAGCACGAGCTGGGCAAGCCGCGCCGACACGCTTTTGATGGGCCCCATCAGGTATTCCAACACGTCGATGTAGTGGATGCCGATCTGCAGCATCACGCCGCCGGGCATGCCCTCGGCCGTGTAGCGCCAGGACGAGAGGTCGAACTGGCCGAGCCGGTCGCGGCTGATGTTGCACTCCGCCTGCACCAGCTTGCCGAAGCGGCCCTGCTCGATCTCGTTCTTCACCCAGCGAAAATGCGTCTCGCGGCGGCGCTGGTAGCCGAGCGCCAGCACGACGCCATGCGTCTTGCAGACCTCGGCGATAGCCATCCCTTCTCGCACCGTGTTGGCGATAGGCTTGTCGAGAAACACGTGCTTGCCGGCCTCGGCCGCCTGGCGGGTGGTTTCCAGGTGCACGTTGTTGGGTGTGGTGTTGACGATGGCAGCGATGGAGGGGTCGGCCAGGATCTCCTCGTAGCTCGCGGCGGCGCGGCAGTCGTACTTCTCCGCGAAGGCGCGGCGCTTGTCCTGCGAGCGCGTGTAGCAGGCCACGATCTGGAGCTCCTTGGAGCGCTTGATGGCGTCGGAGAGCACGTCCGACCACCACCCCATTCCCAGCACGGCAACGCGCAGCGGTGCCTCAGTCATGATGCAAATCCCCCAGCATCGTCATCCCGCGCAGCCGCCTCGTGCGACAGGAGCTAATTTCGGTTGCGTGCGGGGCACAGCGACCCTTCTCCCCTTGGGGCGAAGGTGCCCGAACGGTGCGGATGAGGGGCGCCTTCCCTGGGCGAGAGAGCAAGTCGCCCTCACCAGCTCGGCCAGATGACTTACGGCCGCGACGTCAACGTTGTGCACGTTGTCCCGGCCTGGTCGCGCGGCCGTAAGTCATGGCCTCGCGTCCGCTCGCCCGAGGGTGAGAGGGGCGCACGGTCGCTCACTTGCCAGACAGGGTCCCCGCATGATCAAGCTCACCTCACGCGCGCTCCGCCTGGTCGGCGATCGCCTTGCGGTATCCGAACGCCCAGGCGCAGGCCTGCAGGATGCCGAGCAGGCCGATGACGGTGGCGATGACGAAAGCGAGGCGGCGTCGGCGAAGGTGGCGTAGGAGCCGCCCGACATGGTGAGCGCCAGGCGGAAGTTCTCCTCCAGCCGGTCGCCGAGCACCAGCGCCAGCAGCAGCGGCGCCATCTCGTAGCCGAACTTGCGCAACAGGTAGCCGACGCCGCCCGAGAGCACCATGATCCAGATGTCGGCGGTCTTGAAGCTGACGCTGTAGACGCCGATGACCGAGATCACCAGGATGGTCGGCACCAGCCAGCCGTAGGGGATGCGCAACAGGTTCACGAACAGGCCGACGAACGGCAGGTTCAGCACCAGCAGCACGACGTTGCCGATGTACATGCTGGCGACCAGGCCCCAGAACACCTCCGGGTTGTCGGTGAGCAGCAGCGGCCCCGGCGACACGCCGTGGATGGTCAGCGCCGACAGCAGGATGGCGGTGGCGGGGATCGACGGGATGCCGAGCGCCAGCAGCGGGATCATGGCCGTGCCGGTGGTGGCGTTGTTGGCGGTCTCGGGCCCGGCGACGCCGGCGATGGCACCCTTGCCGAACTGCTCGGGATGACGCGAGAAGCGCTTCTCGAGCGCGTAGGACACGAACGTCGACACCACGTGGCTCACGCCCGGGATGATGCCGAAGATGAAGCCGACGATGGTGCCGCGGCCGATCGCCGGCGCCGACTCCTTGAGGTCGCTCCAGCGCGGCACCAGGTCCCTGAGCTTGGGCCGGATGGCCTTGATGGCCTCGCTCTTCTCCAGGTTGAGCAGGATCTCGGAGATGCCGAACAGGCCGATCGCCAGCGCCGTGAACGCCAGCCCGTCGGCCAGCCCCAGATTGCCGAAGGTGAAGCGCGGGACGCCGGTCAGCTTGTCGAGGCCGATGGTGCCGACCGCCAGGCCCAGCACGATCATGGCTGCGGTCTTCAAGCGCGATCCGCCGGAGATGAAGGCGATGACGCAGAGCGCCATCAGCATCAGCACCACCTCCACCGAGGGGCCGATCGCCAGCATCACGCGCGCCAGCGGCGGGGCGACCAGCATCAGGCCGAGCACGGAGACGGTGCCGCCGATGAAGCTGCCGACGGCGGCAATCATCAGCGCCGGGCCGGCGCGGCCCTGGCGCGCCATCTCGTAGCCGTCGATGCAGGTGACGACGGAGGCGGCCTCGCCCGGGATGCGCACCAGGATCGAGGTGGTGGAGCCGCCGTACATGGCGCCGTAGAAGATGCCCGTCAGCATGATGATGCCGGTGGCGGGATCGAGGCCGAAGGTGAGCGGCAGCAGCAGCACCATGCCGGCCAGCGGCCCGAGGCCCGGCAGCACGCCGACGATCGTTCCCCACAGGCAGCCGATGAAGCAATAGGACAGGCTCTTCCAGGTCAGGGCGACCGCGAAGCCCTGCATCAGATGTTCGAACGCGGACATGCGATGCGCCTCGACTAAAACGGCATGGCGGTGAACATGGAGGAGATGAAGCCCACCGGGTCGTACCAGAACTCGCTCGACAGGCAGCCTGACGCCCAGCGCCAGCCTGAAGAAGCAGCCAGACGGCGACCATGCCGAGCGCCGCGCCGAGGCCGACGCGCAGCAGGGTGGTGCGGGCGATGAGGAGCAGCAGCAGGGCGGCGAACACCCCGAGCACCAGATAGCTGTCCGCCCGCTCGAATGCCGCGGCGACGCCGACCAGCGCCGCGAACACGATCAGCACGTCGCGGTGGCCGAGGAAGACAGCCGTCGCGCGCCGCGAAGCGACCCTGGAGGGTGGCGATGAGGATGGCCACCGCCAGCAGGCCGAGCGCGATGCCGAGCGCGAAGGGGAAGAAGCCGGGACCCGGCAGGCCCACCCTGCCGAACGGCAACAGTACTGCGTGCCAAGCGAAAAACACGGCGACGGCGATGAGCGTCAGGGCGACGATCGCCTCGCCTACCTTTGCCGAGACAGGGCGCGCCCAGGCGCCCTGCTCGTCCGCGTCGGAACGCATGTGCTGGTCAGACACTACGCATCAGCTTTCCGTCTAGTGAGCTGCCCGTCTAGCAGACGCGGCAGCAGCGCCTCGTGGTCCGACGCAATCCTTGCGACCTTGTCATCTCGGGCCTTGTGCCCGAGGATCCAGCGCAACCGCGTGCTCCGGCGCTCGGCGGATGGCTGGATGCTCGGGACAAGCCCCGAGCATGACACGGGCACCCTTCTTCCGAGTCAGATCACTGAACGTCACTACTTGCCTTCGCTGGCCTTGATCTCCTTGATGACCGCGGCGAGGCGCTTGTCGTCCTCGCCAATCATCTTGGTGAAGGCGTCAGCGGGCTGATAGGCCGGCGTGAAGCCGATCTTGTTGCCCGCTTCCTTGAACTCGGGCGACTCCACCGTCTTCTTGATGGCGTCCTGCAGCTTGGCAATCACGGCCTTGGGCGTGCCCTTGGGCACCGCGATGCCGCGCCAGAGGGGGAGATCGGTCTTGTAGCCCTGTTGCACCGCCGACTTGGCCTCCGGGAAGGCCGGGTCGGGGATGTTGCCGAGCAGGGCCAGCACGCGCAGGTCCTTGCTCTTGACGTGCGGCAGCAGCGCCTGCGGGAACTGGACCGCCACCTCGATGCGGCCGGCGAGCAGATCGGCAGTGGCCTGACCGCCGGTGCGGTGCACGGGGACGATCTTGGCGCCGGCGGAGGTGAACAGCGCCACGCTGGCGATGTGCGTCTGGCTGCCCTGGCCGGAGTTGCCGACCCTGACTTTCTCGGGGTTCGCCTTGGCGAACTCGACCAGCTCCTTCAGCGTCTTCCACGGAGCATCGGCCTTCACGGCGAGCGCCGGGTTCTCGACGGTGACGCGGGCGACGTGCTCGAAGTTCTTGTAGTCGAAGGGCAGCTGGCCGTTGTGGAAGGTGGTGGAGATCGAGTTGGAGCTCCACACGACCGAATAGCCGTCGGGCTTCTGCTGGGAGAGGTAGGTGTAGCCCACCGCGCCGCCGGCGCCGGGCTTGTCGAGGATCGGCACCGGGACGCCGAGGATCTTGGACATGCCGTCGGCCAGGACGCGCGCAGTTTGCGTCGAAGCGCTGGCGGCGCCGAACAGCGCGGTCATCTCGATGGGCTTGCCGTCGGGATATTTGCCTTGGGCCAGGGCCGGGGCGGCCAGCGCGGCGATAGCCGCAGCCGCCAGAACAAGGCGTCGGGTGTAAGTCGGCATTTACGTTCTCCTCCTAAGCAACAGACTGAACTTCACCCGCACGTCTCAAGGTTATTCAGCCGCCACCGGTGTTGCGACGGCTCCCGCTTTTGCCTTGATTGCTGCAAGCACTCGCTCCGGCGTCGCCGGCAACGAAGTAATACGCACCCCCACGGCATCGTAGATGGCGTTCATGACGGCCGGAATGGTCGGAATCATGGCGGGCTCGCCGATGCCCTTGACGCCGAGCGGGCCGATCGGATCGGGGTCCTCCAGGATCACCGAGGTGACATGGGGGACATCGAGCGAGGTCGGCAGGATGTATTTGGCGAGATTGGGCGTGGTGGCGCGGCCCTCGACGGTTCTGTAGTCCTCCATCAGGCCCTGGCCCAGCGCCTGGACGATGCCGCCCTCGATCTGGCCCTCGACGCCCCGCGGATTGACCGCGCGGCCGACATCGTGGACGGCCCAGATGCCCAGCACCTGCACCTCGCCGGTCAGCGTGTCGACCTCGACCTCGGCCACCTGGGCTCCGAATACGTAGGCCTGCCAGGGGCGGCCGGAGCCGTCTTCGGGGTCGAGCCCGGTGGTGTCGGTGCCGAAGGAGGCCGAGCCCACGGGCACCACGCCGCGGCTCTTGGCCAGATGCACGGCTTCCGCCATCGGCATCTTGTGGTTGGTGCCCTCGGCCCAGATTTCGCCGGCTGCCGCTTTGATGCCGCGGGGATCGACGCCCCAGTGCTTGGCCAGCACATCGGCCAGCATGGCCCAGGCCTGGCGGCAGGCGAGCGCCACCGCGTTGCCGATCATGTAGGTCTGGCGGGTGGCGCCGGCGTGCGCGGCTTCCGGGGAGCGGGCGGTATCGTTGTCGCCGATGGTGACGTCCTGGGGGCGCACGCCCAGCTCCTGGGCGGCGATCTGCGCCAGCACGGTCAATATCCCCTCGCCGATCTCGGTGACGCCGGTGACGATCTTGGCGGTTCCCCCGTCGTCGATCTCGGCCCATGCGCCGGCGCGATCGACGGTGGCGGTGCGGGCGATCCCGTACCAGCAGGCGGCCATGCCGCGTCCGCGCCGCTTGGCCATCACGCGACCTCGCTCTTGGCCGCGCGCGGAGCCCCCAAGCGGGCGCCGAGCGCGCAGGGCGGACGTACGCCGTCGCCGCCCAGGTCACCTCGCACGGGGCCTCGTACGGTGGGTGCGCCGGCCTGCCAGCGGGAGGCCGTTCGGCGGCGGCATCGAGGGCCCGCACGAGGCTCACCGAGGTCAGCCGCTGCTTGCGTGTGCGTGGTCGCACCGTCGCGCATGGCATTGATGCGGCGGATCTCGAACGGGTCGAGCCCCAGCTTCTCGGCGCAGATGTCCAGGTGCGTCTCGGTGGCGAACTGGGCCTGCAGCGCGCCGAAGGAGCGGAACGCGCCCGACGGCGTATTGTTGGTGTACACGCCGATAGGTATCGACCTTCACGTGCGGGATCGCGTACGGACCCGCGGCGAGAATCGCCGCTTTGCGCACGACGCCCTCGGTCGACATGCCGTACGCACCCCCGTCGCACACCATGCGGATCTCCACCGCACGGATGCGGCCGTCTCGCGCGAGCCCCATGCGATATGTCGTGCGAGAAGGGTGCCGCTTCGCGGTGGAGATGATGCTTTCCTCGCGCGTGAACACCAGGCGCACCGGCCGGCGCGTGCGCATGGCCATGATCGCCAGCATGCCCTGGTAGACCATGTCCTCCTTGCCGCCGAAGCCGCCCCCCACCGGGCTCATGATGAAGCGCACCTTGTTGATGGGTTGGTTAACGATGCGCGCCAGCATGTGGCGGTGGTGGGTGATGTTCTGGCTGGGCGAGAGGATGGTCACCACCCCGTCGGGATCGACGTAGGCGAGGCCCGCCTCGGGCTCCAGGTAGGCGTGCTCGACCTGCTGGGTGGTGTAGGTCTCCTCCACGATCAGGTCGGATTCGGCGAAGCCCTTCTCGACGTCGCCGACCCGGATCGGGATGTGCTTGACGATATTGTCGGGCGCATAGTCGTGCAGCACCGGCGCGCCGGGGCGCAGCGCCTCGTGGGCGCTCGAACACGGCCGGCAGCGGCTCGTAGACGACCTTGATTTTCGCCAGCGCTCGCCTGGCCACCAGCGGGTCCTCCGACGCCACCGCCGCCACCTGCTCGCCGACGTAGCGCACCTTGCCGCGCGCCATGACAGGCTGGTCGTGCACGAACACGCCGAAGCCGTCGACGCCGGGCACGTCGGCCGCCGTGATCACGCCCTCCACGCCCGGCATCGCCTCGGCCTCGGAGGTGTCGATCGACGACGATGCGCGCATGCGCGTGCGGGCGAGCGCAGCACCGCCATGTGCAGCATGTGCGGCAGCACCATGTCGCCGGCATATTTCAGCGCGCCGGAAACCTTGGACGGCGCATCGATGCGGCGCACGTTGGCGCCGATGAAGGCGCCGTCAGCGGGCTCCTCCTCGGCCAGCGCGCTCGCCGGCCGGCGGCCGTTGGCCACATCGCGCGCCAGCTCCACGGCATCGAAGATCTTCTGGTAGCCGGTGCAGCGGCAGATGTTGCCGCCGAGCCGCTCCTTGATCTCCTCGCGGTCGGCGAACGGGTTGGCGCGCAGCGCCGCGGTCGCCGCCATCACCATGCCGGGGATGCAGTAGCCGCACTGGCTGGCGCCCATCTTGTGGAACGCCTGCTGCAGCACGGAGAGCTCGCCGCGGCGCGGCCAGGCCCTTCCACCGTCTCGATCCTGGCGCCCTGCGCCTTGGCCACCGGCACGAGGCACGACTTCAAGAGCACGCCGTCGACGAACACCGAGCAGGTGCCGCACTCGCCGGCGCCGCAGCCTTCCTTGGTGCCGGTGTGGCCGAGGTCGTCGCGCAGGAAGTCGAGCAGCCGCAGGTGCGGCTTGGCGCTGCGCGCAACCTTGCGGCCGTTGACGGTGGCCTCGATGCGAGATCAGGCATAGGCCGCCTCCAGCTCCGGCGCGAGCGCGCCGATCCTGCCGCCGGCGCCGCGCACCGCCTCGATCAGCCCGCGCAGCCACGAAGCCGCGCACCACCTCGCGCCGGTACTCCTGCCGCGTGCGCGAGGCGACCAGCGCCACCGGCATCTCGGCTGCCTGCTCCAGTCGCTCGGCCGTCACGGGCCGCGCGCGCAGGAATGCCTCGACCTCGGCCAGGCGCCGCGGCACCGGGCCGATGCCGCCGATGGCGAGGCGCACGTCCTCGAACTGGCGCCCGGCTGCGTCGAGCTTCACCAGCGCTGCGAGGCAGACGAGCGAGATCACCAGCGAGCGGCGATGGCCGACCTTCTCGAAGCTGCCGCCGTAGCCGGCGAGCGCGTCGCATTCGATGGCGACCAGCAGCTCGCCCTCCTCCAGCGCCGTCTTGCCCGGCCCGGTGACGAAATCGTCGAGCGCCAGCGTGCGCCGCACGATCCGGCCGTCGCGGCGGGAGGCCAGCTCCACGCTGCGCCTCGTGGGCGATCAGCGGCGGCGTGCCGTCGGCCGCCGGCGAGGCGTTGACGATGTTGCCGCCGATGGTGGCGGATTCCCTGATCTGGTCGTCGGCGAACCAAACCGCGCAGCGCGGCATGGCCGGCAGCGCGCTCACCAGCGCGGCATCGTCGAGGAAGCGCTGGATCGGCGTGGCGGCGCCGAGGCGCACGCGTGCGGCATCCACGCGGCGCTCGCAAAGCTCGGGAATCTTGCCGACGTCGATCAGCACCGGGACCTCGACATCGCCCGCTCGCCCCTCGCGCGCCCAAGGATAGGTGTCGGTGGCGCCGGCGACGATGCGATAGCGCCCGCGATGGCGCGCCATCGCGTCGAGCGCCTCGTCGAGCGAGGCCGGCGTCAGATATTCGTCGCAGATGAGCATCGCGTTCGTGCTGCTCGTCCTAGCGCTTGGCGGGGGCGTAGAAGGTGCCCTCGACCTCGACGGTGTCGTCCTGGTTGAGCCGCCGCACCTCGACGATGCTGCGCGGCGGATAGGGGCCCGCACCCCACAGCTCCTCCTGCGCCTCGTTCACCAGCGGCCGGAAGCGGGCCATGTCGGTGACGAACACCGTCAGGCGCACGGCATCGCGCAAGGTGGCGCCTTCCGACTCCGCGATCAGCTTCATGTTGAGAAACGCCTGCCGCACGCGAGCCTCGTCGCCCTTGCACAAGCGTATTGGTCTGCGGGTCGATGCCCCGCATGCCGGCGACGAACACGAAGTCGCCCGCCCGTGCGCCGACCGCCCAGGTTCCCGTCGGCGCAATCGCGCGCCTTCGGCGCCAGCGTCACCACGCCGGCAGGTGAAGCCAGCAAGCCTTGCTGCGCGGGCGCGGGCGCCATCATCACTCCGCCGCCTCCCGGCGCACGGCCACGCCCTTGGCCTTCACCACTACCTTGATTGCATCGTCGATGCGCTCGCGCGCATAGCGCAGCGCCGTCGGCAGATCCTCCAGCGCGAAGGTGTGGGTGTGGATCTTGCTGGCATCGAAGCGCTTCTGGCGCATGAACGCCTCGGCGCGGTGCGTCGCGCTCTTGCCCTCGCCGCGGATGCCGTAGAGGTAGATGTTGTTGCGCACGATGTGCGCGATATCGACCGGCACGGCCTCGTGCGGGAAGGCGGCGAGGCAAATCCTGCCGCCGCGGTTGACCATGCGCGCCGCCTCGTTGACCGCATTGGGCGCGCCGGAGCACTCCACCACGTAGTCGACGCCCTTGCCGCCGTTGAGGCGCCGCACCGCCTCCACCGGATCTTCGCGCGTGACGTTGACGACATGGTCGGCGCCAAGCTCCTTGCCGATCTTCAAACGGTTGTCGCGCGTGCCGGTTAGAATTACCGGCTGCGCGCCAAGCGCCTTGGCCACCGCCACGCCCAAAAGCCCGATGGGGCCAGGGCCGGTGACGACAACGCTCTCGCCCGCCACCAGGCCACCCAGCTCGGTCAGGCCATACATGGCCGTGCCGGCGGTGACCACCAAGGTCGCCTCCTCGTCCGTCATCTCGTCGGCGATGGCGACCAGCGTGTTGATGTTGTTGACCTGGTACTCGCAGAAGCCGCCGTCGGTGGTGAAGCCGTTGGCGCGGTGGCCCTTGTCGACGTCGCCGTAGTTCAGACCGTAGTTGTGGCAGGAGGTATACATGCCTTCGCGGCAGCGCTTGCACTGGCCGCAGCCGGCGTGGATCTCCACCGTCACGCGCTGGCCTACTCTGTACTCGTCGACGCCCGGGCCCTGCGCCACCACGGTGCCCATGTACTCGTGGCCGGGCGTGAAGCTCTTGTTGAAGGGCAGTCCGCCCTGGATCAGCGCCGGCGGCCCGTGCGCGATCACGTCGAGGTCGGTGGCGCAGATCGCCACCGCGTCGATGCGCACCAGCACCTCGGCCTTCTTCGGCACCGGCACCGGCTTGTCGACGAGCTTGAGCTGACCCGGATCGCCCAGCACCCAAGCCTTCATGGTGTCGGGAACTGGGAAGTCGCTGCTCGTCTTCACCCCGGCAGGCGCGTACATTGATTTCCCCTTATTAATTCACAGGCGCTGCGGCGCCGTCGGCAGTTGCGGCCTCGGTGGTCCGCTCGCCGAACTCGGCCG
The DNA here is from genome assembly GCA_963756735.1 of uncultured Alphaproteobacteria bacterium. GTDB lineage: Bacteria > Pseudomonadota > Alphaproteobacteria > Rhizobiales > Hyphomicrobiaceae > AWTP1-13. The sequence continues at coordinate 186,832 of CAVWOY010000026.1, forward strand.
AAAGCGCGCGCGCCGCGGCCATCACACCGTCGCGCATGCGGCCGAGGTGCTCATCAGTGGCGCGTTGTGTGGGCGCGGAAGCGCTGATGGCCCCGACAACGGCGCCGAGATGATTGCGGATGGCCGCGCCGACGCAGATCACGCCGGGCTGGAACTCCTCGCGGTCCATGGCATGGCCGTGGCGCCGCACCAACTGGAGCTCCTTCACGAAAGCATCGGGGTCGGTGATGGTGCTTGGGGTGAAAGCCGCCATGCCCTTGATGGCCAGGATGCGCCGGATTTCGCCCTCCGGCAGCCAGGCCAGCATGGCCTTGCCGGTGGCGGTGGCGTGGGCGGCGTCCGAGGCACCCAGCGTGCCGGTGTCCACGCGCACGGCGTGGCGGCCCTCGCGCCTCAGCAGCGTGATGATGGCGTCTCCCTGCAGCACCGCCAGATGCACCGTCTCGCCGGTCTCCTCACTGATCCGCTCGACCAGCGGCTGCGCGCGGCGCGGCAGATCGACCTGCTTGAGGAAAGCCTGACCCAGGTGGAGCCCCCGGGCGCCGAGCGCATAGCGCCGGCCGGCCACTTTGGCGACATAGCCCCACTTCACCAGGGTCGCCAGAAGATGATGGCAGGTGGAGATGTTGAGGCCGGTTCGCCCGGCCAGCTCCGTCAGGCCTGTTCCGCCGCCCGACTTGGCCAGCATCTCGAGCAGGGTCAGGGCGCGATCGACCGATTGAACGCTGCCGCGCTCCCCTGGGCTGGACCGGGCCGGCAGCCGAATACCCTGCAACGCTGCTATCCAACCGCCCCTCCGGACGCTCGAAGACCGCACAACCTCAGCGATAAGCCAGTCCGTTCCTTATTAGGCCTGAGGGGCTCCCCGTCAACGATTTTTGCATTCACGAATTCTTATTTCGCATCATGAAATTTACCCATCAAACGACCGGAACACCCATCTGCTTGGCCTCAGCCTCTGGCTCGACATGAATGAGCACCTGGGCCCCCGGCACGGCCTCGGTCAGGGCCGCCTCCAGCCGGTCGCAGATGGCGTGGGAGACAGCGACCGTCATGGTCCCCGGAACCACCAGGTGGAACTCCACGAAGGTCACGCGGCCGGCGGCGCGCGTTTTTACGTCGTGCGCTTCGATGGCGCCCTCGGCGTTGGCCGCGATCACCTCGCGGATGCGGCGGGCGACCTCGGCCGTCACTGCCTCGTCCATCAGGCCGCCCACCGACTCGCGCATCAGGCGCCAGCCGGCCCACAGGATGTTGAGCGCCACCAGGGCAGCCAGCGCGGGGTCCAGGACCTGCCAGCCGGTCAGCGCGGCCAGGCCAAGGCCGATCAGCACCCCCACGGAGGTCGCCACATCTGTGAGCAGGTGCCAGCCGTCGGCAACCAGCGCAGGTGAGCGCTGCTGGCGCCCCCAGCGGATCAGGAATGCGCTCCACGCGGCGTTGAGGGCGGTAGCGACGGCGTTGAGACCGAGCCCGACGCCCAGATCGCTGAGCGCGCGCGGCCTGATGAAGGCGTCGTAGGCCTCGTGCAGCACTATCAGGGCGGCGACGATGATCAGCGCGCCCTCGGTCACGGCGGACAGGTACTCGGCCTTGTGGTGGCCGAACTGGTGGCGCCGGTCGGCGGGCTGCAGAGCGACATGGATGGTATAGAGCGCGATCGCCGCCGTGATCACGTTGACGATGCTCTCCAGCGCGTCCGAGTAGAGAGCGACGCTGCCTGTGCGCCAGTAGGCCAGGAACTTGAGGCCCATCACCGTGGCGGCCACCGCGATCGAGGCCACGGCTGCGAGCTTGAGCCTGTCGGCGGCCTGATGCGTCGTCGCGGTCATTCCCGCACATGCCACGAACGCAGTGCGCACGCCAGCCCAGTCGCGCGCGGCGCTTTTCCACAGCACCCCGCTATCCTCCACGGCGCGAATCTGATGCAAGGAGCGCTCGATTTTCCGGCTTGGCCCCGGTCTTTTGTGTGTGCCCTTCGCGTCCGGCCGTGCCGCCCGCGCGAGGAGACACGACATATGGCCAATTTCCCGACCCACATCGCCGTCGGCACGCTCGTCAGCGGCGCGCTCGCAACCGTCACGGTGGCTGCCGACATGGTGGCGCCCGAGAACATCATTGCCGTGACCTTGGCCGGCGTGCTGGGCTCGGTGCTGCCCGACATCGATCTGGAGGACTCGCGCCCCGCGCGGGCGATGTTCTCCGGCCTCGCGATCTTCTTCTCCTTCGCCGTGCTGTTCAGCCTGGATCGCAAATACTCCATCGCCGAGATGCTTGTCTTGTGGCTCGGCACGCTGCTGTTCGTGCGCTTCGCGGTCAAGGAGGTGTTCTTCCGCTTCAGCTATCATCGCGGCGTCTGGCATTCGGTGCTGGCGCTGGTGTTCTGCTCGCTGGCTACCGCCGTCATCTTTCACCGGCTGCTGCTGCGCGACGAGGGCGTCGCCTGGCTCGCCGCCGGCTTCATGGGGCTGGGCTTCCTCACCCACCTCATCCTCGACGAGATCTACTCCGTCGACGTCATGGACACGCGGCTGAAAGCCTCGTTCGGCACCGCGCTGAAGCTGCTCGACCACCGCCACCCCGGCCATTCCGCAGCGATGGCGGGCGCCATCGTGCTGGTCTTCCTGGTCACGCCGCCGACCAGGATCTTCGTCGAGAACATCACCTCGCCGGCCCTGTGGACCGAGTTGCACCACCGCCTGCTGCCGCAGGAGAACAAATGGTTCCGCGGCATGGCGTGGCTGCTGGATGGTCAGCCTGGGGGCCAGCCCGGCGCCCAACCTGGTGCCAAGGCCGGTGCGGTGCCCGCCGGCACCAGCCCGATCTCCACCGGATCGATCGGCCCGCCGTCGCCGCAGCCGCCGGCGGGGTCGCCGCCAGCCCAGTAGGCGGCATCAGCGCATGCGCAGCAGCAGGGCGCCGGCCAGCACCAGCCCCGTGGCGGCCACGCGGGCGGCGATCCAGGGCTCGCGCAGGAACAGCGAGGCGAACAGCGCGCCGAACAGCACGCTCGTCTCGCGCAGCGCCGCCACCAGCGCGATCGGCGCCACCGTCATGGCCCAGATGGCGATGGCGTAGGCGGCCGTCGACAGCACTGCGCCTGCCAGTGCGAGGGGCCAATGCCTCTTGAAATGGCCAGCGAGTCCGGGGCCGACGCGCCAGAACCCGTAGACCGCCATGGTGGCGCCGCTCAGCAGGAACAGCCAGGCGGTGTAGGCGGCCGCCGATCCCGCGATCCTGGCGCCGACGCCGTCGACCAGCGTGTAGGCCGTGATGGTCAGCGCAGTCAGCAGCGCGAACCCGACCGCGCGCGTATCGAAGCGCTGCGCCGCCCGGCCGCCGCGCAGCGCCAGCAGCAGGATGCCCGCCGCCAGCAGAATGACGCCCGCCCAGGCATACCCGCCGAGCACCTCGCCGAGCAGAGCCCCGGCGAGGATGGCGGTGAGCAGCGGCGCGGAGCCGCGCGCGATCGGATAGGCCTGGCCGAGGTCGCCGGTGCGGTAGGCCTCGGCCAGCGCCAGGTAGTAGCCGACATGAATGACGACCGAGGCGATGACATACGGCCAGGCCGCCGCGTTCGGCAGCCCCGTCACCAGCACGAACGGCACCACCACGATACCCGACGCCACGGCCACCAGCGCGGTGGCGACAACGGGCTCCACATCGAGCTTAAGCAGCGCGTTCCAGCCGGCGTGACACGCGGCCGCCGCCAGCACCGCGACAAAAACAAACAGGTCCATCGCCAGCAGCCGGCCGATCGGAGAGAATGACGCTTCAAGACATCTACGGCGTTTGCCCTTGCCAAGCCACACGTCGCTGCAGGCCCGCGGTCGGCGCTCGCAGGCGCAGTTGCGTCCAAATTGTGGTCCGCGCGCCACGCCTGGCGCCCGATATCGCGGCGCTGCGACCACCATTGCATGTTCAGCATCGCCTGCTCTTGCTATCTAAGCACTTGGGCACGAACGGGTTTCTCTCCGCCGCGCATGCTCAGCCATCGGTCGATCGACTAAGGCCGCAATGTCGTCGCCCACCGCAGAGGCGATCTGGTAGGATCAAACTCCGCACCTTCGGACCAACTCACAGGAGTATTGTGATGGATTTCGCAGTCCTTCCTTGGCAGGCGATCGGGCTCCTGGCCGGGCTCACGTTCGTGGCCTCCTTGATCGGCAATTCCTTGACCAAGAACGCGTTCGTTGGCGCCATCATCACGGTCATTATCTTCGTTGCCGTCTTCATCGCTTGGGACTTCTATCCGCACGGCTATCTGCCGGGCGTGCGGTTCCCGTACAAGTATTGAGGTGGCCTCGCCATCGCCGCTGGCGATCGGTGCGGTGCGGAGAACTCCTCTTGCTCGAAGCAAACGTTGCAGCCCGCCAGTGGCCGGTGCCCCCGTGGTGCCGGGCCCTGGTGGCCGGTAGTCGTGGCAAAGTTCGACGTTGTGCTCAGCCGAGGCCCAGGCCTTCGATTTGCCAGGCCGCCGATTTACCAGGCCGCCGATCTGGCTGACCCGCTTGCGGCATGCCCGTAGTTGCTTTTGCCGTGCAGTCTCGCTAGACGCGGAGCATGACCCAGCAACACGTCGGCGCCATCGATCACGCGCTCTTCCGCAAGGTGATGGGCTCGCAAGCGCGTAGGTCCGAGCTTGCCGTTCAGGGAGAAAATGCATGTCAGCCTTCAGGCGAGCGCGTGCGGTGGCCAGGGCCTTGGCGATAGCGGCTGCTGTCGGCATCGCAACCGGCGCCGGGGCACCACCCGTGCACGCTCAGGGCCAGACCATAACCACGCCGACGGGCCTGAAGATCACCGACACCGTCGTCGGCAAGGGTGCCTCGCCGCGCACGGGCGACATCTGCGTCATGCACTACACCGGCTGGCTCTATCAGAACGGCGCCAAGGGTGCGAAGTTCGACAGCTCGCGCGACCGCGGCCGGCCGTTCGACTTTCCCATTGGTGCAGGCAAGGTGATCCGGGGATGGGACGAGGGTGTAGCCACCATGAAAGTCGGCGGCAAGCGCACCCTCGTCATTCCGCCCGGCCTGGGCTATGGCGTCATGGGGTCAGGCGACGCCATCCCTCCCGGCGCCACATTGATCTTCGAGGTGGAGCTGCTGGCCGTTAAGTAACGCCTTGCTGGCGCTCGGCCTGGGGCGCTTGCGGATTTGCTTTCAAGCCATGCCCCCGGTTGATTTCGTCGCGCAAGCCCGATAGACGCGGGCTATGAACAACACGCATTCCGGCGCCATCGATCACGCGCTCTTCCGCAAGGTGATGGGCTCGTTCGCCACCGGCGTCACGGTGATCAGCACCGAGGCGCGGGGCGAGATCCGCGGCATGACGGCCAACGCGTTCATGTCGGGGTCGTTCGATCCGCCGCTGTGCGTCGTCTCGGTTGCACTGCGCGCGCGCATCCACCCCTGTCTCGTCGAGGCCGGCCATTTCGGCGTCAGCATCCTGGCCAAGGACCAGGAGAAGCTGAGCCTGCACTTCTCGGGCAGGCCGGCTGCCGACCTGGCACCCAAGTTCGTGCACGTCGGCCGCACGCCGTTGCTGGCCGGCGCCTGCGCTACCATCGCCGCCGACATCGTCGCGCAGCACGAATGCGGCGACCACACCATGTTCGTCGGGCACATCGTGCACATGGAAGCCGGCGCACGCGCGCCGCTGGTCGTGCACGAGGGCCACTACGCATCGCTCACCTACTCGAAGGAGCGTGCGCCGGAATGGGTCGCCGACTTCTGGTGACGGCGCCGCGCCCTGCGTCCCCGGCCGCAGCGCACGGACTTGATCTTCGATCAAGTTCTGGGCGCGCGGAGCCACAAGCCCAACAGACGGGGTCTTTATCCTTCAGTAGGTGGATAGCGTGCCAGGAACCAACGTCGCCGGTTGGCGCTCTGCAAGTTCTTGCTGGACGGGTCGCAGAGGTCTAAGCGGCGCTTGACGTCTTCACCTGCTATCTGCGCCAGTCGTTGCCAAAATGTCTGCCGCAGCGGCGTCGAAGGTCCAGGTTACGCCCTCACGCGCGAACATCAGCAGAGGTTTGGCGTTGAGCTTGTCCGCTGTCAGACGCTCGATCAGCAGTCTGCCGAAACCACTATGCTCCGGCGGCTCGACGGAGGGGCCGCCCTGCTCGCGCCAGGTCATACGAAAGCGAGGCACGCCGTTGGCCGGCTCCAGCGTCCACTGCACAGCGAGCTTGCCGGCGGGGACAGAAAGCGCACCGTACTTGGAGGCGTTGGTCGCCAGCTCGTGCAGGGCAAGACCAAGGGTCTGGGCCGCTTCAGGAGTGACGACAATTGGAGGCCCTTTTATTTCGATGCGGTTTGCATCTCCGTCGGCGAACGGATACAGCTGCTCACGCACAAGGTCTTCCAGTGAGGCACCACGCCAGTCCTGATTCACAAGCAGATCATGGGAACGTGCAAGACCTTGGATGCGCGCATTGAAGCGATCCAGGAAATGCTCGGTCGACGGGCTGCGGCGGGCCGTCTGTTGCGCCATCGCCTGAATGACAGACAGCAAATTCTTGGAACGATGCGATAGCTCGTGCATCACGGTTTGCAGTCGTTGCTCAGTCAGTCTGCGTTCGGTGATGTCGCGCACGATTTTCGACGCACCGGTCACTTTGCCAGCCCCATCGACTACCGGTGACACCGTGAGGGAAATGTCGACGAGGCTTCCGTCCTTGCGCCGACGTACGGTCTCGTAGTGATCGACGCGTTCGCCGCGCCGGATGCGTTCCAGAATGCCAAGCTCCTCGTTGGCACGATCGTCGGGGATGAGCGTGGTGATGGACTTGCCGATCATTTCCTCGGCGGTATAGCCAAAGATGCGCTGGGCCCCATGGTTCCAGCTTGTGACGATTCCGTTGAGGTCCTTGCTCACGATGGCGTCATCAGACGTCTCGACAATGGAAGCCAGAAAACGACTGGCGTGCTCGGCGCGCCGACGCACTTCATCGGAGCGAAGTCGTTGGATGCCGAATCCGAGTTGACGCGCGATGGTGACCGCGAGATCGATATCGGCTTGGCTAAAGGCATGCGGCGCCTGGTAGTAGGCCATGAACTTGCCGACCAGTTTGCCCTCGACGACCAGCGGAATGAAGGCGGTAGCACCGATGCCTTCTGCTTTGACGGTCGCCTTGAGAGATTCGGGGAGATCGGAGGCCGCGACATCATCGATGCAAATGGGTTGCGGGTCGACTGCATCGCGGGTCCACGGCGAATGGCCGTCGACAGCGCGTCGATACCCCTCCGACAACCCCGCCCACGCAACGAAGCGCATCGCCCCCGCATCGTCAAAGACGAGGATTGAAGCACGTTCGCAACCCAGGCCCCGACGGATGGCGTTCAAGGCCGAATCGTACACGTCTGTCAGCGAGGAAGCGCGGAAGAGCCTATCCGTAAACTCAAACAACGCGGCTTGTTCGTCCCTGTGCCTGGCAATGGTCTCCTCGGCCTGTTTTCGATCAGATATGTCGACGATCATGTTGACTGCGCCGACCATAGCGCCGGAGCTGTCGTAGAGCGGCGTCGGATATGGAATGAAGGGCACGCGCGTGCCGTCGGGGCGTTCGGCAATTCCCTCGAGCCCGCGGACGGGACGTCGTTCCTTCAACGCCGTCGCCATCGGGCATTGGTCATGGGGCATCGGCGTGCCATCAGGCTGATAAAGCTTCCAAGTGACGCACCACGTGTCGGTGCCCAATTGAGGCTCACGACCTGCGAACACTGCCGCTGCCCGGTTGAACATCGTGAGACGTCCGTCGGCGTCGGTCGTATAGACCGCAGCCGGAAGCGCATCGAGGATTTCGCGGAGGCGACGTTCGCTGTCAGGAACGTCGTTTGAGGACAGGAACGTTCGGTAGGCAACCCCCACGTCGTCGGCCAACCTGGCCATTACTTCCGGGCGAGCTTCGCCGATCGGTGTATCCACAGCGTAGCTCTCTTTGTGTTGGAGGCCGTCTCTCAACAATGGCAACAACTTAGCCCCCGGACTTTCCTGTGTCGAGGTTCCCGCCCAAGATTTCAACGCCTCCGCTGAAGCTTCGTTCCCGCATAGAGCCAGAGGAAGCACGCAAATCTGAAAATGCGTCTCGCGGGCGGGAAGTCAGTGAGGGTCAAAATCGCCGAGACCGCGACTGAGCAAAGTATTTCCGTTGTACCCCAGCACTTCGGCCCAGCCGTCAAGCGGCAGCGCTACGGCTGAACGTTCATTGGGACAGAAGCTAATCCACAATCGTCGGAACCGGTGCCGCGGTGGGCGGCGCATTCGTCATGGGACGCGCCGCTGCACCGGGCAGGTTGGCGGCGGCGACGCGCGTCAGCAGCTCCTCGGCGATGGCCTTGATGGCGGTTCCCGAGTCGCCTGGATACTTGGCCACGTAGGATCGCTCCACCGCGCTCAGCTGCGAGGCATGCTGTAGCGCGCTGCTGCGCGGCACCGCCTGGGTGAAGCAGCGGTTTTCGGGGTTGTTCACGAGCCAGCGGTGGTACTCCGCGTCGACCGAGCGAGTAGCCCTCCTTCATGTTGATGCACACGCCGAGGTTCTCGGCAAACCCCATCTCCGGATTGAGGCCCCTGAAGCGGCGGAACACCTCGAGCCCGCACGTCGAGACGTAGTCGGGCTTGGTCGGCGAGAAATGGAAATCCGCCTCGCGCAGCCACGACTCGGTCAGCACCGACAGCCCCGGCGGGCAATCGATGAACACGATGTCGAACACGCCGCGAACGTTGCCGAGCAGCGTGCCGATGCTGCTGCGCAGGCGCTGGTGCAGGCTCTCCTTGGAAACCTCGCGCTCGAACAGCGTCAGCTGCATGTCGCTGGGGATCAGATAGACCGTGCGCGCCTCGTCCACGTCGGAGACGCCGCCCACCACGAAGCGGGGCCATTCCACGGCGACGTTGTTGAGCACGCTCGCCACCAGCAGGTCGACGATGGTGAGGCCTTCCGACTGCAGCCGGTGCAGATTGGCAGCCGTCAGCAGCATGGTGCTGATGCTCGCCTGCGAATCGGAATTGATGATCAGCACGTTCTTGCGGAACTGCGCCGACAGCGTCTCGGCCAGCGCCAGCACCAGCGTGGACTTGCCGACACCGCCCTTCGTGTTCATGACGGCGATGGTATTGCGCATGGTCCGCACCGGTCCGTCCATCAGGGTCCTCGGCTAGGGATGGGTGTGGAGCACAATACTATACAGCTTTCCCCGGTCAGGGCGAAAATCCTGCTGGTCGCAGCGCCTGAACGAGTCTGGCGGTGTCTGGGCGGTGTCCCGGTTCTCAACAACGGCGGCAGGCGCCGTTTGTCAATCCTTGGCCCACCGGCGGCCACTTTGCGATAGAAGAACGGTCAGGGAGAAAACGCCATGACCAAGGCAGCGGCCGGCAAGGAAGCCGGCATCCTGAGCCACGTGCAGAAGCTGCTGGGCGAGCGCTCGCCGGCAGCCGAGCTTGCGCCGCTGCTGTTCGCCGGCAATGGCCTGGAAGGCCCAGACGGCCCCGCCCCGGCATGGCTTGCCGACAAGGCGCGCGCGGCGCTGGAGTTCATCGCCGACAAGCCGAGGAAGAAGCACAAGCTGCGCGTCCGCAACACGCAGGCACCCGATGGCCGCGCGGCCGGCACCGCCGTCGAGATCCTCAACGACGACATGCCGTTCCTCGTCGACTCCGTCGTGGCCGAGCTGCAAGCGCGCGGCTTGGGCGTGCGCCACCTGCTGCATCCCATCTTCAAGACCGAGCGCGACAAGACGGGGCGGCTGCGTGGCGCTGCTCGGGCCCGGCGACCAGAACTGGAGCGACGGACAGCAGGAAAGCTACATCGCAGTCCATCTCAACCGCCTGCCGGAGGCGGACCAGCGCGATCTCGCCAAGGCGCTGTCCCACATCCTGGGCGAGGTGCGCATAGCCGTCGGCGACTGGCGCGCCATGCTCCAGCAGGCGCGTGGCGCCATCGAGCGCCTGGAGGCAGGGCCGCCGGGCGTGCCGGCCGGCGAGCTGCGCGAGGCCATCGCCTTCCTGCGCTGGCTGGAGGCGGGCAACTTCACCTTCCTCGGCGTGCGCGCCTACCGGCTCAACGGCACGCCCGAGACCGGCGAGCTGGTGCCGGTGGAGAAGGCTGGGCTCGGCGTGCTGCGCAACCCGGCCGTGCATGTGCTCCGGCGCGGTACCGAGCTCGTGGACCTGACGCCCGAGATCCGCCGCTTCTACTTCTCGCCCGCGCCGCTCATCATCACCAAGTCGAACGTGGTGAGCCGCGTGCACCGGCGCGTGCACATGGACTACATCGGCGTCAAAACCTATCGCGCCGACGGCACGCTCGACGGCGAGGTGCGCTTCGTCGGCCTGTTCACCTCGCAGGCCTATATCAGGTCGCCGCGCGACATCCCGTTCTTGCGCCACAAAGTGGAATCGGTCGTGCGGATTGCGGGCTACCCGGCCGCCAGCCATGCGGGCAAGGCCCTGCTGAACGTGCTCGAGACGTTCCCGCGCGACGAGCTGTTCCAGATCGAGGCCGACCAGCTCGTCGAGTGGGCCGAGGGCATCCTCGACCTCGAGACGCGCCCTCGCGTGCGCGTGTTCGCCCGCATCGACCGCTTCGATCGCTTCGTGTCGGTCATCGTCTACGCGCCGCGCGAGCGCTACTCCTCGGAGGTGCGCGAGCGCATCGGCGCCTTTCTGGCCGAGGCCTACAAGGGCCGTATCGCCGCGTTCTATCCCTACTTCACCGACGGTCCGCTGGTGCGGGTGCAGTTCATCGTCGGCCGCTACGAGGGCGCCACGCCGCGGATAGAGACCCAGGACCTGGAGCGCGGCATCGCCGACATCCTGCGCAACTGGGACGATCGCCTCGCCATCGCGCTTGCCGCCCGCGGCAGCGAAGGCGAGAGCCTGTTTGCCAAGTACCGTGGCGCCTTCTCCGACGGCTACGCGGCGACCTTCCCGATCTCGCGTGCGCTGGAGGACATTGCCCGCGTCGAGCGGCTCGGGCCCGAGCTCTGCCCGTCGCTGTCGACTTCTACCGCGAGGCGGGCGCACGGCCCGAGCGCTTCCGCGCCGCGGTCTATCGCTTCGGCGAGCCGATCAGCCTTTCCGAGCGCGTGCCGGTGCTGGAGAACCTGGGCTTCCGCGCCGTGGACGAACGCTCCTACCAGATCAAGCCGCACCTGGCCGGCGGCGGCGAGCCCGTCACCATGCACGACATGCTGCTCGAGACCGCCGATGGCGCGCCGATCGATCTGGCGCTGCACGACAAGCGCCTCGAGGGCGCATTCCTCGCCGTGTTTCGCGGCGATGCCGACAACGACAACTTCAACCGCCTGGTCGTCTCGGCCGGTGCCGAGTGGCGCATGGTGGCCACGCTCAGGGCCTACGCCGCCTACCTGCGCCAGCTCGGCGCGCCATTCGGGCCGCGCTACATCGCCGACACGCTCAACCGCCACGCCGGCGTGGCCCGCGACCTGTTGGAGCTGTTCCACTTGCGCTTCGATCCTGCGCGCAAGTCCGACCTGGAGGCGCGGCGCGAGGCCGAGGGTCCCATCCGCGAGCGCATCGAAGGCGCTCTCGCCGCCGTCCCGAGCCTCGACGAGGATCGCATCCTGCGCCTCTACCTCAACCTGGTCGGCGCCACCGTGCGCACCAGCTTCTTCCAGCGCACCGCCGACGGCCGGCCGGCCGCCATCATCGCCTTCAAGCTCGACAGCAAGGCCGTGGATGCGGCACCCCAGCCGCGCCCGTTCCGGGAGATCTGGGTCTACTCGCCGCGCGTGGAAGGCGTGCACCTGCGCTTTGCCCCGATCGCGCGCGGCGGCATCCGCTGGTCGGACCGCGCGCAGGACTTCCGCACCGAGGTGCTGGGGCTGGTGCGCGCCCAGCTCGTCAAGAACGCGGTGATCGTGCCCTCGGGCGCCAAGGGCGGGTTCCTGCCCAAGCAGCTGCCGCGCGGCGGGAGCCGCGAGGAGGTGCAGAAGGAAGGCATATCCGCCTACCGCATCTTCATCTCAGCCCTGCTCGACATCACCGACAACATCGAGAACGGCAGAATCGTGCCGCCGCAAGGCGTGGTGCGCCACGACGGCGACGACGCCTACCTGGTGGTGGCGGCCGACAAGGGCACGGCCACCTTCTCCGACATCGCCAACGAGATCTCGGCCCGGCACGGCTTCTGGCTGGGTGACGCTTTCGCCTCGGGTGGCTCGGCCGGCTACGACCACAAGGCCATGGGCATCACCGCGCGCGGCGCGTGGGAATGCGTCAAGCGGCTGTTCCGCGAGATGGACATGGACATCCAGCGCCAGGCGTTCCGCGTCGTTGGCGTGGGCGACATGTCGGGCGACGTGTTCGGCAACGGCATGCTGCTCTCCGAGCATATCCAGCTTGTTGCGGCCTTCGATCACCGCGACATCTTCATCGATCCCAGCCCGCCCGCCGGCGCCTTCGCCGAGCGTAGGCGGCTCTTTGATCTCCCCCGCTCGAGCTGGCAGGACTACGACAAGGCCAAGATCTCCAAGGGCGGCGGCGTGTTCCCGCGCTCGGCCAAGTCCATCGCCCTTACCCCGGAAACAAAGGCGCTGCTCGGCATCGACGCCGCCAGCATGACGCCGGCCGAGCTGATGCGCGCGGTGCTGCAATGCAAGACCGACCTGCTCTGGTTCGGCGGCATCGGCACCTACATCCGCGCCTCCGGCGAGCGCGACGAGGAGGTCGGCGACCGCGCCAACGACGCCCTGCGCGTGGCGGCATTCGAGTTGAATGCCCGCGTGATCGGCGAGGGCGCCAACCTCGGCGTCACCCAGCGCGGGCGCATCGAGTTCGCGGCCCGCGGCGGGCGCATCAACACCGACTTCATCGACAACTCCGCGGGCGTCAACACCTCCGACCAGGAGGTCAACATCAAGATCGCGATCCAGCCGGCGGCGCGCACGGGCAAGCTCGGCCCCGACGCACGCAAGAGGCTGCTGGCCGACATGACCGGCAACGTGGCGCGCGGCGTCGCTGCGCAACAACTACCAGCAGTCGCTGGCGCTGAGCCTCGCCGAGCGCACCAGCATGCGCGAGCTGCCCGACTATGCCCTGCTGATGCGCGCCTTGGAGACGCGCGGGCTGTTCGACCGGGCGCTGGAGGCGCTGCCGGCGGACATCGAGCTGCAGGAGCGCGGGCGCGCAGGCCGCGGCCTCACCCGCCCCGAGCTGGCGGTGCTGCTGAGCTATGCCAAGATCGCGCTGCAACAGGACATCCTGGACAGCGCCGTACCGGACGAGCCGCAGCTCGCAAGCTGGCTCGACGCGTACTTCCCGCCGCTGCTGCGCGAGCGCTTTGCAGCCGGCATTCGCGGCCACAGCCTGCGCCGCGAGATCATCGCGCTCGGGGTCACCAACACCATTGTCAACCGCGGCGGACCACCGATGGCGGTGCGCCTCGCCGGCGAGACACGGCGTACGACCTCCGACGTGGCCTACGCCTTCATGGCTGCGCGCGAGGTGTTCGGCCTTCCTGCCCTTTGGCAGCGCATCGACGCGCTCGACGGCAAGGTTGAGGGCGAGGCGCAGCTGCGGCTCTATCAGGCGACGCGCGAGCTGGTGAACGATCAGACGCAATGGTTCCTGCGCGATCGTTCGGCGGCCGCGGACCTTTCGGGCACCATCGCCCGCCATAGGGCGGGGCTCGCATCGCTGGCGGGCACGATCCAGACGGCGCTCCCGCCGCGCCGCGCCGCGGAGTTGGCAAGGGCAGCGGCGGCGTTCGGCGAAGGCAGCGTGCCCTCCGACCTCGCATTCGACGTGGCCCGCCTGGAGGTTCTGGGTCAGGCGCCGGCCATCACCAGCATCGCCGCAGCGGTGGGCGGCGGCGTGACCGAGACGGCGCGGCGTGTTCCTGGAGATCGGGGAAAGGCTGCGCATCGACGACCTCGCGCGTCGGGGCGCTGCCATTGCCACCGCCGACCAGTACGACCGCCTTGCCATCGCCCAGGCGCTGAGCCAGGCCGCCGCCGCGCAAGCCGCGTTCAGCCGCGAGGCTCTGCGCGCCGGCGGATGCGATGCCTGGGTCGAGACCCAGGGCGACAGGCTCGAGCGCGTGCAAGCGACCCTGCACGAGGTGGCGGGCGAGGGCACGCTCACGGTGTCGCGTCTGGCGGTAGCGGCGGGGCTGCTCAGCGAGCTGGCGGCCGCTCCAGCAGCATCAGCCAGCAGGGCCCGAACAGCGGGTCCTGCCAGACCCGCTGCCAGCGGAAGCCTGCCCGCTCGTAAGCGCGCACCGCGGCCTCGTTCCTGATCGACACCACTCCCGAGCAGGCGACCGCCAGCGTGGTGGCGAATACCTCCTCGGTCAGCAGGGCGAGGGCGGCCTGGGCGAGGCCTTGGCCGCGATGCTCGGCTGAGGCGATCAAGATGTCGATATCCCAGGTTCCTGCGGGCAGCTCGGCGGGCCGCTCCTCGGCCCACACCCCGATTTCCACCGCGTGCGCATAGCCGATGGGCGCGCCGCCTTGCTCGATGATGCGCGGCAGCGCCGTGGCGCTGTCCATGGCCAGCGTGATACCGGCTTCTGCGCTGGCGGCGCTGCCCCACCAGTCCTGCACCGCAGGGTCGGCGAGCCAGCGGCGGATGCGGAATCGGTCCTCCGGCGTCGCGGGGCGGAGAGTGATGGTTCGTGGTGCTTTCGACCTCAGCCAAGGTGCGCTCCACGTCCCCTCTCCCCACTCTTCAGTGGGAGAGGGTTAGGGTGAGGGGCGGCCAGAAAGGTCGATCGCTGCTGTTGCTGCCCCTCACCGCGACCCTCTCCCCGCGCTGGTGGCAGTAGAGGAAGCAGTTCGGGGACGCCGCCGGGGAGAGGGGATGCGACTCCATCAATGCCGGAAGTGGCGCACGCCGGTGAAGACCATGGCGAGGCCCGCGTCGTCGGCGGCCTTGATCACCTCTGCATCGCGCATCGAGCCGCCGGGCTGGATCACGGCGGTGGCGCCCGCTTCCGCCGCAGCCAGCAGGCCGTCGGCGAACGGGAAGAAGGCGTCGGAGGCGACCACCGAGCCCTTCGCGAGCGGCTCTGCCACGCCCGCTGCCTTCGTCGCCTCCTGCGACTTCGAGCGCGGCGATGCGCGCGCTGTCGACGCGGCTCATCTGGCCGGCGCCGATGCCGACCGTGGCGCCGTCCTTGGCGTAGACGATGGCGTTCGACTTGACGTGCTTGGCCACCTTGAAGGCGAACTTGAGGTCGGCCAGCTCCTGCGGCGTCGGCTGGCGCTTGGTCACCACCTTGAGCTCGAAGTCGTCGACGACGGCGTTGTCGCGCGACTGCACCAGGAAGCCGCCGGCGAGCGAGCGGAAGGTCAACCCGTCGGCGCGCGGATCGGGCAGGCCGCCCGTGGTGAGCAGGCGCAGGTTCCTTCTTGGCGGCGAAGATCGCCTTGGCCTCGTCGGTGGCATCGGGCGCGATCACCACCTCGGTGAAGATGCTGGTGATCTCCCTGCGCCGTCGCCGCATCGATCGTGCCGTTGAGCGCGATGATGCCGCCGAACGCGCTGACGGGATCGCAGCGCAGCGCCTTGGCGTAGGCCTCCGCCAAGGTCGCGCCGAGGGCGACGCCGCAGGGGTTGGCGTGCTTGATGATGGCGACGGCCGGCGAGGCGCGGGATCGAACTCGGCCACCAGCTCGAAGGCGGCGTCGGTGTCGTTGAGGTTGTTGTAGGAGAGCTCCTTGCCCTGATGCTGCGTGGCGGTCGCGACGCCGGGGCGCCGCTCGCCCGACGTGATAGAAGGCGGCCTGCTGGTGCGGGTTCTCGCCGTAGCGCAGCTCCTGCGCCAGCCGTCCGCCGAACGCGCGCCAAGCCGGCGCCCGTTCGCCAAGCTCGGCCGCGAACCAGCCGGAGATCGCCGCATCGTAGGCGGCCGTGCGCGCATAGGCCTTGGCCGCCAGCGCCTTGCGCAGCTCGAGCGTGGTGGCGCCGCCGTGCTGCGCCATCTCGGCCAGCACGCTCGCGTAGTCGTCAGGGTCGACCACCACGTCGACGCCGGCGTGGTTCTTGGCGGCGGCGCGGATCATGGCCGGCCCGCCGATGTCGATGTTCTCGATGCACTCGGCGAAGGGCGCGCCCTTGGCCGCCGTCGCCTCGAACGGATAGAGGTTCACCACCAGCAGGTCGATCGGCGCGATGCCGTGCTTCTGCGCCGCAGCGTCGTGCTCGGCATTGCCGCGGATCGCCAGCAGCCCGCCGTGCACCTTGGGGTGCAGGGTCTTGAGCCGGCCGTCCATCATCTCGGGAAAGCCGGTGTGCTCGGCCACGTCCTTGATGGCCAGGCCCGCATCTTTCAGCGCCTTGGCGGTGCCGCCGGTCGAGAGGATCTCGACGCCGCGTTCGCACGAGCGCGCGGGCGAACTCGACGAGGCCCGCTTTGTCGGATACCGAGATCAGCGCCCGCCGGATGACAGGTTCGGTCATGGTCACAGCCGTTGCTAGCGAAAGGTCGCACGAGCGGTCGGTTAGCACGGATTGTCGCCGAACAATAGGCGGCCTGCTGTCGGGCTGGGACAGCTCAATGAGCCGGGCAAGACCGCGCCTCAAAGCCCAACCCTGGCGCATGCCAGCTGCGGAAATTGCCATGCTTTGCAAGGCTGCCGGATCGGCTTAGCCTGATCGATGCCGAGGCCGCACAAGACGGCCGGCCAGCTGCGAGGAGATGCCCATGCCCGTGATGATCCGCCAGGTCGGTTCGGTTTTCGCCGGGGAAGTATCCGGCGTCGACATCACCCGGCCCGTCAGCCTCGAGGACGTTGCTGCCATCGAGGCCGGCATGGACCGCTACGCCGTGCTGGTGTTCCGCGACCAGAAGCTCACCGACGAGCAGCAGATGGCCTTCTCGCGCAACTTCGGCGCGCTGGAGGACGCGCGCGGCGGCAACATCACCAAGCCCGGAGGACAACCGGCTCTCCAAGGGCATGAACGATGTGTCGAACCTGGGCAAGGACGGCAAGCCGCTGCCCCTCGACAGCCGCCAGCGCATGTTCAATCTCGGCAACATGCTCTGGCACTCGGACAGCTCGTTCCGGGCAATCCCGGCGAAGTATTCGCTGCTCTCGGCGCGCGTGGTGAACCCCAAGGGCGGCGACACCGAGTTCGCCGACATGCGCGCCGCCTACGACGCGCTGGATGACCAGACCAAGAGCGAGATCGCCGACTACGTGTGCGAGCACTCGCTCATGTACTCGCGCGGCTCGCTGGGCTTTCTCGACTATACCGACGAGGAAAAGCAGCTGTTCAAGCCGGTGCGCCAGCGGCTGGTGCGCACGCATCCGGTCACGGGCCGCAAGTCGCTCTACCTTTCCTCGCACGCCGGCGCGATTGTGGGCATGCCGATGCCTTACGCGCGTATTCTGCATGCGCGACCTTACCGAGCACGCCACGCAGCCGCGGTTCGTCTACGTGCACAAGTGGAAGGTCGACGACCTCGTCATGTGGGACAACCGCCAGACCATGCACCGCGGCCGGCGCTACGACGAGACGCAGCCACGCGACGTCCGCCGCACCACCGTTGCCGGCGACGCGCCCACCGTGGCGCAGGCCGCAGCCTAGGGATGTCTCGAATGCCTCACGATGAGGCGGCTGCCAATCCAATAAGATACGCTCGAGCAATGGCCTACATCCGCAGCTTAATTTTTGCTTACAAAAAGTGATTGCAGAGAGCTTGATCGCCAACGATATGTGGACGCATGATAAGACCAAGGACCAAATCGCTGGTGATGAGCTGGGACGCATGATAGTTGTACCCGCACGAATGCGGGGGCAGGTGATGGTCTGGGCAATTGGCGCGGCTGCCGGCATTGGATTGCTGGCGGGCGTGATGAGTCTGCGGGTGGCCTTTCTGGTCATCGCTTCATTCCTCACAGTAGTGGCAGCAGCTGTTCTGGTGCCGGCCGCGTGGTGGCCGCTCTGGGGGCTCGGCTGCATCGTGGCGCTGCTGTGCACGCTGCAAGTCGCCTACCTTGCAGGCTATCTCGTGGCGTGCGCGCTCTCGCGGTTGAGAGGCGAGACCGAGGAGAAGCACTCCGTCCGCGAACGCCTCAACGCGGCCCTTTTTGGAGGCTGGCTCCGGAGCGCGGATAGTCTGCGCTGGCTGTAGGTGAGCAGCCCGGACTGCACTAAGCATTGCCGGCGAGGATGGCATCCACGAATGCATCCGGGGGCCGGACATTGTGGGCCTCCACGTAGTGCAGGAAGCCACTGGGCCAGCGGAAGCCGCCGTGCTCGAACTCCTCGTTGCCGTTTGGCACCTGGCACAGCCGGCACATCGACCAGCCGCGATAGGCGGTCAGCGTGCCGGTGCGGCGCGCGCGGATGTCCTCCTCGATCGCCTTGAGCCTGGCGACGAAATTGGCCTGCCCGTCCCAAGCGGCTCGGACACGCCTTTGGGTAGGGCAGCGACGAATCGTCGGGCGAACGCGACCAATAGCCGACATCGGCGGGTTCCTGGGTACCTTTCGAGGCCATGAGGCCGAGCCTAGCGTGTCGGAGCCGCGCCCTTCCAGGCGGCGCGGCGGTTAACCTTTTGTTTACCGATGACGCATAGCGTCCGCTCTGGGATGCAAAGCATCCTTGGGACGCACCGTCTGCTGCCCATGACGGTGATCCCGGGAGCCGCGAGTATCAGCTCTCACAAAAGAGACGGAATTGGCCGTCTCTGCAACTCTCTACTCTCTCACTTGACCCAGAACAGCGGCTCGGTAGGTGATAAAACACCACCGAGCCGCAAACCTGTTGTGCGCACGGCAAGGCCCGTTGCGTCGTCGATCTCCACCGCGAGCCCCGACAGGGTCGCCGGTCCCAAGGCCGGTTCCATGCGGCGCGCGCGGAATCTTGGTGAGGAAGCGGTTGATCGGCTCGTCCTTCGCCATGCCGAGCACCGATTCGTAGTCGCCGCACATGCCGATATCGCTCACATAGGCGGTTCCGCCCGGCAGCACGCGCTCGTCGGCGGTCGGCGCATGCGTATGGGTGCCGACCACCACGCTCGCGCGTCCGTCGACGAAATGCCCCAGCGCCTGCTTCTCGCTGGTGGCCTCGGCGTGGAAGTCGATCACGATCGCATCGGCGCCCCGCTTCAGGCCGCAGGCTGCAAGCTCGGCATCGACGGCACGGAAGGGGTCGCCGAGCTCGGGCATGAAGATGAGGCCCATGGCGTTGATCACCAGCACGTCGGCGCCGTTGGCGGCTTTGAAGATGCCGCTGCCTCTGCCCGGCGTGCCGGGTGGATAGTTGATGGGGCGCAAGAGCTGAGGATGGCGCTCGATGAAAACCAGAGCCTCCTTCTGGTCGAACGCGTGGTTGCCGAGCGTCACGACGTCGGCGCCGGCATCCAGCAGCTCGAGCAGGATTTGCTCGGTGATGCCGAAGCCGCCGGCTGAATTCTCGCCATTGACGGCGACGAAATCCAGCTCGTAGCGGGCGCGCAGGCCGGGCAGCTGACTGATCACGGCCTGGCGGCCCGACGCGGCCCACGATATCCCCTAGAAACAACAGTCGCATCGGCTTCTCAGTCTGCGCATTTGATGGGCCCCGACGGGGTCAGAACCCAGTCGAGCCGCTGGTCATAGGCGAGATGCGGCACCGGGTCGACCTCCTGGCCATCGTAGCCAAGGCCAACGGCGGCTACCGCCTTGCGCGTGCGCAGGCCGTGCCAGGGTGCGGTCGTAGAATCCGCCGCCGTAGCCGAGCCGCCATCCCTGCCGATCGAAGGCCAGCAGCGGCACCAGGACAACATCCGGCTGCAGCAGGGGTTTGTCAGCCCTGGGCTCGGCGATGTCCCAGACGCCCTTGTCCAAGGCGTCGCCCTGCTTCCAGGCGCGGAACAGCAGCGGCAGGCCTTTCCCTTGCATCACGGGCAGGGCCAGGCGAAACCCTTCCGCGCCAGACGCCGCAACAGGGGCCAGACGCGCAACTCGTCTGGCATCGGGGCAAAGCCGCTGACGATCGCGGAGGGCGCCTGGTGGGAAGGAAGCCGAGACCATGCCTGGCGAGCGCCGCTCCGGCGCTTGCCATCTCCGCCGCGCCAAGCGTGCCCCGCCACGCCTTCATGCGCGCCCGTAGCGCTTGTTTTTCCTTGAGGATCAGGGAGCTGTTGGTCACCGCTCGCTTACAGCAGATGTCTGCGAGCAGCGCAACAAAGCAATAGGCAGAGCCGCATGAGCCGTGCGGGCGGCGATCCCGCGTGGTCCCTACTTGATGTAGGTGGGCGCCGTGTATCCGAGGCCACGGCCTCGGTCAGGGACAGCTCCCATGCGGATTTTATAGGCCCCCGGGTCGTAAGCCCACGACGCACCCCGCAGCCCTGCCTGTGGTGAATCATAGGCTGCAATGGCAAAAAATCAATCTCCCCCGAGGTGCGGCGACTGTTCAGCACTTCGTGTCGAGGATGCTTTGCAGCGAATCGAGCGCCCAGGCGATGCGGTTGCGGGCCGCGGAATTGATCTCCTCCAGCTTGCTGGCCCGTGCCTGCTCACGCTCCAGCGCCGCGCGCAGGCCATCGCGCTCACGCTCCACAGCCGCCAAGCGCTCCTTGAGCGAGCCTTCCGGCGCAGCAGTCTTCGCCTTGCTGCGCCTGCCCCGATCCCGCGCGCTAGCGGTTCTCGAGCTGGCCTTGCCAGCGTGACGCTGGGCCATCGCACGCGCCCCCGCGTGATTAGCGCCCCGACCGCTCGGTGGCGCTGTCCCTCTGTAAGCAACCGACGATAGGTGGCAGGACGCGCAGCGTCAACAAACGGTGTGGCAATGCAACGCAAAGACTGAGCGTTCGTTGTTCACTTGCACAGCTCAGCCGCATTGACAGCCACTATGCCGACACCGCAGTACATCAGCCCAGCACGTGCGTATCCGGGAGGATGGAGTTCCGCCATGGCCGTGAAAGTTGCTATTTCTGGATTCGGCCGCATCGGCCGCAACGTTCTGCGCGCCATCGTCGAGGCCAAGCGCAGGGACGTGCAGGTGGTCGCCATCAACGATCTGTTCTCGGCCAAGGACAACGCCCACCTGCTGAAATACGATTCGGTGCATGGGCGCTTTCCCGGCACGATCAGCGTCGAAGGCGACATGCTCGATGTCGGCATGGGCGCCATCAAGGTGCTCGCCGAGCGCGATCCCAAGAAGCTGCCGTGGAAGGATCTCGGCATCGACATCGTCATGGAATGCACGGGCATCTTCACCGACCGCGACAAGGCCGCCGCGCATCTGGAAGCCGGCGCCAAGCGCGTGCTGGTGTCGGCGCCGTCGAAGGGCGCCGATCTCACCGTGGTCTACGGCGTCAACCACGACAAGCTGAAGCCCGAGCACAAGGTGGTCTCCAACGCTTCCTGCACCACCAACTGTCTCGCTCCGGTGGCCAAGGTGCTCAACGACCTGTGCGGCATCAAGTCGGGCTTCATGACCACCATCCACGCCTACACCAACGACCAGAACGTGCTCGATCAGGCGCACAAGGACATGCGCCGCGCGCGTGCGGCGGCCGTCAACATGATTCCGACCTCCACCGGCGCGGCTTCCGCCGTCGGGTTGGTGCTGCCGGAGCTCAAGGGCAAGCTCGACGGCACCGCCATCCGCGTGCCGACACCCAACGTGTCGGTGGTGGATCTGAAGTTCATCCCTGGTCGCGAAACCAGCGCAGATGAGATCAACAAGGCGATGGAGCATGCCGCCGCGCAGGAGCTGAAAGGCATCCTGGGCGTCACCAGCGAGCCGCTGGTGTCGATCGACTTCAATCACAATCCCGCATCGTCCACCTTCGACCTTACGCAAACGCAAGTTGTGGACGGCAAGCTGGTGCGGGTGCTCGCTTGGTATGACAACGAGTGGGGCTTCTCCAACCGCATGGCCGACACCGCAGTGGCGATGGGCAAGCTTGGATAGGTCGAGGCGAAGCCTGCGCCCTTGGCCTCACTTTGCAACGTTGCCCCCCTCCCGCGTGTTGGCGAGCACCGGATGCGGAGCGCAGCAACTGGCGGGTCGACCGCCGCGTCACCCTCCATCCACGGCCCGAACGCGTACCTTGCCGAACTCGGCACTGCAACGCTGGGATAAAACCCAGACGCACGCGAGGTGTCCGGCACACCAGTCGAGCGCCCTGGCGCGACGACGATGGAGATGGGGCACGTCCTCGGGGATATCGATCAGGCCGTCGGCGGCGCGCAGGCCCGAGATCAGGCCCGATCCGTCGCGCGCGAACTTGTCGACGGCGAGCCCGCGCGGGGTCTCCTTCAGGATGCCGCGCCAGAACTCGCGGCGGCCGGTCTTGCGGTTGGGGAACGCGAACAGCGCCGGCAGACGGTAGCGCCTGGGCTCGGGCCACCGCGCTCCACCCATGCGCCGCAGCAACGGCCATACGTACAGCAGGAAGCAGACGAACACGGCGACGGGGTTGCCGGGCAGCGCAAGCACCGCACAGTTGCCGATCTGGCCGAAGGACATCGGTCTGCCCGGTTTGATGGCGAGCTGCCACAGATGCCGCTTGCCCAGCGTCTCCAGCGCGGCAGCCAGGTGATCCTCCTCCCCGCGGCTGGCCCCGCCCGACGTGATGATCGCGTCCAGATCCTGCGCCGCCCCAGCGAGGCGCTGCCGCACAAGGTGAGCGTCGTCCGGCAGGACACCGAGATCGATCGCCTGCGCGCCGGCGCTGGCGATCAGGGCGGCCAGCATCGGCGCATTGGCATCGTAGACCTGGTCGGGCGCCGGCCTCGCACCGGCCTCTGCCCTCACCACCTCGTCGCCGCTGGAGACGATGCCGACCCTGAGGCGCGCGAAACACTCGACCTGCTGGCACCGATGGAGGCGAGCGCTGCCAGATCCTGCGGGCGCAGAACGGTGCCGGGCTCGAGCACGACCTCGCCTGCCTTCACGTCCTCGCCCGCCTTGCGCACGTTCGCCCCGCGCTTGAGTCCCGCCGGTATGGCGACGATGTCGCCCGCCTTGGACGGTGCCGAAGCGCACGTCCTCCTGCATGACCACCGTATCGTGACCCTCCGGCATGGCCGCGCCGGTGAAGATACGCGCGGCGGTCGCAGGCTGCGGCGTCTGCTCCAGCCGGTGGCCCGCGGCGGCCCGCCCTGCTACGGCCAATTCGGTGCCGCTATTCGTGTCATAGTCCGCCGCAGCGAATGAGAAGCCGTCGACTGCGGTATTGGTGTGCGCTGGAACATCACGCGGGGCGATTGCGGGTGCGGCCAGGATGCGGCCTGCCGCCTCCACCAGCGCCAGCGATTGCCTGCTGACGACCGTCCCAACCCGCTGCCTCAGGATGGCGAGCGCTTCCTCGTGCCGCAGCCGCTTCCTGTCGTGGGCGAAACAGTCGTCGAGCAGGCTGTTTGCTGGGGGGTCCATGGGCAGCGTTTGGACAACCTTGGGGTGGCAGCTTTGTCGGTACCGGCTCGCCATCTAAGCACAGTCTGTCCCGGCGAACACGCCGTCGCAGCGCCGGGTCGGCCGGTCCTTCTCCGCGAGCGGCGCCTCGACGGCCGATCCGTGGTGCGCAATGTGCAGCGGGCGGCGCCGATCGCCGCACCCGCCGCTTGCCGACGGCACGCGCAGCGCGGCATTGCGGCCGGGCCGGAATTTTCCGCTGCCGGGCCCCTCGAAGGAGGCGCTGGCGTTGCAGAGGGATCGCCGCCGAACTGGAAAGTTGCCCGGCTGGGGCCTCCCGCTTGGCCGGGGTTCACAAGCCGGCAAAAGCTGCTATAAGGGCGCTGCACCTTGCCTCCTGCTGAGGTTGAGGTTTGCGTCAAGCCCTAGTTTTTCCGAACTATGGCCAGGCCCGGCGAAGCTGCAGTCTCGCTGGCCGCTGGGACGCCAAGACATGGGTGACGCGGGGTGGAGCAGCCCGGTAGCTCGTCAGGCTCATAACCTGAAGGTCGTAGGTTCAAATCCTACCCCCGCAACCAACATTTTCAATAACTTAGACTCGATCATGTTAGCTCAATGCACGTCTGGGTAGCGCATGGGTAGCAAAATCTATCGGCGTTCTCACGCTCACCTGTGTGCTGGTAAGTTGAAGCAGCTCTGCGCGACGCAATTCCGCGCGCAGTTCCTTCCGAGCCCTTGAGGAGTGCTCGGCACATCGGAGCGAGTTCGACACCGGCGTCCCGCAGCGATTGGCCGGCGTGCCTTACGCTAGCAACTTCGATGATCACCCGAGTTCGGCAGCTTATTGGGGTGCTCCGGACCTAGCATATCCGTACAAAGACTTACTGTTTTTGACCCAGTCTGACAATGTTCTCATCGGCAAACTTTGTCCGCCCATGGAAGTTCTACATCGCTTACGGACTGATGCCACGAACGAGAATAGCAGGCAGTTAACCCGGATCATGATTTTAGTGCTTTTAGTTCTTTGTCGAAGTTCGCAAGATACTGATTCCAAAGACTGACCTCGGGAAACTTTCCTATTACACTCGCAACAATCTCACGTCCCCGCTCAAGAACAATCAATGCTTCCGATGCCCGCCCTGCCGACTTTAGTAGTGAGCCGAGAACGCCGTAGCACGAAGCGAGATCTGCCCAGAGCCTCGAGTTTGATGGATTTCGAATTAGCCAATTGCTCGCTTATAATTATTGCATCGAAGAAATACTTTATACTCGCCTGCGTGTCGCCTTTTTTGTCAAACACTTCCCCGAGGCGACGGAGAGAAACCGAAAGGTCGCGCTGCCACGTCGCGTTGCTTGGATCAGAATTAACAATATGCTCCAACGCTTTTTGAGCTCTTTGATAGCAATCAAGTGCGTCGCCCAAATTTCCAGATTCCAATAATACTTCACCGCTTCTATTGTATGAGATTGCAAGTTCCCTCTGCCATTCGACATTGTCCGGGTCCGCCCCGGTTAATCTTGACATTATATCAAGTTTTATACGGATTGCATCGAGTGCGGCTGCGTAGTTCTTTCGCACCAATTGCACCTTGCTGATCCGTTCGTAGCTGATGCCCAGGTCATACTGCCATTGCAGATTGCTTGGTTCGGCCGTAGCCAATGGTCCAATAGTTGCCAGTGAATCTTGGAAGCTGCGCAAGCTTTCAGTTAAATCTCCGAATTCAAACAATAAATCCCCCATTTTGTTTTGCATCACCGACAGCTGACGCCTACGTGTTGCATTTTCTGGAATTCAATTCCAACAACCGCTTCCTCACAAAAATTGACGCTTCGTAGCTTGGGTGAGCTTCTGAAAGGTTTCCTTGGTTCAAGAGCGTGTCTCCAACTCGCTCTTGCGCCCCCGCAAGGTTGTGCTGAAGCATAAGGTTGCTTGGTTCTGCCAGCGTGAGATGAAAAAGGTTGCCGCAGGCGGCATGGTAGCACTTTAGGCTTCCGTCAAGATCGCCTTGTGCACGAAGCACGTCACCAATACGAGTTTGAGATATCGCTAGCTGCGTATGCCACATTGAATTGGTTGGATTTCGTTTGGTAAGTCGCGTTAAAGCCCGCTGAGTATGGGTATGAAGCTCTTTTCTCGTATTGAGTGACGCTCGCATATAGAGTTTATTATCGAGTTCTTCTGTCAGTCGCGTTGTAATTTCTCCGCAAGATCTCGTCCCCATACGGCAATTCATTACAAATTGTCAGGAGCTTCTGAACATGCAGCAGGCCAGCATTCTTCCTGACTGGATCAATGAGTGGTTCCGCTAGCACAGTTGTGGACCCGTCCAGCTCTTGCGATGTCAATTCTGTATCACCGTAGAAGCGAGCAGTTCGAGCCCAGTCTTCGCTCCCTAGAAGGTGTACCATGACCTCGGTTTGGCGAAGCGGGTCCGCGCGTGATAATTGGAGCAGGTGCCTAGCCGCCTCGGCATGGAATACTGCTTCTGTTACATTCATTATCGCGATGTGCTGCCGGGCCGCTGCCCGCATCTGGGAGTGCGCGAAATCCCATTGTCCAGACGCTCCTAGCTGCCGTATCTGGCCGCGGAAGAGGCGCCGCAAGGATGCAAATCGCAGCTCGTCCCAGGTCTCGCCGCTGGCACGCGGCAGGAGGACGCGAAAGTCAGACTCGCGCCATCCGCCACGGCTTACCGCGATGAACCCGACAAAAGATTGCGCCAAGTAGGTGTCGAACAGCTCTTCGGCTCGTCGGAAGCCAGCGTTGTAGAGTCCTTGAATGTCTGCCGGCAGACCGGCAACGACGTCGACCATTAGAGCGCGAAGCTGCTCGACTGGATCGCCGGAGTAGGATCGCGTGGCGCCGGCAAAATCATCGGCATCGAGCAGGTTCAGCTCTTCCACAGCGAGCACCAGCCAGAGCGGGTTGCCCCAGGCCGGCCCGTCAGCCCCTCGCTTTGCCAGTAGTGCGTCGAGCACGTCCGGTTCGAGTGTGCGGTGGTAGCGGCCGCAGATCTCTTCCGCAATATCGCGGGCCTCGGCGACGTCGAGGGGCGCGAGCAACAGCAACTCAATTCCGGGCCGCTGCCGCAGGGCCTCGCTGGCCTCGCCGGGAATGGCAGTCGCGATCAGCCGCGCATTGGCAGGCAAGGCCTGTGGCAGCCAGATCACATGCCGGCCCTGCGTCGTTGCCTCGAATTGGTCGAGCGCATCGACGGCAAGCACCACACGTCGTTGCTGCGCCGCGCGTGCGAGCAGCGCCCGGAACGTCGCGACGATGGTATCGGGATCGGCATTCTCGGCGAGCCCGACATTGACGCTGAGGACGGCGCTGAGTTCCTCGATCCATCGCCGCAGCATGCTGTCGACCGAGGGAGCCCGTGGGCTCGCGCCGGCGGCATGGGCCAGTACCAGCGCGTCACCCGTCCGCAGCCTGCCCAGCAGCGCGCCAAAGATCGCGCTCTTGCCGCTGCCGGGTTCGCCCGTGAGGCACACGCCCCACGGTGCGCCCTCTCGCATGGGCGAGGCGGCATGCTGCTCGAGCCGCGCCAGGATCGCATCGCGGCCGACGAAGCCGCGCGCGCGGTCCTCAACGTAATCGTCGAGCGCATCACGCTCCACTTGGCTCCTGGACGGCTCCGGTGCGGCGGCACTCGTTGCCGTCTCGGCGTCGAGTTCGGCCCACATGTCCTCCAGCACCTGTCGGCCCCAGTTTTCGAGGCCGGTGACACGCTGCCGCTCCCGGTCCCAACCCACAGAGTAGCGCCGCATCCTGTTGGGAATTCAGCGGTGATGCGTTGCTTCAGCGCTGTCAGGCGCTCGACTCGCGCCGGAGCCTGCGGGTCCGACGCAAATGCATCGGCATGGAGCGCGGCCAAGTCGGGCGGCATGTCCGCATAGGGCAGTGGGTCGCGGAAATAGAAGCAGCTGTGCGGCTGTTGTTCCGGATCGTCTAGCAAGCCGAAACTGATCTCCAGGTCGGTGACGCTACGACCGACGACATCGGCCCCAAAGCCCTCCTCGTTCGCCGCCGCCGTGATGCGCTCGGGCGGTGGCACCCAACCGTAGCGGTCGCCGAGCAGCACGATCAGGAATGGCCGGCAGCGGTTGACCTCGGCCAGGCACACCTTCAGCACCTGCAACTCGCGCGCCTCGCCCTCGGCGAGCGAGGCTGTCGCTACGCCGATGCGCAGGTCGACCCATTCGAGCGTGTGCCGGCGCAGCCGCAGCCGCTCTTCAAGTGCCGGGAACACATGCGTGCGCAAGTGGTCGCGCTCTGCCTGCATGTCGGCGAACGTGCTGGAGATAAAGATTGGTCTTGCACGCCACACGGATTGCTCCTCCGGAATATTTGGAAGGCAAGAATTTCAATGTATGCGCTTTCACTAGCACGAACCCAATGCGCCGCTTACCAATTTGCAATCAGGCGGATGTACTGGGCTGGCCGTCATGTCCGTATCTGGCGGGCCAAGAGACACGTGTAAGGGCAGCAATGATGGCCGTTCGTGGCACAAACTTACCGTGGCCGGCTCATCACCCGGTTTGTCTGCTTCCTGAGGTACATCGACCGTGCCGCGATTAGTTTGGCGATGCGCCACTGCCAGTTGGCAAGATCAACCGCCCTCACCGCTCTTACACGTTAGACCTCCCGACCGCGATCGTGGGGATAACCGACGGCTACGGTCCGCCCCGCCTGATACACTACCAGATGATGTCCGACACGTCCGGTCATGACGCGACACGTCGCGACAACCTTCACACCATGAGCGTACGACAACTCGAAGCCGCGATCGCCGCGGCCGGCATCGTCATGTCGCACCGTCAGCTGCTCCGTCACTGCAAAGCCGGCACCTTCGACGCCGTCAAAACTGCCTGCCGCCAACAACGTCGAGGAATGGTTTGTCGCTCCCGCTTCCCTTGAGAAAGGCATCGCAGACATCAAAGTCCTACAGGAACATCGTGCACGACGTGTCGCGTCAAGGCACGACATGACAGACAATGACGCGCCCACAATCGCCATGAAACTGACACCGACGCGTCCGGACATGACGCGACACGTCAGGACCTGTCGGACACGCAAAAACGCGACGAAGACGCGACAGCGACGTGACACGTCGCGACAGGTCACGACAAGCGATGTCGATGTTTACGAGCATCCATATGTAAAGCGACTAGAAGCGCAGGTCGACAAGCTCGAAAAGAAGTTTGATGACCAGGTCCGACGCACTGAAGAGATACAGTTGCGCGGCCAAGAAAAATTCTCGAGCTGCAACGAATGACGGCAGTCGGCCAAAGCCAGACGCTCGCCGACTTCATGCTGAAGGCAAAAGATTGGATGCTCGGCACCGGCAGTGAACCCGAAAAAACGCAAACGCCGACCCAGCTTGAGCAGTTATCCCCACGTCACGGTTAATGACACCGAGCGTGCGACATATAATTCCCACATGAGCTGCTGGGTCTCATTAGCTAATAAGGCGACACGTCTGCCAGCAGCGGTGCGTCGTCCTATTAGCTCGTGAGCTATGGACCACATCGCTGCCAAGCTCAACGAGATTGCCCGCAACATCGAAATCGTCGGAGCCGATCTGGTCACGCTGCATGGCTTCACGCAGGTACCCAATTTCATCTTGACCAACAAGGACCTAGCGTCGGCGCCAAGCTCTACTACGCCATGCTGCTCAAGTACGCGCGCGAGAAGGACTACTGCTTTCCCGGACAGCAAACGCTGGCCGCGGACATGGGCTCCTCAGAGCGCAGCGTACGCACCTACCAAAACGAGCTGGAGGACGCTGGTTTTCTCGAAGTCACACAACGGGGACTGGGCAGGACGAGCTTCTACAAACTCGACCTCACGGTACAGCGAAGGGGAAGGGTCAGAGGATGACCCGGTGTTGCCTATCCTGACCGGCAAAATTTGCTGGTCTAGACCGGCAACGGTTTCCGCTCTGAACGGCAGAAATTGCCGGTCACTCATTATAAGAATACGCATCTAATAATACAAAGTAGTAACAATACGCAGCATGAGAATGCATCTTATAAACAGTCGGCGGACGCGTTGACATAGCGGTGAATATGTGTTGGAAAATGCACATAGTGCGATATGCAGCCAGATACTTGCCTATTCTTCTCTATGTCCTAATCATAAACGACGATAGTATAGTTGGATTGGACCCTACATATATCCCTGCTTATATGATATGTATGGGTCAAATCACCAAAAGCCCAGATATATCAAGTGCCGCGCGTCGGGCGTAACCGCCCGACCTCGCGTCTTGCGCACGACTTCATCAGCTTCTTCTCTCCCGAACAGCATCGAGCTTTATCGGCGCCCCGCTACGACTAGCGTCTCCGGGAGGCGTTGTACGGCCGGATGGCCGATAGGCATTGGACCAGGGATGCGGGGCGTAGAGCAGCCCAGCCACGAGGTCGGGCGGATACGCCTGCCCCACCAAATGCTAGCGCGGACAGACGACTTTCCTGCCCGACGCGCGGCGCACGCGACCGCCAGTGACGACAAGCATGCGAGCACACATCGACCGCGACCGTTTTGCGTTCCGCCAGTCGAGCAATCGTCAAAGATCACGCTGGACCGCTTTGCATTTTGCCGATCCCGAGAAATCGAAATCGCCAACAGCGCGCAATTTTGCCGCGAACAAACGGGTCCCCAGGATGGGACCCGCCCGAAACGTCGAGCGGCTGAGGCCAAACTCGCCGCTGCCACGATCACAGGCAGGCGACGGCTATCCACATGCCGGCGGGCGCCGACCGATTGCTGGCGGCCGTAAACTTGAGGCCAGGTCACACCAAGTAGGTCGTGGCGCAATCGAGCTCCGACGAAGTGCGTCGTCCCGGCAACGGCACAGCCAAGTGGCGACGAGCGAGCGGACCTGCGTGGTGCAGGCCTGCCGTGAACCCGCGCCAAGGCACAGGGCGGCTCTCTCTCGAAGCTCGGGTTGACCCAGGAACCGACACATACCGACGAGCTCGTCGTCGCCGCGCACAAGGGCGAGCCGGCCGGGGCGTCGGACTTATCGACCCGTTGGGCCATCTGGCCGATGCGGTCCTCGCCCTGGTGCACCGTGCTCATCACCTTGGGGGAGCGCGAGAATGGAACGGCGATTGGGCGACAAAAGGCTCCTGCAATCGGATGTAGCGGGCTTGCGCACCGGGACTGACCGTCCCCGAATGGCTGCAGCACCGCGGATGCGGTCACGCGGAAAGCAGCCGCGAGAAGGGTGACACCGTGCGGTAAGAAAGTCGCGGCAATTCATTGCGTTGAAGCTACGAGCGAAGTATCGGAGTCACCGCGCTGCCACTCCCCGATTTGAGGGAGGGCTTCCGATACGGCATTACTCGGCGGCTTCGAGAACCTGTGGACGTGCGCGCTGCTTGCCGCGGGCTTCGGCGATCATGTTGCCAAGCGTGTCCACATGCCCGAGCATCTCACTGAAGTTCTCGGCCGCGCGCTCGAGTTCTGTCCGATCACCTTTGCGTTGGAACACGTCCATCGAGTGCTCGACAGTATAGAGCTGGTCGAGGAGTTGAGAGACCGTCTGGCGCAGCTTCGCTACGTCAGTTCTTCGTGGCGTCGGTGCAAGCATGCCTAAAATATGGGGACAAAACCGGGGCTCTTCAACCGGAAGAATATGACGGGTTAGTAATTCTGGGCGTAGCGGGTCACTGCGCTGGAAGGCCACCTGTTGTGCCGGACCACGGTTTCCACGGGAACGGCTTGTCCTCGGTGGCGCAGGTGAGAAACCGTGCGACTTCCGCGAGCCAGATAGCAAGGGAGTTGCCGAAGCCCGCAATGAATTGGTTGGGCTCGCGCGCAAACAGGAGCCACACGAATTGCACGATCGCAAGAAGGTTCAAGAGCCACTGGCCGACTGTGAAGCCCATGATAAAGAGGAGCATGAACAACCCACGCATCCACATGTCTCGCGTGCTCGGCTTGCCGTCTGGCGCTTTCGTTTCCATGGGTGCGTCCGTTAGTTTCGACTCAGTGCGGGGGTACTACGGATGGGTAAATGAAAGGTGCATGATCTCGGCCAAGAACTGGGGCCTGAAGGGAGAGCAGTCATGACGGCTGGAAGCTACTCGCGTCTTGCAGGCGCAATCTTTTCACTGGTTGCCCTCCTACAGTTGATACGTGCGGTGGCTGGTTTGCCGGTCACGGTCGGTGACACGACGATTCCGCTTTGGGCAAGCTGGGTTGCGTGCGTGGTTGCCGTCAAACCATTGGCAGAAGAACTCCGTCAGCGACGATATCTGAGACGGTCATCTGCGGTCCGCCTGACTTCAGGCAAACGACATCGCCAACCTTGAGCATCCTTCGCCCCCTGGGTGCTGCCGCGACCAACATCCACGTCCGCATGTTGGACGATTCGAGAGCGCCACGGATATTCACAAGATGGTGCGTAGAAGTTCGGCAGTGACGCCCGCGGGGCCAGAAGGAATCGGCATAAGGTCCGCTGCTCCACTATCCAGGGAGCAACCCCATGCGCAGCCCGAAAGGCCTCGTTGCTGGCGTGATCCTGATCCTCGTTACGGTCGCGGTTCTGTCGCTGGTGGGAACAGAGCACCGCTCCGCGGGACCCATCCACCACAGTCCTGACGCCATCAGCGACAGGGACTACCGGAACATCCAGCGCTTGCTCGAGCAGGGCCGCTATGACGAGGCCCGGCTTGCACTAGTCCGCGCCGTTCAGATCGGACCGGAGCCGCCGGTTGCCGGCGAGCTTTGCCGCCGGGAGTTCGGACACGGGCTCCCAGCTTACGAGTGTACGATTGCAGTGCTCAGCCACCGTTCCTCGGATCGGCGCAACGCGGCGCTAGATCGCGTTTATCACAACGCCAACTGAAGACAGCCGTGGGCCCGCGTGACACGGAAGGTTGACCGTACACCTGGCGGCCATGTGCGTGTCGCCCCGTGGTGGATCGACACGCATTACCGAAGCACGACTAACTAAGGCCGCGGCGCCGGTGGATGACGCTAAGGAACTGTTCACCAAATCACACCAGGGTCGGTTCTGCGCCGCGCCACGCCCGTGACGCCGCGCATTGCCCATGCTTCGCAAGGCATCGCAGGGACCCGGCGGCAGCGCCGGGTCTTTGCCGTTCTAGCGGTCGAACTAGAGGAGGAACGCATGAGCTGGATTTTGTTACCCCGTGGATTGCCCGGACTTCAGAGATCATTTTAAGAAAAACCGGCTAAGTCCTGGCGACTACGGCAGGACTTGAACCTGCGACTCTCGGATTAGGAATGCGTTGCTCCATGCGCAAAGCTACACTGCTCTTCGGACTTCCACGGACGTACGTGCTTGAACAATCGAGCCCCGCAACCAAATTTTTCGCTTATATTTCAATGATGGAGCGAGGAGTTTTGGCACCTTCTGGCACCATTACTCAGTAAGCGCCAGATCGCAGGCCCTAAGCGTTCGGTCATCTGCCGCCGACGTCCTCAACGCCCCGTTGGGGTCATGGAGCGCAGTTGGTTCGCCGGCCCACTCGTCACGGACCCCAACGTTCTGGCTAGGCGGAAACCGATGGTGGTTTCCCGGCGCGGGGTGCCAAAGCTGCGGGCCGCCGCGCGGATACGATCCTGAGGCTCGTTCCAGGAACCGCCGCGCATGACACGGGTCGCGCAACCTGCGAATGCAATTGCGGAGCCATCAGCCGGCACTCCGGCATAGTTGTCCGTGTAGCAGTCCTGCACCCACTCTTCCACGTTCCCGTGGACATTGTAGAGTCCCCAGGGGTTGGCTGCGAAGCTGTCAACCGGAACCGTCTTCCGCCGCGGTTCAACGCGGGCGCCCACGTAGATTTCGCGAGGGAAGTGGTAGTTCGCTTGACTGTCCGATATTGATGAGCCGAACCAGAACGGCGTGGTCTTGCCCGCGCGCGCCGCGTACTCCCATTCCGCCTCGGTCAGCAGCCGGTAGGTTCTGCCGGTCTTCTTGGACTGCCAGGGCAGGAACTCGTGCGTGATATCGTCCCACGAAACGTTGATCACCGGTTGCTTGCCGCGACCCCAGGCGTCGTCTGGCCTGTGCTTGCAGCCGCCGCCCGCCACGCACGCGTCCCATTCCGCGAATGTGACCTCGTACTTGCCCACCGCAAACGGCCGCGCAATTGTCACCTTGCGCTGGTCCCTATCGGGGTACCGGGCGCCTTCCTCGCCCGGAGGTGTGCCCATGGTAAAACTGCCCGCCGGCACCACCACCATTTCCGGGCAGTCCGGGCAGTCGCGGAAGCTCTCACCCGAACCTGGCTTGACCGACAGCGCCGGATCGCGCTTGGCATTCTCCTGCGCTTTGAGCATTGCCAGCCGCTGGGGCTCGGCGTCGTCCGCCTTTCTCTTGGGATCCGCGACCGCGCTGGGTCGCGTTTTCGTGGCAGGCACATCGTCTGAGATGAGGGCCCGATCTCCTAGCGACTGAGCGAACCAAGGTACCGCCACGCCCGCGTTATGGGCGACCACGTAAGCGACGAGGAGCGTCGCGACGGTGCCGGCTGCAATCCACGTCCACGGCACTGACGGCAGCCGGACAGCACCATCGCTCTTCAGCGCCTCCCGAATTTTCTCTACGAGGACATCAGCGTCGCGACCAAATTGCGTGTTGCGCACCTCAACGGCGTTGCGACGCGCCAAAGGCTTGAGAGCGTCGGGCAGATCCGCGGCCCGTGGCATGCTCGCGCCGTCTATGAGGACGGGAATGACGCGAATGTCGCGCGCAAGGGCCGCTGCGATCTCGATGGTCACGAAGTCTTCCGGATTATCCAGCCGACGCTGCCCGCTGTCGTCGCGCGCGTCGATCCACCGCGGCCCCATCACCGCCAAGAACACGTCGCAGGCGGCGACTTGGCGCTCCAGATAGGTGACAAAATCGACCCCGGCGGGAATGTGGTCCACGTCCATGAATAGGTTGCGGCGGCCAAACGCTTGCGCGAGCCGGTCGTGCAGCCGACCTGCAGCGGCGATTGCGTCATCTCGCCGGTAGTTGATGAAAATCTTGCCGGGCATGGCAGGCTCCCCCGTGCTGGCGGGCTAGTTCTAGCGCAGGTTGGGGTGTGCGTCATGGGCGAGGCACTAGGCGGTGGGCGATCTGCAATGCAGGCGTTGGACGCCTTGCGCCCGCGGACGAATTCAAGGAAATTCTGGCGTCAAGCAGAAAGCCTTGTGGGATATGTCCGTGCCTGTGAAGTTGACCATTCAGACCGTTTCGAACCACGGCGTCTCACACCCAGTGGTTGCTCGCCTAATTGTGCAGACGGCTGAGCTGATCAAGTTCTCCACACTTTCCAAGCAAGACCAGAACGCCGTTTGCGAACTGTACATGACGACGTTGCAACGTCGCCTCCTAAAATGTCACGACATCTACGCTCGCCTCCAGCGAGGCAACGCTCGACGCAGACACGAAAGCAAAGGAGGCACAGAAGCGAGCAACGGGCCAAATCCAATTCGTTCCAACAGTAGTCGGTCTGGATGGTGAAGCGGAGGCTTTTCTCTACGAAGTGAAGAACTATCTTCGCGATCTGCTTCACTTGTTCCGTATCGTGCTTGGTTTCGACGTGAAAGAAATCGAAGCGTCAAAATTGTCGCGAAACGCGTCGATGACTTGAGCTCCCATTGAAGAGGAGCACGCATGCAGCACCAATGACCGTCACCGCGCGGTTACGACGGCGGCGAGATGGCGATGGCCAACCCAATGTCGCAAAGGTAATCTTGTGCGACATGTAGCGAATGGCTCTGTTGAGCCCTATCCCCTGTCCGTCCCTCGCGTGAAGTGTTGAGGCGATAGTGAGCGCCACGGCCTCGATCACCAAAAGAGAACGACGAGCACCATGGCCGAACGGCGAACAAACTATGATTTGGAGGCCCTACTCGCTTCCGGGCGTGGAGAATTGTTGGGTGCCGGCAACGCGCAGTTGCCACTACCGCCGATGCTCATGTTTGATTGCGTCAACTCAATCTCGGAAACCGGCGGCGCACATGCCAAGGGTCAGGTGGTCGCCTCGCTCAAGGTTGCCGGCAATCCGGCGCTCGACTGGATCTTCGCGTGTCATTTTAGCGGTGACCCGGTGATACCGGGTAGTTTTGGCCTCGATGCGCTGTGGCAGCTGACAGGATTTTATCTCGGCTGGCTTGGCGCGCCAGGCAAGGGCCGGGCGCTCGGCGTCGGCGAGGTGAAGTTTAGGGGCATGCTCGTCCCAACCATCAGAACCGTAGAGTATGTGGTTGATCTCAAACGCGTGGTTCTGCGTCGGCTCACATTGGGCGTTGCTGACGGAGTCGTGAAGGCTGACGGCCGGATCGTCTCTACCGCGACCGATTTGAGGGTTGGCCTGTTCGAGAATCCTGAGCGAATTACCGCGGTAGCGGTTTAGTGCAACATTTATTTCGCGACGTGTATCCCTGGACCAGTCAAGGATGCGGTCTACCCTTCTCTTTTTTCACTCGCGACCCCTTGCTCCCGAATTAAGGCGCTAGCGTGCTGGCCCTTGTTTTTCCATGATTTTCGATCCCGTCTGGTTCCGTTTCGTTCGCGTTGGGTTCACGGGAAGCTGGGTCCCGAGCTGGATGTTCTCCTCTCGGTAGCCGCCACTACTCCCTTGCAAAAGAGTGCGAGGGAAAAATTCCAGGTACTCGTCCTCGTTGAACCATGCGCACTTGATGTCGAAGAGCTTCAGACCGCGCACGAGGCGCGTCAGCGCCAGCGCATAGATCGCGAGTTGGGCAATCGGCTTGTTGGTGCGCGCATCCGGCTTGTAGTCGAGGATGTGCACCGCGCCGTTACGGACTTGCAGAAAGTCGATGTGGCCGGTGACGACGCGCTGTCTGTTGCCATTCCGCGCCCCAAGTTCGATCCCGTGTTCTTCCTCAAGTTCTGCGATGTCGAATTCGGTGAGCCAGATCGGGATCTCCACTGCCACTGTCACGCTGTCGTTGGCGAGCATGAACCGCTGCAGGGTCTCATGCCGGAGCTTGTTGTTGCCAACGGCCGGAATGATGAGTGCAGCGGTTTGCGTTGCGGCATTCTCTTTGCGATTGATGATGATGCGCGAAACATCCGCAAAGGTAGGGTCCGCTTGCGACGCGCGACCCTTCGGGTCGTCGTCTCTCCGGAACAGGTCGTGCGGACATGTGGTCGGTACGCTCTCCAGAAAATCCGCGACGGCTGCGAAGCGGCTGTCGCCATGCCGCTTGTTGTCGAGCGCTCCGTTGCGCACGAATTCGAGCTTGGGTCGGTGGTACGCGTATGCGTAGACCTGTCGGTGGTAAAGCTTGATGGAGCGAATTGTTTGTTCAGCAGGAAATCTTCGGAGACCGTCGGCCCGCAAGCGCCGATAGGTGCAGTGCTGTTTGTAGTCGTCCAACCATGTCGTAATAGTTGAAGGAGAGACGGTGCGGTTGGTTTTCTTTCTCAGCCTCGACGCCGTCTCTGCCAGCGAGTACCCGATGTTGTAGTCCGTCAACGCTGCCAAGATCATCCGTAACGGATACGTCTTATTGTGCAGCGCAGCTGGGCCGGGCGTGAATGTTCTTTTGCATGACGAACATCGCCACAGCTGCACGATCTCCAACTTCTTCCTGCGTGTGCCTCGGCGCCGAACGACGTGACTGCCGCAGTGCGGGCAGGCGTTGGGCACCTTTGATGTATGCGGGACGCGGAAGACATGGGGGATTGACGCCATAGTTGAGACTGTTGTTTCAGCCTAACACGCGTCTTGAGTTCACGAATTTCGAACAGCGCTCTCACGGATTATGGATGCGCAGTGGCGCACGGATGCTGCAACGTTCGTTGCTTGGACAACGAGGTTTTAAGCGGGCGCGAGGACCTCGGTCACGAACCTGATGCCGGCGGTGGCGAGTTGTTGTTCGGTTGGATGAAGTCGGCGTAGGTTTTGGGGGCGAAGGCGGCGCCGAGTGCCGTGACGAGTGCGGCGAGACTGGAGAGGAGCTTCTCGTTGGCGAGGAAGTAGATCGCCGCCGGTGCTGCGACGAGGACGATGCACGTGGCGACTGTGATGGCCGCGTCATTGAGAGCGGGGTATACGCCCGGGCGCGTTTGCGGCGGCTCCTTCGTGCGGCCAGTCTCCGGATACTTCTGCCGAATGACCTGGCCTAGTGTGTTGAAAGCCGTGGGGTGTGAAGGGCGTTTGACTATCGTGGTCGGGCATACTCCGCGAGTGCCGCGCGCATGTCGTTGTCAGGTCTGCTCACTGACAAGTCCGTCGGTGGCGCCTGGACGCGGGGCTCCGGCAATCCATCGGTAGCAGCGCGAAGCGACGTAAAGGCCGCCAAGAAGTCCCAAGATGTTGGCTGCCGCGTCGAGGTTGTTCTGGGCCCTGTCACTGCTCGCAAAATCACCAAGGAGAACATCACCAAGGAGTGAAGCGCCGGCGGTGCTTATGACAAAAGCAAAGGCCTTACCCAGAATGCCCAAGACGAAGAAGGCGATGACGAGCGCGAGGGCGACGCGTGCGACCTTCATATAGGATGAAGTGTAGCATGGGTGCGTGGAGGGTGCAGGTTGGGGCGGGACTGAGCTGGTTGGGGAGCTGCGTGCTACAATCGCCCGACTTTATGTTCCGCGAGAACTATCGCAGCCTTCGGGATCGAGCAAAGGAGCTCTTCGAGCGCAACCCGACTGTGCGATGTCCGTACTTTGGTGGTGAGGTTGTGCTGAACGCCGAAGGGCTGCACCACCTTCGCTACTCGGCCGAGCGGGAGCGAAGCAAGCCCGAGCAGATGTTGAAGTTCCGCCTGTTGCCGTTGGCGCTTGAGGTCATTCGGAAGTCGGGGACTGTCCAAGAATATCGTCGCATTTGGCAGCCCATCGGCAAGGTTGGCGCGGATGGCATGCGGGCGGCGAAGGAAGTCGAGTACTGGGGGTTGGTTGCCATCGTCGGCCCGCGGCCGGACAAAATCCGCGGTATCTTGCGACGTGTCGGAACCGGCAACATCACACTCTGGAGCGTCATGCGTGGGTCCAAAGTTCTCCTTGATGGTGGTCAGCGGCTTGCGCCTGACAATCTTGAAAGCGACTGACGGAACGAAAAAGCCGCCCGTAGGCGGCGCTCTCGTGTGCTTGCTTTTCAGCTTACCAGTTGGTGTTAGCTGAACAGGGCTTGCGCCCACAAGCACGTATGCACCCTAACATGGCCGGGTGAAAATTGCATGTGGGCCCTGTGTGCGGGGAGGTTCTATTGACGGGCTGGTGCGGCGTCGGCATCGGAGTGCGGCTCCCGCGTAATCCATCGGTAGCAGCGCGAAGCGACGTAAAGGCCGCCAAGAAGTCCAAAGATGTTGGCAGCGGCGTCGAGGTCATCGTGTGCCGTCTGGTTGTCGGGAGAGATCAACAAAGAGCCGGCGATACCGATCGCGAAGGCCAGGCCCTTGCCGACGAGACCAACCACGAAGAAGGCAAGCACGAGCCCGAAGACCATGCGTGCAATTTTCATATTCACCAAGTCTACCACGATGAACGAAGCTTTCTCGTGTTCCGCGAGGGTAACCGGCGCTTGATGCGCTCCCTTGACTGGTCGCCGCGTCGGTTGGGGGACGGCTAACAAAGAGATGGGCTAGAGTGGTTGTGTTGGTTGTAGCGGAGACCCGCCGATGTTGGGGAAGCGGAAAGAGCCGAAGCGCAAGAGCGTTGCCGAGATTTTCATGGGACACATACAGGGATCGCCCGCCGAGAAGCTGGCGCTGTTCCAAAAAGTGAAAGCGGCCGGTGGATTTGCAAACGAGGACCCGGTGGAGCTGAAAGCGGCCGAGGACATGCTGCGGACGTTCGCGGCGACGGACAAAGACTAGCAGCCCGCCCGGTCAGGTCTCGGATTGCGGAAAGGAAAGGCACGCGTGTTGGATGTTGCAGCACACGGAAATTGGAAGGGAACTGCACGAATTCTGGATGGGGTAGCTCACGCATTTCGGATGCCGTGTGCATCACGGATTTTGATTGGGAGCAGGCGCGCGGAGCGCGCGGTTGAGCGGTGATTGGTGGCTCGGTCTTGGACCCTAGCCCTCGGTGCCGGTGGCGGGGAGTTCGGTGGTACCGCGACTTGTCATGGATAGTTAGTCCGTGTTATGACCTTCGGGTTGTAGTCAATCTCTAGGTGGGAGGATTGCCATGAAAGTCGTGCTTGGGTTCGCAGCGCCGTTGCTGTTGGTTGTCGCGATCTCTGAAGCGCATGCGCAGCCATGCCCTGGGCCTACGCGGACGCTTACTGGCGCCAACGGCGTCACTAAGACCATCTGCCTCGACGGCAAATACTCGACGTGCATGAGGGACAGTATGGCGTTCGGAAACTCAAAGGCCCGAGCCAAAGCGTACTGCGACGCCCGCAAGGCAGCAGGCGCGGTCAAGTAGCCACTGAACAATGTCTTGCGGTGTTGGATACAGATCAAAGACACATGTGATGTTCAAAGCGCCGAGAGACCTCTGAGGCCAAGCCCATCATTGATCGGTGCCTGTTGCGGGCAGTGGTTCGACAGGGGAGTTGTCGTTCGCTGCTTCTGGTAAGGGAGCCGGTTCGGCTGCCACTTCCTGTGCCGTGTCTTCTACTAATTGAATGTCGTCCGCTGGGATATTGTCGACAACGTCTTCCGCAGGCGGCGTGATCTGATCAGTGTTCGGTTGATTGTCATTTGCTGCTGTTGATGTGCCCGATGTGATTGGTACGCTTTCAGACACTGTGCTAGTGCTGGTATCGCCTATGCCGTCGGCTTCGGCCGATGCAGGCATGGCCGCCGGCGCGGGAGGTTGCTGTCCGTCAGCAGATGTGCCGGCGGCCGCACTTTGATTTCCAAACACTTCTGCAAATTGATCGCGCGTGACGCATACGTCGTCGACGCAGAGTTCTTGGAATTCGCCGCGCTCGCCTTTGAACACGCGCGCATAAAAATCCCCGATGCCGTTGGTGGTGGCGGCGCAGTCGGTGGGGAGGCCAAACTGATGCCCGGCGACCTAGCTTACTAGGCAGCGCGAGGGAATTCGCGCCGAGCATATGTTTGGCTCGGCAACATGCCCGACATCTGCAGCGCCTTTCTCAGATTTGCTTCGGCGCTCACGACGTCAGTCGCTATCCCGCAGCGATGATCCATAAGATGACATCGCCACACGTAATTAGACGGCGCGGTCTCGACAATGGAGCCGATAGAGAAAAATGGCTCTATGTCCTTGAAGAAATTCAGGACTCCCGTGTGCGGGCAGCACTGCTTGGTCAGCATGCTCGCTCCCTCTCGCAAACGCGCACTGATTACGTAAAAGGAGAATGAGGACAGTCAGTTCCAGTTGCGGGGATCACAAAAGGTGTCAGCGTGTTTCATTCTGGCTTGGGGTAGAGAGAGTCTGTGTCAAAGCGAAGAAAGGTCTGTGGCAATCCAAAGACACGAGGAGCGCATGCAACAGAAGAGAACAATGAACTTCGAGCATTTGTCGTGATGTGCATCACGAGTTGGAAGGGCACGGAAATTGGTGGCTGTCAGCTCACGCATTCTGTAGGTCGCACACGTCACGGATATTGGATGAAGTGCGAGCGTTAGGGAGTTGAGCGCCGGCGGCGGGGAGTTCAGCGGAGAAGCCACCATGTGAGAAGTTGCGACAGAAAGCACCCATATACCTGCAATAAGGACTGCGCCCACTTTGCTTGTCGGCCGCTCGGCCCTTTGGCTCGCCGTTGCGCGATGCTCTGCCATGATGGCTGGATCGATGAGGCGCACTACTCCAACCATCGCGAGCGGCAGAAGAATGAGTTCATCCAGATACCCGAGAACAGGGATGAAATCTGGAATTAGATCTATCGGAGAGAGCGCATACGCCGCAATCAGAGCGGCTAGGCCCTTCGCGTACCAAGGGACGCGCGGATCGCGCGTTGCTAGGTAGAGAGCAACGGCGTCCCGCCTAATAACCGACGCCCTGCTCTTGAGCCGCTCGATCCAACTGCGCATTCTCCGAACGTATCATACACACAAGCGCGGTCAGATGGCTTCGACTAGTGGGGATTGTCGTTGG
Organism: uncultured Alphaproteobacteria bacterium; assembly: GCA_963756735.1. GTDB lineage: Bacteria > Pseudomonadota > Alphaproteobacteria > Rhizobiales > Hyphomicrobiaceae > AWTP1-13. Next base: position 228,183 of record CAVWOY010000026.1, read on the forward strand.
CGGTATGGCTAGTCGGTGAACTGCCACGGCCCTGTGCGTCGGATAAGCAAGGGAAGAAAGCCCCGCGCCGTGTTGCCAAAGCGCGGGGCAGGCGAGGAGTTCAGTACTCCTCGGCGAGCATGACGGTGAGGACGCGCAGCGTCTTCTTGGGGTCGGTCGGGTCTTCGGACCCGAACTCTCCCGCGAGATCGTAATAGTCGATCTTCCAGAAGAGCTTCTCGCCCTCGAGCTCGAACGAGCCGAAGTCGTGCTCGCGGTGCGGATCGTTGTCCGCGTTGAAGTCGTCGAAGGCGATCACCTTGATGAGCGCCTCCACGACGAAGTCGTGACCTTTGGCGTTGACGCCGGCCGTCATATAGGACGCGGCCGCTGGCCAGACCCTTGCGGAACTTGTCGTTGAGGTCGGCGATGCGCTTGGCGCGCGAAGGCTTTGTCATCGAACGTCTCCGTCTTGCTAGCGATGCTCGAACAGCCGAGCACCGCAGTGCGGGACGGAGGGACTGAGAGAAGTGTACCGCGAAGGATGAATGGACGAAGGTGGGGTGAGCGGTCCCTCGTGCCGGCGATATACTGCGGCAGCAATCCAGAGTAAGGTGGAGCTATCGGCTGGGGGCCAACACACGGAGGTTCCTATGGCCACTTTCGTTGTCCTCGCCACCTTCAGCGATCAGGGCATCAAGAACGTCAAGCAAACCATCGAACGGGCTGACGCTTTTAAGCAAATGGCTACAAAGGCCGGCGCGACTATCAAAGAACTTTATTGGACGCTCGGGTCGCGCGATATCGTTGCCATTTGCGAGGCACCCGACGACGAGACCGCCACGGTGCTCTCTCTCAGTGTCGCTTCGCGCGGCAATGTGCGCTCCGAGACGCTGCGCGCGTTCTCCTTCGATGAGATGACGAAGATTCTGGCAAGATGGTCTGAGAGCCGTCTCGCGCGAATAAGGTGGGCGCTGTCTGCGGACGGCACGCTAACAGCGCCCATTTCATCCGAGGCCGCTGGGCAGCACGACTTCTCAGTCATGAGAGGTGTGACCGCGGTACTGTGGAGATCGGTGGATGTTGCGGTGGTGGCGAAGAGTGAAGTGTTGGTGGCGTTGCCGCGTGGCTAGTCGGTGAAGCGGGGCGCAAATCGGATCGTCGCTGCTTGCGAATCGAGACTGAATGCTTAAGTACTTCATGTGCCGCCGCGGGGCTCGAGGCTCCTTTCAAAGTGAGCTGGCACACATCTCTTGAACTTGGGAACGAAAGTGTTGGGGCCTTCCCAGCGCCAGCGGGGAAATTGACGCGCACACCGGAGATCACTGAATGAATGGAACCCGAACCGGGAACCAGAGGCCGCCGCGAAGACAACCGCCGGCCAGCCGCACCAATGTCGTGAACCGGCAGCGACAGAACGGCGCCGGGAATGCCCAAATGAACTATGAACGGTACATCGCGCTCGCACGCGAGGCGACATCGAACGGCGATATCATCGAGGCAGAGAACTGCTATCAGCACGCCGAGCATTACTTCCGGGTGATGAGAGAGCGAACGAGTTGACGTGTGTAGTCTCTAGTCGTTTCTCCTGAGCGCAGGATTCGCGCGCCAGCGCTTCGTCTCAAGGTCGGAGATAGCCGCTCCCATCACGCTGCATAGACGACCGTCAGAATTTTCTGTCTGGCCGTCTGTCTCTCGAACGCACTCCGGCTTCCAGCTGATCGAGCCTGGTGAGCAGCTCCTTCACGCTGGTTGGGAGCTCATCGTGGATAGCATCTTCCGTGGCCCATCGGAGCGTCGGACCAATGTGAGCGAGGAAGTAGATGTTGTCGACGCGTGCGGCGTACTTCTTCATGGGCACCATCCGCACTGGGTACGTCGGGATCAGTCCCAGCGCAGCGGGTGCGCGCACTGGGACTGACTACCCCCGAATGGCTGCCAACGTGGTGCGGGCCACGGAAGGCAGCGTAAAAACCTCAGCTGGCGAGTGGAGAAATGTCACGCTGATTCATTCTATTGGCGTCGTTAGTTAAATCCCGGTGTCACTACGCCGCCACTCCCCGTTTTGGGGGAGAGGCTAGTCCGTGAACTGCCACGTCTTCCGGTGAGCCAGGCTTCGTGGTCGGGGAGGGCGAGTCAGAAGGAAATCACGCGAGGTCCGTACCGGATGTTTTAGCGCCGGTCATGCAGGATGGTAGCTGGCTGAACAAACCTTGAACTTCGGCGTTATGTCACTAACCGTGACACAGGAGATCTCCATGACCCGCCAGAGTTCGGACTATCCGCTCGATCACACCAAGGGCACCGCAGAGGTTGCGCAGGACCGACTTCGCGAAATGGCTGACAAGGCGACCGACCAGATCAAAGGCGCGGCCGATAGCGCGCAACAGATGGCCGGTAGGGTGGGCGAGCAAGCGCGCGAGTACGGCGAGAAGGCCCAAGAAATAGCAAAAGAGGTCAAACCGTTCGTCGAAAAGTCGCTCAAGGAGCAGCCGATGGTGACGCTCGCCGGCGTCGCGATCCTCGGGTTCGTTTTGGGAGCCCTGTGGAAGAAGTAAAAACCCATCGTGTTTTTCACTCAGCTCTAGCGATCGAAGGAGCACGAGATGGGCAAACCGTTGCAGCGTGAGTCAGGGAAGGCCAAGCGCGAGATGCATGAGGCCGTGGACAAAGTGATCGATGAAAAAAAGAAGGAACCGATAGGGACGAAGGAGGCTGAGGAAAAAGTTGCTGCCGACCTGAATGAGGCCGCTCACGAGGATACGAAGAAGTAGCCGCCGGCGATGTGGACGGTCATTACAAAAGCCGCGAATGATTGGCTCCGGCACCATGACGCCCGGCTCGGCGCAGCGCTTGCCTATTACTCGGTATTCTCGCTGGGGCCTCTTCTTCTAATTGTCGTAAGCATTGCCGGACTTCTTCTTCGGCGGCGATGCAGTGCGCGAAGCGCTCACCGGTCAGTTTCGTGCTCTCCTTGGGCCCACGGGGAGCCAGGCGGTCGAAGCGATGCGAGGCCGAGCGTTCAAAGCGGTGAGATGGAAAAGGATAGGTGAGCGATGAGCGAAGGCAAGATTCCCCACAATACGCTCATTGTCGTGGCTGACGGCACGGGTGCGCGCTTCTTCCGCAATTCTGGTCAGGAGAACAAGGTATCGCTATCGGCCGACGGCGAGTTTAGGCCTACCGATCTTCTGAACGCGGGTCCGGCAGGAAAACGTCCACGGGAGTCACCAGACCAGGAGACTGATGAGGCGACGTTCGCGAAACAGCTGGCAAACGAACTCAATCGCCGTGCCCTAAGCGGGAACTTCGCGGCCCTCGTGCTCATCGTCGATCGGCAGACCCTGGGACAGATCAGACCAGCACTGCACAAGGAGGTTCGCAGTCGCTTGGTTCGCGAAATCGGCAAGTCGCTCACTAAAGCGCCCGTGGCGGATATTGAGAAGGCGTTGAAGTAGTGCCTGAGGTTAAGGAACCACGTCAGACTACGGATGTTGCACGCATCACTCATCCAAATCCATATGGGGGTGGCTCACGCATCTGCTGATCCGAATCGAAATGCATGAGTGGAACCTGCCAGACTGAGGGCGGAAAACATGTCAGATGCGGCAAGCGCGCCAGGTCTTCCATCCCCGGGGGAGCCTCGTGGGGCGTATCCAGTCCCTTCTCGCGACCTTGATGCGGTGAAAGTAGCCGCCGCCTTGGTGTCGGCGGCAGTCATCATTACCGGCCTGTACTTCGGCCGCGAGATAATGATCCCCCTGGCGATCGCATTCCTGATTACGTTCGCGCTGAACCCGCCGGTCACGTGGCTAGTCCGGCGCGGCCTGCCGAGGCTCCTCGCAACGAGCCTCGTCATGGCGTTCGTCGTGTGCACTCTGGTCGGACTAGGCGTCATTCTCGGTGCACAGGTCCGTTCGATCGCGGTTGAATTGCCGGCCTATCAATCGACGATGCTGAAGAAGTTGTCGGATCTGCGCCAGAGTCTGACAGCGCCTGGATTGTTCGACGGCGTGCTGAAAACGGTTGAACGCGTTCAGAAGGAGGTCGAGGCGACGGATCGCAAGCCCGTTGGCGCGCAACGGGTCGAAGTCGTTCCCCCGCAGCAAACGCCTTTGGAGCAGGCAATTACGTGGGTATTGCGGTCATTGGAGCCGTTGGCTACCGCCGGCATCATCTTCCTCTTCGTCTTTCTGGCACTGTTGGATATCGGCGACCTTCGAGACCGGTTCCTTCGCCTGTTGGGCGGGAATTTCCACCGTTCGACGGATGCGATCGAGGAGGCCGGCGCGCGCATCAGCAGGTATCTGCTGATGCAACTGCTCGTAAACGCCAGCTACGGCGTGCCGCTCGCTCTCGGTCTCTGGATCATCGGTGTGCCAGGCGCGCTGCTGTGGGGCGCCCTGGCTGCCGTCATGCGCCTCGTCCCCTATATCGGCCCGCTGATTGCTGCGGTCTTTCCCATCGCGCTCGCCTTTGCCGTCGACAGCGGTTGGAGCATGCTGCTCTGGACCGTTGTGCTGATTGTCATCCTCGAGCTGGCAAGCAACAACATTGTCGAGCCCGTCCTCTACGGTTCCAGCACTGGCCTGTCGGCTCTATCACTGATCGTCGCGGCGATATTCTGGACAGCGCTGTGGGGTCCCGTGGGGCTCATCCTCTCCACGCCCCTCACCGTCTGTCTGCTCGTCCTCGGCCGCAATCTGCCGCAGTTTCAATTCCTCGACACGATGCTGGGCTCTACGCCGGCGCTGGATGTTCCCACACGCATCTATCAGCGGCTCATCGCAAACGATGCCGACGAAGCTTTCGAGATTGCAACGACTGAGATCGAAAAATCTTCGCTCGTATCATTCTATGATGCAATCGGCATTGCGGTCCTCCGGCTGGCAAGCGAGGAGCATCTCCGGAACGCGAGCGCCGAGCATCGCCTGCGTCTGGCAACCGGAATGGATGCGCTGCTTGACGATCTGAAGGATCAATACCCATCATCCCTTGGTGCGCAAACAAAGCCTGCGGTCCTCTGCATCGGAGGCAAATGGGAAATCGATGCCCTTGCCGGCGAGATGCTCTCCCATGCGCTCGGCATGGAAGGGATCGCCGCAGATTTTCAACCTGCTGCAAGCGTCAATGCCGACTATCTGGCCAAGCTCGACCTGAAAGGCGCGGACATCGTCTGCCTCAGCTACTTTACCTCGAATCCGGGCATCGCCGCCCGCCACGGCTGCCGGCGGCTGCGACGACGGTGGCCGAATGTGCGGATCGTCCTCGCCTTGTGGAACGCGCCGCCGGAGCTGTTGACGGACGAATCCGTCGAAGCGCTCAAAGCCGATGCAATCGTGACATCGGTTCACGAGGCGGTTCGTCGTATTCACCGTATTGTCAATCCAGAAGAAGCGAGGGCGGTCCAAGAAGCCTCGCTGCCTGGCAACGAGGCAACGCGGGTGGATGCGCTGACAGCAACCGGAGTACTGGAGGGCGACAAGCGTGAAAATCTAGATGCGCTCGCCAAGCGCGCGGCCGACGTGTTCAACACCAGCCTTGCCGTGATCTCCACGATCGAGAAGGACCGCGAATACTTCGTCGGACAGAGTGGAAAGTTCCCGAAAGCCGTCACCGATGATGACGGGACGCTCCTGTCAATGGACCGCAAGCACGCGATCTGCAACTATGTTGTGGGCGACGACGAGGCGCTGGTGGTCCCGGATATCCAGCGCGACCCGCGTTTTGCCGACAACGAGGCGATCAAGCTGTGGGGCGTGCGCTTTTACGCCGGTGCGCCCCTGCGCGTCGATGGTCTTGTGATCGGGGCGCTCTGCATCCTCGACTCCGAGCCGCGTACCCTGAAAGACGATGAGATCGGCTTGCTGGAAACGATGGCCGCCGATGTCGCAGCCACCATTGCCCCGGGCACTGCGCAGGAAGCGTCGGTGAAAGCCGCTCCTGCCGCCTCATCTGCGACGGTGGGACAGCAGGTGCCCGACTCGACCTGAGCAGCTATTTGCTGTCCTTCTCTGGAAATTCGCGCACTTCCATCGGTCAAGGCCTTGCAGGAATTTGCGAGGCGCTATTCGTTCACCTCGCTGCCCGCGCTGTTGGAAGAACACGGATTGGGTGACGGCCCGCGGCTCACGGATTTTGGGTCATGCGCGCTCGGCGCGCGGCGCAGTTGAGCGAACTATTCCGTGCCTGTTGCGGGGAGTTCTATTGGCGCCGGGTTGTCGTTGGCGGGTTCCAACTCCAGTGCCGAGTCGGGGGCTGCGGAAGCAATGATGAAACGAGGTCGCACAAATTTGGGAGCGCCGTCTGCGTATAGTGGTTCCCGTTCTATGTGCGCGTTCACTCGGTGCCGCCGGTTGAACCGGGGAGTGACGTCCGGCGGGCGCGTTCAGCCTCGGCGAGCGTTCGCCAGTTCTCACACAGCGTTTCGAATCTTTGAAGTTCGTTGTCATCGAGCTCGGCCAGATCGCCGGCAGAACGGTCGCTGAGGATCTTGAGGATGTCATGCATGGCTCGCTCCGAGATGCGTTGACCGATCTCTATTTGTGGAGCCTCATCAGGGTTTGCAAGATTGTCCGGAAGATGCGGGGCTCGAACAGGGTGCAACGAAAACTGTCCAGAAGCGTTCAGCTATAACGAAGCTGGAGGACAAAAGATGGACAGTAAATCGTTGCTCATCGGTGCCTTGATCGTCGGGGTGGGCGTGCTCGGCTACCTGTACTGGGACAGTCAGCACAACACGGTCTTCAAGGCGCCTGGCGTGGAGATAAGAAAGAACTGAAAGGAGCCGACGATGCTCGAAGAGGCTCACAAGGGCCTGGAAGCGATGAGCGCGGCGGCTGCCGCTCTCAAGGACGAGGAATGGGGTCAGGCTGAGCGCGCCCTGATGGCAGTGCAGGAAATTGCGGGCCGCTTGCTGCGCGAAGTCGGTGACAAGGCGCGCGAGAAGATGTTAGCGCCCGTCCCGGACTCGGGCGACCGCGGCTAGTCGGTGAATTGCCACGACCAAGTGTAAAGGGATTAGTGGAACGGCAAAGGTACGCGAACGCATAGGACAGAAATTGCCCAAAATCCTCGTCCGACGGCACGGCCAGCGAGTAGTGCCAGCGGTCGTTGCGGTATTCGGCGTATTCAATTGATGTTGCTGACGTTGCGGGTTCGGCCGACGCGCTGGGTGCATAGGTGGAGATAAGGCCAGCCGCAGCACCGATGACGCCAACAATGATGAGCAGAGAAAGTGATCCGAAGCGGGCGCGCATATAGATAGAGTTTAGCACGTCGGTATCACGGAAATTGGAAGGCGCGTGCTCGGCGGGCCTGCAAGTGAAAAGCCCCGCCATGCGAACATGAAGCGGGGCTCGTCATCACTTCCGATTGGTGCCCAGCAGAGCCGGGCTACTGCACGAGGCGCGTAGCCTCGTTGGTGTATGTCATGTTGTGGTTGAACGTGCGATCGGCCGGTCGCGTGATCACAGTGCTCGAGCTCGACCGGCGAACCGTGCCCTCGCTCTTCAGCGGGGGCTGTGGTGACTCTCGGGTGGTGTCATGCCGCCTCCACACTTGTTGAGGACGTGACAGCCATCGACTGGTCTCTGCGGGAGGAGCGTGGGTGCCGAGTTCTGGGCGGCACGGGAGAACACTCAACTCACCAACAGCGACGACCGTCACTGTTAATGTTGTCCTCGCGTGTACCTATGTCAAGCGGGCTATCTGCGCGAGGCGAAGGCTTTTTCTTCGAGGTTGCCGAGGCGGACGTCCGTCTTCGTTTCGCGCAACTGGCGTTCGATGGAGTTCACCTGCGTTTGCAAGCCGGCGAGCTGTTCCTTGGTCGCCATGTCGCGCTCGATCTTGTCGAAGCGCGTACCAAAGACGCTGATGACATCGCCAAGCATCGTGATGATCTGGTCGAGCTTCTTGTTGTCGGTATCCGTCATGTCGTCAGTGTATCACGTGCGCCTAGTGCGCAAGGGCGTGCGCGGTCAGTCACGAAGATTGGAAAGGGAGCGCACGGATTTTGGAAAGGGAGGTTGCGAATTTTGGATGCCGTGTGCATCACGGATTTTGGCGGGGTGGTGGCGCGCGGAGCGCGCCGTTGAGCGGTGTCGCGGGGTTCGGTTGTTGAAGATGTTGCGGTGGTGGGAAGGAGACCGACCCAATGCCCCTGATCGGAGCGCGACCGCTCTCGTGAGCGCACGGGTTAGCATCCTTCCCGACAAAAAACATGCGGTGTTTCGGCGAGTGCAGCAAGCGGCTTCAACAAATTCGGTCAAGGCGTTGCGGCCTCGCAACGCCTATGCGCGACTCGTCAGGGTAGTTAGTCCGTTATGACGTGTGGGTTGTAGTCAATTGTCGTGTGGGAGGATTGCCATGAAAGTCTTGCTTGTGATTGCAGCAACGTTGCTCGTGCTCGCCGTTGGTGGCGTCTCTGACGCGGACGCTCAGTGTCCCGTTGCCGACTGCACGACAAACAAGTGTTGTGCAAGAAAGGCGAACATGAGGGAGTGTATTGCGTGCGCAAAATTGCGCGGTCACACGGAGCCAGATTCCGAAAATTGGTGCCAACGGGTTCTGCCGCTTTGTCGGAAGAAGTAGCCTCGCCGGGCGGGCTACTGGGTGATGCGGGCGGAGCCGAGGCTGCTCCTGTAGGGAGAGGGCGCGGCTTTCAAGGGGAGCGGGCTCTTCGTTACGCACACTGACGCATTACTAACGCACACTCGGCGAAGAGCCCGCAGCATCGCTGACAGAGCGCGTATGGGGGGCAAGGGGGCTGCGCTCGTGTCTGATGAGAAAACGCGACGTCGAAGAGATGGTTGCGACGGACGCCTGACGTGCCTGTGGATAACCACGCAAGCGTTTGCCGGCGCGTGAGAATTGGCGCGGCGGAACTTGCTATTCCGCCGGCACAGACGGGGTCGCCGACCCGCCCGGTAGAAGCAAAGTTAGCCCGAAGGTCTAACCACCCACCGCCTCCGGGCTCGAAGTGACCTTCTTGGGCTTCTTGGTGGCCTTCTTCGCAGACTTGGTGCCCTTCTTCGCGGATTTCTTCTTTTGCGCCGCGAAGGCGACATCGGACGTGACGACCGACGCAGCGGGAAGCACCATGCCAGTGCCGAATGCGGCTATCGTTGCCGCCAAGATGAGCTTTCTCATTCGAGTAGTCTCCTCAGGATTCCCGGCTCCTGAGGCTTGACCGGCCCTACGGGAAATTCAATCGGTGCAACACCTGAGCGACGGTAGCGTTCGCAGGCCCAAGCTGCCTTTCAAGCTGGTGTCGGTTGGACATTCGGTTGCTCGACTGCATTGCCCTCAGCACTAATTCGCGGAACGCCGACCTGAAGAACTTCCGCCCGATCGGCGATCGGCGGGTGTGGCATGAATATTTCTTGGCCCGTTCGCCGCAGCAACCTGAACGGGCTCCACCCGGTTTGCCCATGACCGACTTTCAGCAGCGCCGAAATGAGACGCGCTCGGTTCTCCCACCCGGTAAGGGCGACTGCTCCCACATCGGCGAGATATTCGCGGCCGCGCGAATGGGACATCTCACCGAGCTTGTACACCTCGTGAACGAGCCATGTGATCACCCAAGCGACACCTAGGAAGACAAGCTCACCGGGGAAAGCAAACTGCAACGTGCGCGCAGTATTTAAGACGTAATCATAGCTAGTGATCACTGTGGCGACAACGAGCCCCCATTTTTGCCAGGCGATGCCTCCGGATCCGATGCGCAGCAGAAGCATTGCCCAGATGTCACGATTGACGAGATGCGAGATCTCATGCGCAAACACGGCTCGCGTCTCGCCCTCATCCAGGCGCTGTAAGATGTCGCCCATAACGAGGACTTTTCCACCGAAGAACGTGCTCTTCGTTGCGGCGGCGTTCACCGGCCCTTGTGGGATGAAGATCACCGCAGGCGTGTAAGGCAACCCGGCCTTATGTGCTAATTCGGCGATCATGGCTTGGAACGGCGCGTTCACGAAGGGTCTTGCCTGGTTTCGGCGCAGCAAGAACCCTTGCACTTCGCCGGCCAGGAACGTGAAGAGCGCCGTGAGACCAATGATCCGCCAGTGATCTGCGAAGACGCGTTCCTCGAAATCTGTAGGAACGTAGCCGCGTCCGCGAAGGTAGCCATGTCCTAATGCAACCAGCTGCGGCAGGAGGATGTAGAGGGCTGGCAGGCCAACAATGAGGATCGTGTCCCACATCAGCACCTGTGAGACAGATTTAGCGGCTTGAGGAAGGGAGGATTTCTGGCTCATCGTAGCCCTCAAGGAGCGAAGATGAGACGGAAATCCCACGCCACCGACCTGTCATCGGAAGAGGTCGTCAAGGACATCCGCCGAGCGACGCGCAAGCGTTACTCCGCCGAAGAGAAGATCCGCATCGTCCTGGACGGCTTGCGCGGCGAGCACTCGATCGCCGAGTTGTGCCGTCGCGAAGGCATTGCCGAGGGCCTCTACTACAGCTGGTCGAAGGAGTTCCTGGAAGCCGGCAAGCGGCGGCTCGCCGGCGATACCGCCCGCGCTGCCACCAGCGACGAGGTCAAGGATCTCAGACGCCAGGCCCAGGAGTTGAAAGAAGTCGTCGCTGAGCAGGCGCTCGAGCTGCGCTTGCTCAAAAAAAGCATGATCGCGGATGGGGGAGACGAAGCATGAGGCTCCCCGGCTCCGAGAAGCTCGAGATCATCCGCCTCGTCGAGCAGTCGCATCTGCCGGCCCGACGCACCCTGGAAATGCTCGGCATCCGCCCGTCGACGTTTTATCGCTGGTACGACCGGTATCGAGCCGGCGGCCCCGAAGCGCTCGAAGACAAGCCGTCCAGGCCGGATCGCGTCTGGAACCGCATCCCTGATGATGTCCGCGAGCGCATCGTCGCGATGGCGCTGGACGTGCCGGAGTTGTCGCCGCGCGAGTTGGCCACCCGCTTCACCGACACGAAGGGCTATTTTGTCTCAGAATCTTCGGTCTATCGGCTGCTCAAGGCCCACGACCTGATCACCAGCCCGGCCTTCATCGTCATCAAGGCAGCCGACGAGTTCAAGGACAAGACCACAGCCCCCAACCAGCTCTGGCAGACCGACTTCACCTACCTCAAGGTGCTCGGCTGGGGTTGGTTCTATCTGTCGACCATCCTCGATGACTTCTCGCGCTACATCATCGCCTGGAAGCTCTGCACGACCATGCGGGCCGACGACGTAACCGACACCCTGCAGCTGGCGCTCACCGCATCTGGCTGCGCGTCAGCGCGCGTCGTGCACAAACCACGATTGCTCAGCGACAACGGCTCCAGCTACGTCTCGGGCGACTTGGCGAAATGGCTCGAAGACGCCGGCATGGGGCACGTACGCGGTGCGCCCAACCATCCCCAGACCCAGGGCAAGATCGAACGTTGGCACCAGACGCTCAAGAACCGCATCCTGCTCGAGAACTACTACTTACCCGGCGATCTCGAAGCCCACATCGACCGCTTCGTCGAGCACTACAATCACCGGCGCTACCACGAAAGCCTGCAGAACCTGACACCGGCCGACGTCTACTTCGGACGCGGCCAAACCATCCTGCTCCAACGCGAAAGGATCAAACGAGAGACCATCAAACAACGACGATTGCAGCACCAGAGCAAAAGCCGCCTAAGCTGAAACAGCAACCGAGCCAGAGCCTCCCGTCACGAAAGCCTCAAACTGTCGCAAAGCACCTGACGACGGACAGCTTTGAGGGGCGCCCGCTTCGCCCTGCCCTTGATCTTGCGGAGTTGCTGGAGCGACCGTTGCATCTCCTCACATCCGCGATTGCTCACCGTCCCGAGGACGTCGCCTACGTCAATGGACTGGGTGATCGTCTGCGACACCGGATACAGGGAATGGCTCGACCTCGAGATCGGTTTTTGCCATGGCGATTTTCATGGGCGAAACGCCTGCGAGCAGGATGGTGCTTTCACGTTCTATGACTTCGACTGCTGCGGCTGGGGCTATCGCGCCTACGATTTGGCCGTCTTTCCCGGGCTTTTGCAATTCGTCAGAACACCACCGAGCGGATCGAGGCAATGGGTCGTGCCTTCCTCAAAGGATACATGCGGCGACGCACACTTGGTCCCGCTGATGTGGACGCCATGGCCGTGTTCGTCGCAATCCGGCAGATCTGGCTCCTGGGCTTACATATCGGTAGCGGTGATAGATTTGGCTGGGGATGGATCAACGACGGCTACTTTGACAATCAGTTGAAGGTACTGCGCGATTGGGAGAATAACTGGCTAGGCCGACCCAGCTCCACCTGGCTACGGGTGGATGCCCAGTAAGGATGACTACGCAGCGAACTGCAGCATGTAGCAATGTCCGAATCTGACCCTGGGTGCGTGAAAACAGCCTTCGGCGCTATGATTCCTATCGCGACTGCTGAGCCATGCTTCCGGCCTGGGGCATCAACCTACGCGCTTCGGCCCGACCCGGACGCCTCCTGGCCTGAAGGTAGGGGCAGAGCCAATGTGTCCAGACCCCTCGTGCCCATGCGTAGGTGTAGAGTGTACACAGAGCGAAGATGCCCCATTGCTCGGCCTTCCATGTCGCGTAGAACCAAAACGGCTGGCCAAGCATCCCGAAGATGCACGCCCATCGTCGCCAGCTTTCGCGCTTGTCTTGCGTAAGCCAGACCGCGATGACGCCGCTGAGGGCGATGCCTATTTGATCTAGGCCCATGGGTTCCTCTGACTTGGATCAAAGGCTGGTGGCCCTCCATTGCCACGTGGGCCATCTGGTACCTGAACTCCTGGATTCAGGTTCGGTTCCCTCAAGCCACGTAGCCACGTTGAGCCCTCCGCCAAACCGCAGTCGCTGAGCAGATGTTGGCAAGGCCAATGGCATGGCAAATTCAGCTGATCCCTACCAGATGATGTGTGCTCACAGCAGGCTGTGGCACATGAGAAGGGCGCGGTTTACGAGGCGCATCCGTCCCAGTGGGCCCCGTTCGTAGTGGTGGGCGAAGGACGCTAGTGCCAATTTATTGGCGATGCAGCGCGCGCACGATGGTCGAATGGCCAACATGGTAGTGATGGGCCACGGCGCGTAGGCTTTGGCCTTCACGGACCATCCTGGCAGCCTCGCGTGCCTGATGCGCGGCTAGCTTTGGCTTCGGACCGAATTTGACGCCACGTTTCTTGGCGGCAGCTCGGCCGCCATTGGCACGAGCGAGGATGCGGCTGCGCTCGTCCTCAGCCAGGGCCGACAGAAAGGCTAAGATGCCTTTGCCGAGCGGGGTGGTGAGGTCCAACCACTGCCGATCGAGGGCCTTGAAGGTCGCTCCCCGCGCCGCAACCCGCTCTATCATGCGAATGCCATCCAGCATCGAGCGGGTCGCGCGATCCCACTCCGCCAGCACCAACACATCGCCTGAGCCAAGTGCCTCAATTGCCTTCTCGAGTTCCGGCCGCTTCATTCCCTCGCGACCCGACTGCTTTTCACGGAACACCCGCTTGCAGCCCGCCGCCTTAAGCATGGCGAGCTGGCGGTCCAGATTTTGATGAATTGCGGAAACGCGCGCGTAGCCTATCAGCACGTGGGGCCCTTCGGCGATCAAACTCGGTACAGAAATACGGTACAGCTAAGTCTTTGATCGCACAAGCAGCCGCTGGTTGTACCGCGTCCGGTAGTCCGTTGTTGCTTGACAGCTGACGAGAGCCGATCGAGGGCAAGCGCACGAACTCACCGTTGAGCTGAGAGACCAGTTTGGTCGGCTTACGGGGTTGAAGCTGACGTGCCTGCGAGGCGTGTGGTTCTTCCGACTCTGACCCAACTCGGACAACTGCAACAAGAATCGAGACGGCATGCGCCAGCTCGGACAAGCGCACATGGATGTCTACACCTTCATCGTCTTAGCAACCGCGCGCGTGCACTCGATGAACCTTCCAACAAGAGGGTTCAGTGTGCGTCTCCGCGGCGTAATAACCAAGGCCGGCCACGGCCTATGCGGCAAGTCCACGGGCAGTGCCTTGAGGCCATATCGCGGCGCTTGCAGCCTAATCACCGATTTGGCGAATGCCGTAATGTGATTGCTGTCGGCAAGCAGATTGCAGCGGAGAGGCACCGACAGGGTGAGAAGTGTTGGTTTCGGCATTTTCAGCCCGCGTTCCTCGAATGCTTCCGCGATGTGTGAGTACACCCAGGAATCGTGAGGCGTCAGTGTCCAGGGCTCCTCAGCAAGATCCGCGAGATCGACTTTGCGGCGTCTGGCCCACCGGCTCCGCCCAGATGCAGCGATGACCACGTGGTCGTTGAAAAGCGTTTCGACGTGAATGTCTTCATCCGTGAACGGCCGCACCATGCGCGCCAGCACGAAGTCGTATTTTCGATTGCGCAACTCCGCCAGTTGCACGGCAGGCAAGGGAACGTCCTCGATATGCAGCGTGACCCTGGGGTAGAGCCGCGAGAACCTGCTAATCATGGGGGGCATGATCGCCAGCAGGGACTCCTGGCATCCGATCCGTAGTTCGCCGGCCTTCGGGTCGGCGAGATGCACCATGTCAGGGCCCGTTTGGCGCAGCTCGTCGAAGGCCGCGAGGCAACGCTTGTGCAGCGCGGATCCGTAGATCGTGGGCTCGACACCGCGCGGGTTGCGGTCAAGCAGCCGCACCCCGTAGCTGCTTTCCAGGTTGGCGATCGTTTCAGAGATGGTGGGCTGCGCGACACCGAGCTGGGTCGCAGCCTTCGCCATGCTGCCCGCCTGCACGACCGTGAAGAACACGTGGAGGTGACGCAGTCGTATGCGCCGACCGAACTGGTTGTCCCAATTGATTTTGCGAACCATAGCCTGGATCCTATGGAGCCAAAGCAAGATAGGGACTTCTCCTATATCGCGAGCGCAGCTATCAACGCAACGCAGACTGCTAATGAGTTAAACGACGTATAAGGGAGTGCAATCATGCCAGCACCCAGAGCCTTCCTTGCGGTTGCAGCATTGGCCGCTTTCGCAACCCTTCCTGACCTAGCCTCGGCAGACACTTTCCCAACAAGGCCCATCACGGTTGTTGTGCCTTTCCCAGCTGGCGGCCCGTTGGATGTTCTTACAAGAGTAATGGGCGACAGGATGCATGGATCGCTCGGCCAGCCGTTGGTGATTGAGAACGTCGGTGGTGGTGCCGGCGGAACTATCGGGGTTGGGCGGGTTGCGCGTGCGGCGGCGGACGGATACACGCTTGGCATCGGCTTCCTTGGAACGCATGCTCTCAACAGCGCGATTTTTCGGCTTCAGTACGATCTGCTAACTGACTTCGAGCCGGTCGCCATGCTCCCGTCCGCTCAGTTGCTCATTGCCGGCAAGCAGTCCCTGCCTGTCGACAGTCTCAAGGACCTGGTGTCCTGGCTCAAGGCCAACGCGCAGAAGGCAAACATTGCCACCCCGGGGGTCGGCAGCCCCTCTCACGTGATGGGCGCTCACTTGCAGAAGGTCGTGGATGCGCCGCTGCAGTTCGTGCACTACCGCGGAGGCGGTCCCGCGCTCCAGGACCTTGTTGGCGGCCACGTTGATCTGTTGGTCAACCAGCCCTCGATCCTTCTGCCCCAGTTGCGCGAAGGTAAGATCAAGGTCTTCGCGGTGCTTGGCCCCGGCCGCCTGCCCCAGGCTCCAAACATTCCGACTTCGGCTGAGCAAGGCTTTGCGGATTTGCAGATGTCGGTGTGGCATGGACTATGGGCGCCGAAGTCCACGCCCAAGGCCGTCATCGAATCCATCAACAAGGCGGTTAGGGAGACGCTCAACGACGCCGCAGTTCGTGACCGCCTCTCCGACCTGGGATACGATCTGCCGCCCGTACACAATCAGACTCCGGCCGCGCTCGCAGACTTGCAAAGAGCAGAAATCGAGAAGTGGTCGCCGATCATAAAGGCCGCCGGCATTAAGTCGGAGTGAACTGGCCCAAACCGAACGATGTCGCCGTGCGAATTTTGGAGAGTTGCACAGCGGCATCGTTCCTTGATCGCGCATTCCTTTTTGTATCGGGCGCTTTGTCTCCGCGAAAATGTCCTTTCACCGGTTCCGCTGACGCCCGCGGGTCAATGGCGTTCCATCAAGACAGTCCAGGACTGGATGTCTGTTCCTGGCACATGTGAGACCTTTCGAGCGGAGGTCGCACATGTCCGGAGTTGAGGGGTAAGCGGACTCGATCGCAGCCGCCATCCTCAGCCTGGTGGAAGCTGCGGAGACGGAATTGACCTTGGCC
>CAVWOY010000027.1:7500-128542 GCA_963756735.1 uncultured Alphaproteobacteria bacterium
CGACTGTCGGGTTCGCTGCACCGATCGCCGTGGCCGCGATGGCCTTCGGTAGCTACTTCGAAGGCGTCTTCCCCGGCTCGCCGCCGCTGCTGCTGGGCCTGGCGCTGGTCTGGATCGTGTCGTTCGTCAACTTGAGTGGCATCCGCCACAGCAGCACGTTCCAGAACGTTTCCACCGCCATCAAGGTGCTGCTGATTGCCGCCTTCATCGTGGCCGGCTTCGCCTTCGGTACGCCGCAGCCCATCTCGTTCGCGCCGTCTGCGCAGGACCTCACCTACATCTTCAGCGCGCCGTTCGCGATCAGCCTGGTCTTCGTCATGTACTCCTACTCGGGTTGGAACGCGGCCACCTACATCATCAACGAGGTGCGCGATCCTGAGCGCAGCCTGCCGCGCTCGCTGTTCGTCGCCACCCTGGTCGTGATGGTGCTCTACGTGGCCTTGAACGCCGTGTTCCTCTACACGACGCCGATGGAGAAGATGGCCGGCCAGATCAACGTGGCGCAGGTCGTGGGCCGGGAGATATTCGGCGAAGCCGGCGGCCGGGTGGTGGCTGCACTGATCTGCATCGGCCTCGTCTCCGCCGTCAGCGCCATGGTCTGGATCGGGCCGCGCGTGACCATGGTGATCGGCGAGGACATGCCGGCGCTGCGCTTCTTCGCCCGCACCACGCGATCCGGCGTGCCGGCGACGGCCATCCTGTTTCAGCTCGCCATCGTCACGCTGCTGCTGCTGACCCAAAGCTTCGAGGCGGTGATCGACTACATCCAGTTCAGCCTCACCTTCTGCACCTTCCTGGCCGTGCTCGGGGTCATCGTGCTCAGGTACACCCAGCCCGGCCTGACGCGTCCCTACCGGGTGTGGGCCTACCCGCTGACGCCTATCGTCTTCCTCCTGGTCACCGGGTTCATGATGTACTACCTGGCCACCCAGCGGCCGATGCAGTCGCTGGCCAGCGTGGCCACGATGCTCGCCGGGCTTGTGGTGTTCGCGCTCTCGCGCCGGCCTATCACGGCGCCGGCGGAGCGGGCCTGACGCCTACAGCGCCTCGGGTCTACGACGCGCGCTTCGCCTGCCAGCGTGCTGCGGTGCCGGCGGAGCCTTGCGGCACCGCCTGCATGCGGTCGCCCTCGACGCGGCCCTGGTACTTCCTTCCGGTGGCGAGCGTCAGCGTGATGTCGGCCCCGCGCAACTGTCCCTCCGTCAGCTCGACCGTCTGCCCGGCAAGCTGCGCGCTGCCCTTGAGATACTGGTAGCTCTGCTCGAGCGTCAGGCTGAAGCTTTCCGCACCGTCCTGGACGCGCCAGCGCCCCGCCACCTTGGCCGGCACGATCCACAGATAGACCTGTCTGTATCCGACTTCGGAATGACCGTCGGGCTTCCAGTCGCCCATGCTGAACGCGTGCGAGACCACGCGCGTGCCGGGCTTGAGCTCATCGAGCACGCGCGGCCTCAGATCCAGGTTGACCTTGCGCAGCAGGTACATGGTGAGGACGGTGGCCTCGTCGATACGGGTGTCGAACAGGTTCTGCCGGCGGAAGCTCACTCTGCCCTGCATGCCGGCCCTGCGCGCGTTCTCCTGCGCCTCTTCGACCCGCTGCGGGTCGATATCGACGCCGAAAGCGCGCGCGCCGCGCTTGGCTGCCGCAATGGCGATGCGGCCGTCGCCGGAGCCCAGATCGATCACGAAGTCGTCCGGTTTCACCTCCGCCATGTCCAGCATACGCTCGACCACCTCCGGCGGCGTCGGCACGTACGGCACGTCCAGCGCCGGCGTCTCGCCGCGCTCGGCAAGCGCGGCGGCGGAGATCACAATGAAGGCGGCGGTCGTCAGCGCGATCGTCGCGAGCCGGGCCCTGCCGAGGGTGCGTCCCATCTCGGTCAACATGCACGCCAAGTCCCTGGCTGATGAGGGAGGCCACCCTAAGCCATCGGCGCCGGTGCCGTCGAGTCCGCCAGCTCGGGCGGCCGCGTGCGGGTTGCCGCAACGAAAACCGCCCGGCCACTGGGGCCGGGCGGTTCAAGCTTCGGTCTTCTAGAGACGGGCTCAGGCGGCCTTGATCTCGGCTTCCTCGGCGGCGATGCGGCGGCCCTTGGCGCTCTTGGCGAGCACCTCGGTGATCCGCTGCACGGCGCTGCGCTCGTCCAGCTTCTCCACCGCCGCGATCTCGCGCGCCATGCGATCCAGCGCCGCCTCGTAGAGCTGGCGCTCGGAGTAGGACTGCTCCGGCTGGCTCTCCGACCGGTAGAGGTCGCGCACCACCTCGGCAATTGCGATCAGATCGCCCGAGTTGATCTTGGCTTCGTACTCCTGGGCCCGCCTGCTCCACATGGTGCGCTTGATGCGTGCCCGGCCCTTCAGCGTGTCCATCGCCCTCTTGACGATGTTCTCGTCGGCCAGCTTGCGCATGCCCACGCTCGCTGATTTTCCGGTCGGCACCCTGAGCGTCATCTTGTCCTTGTCGAAGGTGATGACGAACAGCTCCAGCGAGATGCCGGCGATTTCCTGCTCCTCGATCGCCACGATGCGCCCCACGCCGTGGGCCGGATACACGATCCACTCGCTGGTCTTGAAGCCATGGCGTTGGCTCACCGGCTTCTTGGGGGCGGCGGGAGCTTCCGGTATGGCAGGCTTACCGATGGCGAGCTTGCCGGTGGGCGAGGCGATGATCTTGTGGCCGGCCAGCTTGCCGACGGCGGCGGGCATGGTCCTCACGGCAGGCGCGCCCGCCGGGCGGGTGCCGGCAAGCATCGCAGGCTTGATTGCGCCCTTGCCGACCATCACCTTGGCCGCGGCGGGGGGTTGCTTGGCGACGGACTTCGCCTCGCTCTGGACCTTGGCCTGCGCCTTGACCGGCATTGGCTTGGCCACAGCCTGCACCTTCTTGTCCGCCTTCACCGGCACAGGCTTCACTGGCACAAGCTTCGCCGGGCCCTTGACCACGGCCTTTGGAGGCGGGCTCTTGGGCTTGGTGCCCTTGACAGCCGAAGCCGCCTGAGCGCGCTGAACCTTGCGCGCAGGCTTCTTAACCGCTGTCTTCTTGCCCCCTCTTTTGGTCGAGGTCGTTGTCTGTGCCATGTGGTTCTCACTCTACTCCAAGATGCATGGTTGCCTTTTGCAACCAATGCGTATCCCTATTCACGTCTGTTGCGCGCAACTGAGCGCGGCGGCCGACCTTCGTCGTCGCTTTCGCTGTTGCGCGTCACAGCCCCCGCGGCCCCAAGCCCGTTGACTGCTACCGCTATGGTTGGCTGCCCAAAAGCTGCACTCGGACACCCCCTGTGATTGCCATTCGGGCGCCCTCGTAGTTCGTCGTGCAGAAGGGGTTTGGCCCCAGTTTTGTACACCTGTTCTAGATATGTTCGAGTCTCGTGTTAGAAAAGTACCATAACACAAATTTCACCCATTTTGAAGCGGTTGTGGGCCTCTTCTTGATTGGCGATCTGACGAAATCATTAAACTCCATTGCTTGTAGCGCATACTTATGCGCGCATCCCGGAGTTTACGGGGCGCCCTGCAACCACAAGGCTAGTGCCGTCAGTCCCCCGAGCCTGGCTTGTCGGAGAAGTATTTGTCGAACTTGCCTTTCTCCTCGCGGTAGTTATCCGCGTCGGCAGGTGCGTCCTTCTTCGAGGTAATATTTGGCCAAGTCTCTGAAAATTGGCGATTGAGATCGAGCCATTTCTCGAGGCCTGGCTCGGTATCGGGCTTAATGGCCTCGACCGGACACTCCGGCTCGCAAACACCGCAATCGATGCACTCGTCGGGGTGGATGACGAGCATGTTCTCGCCCTCGTAGAAGCAGTCGACGGGGCACACCTCGACGCAGTCGGTGAATTTGCACTTTATGCAGTTTTCGTTGACGATGTAGGTCATAGCCGTTCCAAGACCAAGGTCCAGAACTCAGGCAATCGATGGGGTGGCCATCTGTTGCCACAGATGGGGAAGCGGCCGCAAGATGCAAACGCTCATTGCTGCCCCCTGCTTCGGTCGGCGACCCGGCGGTAGGGCCTCACTGCATGTGAACTCGCCTGGCGGCTCGCTTGGCCCCTCAGCCGCGCCCCGGGGCCCGATCGGCTCGTAAAGCTGCCGTGCTTCCACCGGCGGCCCGCGCCTGCAGCCCAGGGCTAGCACACGGACAACCTGTACCCGGCCGCGCAAGGCAATCGTCAGCACGTCGCCGGGCCGGATGGTCTGGCTCGGCTTGAGGGCCCGCGTGCGGTTGACGCGCACCTTGCCCTCGGCAACCAGCTGGGCCGCCATCGTGCGCGACTTGAGCATCCGCGAGAACCAGAGCCACCTGTCGAGCCGCTGCTCGGCGGCCTCCAGAGCCAGCTCCTCGTCACCGGGACGCGCCATGGCGGATCATTCCTGGGTCGGCTTTTCCAGGCTCAGCTTGAGGGCGTAGAGGGCGGCAAACGGCGAGTCCGGGTCCACCCCGCTCTTGGGCGGCGGCGCAGCCGACTGCATGAACGGACGTGCGGGCCGCTCGTTGCGGTGCTTGCTCGGACCCTCGCGGCGGCGCTCGTGCCGCTCGCGCCGGCCCTCGTGGCCTTCGCGGCGCCCCTGGGGAGGCTTGCCATGGCTCGGCTTGGAGTGCTTGGGGCGATCCTCCGCGGGCTTAGCATCCCGTGCCCTGCCGCGCGTCCGCGGCGGACGGCCACCCTGCCGACGCGGACGCCAGAATCTCGTCCCACTCCGGCTCGGGTGCGGACTGGGTCGGACTGGGCGGCGGCGCGGCTTCCTGGCGGTCGGCAGCCTCGATGGCGGCGACTTCGACCGGCGGCTCATCCGCCGGAGCATGTGCCGGTTCGGCCGCCGCTACCGCCTCAGGTGCGGGCGCCTGCGCGGCTGCCGATGCGTCAGGGACGGACGCGGCCGCGCCGTCCTCCGCGGCGCCGGTCTCTAGGGCACCGGTGTCTACGGCGGCGGTCTCTGCGGCGGCGGGAGCAGGAGCTGCCGCGTCCGCCGGCTCGGCTGCAACAGGGGCGGCGACAGGCTTGCGCACGCGGTCCAGCCGGAAGCCCAGCGCCTGCAGCACATTGCCGAGCTCGCTCACCGAGCAGCCCAGAATGGACATCATCTCGGGCGTCGGCCGGAAGCCGCCGTCGCCGGTGGCGCCCTTGGGCGGCGCGCTCTGGTTGGAGGCATCGGGCCGCCACGCGATCAGCGGCCGTATCAGATCGGCGAGCCGCTCCAGCATGTCGATGCGCACCGCCCGGGGGCCACACACGTGGAAGCCTGCGACGCGGTAGAAGGCCTCCGGCACCAACTTGTCGACGGGCACAGAGGTGAGGCCAGGGCGCGGTGACTCGGGCAGCGCCTCGATGTCGAGGCCGTGCTTGGCGCCCTCCTTGAGGGCCCACAGCGTCAGCGCCAGCTCGGCGGAGGCCGGCTTCAGCAACACCGGAAAGTAGATATTGAACGCGCCGAAGCGCACGCCGTAGTTGCGGAGCTGCGCGCGGGCCGGCTGGTCGAGCGAGCGGATCTCCTCGGCGGCTGCCTCCCGGCGCAAGGTGCCGAAGCTCTCGCTCAGGCGAAAGGCAATGCCGCGCGCCAGGCCCGAAATGTCCTGGCTGGCCGCGATCTCCACCAGCGGCTTCAGCCGCTCGCCGACCAGCTCGGTGAGCCAGCCCGTGAGGCGCTCCTGCACCTTCTCCTTGTCGGGTGCGCTCAGATGCTCATCGGCGACGATGGTGATCAGCGGCTTGAGCGGGTCCTCACCGGCCTGCACGCGGCCGATCTCGCTGTCGCGCCACAGGATCTGGCCGCGCCGCGTCAGCTTGAACGCGTCGTTCTTGGCCGCGGTCACGCGGCGTGCGCGCATGGCAAGCTCGCCCGTCAACACGCGGGCCGAGGCATTGCGGGCGGCCTTGCCGTGGATGCCCTCGGCCTGCGCGTCGGGGAAGAACTGGAACCCCTGCAGCCGGCCCACGAAGTGCTTTTCCACGTGCACCGCGCCGTCCTCGCCGATCTCGGCGAACAGCTCGTCCTTCTCCTTCATGCCGCGCATCAGCGCGCTGGTGCGCCGGTCGACGAACCGCTGCGTGAGGCGCTCGTGCAGCGCGTCGGACAGGGCGTCCTCGATGGCGCGGGTGCGCTCCTGCCAATGCTCGGGATCGGCCAGCCAGTCGGCGCGGTTGGACACGAAGGTCCAGGTGCGGATGTGGGCGATGCGGGTCGACAGCGTGTCGATGTCGCCGTCGGTGCGGTCGGCGAAGGCGACCTGCTTGGCGAACCAGTCGACAGGGATGCGCCCCTCCGCCCCCATGATGAACTTGTAGAGGGTAGCAGCCAGCTCGGCGTGATCCTGGTTGGAGATTTTGCGGTAGTCGGGAACCTGGCACACGTCCCACAGCCGGCTCACGGCATCGCGGGAGGTGGCGAGCGCCGTCAGCTCGCGATCGTGGCTCACGTTCTCCAGCGCCACCATGTCGTCCGCCATGCGCGCGCGCGTCAGGCGCATCTCGCGCGGGGCCTCGCGCAGGCTGTCGCGCAGGCGATCGAGCGAGGCGAAGTCGAGTTCGCGCGTACGCCACTGCAGCGCCTTGACGCTGTCGAAGGTGTGCGACTCCAGCCGCTCGATGATGTCGGCCGAGAACGGCGGCACGCTGCCCGTCACTCCGAACGTGCCGTTGTTCATGTGGCGGCCGGCGCGGCCCGCGATCTGGGCGAGCTCGGCCGGGGTGAGGTCGCGATGCACCTGGCCGTCGAACTTGCGCGCGCCCGCGAACGCCACATGCTCGACCTCCAGGTTGAGCCCCATGCCGATCGCGTCGGTGGCGACGAGAAAATCGACATCCCCCGACTGATAGAGGGCGACCTGGGCGTTGCGCGTGCGCGGGCTGAGCGCACCAAGCACGACTGCCGCACCGCCGCGCTGGCGCCGGATCAGCTCGGCGACGCCGTAGACCTCGGCGGCCGAGAACGCGACGATCGCCGTGCGCGCGGGCAGACGGGTGATCTTCTTCTCGCCCGAGTAGGTGAGCTTCGACAGTCGCGGCCTGGAGATGAAGTTGGCGCCGGGGATCAGGTCGGCGATGGTCTCGCGCATCGTCTGGGCGCCGAGCAGAAGCGTCTCGTGCCACCCGCGTGCGTGCAGCAGCCGGTCCGTGAAAACGTGACCTCGCTCGGGGTCGGCGGCCAGCTGCACCTCGTCGATGGCCAGGAAATCGACGTTGGGCTCGCGCGGCATCGCCTCGACCGTGCACACATAGTAGCGCGCCCGCTCGGGCTTGATCTTCTCCTCGCCCGTGATGAGAGCAACGGCATCGGCGCCGACGCGTGCAATGATCCGGTCGTACACCTCCCGTGCCAGCAGGCGCAGCGGCAAGCCGATGAGCCCCGACTGGTGGCCCAGCATGCGCTCGATGGCCAGGTGGGTCTTGCCCGTGTTAGTGGGGCCGAGCACGGCCGTAACGTTGCGAATGCGGCGTTCGAAGTCCCGACCCATATGGGAAAGCTCTCCGCGTCGAAGTCACGGATGAGGCATCGCAGAGTGATGCGGCAAGATCAAGAGCGCGTGGCGATCGCGCTTGCGGTGTGGTGCCTATGTTTCGCTCCTACCTGCCGCAAGGTGGACGAACGGTCAAGCAGGGGCAACCGGGAAAGGCGGTGCACGTCAAGCCTGCTGGCGCGTCGGTTGAAGCTCAGTGCAGCAGAGCGATCTGCGGCCGGCCGGGAGACTCGATCTCCACGCGCTTGGACACCAGGGTGGCCTGTCCGACCAGGGTCGGAATGGTGATTTGATACGGAATCAATACGTTGGCGCTGGGTATGGGGCGCAACGACACTTCGATGCCGTCGGTGGTGGCCATGAACGAATTCTCGGTGTCCACCTTGTGCCCGGCGATCGGGTGGTACTTCACCCGGCACACATGGGCGATCACGGGCTGGCCACTCGGCTGCTGCTCGCTCACCTTCATCTGGCCCTTGTAGCTGAGCACCAGATCGAAGCGCTCCTTGCCATCGAAGATCGGCAGGCGGCGGTCGCACGGATTGGGGTTGGACGCGCGCGACATCAGCATGACCGCGCTCAGCGGGTCCAGGACGCCCCTGAGGTGCTGTTCGCGCAGGGGCACGATGCCGGATTTTCTCTCCGCCGGGGGCATATGCCGGACCTCGGTGACCGCGCCGTTGTCGAAATCCATCTTGGTGGAGCCGACTTTGCTGTTCGCGCGGAAGTCGAAAACGAAGGCCGCGGGCTTTGGCGTGTGATTGGCGATCAGGCCGAAGGCGCGGGTCTCGCCGATCCAGGTGAAGGCGCCGAGCAGCAAGGATAGCTGGGCGTTGCCGGTGACGGTATAGCTCTGGTCCTCGGCCTGCGATTGGAATTCGAAGGCGCCGACGTTGAAGCCGTTGAAGTTGATGTCATAAACAGCGCGCACGTTGGCCGGCCAGTCATTTGCCCGACCACTCGAACCACTCGCGCAGACAAACGCGAGTACGCTGGAAAGCATCAACAAAACGCGCTTCATGACGCAGCCTCTACACGCCCCGGCACCGCAACGCAAACGCCGGCCCCACCGTTCCACAGGCTAGCGTGTTTTGCGTCATTTCTGTGTCCCGTGGAGCCTATCGCCAAGGGGTGAAGAACTCGGTAATGGCCGCCCCGCCCTGGCACAAGCTTGACGCCGCTCACTTCTTGTATAGAACGGCCCGCCAGACACGAATGCGGCGCCAGCGTGCGCAAAAGGATACTCGAATGACCCGGCGATGCGAGCTTACCGGCAAGGGACCCATGTCGGGCCAACGGCGCAGCCATGCTGAAAACAAGACCAAGCGCACCTTCCGGCCGAACCTGGTGGACGTGACGCTGATCAGCGACGCCCTTCAGCGCAAGGTGCGGTTGCGTGTCAGCGCCAATGCTCTCAAGACGGTCGAGCGCACCGGCGGGCTCGATGCTTTTCTGCTGAAGGCGAAGGACGATGCTCTGTCCGAGCGCTGCCAGCGCCTGAAGCGCGACATCAAGAAGGCCAGCAGCGAGCAGGCCGCAGCTTAATCTCCCAGTGACAGGTCCATGCGCACCTCGGTGCGCTCGGTGCCCCACACTTGCGCCGTGCGGGTCTCCGTGACCTTGAAGCCCGCGCGCTCGTAGAGCGCCAGCGCGGCTGCGAGATCGGAAAAGCTCCACAAGAACACGCGCGGCATGCGACGCTCGCGACAGTAGGCGAGCGCCGCCTCCAACAGGCGGCGGCCTGCGCCCGTGCCGCGCACCTCCGGCGCCAGCAAAAACCAGCGCAGCTGACCCTCGCCTTTGTCCGCGTCGACGACGGCGATGGAGCCGACGATCCTGTCGTCCAGCTCCGCCACCCACAGCCGGCCGTTGCCAGCCAGGACGAAATCGGCGAGCGGCTTGGCGACGTAAGGCTCGAATGTGGTGTCGAGGCCGTACTCGCGGGCGTAGAGCACGCCATGCAGGTGCACGATCATGCCGAGGTCGCCCGGCCGCAGCGTATGGCGAATGCGCACCTCGTTTGGTCATATGTACTCGCCCGACAGGGGGCCGCCTACTCCTGAGTCAGCGAGAACTGCAACAGGACGGTTCGCTGCAGGAAGCTGTTGAAATTGTCGTCGGAGATCAGCGTGACGACGGTTTCGCCGAGCGGCCCGCGATGCACGGCCATGCCTTCCATGTTGTCGATCTCGTAGCCGGAGTCCGCCTCGATGAGCGTGCGGCCCGTCAGGCGCGCGCCGGGCACGATTTCGGCTGCGGTCAGATGCCGGATGCGCATCTTCACGCCTTCGGTCCAGCGGTAGAAGCGCTCGAGCACGAGCAGACCGCCGTCAGGCAGCGCCGCGGCATCGGTGATATTGAAGGCGTCGATGTCCTTGAGATGGATGGCTTGGGGCTCGCCCCGCACCCAGATCCAGCCGGTGTGGTAGCCGCTGCCGCGCGTGAAGCGCTCGGCAAATGCCACGACCGAGCCCTTGAGCGGGCCGGCCTGCAGCACGGCCAGCGCTTCGATGCCCTGGTTCTGTTGCATGCGCGAGGCCTCGGGGGGCAGCCGCAGATAGCCCGAAGGCGCGCGCACCTGCCGGTCGCGGATCTCGAAACGGCCGATGCGGTGGATGCGCTCGAAGCCGATCAGCAGCGTGCCCCGCGCAAGCGTGCCGTCCAACAGCGCTAGCGCCTCCGCATCCTGCAATCGCTTGGTGCGCAGCTGGCGGTTGCCCGTGCCGCGCAGGGGCCCGAGCTCGGCGTGCACGAGCTTCGCCGGGCGCGGGCCGTCGTAGGTGAGGTCGGCCATCATCCACACGCCGATGTCGGAGACGGCCACGAGGCTCGTGCCGTCGGCCGCCATCGCCAGGCCGGACCAGCCGCCGAAACTGGGCGATGGGGACGACAGAACCAGTCCTCCGCGGAACTCGAGCGGCCCAAAGCGCTTGAGGTCGGGCCGCCCGCGCTGGAAGTGGGCGATCGGACGGGCTTCGATCTCCAACTTCTCGACGGATGCCGGCGGCTCGCGCCGGTCGTCCTCGGCAACGGAGCGGGGCGTAAGCAGCGTGGCGGCGACCAGCGCAGCTGTTGCGCCGATCAGGCATCGCCACGGGCTGAGCCTCGTCCAGCCGCCCGTTGGGCGCCGCAGGGCCAGGGCAGCCATCCGTTGCCCGCACGGCAGCATCAATTGAGCTTCCGCCGCGATGGGGCCCGACTGGGACGCCCGCCCGCGGCATGCGGCCCGGACTCCTCGAACAGCTCCACCAGCTTGTCGGTCATCGCACCCGCTAGCTCCGTCGGATCGGTGATGGTGACGGCGCGGCGATAGTAGCGCGTTACGTCGTGGCCGATGCCGATCGCGATCAGCTGCACCGGCGAGCGCGTCTCGATCTCCTCGATCACCTGCCGCAGGTGCTGCTCCAGATAGTTGCCCGAGTTCACGGACAGGGTGGAATCGTCCACCGGCGCGCCGTCCGAGATCATCATCAGGATGCGCCGGCGCTCCGGCCGCGCCTGCAGGCGCCGATGCGCCCAGGCCAGGGCCTCGCCGTCGATGTTCTCCTTCAGCAGGCCTTCCCGCATCATCAGGGCGAGCGAGCGTTTGGCTCGGCGCCAGGGTGCGTCCGCCGACTTGTAGATGATGTGGCGCAGGTCGTTGAGGCGGCCGGGGTTGGGCGGCTTGCCGGACGCCAGCCAGGCCTCGCGCGCCTGCCCGCCCTTCCAGGCCTTGGTGGTGAAGCCCAGGATCTCGACCTTCACGCCGCAGCGCTCCAGCGTGCGCGCCAGGATGTCGGCGCAGCACGCCGCCACCATGATCGGGCGCCCGCGCATGCTGCCCGAGTTGTCGAGCACCAGCGTCACCACCGTGTCGCGGAATGTGGCATCGCGCTCGTGCTTGAAGGACAGCGCGTGCAGCGGATCGATCACCACCCGGGTGAGGCGGGCCGTATCGAGGATGCCCTCCTCCAGGTCGAAGTCCCAGGCGCGGTTCTGCTGCGCCATCAGCTTGCGCTGCAGCTTGTTGGCGAGGCGCCCGACCGCGCTCTGCAGATGGCGCAGCTCCTTGTCGAGGAACGATCTGAGCCGCTCGAGCTCGTCGGGGGTGGAGAGGTTCTCGGCCGCGATCTCTTCGTCGTTGGTGCGGCTGAACACCTTGTAGCCGAACGCCTCGGGGTTATCGAGAACGTTGTAGTTGGGCCGCCACGGCTCGCGCGCGTCGGCCATCTCGTCGCTGTCGCTATCGGCGTCGAACTGGTCGGCGTCGGCATCCTGGGCGGAATCGACCGGCTCGCCCTCCTCGCCCTCGCCGCGCTGCTCCTCGCTCGCCTGATCCTCGGCGTCCTGGCCCTGCTGCTGGTCTTGCGCCTGCTGCTCGCCGCTTTCCGACTGCTCCTGCTCCTCGTCGCCCTCCTCGCGCTCGCCCTCCGACATCTCCTCGGCGAGGTCGAGCGTCTTGAGCATGTCGCGCAGCACGCGCCCGAACGAGGCCTGGTCGTCGGCGACCTTGCCGAGCCGCGACAGCGTGCGGCCGGCGCGCTCCTCGATCCAGGGCCGCCACAGGTCCACCATTGCCCTGGCGGTTTCCGGCGGGGCGGCACCCGTCAGATGCTCGCGCACGATGAGAGCGAGAGCGTCCTCCAGCGGCGCGTCCGCGCGCTCGGTGATCTCGGCGTAGCGGCCGTGCCCGTACTGATCCTCCACCCGCGCCGTCAGATTGGCCGCCATGCCGGGCATGCGGTTGGCGCCGAGCGCCTCGATGCGTGCGCGCTCGACCGCCTCGAACACCGCCCGCGCCGGTCCGGCCTTGGGCGCGAGGCGTGCGTGCAGCCTGACGTCGTGACAGGCGGCCGTCAGCGCCAGGCAGTCGGCCCAGCCGCGGATCACGGCGATCTCGCGCTTGGAGGGCACGCGCGAAGGCTCCGGCAGCTGCACCGCCTTGCCGTCGAGCTCGGGCTTGCCCGGCGCGTAGCTCACCTGGATCTCGTGATCGCCGGCGATGGCGCGCACGGTGAGCCCGAGAACCCGTTTGAAGGGCTCGGCCGGCGCCTCCTTGCGGCTAGGGCCCGACGCCATGGATACCTGCCTAGCTGAGCGCCACGTTGGCCGCGCTTTCGGGCAGCTCCTCGCCGAAGCAGCGCTGATAGAACTCGGCCACCAGCGGCCGTCTCCAGCTCATCGCACTTGTTGAGGAACGTCATGCGGAAGGCGAAGCCGAGGTCGTTGAAGATCTCGGCGTTCTCCGCCCAGGTGAGCACCGTGCGCGGGCTCATCACCGTTGAGAGGTCGCCGTTGATGAACGCCTGGCGCGTGAGGTCGGCCACGCGCACCATGTTGGACACGATCTTGCGCTTGGCCTCGCTCTTGTTGAAGCTCTTGGCCTTGGCGAGCACGATGCGCGTCTCCTCGTCGTGCGGCAGGTAGTTGAGCGTCACCACGATCGACCAGCGGTCCATCTGCCCTTGGTTGAGCTGCTGGGTGCCGTGATAGAGGCCCGACGTATCGCCGAGTCCGACGGTGTTGGTGGTCGAAAACAGCCGGAATGCCGGGTGCGGCCTGATCACCTTGGACTGATCCAGCAGCGTCAGCCTGCCGGACTGCTCCAGTACGCGCTGGATGACGAACATCACGTCGGGGCGGCCGGCGTCGTACTCATCAAAGCACAGTGCCGTATTGCTCTGCAGGCAGTAGGGCAGCATGCCCTCGCGGAACTCGGTGATCTGCTTGCCGTCCTTCAGAACGATGGCGTCCTTGCCGATGAGGTCGATGCGGCTGACATGGCTGTCCAGGTTGATACGAATGCACGGCCAGTTCAGTCTGGCCGCCACCTGATCGATGTGGGTCGATTTGCCGGTGCCGTGATAGCCCTGCACCATGACGCGGCGGTTGAACTTGAAGCCGGCCAGGATCGCCAGCGTCACCTCCCGATTGAAGACGTAGTCGGGATCGACGTCGGGGACGTGGTCGGTCGGCTTGGAGTAGGCGGGCGCCTCAAGGTCGGTGTCGATGCCGAACAGCTGACGTACGGACACCTTCATGTCCGGCAGGCCGGGCACCCCGGCTTGGGCTTGGGCGGGCATAGCGTTGGTTTCCGGATATTTGTGCTCCGGTGCCGGCAAGTGGGCTCGCACCGGATCGGCTAAAACGTGGGTAGTTCCCGTGGGTTGCCGACCTCAGACGAGGCCAGCCTGCTTCAGATAATTATAGGCTTGGATGATTTCGCGCAACTTGTTCTCCGAGCGCTTGTCGCCGCCGTTGGCGTCCGGGTGATGCAGCTTCACCAGCTCTTTGAACCGCGCCTTTATTCTGATGCCGTCCACACCCTCGAGCAGGTCCAGCGCCTCCAGCGACTTGCGCTCCAGCGGTTTGAGGCGCCGGCCGGGAACGCTCGAGCTTCTGCGGGCGCCGGCGAAGAAGGCGTGCGGATCCTCGAAACCGCGGCCAAATCCATCCTGCGAGCCGAACCGGCGCGCCGCCGATCCGGTATGCAGGCTCGTCCTCCAGGTGGGCCGGTGGCCGATCACAGCGTCCTTCTGGAACGCCTCCACGTCTGCCGAGCTCCAGCCCTCGAAGTAGTTGTAGGAAGCGTTGAATTGCCTCACGTGGTCGAGGCAGAACAGGTAGTACTGGCCTTCGCGGCCGCGCCCCATCGGGGCGCGATGCACGCCCGCAACCTGACAGCCCTTCCACTGGCACAGGGGCCCCTGGGACTGCACCGGCTCGGCGTCCAGGGATTTCACCCGGATCGAGTCGAAGTATTTTGAATCGAGCTTCATTCGCATCCAAGTATGAGCGCAAGCAGTGTTGCGCACAAGGCGGGAGCCGTACGATCGTTCGCCCGTTGCGCGTCTGCTATAACCACTGCGAGCTTGACACGCGGGTGCTGAGAGGTCTGTTAATGTCGGTCGAGACAACGATGCGCGAGAAGCTGACGCGGGCGCTGCAGCCTACGCGCCTCGATATCGTCAACGAGTTGCATCTGCACGCTGGTCATCGCAGTTCGCCGGGCACCGGCGAAAGCCATTTCAGCGTGCTCGTCGTCTCGCCGGCCTTCAGGGGCAAGTCGCGCGTCGATCGCCACCGCATGATCAACGAGATCTTGGCAGCCGAGCTCGCGGGCTCCGTGCACGCGCTCGCCATCAAGGCGTACGGCCCGGACGAGGCCGTGGGCTGAGCGGTCACCCAGCCGCTTTCGCCGCATCGCTGGCGGGTGCCGGCCGCGCACGCTTGGTGCCAGCGGCGAGCGGCTTGATGCGCAGTGCGGTGAGCTTGTTGCGGCTCTTGCGCAAAATCTCGAAGCGATAGCCGTAGAAGGCGAACACCTGGCCGGGCTCGGGAATGGTCTGCGCCTGTGAATGACGAGACCGGCGATGGTGGTGGCGCCCTTCGTCGGGGAGGTCCCAATCCATATGGCGATTGAGGTCGCGCACGGCAATGGAGCCGTCGACGTTGACCGAGCCGTCCTCCTGCACGCGAATGGCGGTCTCCTGCACGTCATGCTCGTCGGTGATCTGGCCGACGATCTCCTCGAGAATGTCCTCGAGCGTGATGAGGCCCTGCACCTCGCCGTACTCGTCGACCACCATGGCCAGCTGCGCCTTGCGCTTTAGAAACTCGCTGAGCTGGTCGGT
The DNA here is from genome assembly GCA_963756735.1 of uncultured Alphaproteobacteria bacterium. Lineage (GTDB taxonomy): Bacteria > Pseudomonadota > Alphaproteobacteria > Rhizobiales > Hyphomicrobiaceae > AWTP1-13. The sequence continues at coordinate 22,570 of CAVWOY010000027.1, forward strand.
GACGGTCGTCGTGTCGGGCACGAACCAGGGCTGGGCGGCGAGGCCCGCCACCTCCAGCCTGGGAACGTCCCAGTCGATACGCGCGAGCGCCAGCAGCAGGTCTTTGGTGTGCAACAGACCGACGATGTTCTCCGGCTCGTCCTTCCACAAGGGCATGCGGGTGTGCTGACCCTTCAGCACCTCCTCGACCACCTTCTCGGGTGGATCGTCGACGTTGATGGTCTGCATCTTGGTGCGGTGAACCATGATGTCCTGCACCTGCAGGCTTCGCAGATCCAAGACGCCGCCCAGCATCGCGGCGTCGCGCTTGGCGAATGCGCCGCCCCTGGTCTTGAGGTCGATGGCGCCGCGGATCTCCTCGTGCGCCTCGAGAATGTTGGCCGCATCGTCGCGGCGGGTAGGCGTCAGCTTGAGGATCTGGCGGACCGTGAACTGAATGGCCATCGTGAACGGATTGAGCATCACGATCGTCGCCCGCATGATCGGCGCGACGAACAGCGCTACGCGGTCCGAAAAGGCGAACGCGTAGGTCTTGGGCAGCACGGCGCAGAAGATCACGATCAGGATGGTCATGATCGCCGTTGCGTAGGCAACGCCGGCGGGGCCGATCAGCAGCACGGCAAGGCCGGAGGCGAGCGAGGCCGCCAGGATGTCGACCAGCGTATTGCCGAGCAGCACCGCGCCGATCAGCTGCTCGGGATGGCGCAGCAGCCGATTGACCAGTGCTGCCTGGGCGTTGCCTTCCTGCTCCAGCGCGTGCATGCGCGCCCGCGAAGTGCCCGTCAGCGCCGTCTCGCTCATATTGAAGAACGCCGACAGCGCGAGCAGCAGCAGAATGGCTGCGAGAATGAGGCCGACTTCCAGCGACATGGGTTGCGTTCCGAGAGTACGTTTGCAGGCGGGTCAGGCGGAGTGCTGGGCGGACGGGCGCCGCCGCCCGAACGCCCAGCGCATAGTTAATACAATCAGGTTTGCCCGGGCTTAAGCGCGGGTCGTAGCGGCAACCTATCGTACGGCGCCTCAGGCCCGCTCGCGCGCCGAGCTGGCGGGCGAGGAAGGCGCGAATGGTGCCGGCGTCGGCATCGCGCGAGACGAAGGCCTGGCCGATGCCGCGCACCAGGATGAGGGTGATCTTGCCGTCACGGACCTTCTTGTCCTGCCCCATGATCCTGACGAGCGTGTCCGCATCGGGCGGCGCGCCGCCTGGGATGTCGCCGATGCGCGTCGGCAGGCCGACGGCGGCGAAGTGCGCCTCGACGCGGCCGACTGCGGTGTCGTCGATCAGCCCCTGCTCGCGGCAGAGGCGGAAGGCGAGGCAAATGCCGATTGCCACGGCCTCTCCGTGCAGCAGCCGCTGCGAGTAGCCAGCCCAGGCCTCGAGCGCGTGGCCGAACGTGTGGCCGAGGTTCAAGAGCGCGCGGTCGCCGGTCTCGGTCTCGTCGCGCGCGACGATCTCGGCCTTGCCTCTGACGCTGGTGGACACGAGCGTGGCTTGTGCCGCCGCATCGTGCGCGAGCACCGCGCGCCAACTCTGCTCGAGCCAGGCGAAGAAGCCTGCGTCGCCGAGCAGGCCGTACTTGGCGGCTTCCACGTAGCCTGCACGAAACTCGCGCGCGGGCAGGGTGGCGAGCAGGCCGGTGTCGGCCAGCACCAGGCTCGGCTGGTGGAAGGTGCCGATCAGATTCTTGCCCTGCGGTGTGTTGATGCCGGTCTTGCCTCCGACCGAGGAGTCCACTTGTGCCAGCAATGTCGTCGGCACCTGCACGAAGCGCACGCCGCGGCGCACGATGCTGGCGGCAAAGCCCGCGAGATCGCCGATCACGCCGCCGCCGAGCGCGATCACCACGCCGCCGCGCTCCAATCCGGTCTCGAGGATGCGCTCGCACAGCGATGCCAGCGCCGCAAAGCTCTTGGTTGCCTCGCCGGGAGGAAGGATATCGGTGCCGGCGTGTCGGCCGAGCGACTTGAGCGCGCCTTCCAGCGGGGCAAGGTGGCGCTCGGCGACGTTCTTGTCGGTGACGATGGCGCACTTGCTCGGGCCGAGCCGCGAGACGATCAACTCGGCCGCGCCGGCGAGCAGGCCGGTGCCGATCAGCACCTCGTAGGGGCGCCCCGCCACCGCAACGGGCACGCTCGTCACGCCGGCCGGCAACGGGACGGCCCGCACAGCTTGCTCTCCATCGACGCTCATGGTGACTCGCCTGCAGAGGTTGGTGTGGCGGCGATGGCCGGACTGCGGGCCAGGGCCTCGATGATCTCGGTGACGATCGCCTCGTGCGGCACCTCGCGACTGTCCACCACGATATCCGCGGTGGCGAAAACCGGATGACGCTCGGCCATCAGCTCCTTCATGACGACCTCCGCATCGCGTCCCTGGAACAGCGGGCGCGTGGCCCGCTTGGCGACGCGGCGCACCAGAATTGGCAGGTCCGCTTTGACCCAGACCGAGACGCCGCAGCGGCGAATGTTGTCGCGCGTCTCCTCGGCCATGAAGGCGCCGCCACCCGTTGCCAGCACCTGCGGACCGGAGGCAAGCAGGCGGGCAATGACCTTGCGCTCGCCCTCACGAAAGTAGGCCTCCCCGTGGTCGGCGAAGATCTCCATGATCGGCTTGCCGGCCGCGCGCTCGATCTCCTCGTCCGCATCGAGGAACGACAGGTCGAGCCGCGGCGCCAGCCGCCGTCCGATGGCGGATTTTCCGCAACCGGGCATGCCCACGAGAACGATGGACCTGGACCCCAGGCGGTCGCGAATGATGCGCTCCGTTTCTGTCAGGAGAGCCTCCATTTTGCCTGCCCGCGCGAATCGCAGCATTGCTCAGTTCAGCATCAGCACAGCGTGCCGCGCCTGCAATCTCGCATGTCCGCATCTTTGCCAAGGAAAATCAGCACCTTGATGCCCATTGTCGGCGATACGTGCCTGCGACCGGCGGGCCCATTTTGCGGGCTCGGCGAGACATAATGGCGTCACCGTAGGCTACAAGACTATCGGCCAGGGAGCCCTTTCGCCAAATGCCAAGTCTTTTCCGGTTTCTCATCGTCGCCGGGATTCTGGGCGCTGTGGTGTTTGGTGGACTATATGTCGCTCAGCTGCTGCTGGAGCCCGAACAGCAGGAGATGTCCACGCCGGTGCATGGCGTGAAAGTGCGGCGCTGACGCGAGAGCTGCCATGCGGCCAGAACTGCGAGTTGCTACCTGGGCCATGGCCTTGCGGACGGCCCTGGCCGTGGTCCTGCTCGGCGCCGGAGCCTCGCCGGGGCTTGCCCAGTCGACCACCGACGATACGTGGAACCCGTTCAAGCAGCCGGAGAAGCCGCCGCCGCGGCGCAAGCAGGCCCCGCCCGTGGATCAGGCCGACCTGCAGCGCGAGCAGGTCCCCAAGGCGCGTTCGCGTCCCATCGAGAGCAGCGATCTGTCGCCGGTGATGGCGCCCGACGCCTCGGGCCTGCCACTGGATCTTTGGGCCGGGCTGGACACGGGCGAGCTGGAAAAGCACCTCGCCGCCCTCGATCTGCCGCCGCGCTCGCCGGCGCTGCATCAGCTCTGGCGGCGCATGATGCTGTCGTCGGCAACCGCCCCCCGCGGTGCGCCGAGCCCGGATCATTTCCTGGCGCTGCGGCTGGAGGCCCTGTACCGCTCCGGCATGCTGGCAGAGATGGGCGAGGCGGTGGGAAAGAGCGGTGCGCAGAACCCGCTTGCCGGGATTTTGCTCGCGCGCAAGGACATCGGTGCGGGCGAGCGGGATGCCGGTTGCGGAGCTGTGCGCGCGTTGGCGGGTGCGGGGCTCTCCGGCCGCCTCAAGGGCGAGGCGCTGCTGCTGCATGGGCTACTGCGCAGCAGCAAGCGGCGATGCAGCCGGTGCCGGGCTCGCAGCCAGCATGGCGCGCGAGGAAGGCCTCACGGCCCCACTGGCGCTTGGCATCCTCGACGGCGTCGCCAGTGGCGCCAAGACCCGGCCGGCTTTGCCGGCGCGCGTTTCCCTGCTCGATTTCCGGTTCCTGCAGCTGGCTGGCGCCGTGGCCGACCCGCAAATCGTGGCGCGCGCCGAGCCGGCACTGCTGGTCGTGCTGGCGGCTGGAGAGGGAAGCGCCAGGCAGCAGACGGTGGCCGCCGAGGCGGCGCTGCGCTTGAACGCACTGCCGCCCGAAGCCGTCGCGCGCATCTACAAGCGCCTGGGGGGCGATCCCCCGCAGCGCGCGACCACAGGTCAGGAAAAGGCGGCCGATCCCCTTCAGCGGCGCGCGCAGGCGTTCGCCGCGATCGAAGCGACCCAGAACCCCGATCAGAAGGCACGCCTGATACGCGCCTTCCTCGCCGATGCAAGCTGGAGCGGCCACCACGTGCAGGCCGCGCGCACGCTGGCGCCACTGCTTGCGGGGCTGTGGCCGTCGCCGTCGACGGGAATGCTCGCAGAGCCGGCGATCGAGATCGCGCTGGCGGAGGGCGACACCGCGGCGGCGCGGCGCTGGGCGGAGACATCGGCGAGCCTGCAGCATTGGCTGGCGCTGATCGATGTGGCCGATCCGGCGGCGCGCGGCACCAAATCCGCGGGACTGAGATACATGGACGAGCTTGCGGCGCGGGGCCGCCTCGGCCCCGACGTGCTGCACCGGCTGGCTACCGTTCTCGATGCGCTCGACATCGACGTGCCGCGCGCGATCTGGGAAGCGGCAGGCCGCATCGCGCAGCCGGCGACCGGCTATCTGCCGGAGACCGGCGTGCTGGCGGAGCTGGCCGCCGTGGCCAAGCTCAAGGAGCCCGGCCGCACGGCGCTGACGGCGATGCGGGCGTTCGGGCCCAACAGCGCGGATGGGGTCAATATCCTGGTGCTCGGGGACGCCGTGCGCGGCCTGAAGCGCGCGGGCCTCGAGGCCGACGCGCGCCGGCTCGCGCTCGAAGCATTGCTGCCCGTGTGGCCGCGCTCGCTCGGAAGGTAGCGATGGGCTGTGGATGGGCAGCAGCTGCTCGGTCAATTCCTGGAGACGCTCGCTGCCGAGCGGGGCGCTGCCGACAACACCATCCAGGCCTATCGCCGCGACCTCGAGGATTTCCTGGCCTTTCTGTCCGGGCATGGCAGGACGCTCGATGTGGTGGTCGCGGCAGACATCTCGGCCTATCTGCGCGAGCGTTACGAGAGCGGCCTGTCGCCGGCATCACGCGCCCGGCGCCTCTCCGCCGTCCGCCAGCTTTTCAAGTTCCTCGCCGGCGAGGGCGTGGTGGCGGAGAACCCCGCCTATGGCGTGCTGGCTCCGAAGAAGCCCCGCGCGCTCCCCAAGACGCTGACGGTGGCCGAGGTCGACCGCCTGATCGAGACCGCGCGCAAACGCATCGAGCCTGCGAGTGGGCGCGACCGCGTGCGCGCGCTGCGCCTCTATGCGCTGATCGAGATGCTGTACGCCACCGGCATGCGCGTCACCGAGCTGGTCACGCTGCCGCGCTCGGTGCTGACGGGTGACGGCCGCGTGCTGACCATCAAGGGCAAGGGCGGGCGCGAGCGCCTGGTCCCCCTCAACCAGGCGGCGCGCGAGGCGCTGGAGCGCTACCTCAACGTCGGCTTCGAGGACGGCGTGGCGCCCATGCTCAAGACCAAGTGGCTGTTCGCCTCGCGCGGCGCCGAGGGGCATTTCACGCGCCAGCGGCTGGCGCAGGAGCTCAAGGAGCTGGCGACGGAGGCAGGCATCGACCCGGAACGGGTGTCGCCGCACGTGCTGCGCCACGCCTTTGCCAGCCATCTGCTCGATCGCGGGGCGGACCTGCGCTCAGTGCAGCAGCTGCTCGGCCACGCCGACATCTCGACGACGCAGATCTATACCCACGTGCTGGAGGAGCGGCTGAAGAAGCTGGTGTTCGAGCACCATCCGCTGGCCAAGCGTGCAGGCGGCGAGCAGGGTTAGGTGTATGAACCATTAAATGCGCGCAGGATCGTCTCTATGAGCATTTAATAGATCATGTTCTTAGAATAACTTGACCTCCGCTATCAGTGTACTATTAAATGCTCATAGGCGCCCTTCTGTGAGCATTTAATGGTGTATACAATGAGAGTGTCCAAATCTCAGAACGCCTTGCCTCTCCCCGTCAAGCGGGCGCTCCGGAAGCTTGGAGCTGACATCTCCATTGCGCGACGGAGGCGGAAGATCACGACAACCCTTATGGCTCAGAGGGCTTTCATTGATCGCCGAAGCCTCGCTCGGGTGGAAAAGGGCGACCCGGGGGTCTCTATGGCCATCTACGCGACAGTCCTGTTCGTGTTGGGCTTGGCAGAGCCCTTGGGTGAACTGGCAAGCCCAGCACATGACCGCGTTGGCCAAACGCTCTCTGATGAATCACTGACTGCGCGCGTGTACCAGCCGAAAGGCTAAGCCCATGGATCGAGACCTCCAGGTCTATGTCGATATGGCCGGTCAGCCAGTCCTGGTTGGGCGACTTTGGTTGCGGGAGAAAAACGGCCGGGAGACGGCGACCTTCCGATATGATCCTTCTTGGCTGAAGAACCCTCGCGCATATGCGCTCGCCCCGTCTTTGGAATTGGGCGAGGGCTCGTTTCATTCTGACGAAGGCACGTTCGATCCATTCAAGGATGCGGCCCCTGACCGCTGGGGTCAGAAATTGATGCGGCATCGCGAACGCAATCGTGCCCGCGATACCGGCACCAAGCCTCGCACATTGTTCGCTGCGGATTTCTTAGTGGGGGTCGACGATGCCACTAGGATGGGTGCTCTGAGAGTTAAGGGCCCAGAGGACAAGGACTTCCTCAGCCAGTCGACCAGACCGGTGCCGCCGCTGATTGAACTTAGAAGGCTCCTTGGCGCCAGCAATCGATTGGAACGCGGGCGTGAGCGCAAGGGAGATCTTGAACTGCTTCTGGCCCCTGGGGGTTCGCTGGGTGGCGCCAGACCGAAGGCGACAGTCATTGGAAAGGACGGTCGTTTGAACGTGGCCAAATTCCCGTGGGCTAGGGATGAGTGGTCCGTTATTCGTTGGGAGGCCGTTGCTCTAGACCTTGCCGCTGCTGCGGCAATCAAGGTGCCATCTTGGCAACTTCTGACTGTGCAAGGCAACGCTGTGCTTGTGATAGATCGTTTCGACCGCAGTCCAGGCAATGCGCGCATCCCCTTTATGTCGGCGATGACGGCGCTTCAAGCAAAGGACCACGAAGATCACAGCTACCTCGAGATGGCCGACGTTCTTCGGCAGCTAGGCTCTGCGCCGGAGGAAGACATTCGCCAACTGTGGAGGCGAATGGTCTTTAACGTACTCATTTCCAACACGGACGATCATCTACGCAATCACGCTCTCCTGCGCGATGAAAAAGGGTGGCGGCTCTCACCGGCCTACGACATGAACCCGTGCCCTCGCGACATCAGCAATGGCATGCACCAGCTCGCATTGAATGAACTGGATCACACGGGCTCACTTGAGCTTGTAATGTCGGTTGCGGACTATTTTGTTCTAGGTGCGACCGATGCAAAGGTGGTTGCCAAGGAAGTTGCAAGCGCAGTGTCTCAATGGGAGCAGACAGCAAAACGGCGCGGCATTGGAGACGGAGAAATCGAACAGTTGTCTTCAGCATTCCAGCAAGACGACATCAAGGATGCGCTTGCCTTCACAACGGTTGCCGCCAAGCCTAAGGCCGCAAAAAAGCCTCGCGCAACGAAGCGGGCTAGGCAGCCCGCCGCGTGATAGCGGTGTGCGTCACCGTGTGCGCAGCGAGAGAAAGTGATCAACATAGGAAACGGTGAAGCGACGCTGTGGCAGCTCAGGACGTAAGCCACACGGCCATCAGCACGCTGGTCATGGTTCCCACGACAGCGGCGAAACCCAACACCTGCTCATCCAGCCGTAGGGTTAGTTCGCGCAGCAAGCGCATGGTGCTATCTCCCCTAGAGGACGCCCACACACCACCACACAGTCCACCAAGCCTGTGCAAGCACGATGGCCTCCGCGCGGCAGTTTCGGGGCGGCGTGCTTTGGGACAAACCGGGCACCCGCACCAGAGCTCTGGTGGACGTTGGATGCTCACCACGGACCGGCATCGCAACTCGCGCGAGCCCGCCTTCCAGGGGCCTGACAAGCGTTAACCCTGTCGGCTTGACTTATGGGGTGGGCACGGCAAATGTCCGGCCCAACTAGTGTCCTGATCGCGAAATTCGTTTCGCAGTTGCGGCGAACTCGGAACGAATTTCGCGATCTGAAGGACACTAGCAAATCATGCTGCTAGTGTGATTCAGATCGAGAAATCCGCTCCCGGACCTGGCCCTACGCGATGATGCGGATTTCTCGATCATCACACTAGCCGTCCCAGCGAAAGAAATTGATGGACCGCCCCTCCACCACCATCCGCACCTATCTGGATTTCGAGAAGCCGGTCGCCGAGCTGGAAAGCAAGATCGCCGAGCTCAGGGCCATCGACGGCGGCGACGACGATGCCGTGTCCATCACCGAGGAGGTGGCGAAGCTGCAGCAGAAGGCGCAGCAGGCCCTCGTCGACACCTACGCCAAGCTCACGCCGTGGCAGAAGACGCAAGTCGCGCGCCATCCCGACCGGCCGCACTGCCTCGACTACGTGGCCGCCCTGATCGAGGAGTTCACCCCGCTCGCCGGCGACCGGCATTTCGCCGAGGACGCCGCCATCATGGGCGGGCTCGGCATCTTCCGCGGCCGCTCGGTCATGGTGATCGGCCACGAGAAGGGCTCCGACACCGAGGGCCGCATCAAGCACAACTTCGGCATGGCGCGGCCCGAGGGCTACCGCAAGGCCGTGCGGCTGATGGACATGGCCGAGAAATTCGGCCTCCCCGTGCTGGCGCTGGTGGACACCGCTGGAGCCTATCCCGGCATCGGCGCGGAGGAGCGCGGCCAGGCCGAGGCAATCGCGCGCTCCACCGACCGCTGCCTGTCGCTCACCGTGCCGCTGGTGGCCGTGATCATCGGCGAGGGCGGATCGGGCGGTGCGGTTGCCATCGCCACCGCCAACCGCGTGCTCATTCTGGAGCACTCGATCTACACCGTGGCCTCGCCCGAGGCGGCCGCCTCGATCCTGTGGCGCGATCCCGCGCGCGCCATCGACGCGGCCACCGGCATGAAGATCACGGCGCAGGACCTGAAGACGCTCGGCGTCATCGATGCCATCATCCCCGAGCCTGTGGGCGGCGCCCATCGCGACGCGGCCCAGGTGTTTCGGCGCACTGGGGATATCGTGGCGCGCGCGTTCAACGAGCTCTCGCGCATGGATGGCGACGCCATCAAGCGCCAGCGCCAGGACAAGTACCTGGCGATCGGACGCGGGCTGTAGGCTTGGGCTGCGAGCGCCTCAGTGTCTTATCGGCAACTGTCGGCGGCTTCCACAGTTTGCCTCGTGGTTAACCGCATATTAGGACTTATGAATCATTGGTGATCGGCGAGGCGCCTGGGGCACGGGGTATGAGTCGGATCATCCAGGAACACCGGTGGAGAGCCGCGCGCGGCATTGTGGCCGCGCTGGCGCTGTCAGCGCTGCTCGGTGCTTGCGCCCAGATCGAGATCGCGCCCCATCTGCGGCCGCTGTCGGGCGACGCCATGATGCTGCTCGGCAAGAAGGGCATGAACCTCCAGTCGCCGATCTTCGTGCGCGTCTTCAAGGAGGAGTCCGAGCTGGAGGTGTGGAAGCAGCGCGACGATGATCGCTACTACCTCTACAAGGTCTACCCGATCTGCAACTGGTCGGGCTCGCTCGGGCCCAAGCTCAGAGTCCGGTGACAGGCAGGCGCCGGAAGGATTTTACTCGGTCAGCCGCGACCAGATGCGGCCCAACTCCAAGCACTACCTCGCCTTCAACCTCGGTTTCCCCAACGCCTACGACAAATCGAACCGCCGCACGGGCCACGCGCTGATGGTGCACGGCAAGTGCTCGTCGGCCGGCTGCTATGCCATGACCGATGCGCTGATGGAGGAAATCTACACGCTTGCGCGCGAGGCGATCATCGGCGGGCAGGACAACTTCCATGTGCATGCATTTCCCTTCCGCATGACGCAGGCCAACATGGCCCGGCATTCCAAGAGCGAGTGGTTCGCGTTCTGGAGGACGCTGAAGGAGGGCTACGACTACTTCGAGCTGACGCGGCAGGTGCCGACGGTTGCCGTCTGCAATCGCCGCTATGTCGTCAATGTCAGCTTGCCCATGCAGACGGTGAAAATGAGCCCCGAGGGCGCGTGCCCTGCCTTCCACCGGCCGACGCCGAGCCCGTTCGTGCCGCGGCCCGGCGAGCAGTACGCAGAGACTCCCGTGGTCGCGCCGGGACAGAAGATGCGGACGACGTCGGCGGGGCTGACGCCGGATTTCGAGCGCTCGGGCCTCACCAAGGCGCCGGGGTCCGGCCCCTGGTGGTGGGAGCGCGCGCTCGCAAAGATCGGCAGCACGCTGTCGGCCAAGTGACGGCAGGTGTGGGCACTACTTGGTCCAACGCGTTCGTATCGTTTCACGACAGCACTATCGAATTGACACGCCGGATGTACCAGTATCGGTCAAGCTCAACTGCCAAGGCTTAAGGTTTCCCGCAACAAAATGCGTTGCCCGCAGGCGTGGAAGGGAAGTACTCAATGCCGACCAGCAGGGATAGACGGGCACTGATCAGAGTGGCAGCCAAAGGTTTGAGCATCGCAGCGGTCGCGCTTCTGGCGGCCGGCATGTGGGTGGTGCCCCTGATCGAGGCCAAGGGCAACAGCGCCAGCGGCATGGCGCCCGAGAGCGCGCCACCTGTCTCCTCGGACGCTGCCAAGCTGCAAGCGCGCCTCGCCGCCAAGGGCGTGGCGCTCGGCACGCCGATCATGATCCGCATCTTCAAGGAGGAAGCCGAGCTCGAGGTGTGGGTCGACAAGGGCGCGCGCTACGCGCGGTTCGCGGTCTACGAGATCTGCAACTGGTCGGGTGTGCTTGGCCCCAAGCTGACGGAGGGGGACAGGCAGAGCCCCGAGGGACTCTACTCGATTGGCATCGATCAGCTGCACCGAAAGGGCCGCTGGCGGCGCTCGCTCGACCTCGGCTACCCCAACACCTTCGACAGGGCGCACGGGCGGACTGGCTCCTTCATCCTGGTGCACGGCGGCTGCTCGACCATCGGCTGCTTCGCCATGACCAACCCGGTGATGGAGGAGATCTTCACGCTGACCGAGGCTGCGCTCTTCAACGGGCAGGAGAGCATCCAGGTCCATGTCTTTCCGTTCCGCATGACGCAGGCGAACCTGCATGCCCGCGCGAGCAGCCCCTGGCTCGGCTTCTGGTCGAACCTGAAGGAAGCCTACGACGCCTTCGAGCGCACGAGCGTCCCGCCACAGGTGAGCGTGTGCGGCAACCGGTACCTCATCGACCAGGCCCCGGACCCGGACTACTGCGTCGCCAACGTCAGCGAGGCGAGCGTTGCCGCGCCGCAGACCCGTTACACGCGGCTTGCGCGCCGCGGGCGCGTCGCCAGCCGGCGAGGGCGGTATGTGCGGCGGGCCTATGCGGCCGCCCGGCGGGCGCGCGTGGCGGCGCATGCCAGGCGCAGCGCGACCTACCTCGGCGGACCCGTGCGGCAGCGCTAGGCTCGCTACAGGATTGCCGCAAGCAGCGCCGGCGACGTAGAACAGCTGCACGCGCCAATCCAACCGACGGGCGAGATCGTGAAATCGAGCGCTGGCCGGCAGCCCGAAACCGGTGACAAAGACAACGCCAAGGGGCCGTCCTCCGACCAGCGGCGTCCGCGCGGTGTTTCCGTGCAGATGCAGCATCTCGATCTCGGCGGGCTCGATCAGTTCACCGGCTACGTCGTGCGCCGCGCCCAGGTCTGGATCTTCCAGGACTTCAAGCGGGTGCTGCGCAAGTTCGACATTACGCCGGCCCAGTTCTCGGTGGTGAAGATCGTGGCGGCCAATCCTGGCGTCGTGCAGGCCAGGGTGGCCGAGGTGCTGGCCATCGAGCGGGCGCGGCTGGTGGAGATGCTCGACCGGCTGGAAAGGCGCGGGCTCATCGTGCGGTCGCGCTCGCCGAGCGATCGGCGCTCGCACGCGCTGCACCTGACGCAAGGGGGCGCCAGCCTGCTGGAGCGCCTGGACCCATTGATCGCCGCGCACGAGCAGCACGTGCTGGACCGCATCGGCGCCGACGACAAGCGCGAGCTGTTGCGCATCCTGCGGCCGCTGCTGCGCTAGGCCTGTTCGGGCGTTGTGTGCCTGAGGTATCGCGGGCATCCTGAGACACATGAGAATGAAGCTGCGCCGCAGGGAGTGTCTGGCCTTGGCCTGGGCGGCGATCCTGCCCGCTATGCCGGTGCCGGCCGTGGCCCTCGATCTGCAGCAGCTGATGACCGAGAACCGGGTGCCCGGGGTCTCGATTGCTGTCATCAGCAAGGGCAGGATCGTGCAGCTCAAAACCGCTGGCGTGCGCAATGCCACGAGCAGGCACCCCTGCCGATCCCGAAACGATCTTCGGCGGCGCGTCGCTGTCCAAGCCGGTGTTCGCCTATCTCGTGCTGCAGCTCGTCGACGCGGGCGTGCTGTCGCTCGACGAGCCGCTGGCGCGCACGGTTCCGGACTATGTCGCCAAGGATCCGCAGGCGGCCACCATCACCGTGCGCCAGGTGCTGAGCCACACCAGCGGTCTGCCCAACTGGCGCAACGCCAAGCAGCCGCTCAAGACGCATTTTCCGCCGGGCGAGAAGTTCAGCTACTCGGGCGAGGCGTTCCTGTGGCTGCAGCGGGTCGTGCAAGCCAAGACCGGCGAGAGGATCGACACGCTCGCCCAGCGGCTGGTGTTCGGGCCCCTGCGCATGCGCCGTTCGAGCTTCGTGTGGCGGCCCGAGTTCGACGCCAACTTTGCCGATCCGCACGACGCCGACCTGGTGCCTGCGCCCAAGTACAAATCGCCGGCGGCCAAGGTCGCGGGCTCGCTGCAGACGACGGCTGCCGACTACGCGCGCTTCATGCTGGCGGTGATGTCCGGTGCGCGGCTGAAGCCTGCCACGGCGCGCGCGTGGCTGCGGCCGCACGTGCGGCTCGATCAGCAGTGCTTCCAGTGCATCGGCTCGACCGCGCCCGAGGGCGATCAGCGCGTCGCCTGGGGGCTCGGCTGGGGGCTCGAGCCCGACGCCGGCACGTTCTTCCACTGGGGCGATGCGGGGCGCTACATGAGCTTCGCCGTGGGCTCGGTGGCCAAGCGATCGGGCGTGGTGGTGCTCGTCAATGGCGCCAACGGCATGGTGATCATGCCGGACCTGGTCGGCGAGCTGATGCCGGGCGATCACCCCGCGTTCGCCTGGCTCAACTACCCGCGCCAGCCTCCGCCGCCCAAGCCCAAGGAGGCGAAGGAGGGCAATGGGGCGAAGGATGGCAAAGGTGCCACCAAAGGCACAGACCCCAAAAACGGCAAAGAGCGCAAGTAGGGATCAGGGCGCGCACAACCCAATAGCAAGAAGACACGTCCGCCATTCGCATAGAGCCGGACGGGCGCCGCGAGGACCCTCAAGGCAAGAATTGACCTAACTCGGAAGAAATGGCCCACGCTGTTGCGCCGCACTACAATGCTGTGTGCAGATAAATTTGGCGAGGTATCTACCGCGTTCTCTTGGCACGCCGGGGTCTGCCTCTAGGCTGATCCCTGATAATGCGCACAAGTCGGCTTTCGACCTGCTGCCGGAGGAAAAGCACGTTCTTGGTGACGCTTTCCACGGCTGTTTCGAGCGACCACTGCCGACCAGTGGCCTCGTCCGTGATGTCCCACAACCTGCGGCGAATCCCCACCATCAGGTTGCCGTCGATTTCGTCGATACGCGCGTATGCCAGGCGCTTTGCATCCAGCAGAGCGCTGAATTCCTGCTGCGCCGCTTTGGCCATTGCCTGCATTCGACCATCGATGCCCGCATTGCCGCCTTTATCCCGCTCGCCCTCGCGGTGCCACACGATGGATATGTCGCACACATTGAGATGCGCGCGCGTTCCAATCACGCGCATCCTCCAAAACATTCCCCACAACGATATCATCCCTAGGTTCTGGGAGACTAACACCAGGGCGAGCCGAAAGCTGCCCGACATTCAGCTTCCCAACTCACCGGCCCCCACATCGGCTGCGGCCAACGGCGTCGCGCCAAAGTGGCAAGGCAAGTCGGTGAGAAATGATGCCATCACAAAATTCTGTCTGGAGGTGCTGAAACAAGCGCGACCCATCGCCGACTTTTCCGCAAGCGAAGCCTACGCGAAGCTCGATCCTGCCTATGGCCGCTTTTTCTGGATGGCCGATGGGGATGGTGCCAAGCTCGACGTGGTCGTTCTGCTGCTGCTCGACCACGCAAATGGCGTGGTGGATTCGTGATGCGGCGGCCACCCAGGGTGCCGTCTCCGAATAACCGGCAGTGCGTGTTTGGGTCTCTAGGTCAGGTTCATTCCGCTCTCTAAGCTTACGCTCCAGACTGCCGGCAATGTCGAGAATGCGAAGCAATTCGACATTGTTGCGGAAGCCCTTGTCGTCCGCGGCGAGCCCCTTGTGCTGCGCCAGCAAGCTCTCATACAGCAAGCGCAGATCATCGACGAAGTCTTGGGCTGCGGCGTGGTGCGCCCCAGCGACCACGATTCCGCCAGGGCCTGCCTCAAGTCGCCATCATCCGAGTTGAGGCCGAGCAGGATGCCCAACACGTTGAGCTGGGCGTCGTTGAGCGCGGGTTTACCTTTGGTGCGTTTCCGTTTCGTCATCTTGGCAAGCCGACAATGAAAAATCTGGACAAACTCGGCTCAATCAGCGTGTGTTCATAAGATGAGGTCCGCTGCCGAGCCGATTGGTTGAAAAAGAGCCTCCCGCGTACCCTCGAGACCTTCCTTCTTGCGTCGTTTGCCGAGAGGGTCGACCTGCAGGAGCTTAGACAGCTCCAGACCGGTCTCTTCCTGAACCAGGCTGAGGGGCACCTGGTAGGTGCGAAATTGGCCGTAAACGAAGGCCTCCGAGATGTCCTTTATCAACTCGCCTTGGCAGAGCACATAACCGGTCGCGGACAATTTTTTGGTCTTGCTGTCGACCATCACCGCGATCTTCCAGAACGCTTCAGGCAATTTGACGAGGCCCCGGTACAGCCGATCACGCTCCTTCAAAATTGGACCTGTGAACACGCTGACTTGGAGCTTGTGCGCACGTGCACTACCCAAAATGTAGTCTTCGAGCCTTACCCAGTCGCGCTGGTTCAATGCTTCATGCTGCGGCGCGCAATTGGCGTAATGGAAGCTGTCCGCGTTTGCCTCGGTTGCTTGTTTCAGCTCACCCCAAACTGGATCTTCGCGCCGCACCATGTGGCCACGATCGAGCGCATTCTTGGCGTAGGCTTCGTTATCTACCTGAAGGTCGACGGGTATGCGGCCGTCGATGTACCAGACGTCGCTTCGCCCCACCTTTTTAGATTTGGTCCCATCGATGTTGACCGCTGTGATGACAGGGAGCTTGCGGCTTGCGCTCATCACTACCGAGAAGTGCCAGTACTTGATGTTGGTTGTCTTCTTGCCGCTATCGGCGTCCTTGATGTGGATCAGGTCGTCGTGCCACTTTCCGGGGCCGGGCATCTCGACTTTGTGGTTGCGGCCCAAAAAAGTTGCGGCATAGCCGTCGCGGCCCTTGTAGTGGGCGGGCTTGTTGGTGCGGTCACCGGGTGCTTCAGTGCCCCCGCGCGAGACAAACACCTTGCTTGAGAGGCCGGCCAGGGCTCGCTTCACCTGTTCGGCGGGTACCGCATAGTTTCCAACTCGATAGTCCCCCGCAAAATGCAATCCCAAGGCCTTACCGTCAGCGAGATCGAAGACGCACGAGCCTGAATTCCCCCCGAGCGTGGTGGCATCGTGGGTGAATTCAGCACGAGTTTTGGATACGCTGGTGATCTCTCCGTATGAAAAACGCTTCACGTTGAATATATCGCCGAAATACTTGGCGATAGCATCCGGGTCATTGCGGCTGTCGTAGGCTGGATATCCTACGATGCCGATCCTCGTATCTACGGTTGGCCTCTTGCTCGACAAATCGATCGGCTGCATCTGATCAATGACGACACCCTCGACCTCAAGTAGTGCAATATCGGGTTCGTTTGCGCCCGCGATCATCAGTGGAGTTCGCGACGGCCGATGGGCGAGGATCGTATCGATTTCGGACCGCGCCAAACCTACAGCTGTTTCAGCCCCAGATAGACTTCAATGAGGAATACGAGGCTGGTCGTCCGTTGGAAGTGCCTATCGTAAAGGTGCTGCTATAGTTCTGCGGGAGGGCCGCCCCACACTACTTGTTAGGAACAACACTTACGTTATCCCCAACGATCTCGTGAAGAAGGTCAAAGACCTTATCGGTACCTTCAAGCGAAATGTAATCAACGAGATCATCGAGCGGTCTGCGCGGGTGGAACCCGTCGATAATCCCCGCATGCCCTTCGTCGGGACAGGCTGGGTCATCGAGCGAAAAAAAAGCAAAGCCATCATCGTCACCAACCGGCATGTGGCATGCGTCTTGTGCCTCCGCCTTGGTCGGTTTCTGGCACTTGGGCGACATAGCTTTGCTGGCGTGGCTCGTCGGCTTCCGGGCGGATGTCCGACATTAGTTCGTCTCTCTCTCCAGCCACTGGGCACTGCCAAGTGGGGGCGGTGGGGCCGCCGGGCGTTCGTTGCCTCCAGCAATCATTCTGGATTATCTAGTCTGCAGCCTGCCCCGGGGGTGCTGCGAGGGCGGCGGGACAAAGCGAAAAGGGCGCGAGGAGAGGAACGATGGGGGAGGCGCGCGTGGCAGCATCGGGCGCACCGGCGGGTGCCGCTGGTGCCGACGGGCTGTTCTCGCCGCCCGAGATCTGGCACGAGCGCCAGCCCGACGGCTCCATCGTGCTGGGCTCCGCCCGCGCGCTCGGGACCGTGCCGCGCTCGCTCGGCGTGCTGCTGGAGCGCTGGGCCGGCCGCGAGCCCGAACGCGTCTTTCTCGCCGAGCGCGACTGCGGAAGGCGGGTGGCGGAACATCACCTACGAGGAAACCTCGCGCGCCGCCAACGCCATTGCCCAGTCGCTCATCGACCGCAAGCTCGGGCCCGAGCGCCCGCTGCTGATCCTGGCCGAGAACGGCATCGATCATGCCCTCATGACGCTCGGCGCCATGCACGTCGGCGTGCCGGTGGTGCCGGTGTCGACGGCCTACGCGCGGCTCTCGCAGGATTTCGGCAAGCTCAGGTACATCTTCGAGCTGGTCGAGCCGGGCCTCGTCTACGTCGACGAGGCCGACCGCTACGCCAAGGCGCTGGAGGCGATCGGCGCCACGCGGCTCGAGATCGTGGCGAGCCGCGGCAGCCTCGGCGCAAAGCACGTGACGCCATTTTCCACGCTCACCGAGCTGCGCCCCACGCCGGCGGTGGAGGAGGCATTCCAGCGCGTGAGCCCCGACACGATCGCCAAGATTCTTTTTACCTCCGGCTCCACCGGCCAGCCTAAAGGCGTGATCAACACGCAGCGCATGCTGTGTGCCAATCAGGAGAGCGCGGCGGCGGCCTGGACTTTCCTCGAGCACCACCCGCCAGTGCTGGTCGACTGGCTGCCCTGGAACCACACCTTCGGCGGCAACTTCAATCTCAACATGGTGCTGCGCAACGGCGGCACGCTCTACATCGACGAGGGCAAGCCGGTGCCGGCGCTGATCGGCCGCACCGTCGCCAACCTGAAGGAGGTGTCGCCCACCTTCTACCTCAACGTGCCGCGCGGCTTTGCGGCGCTGCTGGACCACCTGGAGAGCGACGAGGCGTTGCGGCGGAAGTTCTTCGCGCGGCTTGATCTGCTGTTCTATGCGGCCGCGGCGCTGCCGCAGAGCCTGTGGGACCGGCTGGAGAAGCTGGGGCTCGAGGTGCGCGGGGAGAAGGTGCCGTTCATCTCGTCGTGGGGCATGACCGAGACGGCGCCCTCGGTGACGCTGGTGCACTACGCCATCGACCGGCCGGGCAACATCGGCGTGCCGGGTCCCGGCATGCAGGTCAGGGTCGTGCCGGTGGAGGATAAGCTCGAAGTCCGCGTCAAAGGCCCCAACGTGACGCCGGGCTACTTCAAGGCGCCGGACCTCACCGAGAAGCTTTTTGACGAGGCGGGCTGGCTCATCACCGGCGATGCGGTGCGCTTTGCCGATACGGAGAATCCGGCAGCGGGCCTGTTGTTCGACGGCCGCGTGGCGGAGAACTTCAAGCTGCTGTCGGGCACTTGGGTGAACGTCGGCACGCTCCGCACGGCCGTGATCGCCGCGGGCGCGCCCGTCATCGAGGACGCGGTGGTGACGGGGCACGATCGCGACGACATCGCGCTGCTGATCTTTCCGAGCCTCGCGGGTCTGCGCGGCCTGTGTCCCGACCTTGGCGCCGAGGCGAAGCTCGACGAAATGGTTGGCCGGCCCGAAGTGCGCGCGGCGCTTTCCGCGGGGCTCGCCCGCCACAACGCGCAGGCACAAGGCAGCTCCATGCGCATCGCGCGCTGCTTGCTCATGACCGAGCCGCCCTCCATCGATGCCAACGAGATCACCGACAAGGGCTATCTCAACCAGCGCGCCGTGCTCTCCAAGCGCGCCCACCTGGTCGAGCGCCTGCATGCCGAGCCGCCGCCGCCGGACGTGGTGGTGATCGGCTGATGCGAGGTCCCCACGCCAACATGGTTAACGCTGAACGCTGGATTGTTTCACGTGAAACAATTTCTTAACCATGTTGCGCCTGCCCCGGCCCGGGCTCCTATCCCCCTGCAGCACGTTCGAGAGAGCATCCCCCATGCTGACCAACACCAGGACCATCCGCGTGCAATGGGGCGACTGCGACCCCGCCGGAATCGTCTTCTACCCCCGCTATTTCGAGTGGTTCGATGCCTCGACCATCCTGCTGTTCGAGAAGGCCACCGGGCTGATCAAGATCAAGATGCTGGAGAAGTACGACGGCGCCGGCCTGGCGCTCCTGGAAGCTCGCGCGGTCTTCAAGGTCGCCTCGCACTACGGCGAGGACATCGACATGCAGACCGAGATCACCGAGTTCCGCCGCTCGACCTTTTTCGTCAAGCACACGGTGCGCAAGGCCGGCACGGTGGCGCTCGAAGGCTTCGAGACGCGGCTTTGGACGGTGCGCGATCCCGACGATCCCAAGCGCCTCAAATCCGGCGCCATGCCGGCGGAGATCATCGATGCGTTCCAGCGCGGGTGAATAGGCAACGATCCCGCGTGCCGGCCGCGACGTTTCGTAGTTAGGGCGCAGCTCCAGTTCTAGAGTAAGCTTCCGCTGCCACTTACCTGTCGAGAGGACCAACGCCCATGTCCGCCACCGCCCCCTACCGCGCCGACGAGGTCGGCAGCCTGCTGCGCACGCCTCCTCTGAAAGAGGCGCGTGGCAAGCGTGAGGAGGGCAAGGTCACGGCCGCCGAGTTGGCGGCTGTGGAGGACGAGGAGATCAGGAAGATCATCAGGAAGCAGGAGGAGGTGGGGCTCCAGCTCGCCACCGACGGCGAGTTCCGCCGCTCCTGGTGGCACTTCGATTTCTTCGAGCACCTGCCGGGCGTCGAGATCTACCAGGCCGACAAGGGCATCCAGTTCAAGGGCGTCGAGACCAAGCCCCGGGCGCTGCGCGTGATCGGCAAGCTGGATTTCCCGGCCGATCACCCCATGCTGGCAGCACTTCAAGTTCCTCGAGGCCAGCAGCAAGGTCACGCCGAAGATGACGATCCCGGCGCCGGCGGTGCTGCACTTCCGCAACGGGCGCGCTTCCGTCAGCAAGGAGGTCTACCCCGACATGGGCGCCTACTTCGACGACCTGGGCACGCTCTACGGCAAGGCCATCAAGGCGTTCTACGACGCCGGCTGCCGCTATCTGCAGCTCGACGACACGGTGTGGGCGTACCTGTGCTCCAAGGAGCAGTTGGAGGGGGCACGCCAGCGCGGCGACGACCCCGACAAGCTCCCCGGCATCTATGCCCGGATGATCAACGCCGCGCTGAAGTCGAAGCCGGCGGACATGGTCATCACCACGCACGTGTGCCGCGGCAACTTCCGCTCCACCTGGATCTCGGAGGGCGGCTACGAGCCCGTGGCCGAGCTGCTGCTCGGCGGCATCGACTACGACGGCTATTTCCTCGAGTACGACACCGACCGCGCCGGCGGGCTCGAGCCGCTGCGCTTTCCTGCCCAAGGGCAAGAAGCGGGTGGTGGTCGGCCTCGTTACCTCCAAGTCGGGCGAGCTCGAGCGGAAGGACGACATCAAGCGCCGCCTCGACGAGGCCGCGCGCTATGCGCCGATCGAGCAGCTGTGCCTGTCGCCGCAGTGCGGCTTCGCCTCGACCGAGGAGGGCAACACGCTCAGCGAGGAGCAGCAGTGGGCCAAGCTCAGGATGATCGTCGACATCTCCAAAGAGGTGTGGAAGGACGCCTGAGCCGATTGGTGGCTGAGCGTGCCTGTCGGCGCCGGCGCGCTCTGTGCGCTCTACATCTACGCGCGTCGGCCATCCCGGTGCCGGGCATCATCGCCGTGGACGCAGCGGCGCTTGCCCATTGCGCGCCGCGCCGACACCGCTAGAACTCACGTCCAGCTCCACCGTGATCGCGAGAGGCATGGGGCGGCCCCGGGATGAACATCATGGCCGGCGCTGGCGCGCACGGCGCGCCCTTTACGGAGGGGCCGCGCAAGATCGTGCTGCTCTCCAGCGAGGACAGCTTCGTGCTCGAGCGTTGCCGCGCGCTCCTCGGCGTGCTCACCGAGCTTGGTCGCGAGGTGGTGGCGGTGACGCGCTCCACCGGGCGTCTCGGCGACATCGAGGCGCTGGGCGCCAGCGCAATCGGCTTCGATTGCGGTCCGGCCTGGCGCAATCCGGTGCGTGATCTGCGTGCGGCGTGGAGGCTCGCCCGCATCCTCGAGGCCGAGGGCGCCGACGTCGTTCATTGTGTCGGCGCGGGTCCGGCGGTGCTCGGCTGCATGGCGTTGCAGCTCGTCGCCGTGCCGCACACGGTCGTGCATTTGCCCGACATCGATGCGCTGGCTTCGGCGCGCGGGGCTTGGGGCTGGCTCTACCGGCCAATCGCACGCAGGCTCGTGGCCGCGCGCGTCGCCGTGCCCAGCTCCTTCCTGCTGGTGGAGAGCCCGGGCGATTTGACGGCCTTGCGCACTCTCGGCATCGACCCCGGCGCCCGTTTCGCGGTGCTGGGCGGCTGTGGCGTCGATCCCGACACCTATCCCGTTCTGCCGCCGTCGCCGGGCGAAATGCCGGTCGCCGCCTTTGTCGGCGAGATGACTGCGTCCAGCGGAGTGGAGGTGCTGATGCGCGCCTTCGACCGGGTGTGGGCGCGCGGCGTGCGCCTCAGGCTCGAGCTGGTGGCCGCGCGCGAGGCTCGAGGCCGCGACGCCATCTCCCCCGATCAGCTCGCGCTCTGGGGCCAGCGTCCCGGTGTGCATCTGCCCGAGCCCGCCGGGGACGTTCGCGAGGTGTGGCGGCGCGCCGAGATCTGCGTTGTGCCGGCGCTGGGGCGGCAAGGCCTTCCGCGCCCGCTGCTGGAGGCGGCTGCCTGCGGGCGTGCGCTGATCGTCAGCGAGGGCGTCGGTGGTGGCAGCTTCGTGCGCGACGGCGTCGAGGGGCTCATCGTGCCCGGCGGCGACCTCGCGGCGCTTGCCGAGGCGCTGGAGCGCCTGGCGCGCGATTCCGACATGCGTCAGCGGCTCGGCGAGGCGGCGCGCCTGCGCGTGCTGCAGGGATACACCGAGGCACACGTCAAGCAGGCGCTAGCCGCCTCCTATGCATCCATGCTCGGCGCCCATCTCAGTGCGTAGGTCGGTGTCGCGATCTTACGCCGGCCGGCGCATTTCCCGGTGTTGCTCGATCGCCGGCCAGGCGCAGCTGGCGATCAGCTCGGCCAGCGCATGCGTGGTCATGCCCTCCACGGCGATGCGGCGGCGGCGGGCGAGGTGGGCAAGTTGCGCGTCGGGAACACCGACCGCCACCTCAATCTCCTGTGCCAGCCGGTCGATGTGCATGCGCGCCACGTCCTCGCCGAACACCTCCACGGCGACCGTCATGCGGTGATGCTTGAGCTGCAGGTCCCATGCCGGCGTGGTCAGCGGCAGCAGGCGCGCGCCGGCCTGGGCCAGTGCGCCGTTGCCGGCCTTCAACGCTCCGATCACCTTGGCGTCGACCACCTTCCAGGCGCGCTCGCTCGCCATCTGCTCGGCATCGCCGCGTCCCGTCGCGTATCCGGCGGTGGGCTTGAGGCATTCCGACAGCAGGTCGCTGGCACGCCCGACGCTCAGGCCCGAAGCCGGCGCGCTGGTCTCGGCATTGATTTCGGCAAGCTCGTCCGCGTGCGCCTTGGCCGTGGCGCGGAGCTTGCCGTCCGGCGTGTATTCCAGGCGCAGCGCACCCACGCGCTCGCTACCGATCAGGATTTGCCGGTCGGCACCGAACGCGCGGTTGGCGCTGAACGACGGGTCCGCCGGCGGCCCGACCGCGACGCCGGCCGCAGCCAGGATGGCATTGACCTGCTCGACCGCCTCGCTGACTGCCGGCTGCAGGGCTGCCCATTGCAGCGCGGTGAGCGAAGGGCGAACTGTATCTGGGCGCAGCAACGGCTCGGACGCAGCCACCGCAAGATGCGCGCCGGCCTGGCTGAGCGGTGCCGCAATGGGCTTGTGCCCAGCTGCGGGCTCGGCGCGCCTCCGCGGCCAAGTCGACGCGGCGCGAAACCGTGATCTCGACCTCCTGCTGGCCGCCGGCCGCGGCAATCGGGTCGCGCTGCAAGACGAAGGTGCCGCGCTGGCGCTTGTAGACGTCGCGCCAGATCAGGATGAACCCTGCCCCGATCAGGACGCCGCTCAGCAGCAGAAGCATCGTCGTGCTCATGCCGGCCGCCTGTCGGCTGCAAGGCCGCACGCCATCGCGGAGCAGCGCGCAGGCCGGCGGGGGACTGGCCCGGAGCCAGCGTGACAAGGGGCGCTGCCAAGCACTGCGACGTGTGCTACTTGCCCTGCCACTCGTCCTTGTACTCCATGCATTTGGCGCCGATGAACTCGTTGATGTCCTCGATCGCCATGCTCTGCAGCAGGCCGAACGTGTTGTCCACGGCCGTGATCGACCACAGCGCGCTCTTGGCCAAGGTCGGCGCTTCGATCTTGCCCCAGTTCAGCGCGGCCTTCACAGCCTTTCCCTGCTTGAAGGTGACCTTGGGGCGCACCTGGGTGAGGACGTCGTATTTGTCCTTGTCGTTCTCGATCAGGCAGCGGATGTCGTAGGTCTCGAACTGCGCCTCGAAGTCGCTCTCCTTCATGGCCTTGATCAGCATCGCCCGGTCGAACTTGAGGTCGGAGGCGCAACGGGCATCGCCCCATGGCCACGATACCTTGCCGCGCGCGAGGATCTTGGTCAGCACCTCCTTGCGCCAGCTCTTGTGCAGGCTGCAGCTCACGTGGCCTTCGGCCGGATTGCCGTTGTGCAAGGTGGAGCAGACGGCCGCCGCGCATTGGCGCCGCACCTCGCGCTCCTTCTTTTCCTGCTCGGATTCGGCCGCCGCTTGCGTAGTGGGCGCCTTGGCGTCTTGTGCCGGGGCTCGTGCCGGCGACATGGCGAGGCCGCCTGCGGTGAGGACGGCAACTGTCGCCCACGATGCAAGAAGCTTCTGCATGCGTATTCCTCCCTGGATCGGCCGCGTGATCTTGCGTGCCAAGGGATCGGAAGTATGGCGTGGTCTCAGCGGCTGAACCAGACCAGACCGACCCCGGACAGAAGCAGCACAATGAGTACGATACGGTCGAAACGCCTGTCATCGAGACGGCGATAGATTGCCACACCCAGCCACGAGCCCACTAGCGTTGCGGGAACCGCGACGCCCAGCGCCAGCAGCAGTCCTCGCCCGACTAGGCCCTGCACCACGCTGGCCGCCAGCATCGCGCTCAGAACCAGCAGGTTGAAGGTCTGGAAGAAGACGCGCCGCTCCTCCTTCGCCCAGCCCGTGAGCGTGGCGTAGACGGTCGGCAAAACGCCCGACAATCCGGCAATGCCGCCGAGGATGCCGCCGCCGAAGCCCACCACGGTCTCGGCTATGCGTCCGCCGGCCGACACCTTCGCGCGCCATCCGGACGCGAGCAGCATGAAGGAGCAGTAGGCGATCAGCGTCACGCCAACGGCGACCTTGAAGGTTGCCAGGCTGACCAGTGGGAGCAGCCAGGTGCCGATCGGCACGCCCAGCAAGCCGGCGATCAGCATCGGCGCCAGCCGCCGCCAGGCGGCCGCCCGCCAGATTTCGGGTAGCGTCGTGAGGTGGCCCAGCACCGAGCAGGCCGACGCCAGCTGGGCGGCAATCAGCGGCTCGACCGCTTGCAGCCACAAGGGCAGGCCGGTGAGCGCCGTGCCGAAACCGGTCAGCCCGTTGACGATGCCGCCGGCCACCGCGCCAGCCAAAATCAGGGCCACCACCGACCAGTCGACGAGCTCTGCGGTCATGGCCGTATCACGTTCCTGGCCTGTTCCTTGAAGTTGCCCCGCTCAACACCATATGTTTGCGGTGAACACAACCAGCGCCTTGACCAGGGCTGGGGCGGCGGAGGCCAAGCAGGATCCGCAAAGCCCAACAGTGTTCGGGCCAAGGCCGCTCGAGGAGGGCTTGGAAATGACGCGCATGTCACTGATATCGAGCCCCCTGCTGTTGGGCTTTGAGGATCGGGAACGGCTGATCGAGCGCGTGGCCAAGGCCGGAAGCGACGGCTACCCTCCTTTCAACATCGAGCGCGTCGGCGGCAGCGCCGGCGATAGCAACGGGTCGGAGCCCGTAGAGCTGCTGCGCATCACGCTGGCTGTCGCCGGCTTCAAGCGGGAGCAGATCGAGATCACGGTCGAGGACAACCAGCTGAGGATCCGAGGCCGTCAGGAGGACGACCGTGCGCGCCAGTACATCCACCGCGGCATAGCGGCGCGGCAGTTCAGCCGCACGTTCCTGCTGGCCGACGGCATCGAGGTGAGGTGCGCTGACCTAAAGGACGGATTGCTATCGATAGACCTGGCGCGGCGCGAGCCTGAGCGCCTGGTGCGCAGGATCGAGATCGGCAAGTCGAAGGTCTGAGTCTTTCTGGCCACAGTCTTGCATGCCGAATTGCAGGAGGATCGGTATAGCCTGAGCCGGAGTTTAGGGTTGGTGCAACGTGTGCCGATCCTACCAAGGGGAAGCAGCGCAATTCCCCATTCGAGAAGGAGTGAGCGTTGTGGAAAACAACAGCAGGAATACCTCCAAGCGTGGCAACGGCGAGGCGCTGGCTCCACCCGTGATGAGCATCAGCGATCTGGCGAAGCTCGGCGGCGGGAAGGTGGCCTACATCAAGGTGATGAGCCACGACGAGGCGAAGGCGTTGTTCCCCGCGGTCGACGGTCTGCCGGACGGCATCGACCTGTTTTCGCTGCACGCAGCTGACGGAACCCCGCTGGTATTGACCGACAGCCGGCAGGCGGCGATCGGGCATGCCATGGGCGACGAGCTCGAGGTCGCCAGCGTGCACTGACACGCGCTCAAGCACAGACGAGTTTTGGCGATGCCCCGGCCAGTGGCCGGGGCAATCGCTTTTCGTGCGCGGGCTTGGTGATTTCGCCAGCTGGGCTCTATCTTCCCCGCCGAGCAAACGCGAGGAATGGCAATGGATCAGGAAACGTCCGACCGGCTGGCAATCCGGGCGTTGGTCGAGAACTGGGTGGTATGGCGCGATGCCGGCGACTGGGAGCGCTTCCGCACGGTTTGGCACGACGACGGGCGCATGTCGGCGACTTGGTTCGACGGCTCCACGGTGGACGAGTTCATAGCCGCCAGCCGCGCCGGCTTCGACAAGGGCGTCAACATCCTGCATTTCCTGGGCGGCATTTCGGTCGACCTCGCGGGCAATCGGGCCATCGCGCAATCCAAGATGACCATCTCGCAGCGCGCCTTGGTGCACGACGTGCTGGTCGATGTGGTGTGCACGGGGCGGTTCTACGATTTCCTAGAGAAGCGCAATGAGCGCTGGGGCATGGTGCTGTGCCGGCGCATCTACGAGAAGGACCGCATGGACCCGGTCGATCCCGCCGCCAAGCTGACACTCGACAAGGAGTTGTTAGAGCGCTTCCCCGAGGGCTACCGCCACCTCGCCTACCTACAGAGTGCAATTGGCTACAACGTGAAGACCAGCATGCCCGGCCTCAAGGGCCCCGAGGTGCTGGCCCTTTACGCGCAAGGTAGTGGATGGTTTGCGGGGAAGGGGCTATAGGCCACCGACGCATCCCAAACAGCGGCATCGCGCTTTCACCTCAGTCTGTGCTCCATGCGCCTCCCCTTCTTCTACGGCTGGCTGATCGTCGCCGTCGTGTTCGTGTCGATGGGCATCGGCGTCAACGCGCGCACGGCCTTCTCGCTGCTGTTTCCGCCGATCCTCGACGAGTTCCGCTGGGACCGCGCCGTGACGGCGGGCGCCTTCTCGTTCGGCTTTCTCGTGTCCGCGGCGATGACCCCGCTGCTCGGACGCATGATGGATCGAGGCGGTCCGACGCATCGTCATGGAGCTGGGCGTCGGGTTGATGGCGGCGGGGCTGCTGCTGGCGCCGCTGACACGCGAGCCCTGGCAGCTCTATGCCACCCTCGGCGTGCTGGTGGGTGCGGGCAGCATCTGCCTTGGCTATTCCGGCCAGTCGCTGTTCCTGCCGAACTGGTTCGTGCGCCGGCGCGGGCTGGCGACGGGCATCGCCTTTGCCGGCGTCGGCGTCGGCTCCATCGTGCTGCTGCCGGCCATCCAGCTCGTCATAGAGGGCGCCGGCTGGCGCACGGCATGCTGGGGCATGGGCCTGCTCGTGCTCGCCGTGCTGGCGCCGATCAACCTGCTGCTGCGCAAGCGGCCCGAGGACATGGGGCTGCAGCCCGACGGCGATGCCGCTCCGACGGCTGCGGCCGCCGCCAATGCTTCCAACGTCGTGGACCCTGCCTGGGCGGCAATAGACTGGACGCTCGGCCGCGCGATGGGCACCGCGCGCTTCTGGTGGATTGCGGTCGGCTACTTCTGCGGGCTCTACGCCTGGTACGCGGTGCAGGTCCACCAGACCAAGTATCTGATCGAGATCGGCTTCAGCCCGACCATGGCGGCGTGGGCGCTGGGTCTCGTCAGCCTGCTCGGCATCCCGGGCCAGATCGCGCTCGGCCACGTCTCCGACCGCGTCGGGCGCGAATGGGTGTGGACGGTCGGCATGCTGGGGTTTGCCGTGTGCTACCTGGCTTTGCTGCTGCTGCAGGCGTTCCCCAATACCGTGCTGCTCTACCTGATGGTGGCGGCGCAGGGCGCGCTGGGCTACGGCGTAACCTCGGTGCTTGCCGCTATCGTCGTCGAGATCTTCCAGGGCAAGCAATACGGCACCATTTTCGGCACGCTGATGCTCACGGCAATCGTCGGCGGCGCGCTGGGCCCGTGGGCCACGGGCGCGCTGTTCGATGCGCAGGGCAGCTACACGCTGGCCTTCTGGATCGGCGCAATAGTGAGCCTGCTGTCGGTGCTGGCGATCTGGATGGCGGCGCCGCGCAAGGTGCGTGCCGTGGCCGGCCAGATGCATCGCCTGCCCGCCTCCGGATGAGGCGCCGCGCGCCAGGGCCGGGCAGGCGGGCTCGGCCATGATTGCGGCAAAATCCTTTGCTGCCCTCCTCCCGCGTGCGTGGCAGGGGATTTGGCATGACCGACAAAACGACGATCCAGACCAACGTCGACACGTTCAACGAAGGTGGCAGCTTTTTCGTGCGGACGGAGATCGAAGCCCGATCGGTCAACATCCACGGACCGTTCCCGGACTTGCAGACCGCTCAGAAGTTGCAGGCGGACAAGACGGCCCACCTCAAGCAGACCTCCGAGGCGCTGCGCGAGCAGCTCAGGCGCGCTACCTCGTCCAGCGGCTAGCCGCGCCCGGCCGGCTCGTAGAAAAGCAACGGCCGCGCCCATCAGGACGCGGCCGTGGTGCCTACTATAGCTGCGCGTGTTAGCGGAACAGCGACAGGATCGTCTGGCTCGACGAGTTGGCGATGCTGAGCGACTGAATGCCCAGCTGCTGCTTGACCTGCAGGGCCTGCAGCCTGGTCGAACTCCTCGTTCATGTCGGCATCGACCAGCTGGCCGACGCCGCGGCTGATGGCGTCCCTCAGGCTCTTGACGAAGTCCTGCTGGATGCCGATGCGCGCCTTGGCAGCGCCCATGGCGGTGGCAGCGTTGGTCATGGAGGAGATGGTTCCGTCGACGATGCCGATGATCTCTTCCAGATCCTCGAGATCGTTGTCGCTGTCGGTCAGGGCCGAGATGTCGACTGCGTCGGTCGAGCCTGCAACCGAGTAGGTGGTGCCCCCGTTGGTGGTCGTGCTTTGCGTGTCGAGGATGCCCGACTGGTCGGCGGCATCGAACAACTTGCCACCGTCCACATCGATGCTGATCGTGCCGATGTCGACCGCGCCCGCAGTGCGGGAGAACGACGCCACGATAGTCTTGGTGGCGTTGTAAGTGGCTGCGCCGGAGTCGACCGACAGCCAGTTCTCGCCCGAGAACGTGGCGGAGTCTGCGATGCCGCGCAGCTGCGACTGCAGCTCCGTGATTTCGCTCTGGATCTTTTCGCGGTCGACGCTGGGCTGGCGGGCTGCAACCAGCTTGCTCTTGATCTGGTCGACGACCTTGATGGCGCTGTTGATGCCGGTGTAGGCGACATCGACCGTGGCGCCGCCGAGGCCGAGGGCGTCCTGCACCGTGGACATCGCCGCGTTGTCGGACCGCATGGTGGTTGCGATCGACCAGTAGGCGGCGTTGTCGGATGCGTCGGCAACCCGATAGCCGGTGGAGATGCGACCCTGAACCTCGGTCAGCGCCTTATTGGTCTGGGTCAGCGTCTGCAGCGCGGTCATCGCTGCGACGTTGGTATTGATGCTACTCATGCTTGCTTACCCCTTACTCATACGACAGACTCGAAAGACAGACTGCGGCCGCAACGATGTCTGACGCCGATGGGGCCAGTCTGAAAGCCCGATAGTGATACCAGAGGTAGTGTTAACGCCGTCCTAACTCGGCGCCTTGCGATTCGCGTCTTGCGCGAACCTTGGTCATCTCTGAGTTCGCACACCGCCTCGACATTGAGTAGAAGTAGAGACCAATCGGCAATGTCAGAGGCCGATCCTGTTGCGGTTCCCTCTGGCCGCTCGGCGGACGTGGTGAAACTGGTAGACACACAGGACTTAAAATCCTGAGGGCGACGCCCATGCGGGTTCGAGTCCCGCCGTCCGCACCATCACATCATCGCAAATCTGGACGCGCGGTTCCTGTGGGTATCGTCAGAACTAGCCTGGAGCTTCGCCGCAGTTCGGGATTGACTGGCATGCGCATGCAACCGAGGCTCTCGCACAAGGCACTTCCCGACAGCACGGAGGGAGGACAACATGCCAGGATCGACACTTCAGCAACGCCAACTGCAGCAACAGCAGCAGCAACTGCAGCAAGCGCAGCGTGATGCTTCCCCAGAGCACGGCAGGGAGCTGCCGGCGCGGCAGGACCAGGAGCCGCGCAAGGCGGCACCTCAGCAAGGTGCTGCAGCTGGGCAGTAGGCGTGCGGCGCTGGCGCGCGAACATGTGATCCCGCTGGTCATCATCTGGCACCGAGGCCAAGCTAGAAGAGTGCTCCAAGTCTGAATTGATCGGAGCCCCGCGCAAACACATGGCCCTCGTTCGCACGCCCTGGATCGGACGCCGCGCGCTCGTTGCCGGTGCGGCTGCCTCGGCGGGCATGCTGCTTGCGCCGCCCCTGATCACCCTGGCGCAGGAGCGCTTCGTCCGCACGCCGCGTCAGACCGAGGGCCCTTTCTATCCCACCGACTGGTCCGGCGATGCCGACAACGACCTCGTCATGGTGCAGGGCGAGCAGGCCAAGGCCATGGGCCTCGTCACGCATGTGCGGGGCCGCGTCCTCGATCCCGCCGGCCAGCCGATCCCCGGCGCCAGCGTCGAGATCTGGCAATGCGATGCCCGCGGCATCTATCGCCATCCCGCCGACGAGCGCGGGCCGCGCCGCCACGACGCAGCCTTCCAGGGTCGCGGCAAATCCGCCGGCGACGCGGGCGGCCGCTACAGCTTCCGCACCATCCGCCCGGTCGCCTATCCCGGGCGCACGCCGCACATTCACTTCAAGGTCGCGGCGCCCGGCCGCAGCCAACTCGTCACGCAGATGTACGTGTTCGGCGAGCCCCAGAACGCCAGCGATGGGGTGCTCAACCGCATCGCCGACCGCCGCCAGCGCGAGAGCGTGATCGTGCGCCTCGATCCTGCCGATGCCATCGAGCCCGGCAGCCTCGCCGGCACCTTCGACATCGTGCTGGGCTGAGCCCCGGCGTCAGAGCAAATCGTGTGCGTCGATGCGCACCACCAGCACGTTGACCTCGAAGCTGTACTCGCCCTCGTCGTACTTGGCGGCGGCGATTTGCGCGAGCTTGGCGCGGTGGCGCACCAGCAGGTCGGCGAGGCCCGCTTTCGGCGGGGTGTCGGAGCCGGCGAGACGCGCCAGCAGATCGTTGCTCACATCCACGCGCACGATGGTGCCGCCGTCCGCCAGGAAGAACGAGCCGACGCCGAATGCGAAGCTGACGGCTCGCGACTTGAGGGCCAGTGCCATGTCCCAGCTCCGTTTGTTCGCGCCGAGACCGAGTGTGGGCCGGCAGGAAGGCGCACGTTGTGCTCTCTGGCACACCTTGAGCTGGCACGGCTCGCGCCGGGTCAATGCTTGTGCGGCGCCTTCGGCTCCTCCACCATCACGTCCACGAGCACGCGGCCGGTCTTCTCGAACTGCAGCGTCATCTTGAACATGGTGTTGGCGTCGAGCCGCTTCTTGACCCCGTAGAGCAGCAGGTGCGGCCCGTCGCTGGTAAGCGCGAGGCTCTTGCCGGCGGGGATTGCGTACTTGCTGGGGTCTGATGCCTGCAGCAGCTCGATCTTGGTGGCGATTGGGCTCGATGCGCCGACGAGACGCTCGTGTAGCTTGCCGCCGTTCTTGATGGTCATGTAGATCGGCACCTCCTTGGCGGAGGTTGCCGCCGTCGAAGGATGGACGATCTCCAGTGCCTTTATCTTGTGGCTGTGCGCGACGGCAGGCGATGAAAGCGCCGCGGTCGCCAGCACGACCAGCAGGAGAGCTCTGTCTTGCTCATTGGGTCAAGCCCTGTGGAAAGTCGCGGGACCTTCGGCCGCTTAGCTGCGGGTCCGCGCGCTGCGCAGTGATCAGAAGCTGACGGCGACGCCGGTCAAGAGCCGCCAGTCGGGCTCGGCCTGCACGCCGTTGACCTCGTTGACGATGGGCAAGCCGACCGAGGCGAAGGCGGACCAGCGGTCGAGCGAGTATCTGATGCCGGGCGACAGATAGACGACGTTGCCGCCGGAGTTCGGCTCCTTGATGCCGCCGGTCACCTCGTGCGCGTGCCACTCGCCGTTCACCTCGAGCACGAGGTCGAGCGCCGGCCCGCGCGGCGCCGGCGGCTCCTCGTGGTGATGATGGTGGCTTGGCCTTGGGCCCGCCGTGATACATCGGCCTTGGGGCTATGGAATCTGGCAACGGCGCGCCGGCGTTCATGCGGCCCGGCGCCAACGCCCCGCCGAAGAGGCGATACGAAATGGCGGCGTTGTAGAGGAAGCGGTCGCCGAGATCGGTATCCTGCGCGCCGGTGGTGGAGAGCTGGTAGAGCACGTTGGCGTCGAACGACCAGGCGCCCAAGCGCTTGGTGAAGGCGAGGCCGAAGAGGCCGTCCCACGAGCCCGAGCCCGGCTGGAACTCCGCCTCGAAGCGGCCGCCGAAGGCGTCGTTCACGCCGGTGGCACCTGTGGGCACCTTGATGCCGAGCAGGACGGCCATCTCGGTCCCAGTGCGCGGATCGTTGAAGAAGCGGTATTGGCTCATCAGCGTCAGGTCGCCGATGCCGGAGGAATCGCCGCGCTCATCCACGGTGTTGCCCGCGGGCCCATGCGAATGGTGCCCGTCGCGGACGTCCTGGCGGATGATGACGGGCAGCCTGGCGCTGAGCGTCAGGTCCTTGGTCAGGCCGTAGGCGTAGACCAGCGACGGCGCCAGGATGGCGTCAATGCTGTGCGCGTGGATGTGCTTGCCGGCAAAGGTGGTGAGCTCGGTGTCGCTGAAGGCCCTGATCTTGACCATCTCGAAGAACACGCCGGCCGCGCTTTGGCCTTGCTCGAGCGTGGTGGCCGAGATGGTGCCGATCGGCCCGGCGCCGCTGGTGGAGGTGGCGCCGGACGGGTGGTGTGCGAATACAGGAGAGGCGAGAAGCAGCGCCATTGCGCCCGCGCTGAGGGCGACTGAACGAACCATGATGGGATTTTCCGCTGATAAGCCGAAGACGCACTCGCGAAGGGCGTTCGCGAGCTACTAGAGAGATGCGGGGCTGTCAGGCGGGAAGCGGCGGGGCGCGGCTGCGGATGGCGCCGAGACTCAGGTGCTGGGCCAGCGTGCGCACGCCCGAGCGTCGCGGGGCGGCAGCGAGGAACACGGGAAAGACGACGGCGGCGAACGCCAGCGCAACGGCAACGGCGAAAGCCTTGAGCAGGGTGCAGATCGTGCAGCTGCCCTCGGCCTTGCGATCAGGATCGGGCGCGACGCCGCCATGCTGGACGGTGCCGCTGCCGTCCGAGGTGCACAGCGACATCGGGCCCAGGATGTCGTCGACGATCGCCGAGGCGCGGGCGGGCATATGGCAGATGGCGCCCGCTACCACGTTGGCAACGAGGGCCAGGATCGCCAGTACGCCGAACAGGCGGCGATGTCGCCTCACCACTCCCATGGCGGCCAAGCTGCACTCTGCCGCCCGGGCAGAGTCAACGGTGCGCAATGTCGTAGCGGTCGCGTCCGCACGTCCTGTGGCGCTCCCGGCACAGGGCACCTGGAGTGCTCAACGGTGAGCGGATCGTCGCCCATGTCCACTGCTTGGACCACGACGGAATGTCTGTTCGCTGCCAGTGCCTTCCCGGCTCTAACCCAATTTCCACCGTATACGTGGTTGGTGACGCACGCGTGCTCGGCTGTCGCCAAGGGCGCAGCGCACGCGGTCATGGGCACGGTGGATAGGCACGCGAGAGGTCTTGCCGTATGGTTCTGCTCGAACGAGCCCGGGCCACGGGCCGCCGAGAGCAACGGCCACGAGAGGAGACCGCCATGAGACGCACCGCCTACTGCCTGGCTGCCGTGGGTATCGCTGCCCTGACTTCGATGTCCGTCGCCCTTGCGGGCGAGGAGATCACCTACTCCGCCGACGGCACGACGCTGAAGGGCTACATCTCGCGTCCGGCCGCAGCCGGCGGCAAGCGCCCCGCCGTGCTCGTGGTGCACGAGTGGTGGGGCAACAACGACTATTCGCGCAAGCGCGCCGACATGCTCGCGGAATTGGGCTACGTGGCCCTCGCGGTCGACATGTTTGGCGACGGCAAGGTTGTCGACAACCCGAAGGATGCGGGTGCGTTGGCCGGCGAGGCCAGCAAGAACATGGACGTCTCCGAAAAGCGCTTCGCGGCGGCGCGCGCGTTGCTCGCCGGGCAGCCCGACGTCGATGCGAAGCGGATCGCCGCCATCGGCTACTGCTTCGGCGGCGGGATGGCGCTCCAGATGGCCCGCCGCGGCGTCGACCTCGCCGGCGTCGTGAGCTTCCATGGCGGCCTGGGAACCCAGACACCGGCGAAGACAGGTGCGGTGAAAGCGAAGCTGCTGGTGCTGAATGGCGCCGCCGATCCGTTGGTGAAGCCCGAGCAGATCGCTGCGTTCAAGAAGGAGATGCAGGACGCCGGGGTCGCGTACACCTTCATCGACTACCCGGGCGCCGTGCACGCCTTCACGAATCCCGCCGCAACCGAGAACGGCAAGAAATTCAACCTGCCGCTCGCCTACGACGCGGACGCCGACAACAAGTCCTGGGCGGAGATGCAAGGATTTCTTCAGACCGTCCTGAAGTAACCCCCCGCTGCCGAGGCGTGGACCTGTCGGGTCGCTCGCAGGGCCGCGCTCGTCATCGGGGCGAGCGCGGGCATCGGTCTCGCGCTCGCCGCCTCAGTCCGCGCGCGCAGCCAGCACCAGCGGAATGATCTTGCCTTCCAGCGTCTGCGGCGAGATCGGGCCGATGTGCTTGTAGACGATCTCGCCCTTGCCGTTGACGATGAAAGTCTCGGGCATGCCCGTGACGCCCCACTCTATTGCCGCGCGGCCGTTCCCATCCACCCCCACGGCCGTGAACGGATTGCCGTAGCGGCCGAGGAAGCGGCGCGCGGCGGCGGCCTGGTCCTTGTAGTTGACGCCGTAGAGCTTGACGCCGGTCTGCTCTTTCAGCGCCACCAGCAGTGGGTGTTCCTGCACGCACGGCGCACACCAGGAGGCCCAGAAGTTCACTACCGTCACCTCGCCCTTGGCGAGATCGGCGGTGTCGAAGCCCGCGATCGGTCGTCCTGCGTCGTTCAGGCCGTCGAGGGCCGGCAGGCTGACCGCTGGCGCCGGCTTGCCGATCAGGGCCGAGGGCAGCTTGGATGGGTCGCCGCTGCGCAGCGCGAAGGCGAACAGCGCCGCCATGACGGCGAAGATGGCGAGCGGCCAGATCAGCGCGCGTGACCGCTGCGAGGGCTTCTCGGCCGTTGTTTGGGTCATCTCCGCCATGAAGGGCCGCCCCGCGCTAGCTGCGGCTGGAGCGGCGGCGAACGCCGCGCGCTTCCAGCGCATCGATCAGGCGCTGCTGACGGCGGCCGTCGAGCACCAGCCATGCCACGAAGCCGGCCAGTACCAGTGTCACCACCCCATAGGCGGCCCAGATGAATGCGGAGTGCGGTCCAAGGTCCATGGCTCACTCCGCCGGCTGCGCCAGGCCCGCGGCCACCGACTGCACCTCGGCAAGCTGCAGCGCGCGCACGCGCCGGCGCAGGATCTCGTTGCGCATGGCCTTCAAATGCAGCGCGGCGAACAGCGCCGTCATGCCCGCAACCATCACCAGCAGCGGCCACAGCAATGAGGGGTGGATGGTCGGCATGCCGAGCCGCGACACGCTCGGCTGCTGGTGGATGCTGTTCCAATCCACGGACATGCGAATGACGGGCAAGATGACGATGCCGACCAGGCTGACGATTGCCGTCAGGTTGGCGGCCAGCGCCTCGTCCTCGATCGAGGATCGCAGTGCTATGAGCCCCAGATAGAGGAAGAAGAGGATCAGCACCGAGGTGAGCCGCGGGTCCCAGGCCCAGAAGGCGCCCCACATGGGCTTGCCCCACAGCGAACCGGTCACCAGGCAGAGAAACGTGAACACCGCCCCGATGGGTGCCGCTGCCTTGGCGGAGACGTCGGCCAGGGGATGGCGGAACACCAGCAGCCCGAAGCTGGAGGCCGCCACCAGCGTGTACCCCAGCATGGCAAGCCAGGCCGCCGGCACATGCACGTACATGATCTTGGCGGTGTGCCCCTGCTGGTAGTCGGGCGGGGCGGCGAAGAACGCCAGGTAGATCCCGAACACGATCAGCACGCCGGCCAGCCCTGCTATCCACGGCAGCAGCTGCCCAGACAACGCCATGAAGCGCGTAGGGTTGGCGAGCCGCTGGGTGAGCGTGGTCTGCATGGGCCTGATCTATGCCTTTGCGCACATTACTGCCAACGTTCCGGGCCTTACTGGAGCTGGAAGCGCAGCGCAGCCGCGGCCGCCAGCGGCGCCAGCACGATCGACGCCAGGGAAACCGCCAAAAGCATCAGGAATGAGGCCAAAAAGCCGTCCGCATCCAGCAGTGCTGCCGTCACCGCCGCGATGCCGAAATTGAGGGTCGGCACGAACAGTGGCAGCATCAGCAGCGCCAGCAGCATACCGCCGCGCCGTGCGCGCAATGTCACTGCCGCACCGATGCCGCCGATGAAGCTGACGGCCGGAGTCCCTGCGAGCATTGTCGCCACAAGCACGCCGTAGCCTTCGAGCGGCAGGTTGAGCAGAAGTCCGAGCACGGGCGCCATCACCGTCAGCGGCACACCGGTGGTCAGCCAGTGCGCGAGGCTCTTGGCCCCCGCTACCGCCGCCAGCGACAAGGGTCCCGTTGCCAGTACCTCGAGCGAGCCGTCCTCGTAGTCGGTCTCGAACATGCGGCCCAGCGACAGCAGCGCGGCCAGCAGCAGCGCCACCCACAGCACGCCCGGCGCGATGCGCGACAGCAGGTTGAGGTCGGGACCCAGTCCCAGCGGCAGCATTGCCACCACCACCAGGTAGAAGCCGAGCGTCACGCCCAGGGTGCCGCCTTCCTTCCACGCGATCAGAAGATCGCGGCGCACCAACTGCCAGAATGCCGTCATGCAGCTTGTGACACTCCGCCAAGACGCAGCTCGCGCGCGCTCGCGAGCTCCAGCGGCATGTGCGTCGCCGCGATCACCAGCCCGCCGGCGCCGAGGTGCCGGTTGACCACCGCAGTCAGCGTGCGCTGTGCGCCGTCGTCCAGTGACGCGGTCGGCTCATCCAGCAGCCAGACGGGCCGCTCGGCCAGCAGCAGGCGCGCAAGGCCTAGCCGTCGTCTCTGCCCGGCCGACAGATAGCCCGCTGGGATGTCGCGCAGTGGTTGCAGCCCGAATGTGGCAAGCGCCGGCTCGACCCGATCGTGCGCGCCACCCAGAAAGCCGCACCAGAAGCCGGCGGTCTCGCCGACCGATAGGCTCGCCTTCACCGCGTTGAGATGCCCAACGTAATGACATTGCTCGCTCAACGGGCAATCAGGCTTGCCATCCTCCAGCGCGATTTGTCCCGCATCCGGCCGCAGGAAGCCGGCGATCGCGCGCAACAGCGTGGTCTTGCCAGCGCCGTTGGGTCCGGTGACCAGCAGCGCCTGCCCTCCGCCAAGCGCGAAGGAGAGATCGGCAAAAAGTGTTCGGCCGCCGCGAACTGCGGACAACTTGTCGCCGATCAACCGCATGGGACTATCGCACCCCGGACTCGCATATTAGAACCGTTATATACGGTTTGGATTCGCGTCGAGGCCAGCGGGCCCGAGAGGCGAGGTTATCAAGGAGATTGCGCCATGAGCGCTGCACCAGCTCACCCCGACAGCTTCAAGTGCCGCAAGACGCTCACCGTTGGCGCCAAGGCCTACCAGTATTTCTCGCTCCCCGATGCCGAGAGGAACGGGCTGACCGGCATCTCCAGCCTGCCGCTCTCGCTCAAGGTGCTGCTGGAGAACCTGCTGCGCTTCGAGGACGGCCGTTCGGTCAAAGCCGACGACATCCGCGCCGTCGCTGAATGGCTCAAGACCAAGACCTCCACCCGCGAGATCGCCTATCGTCCCGCCCGCGTGCTGATGCAGGACTTCACCGGCGTTCCCGCCGTGGTGGACCTGGCCGCCATGCGCGATGCGATGCAGCACCTGCGCGGCGATCCTTCCAAGATCAACCCGCTGGTGCCAGTGGACCTTGTCATCGACCACTCCGTCCAGGTCGACTTCTTCGGCTCGCCCGACGCCTTCGCCAAGAACGTCGAGCTCGAATACGAGCGCAACAAGGAGCGCTACGAGTTCCTGCGCTGGGGCGCCGGCGCCTTCAACAACTTCCGCGTGGTGCCGCCCGGCACCGGCATCTGCCACCAGGTCAACCTCGAGTATCTGGCGCAGACGGTCTGGACCAAGGACACCGGCAGGGGCACCGAGGCCTTCCCCGATACCTGCGTCGGCACCGACAGTCACACCACCATGGTCAACGCGCTGGGCGTGCTCGGCTGGGGCGTGGGCGGCATCGAGGCCGAGGCTGCCATGCTCGGCCAGCCGGTCGCTATGGTGATCCCCGAGGTGATCGGCTTCGGCTTCAAGGGCAAGCTCAAGGAAGGCGTCACCGCCACCGACCTCGTGCTCACTTGCACGCAGATGCTGAGAAAGCGCGGCGTGGTCGAGAAGTTCGTAGAGTATTACGGCGATGGCCTCGACAGCCTCTCCGTGGAGGACCGCGCAACCATCGCCAACATGGCGCCCGAGTACGGCGCCACCTGCGGCTTCTTCCCCGTCGACCGCGATACCATCAAGTACCTGCGCGCCACCGGCCGCTCCCCGGACCGCGTGGCGCTCGCCGAGGCCTATTGCAAAGCCCAGGGCATGTGGCGCGAGCCCGGCGCCAAGCCGGTCTTCACCGATGTGCTGGAGCTCGATCTCTCCACCGTCGAGCCGTCGCTCGCCGGCCCGAAGCGGCCGCAGGATCGCGTGCCGCTGACGCAGGTGAAGTCTGGCTTTGCCATCGCGCTGCCCGACATCGTCAAGGGTGCCGATCCCAAGCAGCGGGTGAAGGTCGCGGGCACCGACTACGACCTCGGCAACGGCGACGTGGTGATCGCCGCCATCACCTCCTGCACCAACACCTCCAATCCGTCCGTGCTGATCGCCGCGGGCCTGGTGGCGCGCAACGCCCGCGCCAAGGGCCTCAAGGCCAAGCCATGGGTTAAGACCTCGCTGGCGCCGGGCTCCCAGGTCGTCACCGACTATCTTGCCAAGGCCGGCCTGCAGGGTGATCTCGACGCCATGGGCTTCAACCTGGCGGGCTACGGCTGCACCACCTGCATCGGCAATTCAGGCCCGCTGCCCGACAACATCGCCGATGCGGTGCGCTCTGCCGACCTGGTGGTCGGCGCCGTGCTCTCGGGCAACCGCAACTTCGAGGGCCGCGTCAATCCGGACGTGAAGGCCAACTACCTAGCCTCTCCGCCGCTGGTGGTGGCCTACGCCATTGCGGGCACGCTCAACCTCGACCTCACCACCGAGCCGCTGGGCACCGACTCCGACGGCCAGCCGGTGTACCTCAAGGACATCTGGCCCACCTCGAGCGAGATCGCCGAGCTGATCCGTACTTCGGTCACGTCCGAGATGTTCGCCAAGCGCTACGGTGCTGTGTTCGTGGGCGACGAGAAGTGGCAGGGCATGGGCAAGGCCAAGCCGAGCCTCACCTACCGCTGGAACTCGGGCTCCACCTACGTGCAGAACCCGCCCTACTTCGAGGGCATCTCGGCTACCCCGGCGCCGATCGGCGACGTGATCGATGCGCGCATCCTCGGGCTGTTCCAGGACAGCATCACCACCGACCACATCTCGCCAGCCGGCTCCATCAAGAAGGATGGGCCGGCCGGCGTCTATCTGATCGAGCACCAGGTGCGCCCGTCGGACTTCAACTCCTATGGAGCCCGTCGCGGCAACCACAACGTGATGATGCGCGGCACCTTCGCCAACGTCCGCATCAAGAACATCATCATGGGCGGCAAGGAGGGCGGCAACACCGTCCACTATCCCACAGGCGAGGCCATGTCGATCTACGACGCGGCCATGCGCTACAAGAGCGAGGGCGTGCCGCTCGTCGTATTCGCGGGCAAGGAATACGGCACCGGCTCGAGCCGCGACTGGGCGGCCAAGGGCACCCGCCTGTTGGGCGTGCGCGCTGTCATCGCCCAATCGTTCGAGCGCATCCACCGCTCCAACCTGGTCGGCATGGGCGTGCTGCCGCTGGTCTTCCCCGACGGGCAGTCGTGGCAGACGCTGGGGCTGACCGGCAAGGAGACGGTAACCATACGCGGGCTGGCGGAATTGAAGCCCCGGCAGCAGGTAGCCGTCGCCATAGTGGGCGCCGATGGCAAGGCGTCCGAGATCGAGGTGCTGTGCCGGATCGATACCGAGGAGGAGATGGGCTACTACCGCAACGGCGGCATCCTGCCTTTCGTCCTGCGCAATCTGGCGAGTGCCGCTTGAGCCCAGATGCTTGACAAGTCAACGGGTCGGCCTGTCCGGGCAGGACTTCGGGACACCTTGTCTCACCCATTCGTGACTCGCACTTGATCGGTGGAACGCCGATATTCGGACGACTGGGGAGCAACGGCGAACGGAAAGGAACTCGTCTGCTGATGCGAATGGCAGCGCTCATTGTGGTTGTGGCCGGCCTGTTGGGCCTAGCGCCTGTAGCCCACGCACAAGGCGCAGCCAAACCGGGTGTTGCCTCGGTCCCCGTCAAGGGCGTGGTGGAGCTGTTCACCAGCCAGGGCTGCTCCTCCTGTCCCGAAGCCGACGCCCTGCTCGCCAAGCTCGCCAAGCGCGACGACGTGATCGCCATCTCCCTCTCGGTCGACTATTGGGACTACCTCGGTTGGAAGGATACGCTGGCGCAGGCGAAATTCACCGAGCGTCAGAAGGCCTACGCCAAGGTGCTTGGCGACGGCATGGTCTACACGCCGCAAGTGGTGGTCAACGGCCTTGCCCATGTCAACGGCAGCGACGCGGGCCAGATCGAGCGTGCACTGGACAAGACCTCCAGGTCGGCAGGCGCACGTGCCGGTGCGTATCGCTACCTCCGATGGCAAGCTGGTGGTGGACATCCCCGATGCGCCGCCGGGTACGGCCGGCAAGGAAGCGACCATCTGGCTGGCGGTGATCTCGCGCAGCGTCGAGGTGCTGATCCAGCGCGGCGAGAACAGGGGCAAGACCGTTACGTACTCCAATGTCGTGCGCGAGCTCATCCCGCTCGGCACGTGGAGTGGAAAGGCGACCACTGTCCGGCTCGAGCGGCACAGCTTCATGCACAAGGGCGCCGACAGCTGCGCCGTGCTGTTGCAGCAGGGTCAAGCCGGGCCCATCGTCGGCTCCGCGCTCATGCGCCAGCTGTAGTCGCGCCCCGGCGTCTGCGACTTCCCATTGTCTGGGCCTGAGAAAGTCTGGGCCCGAGAAAAACAAACGGCCGGCGCTGGCGCCGGCCGTCCAAGTGTCAGGCGTGCCTCTTGGTTTTGTCAGTTGGCCCGGTTCAACGACGTGACCCCGGGGGGCTGGGGGGCTGAGTGTTCCGAAGCCTCACCGCGAACCGGGCCTAGAGGCAACACCGGCATCCTTGCAATCCATTGCGGCGTCAGAGCGGCCGGTCCGCGTCGGCATTTTGACGAAAACGAGGTTTTTGGGCTGCTGCGCTCGAAGCTTGCGCGAGGCTTGCGTTCGCTTGCCGGCGCAACGTAAGCGGGCCGCGTAGCCGCTCCGCCCGTGCTTGGCTATCATGACCCGCGCGGCACCCAAGGAAATCGATTGCATCATGCCACAGCACCCCGAAGACATCCTCGAAGGCAAGCAGCGGCCCTTCACGGGAGCGGAGTATCTGCAATCCCTGCGCGATGGGCGCGACGTCTACGTCTACGGCGAGCGGGTCGACGACGTCACCACTCATCCTGCCTTCCGCAACGCCGCCGCGTCGGTGGCCAAGCTGTACGATGCCCTGCATGATGCCAAAGACCAAGGACACGTTGACCGCGCCGACCGATACGGGCTCCGGCGGCTACACGCACCGTTTCTTCAAGGCCGCCCGGTCGCGGGAGGATCTGATTGCCCAGCGCGACGCGATTGCGGCGTGGGCGCGCATCACCTACGGGTGGATGGGCCGCAGCCCCGACTACAAGGCGGCCTTCCTCAATACGCTGGGCGCCAACGCCGAGTTCTATGGGCCATTCGCTGGCAACGCGCGCGCGTGGCACAAGCGCGGCCAGGAGGCCGTGCTCTATCTGAACCACGCGCTCGTCAACCCGCCCATCGACCGCAACAAGCCGGTGGAGCAGGTGAGGGACGTCTACATCACGATCCAGAAGGAGACGGACGCCGGCATCTACGTCTCCGGAGCCAAGGTGGTGGCCACCAACTCGGCGCTCACCCACTACAACTTCCTCGGCCAAAACATGGGCCAGGAGATCGTCGACCCGGCCATGGTGGTGATGTTCATCGCGCCGATGAACACTCCGGGCATCAAGCTCATCTCGCGCCCCTCCTACGAGCTGGCCGCCGCCGCCACCGGCTCGCCCTGGGACTATCCGCTCACCTCGCGCTTCGACGAGAACGACGCCATCTTCGTCGTCGACAACGCGTTCATCCCCTGGGAGAACGTGATCATCCACCGCGACGTGGAGCGCCTCAAGCAGTTCTACCCGCGCTCTGGCTTCGTCAACGGCTTCACCATGCAGGGCGCAACGCGCCTCGCCGTGAAGCTCGATTTCATCTCAGGCCTGCTCTACAAGGCCGCGCGCGCCACGGGCGTGGAGGCCTTCCGCGGCGTGCAGGCGCAGATCGGCGAGGTGATCGGCTGGCGCAATCTGTTCTGGTCGCTCTCCGACGCCATGGCCTGCAACCCCGAGCCGTGGGTCGATGGCGCCGTGCTGCCCAACATGCGCGCCTCCACTGCCTACCGCCTGTTCATGACGGAAGCCTACCCGGCGGTGCGCTCCATCGTCGAGAAGGTGATCGCCTCGGGCCTCATCTATCTTCCGAGCCATGCGCGCGACTTCAAGAACCCCGACATCGACAAGTACCTCGCCCGCTACGTGCGCGGCTCCAACGGCATCGACTACAAGGAGCGCATCAAGATCATGAAGCTCCTGTGGGACGCGGTCGGCACCGAGTTCGGCGCGCGCCACGAGCTCTACGAGATGAACTACGCCGGCAGCCACGAGCTGGTGCGCCTGTTCCCGCTGTTCCAGGCGCAAGGCTCGGGCGATCTGAAAGCAATGGAAGCATTCGCCGAGCAGTGCATGGCCGACTACGACGAGGACGGCTGGCGCGATGCTGCCTACCGCGACGGCAGCGACATCTCGATCCTAGGCAAGAGCTGATGCTGTCTCTTTCCCCGC
The DNA here is from genome assembly GCA_963756735.1 of uncultured Alphaproteobacteria bacterium. GTDB lineage: Bacteria > Pseudomonadota > Alphaproteobacteria > Rhizobiales > Hyphomicrobiaceae > AWTP1-13. Next base: position 65,194 of record CAVWOY010000027.1, read on the forward strand.
ACGCGTGCAGAGGCGGTGCTAGGCTTCACGCCTCGGTAGCATGCGCAGGAGCAGGCCGTCCCGCAGCACCAGCGTGTGCCACAGCACCAGCCCTAGGTGGCCTGCGAGCGTGAGCGCCAACACGTAGGCGGCGACGAAGTGCGTCCACTTGGCAGCTGTGCCGAGAGCTGGCCAGTTACCGATCGGGTTCGGCAGGTTCCAGACCCCGAACAGGTTGACGCCGTAGCCGCCCGCCATGACGTAGACAAAGCCACTGACCGGCATCACGAACATGGCGGCGTAGAGCACCTGCTCGGCGCGATGGATGAAGGCGCGCTCGCGCTCGCTCAGCGTCGGTGCCCAGTCCGGCAACCGTCCGCTACGCCTCGCCAGCAAGCGCAGCACCGCCACAACCAGCGCCATCAGCCCGATCGACTTGTGCCAGTTGTAGTAGGTGGCCTGGGTCAGCCCGAGTGCCACCCCACCGTCATCCATGCGCAGCATGATGTTGGCCGCGGCGTACTGGAATGCGAATAACACCACCACCAGCCAATGCAGGGTCTTGGTCAGCGACCCGTAGCTGTCCTGTGTGTTGTGCAGGCCCATCGCACGCCCCATCGCCGATCCGGGTGCAACCTACCCGCGCCGCTTCAGGATCGGCAGCTGCGGCCGCTCGCCGGAAGCCTTGCCTTGGATCGGGGCACGCGGCAGCTTGGACTCGCCCGCCTCCATGACGAGGGTGTGGTCGAGCGAGTACCACGGCGCCTTGACGTCGGGTGCCGGTGTCTCCCCGCCGTCGTGGCGCACGTAGTTGCCGATCAGGTGGCGTGTGACGCCGAACTGCACGTCTGTTTCCAGGTTGGGATCGTCGTTGGTGTAAACCTGCGAGATCAGGGTCTTGAAGCCGTCCCTGCTGGCCAGGAAGTGCAGGTGCGCGGGCCGCATGTTGTGGCGGCCTTGCGCGCGCAGCAGCTCGCCTACCGGGCCATCGACCGGGATCGGGTAGCCTGCGGGCTTCACGCTGCGGAAGGCGATGTGGCCGTCCTTGTCGGTGATGAACTTGCCGCGCAGGTTCATGTCGGCCTGGGCGGGGTCCTGGTTCTCGTAGAAACCCTCGGGCGAGGACTGCCACACGTCGACCTCCACACCCGCGATGGGTCTGCCGGACTGGTCCTTGAACCAAGCCTGCACGAACAGCGCCGGCCCCGGCGTCGGCGATCGCACGATCGACGCGCCGTTGTCGGTCATGGGCGAATGCATGCGCCAGAACGGCCCCAGCAGGCTGGCATCGGTCTCGGTCTGGCCGTTGTCGCCGTTGTTGAGGAGGCACACCAGCGAGGATAGCCCGAGCGAGCCCGCCACCAGGATCGCCTCATTGTGGGTGTCGGTGGTCTGCTTGCCGAGTGCGACAACATAGTTGGCCGCGGTGCGCAGCTCCTCCTCGGTCAGGCGGACCTCGCGCACGAAATCGTGCATGTGGCGCACGAAGGCGCCCATCACCTCCCTGAAGCGGTCGTTGGGGGCCCGAGCCAGCTCGCTCAGCACAGCCTTGGTGACATCCTCTTGTCTTTCGATGATCACGGTTCTCTTCCCTTGCCTGGGCGCGGAGCGCGTCGGCCGAGTATAGCGCAGCGGAGCGCAAGGGTAGGATTGCCGTCGCTGCCTACCTGCACCGCGATAGGGGACCGCGGTCGAGGTGGAAGTGGTTGTGGTGGGCGGCGTTGTAGTCGGGGCCCAGCACGACGCGGAAGTAGTGGCAGGCGCGGCTATGCACGGTGCGCAGAAACCGGCTTTCGCCGGTGTCGCCCGGCCAGTTGCTCTTGACGCTGATCTGGCGGCCGTCCGCCAGCACGAAGCCGGCGATATCGACCGCGTTGGCGGTGGCGTGCTGGCTGCGAATGCCGCTCAAGAGCCGGCTGCCGATGATGTTCCGGCAGGCGTAGCCGCCATAGCTCTGGACGGACCGCACCGGCTGGCCGAAGTGCTGCCGGGCGGCCGGCTGAACCTCGTGCTCGAGCCACAGCGCCAGGGCCACGGCCGTCTCGCAGGTGATCGCGTCGAAGGCCGCGCGCACTCCGCCGGCGGCGGCAAGGCGGACGCTGTTGCTCCAGCCGCAGCCGTCCTTCAGCGGCCTGTCCGGCACCTGCTGGGCCTCGATGTGCGGGGCCTTGAGGGATTGCGCGCAGACGCTGGGATGATGCCGGATCGCGGCGAGGCGCCAGTCGATCAGCCATTGGCCCGGCCGCGCGAGGTCGAGCGGCGGCAGCGGGTTGAGGGCCGGCATGACGAGGCCCTGGCGAAAGGCGAGCGCGGTGGCTGTCGCGACCACGACAAAGAGCAGCACGCGCGGCCAGCGGGCGCGGCTCTTGAACGGGTCGAAATGTCCCTTGGCCATCGGCCAGCATCTATAGAGAGCGCCGCGAGTGGGGCCAAGGATTGCGGGCGCGACGGGTTAGGTTGCCTGCGCGATCTGTGCTCCGGGCCTCGCCTTGCGGCGCCCGAACTGCGCCTGGGGCTGCAGGGCGCCCGTCAAGGCAAGCGCGTGCGCGGGCTCGCCTGCCTGTACCGTGGGCCGGCCCGCTCCGGCAATGCCGCGCCGGCGGGGCAGCGACGGCGAGACTGCGGCAACGGCGCCGGCGTAGCGCTCGAGCGCGGCGATGCGCTCCTCCATCGGCGGATGCGTCGCAAACAGGCCGTCGAGGCGCGAGGAGATCATCATGGCGCGCAGCGACTCCGGCATGCCCGGTATCTCGTCGCGGCCGGAGATGGCGCGCAACGCCGAGATCAGCGCCTCGGGCTTCTTGGTCAGCTGCGCCGCGCCGGCGTCGGCCAGGAACTCGCGCGTGCGCGACAAGGCAAACTGCGAGAGCAGGCCGAACAGGTGCGCGACACCCGCCAGCATGGCGGCCAGGGCGAACAGCGCAAGCTCGGGAACGCCCATGGGCTGACCCCGCCGACGGTCCCACACCGCGTGCCACAGGACTTGCGCGCAGTAGGAGAGAATGCCCACGAAGATGATCGCCACCACCATCAGGCGCACGTCGCGGTTCTTGATGTGGGTGATCTCGTGCGCCAGCACCGCCTCCAGCTCGTCCTTGTTCAGCGTCTCGAGCAGGCCGCGCGTGACCGCGACGGTGGCATTCGTGGTGCCGAGCCCGCTGGCATAGGCATTGAGCGCTTCGGTCTCGATGATCTCCACCGTCGGCATCGGCAGCCCGGCCGAGATCGCCAGGTTCTCGACCGTGTTGTAAAGGTCGAACTCCATGCTGCGCATGATCGGCTTGGCGCCTGTTCCTGCCCGGATCATGGCCTTGTGGGAGGCAAAGGCGATGGCGAACCAGGTGACGACGATGGCAATGGGAACGAACGCATAGCGCAGCGCCAGGTCGACGGCGGCATGCAGCGCCAACATCGCCAGCTGCGCGAATGTGGGTTGATATTGGGTGTTGTGCGCCAGCCGGTAGATGATCGGCTCGAACTTCGCGCCGAGCCCGACCCAGACCAGGCAAAGGACGAACCACAGCAGCGCGACGTAGAGGGCGAAGCTGCCGAGCAGCGCCGCCGACTTGATGTTGTTGTTGCGGATGTGGCCGTACAGTCCATACGCCGGCAACATTCAACGCCCCCGCCTTGTCCTATGCCAGCTTGCGATTGCTACCTGTACGGCCGATAGACCGGCGCGGTGTGAATCCTGGGAATGGTGATTTGCCGATACTGCGATGTGCCCCAAGCCCGGCGCGTATCGATGCTGATCTTGGGGGGCTGCAGCGCGCGCATGGTTGCCGACGCATCGAACTTGGCGTGGAACGGCTCCACGCGGGGAATTCCAACGCCCGAGCTGGCCACCGCTTGCAGACGCTCGCGCTGCAGCAGGGTCAGCGGATTGTAGGTGCGGAAGAGTTCTGCGTAGCCGGGCGTGCCGCCCACCCGGCCGGCGCCGATGGCGTTGGCAGCCCCGGACATCTGCATCGCCGAGTAGGCGGCGAAGCTGCCGGCAAACGTCAGGAACGCGACGGCGAAATAGAGCTTCATGCGCCCCCCGGCAGCCTCCCGCCATGGCCACCAGCATGGCATGAAGTCATCAATGCCGGCCGAAAGGGACCCGTAGAGTTTGAGCTCTGCCGTTAACCTCGGCTTAGAGGAAGATCTCGTTGATATCGACGGTGGAAGTGTGGCCGACCTTGTCCAGGTGCTGCGCCAGCCACTCGCTGGCCCTTCTGCGTCCTGCATCGCGCAGCCGGCACAGGAAATCCCAGTCGGGGTTCAGCTTGGTGGCGACGCCGAGCGCGTCCATCGCAACGTCGTCCCGGATCGAGTGGATGAGCATCCGGCTGTACTTCGCCGGGTCCAGGGCATTGTCGTCGATCAGCTTGGTGACGAAGGCCACCGCGCGCATCTCGCGCATCAGCGAGGAGTTGAAGCTGATCTCGTTCATGCGGTCGAAGATCTCGCTCGCTGTGATCGGCAGCTTGCGGCGCTCGAGCGGGTTGATGTGGACGATGATCACGTCCCTCGAGCCGCCGTTGTAGATCAGCGGGAAGATAGCCGGATTGCCCATGAAACCGCCGTCCCAGTAGTGCTCGCCGTCGATCTCCACGGCCTGGAAGATGGTGGGGAGGCAGGCGGAGGCCATCACCACGTCGGGCGTGATCGTGGCGTTGTCGAACACTTTGATCTTGCCGGTGCGGACGTTGGTGGCTGAGAGAAACAGGCGCGGTGCAGCGGCGCTGTTGCGCAGCAGCTCGAAGTCCACCGTTTGCTCCAAAACGTCCTTCAGCGGGTTGAAGTTGAGCGGATTGAGCTGGTAGGGCGAGAACATGTGCGTCATGGCCTGGAAGGCGAAGAACGCCGGCGACAGCTCACCGCTGAAGCCGCTCGCCTGCAGCCATTGCTCCCAGGGAAAAGAGCGCACCGGGCTGTACAGGTTGCCGGCCGCCGAGATGGCCTGCCAGAACTCGTTGAGCTTCTGGCGCGCGCCGTCGGCGCCGCCAACCGCGATCCCGTAGGCGAACACCACGCCGTTCATGGCGCCGGCGCTGGTAGCGCTGATGGCATCGATGCCGAGGCGACCGTCCTCGGCCAGCTTGTCGAGAACGCCCCACGCGAAGGCGCCGTGTGCGCCGCCGCCCTGCAGCGCGAGATTGACAGGTTTGTGGTTGGGACCATGCGCGGGCCGCGAGGCGCTCGTCTTCTGCCGTGACATCGTGCCGTCTACCCGCGCCGAGCGCTCGCCCCAGGGATCGGGGGCCGCGGCGATTGTCGCACACGAGCGCGGGCGGCGCACCGGCGTCGCGGCCGTCCGCAGCCGACAAGTCCCAGGCGGCCAAGCGGACCACCGCGCAGCAACTCTGCCATCACACGATTGTGCTGCGCATCTGCAACACTCGATTGCCGTCGCGCTGTGGATTGGCATACGCTGACCGGGTGCTGGCTGCCGGGCGGACGGTTGCCGACATTGTGACAGCCAAGGGAGGGCTCTCGTGAAGCTCATCACTGCGGTGATCAAGCCGTTCAAGCTCGAGGACGTGCGCGCGGCGCTGGCCGAGATCGGCGTGCAGGGCATGACGGTCAGCGAGGTCAAGGGATTTGGTCGCCAGAAGGGGCACAGCGAAATCTATCGTGGCGCTGAATACGTGGTCGCGTTCGTGCCCAAGGTGAGGATGGATCTCGTCGTTGCCGACGAGCTGGCCGGCAAGGCCGTCGAGGCGATCCAGCGCTCCGCCAATACCGGCAAGATCGGTGACGGCAAGATTCTTCGTCTCGCCTGTCGAGCAGACCATCCGTATCCGCACCGGCGAGACCAACGAGGCCGCCATCTGAGGTTTGGCTCGCGTCCACGGCTGGCGGTTTGGCGGTTGCGGGACCGCGCCTCGGCCGTGAGACCGCTGTGCAAGGGCGCGCCGCCACGGCGCACGGTACGTGTGGGTCCCGTGCAGCGAGCACGCGCGAGCATCGCGCGTGCCCACTCTGATCACCGTTCATCACACGTCGGTGAGCACGTCTTCCAGCTCGAAGACCGCTTCCTATCTCAGCATCACGAGCCAGCAAGGCTCGGTTGCAAGAGTGACAAACTCAAAACGCTGGAGAATGATCATGAAGACCATCCTTTCGACGCCTCGTTGCGCTGTCCGTGCTGGCCGGTGCCGCTGCCACCTCCGTCCAGGCTGCCGAGTTCGGCTCGCGCGACTTCTGGATCGAGCGCAACACCCACCAGAACTAAGCAGGCTTGCAGCTTCGAACCGAGCAAGTCTTGTTGCAGGAACCGGCGCCCCGATGGGCGCCGTTTTCTTTTTGCCGTCGACGGAGCCGAGGCTGTCGGCTCGCGCCGTAGACCAGAAACTAGCGCTTGCGGCCGAGGTCCGGCAGATAGGCGCCGAGACAACCGCGGCGGCTCGTCCTGTTGCCGGCAAGCGCGCAATCGGCGGAGACATTTCTGAGCACATCGCACAGGTTGGCATTGGCGCCGTACTTGCGCACAAGGCTCTCCAGGCGGTATTGCCCGCGCCTTCGGCAGTAGCGGCAGGCGATGCGCACGACGGGATATGGGTAGCGTCCAAGCGTGTCTTGCAGCATGCTCTCGATCATAGGAACAAATAAAGAACATCGTCAAGCAGCGAAGCCTGGGGTGGGCGTGGGACAGTTACCGAAGTGTGCAATCTCTATTCACTAACTCCGAAGCAGAACGCGGTGGCACAGTTCTTCCGCGTCTCGCACAACCGCGCGGTGGCCTTCGAGCCCATGCCCGCAATCTTTCCCCGCTACATGGCGCCTGTCGTCCGCTCCGCAGCCGACGGCGAGCGGGAGATGGTCATGATGAGCTGGGGCTTCATGCTCTTGCAGCCGGGCCGCGCGCCCAAGCCCGTCACCAATGTACGCGACGACAAGGTGGCGACCGGGTTCTGGCGTGAGAGCTTTGAGACGCGGCGCTGCCTGGTTCCGGCCGGGGCCTTTTGCGAGCCCAATGGCAGCGCCAAGCCCGCGACCTGGCACTGGTTCGCCATCAAGGGCGAGGCCCCGCGCTCGCTGTTCGCCTTCCCCGGCATCTGGCGACGGTACCGAGGACCGGTGAAGAAGGACGGACCCAATGTCGAGATCGAGACCTACGCGTTCCTGACGACGAAGCCCAATACACTCGTAGCCGCCATCAACCACGAGCGCATGCCGGTGCTGCTGACGCGCGAGGAAGAGTTCCAGACATGGCTCAAAGGACCGCCGCAGGCGGCCTTGGCACTGGCGCGCTCACATCCCGCCCAGGAGATGCAAATCGTGCAGGAAGGCCTGGACAAGGAGGACTTGCTCGAGCTGTCCCTCACCCCAACTCTTTCCCCGCACGGTGGCGAACGCGGAAACGTCGGGGGAGCGCGGGGAGGGGGAGGTGGATCATGGACCTGATCCTCATCCAGGCCCTGAACGGGCTCGCCAGCGCATCCTCGTTGTTCCTGGTGGCGTCGGGGCTGTCGATCATCTTCGGCGTGACGCGGGTGGTGAATTTCGCGCACGGCTCCTTCTACATGCTGGGGGCCTATGTCGCCTGGTCGCTGGTGACCCGGCTCGGCCCCGCCAGCGCGCTGGGCTTCTGGGGCGGACTGGTGCTGGCGGCGCTGCTGGTGGGCGTGATCGGGGTCGTCATCGAGGTCGTGCTGCTGCGCCGCATCTACCAGGCGCCGGAGCTGTTCCAGCTGCTTGCCACCTTCGGGGTGGTGCTGATGGTGCAGGACGTGGCGCTGGCCGCCTGGGGGCCGCAGGACCTGCTCGGCCCGCGCGCGCCGGGGTTCCGCAGCTTTGTTGCAATCGCCGGCAGCCGTTTTCCCACCTACGAGCTGTTTCTGATCGTGCTCGGGCCGATCGTGCTGGGCGCGCTATGGCTGCTGTTCAACAGGACCCGCTGGGGCACGCTGGTGCGGGCGGCGACGTTGGACCGCGAGATGGTGGGGGCGCTGGGCGTCAACCAGCGCCTGCTGTTCACATCGGTGTTCTTCCTGGGCTCGTGCCTTGCCGGCCTCGGCGGCGCGCTGCAGCTGCCGCGGGAGGCGGTGAACCTGCACATGGACCTCTCCATCATTGCCGAGGCGTTCGTGGTGGTCGTGGTGGGCGGCCTGGGCAGCGTCACCGGCGCCTACCTGGCGGCCGTGCTGATCGGCGTGGTGCACGCCTTCGGCATCCTGATCTTCCCGAAGATCACGCTGGTGCTGGTGTTCCTGATCATGGCGGTGGTGCTGATCGTGCGCCCGCATGGCCTTATGGGCCGCAAGGCCTTCGCTGGGACAGCACGGCGCGGCCGTGCGGGAGCCGCTGCTGTCGCCGGCGACACGCGAGACGAAGATGCTGGGCGCCGCGGCTCTGGCAGCCCTGCTGGTCGCGCCGCTGCTGCTCGGGAACTATGGGGTGAGCCTGCTGACCGAGCTGGTGATCCTGACGCTGTTCGCCGCCAGCCTGCATTTCATAATGGGGCCGGGCGGGCTCGCCTCGTTCGGGCACGCCGCCTATTTCGGTCTCGGCGCCTACGGGGCGGCGCTGGCCGCCAAGTGGCTGGCCGCACCAATGCTCGCGGGGCTGCTGTTCGCGCCGTTTCTGGCCGGGCTGTCGGGCGTCGTGTTCGGCTGGTTCTGCGTGCGGCTGTCGGGCGTCTATCTCGCCATGCTGACCTTGGCGTTTGCCCAGATCGCCTGGTCGGTGGCGTTTCAGTGGGTGGAGCTGACCGGCGGCGACAACGGCATCCTCGGCGTTTGGCCGTCGGCGTGGGCGGCGGGCAAGATCACGTACTACTATATGGCGCTGGCGCTGTGCGTTGCCGCCGTGCTGGGTCTGCGCGCCATCATCTTCTCGCCGTTCGGCTATGCCCTGCGCGCGGGTCGCGACAGTCCGGTGCGCGCGGAGGCCATCGGCCTCAACGTGACACGCATCAACTGGCTGGCGTTCATCATCGCCGCGATCGCAGCGGGCGTGGCCGGCGGGCTCTACGCGTACTTCAAGGGCAGCGTGTTCCCGACCTACATGGCGATCTCCAAGTCGGTCGACGCGCTGCTGATGGTGCTGCTCGGCGGCGTGCAGACCGTGAGCGGGCCGATCGTCGGCGCCTTCGCCTTCGCCTGGCTGCAGGACTGGCTGGTGCGGGCCATCGCCGAATACTGGCGGTTCGTGCTCGGTGCAGCGATCGTGGTGCTGGTGCTGGCGTTCCCGCAGGGCCTGGTCGGCGGCTTCCTCAAGTGGCGCGAGCGTGGCGCCGAGGATGAGGCGTCGGCGGAAGCGGCGCGATGAACGGACCTGTCCTGGAGGCGCTGGGACTCAAGAAGGCGTTCGGCGGCGTCAAGGCCGTCGATGGCGTCAGCTTCGGCGTCGAGGCCGGCCGGCTGCTGGCGCTGATCGGCCCCAACGGTGCCGGCAAGACCACCTGCTTCAATCTGCTCAACGGCCAGCTTCTGCCTGATGCTGGACGGGTCGTGCTCAGCGGCCGGGACATTACCGGGCTCGCACCGCGCACGGTGTGGACGCTAGGGGTGGGGCGGACGTTTCAGATCACCGCCACCTTCTCGTCCATGACCGTGCGCGAGAACGTGCAGATGGCGCTGCTCTCGCATCATGGGAAGGCGTGGAACGTGCGCGGCCGGGCGCGCGACGTGTTCGTGGCGGAGGCCGACGCGCTGCTGGGTCAGGTCGGCATGGCGGCGCAGGCCGAGCGAGCGTGCGGCGTACTCGCCTATGGCGACCTCAAGCGCGTCGAGCTGGCCGTGGCGCTGGCCAACGCGCCGAAGCTGCTGCTGATGGACGAGCCGACGGCCGGCATGTCGCCCAGCGAGCGCATCGCGCTGATGGCACTGACCGCGCGCATCGCCCGCGAGCAGGACATCGCCGTGCTGTTCACCGAGCACGACATGGACGTGGTGTTCGCGCACGCCGACCGCATCATCGTGCTCGACCGCGGCCGCCTGATCGCCGACGGCAAGGCGGACGATGTGCGGGCCAATCCCGCCGTACAGGCCGTGTATCTGGGCGCCGGCTCGACCTTCGGGGCGCACTGATGCTCAAGGTCGAGGGCTTGCACACCTACTACGGCCGCGCGCACATCCTGGCCGATGTGGCGTTCGAGGTGGCGAAGGGCGAGGTGGTGGTGCTGCTCGGGCGCAACGGCGCCGGCAAGTCGACCACGCTGAAATCGATCATGGGGCTGGTGCGACCCGCGGCGGGGCGCGTGCTGTTTCAGGAGAGCGACATCGCGGGCCGGCAGCCGTTCGAGATCGCTCGCGCTGGGCTCGGCTACGTGCCGGAGGACCGGCGCGTGTTCGCCGAGCTGACCGTGATGGAGAACCTGGAGGTGGGGCGCCGCCCGCCGCGTGCCGGAGCACCGGAGTGGACGCCCGATAAGCTGTTCGCCCTGTTCCCCAACCTCGCACACATGCGCGGGCGTGCCGGCGGGCAGATGTCGGGTGGCGAGCAGCAGATGCTGACCATCGCGCGCACCTTGATGGGCAACCCCTCGATGGTGCTGCTGGACGAGCCCTCCGAGGGCCTGGCGCCCGTGATCGTGGAGCAGATGGCCAAGACGATCCTGGACCTGAAGCGGGAGGGGCTGACGGTGCTGCTGTCCGAGCAGAACCTGCATTTCGCCCGCGCCGTGGCCGACCGCGCGCTGATCATCGAGAAGGGGCGCATCCGGTTTTCGGGGACGATGGCGGAGCTGATGGCGGACGAGGGGGTAAGGGGGAAGTATTTGAGTTTGTGATCTCGCGACGCACTTGGCTGCCGTGTTTCCGCCCCTCACCCTAACCCTCTCCCCGCAGCGCGGGGAGAGGGCACCGCGTGCGGCCCACCGACGCTGCGCCATTCGCCGGCGAGCGTGAGGAGGGCGGCCTCGATGTGACCCGGGCGGCGCATGTCTTCGGCGCGGGCGAGGCCGGCATCGAGGGCGGCGGCGATTTGCGCGGGCGCGAGCGGGCCGACGGCGGTGGTGACGGGGAGATCCCCCAAGTCGCCGTCGGGGTCGAGGTCGCGCGCCCGGCGGCGGGTGATGGCGGGGTCGTCGACATTCACGGCGTTGGCGATGAGGGTGGCGGCGGCGTCGGCGGCGGGGGCGTCGCGGGCGAGCACGGTGACGGCGTCGGCGATGCCGAGCGAGAACGAGCGGCCGTGGCGGCCGCTGGTGGCGATTCCGCGCACGGGCATGGCGTGGGTGATCCTCACCTCGCCCTCGGGCACGGCCTTCTCCAGCGAGCGCACCACGCCGACGGCGAGCGAGGTGCCGGGCGTGAGGTGCAGCGCGATGTCGCCGCCGTCGTTGACGTAGGCGCGCGTCAGCGGGGCGGCAGAGGTCATGGCGGCGAGGGTAGCCTCGGCGACGGCGCCGGCGACCGCCGCCATCGGCGTGATGAATTGCGCCCGGTGCGGCCAGCAGGCCTCCGCCATTCGGCGGGCGATGGAGCCTTGCAGGGGTGGGAAGTCGTCCCGCAACGGTGCGCGCAGCAGCGGCAGCTCGGCGACCAGCTCGGCCAGCAGGCCGTCGAAGCGGCGCTCGGCGGCGCGGTAGGCCTCGCGCACCGCGTCGGGCTCGCCATCGGCCCAGATCGACGAGATCGATGGGGCCTTCGGAGAGGTGCAGCCGGTTGCCCGGAAGCATTGCTGTCTGGTGGCTAGGCGGCGCCATTGCTTGCTGCGCGAGTTCGGGCTGAAGCGATCGTCTCGCATTGAACCACGGATGGCCTGCTGCGACCAACGTTGGCTGGCAGGCTGCCGCAATGCTCGCGCCCTGGACAGCTTCTGGGGCACTTGGTAGGGCCAGCCTGATACCATGTACCATTCACGAAAGTGCTCGACATGGTCGTTATGACCGAGCTGCGCGAGCTGACCGCGAAAGACCCGAGCGCGGCCCTGGCGGCGGCAAACCGCAAGCCGGTCGCGCGGTCAAGGTGCCAGGCGCTGGCGTGGGTGGCGCGCTACGGCCCGGAGAACCGTGTCGCGGAGATCGCTCGGACCGCGCTGGCCGCCGCGCAGGAGGCCGGTGACCCCTACCATTCGCTTTCCGCGTCGGCCTGGCCGCTGCGCGCGCTGATCGAGCGTGGACACTCGCAAGCCGCCGATGCCGTCGTGGGTCCCCTGCTCGTGCAGTCGCAGCGCGTGCAGCCGATGGCGAGCCGGTCCGAGGGCCTGTTCCTGGTCTTCCAGGCCATCGTGGCCGGCGAGGGGAGCTTGTGGCCAATGGTGTTCGAGGCCCTGATCGCCGCGTCGACGCCGCCGCGCCATTGGCGCCAGGGGCGTAATATCCGCGACGCCGTGTTGATCGTTGCCGGCCGCGATGCCGCGCTGGCGAGCCGTACGGTGGCGCTGTTGGAGGATGCCAAGCTGCGCGGGCGCCTGCAGCGCAAGCTGGCCGCGGGTGTCTCGGCGGAGCCGCGCACCTTCTTCTGGTGACGCCGCCCAGGCTCTACGATTCTCCGAGCGGCCAGGGGTTGGCGCCTGCCACGGCTCGACGCGGGCCTGGGCGCGGTAGGCCTTCACCACCTCCTCCACCGGCACGATCTCCTCGGCGTGGCCGCCGGTGGCGAGGTAGAGGTCGCGCGGCAGGGTGAACTCGATGGGGGCGACGATGGCGGGGGTCGGCACGTAGCCGAAGGCGTTCCTGGGCAGCCGCGTCACGTCCACCATCACGGTGATGCCGCCGCCGGGCCACAGATAGGCGGGCGCGCCGCCGAGCGTCACGCGCGTCTGGCCCGACTGCACCGAGCGGGTGAGCAGCACCGGGTTCTCGGTGACGCCGGCGCGCAGCGAGCCGCCGGCGCCGGCCATGAACATCACCGTGCACAGCGAGGGCTCGCAGTTCTCGCCGATGCGGTCGACCACGGCGCGCACGGGGGCGGGCATCTCGGCCGGCACGGGTTTGAGGCTCTCGTCCAGCACGCAGTAGAGCGCGTCCTCGCCGGTGGTGGAGGTGAACAGCAGGCGCAGGCCCGGCCACGCCACCTTGGGGTCGATCTTCTGGATCAGCGCCAGCGGATCGGTGATGTCGGTGCCGCCCCAGCCGAGGCCGGGATTGGCCACCTGGAAGTAGCGGCCCGGGCGTCGACTTGCGCCCGCGCACGCGGATGCCGGCGGGGGGCATGTCGAGGCAGCGGCCGGCCTGGTGCTCGGTCAGCACGCCGGTGATGTGGTCGTCGACCACGATCACCTCGTCGACGTGCCCGCGCCACTGCTGAGCGAAGATGCCGACCGTGGCGGAGCCGCAGCCGACGCGCATGCGCTCCTCGGGGCGGCCGTCGACGACGGGCGCCTTGCCGGCTTGCACGATCACCGTGTGGCCGCCATCGATGGCGAGCTCCACCGCCTCGCCGGCGCACAGCTTCAGGAGCGTGTCGCAGGTGACGTTGCCTTCCTTCTTGCTGCCGCCGGTGAGGTGCCGCACGCCGCCGATGGAGAGCATCTGCGAGCCGTACTCGGCGGTGGTGACGTGACCCACCATCTCGGCGCCGGCGCGGATCGCCGCCTGCTCGGGGCCGAGATGGCGGTCGGTGTCGATCTTCACCTTGACGCCGCAGTAGCTGAAGATGCCCTCGGTCACCACGGTGACGGTGTCGACGCCGGCGTGCTGGCTCGACACGATGAAGGGCGCGGGCTTGTAGTCGGGATAGGTGGTGCCGGCGCCGATGCCGGTGATGAAGGTGCGCCCAGCTGAGAGTCCTGGCGACAGGATGCGGCCGTCCCAGTCCTCCGCCTGGCCGGCGAACGGCACCAGCGGCGTGCCGTGCTCGGCCGCGCGCTCCATGAAGACGATCGGCGTCGGTGCGCACCAGCGTGCCGCCGACGTTGGCGTAGCGGTCGCAGGCGCCGGCGCGGCCGGGGCGGATGCGGCACAGCACCGGGCAGGCGTCGCAGCGCACGATGCCCTCGTCGCCCTCGGGCGCGCCGAACTTGCGGGCGCGCTCCAGCTCCGCGCGGGTGTAGGCGTCGTCGGCCATGGGCCCGAGTCTGGCCGATTTGTGCGTCGCGGGGAAGGGTAGTCGCTGCGCGAGCGGGGCCAGCCCCCGCACCCCGCTGGCGGGACACCCGCCAGACCGCCCGTCTTTTGGAGTCAAAAAGGCGGGGAGTTCGAGGGGGTCTCCCTCGAGCGGGTCTGAAGGGCGGCAGGCCTTCTCGCGCAGCGACGGATGCGAAAGCCTGCCGCGCAACCGAGGTTGGGTTAGGGCGATAGCCCGTAACCCAACATGGTACATTCAACGGCTGTTGGGTTACGCGCGGATCGGCGTTAAGGCATCACCTCGGCGGTAGTGGCCGCGCTAACCCAATCTATGCCGACAGCGGAGGAACAGACATGGCAGTGGCAGTAAGCAAGGGCGACGCGGCCGCGGCGGGCAGGCGCTCCCAGATGCTGATCGACGGCGCCTGGGTGGACAGCGTCTCGGCCAAGGACATCGCCATCGAGGCTCCCGGCACGCGCAAGACCATCGGCAGCGTGCCGCGCGGGCAAGGCGGAGGACGTGGACCGCGCCGTGAAGGCCGCCACCGCGGCGTTCCCCGCCTGGGCGAAGGTGCCGCCGCGCGAGCGCGGCCGCGCGCTGCAGCGCATCGCCGATGCCATCGAGGCGCGCGTCGAGGAGCTGGCGCGCATCATCGCCGAGGAGACCGGCAACGCCATCCGCACCCAGGCGCGGCCCGAGGCCAAGGGCGCCGCCGACATCATGCGCTACTTCGGCGGGCTCGCCAGCGAGCTCAAGGGCGAGACCATCCCGCTCGGCGAGCACGTGCTGAGCTACACCCGGCGCGAGCCGATCGGCGTGGTGGGCGCCATCATCCCGTGGAATGCGCCGGTGATCCTGGGCGCGCTCAAGATCGCGCCGGCGCTGTGCGCCGGCAACACGCTGGTGCTGAAGGCCGCGGAGGACGCCCCGCTCGGCGTGCTGTGGATCGCGGCCATCGCCCAGGAGTTCCTGCCCAAGGGCGTGCTCAACGTCGTCACCGGCTACGGCGAGGAGGCGGGCGCGGCGCTGGCGAACCACGCGGGCGTGCGCAAGCTCTCCTTCACCGGCTCCACCGAGGTCGGCAAGCTGATCATGCGCGCGGCCGCCGACCGCATCGTGCCGGTGTCGCTGGAGCTGGGCGGCAAGAGCCCCTCCATCGTCTACCCCGACGCCAACGAGGACTGGGTGGTGGACGGCATCATCGCCGCCATGCGCTTCACCCGGCAGAGCCAGTCGTGCACGGCGGGCTCGCGCCTGTTCCTGCACGCCGACATCTTCGACGCGTTCCTCGGCAAGCTGGCGGAGAAGGTGTCCAAGCTCAAGATCGGCGACCCGCTGGACGAGACCAGCGACATCGGCGCCATCATCAACGAGAAGCAGTTCAAGAAGGTGTGCGGCTACGTCGAGGACGGCATCAAGCAGCCGGGCGCCAAGATGCTGTTCGGCGGCCTGCCGCCCAAGACCGGGCCGCTGGCGCAGGGCTATTTCGCCATTCCCACGGTGTTCGCGCATCCCGCCAACGACTGGCGCCTGGCGCGCGAGGAGATCTTCGGCCCCGTGCTGGTGGCGATCCGCTGGACGGAGGAGGCCGAGGCCATCCGCATGGCCAACGACAGCCACTATGGCCTGGCGGCCTACGTGTGGACGCGCGACATCGGCCGCGCGCTACGTGCCGCGCACGCAATCGAGGCCGGCTGGGTGCAGGTGAACCAGGGCCTCGGCCAGTCGCCGGGGCACTCCTACGGCGGCATCAAGCAGTCCGGCATCGGGCGGGAGTTCTCGCTGGAGGGCATGCTGGACAGCTTCACGCAGCGCAAGAACGTGACGGTGAACTTGGCATGCCGGCGGCGGGCCTAGATGCTGACCATGTCAGGGACCGCCAAAGCCCCCGCCGCGCTGCTTACTTACATGGAGGGCCTGCGCGAGCACGACGTTGCCAAGATCGGCAGCACGTTCGCGCCCGACTGCCGCTTCGTCACGCCCGTGCGCTCGATGGACAACGCGCAGACACTCGCGTTCCTGACCGCGCTCTACACGGGCTTTCCCGACTGGCACTACGACAACGACCCGCCGGCGCTGCAGCCCGACGGCACCTGGGCCGTGTGGTGGCGCCAGGGCGGCACGCACACTGGGCCGCTTGCGTTCCCCGGCTTTCCGCCGGTGCCGGCGACCAACCGCAAGGTCGTCATCCCGCCGCACAACTTCTACTACACGGTGCGCGGCGACCACCTCATCCAGATCCGGCCCGATCCGGTGCCGGGCGGCGCCCCGCGCGGCATCTTCCAGCAAATCGGCGTCGCGTTGCCGCCGCTGTAGTGAGGTTCACCCAATCGTCGCCGTCGCCTGCTCCAGCCAGCGCCGGTCCGTCGGGCCCGAGTTCCGGGCCGATCACCTCGGCCACGCGCGCGTGATAGGCGTTGAGCCAGTCGAGCTCGGCGGGCGACAGCATCTCCGCCACCACCAGCCGCCGGTCGATGGGCACGAGCGTGAGCGTCTCGAAGCTCATCACCTCGCGCTCGCCGCGGGCGCACCTTCGCGGGCTCCGTCACCAGCACCAGGTTCTCGATGCGGATGCCGTAGCCGCCCGTCTTGTAGTAGCCGGGCTCGTTGGAGACGATCATGCCGGGCTCCAGCGCGATCATGCCGCCCTTGGAGATGCTCTGCGGCCCCTCGTGCACCGAGAGGTAGCTGCCGACGCCGTGGCCGGTGCCGTGGTCGAAGTCGAGGCCCGCCTCCCACAGCGCGCGCCGGGCGAACGGGTCGAGGTCGATGCCGCGCGTGCCCTTGGGGAAGCGCGCCGTGGCGATGCCGATGTGCCCCTTGAGCACGAGGGTGAAGCGCTCGCACATCTCGCGCGTCGGCGTGCCGATAGCGACGGTGCGGGTGACGTCGGTGGTGCCGTCGAGATACTGGGCGCCCGAGTCGACCAGATACAGCTCGCCCGGCTTGAGCTTGCGGTTGGTCGCCGTGGTGACGCGGTAGTGCACGATGGCGCCGTTGGGCCCGGCGCCGGAGATGGTGTCGAAGCTGATCTCCTTGAGAGCTTGCGTCTCGCTGCGCATGGTCTCGAGCTGCTTGGCCGCGGCGATCTCGTCGATGCCGCCCTTCTCCGCCTCGCGGTCGAGCCAGGCAAGGAAGCGCACGACCGCGGCGCCGTCGCGCTTGTGCGCGGCGCGCGCGCCCTTGATCTCGGTGGCGTTCTTGCGCGCCTTGGGCAGGATGCAGGGGTCGCTTGCCGCGCACCACGCGCGCCTTGCCGCCCTTGAGCTTGCGATGGAACCACACCGCTGCGCCGGGGCTCAGGCGCACGCATCTGCCGGCCTCCTTGAGCGCTCTGAGGCTCTGCTCCAGCGCCGCGGGTTTGCCCACGTCGGGCATGGGCCTGAGCTTGGCGAGCGGAGCCAGGTGCGCCTTGGCCTCCGGCCCGATCTTGGCCGGGTCGATGAACAGCTCGGGCTTGCCGCTCGCCGGCACAATCGCGAACGCCAGCACCACGGGATTGTGGGCCACATCCGCGCCGCGGATGTTGAACAGCCAGCAGATCGAATCCGGGAACGTGAGCACCACCGCATCCTGGCCGTCGGCCTTGAGGGTGGCCTGCAGCTCGGCAATCTTCTCCTCGGCGGGCTTGCCGGCATAGCGCAGCGGGTGGGGGATCACCGCGCCCTTGGGCGCGGCGGGACGCTGGCGGCCCCAGATGCGATCGATCGGGTTGCGCGCCAGCGCCTTCAGCTTGACGCGCTTGGGCCCAAGCTCCTTCTCCAGCTCGTCGAGCGTGCTCGGCGCGTGCAGCCTGGGGTCGAAGCCGACCGTGGCGCCGGCTTTCAAGTGCTTGCCGATCCAGTCCGCGGTTTTGGCCGCGGGAACCTGCAGCACCTCGAAAGTCTTGGTGTCCACCTGCTTGGGGGCCTGCAGGATGTAGCGGCCGTCGACGAACAGGGCGGCAGCGCCGCGCGCCACCACGGCCAGGCCGGCAGAGCCCGTGAAGCCCGTGAGCCAGGCCAGACGCTGTGCCGACGGCGGCACGTACTCGTTCATGTACTCGTCGGCGTGCGGCACCAGCACGGCATCGAGCTTGAGCCGCACGAGCGCCTCGCGCAGGCGCGCCACGCGCTCAGCCGTACCCTCGCCCGTCTCGGGCGTCTCGAACCTTTGGAACATGCCGAAGTCATAGGCCGCGCCAGGGTCTCAGCGCAACCAGCGCTCGCTGCTTCCGCACCCCCGCATCAGCGCGCAGGGTGCGCCGCGCTCTCGCGGCCTTCCTCGACGGCGATGTCTGGCAGCTGATCGAGGCAAGTGTCCCACAGCTTGTCGATGTGCAGCGCGGCCTCGCGGGGCGGCAGCGCCTGCAGGGTGCCGTCGGCCAGCTCGGTGACGATGCCGTCCTGCCTCAAGCGCTTCAGCGCGTCCTCCACGTCGAAATTGACCTTGATGCCGAACGTGGCGGACAGGGACTGCTCGATCTCCTGGTCGATCGCCTTGATGTCGCGCACGTTGACCCGCTTCCTGGCCAGCACGCCGTAGAGGAGCATCTCCTCCTTGATGTCTTCTTCCGCCGCGCGGTCGGCCAGCAGCGCAACGACGCCCCGGTTGTCGGCCATGGAATGGAAGTAGAGGTTGCGCGCCATCACCACCATGTAGCGGTTGCGCTGATTGACGAAGGCGCTGGCCTGGCGCGCGGCCACGCCGCCGAGACCTGCCAGTGCCATGACTAGGGTTACGGGGTTGGTGGCGATGGCGATCTTGCTCACGGTGGCCACTACGCCTGCACCCACGCCGCTGCTGGCTGTGACGCCGAACTTGATCTTGTCGAACATGCGGAACTTCACCTTGGTGTTGGGGAAGATCATCTCCACGTCGCTGCGCGGCATGTTCTTGAAGAGCTTCATGTAGACGAAGTCGCTGGTGACCATGTCGGGCAATAGTTTGCGCAGGCGGCGGACGATGCTGGCGGCCGCCTCGTGGTCGATCTTCTTCTCCTGCATCACCTCCTGCACGCGCTGCTCGAAGGGCTTGAGCTTGAAGAGGATGAACAGGCGCTGGAATACCGGCACCCGCCTCTCTCTCCATCCCATGTAGGCCTTGCGGATATCGCGCCGGCGCTCGGTGATGGTGGTGGCGCCGCGGTAGAAGATGAGGATCTCCTCGAATGCCTTGATGTCGACTTGCAGGTCGAGCCCGTAGTGCAACTCCTTGGTGAGGATGATGTGGAACTGCTCTGGGTCGACGCGCGTGAAGTTGCCCTGCTCCAGCAATTCGATCATGTACGCCACCAGGCGCTTTTTCAGCACCGCGCGCTCCTCGGGGCTGTAGGAGCGCGTGTGGAGCAGGTCGGTGTCGGGGCTGAACGGCTCGTAGGCCTGCTCGATCTCCAGCAGCTTCATCGTGTAGGCGTGGCGGCGCCAGTAATCGAGGTAGCGCAGGAAACGGCGGACCTGGACGGCATCTCCGACCGGCCACAGGTCGCTGGCCGCGACGCGGTCGAGCAAAGCGTGGCGCGTCACGGGCAGGAACTTCTCGCGCACCGTCTGGGCGGCCGCCTCGGAATGGGGATCGGCGACCATGGGCCTGGCCGAGCCGGGTGAAGGTTCGCTTGCCCCGCTGCCGTTGATCGCCGTGGACGTATCAGCTGTCGCTAAGGCCATGACCGTAATGCTCCCCCGCACCCTGGTGCTGTGCAATGCCCCGCCAAGGAGCGTGGCCGGCGCAGTGCAGCCTTCAATCACACATGTCAATCGCGGTGCGCAACTTCCTAAAGTGCATGACGCTTTCAAGGGGCGTCATCGGTCGGGATCGGGACGACAATGTGGCGGCGGCCGGCCCGACCAGCTTCACGCCCGGCTGGCGCGCGCAACGAAGCTGTCGACCACGCGCTTGCGGCCCGCTTTGTCGAAATCGATGGTGAGCTTGTTGCCTTCCACCTCGGCCACAAGGCCGTAGCCGAACTTCTGGTGGAACACGCGCTCGCCGAGGGCATACCCGGCGCCACGATCGGTGGATGAGGCGACAAGCTCGCCTTCGATCGTCAGCGGCCCGCGCGACCGCGGCCGATCCTCGCGGCTCCACTGCTCCTTGGCGCGCTGCCAGCCGGGCGTGGTGTAGCCGCTGGCAAATCCCGCCGCCGGCTCGTCGAAGCGGCTGCGCCCATACGGATTGAACCGGCCGGCACCGCCTCCGCCGTACGGGCTCTTTGCCTCCACTACCTGGACGTGCTCCTCGGGCAGCTCGTCGACGAAGCGCGAGGGTGCCGCCGCCTGCCACAGCCCACGGTTGCGCCGGTTCTGGGCGAAGCTCACCTTGGCCATGCGCTTGGCGCGCGTGAGGCCGACGTAGGCGAGCCGCCGCTCCTCCTCCAGGCCGGCCTGCCCGCTCTCGTCGAGGCTGCGCTGATGCGGGAACAGCCCCTCCTCCCAGCCCGGCAGGAACACCACGTCGAACTCCAGGCCCTTGGCGGCGTGCAGGGTCATGAGCGATACGCGCTCCTCGCCGTCGGCGGTGTCCACATCCATCACCAGCGAGACGTGCTCCAGGAAGCCCTGCAGCAACTCGAACTCGTGCATGAAGCGCACCAGCTCCTTGAGGTTCTCGAGCCGGGACTGGGCCTGGGGACTCTTGTCCTGCTGCCACATCTGCGTGTAGCCGGACTCGTCGAGGATCAGCTCGGCGAGCTCGGTGTGCTTCATGCCTTCGATCTGCCCGCGCCAGCGCTCGAAGGCGGCGATCAGATCGGCCATCGACCTGCGCGCCTTGCCGGTGAGCTCCTCCGTCTCCACGATCTCGCGCGCGGCCTGGTAGAGGGGGATGCCGCCGCGGGCGCGGGCCAGCTCCGTGACCCGCCGCACCGCCGTGTCGCCGAGCCCGCGCTTGGGCACGTTGACGATGCGCTCGAACTTGAGGTCGTTGGCGGGGTTGAGCGTCACCTCCAGGTAGGCGATGGCGTCCTTGATCTCCTGGCGCTCGTAGAAGCGCGGGCCGCCGATCACGCGATAGGGCAGCCCCAAGGTGACGAAGCGATCCTCGAAGGCGCGCATCTGGAACGACGCCCGGACCAGGATCGCCATCTCGTCGAGCGGCACACCGCTCTTGCTCAGGGCCTCGATGTCCTCACCGATGGTGCGGGCCTCCTCCTCGTCATCCCACACGCCAGACACCGACACGCGCTCGCCCATGGCGCCGTCGGTGAAGAGCGTCTTGCCGAGCCGGCCCTTGTTGTGAGCGATCAGCCCCGATGCGGCCGCGAGAATGTGACCGGTGGAGCGATAGTTGCGCTCCAGCCGTATCACCGTGGCTCCCGGAAAGTCGGCCTCGAAGCGCAGGATGTTGTCGACCTCGGCGCCGCGCCAGCCGTAGATCGACTGGTCGTCGTCGCCGACGCAACAGATGTTGGGCCTGTGGTTGCCGCCCGCCAGCAGACGCAGCCACAGGTACTGGGCGACGTTGGTGTCCTGGTACTCGTCGACCAGCATGTAGCGGAAGCGGGCCTGATAGTCGGCCAGCACTTCCGGGTTATCGCGAAACAGCCGCAGCACCTCGAGCAGCAGGTCGCCGAAGTCCGCCGCGTTGAGCTCCTTCAGCCGCTTCTGATAGTCCGCATAGAGCGCAGCGCCCTTGCCCTCGGCGAAGCCAAAGGTCTCCCCGCGCGGCACCTGGTCGGGGGTGAGCCCCCGGTTCTTCCAGCCGTCGATGAGCGCTGCCAGCTGACGCGCGGGCCAGCGATCCTTGTCGAGGCCGGCGGTTTCGATCACCTGCTTGACGAGGCGCAGCTGGTCATCGACATCGAGGATGGTGAAGCCTGACTTGAGGCCCACCAGCTCGGCGTGCCGGCGCAGGATCTTGACGCCGATGGCATGGAAGGTGCCGAGCCACGGCATACCCTCCACCGCGCCGCCCACCAGCTGGCCGATGCGCCCCTTCATCTCGCGCGCCGCCTTGTTGGTGAAGGTCACGGCCAGGATCTGCGGAGCGCGCGCGCGGCCGGTGCACAGAATGTGGGCGATGCGGGTGGTGAGCACCCGCGTCTTGCCGGTGCCGGCACCCGCCAGCACCAGCACGGGGCCGTCGAGTGCGGCCACTGCTGCAGCCTGCTCGGGGTTGAGGTCGGCCATGTAGGCCGGCGCGCCCGTCAGTCCGAGCGCACGCGCTGAAATCGAGGGCTTCGGCGCGTCCCCTTGGGCCACGGCGAGCTGGGATGTCCTTCGACTCGCAGTCATGGTCTGCCACTATAGCACCCGCAACGGGGCCGCAATCGGCCGCTCGGGCCTTCCCACAATCCCTGCAATGATGGCGCCCCGGCCATATTCCAGGTCAAACTTCGCCGCAACTGTATGGTAATCTGTTGTCGTGCGTGTCAGAGGGCTGACGGGCGGGCCTAGCCCGATACTCCCAGAGCCGCTCGAAGGGGCCGTCTCATGTTTCGCTGCGGCGAAGGGCTGCGGGCCATCCAACCTGACAGAGTGCCTGGCCTGATGCCCTGGCCGCCGGGATTGCGCGCGATCGGAGCCGGCCGGTGAACAACCTGCTCATCGCCATCGCCGTGTTCGTCATAACCGTGGTCGGCGCGCTGTTCGCCGTCCCCTACTTCGTCGACTGGAACAGCTACCGCAGCAACTTCGAGGAGGAGGCCTCGCGCATCGTCGGACGCGAGGTGCAGGTGGACGGCGAGGTCAAGCTGCACCTGCTGCCCACGCCCTATTTTAGGCTCGAGAAGGTGCGCATTGCCGACGCCTCGCCCGACGTCACGTTTTTCAAGGCCGACAGCCTCAGCATAAGGCTCTCCATCGCCCCCATGCTGCGGGGCATCGTGGAAGTCAACGAGATCGAGTTTCAGCGGCCGTTCGTGCGTCTCGCGCTCGATCAGAAGGGGGCCTGGAACTGGCAGAGCCTGGCCAAGACCCTGGCGTCTGCCGGCTACATGCCTTCCAGCGTGACGCTGCAGTCGCTCAGGATCACCAACGGTGTGCTTGCCCTTTACGGGCCCGAGGGCATCGAGCGGACCAAGCTCGAGGGCATCAACGGCGAGCTGTCGGCCCCCGCCCTGGAAGGGCCGTATCGTTTTCGCGGCGTGTTCGCGTCGGGGGGCGCCGAGCGTGAGCTGAGGCTTGCGACCGCTACGCCGGAAAGCGATGGCAGCGTGCGCATGCGAGCTTCCGTGCGCTTTGCCGATAGCGGGGCGGCCTACCTCATCGACGCGCGCGCCGCCGACCTGATGGGAACGCCGCGCCTGGAAGGCGACATCACGGCTCGCGTGCCCATCGCCGGGCTCTGGCAGCCGCTTCCGCAGGGCACTGCCGTGAAACGCAAGCCGGCCGTCGGCGAGGACGAGCTCAACGTCGACAAGAGTATAGCGGCGTTCGAGCTTAAATCGCCGATCAAGGCCGATGCCTCGGGCGTCGAGCTGCAGGAGCTCTCGCTGACATTCGAGCAGGACGGGCGACCGCAGATCATTACGGGGTCGATGCGGGCCGACTGGCGCAAGCAGCTTGCGCTCGACCTCACCCTGGCCTCGCGCTGGCTCGATCTCGATCGCATTAGCGCGGCCGGCGAAAGCTCCAGCCCGATCGAGGGCATTGCCAAGTTCTCCGCCCGCTTGCGCGACCTGATGCCGGGTCAGGGCACGGCACGGGCAACGCTGACGATCGACCAGGCCAATTTCGGGCAGGAAACGATCGGTCCGGTGCGGCTGTCGATGATGGGGTCGGAGGAGAAGCTCGAGATCCAGGAGTTCCGGGTAGGTCTGCCCGGCGGCAGCCGGGGCGAGCTGCAGGGCACCCTGTCCGGGTCGGCCAAGGCTGTGGTTTTCGACGGCAATCTCGGGCTGCGCGGCACCAGCATCGCACGCTTCGTGGCCTGGGCTTCGGGCAATTCCCTGCCGATCAACCCGCGGGGCGACGGGCAGTTCGGGGTGCTCGCCCAACTGAGCGTGGCTGGCGGCAAGGCGGCGGCGCGCGAGATCGTCGGCAACCTTTCCGGCTCGGCTCTTCGCGGTAGCGCCCACTACCAATGGGAGGGTCGGCCCGAGCTGGCTGTCGCGCTCGAAGGACCAAAGATCGATGCGCGCGCTTTCGTGCCGGCAGGCTCGAGCCTCGCCGATGTCTTCGGCGTTCTGCTCGGCGGGGCCGAAGCCAAGCAGGACGAAGGGCGCGGACGACCGGCGGCAAAGCCGGCCTGGCGCGGCGCGCAGCCCGATATGCGGCTGCGCATGCACGCCGGGCAGTTGGTAACGAGCGCGCGGGTCTATAGCGATGCCGTGGCGCAGATCGAGGTGAAGGGCGGCCAGCTTGTGAACCTCCAGCTGCGCCTCTTGGGCGGCGACTTCAGTCTGGAGCTGCAGGGCAGCTCCTCGGCCGACGCCGCCGGCAGGCCCAAGGGCGGCCTGCGCGGCGTGGCCACGGCCGATACCGCCGACGGCGTCGCTCCGTTGATGGAGATTTTGGGTGTGCCGGTGGCGCTGAGGCCGGCCGCCGAGCGCAACCCAAGCCTGGCGCCCTTGCGCCTGGCTGGAACGGTGACGTTCGGCAGCCGGACACCTGCCTCGGCTGATCTGGTGGTGGACGGTGAGGCGAGCGGTGCCACCGTCAGGTTGAATGCCCAGTTCGATGGCGGCCTGGCGGGTTGGCGCAGCGGCAAGGCGGACATTACGGCCACGGCCGACGCAACCGACGGCGGCAAGATCGTGGGTCTGGTGCTAGGCGGCACAGTGCCGACCGGTGCGGGTTCGGGCAACGTGCTTTTCAAGGCGACGGGCGTGCCGGCGGAGGGGCTCTCCGCGTTTGCGTCGCTGGATGCGGGCGGAGTGGCGCTCGCCTTTCGTGGGCGGGTAGCAGCGACCGAGACCGGCGCCACCACGGCGGGCGAGCTGGAGTTTCGCGCCCGCGACGGTGCGCGGCTGACGGCGCTCGCCGGCTTGTCGCCGCCGCTGCAATGGGATGGGCTGCCGATCAGCGGCAGGCTGAAGCTTGCGCACGGCGATGGCACGCTCAAGCTCGAGAAGCTGGCGCTGAACGTCGCCGGCAGCCGGTTGGGCGGACAGCTCGCGGTGCAGCGCCAGGGCGACCGCCGGCGCATCGACGCAAGCCTGGAAGCGGACGAAGCAAGCGTAGCCGCGCTGCTTGCGCCGCTGCTCGACCAGCGCCTTGCTATCGCCGGACTGGCCGAGGCCGCCATCTCCGGGCGGCAGGCCTGGCCGGACGAGCCGTTCAGCGCGACGGTGCTGGATGCCTTCGAGGGCAACATCCGCCTTAGCTGCAAGCGCCTGATCCTCGCGGGCAGCATTGCCTTGGAGGGGGCCAAGGTCGCTGTTGTGCTCGGGGGCGGCAAAGTTGTGGTCGATGAGATCAGCGGCAGCGGCTTGGGCGGGCAGTTCAAGGTCAAGGTGGAGATCGCGAAGGCCCCGGCCGGGGTGGAGCTGCGCGGTAGCCTCAAGTTCAATGGGTTGATGGAGGCCTTTGTCGCCGGCAGCACACCGCGCACGAGCGGACCGGTGATGGGCGTGCTCGACTTCACCGGGCGCGGCCTCAGTCCGCGCTCGCTGATGTCGACCCTGCAAGGTCAGGCCAAGTTGCAGTTCGGCGATGCCAAGCTCGACACCCTGTGGCCGGGAGCAATCCCGCTGGCCGCCGACGCCGGTCTCAAGGCGGACCCCGACAGGCTGGCCCCGTGGTCAGGCAGCGGCTTGCCTCAGGATTGTCGTCGCGGCGGCATTCCGCTCGAGCAGAGAACTTGCCGGCTGAGATCAGCGACGGCTTGGTGCGGGTCAAGTCGATTAGCTTGGACATCCCGGAAGGGCGTGTGACGGGCTCGGCCAGCCTGGACCTGAGAGGCTTGACATTCGATTCCCAGTGGCGGCTCGAGGCAAAGTCGCTGGACCGCGCGCCGGCAAGCCATTGCCTCCTGTCACCGTCTACTATCGTGGGCCAGTCGGCACGCTGGGTGCGATCGAGCCGCGCATCGACTCGGCCGCCCTCGAGCAGGAGCTGTCGGCGCGCAAGATCGAGCAGGACGTAGAGGAGTTGGAGCGCTTGCGGCGCCTCGACGAGCAACGCCGCCAGCAAGAGGCGGAGCGCTTGCGCAAGCAGTTCGAGGCGACACCGCCGTTCAGCGGCGCCCGTCTTCGCCGTCGGGCGCACCATTCAGCCCACCGTCAGACCTGCGGCCCCCGGCTAGTGTGATTCAGATCGCGAAATTCGTACCAAGTTCACCGCACAGTGAGACTAATTTTCGCGATCAGGACACTAGAGCACGGGCGGTCAGGCGTCGCCGCCGACCGGGGTGTTGCGATAGTAATCGAGCAACCACACCCTGACGGCGCTCGACAGCCCGCTCGTGCCGCGCTTCTCGTCGATTTGCGCGATCAGACGCGACAGCGGCATCCGCTGGCGGGACGGCAGCCTCTTTCAGCGCATCCCAGAACGGGGGCTTCCAGCGAAATGGAAGTGCGGTGTCCGCCGATGGTGAACGAGCGTTTGACCGGGTGGCTCATTCTGAGCGTGGGCTCTCGCGGCCGGCTATGCAAGCGCCCAACACATGGGCCAGGTATTTGCAGATCGGCGATCTCAGTCGTCGCGGTCGCCGCCACGCTCGTCGCGGCGGGCGCCATCCAGCCGGCGCGCTTCGAGCATGCGGTCGCGCCGCGCCTTTGGCGCGCTCGGCTCTTGGGGATGCCGAAACGCACGCGCTTCTCGTTGGCCCGGCGCTCGCGCTCGCGCTGCTGCTTTTGCTTGCGGTAGCGGTTGAGATTGATGATGTCGGCCATCACGCCTCCGGTCCGATCATTTTCTTGGGGTCGACGAGCCTGTCGAACTCCTCAGTTGATACATAGCCTCCCTTAACGGCCTCTTCCCTGAGTGTGGTGCCGTTCTTGTGGGCCGTCTTAGCGATCTTGGCGGCGTTGTCATAGCCAATTTTCGGTGCAAGCGCCGTCACCAGCATCAACGAGCGATCGAGTGATGCCTTTATGTTGTCCTCGCGCGCCTGGATGCCCACGACGCATTGATCCGTAAAGCTGACGCTCGCATCGCCGAGCAGCCGCACCGACTGCAAGAAGTTGTAAGCCATCACGGGATTGAACACGTTGAGCTCGAAGTGGCCCTGACTGCCCGCGAATGTCACGGTCGCGTGATTGCCGAACACCTGGACGCAGACCTGGGTCAGAGCCTCGCACTGAGTCGGGTTGACCTTGCCCGGCATGATCGAGGAGCCGGGCTCGTTCTCGGGCAGCGCCAGCTCGCCGAGGCCCGAGCGGGGGCCGCTGCCGAGCAAGCGAATGTCGTTGGCGATCTTGAACAGCGACGCGGCCACCGTGTTGATGGCGCCGTGGCTCATGACCATGGCGTCGTGGGCGGCCAGCGCCTCGAACTTGTTGGGGGCGCTGGTGAAGGCCATGCCGGTGATCTCGGCGATGCGCTTGGCCACCATCTCGGCGAAGCCCTTGGGCGCGTTGAGGCCGGTGCCGACGGCCGTGCCGCCCTGCGCCAGCTGCATCAGGTCCGGCAGGGTGGACTCGACCCGCTTGATGCCGTTCGCCACTTGGGTGGCGTAGCCCGAGAACTCCTGGCCCAGCGTAGCGGCGTTGCATCCTGCGTGTGGGTGCGGCCGATCTTGATGATGTGCGCCCACTGCCGCGCCTTGGCATCGAGTGCAGCATGCAGCTGGCGCAGCGCCGGCAGCAGCCGATGTGGATCTCCTCCGCGCAGGCGATGTGCATGGCCGTCGGGTAGGTGTCGTTCGACGACTGGCTCATGTTGACGTGATCGTTGGGGTGCACCGGCTTCTTGGAGCCCATCACCCCGCCCAGCATCTCGATGGCGCGGTTGGAGATCACCTCGTTGGCGTTCATGTTCGACTGGGTGCCGGAGCCCGTCTGCCAGACCACCAGCGGGAAATGATCGTCGAGCTTGCCGTCGATCACCTCCTGCGCGGCGGCGACGATGGCCTTGCCGAGGCTAGGGTCCAGCCTGCCGAGCGCCATGTTGACCTCGGCGGCGGCGCGCTTGACGATGCCTAGCGCGCGCACGATCGATATGGGCTGCTTCTCCCAGCCGATCTTGAAGTTGCCGAGCGATCGCTGAGCTTGCGCGCCCCAGTACTTGTCCGCGGCGACCTCGATCGCGCCGAAACGTGTCGGTCTCGGCGCGAACCTTGCCGGAAGACGCGGGCGTGTCGGCGGTCATCGATGCCCTTCCCCGGCCCCAAGAATGCGAAGAAGGCTCGACCCGTAGCACGGTCGCTGGATAGTCTCCAGAGCAATAGCGCCGATACGCACGGCCCTGGGGATGAAGGCAAGCTAGCAAAGCTTCAGCGTTGCCGGCGTGAACTTTTGGAAAGGTGGCGCGCAAGCCGGCAGCGATTTGCCTCCGCACCGGCGGGCACCGCAGCCTCACTGCACCAGCACGTTCACCGCGCCTATCAGAGTGGCAGCAAGCGCAAGTGCCGCCGGGATGAGCAGGGTCTGCTGCCACGCGCTGGTGCCGGTAAGGGTGCCTGTCCAGATCTCGACGGGGGGCGGGAAATCGCCCTGGCTTGCCGGCCTGTGCGCGTGCTGCGGCATCTGCCTGCAAGGCAAAGGTGCTCACAACTGTTTGAGCCGCGGCGCATCCACAGTGGCACGCGCAGCGCCGGCGATGTCGGGCTAGATGATGTCGGCGAGCCGCGTATCGAGCGACAGCACCAGGCACCAGTGCGGCTCGAAGTCGGCGCCCAGCGGCCACACGTTGGCCTTGTAGGCTTCCAGCAGCTTCTCCTCGTAGCGCTTGAACCATTCCGTGCGGCAGAGCACGAACTTGGTGGCCGCCACCACGGTCTCGCGGTCGATGATGGCGAGCACGCACATCTCGGGGTGGCGGGCGAGGTACTCGTGCACGGCCACCATCAGGGTCGGGTAGCCGGGGTGCAGCATGTCGTCGAGCACGATGACGCCCTCGGGCGCCAGCACCGCCGTGGCAAGCTCGAGGTCGCGGGTGAGCGCGGCGCGCGAATGCTCGCCGTCGATGTGGATGAAGCGCGGGCGGTTGCCGCCGAGCTTGGCCAGCAGCTCCTCGGGCTGCATGGTGCGGCTGTCTGCCTTCCAGACGATGCGCTTGTCGTCGGGCACGCCGTGCTTGCGGCAGTTGGCCTGGAAGCGATCGATCACCTGTGGGTTCGGCCAATTGAACAGGTCGATGCCGAGCGCGACCTCGCCAGGGGCCAGCGCGTGCGCCAAAGCGATGAAGAAGCGGCCCTCGAAAGGGCCGACCTCCACCACCGGGCCGGCGACGCCCTGCTCGGTCTGGATTCGCAGCAGGCCGCAGCAGATGGCGGCGGCAAAGCGCGACGACATGCCGGTCACGGTGCCGTAGCCGCTCTCGAGATAGCGGTCGACGGCGGCAATGCTGGAGGTGACTGAGGCGCTGCTCGGGGTCGCTGGCTGATCGGACATGGTCCGCTCTATGGCCGAGGGATCGGGCGGGCGCAAGGCGTGTCCCTCTCCCCATTCTTCTTCGGAATGGGGAGAGGGTTAGGGTGAGGGTGAGGGGCGGCTCCATGCACGGCCGGAGCTTTGTGCCGCCCCTCACCCCGACCCTCTCCCCGCGCGGATGGCACGTGAGGAGATGTTACGATGCGCGGGGAGAGGGGGACAACCCGCCATGCGCATCGAATACCACCGCACGCTGCTCGCCGACCGGGTCCGCAACGAGGCCTTCCAGCGGGCGCTCGCCAGCGTCATCGTCAAAGGCGAGACGACAGTTGCCGATCTGGGGGCCGGCACCGGGTTTCTGGGGTTCCTGGCAGCCAAGCTCGGGGCAAAGCGGGTCGACATGTACGAGAGGGCCGAGATCGCCGCCGTTGCCCGCAAGCTCATGCGCCACAACAAGGTCTCGAACTGCCGCATCGCCGAGGTGCATTCCACCGACGTGCCCGAGCCCGAGCGGGTGGACGTGGTCGTCTCCGAGACGCTCGGCAACTATCCCTTCGAGGAGAACATCGTCGAGACGCTCAACGACGCGCGGGCGCGGTTCCTGAACCCAGGCGGGGTGATCATCCCGCGCGCGGTGGAGCAGTTCGTTTGCCCGGTGACGAGCGAGCGCTTCTATCGCGAGCTGGCGGCCTGGGACGATGTCGGCTTCGGCCTCGACTTCGCGCCGGCCAAGGCCATGACGCTCAACAACATCTATGTGCGCACGTTCACGCCGGCGGATCTTCTGGGCGATGCCGCGGCGGCCCGCGTCGTGGGACAGGCTCGCCTTCGACAAGCGCAACAAGACCACGCGGGCCGGGGAGGCGAGCTGGACGGTGCGGGCGCGCACCACCGTCTACGGGCTCGCCCTGTGGTGGAAGGCGGAGCTGGTGGAGGGCGTGGCAATCTCCACCGGGCCGCTCGATCCCAAGACGCACTGGGAGCAGCTGTACCTCCCGGCGCTGGCGCCCATCGCAATCAAGCCCGGCCAGACCCTGACCGCGCGGCTGCGCTCGACTACTTCCTACGAGCGCGGCACCAACGTCACCTGGACGCTCGTCGTTGCCGATGCGTCAGGACGCGAGGTGCTGCGCCAAGCCCTCGACCTGGAGAAGGGGTTCCTTCCCTAGCTGCACAGGCGTGGCCATGACCACCTATGTCGCTCTGCTGCGCGCGGTAAATGTCGGCGGCACCGGAAGCCTGCCGATGGCGGAGCTCAAGGCCATGTGCGCGCGCATCGGCGGCCACAACGTGCGCACCTACATCGCCAGCGGCAATGCGCTGCTCGAAAGCAGCAAGACGGCAGCGCAGGTGAAGAAAGCGCTGGAGGCCGAGCTGGCGCACTACGCCGGCAAATCCATTGGCGTTGCCGTGCGCACGGCCAAGGAGATGGCCGAGGTGCTCGCGGGCAATCCCTTTCCCGATGCCCCGCCGAGCAAGACGGTTGCCATCTTCCTCGACGAGGTGCCGACGAAGTCGGCGCTGGACGGCATCAAGGGCGCGAGCCGGGAGGAGGTGCGGCTCGGCAAGCGGGAGTTCTACGTGCACTACCCCGATGGCCAGGGGACGTCGAAGCTCAAGATCCCGGGCGCGGCCGCCGGCACCGCGCGCAACATGAACACCGTCGCCAAGCTGGTGGAGATGGCGGGCGTTGAGAGTTAGCTGGCGCTGCCGCTCAATCCAAATTGAACCTGTCGCTACTCAATCTAGGTGAAGCCGAAGCGATGGATTTGGCAGGACCGGTCCCTTTTGTAGGGCGGCACGTGTTCTGTTCCGTCCGGCGCCAACAGCCCACCCTTGATCTCGAGGGCGCCACCGGTGGGGGTGCGGCGCCACATTCCCTTGTTAACTTGGGCGTGTTCCTCGTTTTCGATCCACCGCTGCACAAGGAGCTGTTCTTCGAGTGGGGGTTCCACCAAGAGCAGGTTATTTCCCTCGCGCTCAAGCGGCCAAGCTTTGGCTGAATGTGCCATCAGTGAAGCGGATATGGTGTGCGGGCACATTGGTATAGCGCCGCCGCAGTGAACAGGCGGCTTCTCCTCAACAAAGGAGATGAGCTTGGGTAAGAGCTGATCTAGAAGGTGCCGCGTGGCGCAGAACCCAAGGTCCGGACTTTGCCAATACCGAGCGCGCAAACCGTCGGGAGCATTGTAAAGAAGATCACTGCCTCTGCCCCCGACATCCACAACGAAGGTGACTTGTCTGGCTTCCTTGGCTTCGTCTTGATGAGGATCTCGATAGGGCTTGACGTGGGATTGCACAACTCTGACAGCTGACATGATGTCTTCGACGATTTCTTCGAACGGAGCATTGCTTGCGAGATACGCAAGCCTGTTAGCCGGCAATTGCTCGACGCACCACTCGCTGGATGGTGGTCGCGCAATCATCGGCAGTCCAAGGATTCGGGTCACGGCTGGCCATCTTACTCGTGGATGCGCAGGACCGCCTCGATCTCGACCGTGATGTTCATCGGCAGCGAGCCCATCCCCACCGCCGAGCGCGCATGCCGGCCGCGGTCGCCGAGCACGGCCACGAACAGGTCCGAGCAGCCGTTGATCACCTTGGGGTGGTCGGTGAATTCGGGCACGGCGTTGACCATGCCCAGCACCTTCAGCACCTCGATCTTGGAGAGCTCGCCCGCCGCCATCTTGGCGGCCGCCAGCAGGCCCAGCCCGACCAGCTTGGCGTGCTCGTAGGCCTCTTCCGCCGTGACATCCTTGCCGACCTTGCCGGTAAGCACACTGCCGTCATTGCGGCGCGGTCCCTGGCCCGAGAGATAGAGCGTGTTGCCGTTGACCCTGAACGGCACGTAGTTGGCGACCGGCCTCGGCACCTCGGGCAGCGACAGCCCCATCGATGCCAGCTTGACTTCCGGTGTCATTCGGCTCCTCCCATTGCTTGCGGCCCGCAGGCGCCCCCAGAACTTCTACGAGGCTTGCCGCGAGATGCCAACGACGACCACCGGGTAACATTTGAGAACATGGAATGTTACAGCTGGCTGGCTCGTTCATATGTGTGCCACTTGTCGAGACACCGGACGCACCAACGACAACAAAGGACACGAGGAAACCGATGACCAAGATCACATTGGCCGTTCTCGCGGCAACCGCGCTGATGTTCGCAGGCAGCGCCGGCGCCCAACAGCAGTCCGCGCCCGCAGCACCGCCCCCGCCGCTGGTCGACTGGGACAAGGTGCAGATCAAGACCACCGACCTCGGCAACAAGACCTACATGCTGCAGGGGCAGGGCGGAAACATCACGGTGGCGGTAGGCAGCGACGGCATCATCATGGTGGACGGCCAGTTCGCCCCGCTGTCAGAGAGGATCAAGGCGGCGATCAAGGAGATCTCGCCGCTGCCGATCAAGTATCTGGTCAACACCCACTTCCACGGCGACCACACGGGCGGCAACGAGAACTTCGCCAAGGACGGCATCGCCATCGTCGCCCACGACAACATCCGCGTGCGTCTGGCGGCCGGCACCATTTCCGGGCTGACCGGAGCCAAGGTCCCGCCTGTGCCCGCTGGCGCGCTACCCACGCAGACCTACCTCGGCGGCTCGTTCACGCTGGAGGTGGGCGGCCGCAAGGCGCAGCTCACGCATATTTCCAACGCCCACACCGACGGCGACACCTGGGTCTATCTTGCCGATGCCAACGTGCTGGCGACCGGCGACACCTTCAACAACAACAAGCGCTATCAGCTCATCGACTTCGCCAACGGCGGCGACGTGCGCGGCATGATCCGCGCGCTCGACGCCTATCTGAAGGCCTCCGACGACAACACCAAGATCGTGCCGGGCCACGGCCCGCTGGCCACCAAGGCCGACTTGGCGACGTTCCGTGCGATGCTGGTGACCTCGCACGACCGCATCCTGAAGCTCTACAACGAGGGCAAGTCCGTGGACGAGGTGGTGGCGCTGGCTCCGCTCGCCGATCTCGATGCGACCTGGGCCAACAACCCGGGGCACGCTGCCGGTCACACGCGCAACGTCTACAATTCGTTCAAGCGTCTGTGACGACGGCGCCCTGGGGTCAGACCCCTTGCTCGCCCTGAGCTGGCCGTACGGCTATTTTGCAGGGTCTGACCCCGGTCGGAGGAGAAAGCAATGGAAGGCGGGTGCACGTGCCGGCAAGTGCGCTACCGGCTGACCGGCGCGCCGCTGATCGTCCACGCCTGCCATTGCCGCTGGTGCCAGCGCGAAAGCGGAACCGCCTTCGCGCTGAACGCGCTCTACGAGGCCGACCGCGTCGCGCATCTGGCGGGCGAACCCGAGCTGGTGCTGACGCCGTCGGAGAGCGGGAAGGGCCAGCGCATCGCCCGCTGCCCCACATGCCGGGTGGCGGTGGGGAGCAACTATCCACAGGCCGGCCCCGCGGTGCGCTTCATCCGCGTCGGCACGCTCGATGAGCCCGACCGGCTGCCGCCCGACATCCACATCTTCACCTCCTCGAAGCAGCAGTGGGTCGTGCTGCCGCCGGGGGCGCAGGCGGTGCCCGAGTTCTATGACGTGGCCAGTGCGTGGTCGCCCGAGAGCTCTCGAGCGGCGGCGCATCATGCGCGAGCGTTGAGTCCCTAGGGATTTCTCTGCGCCTCAACTACGCCGCCGGATGCGCGACAGGTAGCCAAAACGGCAATGTTCAAACCGGCCTCTTTGCGCCAGGATGTGGCCAATCACATCCACACTTCGCACAAGAGGCTAGCCACATGTCGCTGAAAGGTCGGACCGCCGTCGTCACCGGATCCACCTCCGGTATCGGCCATGGCATCGCCCTGGCGCTTGCCCAGGACGGCGCCAACATCGTCGTCAACGGTCTCGGCACCGAGCAGGACAACGAAAAAGCCATCCGCGAGGTCGCCCAATACGGCACACGGGTGACCTTCGATCCCGCTAACATGCTGCGCCACAACCAGATCGCCGACATGATCGCAAGGTGCGAGAAGGAGCTCGGCGCGGTGGACATTCTGGTCAACAACGCCGGCATTCAGCACGTGGCGCCGGTGGAGGAGTTCCCGATCCAGCAGTGGGACGCCATCATCGCCATCAACCTGACGTCCGCATTCCACAGCGTGCGCGCCGCCGTGCCCGGCATGAAGAAGCGCAAGTGGGGCCGCATCATCAACATCTGCTCGGCCCATTCGCTCAGGGCCTCGCCGTTCAAGAGCGCCTACGTGACTGCCAAGCACGGGCTGGCGGGCTTCACCAAGTCGGTGGCGCTCGAGCTGGCGGAGCACGGCGTTACCAGCAACGCCATCTCGCCGGGGTTCGTGTGGACGCCGCTGGTGGAGAAGCAGATCCCCGACCTCGCCAAGTCCGAGAAGATCAGCGAGGAGCAGGCCAAGCGCATGGTGCTGTCGCGGCAGCCGACCAACCAGTTCGTGACCGTCGAGCAGGTGGCGGCGCTGGCAAAGTTCCTGGCAAGCGAGTTGGCCGCCTCGATCACGGGCGCCAACTACACCATCGACGGCGGCTGGACGGCGCAATAGCCGTAGGGCCCGGGCTCACCCAGGCGGTTGATGCGCAGTCTCGGCTGGCCTTGTGCCTTGCTCGGGCATATCGCTGCGGAGCATGGCAGCCGCAATGAACACGGCCGCGGCGACGGTGAGTAGCGCGGCAAGCAGCACCTCGCGGCTCCAGCGCTGTGCGCGAAATCGCGTTATCAGCTCGTTGAGGCTGGGACGTCTCTCCATCACGAGATAAAGACGCCAGCAGGGCAATATTGCCAGGGCGCCATTGGCCGCGCGACAGAAGGGCACAGAAGTATCTATGGAATGCCGCCAGCCTACAGCCCGCGCATGATGCAGCCGAGCAGCAATACGACGTAAGCTGCCATCATGGCGTAGAACTGGGTCGTCTCGCCGGTGAGCAGCGGAACGCTGGAGCCGAAGTATCGCGCGAACAGAACCCCCAGCGACAGGACGATCGACAGCATGAACACCAGGATGCCTGGAGCCTTCAAAGCCATAGGTGTCGTCTCCCTCTTCGATCCGGCGCAGCTCGACAACTCCGACCGGCGAATTGCACGAGCGGCAAGCTCGCGGCTTTTGGCAGGGCAGGCAAGAGCTGCCGCGGCGCGCAACGAAAGGCTTGTGTGGGTAATTGCCGATTGTAAGCGCAGGGGGCCGGCTCAGGCGGCGCTGCCGGCGAACCGGAAGCCGGTGCCGGACACCACCACCTCGATCGCGCCGCTGGTGATGAACGGGTGCGAGATGCGGATGCCGAGCACGCCGTCGTAGCCCTGGGCCTTGGCCCGCTCGCTGAGCCCATCGAGCGCGCGGGCGATGGTCTTGTCGAGCAAGGCCTCGTACCTGGTCATGTGGCCGCCCAGCGTGTTGACTACGGCCTCGCGCATGTCGCGCAGGATATTGGCACCGCTGACGGCGACCGCATAGACGATCTCGCCGCGCTCGATCGGGCGGTCGACCGTTTCGCTGGTGATCAGCAGCATCAGCCGCCCCTGCCGTGGCGGGGAGCGACGTGCTGGATGACCACGCGCGGGCGCGCACCGAACATCAGCCGCTTCAGGATCAGGAGCAGCGTGAGCGCAAGCAGAGCGGCGGCGCCGAGCACGAGCCCGTCCTTCTCCCACAGCAGCAGCGGGCTCACCCGGCCATCCAGCACCAGGCGCACGTGTGCCATGACAACGCTGGGATCGGGCAGCGAGGAGACCTGCAGCATCATGCCGACGGCGGCGGCCTGGTCGCGGCTGGCGATGATGGCCTCGCGCACGCGCGGGGCGGCAAGCTCGGCCATGCGTGCCGGCGACTGGGCGACCACGCTCAGCACTCGTTTGGCGGAGGCCTGCTCCAATGCGCTCAGATAACGGGCGAGGCTTGCAAGCTGGGCCTCGTCGAGGCTGCGCGCCAGACGGACGAGCGCAGGGCGTTCGAGCTCCAGCAGGGATTCGCGTGCAGCCGGCTCCAGCGCGGCCAGCCGCGTCACCGCCAGCCGATCCTGCAGGCCGAGCAGCCGCTGCAGCCCCGTCTTGGTGAAGCTGTCGGGGCCCGCCCGCCGATGCACCTCGTATTCGACGATCTGGGGCAGGCTGTCGCCGGCAATCGCCGACCATTTGAGCGCTACCTCCAGCGAGCGGGTCTCGCGGGCAACGTCGAGGGCAGCTGGCGGGAGCCTCGTCACCGCCAGATTGAGCGTGCCGTCGTCGAGCCGCCGCAGCACGCCGGCCTCGCCCTCGCCGGCGAGCACCAGCGCCACCACCTGGTCGAGCCGCGGCAGGTCGGACGGCTTGAGGGTGTCGAGCAGGCGTTTGAACGCCGCGTTGCGGTCGGCAATCTCCAGGACCTTGGCGTGCGCGCGGCGGAACTCCTGCCAGATCTCTACGACACGCTCCGCCGTCTTGTCGGCGATCTCCCTCAGGTTGTCGCCCATCTGCTCCGAGATGGTCCTGGCGATCTCGTCGCGCACCTTGTCCTTGGTGGCCCGCGATTTCATTTCCTCGGCGACGATCGGCAGCACGCCGTGGCGGAAATCCCAGATGTCCTTGGCGATCAGCACCAGGCCGATGCCGCCGGCCACCACCGAGACGAGCCGGCTCAGCACCGCGCCGACGATGCGCTGGCCGATGCGGGCGACGATCCGGGAGAGCTGCCGGCGCACCACCAGCACCACCGTGCCGGCGATGCCTCCGCTGCCCTCGATCAGCACCTTGTCCGGCGTCACCTGCGCTGCACCCTTGCCCGGGTCGACGCGCATACTCCTTGCCGGCGTCGGCGCTGACGACATTCGCCACCGTCGACCCGTAGCGGCGCCCGAGGAACGCCTGCATGCATTGCGTGGCGGGCCCGGCGGTATCGACCACCGCCAGCTCGATGCGCTTGCCGATCTCCTTGCCGACGCCGGTAGCGAGCTGCTCGATCGCCTTCTTGACGGCCTCGGAGCGGTAGACGCGCTCAGCGGCCGTGGTGGCGAGCTCCTGTGCGCGCTCGCGCGAGGCCAGCGACGACCACAGCTGAACCCAGCTCGAACTCGTCGCGCACCTGGCCGATGGCCTCGTCGACCTGCCGGTCGATGACGTCGTCCACGTTGCCGCGCCGCCATTCGTCGCCGACGATTGCCTTGTAGTCGAGATTGGCGAGGCCCTTCTCCAGGCCCCTGTAGGTCAAGGCTTCCACCGCCTTGCGAAAGCCCTGCTCGTCGCCTGCCTGGCAGGCCTCGTAGTCGGCCCGCGTCATGCCCACCTGGGCGTGCCCGCCGGCGACTTGCGCCAGCAGAAGCGCTGCGGCGGTGACACAGCTGACAGCGGCTCGCAAGGGTCGGAAGGCGTTGCTCACAAAGTTGCTCGACAGCGTGGACAGCCGACGGGTCTGGCATGAGCATATAGGGAGCGCCGCCGGATTTGCTCAGATCGGTGCTAAAGCATACAAAAAGGGCGAAACGGGGCAGGAAGCATGTCGAAAACGTAATGTACGGGCGCGCCGGGGAGCGCCGCCGGCAACAGCGCGCCAAGAGGGAGGGACATGACTACGGTTCTCGTTGCCATCGTCGCCTATGTGCTCATCCAGTTTGCGATCGGCGTCTGGGTCTCGCGCCGCATCGCCAGCGCCGAGGACTATATCCTTGCCGGCCGCCAGCTGGGCATGGGCCTTGTCGCCTTCTCGGTGTTTGCCACCTTCTTCGGGGCGGAAGCGATCGTCGCCTCCGGCGGCTCCGTCTACGAAAAGGGCCTGGGCGGCGCCCTGATCGACCCGTTCGCCTATGGATTGGCGATCATCATCGTCGGACTGTTGTTTGCGAGTGCACTCTGGTCGCGCGGCCTCGTCACTTTCGCCGACCTGTTC
Source organism: uncultured Alphaproteobacteria bacterium (assembly GCA_963756735.1). GTDB lineage: Bacteria > Pseudomonadota > Alphaproteobacteria > Rhizobiales > Hyphomicrobiaceae > AWTP1-13. The sequence continues at coordinate 103,341 of CAVWOY010000027.1, forward strand.
CGGCAACGCTACTCGCCGGGCGTCGAGCGGCTAGTGGTGATCGTGCTGCTGCCCGGCTCCATCATCTGGGCCGCCGTGCAGATCCGCGCCTTCGGCCAGGTCATGGCCGCCAACTCCGGCATGGGACTGAAGACCACGATCGTGCTGGCGGCGGTGCTAATCGGCGGCTACTCCGTGATCGGCGGACTGTTTGCCGACTCGGTGACGGACGTCATCCAGGGTCTCATCGTGCTCGTCGGGCTGATCGTCCTCGGGACCATCGTCGCCGTCGATGTCGGCGGCATCTCGGCCGGCCTGGCGCGGGTGGAGCCTGAGAGGCTCTCGCTCGCCGGCCACGAAGGGGGCGTGCTCGGCACGCTCGAGACCATGGCGATCCCGATTTGCGGAACCATCGTCGCGGTGGAGCTGATCTCGCGCTACCTCGGCGCGCGGTCGGCAAGCGTCGCCGCCAGGGCGACGGTGCTGGGCGGAGCCATCTACCTGGCGATCGGCATGGTGCCGGTGTTCCTCGGCCTGATGGGCACGCACCTGCTGCCCGATGTTACCGATCCCGAGCAGATCGTGGCGAAGATGGCCGAGGCCTATCTGCCAGGCGCTCTGTACATTGTTTTCATCGGCGCCATCATCTCGGCGATCCTGTCGGTGGTGCACGCCGCCCTGCACGCGCCGGCGGCGCAGATTTCCCACAACATCATCGAGCGGCTGGCCCCCTCGCGCACGGACGGCGGCAAGCTGTGGGCGGTGCGCCTGACCGTGATGGCGCTGACGGTGGTGGCAGCTCTGATCTCGCTCAGCTCAGAGAGCATCAAGGAGCTGATCGAGACGGCGTCTGCGTTCGGCAGTGCCGGCGTGTTCGTGACCGCTCTGTTTGCGCTGTTCACGCGGGTCGGCGGTCCGCTCGCGGCCTATGTGTCGGTGGCGGCCGGTGTGCTGGTGTGGGCAGGCGGAAAATATGTCCTCGGTCTGTCTACGCCCTACCTGATCGGCCTGCTGGCAGCCCTGATCGGCTACCTCGGCGCGGCCTTGCTCGAACGCCAGCTGGATACGTCCGCCAACGTCCGTTAACCAAACCGTCCCGGCTCGCCGAACACTGTTTAGATGACGCGACGTCCCGCCGGTTGTGCGGCCATGTGTCTCGGCCCATCGACATGCCACTGTTGCGCGCCAATGTGAGGGTAGTCGGTATTTTGTGCAGCATTGAGCGCAACTTGAGCCGACACCTACCAGCCGCGCTCTACCTATCGGTGCAGCCGATAGGGAGCGACACCTAACGAAAACGTGAACCAAGGGCATTGGCAGCGCGTTTAGCGGTCGCTAAAGGAGGCTGGCAGCACATGATCTTCGAGGCGAAACTGCGGCAATTACATCAGCGGGTTCTGTTAACGTGTCAACTGCGCGTGTGAAATGCCGTGTGTTCGTCGACTTCGACGGCACCATCGCTCCCATCGATACGACCGATCTTCTTCTCGAGCGCTTTGCCGCGCCCGAGTGGCAGCTCATCGAGCAGGAATGGAAGGCCGGCCGGATCGGCTCTCGCGAGTGCATGGTGCGCCAAATCGACCTCGTGCGTGCGACGCCGGCCGAGATGGACGCGTTCATCGGCGCCGTGGAGATCGATCGGGGCTTTGCCGGTTTTGCCGGTCTGCTGCGGCGCCTCGGGCATGTCATGGTCGTGGTGTCGGACGGGCTGGATCGGACGATCCGCACCGTGCTGGACCGCAACAATATCAACGTTCCCCTATTTCGCCAATCACCTGCAGTGGCGGGGTGGGGATCGCTGGCGCCTGACCTTCCCCCATGCCAAGACCGAGTGCCGCATGCTGGCGGGCAACTGCAAGTGCAGCTTTGCGGAAGGCCGCCCGCAAGAGCTGCGCATTCTGGTCGGCGACGGCCGCTCCGATTTCTGCCTCGCCGAGCGCGCCGACATGGTGCTGGCCAAGGACTTGCTGCTCGGGCACTGCCGCAAGTCCGGCCTGCCTCACATCGCATTCGAGAATTTCGACGAAGCAACCCGGCTGCTCGCGGGGTGGCTCGAGGAGCGCGTTGCTGCAACCGCTGGGCGGGCTGCGCGCGCCGTCGAAGAGTAGGTAGCAAGAGAAAGCAGGTCAGGAATGCACAAGCCTGTACGGTGGCCAGAGGGCCACGCCTCACGCCGCGCGTCCACCGATGATGGACCGTCGGAGGCGGAGCTTCTGGCGTTGGAGGACAAGTACTGCTCGCACGGCGATACCGTCCACTACACCAACCCACCCGAAGATCTTCGACAGCTGCGAAGGCTCCTTCCTGTTCGACGCCGGAGGGGCGCCAATACCTCGACCTGCAGATGTGGTACTCGGCAGTCAACTTCGGCTACCGCAATGCCCGCCTCGATGCCGCCGTGCGCCGCCAGCTCGACCGGCTGCCGCAGGTGGCGAGCCAGTACCTGCACCGCGAGAAGATCGAGCTCGCAGCGATCATCGCGCAGGACGCCGAGAGGAAGTTCGGCGAGAAGGGCCGCGTGCATTTCAATGTCGGCGGCAGCCAGGCCGTCGAGGACAGCCTCAAGCTCGTGCGCAACTTCAAGAAGGGCAAGAGCCTGATGTTCGCGTTCGAGGGCGGCTATCACGGCCGCACGCTCGGCGCCTCCGCCATCACCTCGTCGTATCGCTATCGCCGCCGCTACGGCCACTTCGGCGACCGCGCGCAGTTCGTTCCGTTCCCGTATCACTTCCGCGGCCCCAAGGGCATGACCAAGGAGGAGTACGGCCACCACTGCGTCAAGCAGTTCGAGCGCCTGTTCGAGAGCGAGTACAACGGCGTCTGGGATCCCAAGGCCGGCGAGGCCGAGTATGCGGCCTTCTACGTCGAGCCGATCCAGGGCACCGGCGGGTATGTGATCCCGCCGAAGAACTTCTTCGTCGAGCTGAAGCGCGTGCTCGACAAGTACGGCATCCTGCTGGTCGTCGATGAGATCCAGATGGGCTTCTATCGCACCGGCAAGCTGTGGTCGATCGAGCACTTCGGTGTGAAGCCCGACGCCATCGTGTTCGGCAAGGCCATCACCAACGGGCTCAATCCGCTGGCCGGCGTATGGGCGCGCGAGGAGCTGATCAATCCGACGATCTTCCCGCCGGGTTCCACGCACTCGACGTTCAACGCCAATCCGATGGGCACCGCGGTTGCGCTCGAGGCCATGCACATGATGGCCGAGACCGACTACGAGGCGATGGTGGCCGAGAAGGGTGCCTATCTGCTCGAAGGCCTCAAGGATCTGAAGCGCCGCCACAAGATCGTAGGCGACGTCGATGGGCTGGGCCTCGCATTGCGCATGGAGATTTGCGAGCCGCACGACAGCTTCACGCCGTCGAAGGCGATCGTCGACCGGATGGTCGACGAGGCCTTGAAGGGCGATCTAGAGGTCGACGGCGAGCGGTATGGTCTGGTGCTGGATATCGGCGGCTACTACAAGAACGTCGTCACCCTGGCGCCGAGCCTGCACATCACCAAGCACGAGATGGACTTGGCGTTGAAGCTGCTCGACCAGGTCATGCGACGGGTGAGCAGCCAATAAGGCTCAGCACTTCGAGAGCGCATCTCAACCGAGCTGGACGCCGCGAGCGCCCAGCGGTCGAAAGAACAGAAGATCAGAAGAATACGGGTGGTCATAGCGTGACGATTGTTCAAGAAAGGCGGCATCGACGACCGCAGCCAGTTCATCCCAGGCGGCCGCGTGGGTGTGCTGTTGATCCATGGGCTCGGCGGCACGCCGGTCGAGCTTCGCTTCATCGCCAACGGCCTCGCGCGGGCAGGCTGCACGGTCTACTGCTGCCAGCTTTCCGGCCACTGCGGCACGCCGGAAGAGCTGCGCCGATCGACGTGGCACGAGTGGTACGCCAGCGTGGAGGCGGCCCACGACCGGCTGAAGGAGCATTGCGACGTCATCCTCGCCGGCGGCCTTTCGATGGGCGGCATCCTCGGCATCCATCTCGCGCAGAATTGGCCCGCCGGCGTGCACGGCCTGCTGCTCTATGCGCCGACGCTGAAGCTCGATGGCTGGTCGATGCCCTGGCACTCGGTGTTTCTTCAGTACGTGCGGCCCCTGCCCGTGAAGTTCGAGTTCGATCTGACCGAGCGCGACCCCTACGGCATCAAGGACGAGCGGGTGCGCCGCCTGGTCGTGACCAGCATGCAGAGCGGGAACACGGGCGATGCCGGCATCTTTTCGACACCGATGCGGTCGATGGCCAATTTCAACGCGCTGGTGGCGGCCGTGAAACCCGACCTCGGCAATGTGCGCCAGCCGGCGCTGATCGTGCATCCGCGCGACGACGACATGGCCAGCCTGAAGAACGCACAGTACCTGCAATCGAACCTGGGCGGCCTCGTCGACACGCTGATCCTCGACGACAGCTATCATATCGTCACGCTCGACCAGCAGCGCCACATCGTGGCCGAACGCACGCTCAGCTTCCTCAAGTGGGTGGAGGCGCAGGCCGTCGCCAGGAGCGAGCGGGCGGCGCAGGTCAGCGCCAGCGCGGCAATGGAATGACGCAGGAGATCAACGAGGCGACGCGGAGGCTAGCTCGGCCGATTGGCCGGTGCGCAGCGATCGAGCGGCGCGGTCGACCGCCTCCAGGTGAAGGTCTCGCCCAGCAGCTTGAAGCCGAGGTAGCCCAGGACGGTGAGAGTGTTGGCGTTCTGGAGCTTGAGGGCGGCACTGAAGCGCTCCTCGTCCTCGGGATTGTAGATCCAGCCGTCCTCCCAGGCGCTGTTGGGCCTCGGCTGCAGATCGCCGAGCACCTGGGTGCCGCAGATGCGCTTGCCGCTCTTGGAGCGGTGTTCAGGGTTCTTGAGCCACACCACACGGCCGCAGATGCGCGCGCCACACTGCGCGATCTCCACGGCGCCCTGGCCAGTGTGGTCGATCCACAGGCCGGTGACGTCGGTGGGCGGGCTCTGCGTTTGGCCGACGCCGGCCGCCAGCAGCAGCGCAAGCACGGCGAGGGCCGCGCGCACGGCCCCGGAACGGCCGCAAAGTTCAAGCAGTTGCATCCAGGCTCCCGGTCGCCGACCGATGTTGAGCTGGTTGCGACATGCAACCGATATGCGGAGAAAATGCGGCGCGGGCCAGGAGGCGCTCCGGCTCGCGGCGTTAAGCAAAGCGAAAATACGATGACTTTAGGCCCCGCACTGCCGGCGAAAGCCTGCACGGTTCGGCCTCAGACCCCATATAACCGCTTGGAGACTGCGCGGTTTGCCCGCGGCCAAGCCTCGCGCGCAGAAGGATGCCCGGCGCCGTCATGACCATTACGCTCGCGTTCCGCAACCTGTTCCACGACCGCGTGCGGCTTGGCGTCACGCTGGTGGGGATCCTGTTCTCCATCGTGCTGGTGGCGGTGCAGCTCGGTCTCTATCTCGGCGCGCGCGGCATGATCATAGCCATGATCGATCGCGCCGACGGCGATTTGTGGATCATGGCGTACGGCACCAAGAACTTCGAGGAGGCGCAGCCAATCCGCGCCCGCGAGCGCTATGTTGCGCTGGCCACGCCGGGGGTGGAGAGCGCCGTGCCGCTCGTCACTGCGTTCACCGATTGGCGCAAGCCGACGGGGGGCTCGACGCTGGTGGTGGTGATCGGCGCCGACGCCGAGGACGGCGGGCTGGCGCCGTGGAATGTCGTCGAGGGCGACGTCTCGGGCCTCGGCGTGCGCGACGCCGTCATCGTCGACAAGACCTATCTGGCAGAGCTCGGCGTCAAGGGCGTCGGCGATACGGCGCAAGTGGGCTCCTCGCGCGTGCGCGTCGGTCGGGCTCACCGAGGGCATCCGCTCGTTCACGGTCACCCCCTTCGTGTTCACCACCGTCAATCGGGCGCGGCAGCTGATCGACATGCCGACCGACAACATCACCTACGTGCTGGTCAAGCTGGCGCCGGGCGCCGACATCGGTCAGGTGCGTGCCGATATCGCCGCCAAGCTGCCCAACAGCGAGGTGCTGACCCGGGCCGAGTTCCGCAGCCGCAGCCTAGCGCATTGGCTGTTTGCGACCGGCGCCGGCGTGGCGCTGATCGGCGGCGCCGTGCTGGGACTAATCGTCGGCACGGTGATCGTGGCGCAGACACTTTATTCCAGCACCAAGGATCACCTGCCGGAGTTCGCCACGCTGCGCGCGCTCGGGTCCTCCTCCGGCTACATCCACAAGGTCATTCTGGCCCAGGCCGGCTTGAGCGCGCTCATCGGCTATGCGCTCGGCATGTCGATCGCGCTCACCATCGTCTATCTGAGCGAGCATACCGCGCTGCCGATCGTCATGACGCCTGGGCTCGCGGGCCTGCTGCTCGCTTTGACCTTCGTCATGTGCGCAATCTCCGCCCTGTCGGCCATCGGCAAGGTGATGCGCATCGATCCAGCCATGGTGTTCAACCGATGACCGCCGTCGTAACCGCGCAAGAGGCGCCCGCCGCCGCCGTCACCGCCCAAGCCCCGAACGTGGTGCTGGAGGCGCGCGATATCGTCAAGGACCTGGGCACAGGCGCCGGGCGCGTGCGCGCGCTCAAGGGCGTGGGCCTCAGCCTCAATCCAGGCGAGCTGACCCTGCTGATGGGGCCGTCAGGCAGCGGCAAGACCACGCTGCTGTCCATTCTCGGCTGCATCCTGACGCCGACCGAGGGGACACTGACGATCGCCGGCCGCAGCACGGCGGGCTTGAGCGCGGAGGCGCTGGCCAGGCTGCGCCGGCGACACATCGGGTTCATCTTCCAGTCCTACCACCTGTTCCCCACGCTGACGGCGGAGGAGAACGTGCGCCTGGCGCTCGACGTGCGCGGCGAGCGCGGCTCCGACGCGATCGTGCACGCGCAGCGCGCGCTGCAGCAAGTGGGCCTGCGCCACAAGCTCAAGTCGTATCCCGCCAAGCTGTCGGGCGGCGAGCAGCAGCGCGTGGCGGTGGCCCGCTCGCTGGTGGGCGCGCCCTCGGTGATCCTGGCCGACGAGCCGACGGCGGCGCTCGACAGCGAGAACGGGCTTGCCGTCATGGCGCTGCTCGCGCAGATCGCCAAGGACAAGACGCGAGCGGTGCTGGCGGTGACGCACGATCCGCGCACCGTTCCCTTCGCCAACCGCATCCTGCGCATCGAGGACGGCCTCATCGTCGGCGAGGAGCGCCGCGCGGAAGGGGTCGAGACCGTGCACGAGCTCGCACGCAACCGTAAGAGGAAGGCCAATGCCTAAAGCCGACTCCTCGCTGAACATGCTGATCGTCGCCGCCGTGGTGGCGCTCGGCATCGGCTACTACGTGCCGCAGACCTTCAGTCAGAAATCGCCCGAAGCCAACAAGGCGGAGGCGCCCAAGGCGCTGCCCAAGCCGCAGCCGAAGGCGACCTGGGCAGCGTCGGCCCCCGGGCGGGTTGAGCCGGCAGGCGGCGAGATCCGCATCTCCGCCCAGGCGCCGGGCCGCATCTCCGAGGTGCTGGTTGCCGTCAACGACCGGGTCAAGGCCGGCGACCTGCTGGTCAAGCTGGCCGACGACGAGCTGGCGGCGCGGGTGCACGCCGCACGCGCCGAGGTGGCGGCACGCAAGCGCGACCGCGACAACGAGACCGTGGCCAAGGGCGCCGCGCAGGACCGCAGAACGGCGGAGGACAATGTGGCCGTCGCCGAGCGCGCGCTCACGCAGGCGCGCGAGGACCTCGATCGCGCGCAAAAAAACCAGCGCAGCGGCGGCGCCGGCGACGTCAACAAGGCGCGCGATGGCGTGAAGCAGGCTTCCGACCGACTCGAGCAGACGCGGGTCGCGCTGCGCAAGGCGTCGGCGTCCGACACTCCCGCGCAGACCCGGCTCGAGGCCGGGCTCGCTGCCGCACGCGCCGAGCTTTCCCTGGCCGAGGCCGGGCTCGAGCGCACGCGCATTCGCGCGCCGTCCGACGGCAACGTGCTGCTGCTCAATGCGCGCATCGGCGAGACTTCCGTGCCCTCGCCCGAGAGCCCCCTGCTGGTCATCGGCGATGTCACCTCGTTGCGCGTGAGAGCCGAGTTCGAGGAGCGCGATGTAGGCAAGCTGCGCGTCGGGCAGGCCGCGATCATCCGTTCCGATGCGTTCGGCGGCCAGGACTTCGAGGGCACCGTGAGCCTGCTCGCGCAGGCGCTGGGCCCGAGCAAGCTCGGTCAGCGCGGACCCCGCAGGCCCACCGACGTCGACGTGCTCGAGGTGATCATCGATCTCGTCGGCCAGCCGCCGCTGCTGCCGGGGATGCGGGTGGACGTGTTCCTCAAGGCCGACGTGCCGGGCCAGCCGGCCGCGACGGCCCAGCAGCTCAACCCAGCTGCCAAGGCGAACTAGCGGGGCGAACTAGCGGGCCCGCTGCGGCCCGCCAAAGGCGCGCCCCCAAGCCCCCGTCCGCCGGGCCGGACCCAACTCCACCTGCCTGTTTTCAGCAGTCCGTGCGCGCTGTGAACCGCGCGTGCGGCGCATTGAATTTGCTCCGTTTTGCCTCGCCTCGGCGTGTTGCAAATACGCAACCGTGAGGTGCAATTCAGCCAACGTCCTCGTCCATGCGCGCACGGGATCTGCTATGCCCAACCCATCGGCGAGTGTGGCCAATAGTGGCTGCGGCTCCTCGATGAGTTGTTCGCGTCTTCTCGGGCGAGGTTCAAGTCCAACGCACAGCGCATAGCAAGCGTGGAAACTCCTGCGAGTGCCAGGGGGTGCGTCAAGAGGGGTAAGTGGAATGAAGTACCTAGGTTGCGTTCTGCTTTTTGCGTTTGCCGTGGCGATCGGACTGACCTCCCCGTCGCAGGGTGGGGACAACGGAGACGGGTTCTACGGCGGCCAGCGTCACCACTCTCACCGTAACCGCTGCGCGACCGACTTCTGGGGTAGCTGCACGTACGTGGCGCACAATCGCTACGCCTATCGGTGGCGCTACTACCGGCCGCGGCACCAGCACTATCGCCGGCATCGCCATGACCGCCACGACGGCGATTCCTACTACTCCTCATCCTATTATCCGGGCTCGCGGGAGCGTATCGACCACGGCCTGCAGTGCCATTCGCGCCGCCGCGTGATCGGTGAAGAGAAGTCCGCGCGCGCGCGCGCCCAGCGCGCCGCCGACAATGCCTGGATGGGCTCCGTGCGCTATGACCATGGCGAACGCTTTCAGGACATGAACCACGCCAAGGACGTCCGGCACAACTGCGGGCCCAGCTCGACCACGACCATCCTGAAGCGCACGTTCTTCAGGTGCTCCGTCGAGGCCACTCCCTGCCGCGCACCGCTCGGCGATACCAGCCGCGTCGATCGCAAGTACGAGGACGACACGCCGGACGACGACGATAAATAAGAAGGGCGGCACCCCGCCGAGGGTAGCTCTGCCTGACTGCAAAGCGGCCGCGTATGTTCAGTGCATGCGCGGCCGCTGCACTTTCGGGCACCGGCGCTGTTGATGCCTTCGGCCAACAGCGTTAATCCTGTCGCTGCATGAGGTGGTCGGCACGCCTACTGTGCTTTCCCGGCTACATGCAAAGTGCATCCACCGAACTAAGCTGTGGCGGGGCTGGGTCGTGGTGGCAACGTGAAGCGTTTTCTTTCTGTGCCCGTCGCGGCTTCACTGGCGTTCCTGACAGCATGTCAGATGGCGCCCGATCTCATTGCGCCCTCCGGCAAGTCATCCTCGAAGGTGGCCGGAGGCGGCCCCCCTGTGCAGTGCATCAAGGACTTCCTGGGCAACTGCAATCCCATACCCAACGAGCCCGCGCCGCCCGCCGCCAAGCCGCCGTCCAAGTCCTCGCAAGCGCCGGCCGCTCCCTGTCAGAAGGATTTCTGGGGCAACTGCTCGCAGCCGACGGCCGCCCTGCTGCCGTCCCTGATCACGCCGCCGCCAGCGCCCCCGGCGCAGCCGCCGCCCAAGGGCTCCAAGGGTCTCGCCGCGCCTTGCGAGAAGGACTTCTGGGGCAACTGCGCGCAGCCCGCACCGGCCCTGCTTCCCTCGATCATCCCGCCCAACCTGCCGTCGATCCTGGCCGTGCCAGTCCCGCCGCCTGCGGGCCCGCCCGACAAGGCGGCCGACAACCAGGCGCAACCGTGCCAGAAGGATTTCTGGGGCAACTGCACGCAGATGATCCCGACCGTGCATTCCTCGCCGTCCAAGTCGCCACAGGAAGGCCAGGCCAAGGGCCCGAACGAGCAGTGCGTGCGCGACTTCTGGGGCAATTGCACCCCCGTGGCCAGCAACCGGCATGCCTACCGCTGGCGCTATGTGCGGCCGGGGCATCGCAGCACCATGGCGACGACACCCACACCACCGGCACCGGTCCCCAGCGGCGGAGGCGGCGAGCGCAGCGGCGGCCGCGTTGAGCAGGCGGGCCCGCCGGTGGTCTGCCACCCCAAGCGACGCGTGATCGGCGAGGAGCAAGCCAGCACCGAGCAGGCTCAGCTGTCGGCTGAGCAGGCCTGGATGGGCTCGGTGCGCTACGACTTCGGCGAGCGCTACCAGAACCTGGCGATGGCCAAGGACGTCCGGTACACCTGTGCGCCAAGCTCGCCCAAGGCCGGGCTCAAGCGGGCCATGTACCGCTGCGCCACGGAAGCCGTCCCTTGCCGGACGGCCGGCAACTGACGAGAGCTGGCCGGCTTGGTGGGACAGGGCCGGCGGCTGCGTGACGGGCCCACTGGCTCCACCGGCCATCCACCGACAATAGCCGCTCTGTGATGCGATCTTTCCACAGCTTGTCTGGTGATGGAACGGCGACCCGGGGGAACTTGGTGAGCGTCGCCGCGGTTTGCCGTGATTGCCGTGATTGCTGTGTGTTTCCGGCAAGGAAAGTGGTGGTGAGGGTGTTTGTCAGCTTCCTTCCGACGGCGCCAACCCCCTGCCTTGATTGAGTTTTGCCACGCCTTTGTGCCGAATGCGCAACACAGGGCAGCGCCGTCCTCTTGTAGGATGCGCTCCGAGTTGAGTTCGGAGGGAGTCATGAGGTTGTACAAGTTGGGTATTCTTGGCGTTGCGTTGCTCGCCGGCGGTTGCGCCGCCACGGACTACAGCTGGCAGCGCCGGGATGGCCGGCAGGCGAGCGGCGAATCCTTCGATTACGCAATCTCAGAATGCCGGCGTATCTCCGGACGCAACGACGAAGAAATCATGCGGCGCTGCATGGAGAGGTTCGGCTACGTGTGGGCGCCGCGGCCTGTCGCCGACTATTGCTCCTCCGACTGCCGCTATTCCGAGTACCGCCCGCGGCGGCGCCATCACCACCACCATCACGAGCGTCGCCACCACGACGACGATTGAGAGAGGCGATCGGCGCGCGGCCTCGTAGGACGATCGGCGGACGTCCGGGGCCGGCCAGCCGAATGATCAGGACCAGAGCGCAGAGCTACTCGGCTTTGGCCCTGATGTAGGCCACCATCTTGAGGAAGCTGTCCGGCGCCCAATAGCCGGCGATGCGGTCGACCTCGCGCCCGTTCTTGATGAGAACGGTGGTGGGGACGACCGAGATCGGCAGCTTGAGCTCGTAGCGGCTGCTGTCCGACGCCGCGATATCTACGAAGCGCAGCGGTGCGTTGGCTGCCTGCGGCGAGGCCTGGTAGCGCTGCGCGACGTTGCGGCGGAACGCCGGGCAATAGGAGCAGTCGGGGTGCTCGAACACGACGAGCTCCAGCGCGGGCTGCGTGCCGCCGGCGCCGCCGACCGCGCTCAGTCCCAGGCCGTGGCTCGCCAGGAAGGCTGCGGCGGCGACGAGTGCGATACTCAACGTCAAACGCATGGGACGCGTTTCCTCGGGGTCGATGGCCCCGCGAACCCTAGGCGCCCGCGCCTGCTGTCAAAAGCAAAGGCTGAGCGATCGGTAAATCAACGTGCTGAACGGGGACACTGCAAGCTAGAAGTTTTTCCGCTCTTAGTGGAATTGCGAGGGATTCCCCAAATCAGGGGCGATCTGATTCAAGCTGCGTGCTGGAGCGGAGGCCAGCACGCGATGGCTCGACCCTACTCTCTCGACCTGCGTGAGCGTGTGGTTTCGCAGTTGGAGCGCGGCCTGTCGTGTCGGCAGGTGGCGCGGCTCAACGACATCGCCCCATCGACAGCGGTGAAGTGGCATGGCCGGATGCGCGAGGCTGGCAGTCCTGCGTCCAAGCCGATGGGTGGCAAACGGCCCTATCTGCTCGCAGGCGAGCGCGAGTGGCTGCTCGCCCGCCTCCGGAAAAAGCCGGACCTGACGTTGCACGAGCTGCTGGACGAATTGGCCGAGCGCGGCATGGTGGTAGCCTGCGACACGCTTTGGCGCTTTCTGAAGCGCGAGGGCGTCAGCTTCAAAAAAAACCGTGCTCGCCTGCGAGCAGGACCGGCCTGACGTCGCCCGCCGTCGCCGGTGGTGGCACCGGCTGCAGCCGCGGCTGGCGCCCGAGCGCCTGGTCTTCATCGACGAGACGTGGACCAAGACCAACATGACCCGCACGCACGGCTGGTGGCGGCGCGGCGAGCCGTTGAAGGCGAAAGTGCCGCACGGCCACTGGCGCACCACCACCTTCCTGGCAGCCCTGCGCAATGACGCCATCACCGCGCCGCTCGTGCTCGACGGCCCGATCAACGGCGAGACCTTCCGCGCCTACGTCGAGCAGGTGCTGATCCCCACGCTCGAGCCCGGCGACATCCGTCGTGATGGACAACCTCGGCTCGCACAAGGGCGCCGAGGTGCAGCGCCTGCTCCGCGCCGTCGGCGCCAGGCCGCTGTTCCTGCCGCCCTACTCGCCCGACCTCAACCCGATCGAGCAGGCCTTCGCCAAGCTCAAGACCCTGCTGCGCAAGGCCGACGAGCGCACCGTCGAAGGAATGTGGAACCGCATCGGCAAGCTCATCGACCGCTTTACGCCAACCGAGTGTGCGAACTACTTCCGCAACGCTGGATATGGTTCCACATAAGTCGGAAGGGCTCTAGGCGAAGGGTTGAGCGGGCGCACCCCGGCTGCGGTCGCCTTTCAGCGCACTTGCACCTGGGCCGGCATTGCCTTGCCGTAGCGATCCGTGAACGCTGCCGTGTCGATCTCTTCGAGCTCGATCTCGCGGTTCATCACGGCAGCCTTCCACACCTCGTGCGCGGTATGGTGCCCTTGAAATTCCGGCATGACCTCCCTGGCGAAAAGCTCCAAGGACTCGCAGATGTCCTCGTGCCTGTTGTTGCCGGCCTGGTTGAGCAGAATGACTTGATCGATGTGGGAGGTTTCGAACTTGGCGAGCTTTTTTCGCAAGGTTTCCGGCGAACCAATGAGGCCGCCCCGCAGCGCCGCTTCCTGCGCGTCCGGATTGGCGCGCTTCCACTTGTTGTACTCATCCCACATGTTGACCGTGCCGGGCGCCGGGCGCTTGCGGTCGCTCGAGGCCCCGTAGAAGCGCAGAGCGAACTGGAAAAACGTTGCGCCGTCGGCACGTTTGCGTGCCTCCTCGTCGGTCTTGCAGCACATGAAAAAGCTGACCAGCGCGATATTGGGATTGATCGTGTAATCGGCGAGCCTCTCGAGCCGTTTGGTGATGGCGTTGTAGTAGGCATGCACCCAGGCGTGCGCGGCATCGGCGCTGACGAACTGGAAGCCCAGGGCGCCCATGCCACAGCGACCGGCGCGCTCGATGGTGGCGAGCTGCGAGCAGGCCATCCACACCGGTGGGTGCGGCTTCTGCAACGGCTTAGGCAGCACGTTGCGCAGAGGCATGTCAAAGTACTTGCCGTGGTGCTCGGTGCCACCGTCCTTGAACATCGGGAAGATTGCCTGCACCGCCTCCTCAAACACGGCACGCTTGTCCTCCATGCTGCGCCCGAAGGGCTCGAGCTCGGTGATCGAGGCGCTTTCCCCCATGCCAAACTCGCAGCGTCCGTTGCTGAGGAGGTCGAGCACAGCCACACGCTCAGCGACGCGGGCCGGGTGGTTGGTGGTAAGCTGGAAGATGCCGTGACCGAGCCGGATGTTCCTGGTGCGCTGGCTCGCGGCAGCGAGGAAAGATTCCGGCGAAGGGCAGTGGGAGTATTCCTCGAGGAAGTGATGCTCCACCTGCCAGGCGCAGTCGTAACCGCACCGATCTGCCAGCTCAACCTGCGTTAATGCATCCTGATAGAGGTTAAGCTCGCTGTCATTCTGCCAGGGTCGCGGCAGCTGCAGCTCGTAGAATATGCCGAATTTCATCCCCAGATCTCCCTCAGGCAGCCAAGAGCCACGGAGCAAAATATCGACCCGCAATGATCGGCGTCTACTCGCTCGGTTCCTGCACGTGCGACGGCCGCGGAGCGATCATAGTGCCTTGCGAATTTGCCACACCCCTTCCAGGAGGCAGTCCGCCCCTCTCGTGAGGGTTCGGCTGCGCTTGCCTTTCTCTACCGTGCCTACCCATGACTCATTATCTCCGGCGCTGAGGGGCGAGCCCATGCAGCCGCCGCGCCGCGCTCGACGAACAACCTGCTGGTCCAGGCTTCGAGAGAGGACGTATATGACATGGAGAATGCTATGTCCGGTGCCGTGAGATTTCTCGTCAGGGGATTGGCAGCCTTCGTTTTGGTTTGCATGTACGCGGATGGGCACCGCTACTCCTGCCGCCGCTCATGGATGGCATTGCGGTTGGATACGTGGTCACCGGCATCTTGGGGCCTGCGGCTACTACGAACCGGGGATCAACATCTGGTTGGGCGATCGTGGCAGGCGCAGGCATCGGCGTCGTCGTTCAGCGCTGATGGCGTCAAAGGGAAGCCAATGAGGCCCTGGTTCGTGAGCCGGGGCCTTTTTGCTGGGCAACTGTCCTGATCTCGTGCCTCCCTAAGGCTGCCTTGAGTTCGGCGAGCGACGTTTAGTTTGCTGCACTGCGTGAGTCAGAAAGTGGCACACTTTCACCGTCGGCACCGCTGAAGCACTTCGGCAGGTGCTGGCTGTAAACCGGACTCGTCCGTCGCTGTCGGTGCCGCACCTCGTACCGGTCAATTCAGGAATGCCGAGCCCGCCATCCAAACACCCCACCCGAGCATCACCAGCCCCGAAGCCCGGCTGAGCCAGGCGCCGCTCCTCATGCGTTTCTCAATGAGCACAAAGACAGCCAGAACAGCGATCCAAGCGAGGTTCATGACGCCCAGAACGAAGGGCAACGCCATAAGTGCCCAACAGCAGAGCAGGCAATAAACGCCATGCCGAACCCCCATGATGAAGGCGCCGAGCCTGAAGCTTCTCGCACACAGCCGACGTGTCGCCTTCATTGAGGGCGTGATCTAACACTGCCGCTGACAGAGCTGGGTCTTCCGCGATGCTCAAGGCATCAGCGAGCCGTCGGGCCATGAGCACGCGCGCGCCAGCAACCTGGGGACCCTGGGCAACATCCAAGGCGATGAGAGGCTCGTCCTCGACGACAAGGATTGAGCATCCGACAAGCGGGCGTTCCCTAGGACACCTCTTCACACAGGATGATTTGTCTGGGGGGATCTGGCGCGCTCAGCGGGCCACGAGGGAAACGTTCGTCATCAGCCCAGGTTCCATTGCACAGCGCAGGGGTGATGGATCGTCCACCAGACGCGCGGGAGGCTCATTCTCAAAAGGCAAACTTTCGGGAAGATACCGCTTGCCCCTCTCACAAGTCCTCTCTAAATTAATTCTACAATGTTTTAAGAACTATCGAGAGAGGACTAACAAGATGAAACGGTCGACCTCCGCCAAGGCCTCGCGCAAGGGACACCTCGTCGCCTACCTGCGTGTCTCGGCCATCGACCAGAGCCTCGCTACTCAGCTCGCCAAGGTGAAGGCGCTGGGCAACGTCGACAGGGTCTTCAAGGAGAAGGCAGGCGGCTTGAAGCATGACCGGCCAGTGCTGGAGGAGTGCTTGGCCTACTTGCGCGATGGCGACACGCTTGTCGTGACGCGAGCCGACCGCATCGCCCGTTCCGCAGCCCACCTTTTGGGCACGGTGCAGGGGCTCAAGAAGGAGGGCGTGGCCGTCAGGTTCCTCGATCAGCCGGAGCTCAACACCGAGGGCAAGTACGCGGATTTCCTGCTGACGGTCCTCGCCGGCGTTGCGCGGCTGGAGCGCGACATCATGGACGAGAAGCGCCGTGATGGCATTGCGGCCGCCCGAGCCAGGGGTGTGCGGTTTGGCCGGCCGAGACTGGTTAACGAGAAGCTCGAAGCCGAGGCACGCGCGCTGAAGAAAAGGGGCCTGGCCACGCCAGAGATCGCTCGGCGCCTCAATCTGGGTGTCTCTACGACCTACAGACTTTTTGCTGGGGCATGAGGGCGGTTGGGCCCCGGCGCGGCCTGGTGAGCTTGGGCGCGAGTAAGACCGGCAGGGCGTCAATTCCGTGGGGCTTCAGATTTCCGTCCCGCGACGAGTGTTCGGCCGTTTGGATTCAGGCTGGCGGGCGCGGGCTCTGAGCGTGACCACTACAGCGACAACCCCCTTACGCATTTCCTCCTCGATGACGCGCATGTACTGCGGGGAACGCTCACGCCCGTGCACCAGCTCGACCGCATTTCTGAGCAGTTGCTCTTGCCGGTCGCAGGCCAACATCGCCGCCAGCGCAATATGGTCGGGATTTTCCGGCTGCATCGCGAGCCGATTGGCGTGACCCATGACGCAGGTCGTGGCTACGCGCAGGGCTTGCTCTAGGTTCTGACGGCGACGATCCTCTGCCGCGACGGCGGCGCTGGTGGTGATCGCCGGGGCAGATGTGTTGGTGACGATCGCCGGAGAGGGCGCATTGCCGGTGGCACAGCCAGCCGCGGAACACATGACCCATAACAATACGATCAACTTGGCTCTGCTCATTGTAACTCCGCAACCGCTTTTGCAACGGCATTGAAGAAGCAACGCGTCGGCTTCTTCCCTGCACGGGCCTGCTCATTCTGCCGGCTCAGGGCGCCCAAAAACCAAGGGCTCTTTGTGCGGCGATGAAGCACTCTCGCGTAGAAACAACGGGATCTTCCTAGCCATTCGGCCAACCTCTCGGCGCCGACATACCAACTCCAAAAGTAGATAGAGCACCGCTGCCTGTGCCAGGCATGCGATCAGACCTGGACCGATGCCATCGCCCCACTCATAGGCGAAATCATCGATGTGGCTGGCTGTCGTTAGGATTGTCTCGCACACCACGGCGGTGATGCCCGCCGCGATCAACATACCCCACGGACTTCGCCAGAGAACGACGCCAGCAAACGTGACGAGTGCCCGAACAGGGTCTAGCAGGTGGGCCAAGACGGCGAGGGAGAAGAGTTCCATGACGTCCTCTTCTGGAGGGCGTCAATCAGGAGGCATGAGTTCGCCCAAGTACACACAGCCCGAACGGTGATTGTTCTTCATTCATGCCGCCCAAGTGTGAAATTCAACTCAGTCCGTCATCAGATAAACTTTAAAGATCGCACAACGCAGCCGCTTGTTCCCGGCTGGAGTTGCATCTTGTGCATCTCCGATCTTGGGGAGATCCGGCAAATGTAAACCCCGGCCGAGGAGACATTGACCGGGGTCTTTTCAGAAGGCTCGGTGGGCGCGGCTTGCCCAGGCTCGAATTCCGTAAAGAACAGTCCAGCGCGGCGCCGAACCGGGGCTGATCCTGACGCCACCCGAGAAGGCGAGCGACGTCGTCAACGCTATCTAACGGCATCCGAGATCGCCACCCTCAAGCTCAGAGTTGGTGCATCAGAAACACAACCTTTGCTGCGCGGGCCCGCTATGCTCGCCCCAACGAGGAGCGGGGGGCGACCGTGGAGCCTTTCTCTATAGGCGTTGGTTTTTTGTGTGTGGTGGCCCTCTTCCTCAGTACTTTGTTTGCGCGAGAGCAGGCCTACCGGCGCAGGATACGGGAGGCCGAACGCCAGCAACGGATTCATAAAAGAGAGCGAAGCGCGTGAAGCATATCAGCAAAGAGAGAGCGAAGCGGAAAGCATATGAGCGGCAGCGTCAGGAGCAACACGCCAATGTTCGCAGGGAGGCCCGCGAGCGTGCTCGCATGGCCTTTCCGGAGTTGCTGGATACGCATGAGGCGGAAGGCGATGTGAACGATCCGGCATTAAATCGTGCGCTCACAGGGGTTGATTTCGAACTCATCGAGGAGGCCAAAGAGTTAGTGCGTCGCGACATGAACGCCCTCGAAGCCGCAAATCCGGGCATGCAGTCGGATTCCCAACATTATGACTCGATGGGGTCGCCGGTAGATGGACCCGTGTCAGAATGGCTGGCTCTCGACGAGAAATTAGACACCCTGCAGGCTCCCTACGAAGACAAGAAATCATACGAAACGATCTCGCTCTATCTGGGAACGCCCGAAAGAATCATCGATTGCGGCGAGGCTGGTCGGATCGATTTGTACACCTCAGCACAGGTCCAGAGAGCGCAGGAGGAGTCCGGCGTCTCTGACCATCTGGAGTTTCTAAGACGGCAAGCCGCTGCGCCAGAATTGGCGAGACGGATCGTCGAGCGCGCCAAGTTGATTGAGCAGAAGACGCGCGAGGCTGAGGAGGCCCACATCGCCTCCATTACGACAAAGATCGAAGACCTACCGCCGCTGCCCATGAAGGAGCACGATTGGCAATGGCGAAGTCCCCGTTCTGTGGCGCGTATGCGCGAACAACAGGCTTGCCGTGCCGACGAAGAGTCGTGTGGCGGACGCGCTGCCCACCGCGGCTGACATCGAGGTCGGCGCCCAGTGGCCCCCACCAGGTCATCACGGACGACGCCATGGTGGCGCAGATCATCACGCGCTGGGACGCCACGGTCGCCGGCGGCCTCATCATCATCGACGTGCAGCCGCAGCTTCCGAGCACAGGGTTGCGGAGTGTGCAGCAGCGCGAGGGCTCGACCTGTAGCGAGCCGCCTATGCGCCCGGCCCCCGCATCCGGCGCTCGCGCATGTCCGTCATCGTGGCTTGGGCCGGTCGGCGGAAGCGCTCAGGTTTATCCCTCATCGATTCCAGGGTTGCTCTCTATTTTCTAATCTTCGCTCATCCGTTGAAGATTTCCGGCTGTTCGAACGCCGCGATGTGATCATGTGCGCACAATCGTTATCGCCCACCCGGCGCAGGTTTCTTTCCATCTCAGCGGCCGCAGGTGCGGTGATCCTGGGCGGGGCGTCCGCAGTGATTGCTCAGCAAGCCCCTCGTGCGGAGCAGGACCAACAACGACCGAATGCCCCGATCCTAGAGAAAGCCCCGCGTGGCCAGCAGGGCCCGGCCAACCAATCGGCCGATGAACCGAGGGTCATGCGCCCGGCTGCAGGGCCAAACAACAAGCAGTCCAGGGGGCAGATCGAGCCGAAGAAGGGCCTCGATCCTACCACACCCAAGGGCCCTGCTGATCAAAGCGATGCACCCGCACAGACAGGATGCACGAGCTGTCCCAATTGAGCACACCGACAACATCGTAAGCGAGCAGCAGCTCATGTCCGATACTCGCGGTTAGCGGTCACGGTTTGCAACAACGAGATGTCGGCTGACTGAGGGTTCACGCGGGCGGCCCGTTGGCATCCAGCATGCCCCTTGGCGCGCACGACGCGGGCGCACTTGCTCGACCGTCCAGCCTTCGGCAACAAGGCGGGAGACGAGAGCAGGCCAGAGCCAGCGGGGGTTAGCTCCCTCGCCGGCTGGCTGGCCGTGGTTGGCGTCAGAGCGCACGCGCCGCATTGAATGCTGTGTAGCCCGGCGCGTGCGCGTAGCCGAGCAGACTTTTGACCCTCCGCCCCTGGCAGGATGGCGGTGCTCGATTGGCATCCTCCGCTTGCTGATCGGCCATACTAAGCCCGGAAGTCACTGACGCGCGCCTGTTGGGCTTTTTCTTTGTGGACAACGCCAACCTGCCTCGAATCCCTCATAGTGGAATGGTCGCATGCCGGCGTCCCTCGGATTGGCCAGTTTCCTCACGTCCCAAACGAGGAGAGCCCGACATGAGCATTGCGCCGGCCGTCGCCGCGATCGGGTTCACGGGTACCCGGTACGGCATGACAGTGGCTCAGCGTCGCATTTTGCGATTGCTCTTGGCGAATGGAGCCGGGCGCGAATTTCATCATGGCGACTGCGTTGGCGCCGGTGGGCGATCACGAGGGGAGGGTTGCGCGGGGACGATGAAGGGAGAGGAACGCACCAGCACAATTTAGGCGCTCAGCGCCGGGGATGCCAATCTCTCAAGACTTCTTGAGAGATTGCCGCACCGGGAACGGCGCCCGGCCAACGTCCGCATCTGCCCAGCTTGGTATCTGGAGCGTCGCTCCTTTGTGTCCGCACTTGGAGCAGCGGGCCCGTTGGCGCAGCAAGTCGCTCGATGGTCCGGCCCCCAGCGGATGATCAGCGGAGCCAAGGCCGTCGGCGAGCTGTGGAGACAGATGGCCCGCGGGAATTCACCCACAGCCAGCACTGATGGCGGCGAAGCTGGGCGAGGGTCGGCGGTGGTGGCAGCTGCTCTTGGCGCATCGCCGACAGCTATCACAAGTTCTGGTGGTCCGCTGAGCGAGAGACCAGCCGCCAACGAGAGTACAGAAGCCCCAGGGCATAGCCACCGTAGGCAGAGACCAGCAGCGACCCAACGATGCGAATAATCACCCACCTGTCCAACTGCCATTCATAATGGGACAGTCCAACTTGGTAGCGCCAATCATCGATGTAGAATTGCGCAGCCAGCAGCAACCCCGAAGTGTAGAGCGCCAGAGTCGCGATCTGCCACAGGGGCTGGCGCGAGAAGCCGAACCATAACGCCACGATCAGCAGCATTGGGATCGTCAGCAGCAGCATGGTCGATTGCACGACGAGTACCCTCAGCGGCCAACTGTTGCGCCTTGGCTAGCATCCGCAGCGCTCCATTTATCAGGGGGGTGCCGACTTGATGCCGACTCCGAGTGTCAGAACTCTCGTCAGCTAAAACGTGACTAGTTGGACGCGGGGCTGACCTTTCCCGCACCAGGTCTGCCTGGGGGGCCGGCCGACATTCTCTCGTCGGACTGGTCCTCCTATAACTTGGAGCTCCTAAGCGCGTTGCTGCGCAGCGTGTGCCCAAGGACGCTATGCGCCGTCTCTAGTGCGCGGCCAGCGTTCGGCACTACACTCGGGCATGGCCCACCACACTGTCAGCCCTAAGCTCTATCGCGCTCTCGCCGCCGATGCGCGAGCTGCGCTCCGAATGATCCCTGAAGTCGTGGAGCAGAACGCCCCGCCTGGTGCGCAAGGCAGGCGAACGCTCCCTTGAAGCCATATGGCGTCGGATCGGCGACCTGCTCAGCCACTTCACGCCAACGGAATGCGCGAACTACCTCACAAACGCAGGCTATGCTTCAATTTGAACTGAACAGGCTCTAGATGCGGGAAGCCGTGGTCCCCAAGAATAGGTCAGTGGACGCTTGCTTGCGCGGGAGGTGAGGGTGCCTCAATCTTCACCCCCCGACAGTAGACGCGCCGATCCTCGCCGACCTCGATCTTGATGCCGAGCTTGCCGCATAGCTTCTCGATCTCATCGAGAAATGCACTGAGGTCTACTGGTGCCAAGCCCTTCTCCGCGCACCAGGCTCGATAGGTGTGCATTAGATGCTTGACGTCGACCCGGTCGCCAGCGCCGGCTGGGAAGAGGTGAGCGCGAATGAAGCTCTTCACACTGCCGTCCGTGTTCGGCTTTGACCTCTTCGCGGTTGTCTTCACGGGCGGAGGCAAATTTGCCGCTTGGGTCGCCGCATCAAGGACCCGAACAGCGCATGGCTGGCGCGTCTGCCCGAGCAACTCGTAGATCACCATCACGCCGACGAGGCAGAGCTCGAACACCGCGGCGACCACGGCCTGCTGCCACGCCGTCAGCACATCGGCGGCGGAGCCGATCAGCTTGGCCAGCGCATTGCCGAGCGGGTTGGCATGGCCCACAGTCTGGTTAGCCTCCAGCTTCGCCATCACCTTGCCGATGTCCGTCTCCAGCTTCTTCGCCCAATCGGTGGTCGCCTTGGCTGTGGTGGTATTTGCCAGCGCCGTCG
Source organism: uncultured Alphaproteobacteria bacterium (assembly GCA_963756735.1). GTDB lineage: Bacteria > Pseudomonadota > Alphaproteobacteria > Rhizobiales > Hyphomicrobiaceae > AWTP1-13. The sequence goes on from CAVWOY010000027.1 coordinate 125,266, forward strand.
CCGCACTCGCCTCGTCGATCTCGCGCTGCTTGCACAGCGGGCCCCGCTTGTCGCATTCAGCCTGCCGGTTGCTGCTTGCCGTGTCGGCCGCCCGCTTGGCTGCGTTGACGGTTTCCTCATCGGCAGGCGTGAAGCCTCCGAGCTTTGCCAGCGCGTCTTCGAGCCGCTGCAACTCGCGCCGGTTATCGGCACGGCTATCAGTCACGTTCTGGCGCTGCGCCTGTGTGGTGTCGGCCCGGCCAGCGATGGCGCCGAGGCTATTGGTGAACGTCACGACGAGCGCCGCGGCGGCAATGAGGCCGATGGTGACGGCGCCAAGGCGATGGCGCGTGAACCACAGGCGCACCGCCGCAGCGTCGAAGAGAAAGGCGCACAGCGCAATCGCTCCGAACACCACAGCGCTGATCACACCGTCCACGACCGTGTCGGCGCCCCTGTAGCCGTAGCGAGCCGCCAGCGCGATGCTGATGGCACCCAGGATGACGGCCAGGCCTCCGAACAGGGCACGCATGTCAGCCCTTCTCCCTGGCGCGTGCATAGGCCTCCACGGCACGCTCGATCAGCGCGATCATGGAAATGCCCTCGTTGAGGGCGAGCGCGCTGACACGCTCGTGAAACTCGGGCAGCACCTTGAGATTGAGCTGCAACCGTTTCGGCGGCGGTGGCGGGGTGGCCCGATGGGTAATGCGGTGGCGGTCGGCAGGGGCGAGGGGCCGCGTCTCGCGCTCGCGCCGGCCGGCCAGGGAGGTGGCAGGAGGCCGCTTGTTGAACCTGGCCAGGATCTCCATGTCTTCGCCTTCGAGATCCGTCGTCATGACGCCACCTTTTCCGCAAGGATCTTCTTCACGGCGACCCACAGCGCTTCGATCTCCTTGCGCGCCGCATCGCCCTTCTCGACCTCGGGGCCGGATTTGCCCACCGTCACCGCCGCCATGTAGGCCGGCCGGAAGGTGATGGGTGTTTCGATCACTGTGCTGCCGCCGTTGCGCAGAAACTGCATCGATGATTTGGTCAGCTTGGTTCCCGACGACGCGTGGTTGAACACGAACGCGTGCGGCTTGTTGTGGTTCTCACATAGCTCGACGCAGATCGCCGTCTGCTCGATGTCGAAGGCCGAGGGCCGCGTCGGGATCAGCACGAGGTCGGCCACGACGATGCCGGACTCGATCAGATCGATCCGCGCGGGCCCGGTGTCGACGAACACCCATTCCCAGCCCTCGCTGATGAGCAGCTCGATGGCCTCGACGGCGGCGGCGACCTCGAACAGCTTCGGGTTCTTGGTCTTGCCGCGGCGCGTCCACCAGCTGGCCAAGCTCTCCTGCGGGTCGAGGTCGAGCAGCGCCACGCGCTTGCTCTCCTCGGCGGCGCGCACGGCAAGGGCGGTGGCAATCGTGGTCTTTCCGACGCCACCCTTGGGGTTGGCCAGCGCGATGACGCGTAGTTTCGGAGCTGGGGGGCGACCCGGCGAGGATGCGCGTAACCCTTGAAGCTGCTTGGGAAGCATCTGGTACCACCTCGTAAGTAAAAGGACGGGCCGCGTGGTGCCAATGCGAACGCCAAGATGGTACCATCGTGATGGTACCATCACACTAAGCTGCTATTCGCTCAACGGAAAATGCTGGCCAAACCGGGGGCTTTCCACAGGAAATGATTGGGTACCATTAGCTGGTACCAACGCCCTGGTACTACCCTTCCCTACGAGGGCGCGCCAAAAGCTGGTTGCCAGCAGGAGCCCCGGCATTGCGGCTGGCGCGCGGATCTAGCCAAGCACAGCAAGCCGAAGATCGCCGAGCAGTAAGCCAAGCTGGGGGCCAGCGAGGGCGTTCAACCCGCTCTTCGGAGAAGCATGGATTGCCGCCGATCGGCACCTAGCCCGACAAGGGAAAAATTGGCACCGGAATTGGCACCGAACAGGTAGGGACAGGGCGGTAATGAGCAGGACGACGAGAGGATTGAGCAGCTGAAAACCCCGAAAAATCAGACTAGTCAGCACCAGTGGGGATGAGCCGAGACGGGCCCAAGCGGCTTACAAAACCGCTGCTCTACCCCTGAGCTAAGCCGGCTTTCTGTTTCAGATCAATCGTTTGGCAAAAAAGGAGGCTGGAACAAACCCGGCAATAGCCACGGGATTGCCACCGAACCTACCGCATCACCGCATTGATTGCCATGACGGCCGCGCTGTCATCCTTCTTGAACAGTTGCCCAGCGATGTTCAGGCTCACCGAGCGCGCAGCGAGTTGGATGCGGCAGGTTAGTTCCTGGTGAGGAGCTGCTGGCTGGTCTCGCCAACCATGTCTTACTCCGCCTTCATGGCCTGCCAGCACCACGCACGCGGCTGAGCGGTACCCCTCGAGTGAAGCACCCACCACCGCTAGCCACGGGTGGGCTATCGCTTGCGCGTTGATCTTCCGCGCCGCGGCGGCGGCCGGCTGGACCACGACACCGCATCGACGTTCGCGAACTCGTATCGGACGCCGGCCTGCTCGGCCTCGGCATCGAAACACGCTGGGCAGACATTGCGCCAGCGGTTCAACACGACCGCGCGCCAGGCTTGCTCAGGCTCGACCCTGAAGCTGACCGGGTTGCGGCGCCGGCACTTGTCGCAGGCGTCGCCGTGAAACGTAACCATCAGACCAGGCTAGACGAAGGTGAGCTGCCCTCTACCAAGCTCAGGTTGCAAACGCGCATCGTGGTGAATGCTCGCAGGGGTGAACGCTGAAGCAGGGTTCACGCCTCGGCCGCCACGTCTCTGGACAAGGTCATGCCATCCGAAGCGATCCCTGCTCTAGGCAGCGGGATCGGTCTGCGGACCTTTTTCTTCCCTTGCCTTGGCTTGCGCCTCCAGTCGGTTCAGCCTGTTGAGCAGCTGCCGAATGTTCGCCGGGAGCTTTTCGCGCGCGATGTCCTGAGTGGCCCATCGCAACGACGATCCGATGCGAGCCAGGAAGAAAATGTTGTCGATTTGCGCCGTGTACTTGGGCTTGTCCATGGTACGGAAACGCACCCTTGGGATAGTCCGTTCCTCTTGCTCCAGCTCGAGCAACCGCATGCAGGTTCGGCGCAACTCATGCAACTGGCATCGCCCGAAGGCAACCTAAGTCTTTGCCGTGCGGAGTTGTGACTGGGCCAGCAACTGGCGCCCCTCGGCCACCGCACCCGATCAACCTGGGCCGTTCTGACGGTGGGGTGGCGTGCACCCTGGAAAAGGTGTGCAGGGGCAAAGCCCCCTGCCCGCACGAACTGAGGATGAATGCGCTCGAGAGGCAGGCTCTGCTCT
>CAVWOY010000028.1:0-107301 GCA_963756735.1 uncultured Alphaproteobacteria bacterium
CAAAAGGCAAGGTCCATACCCTCTTTGTCTAGACACTGGTTCGCTCCTCCTCCATTCAGGCAAGCCTTCCCGTTCCGCTCCTGAGGCGACCCGACCATGCGGCTCGGGCGTTGCGTTCGCTGGTCGTCGGTCTGGGCCCGCCACAGGGCGGCGTACCTCCCCTGCGGGCCAGCAGTTCCTGCGTGGGTGCCCTGCTCGACGACCCGGCCCTGGTGCAGCACGTAGATGCAGGTCCGCGTCCTTGATCGTGCTCAGCCGGTGGGCCACCAGCACCACCGTCTTGCCGGCCAGGGCGCGTCCGCAGGTTCTCCTGAATGGCCCGCTCGGTGGCCGTGTCGAGGTGGCTGGTCGCCTCGTCGAAGATCAGGACGTCCGGCTGCCGCAGCAGGGCCCGGGCGATGGCCAGCCGCTGCCGCTGGCCGCCCGACAGGTTGGCGCCGCGCTCGCCGATGACCGTCTCGTAGCGCTCCGGCAGGCCGGCGATGAACTCCTCCAGCCCCGCGGCGCGGGCCGCCGCGATGACTTCGTTCAGCGTCGCCTCCGGCCGGCCCAGGGCGATGTTCTCGCGCAGCGTGCCGTTGAAGATGAACGGCTCCTGCGACACCAGGCCGATCCGGCTGCGCAGCGAGGCCAGGTCGAAGTCGCGCAGGTCGACGCCGTCGATCAGGACGCTGCCCCTCGGTCGGGGCGTAGAACCCCATCAGCAGCTTCAGCAGCGTCGATTTGCCCGAGCCGCTCTCGCCGACGATCGCCACGGTCTTGCCGGCCGGGATGCGCAGGTTCAGCTCCTCCAGCACGTTCGCCCGGCAGCCGTAGCGGAAGGTGACGTCCCGCAGCTCGATGGCCTCGCGGACGCCGGCGAACGGCACCTTGCTGGCCGTCGCCGAGCGGCTCCGCCTCGCAGGTCCATGACCTGGTACAGCCGATCGACCGCCACCAGGGCGTCCTGGACTGCAGGTTGACCGAGGCCAGCCGCTCCAGCGGCTCGAGCAGGTAGCCGAGCAGCGTGTAGAAGAACATCAACTCGCCGATGGTCAGCGCCCCGGCCATGACGCGGTGGCCGCCGTACCAGAGGATCACGATGCCGGCCAGGGCCGTCACGAACAGTCCCCAGGCGTGCTCATGCTGATGCCGAGCTTCTGCAGCGCGAACATCGACTGGACCAAGCCGACCAGCCGCGTCCTCGCCTTCCTCGCCGCGGCCCGCTCGGCGCCGAACGCCTTGACCGTCTCCACGCCGGAGACGTCCTCGACCAGGTGGGCGGAGAGCTGGCGGCGTGCTCCATCGCCTCGCGCGAGCGCCGCCGCGCCGCCGGGTGATGCAGCCACCACGCCGACCACCAGCAGCGGCACGAACGCCGTGGCCACCAGCGCCAGCGGCACGTCGTACATCCACAGCACGGCCAGCAGCAGCGACCACCAGCACGCCGTCGACGACGGCGGTCAGCGTCGTGCCGCTGATCGCCTCGCGGACCTTGGCCGCGTCGTTGACGCGCGACAGGATCTCGCCGACCTGCCGCATCTCGAAGAAGCTGCAGCGGCAGCCGCAGGATGTGCCGGGCGTAGCCGGCGATCAGCGCCAGGTCGACCTTGCGGCCGACGTGGGCCAGCAGGTACTGCCGCAGCATGCCGAACAGCGTGCGGAACACCACGATCAGCACCATGCCGATGCCCAGGGCGTTGAGCAGCCGCGCCTCGTGGCGGACCAGCACCGAATCGACCAGGTGCTGGACGAAGTACGAGGTGGAGATGCCCAGCAGCGTCATCAGCAGGGCGCAGACGAACGGCCTCGACCAGGACGGCGCGTGTGCCGCCGCAGCAGGCCCAGGAAGCGGCGCCACGGGCCGACCGGCGGCGCCGCGCCGGCGCCGCGGCGGCGCGTCTCGGCTCGGGCACGACCAGCAGCAGGTAGCCGGTCCAGCGCCGGCAGAACTCCTCGCGCGACAGCTTCTCGACGCCGCGGGCCGGGTCGGCGACGACGACCGCCGTCCTTGCGCGACGCGGTGCAGGACGACGAAGTGCCCCAGGCCCTCGTCGGTCTGGACATGGGCGATGGCCGGCAGCGGCACCTGGGGCAGGGCCTCGTAGGGTCCCTTGACCGCCTTGGCCGAGAAGCCGAGCCGCTCGGCGGCCTGCACCAGGCCCAGCAGGTTGGTGCCGACGCGGTCGGTGCCGGCCAGGTCGCGCATCTGCTGCAGGCCGACGGCCGGCGGTAGTGCAGGGCGACCGTGGCCAGCGCCGCGGCGCCGCAGTCGCTCTGGTCGGTCTGGCGGACACAAGGCGTAACGTCGGAACATGCTTGACCTCGTTGGCGGAAAGTCGGGAGGGTTGGGCGTCGTCGGGCCGCCCCTCGCGAAGGAGGGGCGGCGAGTCGTTGATGAGCCGGTGATCGCTCCGTGACGGGCGACAGCACTCGAAGAGACGGGGCCGCTCGCTGAAAGTACGCACGGCGAAGGGCTTTCAGCGAACGGCCGCCACCCAGAGTCGATCAGATTTTACGTTTCGTTCAGATCATACCTGAGATTCATGGTGGGAACCTCAACGCATGAAGTTCTTAGTTCAACGAAAGCGATTCCATTGGCTGGCAGTGGTACGCCAAGATCGGCAGCCCGCCGGCGATCATCTGGAGGGCTTGCTGTCGAGCACCTCGCCGACGGTGGCCAGGGTGCCGACGTTCCGCGCAACACGCTCGCCCGCGTTCGCCGGCAGCTCTGCGGGGCGGCCGCTCACCTGCTTCGATTCCGACATGATGCGATTGCTCCTTTTGTTCCGCAGGTGGGTCGCGGCGCGCCGCGTTTCGGTTGCCGCGGCCCGGCCCGCCCTCCCTCCGCTCTCCCATACGGCGGCATGCGCTCGCTGTTCCTGGCGGTGCCGCGATTTACCGCGCTCTTTCCCGATCTTCCGCGGGCGCTGCGCCGCTCACCGGAAGAACGAGAAGGGGTCTGCACAATGCACCTCTCGCTGTGCCGATTGGAAGCGCCATCGAAAGAGACGCCGAGAGAGAAGACCTGTCTTACCAGGAAGGCGTCGCGTTGGCGTTCCGGCGGCGCACGATCGCCCCTTGACGGACGCCGCCTGTCGCGTAGTTTCATCGAGCGGCCGCGCCTCACAGGAGGATCAGACAAGGTCGATCCTGGGGCTGAAGTCCATTTTCAGGACAGTCCACCGCCGCGCCGCCGACGACCATGCGGAGACTCTGCTCGTCCAGGATGCCGCCGATGGTGAGGATGCTGTCGATCCTTCTTCTGCCCCCGCTTGCCCGTGTTGTTGTCCGTCCGGCTCTTGGCGGTGCCGGCTGGTCTGTCTTCGATTCCGACATGATGCGATTGCTCCTTTGGTGGGTCCCGGTGGGGCGGGCCGCCGCTTCACTCGCGGCAGTCCGGCCTACCCTCCGCACTCCCATACGGCCGCCCGTGCCGCTGTTCCCGAAGAGGCGATCAGGATTTCTTGTTGAGGATCTGACTCCACCCAGCGGCAAACTCGATGGGGGCCTCAGCGACGACCCCTGCGCCAGTCACGGACCCCCCGGCGACCATGCGGAGGCGCCTCCTCCGTCCAGCGGCTCGCCGATGGCCAGGATCTCCTCACTGCGGGCGAGACGTTTCGGCGTCGCCCGGCCTGGCTTCGGGGCCGACCGCTCGTCTGCTTCTAGTCCGACATGAGTGCTCCTTTCGTTTCGTGCTGGGAGCGGGCCGCCGCGACTTCGAATCGCAGTCCGGCCCGCCCCTTCGCTTTCCCGTACGGCGGCTTGGGCCGCCGTTCCCGAAGCAGCGGCTTTTTCCATGTTCACAAGGAACGCCCCAGGGCACCGGGGGACGGAACTGAGAAGGAGCCCGGCGCGCGACGGCCGGGCTCCTTCTTGCCTTGCCGATCGGATTCCCGTCGGTCACATCGGATCAAACGAGGCAGTCCCGGCGGCCATTGGTGTTGTAGGCGTACGCGATCTCGGGACGCCGCCCCGCCGGCGACCAGGCGGAGGCCGTGCTCGTCCAGCACCTCGCCGACGGCGGTGACGTCCTCGATGCGGGCCGCCGCCTGCCGGCCCTGCGGGCGGGGGATCTCGTTGCTCTTCACGGACTCATGGTTGGTCTGCGACATGACAGTCTCCTATTTAGCGTAGATGACACGTGTTCGTACCGCGGCGTGGATCAGGGTCACGACACCATTATTCTCTTTGATGTCCCAGCCGGACCTGATGCAGTCGAGGTCGGATGGTCATGACTTGGCTCCGCCGGCGATCATCCGGAGGGCCTGCTCGATCCAGCACCTCGCCGATGGTGGCCAGGGCACCCTCGATGCGGGGACCTCGCCCGCGTTACCCGGCCGGCCCTTCGGGGCGGCCGCTCGCCTGCTTCTGCTTCGACATGACGTGCTCCTTTCGGTTGGTTTCGGAGTGGGCCGCCGCGTCTCGGTTGCGGTTCGGCCCGCCCTCCGCCCTCCCATACGGCCCGACGCTGCCGCCGTTCCCGAATGCGCGCCTTTTTGACGCACGCATCAGGCCGCGTTCGTCCCGGTCATCCGGCCCGCGCCGCCCCAGTACCACTCGATCCGCGCCTTCTCGCGGCGCTCATCGAGCCACTCCTGAAACAGGATCGCCGTGACGGCTCGCCGGGTGGCCTCGTCCAGGGAAGCGGGGGCGAACGAGAGAACGGCCAGCAGGGCGTGCCCAGCTTCCGCGGGCACCGGCCCCAACACGTCGCCTGGGGAGGCGTTGAACAGGGCCGCGCGCAGGTCCGGCGGAGCCTCCCTCCGCTGCAGGGCCGTGAACAACTCCCGCCCAGCCCGTTCGCGCCGGCCGACCGCAGGAACTGCTGCTGGGCCGCATCGAAGAAGCTCAACTCGCCACTGCGGACCTGGTCGGCCAGCCGCCGCGCGTCACCCTCGTCGGGCACCTCGATGCGGGCCAGCATCGCGAGGTCGAAGTCGGCCCGGTGCGCCTCGAAGTAGGCGTCCAGGCGGCCCGCCGTGACGCGCTGGCGCAGCCGGGCGACGATGGCCTCGTCGGCGACCAGCGCCTCGACCTTCTCGTGCGTCAGGCCGTGGCGCTTCATCCAGCGGTGGGTGTCCTCGGCCGTGTAGAGTTTGCGGCCGCGGCGGAAGGCGTCGAGGGCGTCCTGGAGTTCCTCATCACTCAGGGTGATCGGGTCCTTGTCGAGCGCCTCGCGGACCAGGCAGGCGTTCACCAGCAGGTCGGTGATGCGGGCCTCGTCCCAGATGAAGTCCAGGGCGGCCAGCGCCTGGTCCACGCCCAGGACCGTGTCGTTGACGCGCAGCAGGTCTTTGTCGCTCCAGCGGTGGGCGCCGCGCAGGGGCCAGGGGACGGCCCGGTCGGGGCAGAAGCTCAGCGACGCGGTCCCGTCGCCCCAGGTCCAGGAGCACGTCGTAATGCGTGCTTTCATCGAACGGCTGTGCCTCCCAGAGGAGGTCCAGCCGGGTGCCGGGGTGGCGGGCCTTGCAACGGGCGGAGGCGCGAGCGGGCCTCGGCCGGCCGGCGCCGTCCCGGCTCAGCTCTCTCAGGAAAGCGAGCGACTTCGTGCAACGCCGTGGCTCGGCTGGCTGGTCATGGTCAAGCTCCTGCGCAAGAGAACGAAGGGAGGGGCAAGTCGTCGTTGCTCGGCGGCCCGGCCATCAGCAGGTCGCAGATGGCGTCGCTGATCGGCAGGCCGGTGGCCTCCTCGATCCAGAGGTACTGGCCGTTGGGGTTGATCTCCAGGAACACGTAGCGGCCGTCCGGGGTCAGGATCATGTCGATCGCCCCGTAGCAGAGGCCGAGCCGGTCGAGCAGGCGGAGGCAGCGCTGTTCCACCTCGGGCGGCAGTTCATGGGCGCGATAGGGCGTCTGGTGCAGGTCGTAGCGCCGCCAGTCGTGGCGGGCGTGGTTGCTCTCCTGCGAGTGGATCTCCGCCGCGAAGACCTGGCTGCCCGACGACCGTGATGCGCAGCTCGACGCGCTTGGGGACGTAGGCCTGGAAGATGGCCGGGGCGTAGCGGACCGACCGGGCGTAGCCGACTCCCGCGTCGAGACGACCTCCGTGTAGCGGGCGAGCCGGGTGCCGAAGGCGGTGAAGAACGCCGGGCCGGCCAGCTTGCTGATGATGTGGCCGTTGTGCTGCCGGTAGAACTCCAGGAGGTCGTCGGGGGAGTTGGTGAACAGGGTCGGGGGCAGCTCGAAGCCCAGCTCGCCGGCGAGCTTGAGCTGCAAGGCCTTGTGCTCGGCCCGCTGCAAGGCCGAGCGCCGCCCCGGCAGCCACAGGCAGTCGAGGCACTCCCACAGGCCGTGGACGTAGAGCTTGCACTCCTCCTCCACGTACTCCCGGGTGGCCGGGTCGGTCACCTCGGCGGGGGCGACCGGTGTCTCGCGGGCGCCGATACCACACCGCCGTCAGCGCGTCGAGGTCGAGGCGCTCGTCGCCGACCTGCAGCGTGTGGCGGCACTCCCCGCCGGGCGAGTGGGCGATGCGAGATGGCCGCCTCCGCCGGGAACTGGGCGGGGTCGAAGCGCCGGTAGTCGGCGCCGCGATCGCCGGAGCTTCTGCTCCAGGTGGTCGGCGTGGGCGTCGAGCGCGTTGGTCAGGATGAGGATCATTTTTCCTCTCTGGTTCGTGCCTGGGCCGCGGGAGGCTCGTCGGACTCCGCGAAAACGCGGGGCCGGTTCCTGAGAAACCGGCCCCTGTGCAGCTCGCCCCTCACTCCGGGGCGACTTACTCGGTAACACGTCGCTGCATCACGTCTGCGCCGCCGCCGCGTCGTAGATGATGACGCTGTGCCGAGTAGCATGCACCGCCCGCCGACGACCAGGCGGAGGCCCTGCTCGTCCAGCACCTCGCCGACGGCGGGGATGTCCTCGATGCGGGCGCGCTGGCTCTTCGCGGGGTCTCGGCGTTCTTCACGGACACGTTGTTGCTCTGCGACATGGAAGTCTCCTTTTCTTGTAGATGACGACGTTCGAACCACGTACGACCTTCGACTCGGACAACGGGGGAGCGAGAAGGGGCCGCCGCACCGACGCGGGCAACGTCCTCCTCGCTCGCTCGACTAGACCTCGATGACAGGATTCCAGACGCCCCGGCGAGCGACCAGGCGGAGGCCTTCCTCCCTCCCATACGGATGTTCGCGCCGCCGTTCCCGAAGGCGAGTGGTTTTGCGCGGTAAGCCCACGGCCAGTGAAATGCGTGCGGAATGTCCGCGGCGAGTGCCCTGCCTCCTGTTACTATCCAGTGGTCCGCCGCCAGTGCCGTCGGCTCAGGTCTCTGAACGCCGAGGGATCGCTCATGAGCCAGAAACCCACCGCCGATCCGCCCGATCCTCGTTTCGATGACCGGGGGCCGGACGAGTCTCGGCCTTCGGCAGAATCCTCTCCTGGGTCCAGCCAGGCCGCCGAGTCGCTCCCCGACACACGCAGCTCGGCCTGTGGGCGATTCCGGCGAGCAGGACCGAACTCAACGAAGTAACGGCAGGGGGAATGTATTGCTAGTCGGCTCGATCCTGCCGGGCCTCTACGACTTCCCCCATTACCGCTGCAAGGTGTACTCGGTGGCCACCAACAAGCCGCCGATCCTGCCGTATCGCGGCGTCGCCCGCACCGGGGGTGTGCTTCGGCGCTGGAGGTGACGCTGGATGCGCTGGGCGCGCCAGCTCGGTCATCGAGCCCACGCGCTTTGCGCTTCAAAAAGATTTGGGAGTCCGGAGCAGAGCTCCGTTCGACAAAACGTCGCCAAGCTGGCCACTTCGACTAGGGATTACCCCGAGGCCCTGCGCCAGGGCGATAGGCCATCGGCTTCGACAAGCGAGTGCGCGAGCGCCAGCAGCGCGGCGAGCCCGACGGCCGGCGCATCGGCGTCGGCTTTGCCATGTACGCCGAGCAGGCCGGCCACGGACCAGCGTCTACGCCGCCTGGGGCATCCCGTTCGTGCCGGGCTACGAGCAGTGCCAGGCCCGCTTCACGCCCGACGGCGGGCTGGAGCTGAGGATCGGCGCGCACAGCCACGGCCAAGGACTCGAGACGACGCTGTCGCAGGTGGCGCATTCGATCCTCGGCGTTCCGCACGCCCGCATCAAGCTGGTGCACGGCAATACAGCCGAGACGCCGTATTCCACCGGCACCTGGGGCTCGCGCTGCATGATCATGGCGGGCGGCGCCGTGGCCGCCGCCTGCGACGAGCTGGCCGAGCGCGTGCTGGAAATCGCCGCCGCGCTGCTGCAGGCCCGGCGCGAGGAGGTGCGCATCGAAGGCGGCGAGGTGGTGGCCATCGGGGCGGATGGCCGTCGCCGACGTTGCGCGCACCTGGTACCGCCGGCCGCAGGACCTGCCGCCCGACCTCAATCCGGGCGGGCTGGAGGTGACCTCCGGCTACAAGGCCAAGCGCGATACCGGCACGTTCAGCTATGCGGCGCACGCCGCTGTGGTGGCGGTGGATGTGGAAACGGCGAGCTCGAGATTCTCGACTACGTGGTGGTGGAGGACGGCGGCACCCTGGTGAACCCGATGATCGTCGACGGCCAGATCCTTGGCGGGGCGGCGCAGGGCATCGGCACCGCGCTCTACGAGGAGATGCGCTTCGACGCGCAAGGCCAGCCGCTGGCCTCGACGCTTTCCGACTACATGCTGCCGGGGCCGGCCGAGGTGCCCGACATTCGGATTTTGCACATGGAGACGCCGTCGCCCTACACGCGCTTCGGCCAGAAGGGCATCGGCGAGGGCGGCGCCATCGCCCCGCCGGCGGCGATCACCAACGCGGTCAACGATGCGCTGAAGGAGCTGGGGGTGGAGCTGCTGGTGAGCCCGATTACGCCGCGGCGGGTGGTGGAGGCGATCGACCGCGCGCAGACCGGCGGCGCTGTTCGCAAGAAGGTGCCGGCGTAGCGATGAGGGTTGCTGTTCGCTTCGCGAGCGGGCTGCCGCCCGCACCCGCTTGGGAGGGACACCCTCCCAAACCCACCCGCTTTTCTGGGTCCAAAACAAAAGCGGGCGGTCTGGCGGGCGTCCCGCCAGCGGGGGCGCGGGGGCCGGCTCCCGCTCGCGCAGCGAGTTTCGCGCTGAGCCCTAGCGACGGCCGCGCTTTTGGCTGCCCCTCACCCCGGCCCTCTCCCCGCAAGCGGGGAGAGGGGGGCAGACCTTCTCGCGCGGCGATCAACCACCGGGGTCGCGCATGAAACCCGCGCCCTTCGACTATGTGCGCCCGCGCGATGTGGCGGAGGCCGTGCGGGCGCTGGGGGCGACGCCGGGCGCCAAGGCGCTGGCCGGCGGGCAGACGCTGGGGCCGATGCTCAATCTGCGCCTGGCGCAGCCGGCGCTGCTGGTCGACATCACCCGCATCCGCGAGCTGGCGGCGGTTTCCGAGGATAGAGACGCGATCACCATCGGCGCCACGGTCACGCATGCGGCGATCGAGGATGGCCGGGTGCCCGATCCCACGGGCGGTTTCTGGCCCGCATCGCCCGGGGGATCGGCTATCGCGCGGTCAGAACCCGCGGGACCATCGGCGGAAGTCTGGCGCATGCCGACCCGGCGGCCGACTGGCTCTCCGCGCTCACCGCGCTCGGCGCCGACATCGTGATCGCCGGGCCCGACGCCAATCGGCGCCTTGCGGTCTCCCAGCTGGTGCGCGGCGCCATGGAGACCGAGCTTGCCGCAGACGAGTTGATCGTGGGCATTCGCATTCCGCGCTTCTCGGCCAGCGCCCGCTTCGGCTTTCACAAGATTCTGCCGCAAGGCTGGCGAGTTCGCCGATGCGATCGGGGTCGTGGCCTGCGACCCCGAGCGGGAGTACCTCGCCGCCGTGGCCGGTGCGACCGGAGGCCGGCCGCTGGTCCTGGCACATGTGCCGGGCGTTCCACTGAGCCTTCGAGCGCAGAGCCCATGACGACAGACCAGGCGCAGGCCATGCTCCGCCATGCACACTTCGCAGGCGACGCCTACGACCTCAAGCTGCACGCCGTGGCGCTCAAGCGTGCGCACGACAGGCCAGCTCCGCATGAAGATCGCGCTCACCGTCAACGGCCGGCTGGTGGAGGCCGACGTCGCTCCGCGCACCAACCTCGCCGACCTCGTACGCGAGCAGCTGCTGCTCACCGGCACGCATGTGGGCTGCGAGCACGGCATCTGCGGTGCCTGCACCGTGGAGATCGACGGCGAGATCGCGCGCTCCTGCATCACCTACGCCGTGGCCTGCGACGGCGCCAACGTGCGCACCATCGAGGCCTTCGACGACGACCCGCTTGATGGCCCGCCTGCGCCGCGCCTTCAGCGAGGAGCATGCGCTGCAGTGCGGCTACTGCACGCCGGGCATGCTGATCGCCGCGCGCGATCTCGTGCGCCGCAAGCAGGGCCTGTCGCGCGAGGAATCCGCGCCGAGATGAGCGGCAACCTGTGCCGGTGCACGGGGTACATGGGGATCGTCAACGCCATCTCGCGCGTGATGGCCGAGACACCTGCCGCGCAGCAGCCGCCGGCACGCCCGGCGAACGACTGGCTCGGCCCGGCGCCGGGACCGGCGGCGGTCGCGGCCACTGCGCGCGAGACCCCCTGGCCGCCGCGCGACCGGGACCGGCACCGCCGCGGCCACTGCCGGCGGCACTGCACCGGCGCGCGCCGATAGAGCGTCACGGTTGGCCGCATCGAGGACGCCGGCGGCGGCGTGCGCCTTGCCCAGTCGTTTCGCGTGCAGCATCCGCGCGAGGCGGTGTGGCGGCTCATGTCCGATCCCGTGGCCGTCGCGCGCTGCATGCCGGGCGCAGCGCTGGACGGTCCGCCGCAGGACGGCAGGGTCACCGGGCGCATTGCCGTGAACTCGGGCCGGTCACGGCGACCTTTGCCGGCGAGGGCACCGTGCACCAAATCCCGGGAGAGTACCGCCAGATCATCGAGGGCCGCGGCGGCGATCGCAGGAGCGGGTCGCGGGTGTCCGGCAGCGTCGACTACCGCCTCGCCGCCATCGCCGGGCCGGGCGGCAGCGAGACGACCCAGGTCGACATCGTCATCAGCTATGCGCGACGGGCTGCTCGCCCAGCTCGGCCGCTCCAACCTGGCGCGCGACCTGGCCGGCCGCATGGGCGAGACCTTCGCCCAGAACGTCGATGCCGAGTTGCAGGGCGGCCCCGCGACGCGCCCCGCGCAAGCCCCGATCGGCGCCTTCGCGCTGGCCTGGCAGGTGATCGCGCAACGCGTGCGGGCGCTGCTGCGGAAAGTCTTCGCCGGCTGAGCCGTTGCTGCGTCGGCCGGGCGCTAGCGCGCTCGATCGCACCGTTCGCGGCGAGCTTGCCTTGGGTCGTGTAGTTGCGATGAGTTAGCAAAGCCATTGCGCGATCGGCGAATTTTTACCCCGAGCAGACCTGGGTTACGAGTGCCCATGGCTTCGCAGCAAGTGCTCAGCGCAACAGCGGGGGGCCCGACCTATTGCAGCGCTCGTCCGGCGGTGCCGTCTTCTGCCCGCTTTATTCCGGGCGGTTGCCACGTCCCTTCGCCCGCCGGCAGGATCGACGGTGGCGTCGTCTTCGGCCAGTAGAGCCGCATGACCAGATAGATCGGGCCGTTGGGAGCAGGCAGCCAGTTGGCTTCCTTGTCAGCACCCGGCGACTTGTTCTGGATGTAAAGCGTCAGCGATCCGTCCGCGTTCGTCTTCATGCCGGGCAGCATCGGCGAGTTGATCAGATAGCGGTTGATCGGGTTCTCGATCAGCAACTGCGTCTTGCCGTCATACATCGTCAGCGACCAGAAGGCATTCACCGGCGGCTGCTGGCCGGGCGGGAATGTCAGCGTGTAGTTATGTTTGCTGCCGTCGAGCGTCTGACCATCGCCGTCGACGCGCGTGAGTGGATACATCGCCTCCTCCGCATCGTTGCCATAGATGCCCGCCTTCGCGGCGGCGGCGCGCTTCAGCCAGTCGCCATTGTAGTGGGCGCTGTCGCCCGGCAGCGAGCTGACCCGCCAGCCGTTGATCGCCTTGCCCGGCATTGGCGACGGCCTCGTCGATCTTGCGCTCGCCTTCCTTCATGCCCAAGCCGATCTCCAGCTTGTCCTCCAGCGAGAGGTCCTTGAAGTTGAAGGTCTTGCCCGGCCCGATGCCGATGCGCGCAAGCTGGGCGCGGATCTCCTTCTCGTTCTCTTGCGCGGGCGCAAACTGCAGCGCAAAGTCGAGGTACTCGAAGAAGTTCGTCTTCACGAGCTCCTTGTCGATTTTCGGGAAGTCGATGGCCGGCGCGGCCGGCGGCGCCGGCTGCTTCAGGTAGGCGGAAAGCGTCTGCACCTTGTAGCCGGCCTGGACCTTCTTGACGTTGTCGAGGTCGTCCGGGTTGAAAAGCTGGGTGCGGTATCCCGCCACCGAAAACTGTGTGCTCGACCGGAACACCTTCTTGATCCCGGGCGGGGTCGCGCCCTTCCAGTCCGGCCCGACAACCATGTAGTCGCCGGCCTCGCTTCCCGTGGCGCGGCTGCCGATATAGCCGTAGTTGTAGGTATTGCCGTCGCAGAGCATGACCGAGTAGTAGCGTTTCGGGTCCACCGCCGGGACCGAAAGGACGATCGGCTCCGCCCGCAAGTCCATCCACACGAACGAATAGGGCGTGTCGCTGTTCGGCGTGACAATCGCCGTGTCTTTGTAGGTGAAGACGTTGGGTTCGTTCTTGATCTGGTTGAACGGCGCCTTGAACTGCCCCGAGTTGCGATCGATGGCGTACTCGTACATGACGCCGTAGTTCATCACGATCGGCAGGCCATAGATGAACCCTGCCTCGGCGATGTCTTTTGCCTTGAAGAACCCGGGACGATCGGCGCTCGTCTGCGCCTGCACCGGGACGGACTTCGCTGTTGCGGCGGCGATTGCAGCCAACGCGGCGGAGCGAAGAAGATCGCGTTTCGTCAACATTTGAACACTCCTCGTCGAACACCGCGCCTTGGCGAGCGGACCTAGGCGCTGTCTGAGGATCGACCCGTCCGCAATCGACGCAAATCCAGGGAAACCCTGGAACGCTTGGAGTTACCCCTGTCCCCTTGTGTCCCGCTCAAGCCCTCGCAAGAGCGCTGCACGACGGTGCGGCGCATACGCTGCAGCAAGTGGCACCTCCCGGCCGTTCCGAGCGACGCTTGGTTTAGTGTGCAATTGAGGGCAGATCGACCGAGCCGAGGGGCCGTTGGCCACGGCACGGCAGCGTGTATTCCAATTGAGCACACGACCTGAGCAGGATCGCTTCAGGTCGACGTTCTTGTGGAAGCTGAAGTCCTTCCATCAAGAACGGTCCGCGCAGCTGCGCGACGCCGGGCTCAGCCCTGGCTTGCACCGTTGGCGGCGAGCTTGCCCGGTGCGCCCGTCGGCGGCGCCAGCAGCAGCTGCATGAGCTTTGCCACCGGCACGGCCGGCGAGTAGTAGTAGCCCTGGGCCTCGTCGCATCCCTCTTGCGCGAGGAAGCGCAGCTGGTCGCCGGTCTCGACCCCTTCCGCGGTCGTCTTCAGGCCGAGGCTGCGCCCGAGACTCAGCACGGTGCGCACGATCTGCGAGGAGCCGCCGCCCTCCAGGATGCCCTGGATGAAGGAGCGGTCGATCTTGATCTTGTCGAAGGCGAAGCTGCGCAGGTTGCTCAGCGACGAGTAGCCGGTGCCGAAGTCGTCCATCGATATGCGGATGCCGAGCTTCTTGAGCAGGCTCAGAGCCTCGAGGTTGTTCTCGGTGTCGCGCAGCAGCAGCGACTCGGTGATCTCGAACTCGATCCGGCACGGGTCGATGCCGCTCTCCGATATGATCTTGGCGATGCGATGGGCAAAATCGCGCCTGCGGAACTGGGCGGGCGAGAGGTTGATCGCAACCGTCATGTGCGCGGGCCAGGTGAGGGCGTCCGTGCACGCCCGCTGCAGCACCCATTCGCCGAGCGGATCGATCAGCCCGGTCTCCTCGGCGATCGGAATGAAATCCGCCGGCGACACCTGGCCGTGGCGCGGGTGGTGCCAGCGCACCAGCGCCTCCACGCCGATGATCTGCCCGGCCGCGATGTCGACCAGCGGCTGGTAGTGGACGGCCAGCTCCTCGTTGGCAATGGCCTGGCGCAGGTCCATCTCCAGTGCGCGGCGCCGCTGGGCGCGGTGATCCATCTCCTCGTCGAAGAAGCGGTAGGTGGCCCGCCCGTCCGCCTTCGCGCGATAGAGGGCCAGATCGGCCGATTTGATCACGCAGTCGGCGTCCTCGGCCGCGGCATCGATCAAGGCGATGCCGATGCTCGTGCTCGCCATGATCTGCTGCTCGTCGATGAAGATGGGCTGGTTGAGCTGCACCAGCAGTCGCGTGGCGAGCGAAGCCACCGCCTCGGGGCTGCTGACCTTGCGCACGATGATGGCGAACTCGTCGCCGCCGAGCCGCGCCGCGGTATCCTCGCTGCGAAGCTCTCCCTCCAGCCGCTCGGCGATGGCGCACAGCAGCTGGTCGCCGACGGGGTGGCCGAGGGTGTCGTTGACGTTCTTGAAATGGTCGATGTCGAGGCACATGACGGCGGCAAGGCCGCGGCTGCGCTTGGTGACCGCAATGGTGTCCTCGACCCGCTGCCGGAACAGGACGCGGTTCGGAAGCCCGGTCAGACCATCGTGCTCGGCCATGTGCCGGATGTGCTGCTCGCGGCGCTTCAACTCGCTGATGTCGGTGTAGAGCACCACGGTGCCGCCGTCGCTGGTGCGATGCTCGTTGATCTGGATCCAGCGATTGGTGCCGATCTGGCGCTCGTGGGCGCTGTGATGCAGCTTGTGCTGCGCCAGCCTGCTCTCGAAGGCCAGCGCCAACGGCTCGGCCCGCAGCGGAAACTCGCCGCTCGGCGAGCTCGGCGTACACCACGTCCGAGTAGCGCGCACCCGACTGCGCCTGCTCGTGCAGGTTGGGGTAGAGATCGAGAAAGTGCGAGTTGCGAATGACCAGCTGGTCGGCCGCATCGTACAGCAGGAAGCCCTGCGACAGGCTTTCCACGATGGCCGTGCGGGTGCGCGCCTCCATTTGGGCGGCGGCGGTCTCCGCCTCCTTGATGCGGGTCGCATCCAGGGTGACGCCGGTCCACAGAACCGAGCCGTCGCTCAGCCGCTCGGGCCTGGCGATGGCGTGCGTGTACTTGATCCGCCCCTCCGGCGTGACGATCGACGCTTCCACGTCCCAGGTGGTGAGGGCCTGGGAGGCGGCAAGCAGGCGTTGCTTGAACGATGCCTTGTATTCCTCGCTGAAGGTGCGGAACAGGACATCGGGGTTCTTGATGATTTCCGCGGGCGCGACGCCGAAGAACTCGCGGGCGCCTTCGCTGATGTAGGTGTAGCGGATGTCGCCCTGCGGGTTGACGATGCGCTGATAGACGACGCCGGGAATGGTCGCGGCGAGCGAGGCGAACCGGTCGGGCTGCGCCACGGGCGGCGCGCCGGCAGGGCGTGCGGAGAGGCACGCCGTCAGCAGCGGCGCGGCATGCTCACGCAGCAGGCGGCGATACCGGGCGACGAGCTTGGCGTGCTTGAAGTACAGCGAGACGGCACCCAGCCTGTCGCCCGAGGCTGCCAGCAAGGGCTCCGCACAGCATGCCAGCCAGCCTCGCGTGCGCGTAGCGGTATTGTAGCGCGTATCCTTGCCGAGGTCGGACACGCAAATGCTCTTGCCGCTGGCGAAAGCCGCGGCAGCGGGGGAGGCGTCGCCGTCCTGGTGGAGGTCGGCAGCCAATCCATCAAGCGCGTGGTGCGCCAGCTGGGGCGTGCCCTCCTGCGCCAGCGATACGACAACCGCAGCTTCGGCGAAGGCCTCCTGCAAGACTTCCAGCGAGCGCCGGACAAGCGCATCTGGCGCGGTCGCGTCGAATGCGATCTCAAGGATCGCCTGCTGCAGCTTTCCAGCGTCCATGCGCCGGTCGTTGCGACGACGGGTCGCGCTGGCCACGCCGCGCCCGGTGGCGGCCTCGCTGGTGCGGCCCGCAGCCTGTTTCGCCCGTAGCATACCTGTTACCCCGCACCCTTCTCACCGCGGCTCGGCTGGGCCGCCGCTATTGGCTCAAAACCCTACTGCGTCGAACCGCGAACGAACTCGGGACGCACCTGATTGCCGTCGTTGTCGAAGATCCGCGTCGCGCTCTCGAACAGGGCGAAGGGAATGCGCATGCCGATCTCGCGCGCCTTGCGGAAGCTGATGGCCACGTCGGGCGGCGAGGCAACGCCGACCGGCATCTGGCCGGCGCTGCGGCGCTTGTCGAGCACCTCGGTGATGTAGATCGCCGAAAGGTGCGCGTTGCTCTCGAAGCTGATGCCCACCGACAGCACGGCGCTGTCGTCGCCGGGCAGCACCACGTCGGTAACGGCGCTGAGCACCGGAACCCGGAAGGAGTGCGCGTTGATGGTGGCGATCTCGGCGAACACCGCGGTGCTGCCGGTTATCCAGAACAGGCTGTTGGCGAGTTCGGGATCGTTCTTGCGCATCGCGGTCACCGCGTCGCGCACCAGCACGGCCAGCTCTTCCTTGACCTGCTTGGGATTCTTGACGACGAGGTCCAGCACCCTGACGCCGCGGGCGCGCGCATACTCCTTGGCCGGGATAGCTTGCGTCTGCACCGCGCTCACGTTGTGGGCATCGACGAGGATGGCCAGGTTCTTCAGCTCGGGGCGCAGCTGCAGCACGTAGGACATCTGCGCGTCGATCGGCATGTTGAGGGAGGTGAAGGCGAAGTTGGTGCCCGATCCCTTGTTGTAGTCCTCGACCTGGCCGAGCAGCACCGGGTCCTTGGAGCACACCGAGATCACCGGCAGCCGTCCGCCGCGGTAGTTGGCCCAAAGCCAGGCGGTCGAACTCCGAGCCCATCGACAGGATGAGATCGTAGTTGCCGGCTTCGGCGGCCTCGATGGCCGCACGGCCGAGCCCGTCCTCGATCTTGAAGTTGTGCACCGTGAACTCGACGTTCACACGCTTGTCGGCCATCACCGACAGGACCTTGGTGATGGCGGTATCGTAGGCCGAGGATGGCCTCGGATAGAGCACCATGATCCGCCGCAACGGCTGACTGTTGCTCGTGCGCTTGGGCCGGATGCGCACCTTGAGCGGATCGGTCGGGGACACCGAGATGTCCCAGTCCTCCAGCACCGCCGACCCGACCTTGAACCAGTCGGTGAAGGTGGTGGTGCCGCTGGCCCGCGCCTCTGCGGTGAGGGAGGCGAAGATCGCCAGCGCCAACGCGAGGCCGCTCAGAATGCGCCAGGGCGCTCTGTGGATCGACTTGGTCATCACGCGTGCTCCTCGCGAACGTTGCGGGCGAGGTCGCCTCGCGCCGATATCAAGAACAACAGGCCGAGCGCGAGAATGCCCACGCCGATCCAGGTGAAAGCGATGGCCGTCGTCCCGAGGTGTACGAACAGGTGGGCGACGATTACGGGACCCAGGACGTGGCCCAGGCGCTCGAGGAAGCGATAGGCCGCCGCCACGGGGCCGGCGCCGATGCGTGCGGCAACGCTCGTATCCGCCACGTGCGTCACCACCGGCGCATTGACCAGGCCGTGCGCCAGCCCGACGATGGCGATGCCGCCGATCGTCAGCGCGGCAGCCAGCACGAAGTGCCACGGGCTGCCCGTGACCGCCGGCGTATCGCTGGCGCCGATGGTCATCAGCCCCGCCGCCGTCAGCACCGCGCCCCACGACAGGACCCGCTTGGTGTCCCAATGCCTGTCGGCGAGGTTGGCGGCGAACGAGCTCGCGAAGATCACGCAGCCGGCGTAGATCATGGTGATCTGGCCGATGTCCTCCTGCGCAAAGCCGCGCGCGTGCAGCAGCAGGGGCATAGCGAACAGCACCGCGCCCGTGAGCACGGCCTTGGCCGGAATGCCGACCAGCAAGATGGTCTTCATGAACTCGAGATCGCGCAGCATCAGGCCGATCTCGCGCCACACCTCGCCCGAACTGTGCGTGGCCGGCGTGGCGGCGCGCGCACGATACGCTCCCAAGGCAGCACGCAGATCGCGTAGAAGGTGGCAAGGCCGGCGACGACCCCGCCCAGCATGAATACGCCGGTGGGCTGGATCTGGCTCACCAGCAGCGAGCCGATGGCCATGCCCGAGATCATGCCGGCCTGGAAGCCGAACACGATGATCGTGTTCGCCTTGGTGCGGTTCTCGCGCGCGGCCTTGGCCAGCACGTAGGACTGCACGCCGATGAACAGGATGCCCTGGCCGATGCCGGCGAACGCACGCGCTGCCAGGATCCCAAGGAAGGTCGGCGAGAACGCCATGGCCAGCAGCGCCACCGAGGTCAGGAACAGGCCGCCCAGGATCAGCGGCCTGGACCCGAACCGGGCCTCGAAGCGGCCGGCCGGCATCAGCGCCAGCGCGAAGCACAGATAGTAGGCGGTGAACGGCGCTGCCACGTAGTTCTGGGGCAGGCCCTCGGCCGCCACCAGGCCGCTCACGAACTGCGGCAGGAAGGCGTAGCTCAGATGGTCGACGAACACGGCCAGGAAGAAGATCGGCTTCACCAGGTCGAGCGCGGCAGCCGAGCGCCAGTCGCCGCTGTCGCCGGTGGCGCGCCGCGCGTGCTGGGTGGCCTGCGCCACCTGCATGAACAGGAAGGCGAAGAAGGCCGATGCCACGAACAGGGCGGCGAAATTCTTCACGCTGCGTGCCACCTGCCAGTAGACGATGCTTCTGGGCAGGGCCACGACCACCTGGATGTTGCGCGGATGATCGGGCGGCGTGATGTTGACCCGGTACTCGTATGTCGACGGATCGGTGGCCCAGAAGCGGCCGATCGCCGATGGGTCGGTGTGCTCGACGATGCGGCCGTTGACGACGATACTGGCCGCGGTGACGTCGGTGTTGAGGCGGCGATACTCGCTGAGCATGGCGCCCAGGCCGTCGATCTGATCGAGCTGCAGCTTGTAGTTGGCGATGTCGTCGAGCCGCTGCCCCAACGAGTCGGCCAGCGCGCGGCCCTTGGACTGGGCGCCGTCGGAGAACACCGAGACCATGGTCAGCACGATGCCGGCTGCGACGACCAGGAACGTCGCCGCAAAGGTGATCGCCGCGCGGCGCTTCTGCCTGGTCTCGGGCGCCCGCCAGGAGGCGAACACGACGATGGAGAAAAACGTGCTGGCGATCCCGGCCAGCACCAGGATCGGCAGGAATGCCGTTTGCACCTTCGCGATGACCTCGCCGCGATCCATGGCCAGCATGAGATCGCCCACCCGCTCGAACTTGTTGCGCAGCGGGAGGATCACTTGCAGCGTGCGGTCGGAGGTGCGCAGCTCGACCGCGCCATTGGCGATCAACTGCCCGTGCGCGGGATCGAGCGGCCGGATGGTGCGGTCGCCAGCCGTGAAGACGGGATCACCCTCGCGGTCGAAGGCGATCATGGCGATCAGGAACTCGTCGGCCTTGACCATCGGCTCGGTGGTCTGGTGGTAGCCGGCCCATTGACGCAGCGGGATGCCGGGCCGGACGTAGGTCTCGGCCGCGCTCTGAATGAGCTCACCCTGCGCGACCAGCTTCTCGATCAGCAGCTGCTCGAACGTGCGCGACGCCTTGCCGTAGGCGACGAAGATCAGAAGCATCAGGCAGGCGGCCGACACCGCGAACATGGTGGCCGCGTCAGCGATGCGTCGTGCCAGCGTCTGGGTATTGGTCATTGAGCTTGGCCTTATTCCGCCTTCATTCCGTCAGTCTTCGATCAGCCGGACGATGTCGCCGCGGATCGGTTCCGATCCGTCGAGCAAGCCCGCCATGCGGTTTGCAAACAGCGCCAGAACGAGGTCGTCGTAGCTCATGCCGTGGCTCTCGAGCCCCGCGCATACGAGGCTGGTCGCGAGCCCGTCGGGCATCTTGAGGTCCGGCTTGGGGTTGACCTCGAGCACGAACAGGCGGCCGTTCTTGTCGGCGCGCACGTCGAGGCGAACCAGCGTCTGCAGAGGCAGGCCGGTGTAGAGCTGATCGGCGAGCTTGGTGAGCGAGCTCAGCACCGTCGCGTCCGCCTCTGGCGTGAGCAGGCGGATGCGCTCGTCGGTGATGGGGCTCAAGTCCATCGACGTGAACACGAACTCGTTGCTGGCGAGCCGGCGCTGGATGGCGGCGAACGAGAACGGGTGGTCGAGCCACTCGAGCTGGCCGCCGCGGGCGATCAGCGGACCGCACACGGCGATGCAGTATTCGTTGCCGGGCAGAAACTTCTCGATCAGCACGTGGTTGCCGGTGACCTTCGCCACGTCGTGCGCCACCTCGGCGACATCGCGCGGATACTCGACGTAGTGCACATGCAGCGAGGCGCGGCCCGAGACCGGCTTCACCACGAAGCCGCTCTCGCAGTCGACGAGCATGGAAAGAAAGCGCGGGTCGGCGATCGGATCGGCCGGGGATTGCCTGGGGTGCCAGAGGATGAAGGGCGCGGTCGGGATGCCGAGCGCCAGCAGATGGCGCTTGAAGTAGTGCTTGTTGTCGAGCGTGGCGGCGGACAGCGGATCATGCCCGATGTAGGGCACCCCGAACATTTCCAGCATGGCCGGCGCATGCGCGATCGAGCTCAGCCCCTGCACTCCGCCCGTGTTCAGCCAGGCGATGTGCACGCGCTCTTCCACGAGGCGGCGGCCAAGTTGCATGTCGTCGGCAAATACGGTGACGTAGCCGCAGCCCAGACGCCGCATCGCGCCGGCGATGTCGCACGCGACGCCCTCGTAGCTCTTCCACGACCGCGGATTGCCGGTCTGATGGATGACGGCCTGATCGGCGCGCTTGTCGCCGCCGTGGATCACCGCGAGGCGAAGACGCGGCAGAAGCTTCGTCAGCTGGGCCTGCAGGCGATCGGCGGGCCTGCGCGGTGCACCATCGATTGGTACTGTCCAGCGCGTTTCACCAACTCGAGCCAGTCCGCTACGCATGTACGCCACCCGCACCCCAACCTGCAGCGATGCAAAATAGGGGGCATGCGTTAACGATGAATGCCCGCGATTGAGCGCGACGGGCTAGGAAATTGGTAACCTTGACAAATCGCTAACCGCGCCGGCGCGGTTGGCGCGCGCTCCAATTGCCCGAGCCGCCGTCACGGGTTGAGAGCACAACCTGTGCTCCGCGGGGCCGCTTCGAGCCGGCATCCGTGAGCGCTCAGCAGGCCCCACGAGTAGTGCCCACCGTCGCGTTGCATCTGCCACGGGTGTAGATGCGCGTCACCGGCATGCCGGTTCAATCAACGAGCATTTCCCACTCGCGCGGAGCCGTCGGCGGGCCGGGCGTGGAGGCGAGGCGGGTGGCGCCGTCGCCCTGTCGCTGCCGGCGTCGGCGGTCTCTACACGCGGAAGGTCAGCGGGTCGATGCCACAGCGCACCCGGCCCGTTGTTTCGTAGGACGCCTGGTTGGCGGACACATGATGCGTCAGGCAGCTCGCGTCTCGCATCAATCGCTGCAGCACGCCCGAGCGTCGCACGGCGCTGGCACCCGACACGTCGTAGGCGACGCGCACGATCTCGGCCCCGCGCTGCGTCGCCGTGACTGCCGCAACCCGCGCCGCAAGAGCCATCTCCGCCGTCGCCGGCTCGCCGCGCATAGCCGCCTCCCAAATGGTGCCCAGCGCTTCCCTCAGGCCCGCGCGGCAGGCAAACCAGAGCCCCTCGGCCGCTTCCAGGCTCCGCTGGGTGGCGGGATGCTCGAGCAGCGGCTTTTGCGTGTAGCGGTCGGTCTTGCCCTTGAGCTCGGCGCGGGCCTCGTCCAGTGCCCGGCGCGCGAGCCCCAGGTGCGTGGCGGCAGCGCAGATGGAGATGAACCACACATTGCCTGGGAAAACCGCCGTCGGATACGTCGATCGTGCGCGGCCCGCGGGCCAGGCAAACGTGCGGTGCCACGGCACGAGCACGTCGCGGAAATGCACATCGTGGCTCCCGGTGCCCGCCAGACCGACTGGGTCCCAGGTCTCCTCGATCACCGCCTCGCCGACCGGCGCAAGCGCCGCCACGAAGCGCGGCGTGCCCTTCGGGGTCGGCGACAGGCTCACCATGCCGCCGACGAACGTCGCCGCCGTGCAGCCGCTCTCGAAGCTCCAGCTGCCGGTGATGCGGATGCCGTCCGCCTCCTCCACCACATTCACGCGCGGAAGGTTGCTCCAGGCGGCGCAGGCGCCGGGATCGGCGAAGAACTCGTCTCGGAAACGCGGCTCGGCCGAGGCGTAGATCAAGCCCGCGCAGATGTTGGCGTGCGCCGTGACCCAGCCCGTCGAGGCGTCGGCCTCGGCCAGCGCCATGGCGATCTCCAGGAGCTGCGGCAGCGAGCCGCCGAGCCCGCCGGTATCGGCCGGAACTAGGATCTTGAACGCCCCGGCCTGCTTCAGCTTGTCGGCGAAGTCGGGTGCCAGCCTGCGGCGCTCCTCGAACTCGAGTGCGCGGACCCGCGCCTCCGCCGCCAGCTCGGGCAGGGCAGACTGGAGGTCGCTCATGGTCATGCGGCGACGGTCTGACATGGTTCAACCCTTTCTTGCATGGGTCTGGCGAGCCAGAGTGTCACTATGAGCGGTCTGCGCCGTTCGCATCCAGTCCAGGATCTGTACCGGCCTGGATGGTGCCGCACCCGCGCCGCTTGTGCGGAGCTTCGAGGCGCCCGATACCACCGGCGCCCTCGGGCTCAGAAGTCCGCGTCCTCGGCGCCGGCGCGTGCGCTTCTGGTGCCGGAGGTGCTGCCAGATAGCGAGCGCTACGGAGAGGGCCGCGGCGGCGAGCAGGCCGCCCGATATCGGCCGCGTCAGGAACAGCCAGGGGTTGTCGTCGGTCATGATGGCGCGGATCAGGTTGATCTCGATCTGGTCGCCGAGGATCAGCCCCAGGATCAGCGGCGCCAGCGGGAAGCCCGCCTTCACCAGCACGTAGCCGACCACGCCGAAGATCAGCAGCACGTAGACGCTGGTCATGGAGTTGTTGATCGCGTAGGCGCCCATCACGCAGAACACCATGATCACCGGCGCCAGCACCGCGAGCCGCACGGCGGTGAGGCGCAGCATCAGCGGCATGGCCGCAAAGCAGATGATGAGCATCAGCGGGTGGGCCAGGATGTAGGCCCCGTAGATGCCGTAGGCGAGCCCCGGGTTCTGCGACACGAACAGCGGGCCCGACTGGATGCCGTGGATGGTCATGGCGCCCAGCATCACCGCGGTGACGGCATCGCCCGGAATGCCGAACGCCATGATGGTCATCAGCGAGCCCGAGACGTTGGCGTTGTTGGAGGCCTCAGACGCGATGATGCCCTCCGGGTGGCCCTTGCCGAACTTCTCAGGCGTCTTGGAGAACTTCTTGGCCTGGTCGTAGGCCATCACGCTCGACGCGCTGCCGCCGATCGCCGGCAGGATGCCGATGATCAGCCCGACGATTGTCGACCACAGCAGCAGGAACGGCTGGCGGAAGATCTCCCAGTTGACCTTGAGATGCGAGAACCGCTCGAAGGTCGTGCGCAGCACGCCCGTGGCGGCGCGCTGGGGGTCCTTGAGCTTCTCGATGTCGGTCATGATCTGGGCAAAGGCGAAGATGCCGATCAGCACGGGCAGGAACGGGAAGCCGCCGCCGATGAAGGCCGAGCCGAACGTGAAGCGCGGCACGCTGGCGATCGGGTCGGTGCCGATCACGGTGATGAGCAGGCCGATCGCCGTAGAGATGAGCCCCTTCAGCAGCGAGGCTTCGGCCAGGCCCGCCACCATCGCCATCGCCAGCACGAACAGCGAGAAGTACTCCCAGGGCCCGAACTCCAGCGCGATCGAGCGCCAGCGGGCCGGTGACGAACACCAGGAACAGCGCGCCCAGCAGCCCGCCCCACACCGAGGCCCACACGCCCAGCCAGATGGCGCGGCCGGGCTCGCCGTTGCGCGCCATCGGAAAACCGTCGAAGGTGGTGGCGATCGCCGACGGCGTGCCGGGAATGCCGAGCAGGCACGCCGTTATCAGCCCGCCGGTGGATCCGCCGACGTAAACGCCGGTCATCGCCGCCAGCCCCGCCAGCGGGTCGAGCCCGTAGGTGAACGGCAGGATCACGATCACGGTCAGGGTGATGGTGAAGCCCGGCAGCGCCCCGCCGACGACGCCGGCGAAAGTGCCGAGCAGCAGCGGCAGCAGGTACTTCCATTGCAGGACCGTGAGGATGCCGGCGCCGAGCAGGTCCAGCATGGCTCACCAGCCCGTCCAGGCGCCGCGCGGCAGCAGCACCGAGAGATAGCGTTCGAACGCCAGATAGGTGACGCCTGAGGTCCCGATCGCGAGGGCCGCCAACACCAGCCATTGGCGCAAGGTCGTCGGGCGTTCCAGCAGGACTTGAAACACGACCACGAACAGGACGGTGGCGATGCGGAAGCCGAGCAGCGGCAAAAGGGCAATGTAGGCCGCGACCACCACGAACGCGCCCGCCACCAGGCCGTAGGCGAGTTTCGGGCCCGCCGGCGCTGCTGTTGCGCCAGCCGGCATTCGCCGCTGCGCGAGTGCATCCTGCACCACCAGCAGCGCGCACGTGACGCCCAAGAAGACCAGCACCAGCGCCGGATAGAAGCCCGGACCGATCGGCACGATCGGCAGCCGCGGCAGGCCGAAGGCGTGCGGCAGCAGCAGGAGAGAGATCGCGAGGCCGATCAGCCCCGCGATGCCGTCGCGCCCGAGCCGCATGGGGCCCCTCACTTCTTGAGGAGCCCGAGGTCCGCCATGATGGTTTTGTTCTCGCCGTCGATCTTGTCGAGGAAAGCCGCGTACTGCTTGTCGTCCAGGAAGGCGACGCGGGTGCCCTGCAGCTTCATCGAGTTGGCGAACTCGGGCTCCGAGGTGGCCTTGCCGCAGGCCTCGACCAGCTTGGCGCGCACGGGTGCCGGCGTGCCCTTCGGCACCATCAGGCCGCGCACCACCTCGTAGACGATGTTGTAGCCGAGCTCCTTGAGCGTGGGCACGCTCGGCATCTCGGGATCGCGCTTCTCGGTGGCGATGGCGAGAAATTTGAGCTGTCCGGCCTCGACCTTGCCCTTCTGCGTCAGATTGGAGTCGGTGAGGTCGATATGGCCGCCCAGGATCGCCGTCATACGCGGCGCCAGGCCCTCGTAGGACACGTACTTGAGCTTGATGCCCGCGGCTTTCTCGATGGTCGCGGGGAAGATGTGGCTGGTGGAGCTGAGCGTGGCGCCAACCGTGATCTGGCCGGGCCGGGCCTTGGCGTCGGCCAGGAACTCTTCCCAGTTCTTCCACGGCGTCTTCGGGCTGGCCGTCAGCACCGAGGCCGTGGCGGCCACCAGGCAGATGGGCTCGAAATCCCTATAGCTGACGTCGGTCAGACCCGAGTAGTGCACGAGATGGATGTAGTCGTGCACGGCATAGAGCGTGTAGCCGTCGGCCGACGCGCCCTTGGCCTCGCGCGCCCCCACCGTGCCGGACGCGCCCGTGACGTTGGCGACGACGATGGTCTGGCCCAGGTGCTTCTGCAGCTGCGGGGCCAGCGGACGGAAGATGTTGTCGGTGTCGCCGCCGGCAGCCCACGGCACGATCATCTTGATGGGCCGCTCGGGGTATTGCTGGGCGCCAACCGGGCTCGTGAGCGTTGCGGCGAGCAGCGCTGCGGCGGCAGCGAGGGCTAGTCTTTTCACTTGGGCTCTCCCTGTATGTCGGCTCGTTGTTATTGACGCCAACACTAGCGGGGGAATTCCCAGGCGACAATCAACCTCCCGTCGGACAATGGCGTGGCGTGGCGTAGCGTTGCGGGACCCATGGGGCTGGCCTAATCTGCCCGTTCCCACCCGGAGGACGCATGTCCACGACCGATCTGCACGGCCTTGCGCTCTCCACCAGCTCCGCCGAGACGGCGGGCCTGTTCAACGACGCGGTGCTGGGGTTCCTCAAGTATCGCGCGGATACGCCCAAGCGCGCGGGCAAACTGCTCGCAGCCGATCCGGATTTCGCCTTCGGGCACACGCTGCGCGGCTACTTCCTGATGACACCGTTCAATGCAGCGAGCCTGCCGGCCGCCCGCGAGGAGTTGGGGAAGGCGCGCGGCCTTTCCGCCGGCACCACTCGCCGCGAGCAGGCGCATGTGGAGGCGCTGGCGACCTGGGTGGCGGGCGACATCGATGCCACGCTGCGCAACTGGGAGCAGATCCTCGACGAGCACCCTTTGGACCTGATCGCCTTCCGCCTGCACCACTTCAATGCGTTCTGGCACGGCCGGCCCGACCTGATGGGCGCGCAGGCCGACGCCGCACTGCGGCACTGGGGCCGTGAGCTGCCGGCCTTCGCCAGCATGCTCGGCTGCCATTGCTTCGCCCACGAGGAGCTCGGCGACTACGCGGTGGCTGAGAAGTCGGGGCGCGAGGCCGTGGCGCTGACGCCCGACGACCTGTGGGCCACGCACGCCATCGCCCACGTGCTGGAGATGCAGGGCCGGCATGAGGAGGGCATCGCCTGGCTGGAGACGCTCGAGCCCAACTGGGAAGGCGGCAACAACCTTCTGCACCATCTGTGGTGGCATCGCGGGCTCTACCACTACGAGCGCGGCGAGTTCGACAAGGTGCTCGACCTCTACGACCGGCGCTTCCGCAACCTCGCCTCGCCGCTGACGCAGTCGCAACCCGATTTCACGACCGACATCCAGAACGCGGTCTCCATGCTGTTCAGGCTGCAGCGGCAGGGCGTCGACGCCGGCAACCGCTGGGCCGAGCTGGCCGACCGGGCGGAGGCGCGCATCGGCGACGTGCTGTCGCCGTTCACGCAGCCGCACTGGATGCTGGCGCTCGTGCGCGGCGAGGCGCTGGGACGCAGCCGGGCGCATGATCGAGGCGCTGCGGATGGCGCCCGAGCAGCCCGCGGGCGGGCCGGGGCCGCTGGTGCGGGCCTATGCGCTGCCGATCGCCGAGGCGATCCTGGCGCGTGCCAAGGGCGATCCTGGCCGCGCCTGCGACCTGATGCGGCCGGCGCTTGCCGGCATGAGCCGGCTCGGCGGCAGCCACGCGCAGCAGGACGTGCTGGAGCAGTTCTTCCTCGACTGCGCGGTCGAGGCGCGCCGCAAGGACGACGTGGCGCGCCTGATCGAGCGGGTGCGGCGGCGCTTCCCCGTGGCGCCGGAGAAGCGCATGGGCTATCGCGCCGCCCTCGCACTGCTGAACTGAGGCGAACGCTCGGCATGGCACCATTGAAAGTCGCGATCGCCGGCCTCGGCGCCATCGGCCTGCCGATTGCCCGCAGCCTCGATGCCGGCGCCATTCCCGGCCTGACGCTGGCGGCCGTGTCGGTGCGCGACGAGGCCAAGGCCCGCGCCGCCATGGCGAAGTTCAGGGTCGCCGCCGGCAATCGTCGGGCTCGCTGCGCTGGCGGAGATCGCCGACGTGGTGGTGGAATGCCTGCCGTCGGCACAGTTCGCCGCAGTTGCCACGCCGGCGATCGAGCGCGGGCGCATCTTCATGCCGCTGTCGGTCGGCATGCTCATCGATCACATGCATCTCGTCGACCGCGCACGCGCAACGGGCGCGCGCATCATCGTGCCGACCGGCGCGCTCTTGGGCCTCGACGCGGTGCGCGCTGCCGCCGAGGGCAAGATCGCATCTGCCAGGATCGTCACGCGCAAGCCGCCCAAGGGGCTCGCCGGCGCGCCGCTGCTGGTGGAGCGCGGCATCTCGGTCGATGGCCTCACGGAGCCGCTGCGCGTGTTCGAAGGCTCCGCGCGGGAGGCGATCGCGGGCTTTCCGGCCAACGTCAACGTGGCGATCGCGCTGTCGCTCGCCGGCATCGGCCCCGATCGCACGCGCATCGAGATCTGGGCCGATCCCGGCGTCACGCGCAACGTGCACACCATCATCGTCAAGTCCGACAGCTCGGACCTCACCATGACGATCGAGAACATCCCCTCCGAGGAGAACCCGCGCACCGGCAAGATCACGGCGCTGAGCGCGCTCGCCGCGCTGCGCCGCCTGACCGCCCCGCTGGTGGTCGGGAGCTAGCGCCGCCCTCCTTACCGTCGGCAGTCAGCGCCGCCTTCGCCTCCGCGATCAGCCAATCGACGAAGGCCCGCACGTGCGGGCGCTCGCGGGTGACGGTGGAGCGGATGACGAAATAGGAGCGCGAGCCGATCACGCTCTTGGAGAACGGCGCCACCAGCCGGCCCGCCTCGATCAGCGCGGCTACCAGACGGCCGATCCCCATGGCGACGCCCTGGCCGCTCAGCGCCGCCTGGATCATCTGCTCGTAGTTGTCGAAGCGGATGGAAGCCGCCGGCTTGAGCCCGGCATGGCCCTGCGCGGCGAGCCAGGTGTCCCAGTCGAGCGGCCCGCGCGCCTCGTCGATGTGCAGCAGCGCGTGCTGGGTGAGGTCGCCCAGCGTCTTGATGGGGTTGCGCGTTGTCGCTCATGAGCGCGGGGCTGCAGATCGGGAACAGCTCCTCGCCGAACAGGCGGATGGCATCCTCCTGCGCCTCCTCGGCCTGGCAGTAGCGCACGGCGACGTCCACCAGGCTGCGCTCGAGGTTGACGGTCTTGTAGCTGGCCGAGATGCGCACGTCGACGTCGGGGTGGAGCGCGGTGAAGCTCCTGAGGCGCGGGATCAGCCACAGCGAGGCGAAGCCGCCGGTGGTGGTGACGGTGAGATGGGGCGTGCCGCCGTCGCTGCGCAGCCGGTTGGTGGTGTCCTGCAGCCGCTCCAGGAACTCGGTGGCGGCGCCCTGCAGGATGCGCCCGTGGTCGGTCAGCACCAGGGTGCGCGGGCGCCGCTCGAACAGTGCCACGCCCAGATGGTCCTCCAGCGCCCTTATCTGGCGGCTGACGGCCGACTGGGTGATGAACAGCTCCTCGGCCGCCTTGGTGAAGCTGAGCGTCCTGGCGGCCGCCTCGAAGCCCTGGATGAGGTCCAGCGGCGGCAGGTTGAAGCGTTTCCTATGCATTCCTTTATGCATTCCCTGGGCTCATGCATTCGGTGAGAAATGATCGTTTGTTGCAGTGCGCAGATTGCCCTATTTCCTACAGTAACGCCGCGATCTGAGCACGGATCGCCCAACTTATCAATGCGCCAGGATCATGAATGTGGCGCATGACTACGGAGACAGGCCATGGAACACGTCCTCGACATCCAGCCGGTGCAGCTCGCAACCGGGTCTATCCATCGCATCGACGCCGGCAAGGGCCTGCAGGTCACGGCCGTGCAGGGAGTTGTGTGGGTCACGCAGGCCGACGACCCGCGCGACGTCATCCTGAGCCGGGGGCAGTCGTTCATCCTCGACCGCAAGGGGCTCGCCGTGGCCTACGCCCTCAAGGATGCGGCGATCGTCGTCGGTCCGGCCGGCCACATCACGGCCGCCCAGTTCGATCCGTCGGCGGCGCAGAAGGCCGCCTGACCTCTGGCCGGCAAGCGGGAAGCGACGCCATGCTCTACCAGATCCATCGCTATCCGGCCGAGCTCATCGATGTGGTGAGCCTGGCCGGCGGCCGGCGGGTGGTGGTCCGGCCGGTGCTGCCGCAGGACGAGGACGTGACCGAGGCCTTCTTCGGCAGCCTGCCGGGGCCGGCGCGCTACAACCGCTTCATGAGCCCCATGCGCAACCTGCCGCCGGAGCTGATCAAGCGCTTCACCAACATCGACTACTGCGATCACCTGGCCCTGGTGGCCGAGGTGTTCGAGGAGGGCCGCGAGACGGTGGTGGCCGAGGCCAGGTACGCGCGCGGCAAGGACCGATCGGTGGCGGAGTTCGCGGTATCGGTGGCCGAGGACTGGCAGGGCCGGGGGCTCGCGAGCCTGCTGCTCGGCAAGCTGCCTCAATCGCGCGGCAACCGCCGGCGTCGCCCGCATGACGGGCGAGACGCTCGCCACCAACGCAAAGATGCTGCACCTGGCGCGCAAGGCCGGCTTCTCGGTGAGGTCGAGCCCCGACGCGGGCAGCGTGATGCTGCTCGAAAAGGACGTCGCCGCGGACGAGCCGGCAACGCCATGCGGCGGCTCCGGGACGGAGCGGCTGGCCGCCGCTTAGCCGCTACCCAGCAGGGCCGCCAGCCTTGCTCTATAGACCGAGCAATCGCGCCGGATTCTTGCGCATCATGGTGTCGATATCGGCGTCGGACACGCCCTCCTTCTTCATGGCCACGATCGCCGTCTCGAGGCCGTCCGGGTGCACCATGTTGCCGCTCTGACCGAGGTCGGAGGAGATCAGCACGCTATTGGCGCCCAGCTCCTTCACCGCCTGAGCCACGTGCTTGGCGTTGACCTGCGTCCAGTGCGTGAGGAACGGCAGCGGCGCGTTGGGTCCCGCGAGGAACTGCAGGAAGCAGATCTCGATCACGGCCCCCATGTCGGTCACCTGCTTGGCCTGCGCCATGCTGAGGCCAGGCACGTTGGTGAGGGCGTGATTGACGAGCATGTTTTTGACGCCGAGCTCGCGCCCTCGATTCACCACCGCGATGATCTCCTCGGGGTGCACGTGGCCGGTGGCCAGAAGCAGGTTCTCGCGCGCAACGATCTTCAGCACCGCTTCCATCTCTGGTGACACTTTGCCGTTGGGCGCGACCGTCAGGCCGACCGCATCGGGCTTGGAGAGCGTCTTGACGTGCTTGTCGGACTCGAACGTCGGCAGCCACACGATCTTGCCACGCCCACCGTAGGTGCGGTGCATCCACTCGACCGCATCGGGATTGATGCCGCCGACGGCCTTGTTCAGAACGACGCCGCCGAACACCTCGACGCCTGGCACCACTCGCATGGCGAGCGCCGCACGGCTCGCGGTCTCGGCCACGTGGTTCTTCAGCACGATTCCGCGCATGCCGCGCGACTTGGCCAGCTGGGCAACGTCAATGTCGTCCAAGTTGCGGCCGAACACGTCGGGATGCGAGTGCACGTGCATATCGATGACGCCGGC
Organism: uncultured Alphaproteobacteria bacterium; assembly: GCA_963756735.1. GTDB lineage: Bacteria > Pseudomonadota > Alphaproteobacteria > Rhizobiales > Hyphomicrobiaceae > AWTP1-13. The sequence continues at coordinate 30,790 of CAVWOY010000028.1, forward strand.
TGCGGGACTGACCTTCGGCGGCGGCGGCGGAAACCCTGCCTGGGCCTGGGCATCCTCGCGCGTCAACAGAGCTGCTGCCGCAAGCGAAACGGCCAAAACGGCTGCTTTTCTCATGTGCTTCCTCCCTGCGGGGTGTTGCCGCCGGTTTGCGATCTATCGGCGTGCGCTTTGCACCGTCAGTCTACGGCATCAGCCGGGGGAGCCGCCAGTGCTGCTTTGCGCGTCCTGCGTGCCGCGCTTGTTCAGGATCGGAGGCACCTGCAGCCGCGTTGGTGCCACTCGTGATCTTCCCGCGGTGACGATCGCGGGAACCAGACTGGCCCATCCGAGTTTCTAAACCAAAGGCGGAGAGCGACACATGCGCAATATGATCACTAGCACTCTTGCAAAGCACATTGGCCTGGGAGCGGTGGGCGTGGCCCTGCTGGCCCTGTTGCCGGCATCCTCGTTCGCATCGCCGCTCGGCGGTGTCACCGGCGTGCAGGCCCCGTCCTCGGTGGTTACGCAGGCCGACTACCGCTGCTGGTGGAGCTACGGCGAGCGTCAGTGCGCCTGGTTCGGCGACGACACCGGGCCGCGCGTCTACGGCTACTACGACGGGTCTTACCCCGCGGACGCGGACAACTACCGTTCCCACCCGAGGAGATCGGAGTCCTACCGGACGGGATCGAAGCGCTGGTGGAACTCGATGGAGCAGTGGGGCCGCACCGGCGGCGGCGCCCCCTGAGCCGGCTCCTATTGCCAGTTACGCGGCCGCTGTCACCCAAGCGTGACGGCGGCCGAAGCTTTGAAGGACCCCGATCTTGCTGGTAGCGGAGGCCGGACTTGAACCGGCGACCTACGGATTATGATTCCGAAACTTGGAAACGAAACCTTGAAAAATCAGTAGATTGGCAGGACGCCCGTTGCGAGGTTTGCCCTACTAGTCACCACTGTGCAGTACACATCACCGCAAATTCCCCGCAGCCTCGGTGACGCGACCAGCTGTCCAATGGGTCACGCTTCCCAGACGATCAGCCCCGATAGCATCCGGTTGCGAGCCGTCCGGCCCCGAGGGTCAGAGCGCAACTCGCCTCTCTCGCAACTGAAGATCGGTGCGATATTTCTCTCCGCGGCTGGGGTTCGCCCCCTAGCGGTACACTGAAGCCTGCGGCGGGACGTTGATCCAAGAAGGCCAGCCCAGCGTAGTGCAGGAGCGCGAGCCGCCCGGCCTGAGGTCAGGGCGCGATACTCGCAGTCTGAGGACCGGACCCGGCCTTGGGGTCAGGGCGCGGTCTTTTTCTTGTATTTGAGCGGCCATGGTCGCGACGCACAGCACGCCTGTAGCAACTGTGCCCGGCGCAATCCCATCTCCTATCGTGTCGAGCCCGAACGAGGGTGGAGGATCGTCACGCTCAACAGCTGGCGTGTCTTGTGCCAACCTGTTTTGACGCAGAGGCTGATCGCGGGCATCCGCATCACTGACTGAGGATGTGGGCGTCCCGCGCAACGGAGGCGGGACGCCCTGGCTTGACGAGGAAGGCCGCAACGCCTCGCGCACCGCACGGCCCGTCAAGCGGGGCCTCAAGACCACGGCGCCCTGGGAGGTTGTGGGCAGCACAAGACGACCATAGCGGCGGTGTCGTGTCCATGATTGAGCCTGGGCGCTGCCAGGCTCCATCAGGCCGAACCCTGAAAAAAGCGTCGGAACGTATTGCCAGCTGGCTAGGCCAATGCCGGAGAGAATGGGCGTCTCGCGCGTAGGCAGGAGTAGGGTGGGCGAGACGCCCGGGGGGTTGCCACACGCCCCATGGCTGCCATATAGGCGCCCGCCCGACATTGCTATTAGAGCGAACCCTGATAAATTACTCATCCCCTACCTGCATCGGCGCGCACAAGCAAAGCTGCGCGCTGGACGCTGGGTCTGATCCTAAGTGTCACCTACGTGATAATTGTCGCGCATGCACCTAGTTGAAGGTTGCATTGGCAGCGGCGGCTGAGCGGGCTTATGAGCCCACGTGTCTCAACTCCCCCCGACACAAAGCAGTCCGTATCCAGCCACCGCTGCCACTCAAGACAACTAGGCCGTCCTAGGATGGGCGCGAGGGCGCGATCGCTCAATGCCGCTGTCTGACGGGAACGCGTTTCCAGGCATAGCGTCAAGTATTGACAGGCGTCAGCGCCCGACTAGAATTTTGCGCGCAGGTTGGCTGGGTAGGTGGGGAGTACCTGCATAAAACCCCGTCCTCTTATAGATGGCGCGTCGTATGGACCGGCTGCGCTTAAGGCGATCGGCCAGGCGTTTGACGAAGCTTGGGACTGCATCGCAGACAATTTCGGGGGCGAACTGAAGTCGACAGAGGAGGGGCGTCTCAGGCTAGCGGAGGCGCTGCTGTCGGTAGCCTGCGAACACAGCCGCGATGTGGAGGCGCTCAAGCGCGGCGCACTCGAAGCGATGGCGCTCTACTATAAGAGCCCACCCGAGCCTGGCCCAAGGGCGCCGCAGCCAAGCTTCCGGAATGAGCCGCCGTAGGCCTCTACAGTACCAAATTGGACACGCGCATTGCCGAGCGTTGAAGGGCCACCCTCGTGTTGGGAACCTTCACCCCTGGACTCCGTTTCCCATGATCACTTCGGGGGGCGAGTGTCCAACCATGTCTCAAGGCGATGATGCAAGTCGCTGGCGGGCCTTCGCGGCCGAGGCAAGACGGGTCGCCGCCGAGATGACTGATCCTGAGACCCGCCGAACCATGCTGCTTGTCGCTGAGCGGTATGATCGCTTGGCTAGCTTCGCCGAGGCACGCAAGAAATCATCGTCTTGAGTATTTTGACGTAGTGCTTGCATAGGAACTCGCCTACGCTTGTGCCGTTAACCATGATGCTAGGCACAAGAATGATTGACGATCCCAGCCACTGGCGGCAGCGAGCACAGGAGGCTCGCGCCGAGGCCGACAAACTGAGCCACGCCGAAGAGAAGCAAACAATGCTTGAGATCGCTGCGGCGTACGAGCGGCTGGCAGAGATCGCCGAGCGGCGCACGACGGCCAAGCGGGCATAGCAGCGCTGGCGTGCCCTGTCCTGATTGCAAGGCGCTTGCTCAGCGGTGAGCAGTCATGCACCGAACAACCTGATCAAATAGCGTTGACTTTACCGGGTACTGGCAGCGGCATCGGCACGCGCCCTTAGGCAAGATCGCGAAGGCGCCCCACCCAAGTCGATGCAAGAGGCAGGCAAAAAATAGCTACTTCTTGTTGGAAACGAAGGTCGGAACCACCCACCGCTGCCCCCATTCCTCGACCTCTCTCGCCAAACGGTCGTAGGTGAGCGCCATTTGGTGCATGAGGCGCCGAGCTTCCGGATCGGTCATCTGGTTCGCCATTGCATACGCTTCGGCAGCCATGGCCCTATAACGCTCAGCTCTGGCTTTGCCTTCGTCGTTGGCCACGACTCCCAGCCTTCCCCCAGCACCAGTCATGTCGAATGACATAGTTGCTTGATCACCAACGAGGCACGGGCGGGAAGGTTCCCGTCATGACGCAAAATGGGCGTCTCGCCAGGACGTGCGGGAGGCGAGACGCCCACCAGGTTGTGCACCCTCTGGGGGAAGGGGGAGGGGGTAGAGAGGTGCAGCACATAGACGGCGCACACGGCGGCTGCATTCTCGCCGAAGTCGGAGCGCTCAAAAAACATGAACCGGTCAGCTCAGCCCGCGTCGGGTGAACGCTGGGCGAATGTGCATTGCCGAGCTTGAAGAGGCGCCAGTACACTGGCGCAATGGTTGTCACGAGCGTCCCGCACTGCCAGAAGTGCTCACGCCGCAACGTCGTTAGGCGAAGTGACCAGCGCGCAATCGGGTTATGCGCGCACGAGATTATACAGCATCCGGTGGATGTCCTGCGCGACGTAAGGTTTGTTCAACCGGGGAATGCAGCGCAAGTGATCCGGCAGCATTGTCGAATCGGTGTAGCCAGTCGCGAACGCGAACGGAATGCTCCTGGCCAAGAGACGATCCGCTATGGGCACGCTGCTTTCGCGACCCAGGCTGACATCGACAAGGGCCGCGTCGATGTCCTCCGCCTCGGCAAGCAGCAGCCCTTGCGCTAGCGATCGCGCCGGGCCGACGACTGAGTGGCCGGCATCTTCAAGATCTGCCTGGAGCTGCAAGGCAACAAGCCCTTCGTCCTCGACAACGAGGATCCTGCAGGCCTTCCCCTTCCGCGCGCCGGCCTCGGCCTCGTGTTGCGGGGCATCGGCAAACGACTCGAGTCCCATGACGCTTTGCGTCACTTCAAAGGGCCCTTCCAACGTGTAGATCAGGCCGCCAGCACTGAAGTCGCAACTGGCCGCCGCCCCGAGATCTTGGGCCGCCGCATTGAGCACGGTCAACCCGAACCCCTTTTGCGATGGTGCCTTGGTCGGCGGGCCCCCCCGCTCCTGCCATACGAACCGCAGTCGCGCCGGTGATGAGCTGGTCTTCGACCACGAGATGGTCACCGCTCCTTCAGGCGTCGACAGCGCGCCATACTTGACGGCATTGGTGGCAAGCTCGTGAATGATCAAGGCCAGGGATTGCGTGAGTTCTGGCACGACGTAGACAGGATCGCCGTTGACTTCGATGTTGGTGCCGGCACGCGAGCGGAAAGCCGCCATGGCTTCGCTTACCAGTGTGTGGAGATCGGCGCCGCCCCACGCCACACGGCGCACCAGCGTATGGGCCCGCGACATCGCTTGAATGCGCCCGTCGAGCGCCTTGACGAAGCCGTCGACGGAGGTCGCCCTTTGGCTCGAAAGACGGGCGATGGCGCTGACATTGCTTAGGATGTTCTTGACGCGGTGATCGAGCTCGCCCATCAGCAATCTCTGGCGCTCCTCCGCCAGCTTGCGCACTGTGATGTCCAGCACCGTGCCCACGATGCGCCAGCCCGGCCCCGCTTCGACCTGAACCGGCTGGCCGCGATCGAGGAACCAGCGCGCCTCCCCGTCCGACCGGACTAGCTTGAACTCGAGCTCACGCCGGTCTGCGTCCTCCGTGTAGCCGGCGATATGCTCCGCGACCATGTCGCGATGGGCCGGATGCACGAACTCCAGGGCCTTCTCCAAGGTCAGCGGTTCATCCTGTTCAAGGCCGACGAACCGCCTCAGGTAGGGCGACCAATAGACTTCATCGGCGTCTACCCGATAAACGTAGGTACCGAATTCCGCCGCTTCGCTCGCCAGGCGAAGGCGTTCCTCGCTCTCGCGAAGCTGCGCCGTCGAGGCCTCTAGCTCCCCCGTCCGCTCGGCCACGCGCGTCTCGAGCTCGTTGTTGAGCTGCTCGAGCTGCCGGCTCTTGCGATGCAGCTCGACAAAAATGCGGACCTTGGCCCTTAGGATCTCCGGTATTACCGGAACTGGAACGTAGTCGACGGCGCCGGTCTCGTATCCGCGGATGCGATCTTCATCGGAGATCTGTACCGCCGAGATGAAGATGATTGCCGTCTTCTCGTAGCGGGGATGCTGCCTCAGCATCTTGACTAGCTCGAAGCCGTCGAGCTCGGGCATGCAGACGTCCACCAGGATGACGGCGACGTCGTTCTTCAACAGGACCTCGAGTGCTTCGCGCGCCGAGGTCGCGCGAATGAGCCTTTCATTCAGCTCCCCCAGGATAACTTCATAGCTCAGCAACTTGGCTGGCTGATCGTCGACCAGGAGAATGTTGACGGGACCTTGGGCGTTCATTGGGTCTACTTTATTAGCGGTGCAACCACATCCGCAGCGCAGCCAGCAACTGTTCGGTGTTGACGGGTTTTGCCAGATAGTCCGAGGCGCCCGCCGCGACACACTTCTCGCGGTCTCCCTTCATCGCCTTTGCCGTGAGAGCAATGATCGGCAACCGGCGCAGCTTCTCGTCCTTGCGAATCTCCTGCATCGTCTGGTAGCCGTCCATCTCGGGCATCATGATGTCCATCAAGGCTATGGCTACGTCCGGCCTCGACTCCAGGATGCTGATCGCCTCCTTGCCTGTCGTGGCGGTAAGCACCTTCATGCCGCGCCGCTCGAGCACGCTGCTGAGCGCGAAGATGTTGCGGGCATCGTCATCGACGAGCAGCACCGTGCGTCCGATCAGGTCCTCGTCCGAGCTGTGCAGCCGCTCCAGCATGCGCTGCTTCTCGGGCGGCAGATCGGAAACTAGCCGGTGAAGAAAAAGCGCCGTCTCATCGAGCAGCCGTTCCGGAGACTCGACGCCCTTCACGACGACGCTGCGCGCCATGCTATGAAGCTGAGCGTCCTCGTCCGGGGTCAGCTCGCGGCCGGTGAAGACGACGACGGGGATGTCGGTTAGGCTTTCGTCGTCCCTTATCTTTTCCAGCACGTCGAAACCGCTCATGTCGGGAAGCCTCAAATCAAGGACGACGCAGTCGCTACCTTGACCCCGCAAAATTCCCAAGGCATCAGCGCCGTTTTCGGCCGTGACGATGTCGATGTCGTCGTGGCCCAACAGCTGCTTGATGCTGAATTGCTCGACCGGATTGTCCTCGACCACCAGCAGCCGCTTGCGCCGTGGTTCGGTGAATTCCTTGATGCGCGAGAAGGCCGTGCGCAGCCCTTCGGTCGTCGCCGGCTTGGTGACGAAGGAGAACGCCCCCCGCGAGAGGCCGTGCTGCCGGTCCTCCTCGAGCGTGACGATCTGCACCGGGATGTGTCGCGTGGCGGAATTCTGCTTGAGCTGGCTAAGAACCGTCCAGCCGAGCATGTCGGGCAGGAAAACATCGAGCGAGATGGCGCTCGGGTGATAGTCGTTGGCAAGTGCCACCGCATCGGCGCCAGTTGTCGCCACTAGCACCTTGAAGCCGCTGTCATGCGCCAGATCGACCAGGATCCGGGCGTAGTGCGGGTCGTCCTCGACAATGAGTAGTGCCATGTCCCCGGACTGCAGTTCGTTGCGGTCGTCGGGCAGCTGCTCGACTGCGCGCTCCGGCACACGATAGGTCGCGCGCGGCGGCTCGACACCATGCGGCGCCTGGGTATTCTGAGATGCCGGTCCGGCGTACTTCAGTGGGAGGTACAGCGTGAACGTGCTGCCCTTGCCCGGCGTGCTGCGCAGCTGGATTTCACCGCCAAGCAGGTTGGCAAGCTCGCGGCTGATGGCGAGCCCCAGTCCCGTGCCGCCGTACTTGCGGCTGGTGCTGGCGTCCGCCTGCTGAAAGGCCTCGAAAATGATCTTCTGCTTCTCGGCCGAAACACCGATCCCGGTGTCCGTCACCTCGAAGGCGACGACGGACGCGGATTTGGTGAGGGACGGATGGTCCACACTCCAACCGCTCCCCACCGACGAGATGCGCAGGCGCACACCGCCGTGCTCGGTGAACTTGAACGCATTGGATAGGAGGTTCTTTAGCACCTGCTGCAGCCGCTTGCTGTCTGTGACGATGCTGCGCGAGAGGTGCGAATCGAGCTCTACGTCGAAGGACAGGTGACGGCGGTCGGCCTCGTGGCGGAACGGCCGCGCGACGGTGTCGACCAGGTTTGTGAAGTGGATCTCCTCGGCATCCACAGAGACGGTTCCGGACTCGATCTTCGACAAGTCCAGGATATCGCTGATCAGGTTCATGAGGTCGGTGCCAGCGCCGTGGATCGTGCGTGCGAACTCCACCTGTTTCTCGGTGAGGTTGCGGTCGGGATTATCAGTGAGCTGCTGGCCCAGTATGAGGATGCTGTTGAGGGGCGTGCGCAGCTCGTGCGACATGTTCGCCAGGAATTCAGACTTGTACTTCGACGTGAGAGAAAGCTCCGTTGCCTTTTCCTCGAGCGCGCGCCGGGCCTGCTCGATCTCCTGGTTCTTGGCCTCGACCTCGACGTTACGCTCGGCAAGCTGTTGGGCCTTCTGCTCAAGCTGATCATTCGTCTGCTGCAGCTCCTTCTGCTGGGTCTGCAATTCGGCAGCGAGCTCCTGCGACTGAGTCAGCAGGCCTTCGGTCTGCATTGTGGCCTCGATGCTGTTGAGCACGATGCCGATGCTAGTAGTCAGCTGCTCGAGGAACGTCAGCTGCGCTTGATCGAAATCGCCCAATGACGCCAAGGCGATGACGGCTTTGATCTGGTCCTCGAAGATAATTGGGAATACGAGGAGGCTACGTGGCACGGCATCCAGCAACCCAGAACCGATGCGCACAGTATCGGCCGGAATGTCCGTGACATGAATGCGCCGCTTCTCGAGCGCGCTTTGCCCAATGAGCCCGTCCCCGAGGTTTAACCTCGTGGGGTAGCCGTTGCGGTGATCATCAGCGTATCTGGCCAACAGCTTCAGATAGTGATGGCCTTCCGCCTCCATTACCATTTGATAGATCAGACCCTGGTGCGCATTGACAAGTGGCACCAGCTCGGAGAGCAGCCTCGTGCCGACAGTGGCGAGGTCGCGCTGGCCCTGCAGCATGCTTGTGAAGCGCGCCAGGTTGGTCTTGAGCCAGTCCTGCTCCGTGTTGCGCTCCGTCGTGAGACGGAGGTTGCCGATCATCGTGTTGATGTAGTCTTTCAGCTCCGCAACTTCCCCGCGGGCATCGACTTGGATCGAGCGCGTGAGGTCGCCCTTTGTAACAGCGGTCGTCACCTCTGCGATGGCGCGCACCTGGCTGGTGAGGTTGGCGGCGAGCAGGTTGACGTTGCCGGTAAGGTCCTTCCACGTACCCGAGGCGCCAGGCACATTGGCCTGACCGCCAAGGCGGCCTTCCACGCCGACTTCGCGCGCCACCGTCGTGACCTGCTCGGCGAAGATTGCCAGCGTGTCCGTCATGTTGTTGATGGTCTCGGCGAGAGCTGCAACCTCACCCTTAGACTTTACGGTGAGATTCTGCTTCAGGTCGCCGTTGGCCACGGCGGTGACGACTTTGACGATGCCGCGGACCTGCTCGGTCAGGTTGGCGGCCATGACGTTGACGGTGTCGGTGAGGTCCTTCCAGGTTCCCGCCACACCCGGCACCTGGGCTTGGCCGCCGAGTAACCCTTCCGTCCCGACCTCGCGCGCCACGCGCGTGACTTCCGAGGCGAACGCATTGAGCTGATCGACCATGGTGTTGATGGTGTTTTTCAGCTCCAGGATCTCACCCTTCACGTCGACCGTGATCTTGCGCGATAGATCGCCTCGCGCCACCGCAGTCGTCACCTCGGCGATGTTACGCACTTGGGTGGTGAGGTTGGCGGCCAGCAGGTTGACGTTGTCAGTCAGGTCCTTCCACGTGCCACCCACGCCCGGCACCACAGCCTGCCCGCCGAGCCGGCCTTCCGTGCCCACCTCCCGCGCCACGCGCGTCACCTCGGCCGCAAACGAGCGCAGCTGCTCCACCATAGTGTTTAGCGTTTCCTTGAGCAGAAGGATCTCGCCGCGCACGTCCACCGTGATCTTCTTCGACAGGTCGCCGCCGGCAATTGCCGTCGCGACTTCCGCGATGTTGCGCACCTGCGCCGTGAGGTTGCTGGCCATGAAGTTGACGTTGTCGGTGAGGTCCTTCCAGGTGCCAGCAACGCCGGAAACCTGCGCTTGGCCGCCGAGTTTGCCTTCAGTCCCGACCTCGCGCGCCACGCGCGTCACCTCGGAGGCGAATGCGTTGAGCTGGTCCACCATCGTGTTGATGGTGTTCTTGAGCTCCAGGATCTCGCCTTTCACGTCGACGGTGATCTTGCGGGATAGGTCACCCCGGGCCACGGCGGTCGTCACCTCGGCGATGTTGCGCACCTGGCCGGTGAGGTTGCCGGCCATGGAGTTGACGTTGTCGGTCAGGTCCTTCCAGGTGCCCGCGACACCCGGCACGTTGGCTTGACCGCCGAGCTTGCCCTCGGTGCCGACCTCGCGCGCCACGCGCGTCACTTCGCCGGCAAAGCGGTTCAGCTGATCGACCATTGTGTTGAGGGTCTCTTTCAGCTGCAGAATCTCGCCGCGCACGTCGACGGTGATTTTGCGCGAGAGGTCGCCACTGGCGATGGCGGTGGCAACCTCGGCGATGTTGCGCATCTGGTCGGTCAGATTGCCGGCCATCGAGTTGACGCTGTCGGTCAGGTCCTTCCAGGTGCCCGCGACACCCGGCACAGCCGCCTGGCCGCCGAGCTTGCCGTCGGTGCCGACCTCGCGTGCGACGCGCGTGACCTCGGCGGCGAACGCGTTGAGCTGATCGACCATCGTGTTGATGGTTTCCTTCAGCTGGAGGATCTCACCGCTCACATTGACAGTGATCTTCTTTGACAGGTCGCCACGCGCCACGGCGGTGGCGACTTCGGCGATGTTGCGCACCTGGCCGGTTAGGTTGCTGGCCATCGAGTTGACGCCGTCGGTCAAATCCTTCCACGTGCCGGCGACGCCCCGGACGACGGCTTGGCCGCCGAGCTTGCCTTCGGTTCCCACCTCGCGTGCCACACGCGTCACCTCGCCCGCGAACGCGTTGAGCTGATCGACCATCGTGTTGATGGTCTCCTTCAGCTCGAGCACCTCGCCGCGCACATCGACGGCGATCTTCTTGGACAAATCGCCGTTAGCGATGGCGGTCGATACCTCGGCAATGTTGCGCACCTGCGTGGTGAGGTTGCTGGCCATCGAGTTGACGCTGTCGGTCAAATCCTTCCATGTGCCGGCAACGCCCCGCACGTCGGCCTGGCCGCCGAGCCGGCCTTCCGTCCCCACCTCCCGCGCCACGCGCGTCACCTCTGACGCGAACGCGTTGAGCTGGTCCACCATCGTGTTGATCGTTTCTTTCAGCTGCAGGATCTCGCCGCTGACGTTGACGGTAATCTTCTTCGATAGGTCGCCGCCGGCGATGGCCGTTGCGACGTCGGCGATGTTGCGCACCTGGGCTGTTAGGTTGCTGGCCATCGAGTTGACGTTGTCGGTGAGGTCCTTCCAGGTGCCGGCGACGCCGGGCACGGCGGCCTGGCCACCGAGCCGCCCTTCCGTGCCGACCTCCCGCGCCACGCGGGTCACTTCCGAAGCGAACGCGTTGAGCTGGTCCACCATCGTGTTGATGGTGTTCTTCAGCTCTAGGATTTCACCCTTGACGTCCACCGTGATCTTGCGCGAGAGATCGCCGCGCGCCACCGCCGTCGTCACCTCGGCGATATTGCGCACCTGCGTGGTGAGGTTCGCCGCCAGCAGGTTTACGTTGTCGGTTAGGTCCTTCCACGTACCCGCCACGCCCGGCACGACCGCCTGCCCGCCGAGCCGCCCTTCCGTGCCCACCTCCCGCGCCACGCGCGTCACCTCGGCAGCAAACGAGCGAAGCTGGTCCACCATCGTGTTGATGGCCTCTTTCAGCTGCAGGATCTCGCCGCGCACGTCGACGGTGATTTTTTTCGACAGGTCGCCGTTGGCCACGGCGATCGTCACTTCCGAGATGTTGCGCACCTGGGCCGTCAGGTTGCTGGCCATCGAGTTTACGCTCTCGGTCAGGTCCTTCCAGACGCCGGTGACCTCGCGCACCTGTGCCTGCCCGCCGAGCTTTCCGTCGGTGCCGACCTCGCGTGCCACGCGCGTCACCTCGGAGGTGAACACGCTGAGCTGCTTGATCATGGTGTTGACGATGGTGGCCGAGCGAAGGAACTCGCCTTCGAGTGGCCGGCCATCGACATCGAGGCGCATGGTGACCAGCAAATCGCCCTGGGCAACGGCCTCGATCGTCCGCGTCACCTCCGTCGTCGGCCATAGCAGGTCGTCGATCAATGCGTTGACCGAGTTCTCCATCTCGCCCCACGAGCCGGCGGCAAGCCCGAGCCGGAGGCGCTGACGCGTCCTGCCCTCCTTGCCGACTACCTGCCCGATATGCTCGAGCCGCTCGGCGATACGCTGGTTAGTGGAGACGATCTCATTGAAGGTATCGGCGATCTTGCCGATCAGACCTGTGGCGTCGCTCGACATCCGCACCGAGAAGTCCCCAATGCGCATGGCCTGAAGCACGCGTAGCAATTCGTGAAGGTCGCCGGTATTGGCATTTCCATTGGCGGAGACATGGGGCGTTGACGCGGCCTCAGCTTCTTCCATGGGCGTTGCACCATTCTGCGGATCCTGCATTGGTTTGCCCCTCCCCTCTGCGTGTGCGAAGAGATAATGCTCTTCCAGCACGCGCAAGCCTAATCGCGCCAGCGCTTGCGCTTGCAAGCTTGGACTACGCCGGTAACGCGATCTCCATCGGTTGGTTCCTGCCAGGAGAGAAATATTTGGTAGACCCCCGCGAGGGTCCGCTGGCGCCGTAGGGAAGACACAACGCCCATTGGTTAACGCCGCGTGCGGTACGCCGGGCAGATGCGGAAACTCATAGCACCGATCTCTCTAGGGTAAGCAACCCTGCTGATGATTTCGGCTGATTTTTCACGAACGATCAGGAGCTCGCTGAACGACGGAATTGGGTCAAAAGTTCGCTTCCAGTGACGCCCACCGGAACGCCAGAAGCTCCTCTGATAGCAGACGGAACCGCCGCACCGCAGCGAACGGGTAATCGGTGCCACAACCTAACTCACGTCTCGAGGGGTGCCCGCTCACTGGCGGCAAGGTCGATCATCGGGCGATTGGCTGGTGCTGCAGATGGAGATTCCCAGCGGCGAGGTGTCAAAGGCCGTGGCGCTCGCCAAGGCGCGGAGCGCCCGCGTCATCCTCAATCTCGCGCCGGCCCTGCCGGTTGAGGTGGCGGCCCTGCGGCAGGTCGATGTGCTAGTCCTCAACGAGCACGAGGCCTCCCTGCTTTGTACGCACATGGGCCAGGCATCCGGTTCGCCCGCCAAGCTTGCGGGTCCCATCTCGAGGCTGCTTGGCACTACCGTGATCGTAACGCTGGGACCGGACGGCGCTGTTGGCGCAAAGGGTGACCGAATCTGGCAAGTCCCATCCATGCCGGTGAAGGCCGTCGACACGACCGGAGCTGGGGACTGCTTCGTTGGCGTGTTGGCGGCGGCCATGGATCGCGGATTGGAGATGCAGCCTGCCATGCGGCGAGCGTGCGTGTCGGCGAGTATGGCGTGCACGCTGGTCGGTGCCGCACCGAGCTTCCCGACCGGAGTGGCAATCGATCGGATGCTGGAACGCAGGTTCAATGTCCGAAATCTGGCACAAAGCAGACGTGGCGGTTGATCGCGCCTGATGTCGCTTTGTGCTAACTGCGAACTCATGCACCGCAGCAAACAGCTTCATTATTCGATCACCTCGTCGGCTCGAGCAGTAGGGCAGGCGGGACATGTGCGGCATCGATCGCCACCCTTAGCGAGGGCAGCGTTGTCCCCACATGATGACGGTTCACCGGTTGCTAAAGTGCTCTTCTCCGCTGGGTGCATCACGGCAGCAGCGCTCGGTGCGGAGTTTGCCGTAGGCCTCGAACAGCTTCGGTCCGGCCTGTCCCGCGCGCGCCATATACGCTTCCAGAAGACCAGCACTGCAGGCTCGCCACTGCGCAATGTCGTCGGCAGACGGTTCGACGATCCGCACGCCTTTCTGCACGGCGGCTGCAAACGCTTCGGCCCTGATCGTCGCAAAGCGCGCCCACATGACGTCCTGCGCGTCCTCGGCCACCTCGCTGAGGATTTGCTGCTCTGCAGGCGCGAGCTCTTGCCATGCTTTCTCATTGATGACGACCGCGAAGAGGCTTGGCGCGTGCCGAAGATTGATGATCGTGTCCGCGACGCGCCAGAGCTCGTGCTCCGCGACATTGGTGATATCGGCTGCCGCCACAGCGATGGCTCCGCTCTGCAGTTGAGCACTGATCGAAGCGGGCAAAACAGGAACCGTCGTAGCCCCGCAGACCCACATCAACTCTCGAATCCGATCGTCGGGAGCGCCCACAAAGCGAGCGGCAATAGCTGCCGGATTGGTGGCGATGATGCTCCTCGACAGGAGGACACTCGAGCCGTACGGCTGCCACCACAGAACACGTGCGTTGGTCCCATGGAGGATCTCCCTTTCGACCAGCGCTCGAATCTTGCTTTCGCGACTGGTGGCGGCTTGAACGAGGGCATCGAAGTTGAAAAGGAAAGGTTGCAGGAAGGCTCCAGCGAGCGGAGCGTAGCGGACGAACTGATTGAGCGAGGTTGCGCCCATCTCGATCGCCCCCGTCGAGATCCCCGCCACGATCCCAAGCTCGTCGTAGAACCGATCCTTTACCTGAAGCTCAAACTGGACCGCGCCACCCGTCAGGGCCTCGGACTGGCGCGCGAACTCGCGGATGTTCTGGCCGATGGCACTGTCGATCGAGATTGGAAGGCTCACGCGCAACTTGGTGGTCTGTGAGGACGCCGGCGGTGCGCCGATCAAGCACAGAACGGCAACAGGCAGGACCCCGCCGAGCCGGCCGACAGTGCCCGACACCAGCCGCATGATGGTCCCTCCTCCGCCCGGTTCATCCACTCGGGTATCGATATTATTGCTTCGCGCCGAGCGGGCGACAGGTGTACCGCACGCATCGGCCCCCTTTGTGACGGATTGTCTACGACAACGCGGCTCGACAGCCCAGTGCGCGAGGGAGCCGTTGCCTTCGTCGTATCCAGGCCAAGTCGATGTCTCTTGTGGGTCAATACTCACCGGTGCGCGGACGACCACTCCCGTGATCGGTCGCAAGGCACCAATCGCAACTAGGTCGGGTTGGTGCCAGTCATTGCGATCTCGAGAGATATCCGGGCAAGTGGGACTGCCAGCGCACCAATGCGGCCCTGCCACTCTCCGACAGAGTGTAGACACCGCGCTCGACTCGCGTGAACCAGCCGTAGACGTTCCGGTGCAGGATTTTTTGGGCGTCAGGCATGCCAGCCCTCAGATCGCGCGGTCGGCTCGGTACGTCTGCCAACGCGGCTGCGCACGCGAGTGCCTGCTGGCGGTACGCCGTCATGATGGGCCGGCGGCTGCTGCCGCCAGCAGCCGGATCGCCCTGACGCCGCCGATGTTCGTCGACAATCCTCGAACGCCGGTTCGCGTCGCGCCGTGGCTGCCACGGCACCGGCTCGACGAGCACCTCCACCTTGCCGGTGGCCAACACAGAGAGGAGACCGAACCCGAGCAAACGGCAGAGCTTCTTCACGCGCCGATCGCTCTCCCGGCCGCGACCCCGTCGCGAGGCACGGACGGCGAGCCAGATTTCGTCGCACGCGGCCGTGCGCTCGACCGCCTGCAGGATAAGCTCGAGAGTGAAGGTGAGTTTGAGCTCGCCGATGACCACCGCCGCCGGCGAACCCATGTCCAGCGCCACCAGATCGCAGCCGCACACTTCTCCCTTGACCTCGAACCCGAGGGTTTCGAGGAAGCGCTTGACCGGTAGATAAAGGCTTAATTCCAACGGGCCCTCTTCGGAAGCAAGCGCCTATCGCTGATTCGGTGGTTCTCAAGCAAGGGATGAGGGGCGGCCGCCGTCGCTTCCGACGACACGTGCACCACTATCGTTGGGGCCCACATCATCAACGAGCCGGGCCATCGAAGAACCGTTGCTAGACGTTGATGTCGACTACGATGGGGACATGGTCGCTGAGACCAGAGCCGCACCAGTCCTCGAAAGTGCCGACAGCCAATTCGCGCACGTGACCGAGCCAGTGCGCCGGCAGGAAGACGTAGTCGATGTGATAGGTGGGACCGTCCTTCTTGCGGTCCCGCCAATAGAGGGTGGGCACGGATTCCTTGCCTTGCATCTCGCCGCGCACCGTGTGGTATTCGCTGGCAAGGCCCAGCCGCTCCAAGCCGGCGACCGCATTGCCGTGATTGAGGCGCCAGCCCGGCCGGTGCCAGTAGACATTGTTGTTGAAGTCACCGGCGACGATGCTCGGCCGCTCGGCAAGGAACCTTTCGTACTTCGTGAGCGCGCGCCGCAGCGGGCCAAGCTGATGCTTCCGGCTCACACCGCCGCTTCCATTCTGCGCCCACACCGCCAGCAGGTTGCAATCCACGGGACCGTCGGGACATCCTTTCACTGACTTGTGCCGTAGGACACTGCGCAGCGGCACTATTGACGCGAGAGTAACGCTCAATTCGCGCCTCGACTGACGACGATGCGCTTCCATTTAGTCACCGAGATGAAGGTCCAATGTGAGGTGACACATGAAAAAGTACCTGCTTGCGATTGCTATGCTTGTCATGGCCGGCACGATCGCCATTGCTGGCGTCACCACCGGTGTTTTTGGTAACAACACCGTGCGCCCAGTCCACGACGACGAAGTTCCCCCAGCTTGGGCGCAATGCAATATCAGTTTGGATTGCCTACGGTTCTGATACCAACAACCCCCCAATGACTTCAGATAGGCAGTGATCGTTGGCTTATATGGCCGCACACGTCCGCTTCACTCCCAAAAGCGGAAGTGATGCCAGCACCTGACGAACGGTAGGTTCGTGCCTTGCCAGAGGCTCGGCAAGGAAGCCGGGTTAGGCGTCGGCGACAGAAGTGGATGGACGGCGGACACTGATGCTAAGGCGAAGACGCACCGAGAGGTGGCGGCGAGGATGGTTCAACGCTGGGAAACACCGGATCGTTGGCGCCGGCGTGGTGACGTCCAACATCACCAGTGCCGACGCCAATTTCGGTGCCCGTAATAGCGGGGGGAGTAGCCGCGGTAGCGATAGTGACGCCAGCGCGGGCGGTAGTACCCGTAAGCGTAATAGGGACGGCCGTAGTAGCCGTAGTAGCGGGGGCGATAGTAGCCGTATCTGTACCCATAGTATCGGTGTTGATAGAGCCCGCCCAATATCAGTGCGGCGGCAACGCCCGCACCAACTCCCCAACCCCACCCGCGATGCGCCACTGCACGATTGACTGAGCCCAGCGTGATTGCCAAGGCGAAGGCCGTCGTAACTGCAAGCGTGGTCGACTTCCGCATTTGTCGTTCCTCCGTCAACAGTTCTTATTGGGTCTGTTGTCTCACGGAGCGTTGCCATTCCTCCTCCAACGTCAATCGGGAGAAGTCCCGATCTTGGAGGCGCCACCGCACAAAGTCAGGTTCGAGTAAGGCGAAGCTTTAGTTTTGGTGGTGCCAGCCGTCTCGCGAATGGCGATCAAGACAGCAGCTCGGGGTGTGAGCAGTCATAGGCGATGCCGCGGACCGGTGGTCGGCACGACACGTTCACGACCGCGGGTGGAACGCATTGACGCTCTCGTCGTTCAACCTGCGACCTCCAGGGAGGAAACGATGCGGATCGCTCTCACAGCCATTTGCCTTGCGCTCGGGAGCGCGTTGGCGCTTGCGCAAGCCAATGCACCTGCGAACGAGGCGCCTACTAAGCCCGGCGACTCTCCGCAAAGCGATGGCCGCACGGTTTCGCCCGAGACGAAAGGGGTTCAGCAGCCACAAGGGCCGACAGGCCCTACTGAGACGACGAGCGGCGGAGCGCCGCCGGAGAGTCCCCAGGGTCAGACGCCTCCAGGCATGCAGGCGGCACCAGGCGGGTCCAGCAAGACGGTTGTTGATCCGGAGGCCGTAAAAAAGGAGCCGGTGGCGCAATCACCTGTTCGATCGCAACCGAGCGCAACACCGCAGCCTTCTGCTGACGGCATTTTTGAGAACGGCGTTTTGACGGTCACTGGAGCAAATCCCGACAACCAGGCTGCACCTGCAAAATTCTCTAAGCGCACCGATGCGGCGGATCAGCTTCCGATTGCGGCATACGCATTGAAACATCTAACACCCGATCAGCGTAGCCGCATTTACCAGGGCCTGCACAAGTCGATGGGTATTTCGGGCAACACACCTGCTATCGAGCCGGTGGTCGGCGCCGAAATCTCTGCCGACATTGTCTTTCACGGCTTGCAGTCTCTACCCTACGACCTTGCTCACAATTTACCAGAGCTGACGGGACTGGCATTCGTGCGCGACGGAGACAAGGTTTTGATCGTTAGTCCGACGATGCACCGTGTGCTTGCAGTCATCGAGCAGAAGTAGCCAGCGATCCCTTGCCTTGCAGGCAGCGTCGTCGTCATCGTCCGCTGATTCCATCCCCGCCAGGATTTCTGACGCATCTCTGTCAGGAAAGTCGCCCGATGGTCGTGTGGCTGACGTTTAGGGACCTTTGCCCGAGGACGAAGCCTGGCTCACCGACATCCTCACCACCTGGCAATTCACCGATTAGCGGCAACCTCTCCCCTAAAACGGGGAGTGGCGGCGTAGTGACACCGGGATTTAACTAACGGCATCAATAGAATGAATTCAGCGTGACATTTCTCCAATCGCCAGCTGAGGTTTTCTTGCCCTGCCTTCCGTGGCCCGCACCCACGTTGGCAGCCACTCGGGGAGCGGTCAGTCCCAGTGCGCGCACCCCGCTGCGCTGGGACTGATCCCGACGTACCCAGTGGAGATGGTGCCCATGAAGAAGTACGCAGCACGCGTCGACAACATCTACTTCCTCGCTCACATCGGTCCGTCGCTCCGATGGGCCACGGAAGATGCTATCCACGATGAGCTCCCAGCCAGCGTGAAGGAGCTGCTCACCAGGCTCGATCAGCTGGAAGCCGGAGTTCGTTCGAGAGACAGACGGCCAGACAGCAAATTCTGACGGTCGTCTATGCAGCAATCCTGTGCGCAGGAGAAACGACAAGAGACTACACACGTCAACTCGCTCGCTCTCTCATCACCCGGAAGTAATGCTCGGCGTGCTGATAGCAGTTCTCTGCCTCGATGATATCGCCGTTCGATGTGGCCTCGCGTGCGAGCGCGATGTACCGTTCATAGTTCCGATGAGCGTTGACGGCCGAGCCGTTCTGTCGCTGCCGGTTCACGGCATTGGTGCGGCTGGCCGGCGGCTGTCTTCGCGCCGGCCTCTGGTTCCCAGTTCGGGTTCCATTCATTCAATGATCTCCGGTGTGCGCGTCAATTTCCCCGCTCGCGCTGGGAAGCGCCGCAATCTGTCGTTCCCAAGTTCAAGAGATGTGTGCCAGCTCACTCTGAAGTCCGCCTCGAGCCTGCGGCGGCACATGAAGTACTTAAGCATTCAGCCTCGATTCGCAAGCAGCGACGATCCGAGTGCGCCCCACTTCATCGAACAAGCCAACGGCAACGATGCAACGCCCACCCCCAATCACGGAGCGAAATACCGTCGCACGATCAAATGTCTCCCCCACATCGGGGATGCGGAAAAAGTACACGACCCACGATCTCAGTAAACGACTACGCAAGGAGTTCGGCGCATGGCGGAAGCGAAGAAACCAACGAAGACCCGCGCGACACGCGCTTCCGCTCTGAAGTCGACTGCGCCTCCTGCGTATGCGAGCAGCTACACCGTTGGCGATCAGATCTCACACACGATGTTCGGGGACGGCACGGTGACAGCAATCAATGCTGACAAACTGACCATTGAGTTTCCTGACAGCGTCATCAAGCAAATCGTCGACGGCTACGTGAATCCCCGCCGACTATAGGCCGCAACACCGAACGCAATCTCTGCCCAACCGCACGCTCCGCGCGCCCACTCCCCTTCCGAAATCCATGCGCCGCACGCACACCAAATGCGTGCGCTCAGGCCGCCAACATGCGTGCAACCGTCATTCGCAATCCGCGCGGCTAGCCGCGTCGCATGCGGGCTCCTTACTTCTTGACGAGCTTTAGAAGTGCTTCGGCGCACGCTTCGCCCACACGGTAATTGTCTTCTGCCTTGCCGTCCTGCACCATGTGCGAGAACTTGCCGTCACGTATGTGCGTCGTCTGAGCCCAGGCGCTGCCGAGCTTTCCGAGCGCATCCAGTTTGGCCGCGTAGTCCGGCGAGCGCTGGAACCTCTCAAGGCAAACGGGAACTGCCACTTTCATCATTCCTGCCTGCTCGCCGCGTGCCGTCAGCTGTGCCGCCGTCGAGCCCGTTACCAACCAGCCCATCGAGAAGCCGATGATCAGCGTTGCAACTCCACCTGCGATCGCGCTCCACGCGATCGGTCCTATCATGCTCTTCTTTTCCACGAGAGTTCCTTGCGTGTACTGCGGGGGAGAAAAATTCTCCTTGTCCTCTTCAACCGTAGCACCCCTCTCATTAATAGATAGCCCAAACTCTTCTTCTACTGCGCGAGAAAGCCTCCCCGCATGCGAAGCGAAAGAAGCCGCCTGTTGTCGCTAGCTCCGCCAACCACAACAACCCTGTCGAGCTCCCTGCTACAGGCACTTCCTGAACTCGCATTGCGCAGAACCACCGTGAGCGCTGGCGTGCGCCAACGCAGTCCTCCGTTATGTTCTCAATTGGAGATCGCCATCCCGGCGACAATCGCCCCGGATGCGGGCCTACGTGAACGCCGGTTGCTCCCCGACGTTCCGCTTCACTTCATCTGCCAACAACACTCCCCCAGAGCTAGCATATTGCTCGTGCTAGATGGAGCTTGCTAAAGGCGCCATGGCGGTTCCTCAAACGGCTCTTCATTTAGATGAGGGCCGATGTCGGTGTGCAAGCGGCGCACACGGTCATGCACCTGGGCAATGTCGGAATGACGCCACTCGATCCGGCGGTTTGTGTGGGTCATGCTTTGAGCACGTTGCCGACAGGTTCCGAGATACCCACTAGAAGACGCAACCCACTGGCCGATCAACTTCCCGCCATCGGCACCGACGGCTAGCGCCAACAGCCACCAAACGACCTCTCAACCCCGCGCTCCGCGCGCCTCTCCCTCTCCAATATCCGTGAACCACACCGCACGAGTTTCCGTGCGCCGATCCTCCAAAATTCGTGAGCTGCCCGTCCAGAATTCGGGCACTATCGTCCGCTAGAGCTGAGACATGGTGATGATATGGATCAAGCTGAACATGTCCTGCGCTTCTGGTTTCCTGAGCGATTGACCGCGGCCGAACTCCCGCGCCAGATGGAGTGGTGGTTTCGGGGCGGGGCCAATGCCGAGATTGCCGTTCGATTTCCAAGCGTGCTCGAAGAGGCCGCGAGCGGCCGCCTTGACCACTGGAGTAAGACCCCGCGGTCTCGGCTGGCGTTGATTGTCGTTCTCGATCAGTTTTCGAGGGGCATGCACGCCGGAACCGCGCAAGCCTACGCCAACAACTCGAAAGCGATGGCATTGACCCTCGAAGGGGTCAGTGGTTCCCATTATGCAGCCCTCAACGATCCCTTTCAGAAGACGTTCTTCTTTCTGCCGCTAGGACATTCCGAGGATCTCCGCAACCAGGAGCTAGCGGTGAAGCTTGCCGACGAGCTCGTCGCAAAGGCGACACCGGAGTTCCGAGATTGGCTGGCCTTCTCCGCCTCGCAGGCGCGGGGCCATCGTGACGTGATCGCGCGCTTTGGCCGCCATCCACATCGCAACCAGGTGCTCGGTCGGGTGTCAACGCCAGAAGAAGCGGCCTACCTGGAGCGTGGAGAATTCGTGCACACGCGGGATATGCCCCCGCACCTACGGCTGGATCAATCGTGACCGCACTACCAACGACAACGCCCCTACCGAGGACACACTCTATTAGAAGATGTGCCTGTTGCCCCGGAACCGGCACCCGAACTCATCACACCGCCAGAAGAGCCACCACCAATCCCCGAACCCGCAAACGACAATCCCCCACCAGCTGACTTGCCAGCAACAGGAACCGAATAGCGGGCTCAACTGCGCGCTCCGCGCGCAGCATCACGCCCGCAGTATCCGTGATCTGTTGCACACCCAAAATCCGCGAGCCGCCCCAGCACCAGAATTCGTGAGCTCGCACCGGCGGGGCCAGCTCTACTGTGGGGGTTTCTTTCTCGCGACCGGCCGCTTCGCTTTCTTGCTCTGGTGGACGCACACATTGCGCGAAGGCTCATACACATAGCCCTCCCGACACATGCTCATCCCCCACCCCATCATCTGTGCGTGGCTCGGGGTCGCATCGACCAGAAACATGGACATGAGTATCGCCACCCCGGCAGTCATGAGTGCAGCTTTCATACAATCCTCCTGCGGACTGAGTTCTTTGCGGCCAGCGATTCGGGCACAGCGCAACTGCCGGCGCCTCGGCGATTGAGAACGAAGCGCCGGCCAGCGGGCCCGTACCCGATCAGTCGGGCGCCGCCAGCGATACAGCTACCACGACGCCGACGGCTGATCCGTCACCTGCAGACAACACGGAGCCGGCCCTTCAAAGCCAAGCTCAGGCTTCGCCTGGCACGTCCACACCGGCAAGCGCGAACGACAACCATTCACATCAGGGGCCGAAGGGCAGCGACACGATCGCTCAAGAAGACGAGCACAGCACTAGCGGCCAACCAGATGCACTTCGGTGGTGAGTGTCCGCTACCGCCCGGGAATGCGCCCCGTGAGCGTCATTGCCAGCAGCACAAGAAGGGTCATTGCGATCAACACGGCAGGACCATAACCCCACCACCGGCTGTACGACCACCACGGAAGAACACCGACGAGAACGAAGAAGGCACCGCAGAGAACAAGGATTTCGAATGTCATCACTGAGCAGCCGACCTCTGCTCGGTAATTCCGAAGGTATTCATGTAGTTCCGCCGCTCGCACCCGGCAGCGGGAACAATCACCTCCAGGCTTCGTTATGTGGCTGAGGCCAGCATGGAGCACTCGCCACACGCTTTATGGCGTAAGTCGATCCTGATCGTTGAGGACGAGCCGCTAATTGCCCTCGGCATCCACGACGCTCTCAGCTCAGCCGGTGCCAGCATCCTATCAGCATCGAGCGTAGAGGAGGCCACACGGCTCATCGGCTATGCCGAGATCTCGGGCGCTGTCGTCGATGTGCGACTGGGCTCTGAAGACGCCTCTGCAGTGTGCCAGTTGCTGGCGCGGCGCGGCATCCCCTTCGTGTTCTATACTGGTCAGCCAAGCAGCTCGCCAATCTCGCTGAATGGCCGAACGTGCAGGTTTTTCATAAGCCGGCGCCATTTAACCAAATCGTCTTGGCGTTCGCCCGTATGCTCTCCTAAGAGGGCGTGGGCTCGCGTATTCGGTGCAGCAAAGGCTAGCGCCAATTCTGCTTCATTCGGTAGCTGATCCTCTGCCGCCGCGTCGCCCTGTCAAGGGCGCGCACGGACGATAGCGATCGAGAACACGAAGCGCGGCCGCGAAGCGGCAAACCCTTGACAGGGCGCCTTCAAGCGGCGGCCACTCTTTTGGCTACCGAATGAGGTGGACCGGAGGTCGCGCAGCAACGTGCGATCGCCAGGCGCGCAAGACGGCGGCTATGCTCTAGGCGGAAGGGCGGCAGGCCGGAAACTTAGAACTGCGGCTCCACTGCAAGTACAGGCAAAGAACAGAGCGCAGTCCTCCCCTATCAGCGCGACCGCTGCCGTGACATCAAAACTGGTAGCAGTGGTGACAGCAGTGGTGGCTAAGAGACGCGAACAAGCCGCGGCCTTGGGTGCAAGCAACCTTCCCCAGGGTCGCTCACCCCCAAGGCAAGGCGAATGTCCATCAGAACCACATCGGGCTTATGTGCGGTCGCCACCGGTGATCTCGTCGAGACCCTGGATGGGTCCCACGGAGCGCTGCTCTGTTCTCACCAGCGACAGAACCGCGACCGTAACGAGGATCAGGATCACGCCAGCAACGAGGCCTTTCAGGCTGCGCATGGGGTTGCTCCCCTTGGACAGTGGAGCGGCGGACTTTATGCCGATTCCTTCTGGTGCCGCAGGCGCCACTGACCGCCATTCTCTGCCGAGCCCATCTTCGGCCGGCAGGGCGCACACAACATCTTGTGAATATCCGTGGCACTCTCGAATCGTCCAACATGCGGACGTGGATGTTGGTCGCGGCAGCACCCAGAGGATGAAGGATGTTTAAGGTTGGCGATGTCGTTTGCCTGAAGTCAGGCGGACCGCAGATGACCATCTCAGATTTCGTCGCGGATGGAGTCTATTGCCAATGGTTTGACGGCAAAACTCGCCATGATGACATCTTCAATCCGGTTACTTTGGATCTGTGGGCTGACTACGAGGATCGTTGGCAACGAAAGATTGAAAACTGGGACGAAGGCCGCGACGACAGCGATCCTTTGAGGCGAAGCTAGTTCAGCGCACGCCAGAAGCGCAAAGACCCGGCGCTGAGGCCGGGAGGATAGTCCTCATCTCACCGTTCCTGGTTGGAACTCATTCTGCGCTGAATGCATCAGGCCTGCGCGGATCAGCCTGCGAATGCCCTCGGGACGGCTTGTCCGGTCATCCTGCCGAGGCCCGGGTCCAGAACCGGCAAAGGTTGCGCGCCCATCGGAGTGCGCCACAAGAACGGCGCACGCGTCGCATTTTCATTCGTCAGTGGCTTCCGGTGCCTAGCCGGCGCAGCCAAATCAGCGGCTTCTCCAAGCCAAACTTGGAGGTCAAAAATGGCACAGCCCAACGTGAATCTCCGACTTATTGCGATCGTCCTCGTCGTAGCGGGCTGCATGCCTGCTTTCGCTGACGGCACTCCGCGTCGTTCACCGGGAAGTCTGTCTTCGCCGGAGTGCTGTATCCACCGCGAGTATAGTTGGACAGGCATCTTCGTCGGGGGACATCTCGGCGGCACAGTCGCAGATGTGGATTGGAGAACCTCTCCCATCGAAGGCTTCGACCACAGTCAAACATCGTTCGGTGCGGGTGTGGTTGCCGCAGCTCAGTATCAATGGGGCAAGACGGTCGCGGGAGTCGAGGTCTCCTATACCTGGGTCGATCTCAACGATTCCTCTACGGCTCTTGTGACCCCGGGGCTGACGTTCTCCAGCAGCATCAACGATCTCCTGATTGTCGCTGCCAAACTCGGATACGCACAAGACCGGGCGCTATTTTTTGCCAAAACTGGATACGCCTCGGCAGAGTTCACCATCCAGTCGACAGCCGCAGGCGTCACGAGCAGCTCATCCGAGCGCGAAGATGGCTGGATGTTCGGCTTGGGACTGGACTATGCACTGAGCGATCGGATCGTGGCGGGTGTCGCGTACGACTGGTTGTTCTTCAATACCGGTACGCGCACCGTTGGTGCACTGACTGGCGATGCCGACACCAACGACGTGCAACAGCTGATGGCGAGATTTATGTTCAAGTTCGGGCGTGACTGACGGTCGTCCGCTCGCCCTTTGCGCCCCGAGATCGAACGTCCGTTTAGGCCTCGACGATTTCGTTGCGGATGGCATAGCGCACGAGCGATGCCGCCGACGACAGGTTGAGCTTTCGCATCACGGCAGCGCGGTGCGTCTCCACGGTCTTGAGGCTGATGTTGAGCACGTTGGCAATCTCCTTGTTGCTGTGCCCTTCCGCGATCAGCTGGACCACGCCGCGTTCCCGGGGCGTGAGTGTCGACTGGGCATGGCCCGATCGCTTGAGGAAGGAGTCGACCATGGTTTCCGAGACCTTGGCCGTGAAGAACGGCTTGTGTAGCGCAAGCAGCTCGATCGCAGCCAGCAGGAAACGGGATGCATCCGACTTGAGCAGAAAGCCGCGAGCGCCGGCAGCCAGCAGATCGCGGATGAGCGTCTCGTTGTCGTGCATGGTGAATATCAGCACTTCCGTACGCGGCAGCCGGGCACGGATTTGCCGCGTCGCCTCGATGCCGTTGACCAACGGCAAGCCATAGTCCAGCACCGCGATGTCGGGCTTGAGCTCAAGGGATTTTGTCACGGCCTCTTTGCCGTCCAAGGCCTCGCCCGTGCAGCCCTTCCGTCCAAAATGCGTGAGCCCAACTCTCCGAAACTCGTGCACGCCCCTTCCGATTTCCGTGACCTCTCTTGCAACAGCCTCGGCTGGCACATGGCCCGCTCGATCGACATCCAATTGAAGCGC
This sequence comes from uncultured Alphaproteobacteria bacterium, assembly GCA_963756735.1. Classification (GTDB taxonomy): domain Bacteria; phylum Pseudomonadota; class Alphaproteobacteria; order Rhizobiales; family Hyphomicrobiaceae; genus AWTP1-13. Next base: position 56,399 of record CAVWOY010000028.1, read on the forward strand.
ACGCCGTACGGGTTATCCATATCCCTTCGTCGGCGGAACTTGCCGACACCATGCAATCTAGAATACGCGCAAGGGAGGCCCCCGGCGGGAGACGATCATGCACAACGAGCTGCAACGGCACGGGGTCGCCTTGGCCCTCCTCGCCGTTCTGGTGGGAGCTATCGTCCAAGTCACGCAGGGGACGGGTCCCTTCACGCTGTGGCAATCAATGGTCGGCCTCATCATGGTCCTCACGGCGCACGCCTATGACAAAGAGATCGCCACCAGATGGAGTTCAGAAGCGATTGCATTCGCGATGATCGTGGCGGCGGGCATCGTCTTCGTGCTGGGCGTTTTCTTGGACAGGATTTTTCTTTGGAGCGGTGTCGTGCAGTGGGGCGACGCCCATCGAGAGAAACTCGTCAGCAAGCCCGGCTTCATCAGCTTTAGCCTGCAGGACGATATCTACTTCATCATTTGGGTTCTCTTGACGGCGGCCGTGTTCTCGCTGCGGCACCACCGAAGCAGCTCCGTGCCGCCCACCACCCCATAGCTCGCCTCGCTGGAGACGGCCACTGGCGACCCCGCTTGACATGGCCACCCGCGAGGACAACATTAACAGTGACGGTCGTCGCTGTCGGTGAGTTGAGTGTTCTCCCGTGCCGCTCTGGACGCGGCACCATGCTCCTCCCGCAGAGGCCATTCGATGGCCGTCACGTCCTCAACAAACTCGTGGAGGCGGCATGACACCACCGGAGAGTCACCACAGCCCCCGCTGAAGAGCGAGGGCACGGTTCGCCGGTCGAGCTCGAGCACTGTGATCACGCGACCGGCCGATCGCACGTTCAACCACAACATGACATACACTAACGAGGCTACGCGCCTCGTGTATTAGCCCGGCTTTGCTGGGTACCAATCGGAAGTGATGACAAGCCCCGCTTCATGCTTCGCATGGCGGGGCTTTTCACTTCCAGGGCCCGCCCGTGCATCGGAGGATTGCCGAGGACCCCAGACGCATTCCAAGAAGATGATAATTGGTTGTTCGCGAGGCGATCGACTGCTTCAACACGATGGCAGCAGAACGTGAACCATCGCATGACTGCTGGCGAATGCGGATTTGGCGCCTAGGAGACCGAGCGCAATGCATCACCGAAGTCTGCAAACTGCGTCAGCGTATGGAACGCATCGTAGTCGAAGGCCTCGGCAATTGGTGAGCCTGGTCTGCCTGATCGTATCATTGTGGCCCAATGCGGCGTCTGTAGCGCAGGAGCGAGTGCTGCGCTTCCACCACTTCCTCCCGGAGCAATCCCCGCAGCAACAGAAGACTTTTTTGCCGTGGAGCAAGAAGATTGCTGATGTATCGAACGGCCGGGTACGCATCAGCGTGGCGGCCGGTATGCAGCTCGGTGGAAAGGCGAACGAGCTGCTTTCGCAGGTCGAGAGCAAACACGTCGACATCGCGTGGACTCTTGCGGCCTACACGCCAGGCAAGTTCCCCCGGCTCGAAGTCTTCGAGCTGCCTTTCATCGCATCATCCCGGGCCAGCGTCACAAGCCAAGCTCTCTTCGAGTACTATGAGACCCATGCGCGAGACGAGCTTTCGAACGTGCATGTGCTCAATGTGTGGTGTCATCCCAGCGGCGTCATCCTCAATCGAGATGAACCGATCCTACGGCCAAGCGATGCCGCCGGCCGCGTGATGCGCGTACCCTCAGATGTGATCGGGGAACTCTTTCGCCAAGTCGGAGCGACGCCAAAAACCACAACGGTGACGCAGGTGCTCACGCTTTTGAAGCAACGAGAAATTGCTGGCACGCTTCTCCCATACGAGGTCATCCCGACACTGAAACTCTCCGGCGAGATACGCCACGTCACGGAGTTTGCCGGTCATCGCGGGCTGTACACGGCAGTGTTCCTGCTGGTGATGAACAAAGACGTTTACGCAAACCTTGATGAGGACCTACGAAGGGTGCTCGACGCGCATTCCGGAGCGGTGATCGCTGCTGAATGGGGTCGACTTTTTGACGAATTCGAAGAGATCGGACGTGACGATTTCGCTGCTGGCGGCGGTACCGTAACGTTCGTCAAGAACGAGGACTACGAAGAGTGGGTTCAGGCAAGCCAGCCCGCGATTGATGGCTGGGTTGCCAAGGTAGGGCGCGCCGGGATAGACGGCACCAAGCTTGTTTCCTCCGCCAGGGAACTCGTCGCGAAATATGCGATGCGGGCAAGGCCCTAGGCTGCAGGGGGCGCCGCCAACGCCTACCTCATTGAGGTACGCAGCTTCGACAGGAGCGGGTCATGACCACGCATCGAGCGTGGAAGGGCACGTAGTCGGTTCCACCCCCGAAAGCAGTGAGACTTCAGCTAAACAGCGGACAGCGCGCCAAGCACTCCCAGGGGAATGATCACATGCAGAAGAAGACCGGACAGGTGAAAAGGAAGTGCAAGAACTGCGAAGGAAAAGGCACCCTCAAAAAGGGCGACAAGGTCGTTCGCTGTCAAAGGTGCGACGGAACCGGCATCAAGAGATGACCAGCAATCGCCAATCCCGACCAACCGAACTCCACGCCACCGGAGCCTACATCCAATTCAGACCAGAGTACGGAGATCGGCTCCACCCCCTTTACGATGACAGTGATCTTGCCATTGTTCGACTTGCTGCGCGAATTCGATTGGCAGGGATGAACCGTGGCGAACCATCCCGAGCGCAGCGGCAAGTTTCAGGCCGCCGCCTCTGTCGTGTCGTTAGCGTCTGCTGCCAAACAGCTGCAACAGCATCACGAACATGTTGATGAAGTCGAGGTAGAGATTGAGTGCGCCCATGATGGCTGCCTTCGATGTCGCCGTCATGTCACCCATCACCTCATGGTAGCCATCCTTGATCCGTTGCGTGTCGCAGGCGGTGAGGCCGGCGAATACCAGCACGCCGATCACTGAGATGGCGAACTGCAGTGCACTCGACTGCAGGAATACGTTGACCAGTCCCGCGATGATGATGCCGATCACACCCATGATCAGGAACGAGCCCCAGCCCGAGAGGTCCTTTTTGGTGGTGTAACCGTAGAGGCTAAGCCCACCAAACGCCGCTGCCGTAATAAAGAACACCTGCGTGATCGACTGCCCGGTGTAAACCAGGAAGATCGACGACAGCGACAAGCCCATCGCTGCGGCAAATAGCCAGAACGCGAGCTGCGCCCCGCCGACGCTCATTTTGAAGATCCGAAACGAAATGAAGAACACGAACGCGAGAGGCGCCAGCATGATCACCCACTTCAGCGGGGACACATAGATCAGCTGGCCAAATTCGGTTAGCACCCTCGCGCCGGTAGGCCCAGTGGTAGTCGCCGCAGATGAGGTCAGATAGGCGATGATGCCTGTGAGAAATACACCGCCTGCCATGTAATTGTAGACACGCAGCATGTATGCGCGCAGACCTTCGTCCACCGCGACGTCGGTACGCGCGGCCGAGCCAACCTGCGCATACCTGTTATCGATCTGAGCCATGTGATCCTTCCCTTGAACCTTGAAGCGAGCCGTCTGGCCCGCGCAAGTGCTTAGAATTGGAGTCTCCAAGTATCGAGCGCAAGCGGCAATCCTAACTCGGATCAAAACCCGACATCTGCGCCGCATTCACCAGCGTCCGCTTTGACCTCAATGGCTGACGTCGTTGGCCAAGGGGACTTTCACCGCGGCCGATCCGATCGAAGGTCCGCCTGGCTTGGAAGTTGACCGTTGGGGGTCAGCCTGTCGATCACACCAGGGAGATATCTGGAGAGCTGCGACAGCAGATCATCCGCTGGCGCTCCGGTCTGTCGTGAAAGATCGTTGACCGTATTCTGGCCAATTGCCTGACGAAGCTGGGTGGGAGAGATCGCCTGGTTTTGTCCGGTACCAATCCAGGATTTGATCACATCCTCCAAGCCGCTTTGTTTGAACCGATCGATGAGCACATCGAGACCGCCTTGCTGCCCGACCGGCGCCGGAGCCGCTCCCGGCGCGGGTCCTGGTCTGGGAGCCAGCAGCGCCTGCAGGGCTGCCGCGATTTGTGCGAACTGATCTTGAGCAGGTTGACCTTGAGAAGGTTGGCCTTGTGCAGGTGGAGCCTTTGCTCCTAGCGCCGCGCCGATCACTGCATCTAGCAATCCCATTTTGAAGTCCTCCAGCACCAACGATCACGCAGCCACCGCGATAAGTGCTGCGAGATGATTGTGCGCCCGGGCATCGCGCGGCTCAAATCGGCAGAAACCCTGACGGCGGTAACAAGGTCGATGTCCGACTTGGGTCATGAGCGGACGTGGCCGAGCACCGCCTCTGACGTCCGCTTCACCCCCTAGAGCAGACATCGCTGGCCAAGCACGAATTGGTCTGCAGTGTGCCAGGAACGGAAGCTAAGTCTGGACGCCAACGACTGCGGTTTGGAATTGGCTGCCCTATTGCCTGCTTTGTGTCGATGAGCCCGGTAGGCAAAATCCGGACTTACCCCTATCCTTCTGCCCCCAAGCTCAAGTGGTCTTCTCGGCGTGGCACTGCTCGAACGCGACCACGATCTGGTAACGCTGGCGGCAGCTTTCGCGGCAGCGAGCGCTGGAGGACCCGCACAAACGTAGTTTGCGAGACGACATCAGCCGCTTGAAGGGGCTCATGCCCTGGATCGGCGGCGTGCGGATCGACAAACTGCACATGGGAGTGCTGCAGCCTTGGATCGAGGAGCGAAGGCATGCAGGTGCCGCAGTAGGCACTATCAATTAAGGACTGCAGATCGTACGACGCATCCTAAATCTCGCAGCAAGCGAGTGGATGGATGAGCAGGGCCTCACTTGGTTGCTGGCGGCACCAAAAATCAAGCTGCTGCCTAACCGCCACAGCGCCAGCCCTACCCCTTGACTTGGGACGAGCAGGAGCGGCTTTTCATTGAGCTGCCTGACCATCTAAAGGGCATGGCACTTTTCGCAGTCAATACGGGGTGTCGTGATGCGGAGGTCTGCAACCTGCGCTGGGATTGGGAGCTTGAGGTGCCGGCGCTTAGCACTTCGGTTTTTATCGTTCCGGGCAGCAGGGTGAAGAACGGCGCCGACAGGCTTGTCGTTCTCAATACTATCGCGCAATCGGTAGTTGAGAGGCGGCGCGGTATGCACGACACCTTCGTATTCAGTTACCGGGACCACGGCATCGACAGAATGCTGACCTCGGCCTGGAAGAGGGCGCGAGTTCGTGTCGGCCTGGACCATGTCCGGGTCCACGACTTGAAGCACACGTTTGGGCGCAGACTGCGCGCAGCAGGCGTGAGCTTTGAGGACCGTCAAGACCTGTTGGGGCACTGCTCCACCCGTGTGACGACCCACTACTCGGCGGCAGAACTCGGCCGGCTTATAGAGGCGGCCGAGACCGTATGTGCTGGTGCTGGCGTCCGGCCCGAACTGATCGTCTTGCGGGGTAGGGTGGGGAGTACTTCCCGCAAAACTCCCGCAGGCACCAGCGCAGGTCGCAGCGCAACTTCGCTAACTGGATGAAAAGGCTGGTAGCGGAGGCCGGACTTGAACCGGCGACCTACGGATTATGATTCCGCCGCTCTAACCAACTGAGCTACTCCGCCAGACCGCAAGCGTCGCTGTGCAGGAAACGGCCCGGCACGGGCAACCAGACCAAACTAGCCTGAGCGGCGCGATATAAGAAGCCGTGCTTGGAGCTGTCAAGGCAGGCCCGCCGCAACAGTGCGGGACGCACCGCACATCCGGCCGCCAGCGCCCGCGGGGGTCCTGGCGCGTCTGTCGGTTCACGTTTGCCGACCATTCGATGTCGATACGAGCCGCGGCGAGGAAAGCGCGGTTTGACAGGGCTGACTGTCTGACCTACCGGTTGGCCGTCGCCAATTGCCAACCGCTTTCAATCTCCAATGGAGCTTCACGTCTTTCTTGCCGTCCTCGGGGCGGCGATCATGCATGCCGGCTGGAATGCCGTCGTGAAGGGCGGGACCGACCCCTTCAGGTCGGTGACACAGATCTCGCTGTTCTCTGGAGGGATCGCCCTGTGCCTCCTGCCCTTCGTCAAAGTGCCGGCAGCCGAGGTCTGGCCGTGGCTCGCCGCATCGGCGGCGATCCATACGCTCTACCGGTTCATGCTGATCGGCGCCTACCGTGTGGGCGACATGGCTCAGGTTTATCCGATCATGCGTGGCGCCGCACCGTTGATGACGGCATTGGCGACGGCGCTGTTGATCGGCGAGCGGGTGAGCGTCGTGGGATTTGCTGCCATCGCGGCTCTCTCACTTGGCGTGTTCCTGATGTCGTTGCGCGGTGGCCGGGTCCGCGGATTCGAGGGTCGCGCTGTCGCGATGGCGCTGCTGTCCGCGGTCTCCACCTGCGGCTACACGCTGGCCGACGGCATTGGCGCGCGCGTGAACGGCTCTGGGCCCAGCTATGCGCTTTGGATGTTCGCCCTCAATGCTGTCACCATGCAATCGATCGCGTTGGCGATGCGGGGTTGGAAGGCCTATGACGGCCTAGGCGTACATTGGCGGGTGATGGCCGGTGGCGGCGCGATGTCGATGTGCGCCTACTTCATCGTGATCTGGGCGATGACCCAGGCGCCGATCGCCCTCGTTGCAGCGCTGCGCGAGACCAGTGTCCTGTTCGGCTCCCTGATCGCGATGGTCGTCTTGAAAGAGGTCATGACCGGCTGGCGTGTGCTGGCGTCGGCTTTCGTAGTCGCCGGGATGGTGCTGCTGAGGATGGCGTGAGCGGCCGTTGGCCGCGAGCGGCCGTCGCAGTTGTGGCGCTGCGGCCCGAGAACGGCCAGGCCGACAGCCTGGCGCCACCAGCCCTCTGACCGCGCGCTACGCCGCCTTCAGCGCCGCGCTGGCCTTGCGGAAGCGCATCATGGTGAAGAGGCCCATGGGACGCAGGCCGCGCTTCTCGATCAGCTGCAGGTCGTCGCACACCAGCACGCGATCGACCCCGAACACCGGCCGCCAGCCGAGCTTGTCGGCGAACGGCGCCATGCGCCGCTCCACCCAGCCGCGCATGCCCTCCTCGGTGGAGAAGTGATTGACGATCAGCACCTCGCCGCCGGGACGGCAGACGCGCGCCAGCTCGCGCATCACCTTCTCGGGGTCGGGCACCACCGTCATGACGTACATGGCGACGACGATGTCGAAGGAGGCGTCGGGGAACTTGAGGTCGCCGGCGTCCATCTCATGCAGGCCGGCGATGTTGGAGAGGCGCTGCGCGGCGACGCGCTCGCGCGCCTTGGCCAGCATCTCAGGCGACAGATCGATGCCGACGATCTCCAGCTCGCGGCGGTAGGTCGGCAGCGACAGGCCGGTGCCCACGCCCACCTCCAGCACGCGGCCCTGGCGCTGGTTGATGATCTCCACCGCGTGCTTGCGGCCCTCAGCGGCGACCCTGCCGAAGGTGTTGTCGTAGACCGGCGCCCAGCGGCGGTAGGCGGCCTTGATGGCAGTCTCGTCCATCTCGACGGGGCTGCCCTTCGAGCTCTGCTCCCCAGAACGCAACATGCAAGTCGCCTCTCTTCTCTCTGTGCATCGACATCAAGAGTGCTGCGCGGGCACGGGCTCAGTCAACTGCGCATCCGGCCTGGCGCCGTCGCGCTCGTCGCTGCGGCTGAGCGCGCGCTCGATCCAGCCGCCGCCGAGCACGCGGGCGCGCGGGGTGGTGTCGGCGTAGAACACGCAGGCCTGACCGGCAGCGATGCCATATTCGCCGCCCTGCAGCAGAACCTTGGCGCTGGTGCCGCTCATGTAGAGCGTCGCCGGCTGCGGCGGGGCGCTGGAGCGCACGCGCGCGGCAATGTCGAGCCCCGCCCCCGGCACGGCCACGTCGCCCAGCCAGTTGACGTCGCGCAGGCTGATCCAGTGCGTGCGCAGGCTTTCGCGGGGGCCCACCACGACCCGCTTGGCATCGGCCTCGAGCCGCACGACGTAGAGCGGCGCGCCGCCGGCAATCCCGAGCCCGCGGCGCTGGCCTACCGTAAAGTTGATGATGCCCTCGTGGCGGCCGAGTACGCGACCGTCGATGTGCACGATGTTGCCACCCTCCACGGCACCCGGCTTCAGGCGCTCCACGATCGAGGTGTAGCGGCCCTGCGGCACGAAGCAGATGTCCTGGCTGTCGGACTTGTCGGCCACCGGCAGGGCGAGCTCGCGCGCGAGCGAGCGCACTTGAGCCTTGCTCATGCCGCCCAGCGGGAACAGCAGCGAGGCGAGCTGGCCGCGCGTGGTGGCGAACAGGAAGTAGCTCTGGTCACGGTCGGCGTCGTGGGCGCGGTAGAGCTCCGGCCCGGCGGCGCCCGCGCGCATCTCGATGTAGTGGCCGGTGGCGAGGAGTTGCGCGTCCAGCTCCTTGGCCGTCGTCAGCAGCTCGTGGAACTTGATCTGCTGGTTGCAGATCACACACGGGATCGGGGTCTCGCCCGCGACGTAGCTGTCGGCGAAGGCCTGCATCACCGTGTCGCGAAAGCGCTGCTCGTAGTCGAGCACGTAGTGCGGGATCGCCAGCCTGTCGGCCACGCGACGCGCGTCGTGGATGTCCTGGCCCGCGCAGCACGCCCCGCGACGTCCCACGGCCGTCCCGTGATCGTAGAGCTGCAGGGTGACGCCGATGACGTCGTGCCCCTGCCGCTTGAGCAGCGCGGCGGCGACCGAGGAGTCCACACCGCCGGACATGGCGACGACCACGCGCTTGCGCTGCGCGAGGCGCGCGCGTGTGCCGTTGGGTTGCGTATGGGAGGCCATGGCAGCGTTTGTGGCGGCGTCTATGGTTAATGACCGTGCCGGGTGCCGGTGGCATCTGCCGGACTTGCGAGGAAGGTGCCCGCGTCACTATGGCCGCGCCCGCAGGCACAATCAAGGCGACGGCTCCCGGGATGTGCGTGCATCGCTCGCCGCAGGCGCCGCGGCGCTCTCCGTGTGCCAGCCCGGCACTATGGGCCACGCCCCGGCAGGGTTTCTCGCACGAGAGGTGAACGGGCGGCCCAGGAACTCGCGCGGGCGCCACCCGTTAACCATTCGCTAACCGAATATTGGGCCAAGCGTTGCGCAAGTATTTACCCAATCGTTTAGGTCGATTTTAATCGCGTTCAGCTAGTGTGATTGTCAGGTCTGGAAGAGTGTAACGAGTATCATGACCGAACAACAGTACAGGGCGCGTGTGCGCTACGTCATCGGGCCCGATGGCAGCCCGTTGACCATTGCCGACCTTCCGCCCAAGGAAACCAAGCGCTGGGTGATCCGGCGCAAGGCCGAGGTGGTGGCCGCGGTGCGGGGCGGATTGCTCAGCCTGGAAGAGGCGTGCGAGCGCTACAAGCTGACCGTCGACGAGTTTCTCTCCTGGCAGCGGTCGATCGACCGGCACGGCCTGCCCGGGCTGCGCGCAACCCGCGTTCAGGAATACCGCGACTGACAACCTGGCCGTCCGCCCCGCGTCAGCGTTTCTTGCTTGCCGGGCCGACGGCTTTTTCGTTGCCGACAGCCGGTGGAGGTGGGGGCGGAAGGGCCGCCCGCACCGCGCAGCCGCTGCCTCCGCGAGCCCACGTTTCGACATCCTTGGACATCGCCTGCGCCAGCAGCGGCGCGATTCTCGATCACGCTGGTCCCCACGCGAACGCTGGTCTCCGAGCCGGCGATCTGAACCCGCAGCGCCCGCGTGCCGCGCTTGTCGCGCAAGGTCTCGTCGCGCTCGTAAAGCACGATCTCGGCGGCCCCGCCGCTGGCCGGCGGCTGGGCTTCGGCCTCGAACACGTGGGTCGGCTTCAGCGGCCCGTCCGCCCCGAACCAGCAGTTCAGCGCGCCGCGGGCAATCAGCGCATAGACGCCGGTGGGAGAGCCCGAGACGATCACGGCGGTCTCCAGCGGCACCTGGGAGCCGCCCGCCACCTCGGCCTTGGGCAGACCTTGGGGCAAACCATGCGGGGCGGGCGGCAAGTTCAACGGGGCAGCGTTGTTGCACCCCGATAGGGCCAACATCAGCGCGGGGAGGATCGAGCGGCAACCCAGCATGCGACACGGCCTACCCTGCAAATAAGTGCCCGCCTTCCACGGAAGCGGCGGCATGGCTCGTCCAGGCCGCGGCCTCTCAACACGCCACAGCCTCCGTCGCAATGCCAATCAGATTTGGGCGGCGTTGCGGCGGTGCGCCGCCGCTCTTGCGGGAAGGCGTGGAGAAGCCTGGCTCCCGATCGTGAGGTTCGTCTCAGGATTCGGGTCAGGATCGGGGAGCACGAAACGAAATTCGCGATCTGAAGGACATCGGGCGGTCTGTTTGCCGGTGTCCAAGTGCCCCGACGGGCAATTCCGGCACGGTCAATGTAACCTCGTTCTCTGACGTATTGCACTCGCAGTCTGAACGGCAAGGAAGTGCCAAATCCAGACTCATGCACCGCAGCAATAGCTCTTAATTGAGCACATGCCCTCGTTCGTGCGCCGCTCCGCCTCCATCGCCCACATTTCTCGGTTCGTCCCGGCCGCGATGCAAATTGCGTTGCCGGATCGGGCGCTGTTCGGGGTGGCAAGGCGATGATGAACTGCTGTACGCTGAGCAGCTTGTGACAAAAAAAGAACCGGGGAGGATTGCGGTGATGTTCTGGCGGGCAGCCATTGCGGCCGTGGCGCTGTCATGCGCGCACCTCTCGGTGGCAGGGGCCCAGGATTGGCCCAACAAGCCGGTTCGCATCCTGATCGGGTTCGGGGCGGGCGGCGGGACCGACGTTGCCACGCGCATCGTTGCCGACGGGCTGTCCGAGGTCCTGGGCCAGCAATTCGTGGTGGAGAACCGGCCGGGCGCGGGCGGGACGATTGCCGGCGGCATCGTCGCCAAGGCGCCGAATGACGGTTACACCGCACTGTCGATCAGCACCGGCCACGCGGTGTCGGCGGTGATGGTCAAGCAGGTGCCCTACGATCCAGTGACCGACTTCGCGCCGGTCGGGATCTTCACCAATTCGGCGTTCGTTGTGGCCGTGCCGAAAAACTCTCCCGCTACCGACCTCAAGAGCCTCGTCGAGTACGTCAACAAGGAGCCCGGCAAGCTGAACTACTCCACGGTCGGGCTGGGTTCGACCCAGCATCTCATCGCCGAGCACCTGCGCCAGCGCACGGGCATGGATGCGCGGCAGGTGTCATTCCGCACGACCGGCGAGGTGGTCACGGCGCTGCTGCAGAGGCGATGTCGCCTTCGCGGTGGAGCTCTACCATGCCCTGCGCGGGCAGCTGGAATCAGGCGATCTGCGGTTGATCGCGGTGGCGACGCCCAAACGCTGGCCGGCGATCCCGGACGTGCCGACGCTGGCGGAGAGCATTCCCGGCATTGCGTACCTCGGCTGGTACGGGCTCGTATTTCCGGCCGGCACGCCGCAACCGATCGTCGGCAAGTTGCACAAAGCTCTGCAAGAGGTCCTGGCGCGCGAGGCCGTCCAGAAGCGGCTCGCGGGCGTAGGCGCGGTAGCGAACCTGTCGACGCCGGCCGAGTTCGGCAAGACCATCGAGTCGGACATCGGCAGTTTCCGAGAAGTCGCGAAGAAGGCCGGCCTCGAACCGCAATAGCGCACCCATCGATCGAGCCCACTTTTCGGACAACCGCTGGCGTCCTCGTTCAGCAAGATTGGGAGGCAAGCATGATCTCGACCACCTGCAAGAGCCGACTACCTGGCGCGATCGCAGTCGCGGCGGCGATTGCAGCCGTGGCGATTGCCGATCTTGGGGTGGCGCAGTCGCAGTATCCGGAGCGGGGATTGACCCTGATCGTTCCCTATGGCGCTGGGGGTGGCACGGATGTCACCGCGCGCCTGCTGGCCAGGGATCTCGAAGCGATCATGGGCAAGTCCGTGACCGTCGAGAATAGGGCCGGCGGCGGGGGTTGGCTCGGCTGGGGCGCCCTGGCCGCGGCGGCGCCCGACGGCTACACGTTGGGTTATCTCAATGTGCCCAGCATGTACGCCGGCTATCTCGATCCCAAGGTCGGCCGCAAGGAGAGCCTGGACAGCTTCACGCCGCTCATGAACCACGTGCTCGACTACAACATCTGGGCCGTTAAAGCGGACAGCCCCTTCAGGACCGTGAAGGATGTGATCGATGCGGCCAAGAAGGAGCCCGAGCAAATCACGGTTACGGCCTTTGGCGCGGGAGGCGACGACCACCTCGCCATTCTGTCGGTCCAGGCTGAGACTGGCGTGAAGCTCGCCGTCGTTCACAATCGCAGCACCGCCGAAGGCAAGGCCCAGGTGCTAGGCGGGCACGTGCAGGTGTTGGGCGCCAACGTTAGTGAGGTCGCCGAGGAAGTGAGAACCGGGCAATTGCGGTTGCTCGGCGTCATGGCACCGGAGCGATCACGCTTTCTGCCCGACGCACAGACGTTCAAGGAGCAAGGGTTCAACCAGGTCTGGTCGGTCTCGCGCGGCATCGCGGCGCCGGCAGGGCTGCCCAAGGATGTCGAGGCCAAGCTCATTGGCTACTTGGAAAAGACGCTGTCGTCCAAGGAGCACCAGCAGAAGGCCGAGGCACTGAGCCTCGAGCCATCGGTGATCGGCGGCGAGCAATACCGCAAGTTCTTGCGTGACAACGAGCAGAGCACCAAGAAGTTGATGGGGTGGTAGTCAAGCAAGAGCCCAAGAGTCTGTGGGGTTCGCCGATAGCGGCACAAGTGCATTGCGGATCTGCAGGTTTGCCCGACGAGAAAGGTCAGTTCCGGGCCAAAGCCGCAAGGCACCGGCAGAGCGCAACTATTCCGTCGTCGCCCTAGCAGCGGACATGGGCGGTGATCCACGTGAGGTCGCGCAATTTTTGGATCGAGACGGGGCGCTTCCCCGACCCGGCAGCGAGCGGCAGTGACGACGACTTGGCCGCGTCCCTAGCCGACGGCCGCGCGCGGATCGCTCGTGCGCAGCTCGCGTTCCTCGATGGCCGGCTCGAGCTTGGAGAGCTCGGAAGCCGCCTCCTCGTGGGCGCGCTTGGCGACGTCGAGCTTGGCCCTGAGATCGGCAATCGACGTCAGCAGGTTGTCGCGGCGCTGGGCGGCCGCCTTGGCGAACGTGGAGTAGGAGAAATGCGCGGGGTCCTTGACGCCGGTGCGCTCCTCCTCGGCGACGATCTGGCGGGCCAGGTCCGCCGCCATCATTTCGAAATCCATGATCATGGCCTCCAGCGAAGCCACCTTGCGACCCTTCTCCGCGGCCTCGAACCGCTTCGTCTTCAACGCTGCATCACGCGACTTCATCACACGATACCTTTCAGCGCGGCCCCGACGTCCCGGCGTTCATGCTTTTGTTTCATAGTTGACGCCGTGCCTTGTAAAGCAATTGATGTGCCAGGAGCGCTCGACCACGTCCCGCCGGCATCCCTTCCCCAATCGGCAAACATAAACAGGGAGCGTTGAGTTGCGGTTAAGCAACGCGGAGGCCACTTCCTCCCGGCCGCGCCGGGGCAGCGGAAAATTTTGTACCAAGCCCCTAGGGCACGACACGCAAATCAGCTACGTATACGCACGTGACAGCGGGTCAGCCTGTTTGGCCCCAGCGTGGGCTGGAACGGGACAAGGCTGGGTCGGGTCGTCGGGCGGGGGCTCATAACGACACACCGCAAGTGTCCTGCGGCGTTTACGCCGCGGCTCTGGTTGTGTCCGCATCCTGCAGATGCCGATCGCCAAGTATCAGCGATCCCGCTCAGTGGTAACGACCGCTCCGAATGTTCAGAAAGGTGCTGCGGCGTAAGGTAAAATTAGGTTTTGTTAACCTGTCGCGTCTAGTTTCCAAAAGGTGTGGTGTCCCATCGGGCAGCGGGACCAGCGACGGGTCTGGAGGAGAGGAAGCCAATGCGAGTCCTTTTGATCGAGGACGATAACGCCACCGCGCAAAGCATCGAGTTGATGCTCCAATCCGAAGGCTTCAACGTCTACACCACCGACCTGGGCGAAGAGGGTGTCGACCTCGGCAAGCTTTACGACTACGACATCATTCTGCTCGACCTCAATCTGCCCGACATGAGCGGCTACGAGGTTCTGAAGACGCTGCGCGTCAGCAAGGTTTCCACGCCCATCCTGATCCTCTCCGGCCTGGTCGGCATCGAGGACAAGGTGCGGGGTCTCGGCTTCGGCGCCGACGACTACATGACCAAGCCCTTCCACAAGGACGAGCTGGTGGCCCGCATTCACGCCATCGTGCGCCGCTCCAAGGGCCATGCCCAGTCCGTCATCGAGACCGGCGAGCTCAAGGTCAACCTCGACACCAAGACGGTCGAGGTCCACAACCAGCGCGTGCATCTGACCAGCAAGGAATACCAGATGCTGGAGCTGCTCTCGCTGCGCAAGGGCACGACGCTCACCAAGGAGATGTTCCTCAACCATCTCTACGGCGGCATGGACGAGCCCGAGCTCAAGATCATCGACGTGTTCATCTGCAAGCTCAGGAAGAAGCTGCAGGCGGCCACCGGCGGCCAGCACTATATCGAGACGGTTTGGGGCCGCGGCTACGTGCTGCGCGATCCGGGAAACAATAGCACCGTCGCCGCCTGAGACCGAGTGCGCCCTCCATCCGGAGAGGGCGTCGGCATCCCGAATTGGCCACCGGCATAGGCTATTTCGAACCGGCGCGGGCTCGCACGGCCCTGCGGCATGGCGTCGGCGCTGCTTGCAATTCCCGTCAAACAGTGCCATCTACCCCCTCGTAACGGGCGCAGGGGACTGCTTTCATTATCCCTTTCCCCAAGCTCACGCTTTCCCGTTAGGCCCTTTGTGGCGAAATCCCCCTGCGCTCCCCGATGCCGGCCGCCGCGCCGTTGCTGCGTTGCGCGTGCGCTGGCGCATGAAGAGCGACACGGAGACATTTTCGTTTGCAAGAAATCACCTTCGCTGAGCTAGGGCTCAGCGCAAAAGTGCAGGCCGCCATTCAGGCCGCCGGCTATACCCAGCCGACCCCCATCCAGGTCCAAGCCATCCCGGTTGCCGTGAGCGGGCGCGACGTGCTCGGCATCGCCCAGACCGGCACCGGCAAGACCGCCGGCTACGTGCTGCCGCTGCTGGCACGCCTGGAGGCCGGCAGAGCCCGCGCGCGCATGCCGCGCTCGCTGATCCTGGCGCCGACGCGAGAGCTTGCCGCCCAGGTGGAGCAGAGCTTCGAGAAGTACGGCATCAACCACAAGCTCAGCGTGGCGCTGCTGATCGGCGGCGTCTCGCCCGACGAGCAGCTGAGAAAGCTCGACCGCGGCGTCGACGTGCTGATCGCCACGCCCGGCCGCCTGCTCGACCACTTCGGCCGCGGCAAGATCCTGCTCACCGGCGTCGAGGTCCTGGTCATCGACGAGGCAGACCGCATGCTCGACATGGGGTTCATCCCCGACATCGAGAAGATCTGCAAGCTGCTGCCGCCGCGCCGGCAGACGCTGTTTTTCTCGGCCACCATGCCGAGCGAGATCCAGAGGCTGGTCGACAGCTTCCTCAAGGACCCCGTGCGCATCGAGGTGACACGCCCCGCCAGTGTCGTGGGCACCATCACCCAGCTTTTCCGCTACTGTCCCTCGACCGAGGACTGGGAGAAGCGCGAGGTGCTGCGCGACCTGATCCGTTCCGAGAAAGTCAAGAACGCGATCATCTTCTGCAACCGCAAGCGCGACGTGGCGATCCTCCTGAAGTCGCTGCAGAAGCACGGCTTCAATGCGGGTGCCCTGCACGGCGACATGGACCAGTCGAGCCGCACGGCGACGCTCGACGCCTTCCGCGAGGGCCGCATCACCCTGCTGGCGGCGAGCGACGTGGCAGCGCGCGGTCTCGACATTCCCGACGTCAGCCACATCTTCAACTTCGACGTGCCCTGGCAGTCGGACGACTACGTGCACCGCATCGGCCGCACCGGCCGCGCGGGCAAGGAGGGCCGCTCGCTGACGCTGGTCACGCCGGACGACATCAAGCAGCTCAAGGACATCGAGAAGATGCTGGGCGCGGCCGTCAGCTGGCTCGGCGATCCGCCGAGTGCGGAGGACATCGCCAGCGGCAGCCGGCGTCGCGGCCGCGGCAGGCGCGGCGGCAGCCGCGGTGCATCGCCAGAGCCGCGTGAGGCAAGACCTCCGCGTCAGGGCCCACGGCGTCGGCCTGAGCAACGACCTGAGCAAAGGCCCGAGCAAAGGAACGGCGCCCAGCCCCACGCCAACGGCAGCAGCAGCCACGCGCCGCAAGCGGCGCTTCCGACGCCGCAGGAGCGCCCGCGCCAGGAGCGCGGCGAGCGCCGCCCGCGCAGCGATCGGCCGCAACGCTCTGCCGAAAGGCAGCCGCGGCAGGCCAAGGAGGCGCAGGCTGCCAAGCCGCAGCGCCAGCCCTGGGAGCCGCGCGAGCCGCGGCGCCAGCCCCGCCGCGAGGCGGGCGACGGCGCATCGACCCCGGTTGGCCTCGGCGATCACGTGCCGGCGTTCTTGCGCAAGCCCTCGCGCTCGGCGCAGTAGCCGTCGAACCTGTCCCCTCTCCCCGCGAGCGGGGGAGGGAGAATCGCTGCGAGCGCCGCTTATCCCCGCACCGTACGGTGTGTGGTACGATTCCCGCTATGATAGGCAGCAGGACTGACCCGCCGTCTCCTTGCGATGTTCTGGGCGACCTGTGGCGCATTGCGGGAGGCGATGCCGCAGCGCTCGCCAACGTCTCGCTCAACGGCGCCGACCCCGCGCTGCCTTCCTCGTTCCGCGTCGGCGCCGCTGCGCAGGCCACGATTGCCGCCGCCGGCCTCGCCGCGACCGAGATCTGGCGCCAGCGCACCAAGCGCAGCCAGACCGTCACAGTCGACATGCGCCATGCAGCCATCGAGTTTCGCTCCGAGCGCTACATGCGCCTCGACGGCAAGCTGCCCGGCCCCGCCTGGGACAAGATCGCCGGCGTCTACGCGACGGGAGACGGCCGCAAGGTGCGCCTCCACACCAACTTCCCGCACCACCGCGACGGCATGCTCAGGCTGCTCGATTGCGCCTACGAGCGCGAAGCGGTGCAGGCGGCTCTCGCCAAGTGGGAAGGCGAAAAGCTCGAGACCGCTGCCGCGGAAGCTGGCCTCGTCGCCACCATGATGCGCTCGCCGGCCGAGTGGGCGGACCACCCGCAAGCCCGGGCGGTGGCGCAGCTGCCCCTGTTCGAGATTACCAAGATCGGCGAGGCCCCGGCGCGGGGGCTGCCCGCCTTCCCCGAGGAGGAGGAGAAGAGGCCGCTCGCGGGCATCCGCGTGCTCGACCTCACGCGTGTGATCGCGGGCCCCGTGTGCGGCCGCGCGCTCGCGGCCCACGGCGCCGACGTCATGCGCATCACCGCGCCGCACCTGCCGGGTCTGCCCGAGCTCGACATCGACACCGGGCGCGGCAAGCTCTCGGCAAGCGTCGACCTGCGCGCCACCGACGACCGCGAATGGCTCGAGGCCCTCGTGCGCGAGGGACACGTGCTCGTGCAGGGCTACCGCCCGGGCGCGCTCGCGGCCCGAGGCTTCTCGCCCGAGGCGCTGGCCGAGCTGCGGCCGGGCATCGTCGCGGTTTCCCTCTCGGCCTATAGCCACGAAGGCCCATGGGGCAAGCGCCGCGGGTTCGACTCGCTGGTGCAGAACGCGACCGGCATCAATGTCGCCGAAGCCGAGGCCGCTGGCGTCCCCGCGCCGAAGGAGCTGCCGGCCCAAGCGCTCGACCACGCCTCGGGCTACCTCATGGCATTCGGCGCCATGATGGCGCTGATGCGAAAGGCGCGCGAGGGTGGCTCCTGGCACGTACGTGTCTCGCTTGCGCAAACCGGGCACTGGCTGACGGGCCTCGGCCGCGATCAGAACGGCTTCGCCAGGCCCGAACCCAGCGCCGACGAAATCAAGTCTCTAGTCGACGAAACGGACACGCCGTTCGGCCGCCTCGGCTTCATCCGCCATGCCGCCCGTCTCTCCGAGACGCCCGCGCGCTGGTCCCGCCCGCCGGTGAAGCTCGGCACCCACGCGCCGGTGTGGCCCGTATAGCAATTCCCTCTCCCCATTCTTCATGGGGAGAGGGTTAGAGCCTGGCCCGGACTTGATCCGGGGGTGAGGGGCAGAAGCTTGCTCGAGCTGCCTTGTTGCAGTCAGCTAACGCTCCAGCACCAGCTCGATGGAGCGATCGCGCGGGTCGACGATGACCACCGAGCCCTGAGCAACAGTGAACCGCAAGTCGCGCAGTCGCGGCACGTTGTCGAGAACGATTGGCGCGAACTCGTTGAGCTCCACTCGCGCCGGGATCTCGGCGCCCAGCGCCAGCCGCAGCCTGACGTCCGTTTCGGGAAAGTCCGGCGAGATGCTGTCCAGCACCAGAGCTTTTTCCGCCGGCGTCAGGGTGAGCTGCGCGACCTGCGAGGTGTCTGCCGGCGGCGGCAAGTCCTCATCCAGCATGTCGACGATCTCGTAGCTGCCCGGATCGACGATATAGATCTCATCCTCCACCACTACGTAGCGATAGTCACGGTAGTCTGGGAAGATCGAGACAACTGCTGCCGGCACACCGAACAATCGAACGCTGCGTGGAATGCGGTGACCGATGCGTCGCTCGAACCGGGCATTGGCAATGCGCGCGCGCCGATCGATGCTGAATGAACTGCGCAGACGCATGCGCCGCTCGCTCGTGAGTTGCAGCCGCTTCCGGCGCAGCTCGGCGGAACGCGGGTTGTCGCGCGCCACATCTTGCTTGGCTGCGCGTTCCGGGTCCTCCGCACGCCTGCGCTCGTTTGCCTGATCGACCGTACGCTTGCGATCGTTCGCCTGATCCGCCGCACGCTTGCGCTCGTTCGCCTGATCGGCCGCACGCTTGCGCTCGTCCGCCTGCTCCGCCGCGCGCTTGCGCTCGTTTGCCTGCTCCGACGCGCGCCTGCGCTCGTTTGCCTGCTCGGTCGTACGCTTGCGCTCGTTTGCCTGATCGGCCGCACGCTTGCGCTCATTCGCCTGATCCGCCCCGCGCCTGCGCTCGTTCGCCTGATCCGCCGCGCGCCTGCGCTCACCCGCCTGGTCAACCGCACGCCTGCGCTCACCCGCCTGCTCCGCTGCCCGCCGGCGCTCACCAGCCTGGTCCGCCGCCCGTCTGCGCTCACCGCCGCGGTCGACCTCACGCCGGCGCTCGGGGGCTCGCTCGGCACGGTTGCCTTGCTGCGCCGCACGGTTCCCTTGCTGTGCCGCACGGTTGCCTTGCTGCTTCGCGCCGCGCTGGTCCTCCTTCTTCTCACGCTCCTGAGCTTGGCCAACGGCTGCGGTGCCGAGCACCAACAGACCTGCGGCAATGCACGTGACGATCTTCCTCATGACGGACTCCGAGCCTTGCAAGAATTCTCTGACTGACAAACGTGCGCGCGCCTGCAGAGTTCCAACATGCATGGCCTGGAACTTCGGCATTGATGCAAGGCAAGCTAGAGCCGGCGTGGCAACGTCTTGTCGCTATGGAAGAAAATGTTGGCTTCGACGAGATCCGGCGCTGGCAGCGCACGGCCACCTAGGTCGTGCAGTCAAACCCGGCTCAACCCCGCCGCGATCTCTTTTTCTTCTTTCCCGCCGCCCGCTGCCCAGCAGCCAGCGCGGCGCGCGCCCACTCCAGCATCTCGTCGGGATCGTCGAAGAGCCGCTCCGGCACGTGCCAATAGGCTCCAACCTCCACCATCCGCCCCCTGGCCTCGTAGCGGAAGGGCTCCAGGCCCTCGGCCTGGTATTGCGCGCGATTGCCGTCGTCGACCTTGAAGTAGAGCGTATCGCCGCGCAGCACGAGCGCGAAGATGACGCCGTCGCAGTAGATGCCGGCCCCGCTGAACATGCGCCGGCTGGTGACGTGCCCGAGCGGCGCCATCAGGTCGATCAGGAAGCTCAGGAACTCCTTGCTCGCCGCCACGTCGCGCCGCTCTGGCTATGCCTGCAGCCCGAGCTTGTCCACGATCGAGCGCGCCAGGTACGGCGGCGGCATGGCGATGCCGACCACCAGCGCCCGCTCCTCCGGGCCCGGCTCCTCCAGCGTGGTGAACTGGCTCGCCAGCAGCTCCGCCGGCATGAAGTGCCCGGTGCGCGCTGCGAGCCTCCCGGTGATCATGTCCTGGCTCCCCAGCAGGTAGATGAGCCGCACGCCCTGGCGCCTGGCACCGATGCGGGCGCGATAGGCGCGCTTCAGCGCCGAGCACGACACGATGCCAGGCTCGCCGCCGGCCAGCCGCTCGCCGATCCAGGCACCGATCGCGTCGAGCCACGGCCAGCGGTCGTCGTCGGCGAGGGGAATCCCGCTTCGCATCTTCTCGATGTTGGCCGGCGGGTGGAAACTGTCGGCGTCGCGGAACTGCCAGCCCAGCATGCGCGACAGCTCGTCCCCGATGGTGCTCTTGCCCGCACCCGAGACACCCATCAGCACGATCACCAGCGGCGATGTCACAGCCTCGATCCCTCCGCCCATCGTCCCGGAAGCCACATCCCAGATCGTCTCGCCATGCTAGCGTGGGCAAACTAGACAGCTTCACGGGTCCATGGGTCAAGCCGCATGCGCCGCATGCTCCTGATAGGCCTCGTCGTGTGCACCATTGTACACGGCCTGCTAGCCGGCGCCGTGCACGCCGACAGCCCTGGCGCGGGCTTCTTGGATCTGACCCTCACTGACCCCGTCGAAGGCGGCCCCATGCCGGCCATCGTCGTCTATCCGGCGCTGGCGCAGGGCGCGCCGACCCAGCGGGGCCCCGTTACCCTCGATGCCATGGCCAATGCCGCCCCCGCCGCAGGCTCTTTTCCCCTGATCGTTTTCTCGCACGGCACCGGCGGCTCGCTGATGGGCCACCACGACAGCCTCACCGCACTGGCCCGCGCCGGCTTCGTCGCAGCTGCAGTCGAGCACCCGCGTGACAACTTCCGCGACGACAGCGGTTTCGCCACCGATCTACAGCTGGTCGGGCGGCCGCACCATATCGTCGCTCTCATCGACGGCGTTCTCGCACACGCTGCCGCCGGGCGCCTAGTCGACCGTACCCGTATCGGCATGGCCGGTCACTCTGCAGGAGGCTATACGGCTCTGCTGATAGCGCGCGCCGTACCCAACTTCACCCTGCAGGAAGAGTACCGGAGAGCCGTCCCTTATGACCCTTTGCGTGCACGCGCCGACGCTGCGGGGCGCGAGCGGCGAAAGCCCGACCTCGCGCATGTGTCCGATCCGCGCGTGCGCGCCATCTTCCTGATGGCCCCGGCGCTGGGCTACGTTTTCGACCGTGCCGCGCTGGCGAAGGTGACGGTGCCGGTCCGCCTCTACCGGCCGAGCGCGGATGAGCTTCTCGCCCACCCCTGGAACGCTGAGCGCATCGCTGAGATGTTGCCCAAGCCGCCGGAGTACCAGGTCCTCGACAGTGCGGGACATTTCGTGTTCCTTGCGCCTTGCTCGAGTGCGTTCGCGGCACTTGTCCCGATCATCTGCACCGATCCGCCGAGCATCGATCGCAATGCCATTCACATGCGCCTCAACGCCGAGATGATCGACTTCTTCCGCCGCACGCTGGGGCCGAGATAGGTTGGACTAGCGGCCCACGCCGGCCTCGACATGACCGCCGAAACCCTTGCGCATGGCGGAGAGCACCTTCTCGGCAAACGTGTGGTCCTGGCGCGAGCGGAAGCGGGCGTAGAGCGCGGAGGTAAGCACCTCGGCCGGCACCGCTTCCTCGATCGCCGCCTGCACCGTCCAGCGCCCTTCGCCGGAGTCCGCCACATGTCCCGAGTAGCCTGCAAGGTCGGGGTCCTCGGCCAGCGCCGCGGCGGTGAGGTCGAGCAGCCACGAGGTGATGACGCTGCCGCGCCGCCACACCTCGGCCACGTCGGCGACGTCGATCGACAGCCGCAGCTCCTCGGGCAGGCTCGGCGCAGCGGCGTTCTTCAAGATGTCGAAGCCCTCGGCCATGGCCTGCATCATGCCGTACTCGATGCCGTTGTGGATCATCTTGACGAAGTGCCCGGCGCCATTGGGACCGGCATGCAGATAGCCCCGCTCGGTGCGCGCATCCCGGCCCTTGCGGCCCGGCGTCGCCAGGATATCGCCCTTCCCCGGCGCCAGCGCCGCGAAGATCGGGTCGAGCCGCTCCACGACGGCCTTTTCGCCGCCGATCATCAGGCAGTAGCCGCGCTCGAGCCCCCACACGCCCCCCGAGGTGCCGACATCGAGATACTTGAGGCCCTTGCTGCCAAGCTCGCGCGCACGGCGGATGTCATCCTTCCAGAAGGTGTTGCCGCCGTCGATGATGGTGTCGCCGGGAGCGAGCAGGCCGGCCAGTTCGGTGATCGCCGCCTCGGTCGCCTCGCCGGCCGGCAGCATGATCCAAACGGTGCGCGGTTGCGTGAGGGCGGCCACCAATCCAGAAATGCTCGCCGCCGCTGTGGCGCCTTCGGCCGTCAGCCGGCGCGCGGGCTCGGGATCGCGGTCGTAGACTACTGAGGCATGCCCGTGCCGCATCAGACGGCGCACGATGTTGGCCCCCATGCGGCCGAGGCCGACCATGCCGATCTGCATTGACACTCTCCCCATGCGGCCAGGACCCGAACGCCGCCGGGGTCGTCCAGACTAGTTGCCCGGCGGCATATACAGGCAGAGCAGCCTACCCTGATAAATGCAGGCATGCATCCTGCTGTCTTTGCTCTGGCGGATCCTGGTGGTGGGGGTGAGCGGCTTGGTCCCCAGGCTGGTCGTCACCACCATCACGGGCATGGTGCCGGGGTCGCTCGCCACGAACGCAACCGTGCTCACCGGCTCGCAGTCCTGGTTCGAGCAGCAGTCCGCGTCGTACCAGGAATGCGCGCTTGCCGGGCTCGATAGGGCCGCGGCAATCAGAAGCGCCAAAGCAACGACAGCCAGGCGCGAGCCTGACAGGCGTTTGCGGGCGTGTTGGAGGATTGGCATGCGAGCCTCGCGCCAGCGCTCCCTGCCGCACTATTGCGAGCAGGGCGCCACACCCGAGGCTCTCCCTAGGCTTTGCGAAAGGCTAAGCGATTCGGAACTGAATGCAACAAGAGTACGACACAAGTAGCCCCAGGGTGCGCCCTCGGCGCAACAGGTGCTTCAGCACATGACCCGTCAGTACATGCCGAGCAGCAGTTTGGCCTCGTCCGACATGCGCTCCTTGTCCCAGGGCGGATCGAACGTCAGCTTCACCGTCACCTGGCCGACGCCGGCGACCGAGCCGATGGCGTTCTCCACCCAGCCCGGCATCTCGCCGGCCACAGGGCAGCCGGGCGAGGTGAGCGTCATCTCGACGGCGACATTGCGCTCGTCGTCGACGTCGATCTTGTAGATCAGCCCCAGCTCGTAGATGTCGGCCGGGATCTCGGGGTCGTAGACGGTCTTGAGCGCCGCCACGATGTCGGCGGTGAGCTGCTCTAGCTCCTCGGCGGGGATGGCGGAGCCGGGCACGGTCTCGGGCGCGGTCGGCGTCGGCTCCGCTGCAGCCTGGTCTGTGACTTTCTCGTCCATGGCGATCACTCGCTCTTCGTAGGTTGGGTCGAGCGTCAGCGATGACCCAACACTGGCTCTCGTACTCTGCGCGACGTTGGGTCTGCGCTTGGCTTGACCCAACCTACGCAAAAAACTCCCGAGCCTTGATCAGCGCCTCCGCCAGCGCATCCACCTCGGCCTTGGTATTGTACATCGCAAACGACGCGCGGCACGTGGCCGTTACGCCGAGCCGCTCCATCAGCGGCATCGCGCAATGATGGCCGGCGCGCACCGCCACGCCGGAGCGGTCGATGAGGGTCGAGATGTCGTGCGGGTGCAGCCCCTCGATGCTGAAGGTGACGATCGCCCCCTTGCCCTTGGCGTGCCCGTGGATCTTGAGCCAGTTGAGCCGCCCCAGCCGCTCGTGGGCGTAGTCCTTGAGCTCGGCCTCGTGGGCGGCGATGCGCTCGCGGCCGACCTGCATCATGTACTCCAGCGCAGCGCCGAAACCGATCGCCTGCACGATGGGAGGCGTGCCGGCCTCGAACTTGTGCGGCGTCTTGCCGTAGACGATGCGGTCGGTGTGCACGCTCTCGATCATCTCGCCGCCGCCCATGTAGGGC
Source organism: uncultured Alphaproteobacteria bacterium (assembly GCA_963756735.1). Classification (GTDB taxonomy): domain Bacteria; phylum Pseudomonadota; class Alphaproteobacteria; order Rhizobiales; family Hyphomicrobiaceae; genus AWTP1-13. Next base: position 80,399 of record CAVWOY010000028.1, read on the forward strand.
GGCATGGCGTCGAGGTGCTTCCTCTTGGCGTAGAGCGCGCCGATGCCCGACGGCCCGTAGGTCTTGTGGCCGGTGAAGGCGTAGAAATCGATGTCGAGGTCCTGCACGTCGATGGGCATGTGCACGGCCGCCTGCGCGCCGTCGGCCAGCACAGGCACGCCGTGGGCATGGGCGATGCGCACGATCTCCTTCAGCGGCGTCACGGTGCCCAGCACATTGGACATGTGCGTGATCGCCACCATCTTGGTGCGCTCGGTGAACAGCTGCTCGAACTTGTCGAGCGGGAACTCGCCCGCGTCCGTCACCTGCGCCCACTTGATGACCGCACCGCGCCGCTCGCGGTGGAAGTGCCACGGCACGATGTTGGAGTGGTGCTCCATGATGGAGAGGATGATCTCGTCGCCCTCGCGAAAAGCCATGCGGCCGTAGGAGCTCGCCACCAGGTTGATGGCCTCGGTGGCATTGCGGGTGAAGATGATCTCGTCGGTGCTCGGCGCGTTGAGGAAGCGGCGCACCGTCTCGCGCGCCTCCTCGTAGCGGGCGGTGGCCGCGTTGGAGAGGAAGTGCAGCCCGCGATGCACATTGGCGTACTCGCTCGTGTAGGTGCGCTCGATCGCGTCCAGCACCGCGCGCGGCTTCTGGGCCGAGGCGCCGTTGTCGAGGTAGACGAGCGGCTTGCCGTGCACCTCGAGGCTCAGGATCGGAAAGTCGGCGCGGATCTTCTCCACGTCGTAGCCGCCGCCGGTGAGGTCTGATCCCTTGATCATCGCGGTCATGACGCTTCCACTCATGCGGCGAGGCCGAGCGAGCCTGGCCTTCGCGATCACCGCCAGCGCCTGGCGCAGGCGCTCGTCCTCAATTCTGTCCAGCGCCTCGCCGACGAAGCTCTCGATCAGCAGCGTGCGCGCCTCTTCCAGCGGGATGCCGCGCGACCGGAAGTAGAACAGCATCTCGGGATCGATCTCGGCCACCGTCGAGCCGTGGCCGCACACCACGTCATCGGCGTGAATCTCCAGCTCCGGTTTGGAATCGAACTCGGCGTCCTCCGACAGCATCAACACTTGCGCCATCTGCTTGCCGTCGGTCTTCTGCGCGTTGGGCCGCACGATCACCTTGCCCTGAACCACGCCGCGCGCCTTGCCCGCCAGCACACCCTTGAAGAGCTCGCGGCTCTCGCAGCCGGGCACCGCGTGATCGACCACCACCGTGGTGTCGATGTGCTCGGCGTCGCGGCCGAGGAAGCAGCCCGAGACGTCGATCTTGCTGCCCTCGCCGGTGAACGCGATCCACATCTGGTTGCGCACCAGCGGCGCGCCGGCCGTGAGCTGAAACGCCCGATACTGGCTCTCGGCGCCGAGCCGCGTGATCCATGTGCCGACATGCGCCGAGCCCGCGGCTTGTGCAGCAGTCAGCTTGATGTGCCGCGTGATCGCGCGATTCCCCACGCGAAAGCTCCGTCACGGCGTTGGTCTGCTTGGCGCCGTCGCCGAGCGCAACATGGGTCTCGATGATAGTGGCCCGGGCGCCAGCGCCGACCTCCACCAGGTTGCGCGTAGTTACCGCCGACTTCTCCGCTCCGGTGGTGGCAAACACCAGGTGAATGGGCCTCTCCAGCCGCGCGCCCTCGACTACGCGCAACAGTGCGCCATCAGTCATGAAGGCGGTGTTGAGCGCGACGACGGCCGTGGCCTTCGGGCCCTCTCTGTCAGCGACCAGCCTTGTCAGCCAGTCGAAGCCCTGCTCGAGCCCGCGTGCCAGCGGGTCGAAGTGATAGGCTTTGCCGTGCCCGTCATCGAGGCGCGACAGCGCCGGCACATGGGTGCCGTCGACGAACACGAGGCGCACCGCATCGAGCCCCGCTAGCGCCGAACCCAAACTCGCCTCCAGCGCACGCGCATCAACGTTGCCACCCGATCCAACCGCCGGCGCGAACGCCTCCTTCAGCATTGCTCGCAGGTCGGTGTACTTCCACTCCTCGACGCGCCGGCTCGGCAGCCCGAGGCCGGCGAATGCGCCGATCGCGGCCTTCCTCGCATCCGCCACCGCGCGTCCGCCCGGCAGCTTCGCGGCAACCGCCTCGAACATCTCAGAGAAGGCCTGCTCGGCCTTGGTCCTCGTCACTGCTACCGTCATCTCATGCCGCCTTGGGCTTGAACTCGGCGTAGCCCGTCTTCTCCAGCTCCAGCGCCAGCGCCTTGCCGCCGCTCTTGGCGATGGTTCCGCCGGCCATCACGTGCACCTGGTCAGGCACGATGTAGTTGAGGAGCCTCTGGTAGTGCGTGATCACCAGCATGGCGCGGTCCTTGGAGCGCAGCGCGTTGACGCCCTCCGAGACGATGCGCACGGCATCGATGTCGAGGCCGGAATCGGTCTCGTCCATCACGCATAGCGTCGGCTCCAGCACGGCCATCTGCAGGATCTCCATGCGCTTCTTCTCGCCGCCGGAGAAGCCGACGTTGAGCGGCCGCCTCAGCATCTCGTCGGTGACGCCGAGCCGTCCCGACACCTCGCGCACGCGCTTCAAGAACTCAGGGGTCGTGAACTCCGCCAGCCCGCGTTTCTTGCGCAGCGCGTTCACCGCCGTGCGCAGGAACGTCATGGTGGTGACGCCCGGGATCTCCATCGGGTACTGGAACGCCAGGAAGATGCCCTTGGCGGCGCGCTCGTCGGGCTGCATCTCCAGCACGCTCTCGCCGTTCCAGAGGATGTCACCTTCCGTCACCTCGTAGTTCTCGCGGCCCGCGAGGACATAGGCGAGCGTCGACTTGCCGGAGCCGTTGGGCCCCATGATCGCGTGCACCTGGCCTTTCGGCACCGTGAGGCTGACACCTTTGAGGATTGGCTTGTCCTCGTCCGTCAGCTTCACATGCAGATTCTTGATTTCCAGCATTTGCTCAGATCATCGTGCTCGGGTGGACCCCGCGAACCGGGCGCTCAGGCCTGGCGCGTGTCCACCATTTCTATTTCGGTTGGGTACAGAACACCCAGCCACTCGCACTCGCCCTTGGCCGCCTTGCCGTTCTTGCTGAACTCGACCAGAAACGCCTCGTTGTTGCCGAGCGTCTCCAGCACCGTTCCCACATCGCCGGGGCGAAGGGAGAAACCCGGAATGGTAGTGGACAGCGCGTTGCGCTGTTTGCACTCGCGCTCGTCCAGCTCCCGCCGCAGCTTGGCCGTCAATGCCGTCGTGTATTGCGCCGCATCACGCATCTCTCGTTCTCCCTGCGTCTCGCGCGGCCTACCCGCCGCACGGGCCTCTCCTAGAACCTCACTCCCATCACCTCTGCGGCCGGGTTGGCCCGGCTCGATGCTATGCTCGATACCAACGATCTAGTTTCCCCAGCGCCAATTCCATTGTCCATCGGTCTTCGCACGCGTGAAGCGAATGAACCAGATGGTCACCCCTGCCTCAAGAATAGCCCACGTCACCAGTTGCCAGATTTTTGGGCCGATGGGCATCTCGGCCGGCCATCCGGTGAGCGGCAGCGTCAGCGCCAGAGTTAAGGCGATGTAGGCGCCGATGGCTGCCCAGCCCTTCCAATTGGTGGGCGTAGCGCCGTAGCCATGGCTCTTCGGTTTGAACCAAAATTGGGACATCCTATCCCACCGAGCCCTCGAGGCTGACACCGATCAGCTTCTGCGTCTCGGCCATGAACTCCATCGGCAGATGCTGCAGCACGTCGCGCACGAAGCCGTTGACGATCAGCGCCACCGCCTCTTCCCCGCTCAGCCCTCGCTGCATGCAATAGAACAGCTTGTCGTCGGAAATCTTCGACGTGGTGGCCTCGTGCTCGAAGTGCGCGGACGAATTCTTGGCCTCGATATAAGGCACGGTGTGGGCGCCGCATTTGTCGCCGATCAGCAGGCTGTCGCAGTTGGTGAAGTTGCGCACGTTCCGGGCCTTGCGGTGCGCCGAGACGAGCCCGCGGTACGTATTCTGCGAATACCCCGCGGCGATGCCCTTGGAGATGATGCGGCTCGAGGTGTTGGACCCCAGGTGGATCATCTTGGTGCCGCTGTCGACCTGCTGGTGGCCGTTGGAGACGGCGATCGAGTAGAACTCCCCGCGCGAGCCGTCGCCACGCAGGATGCAGGAAGGGTACTTCCAGGTGATGGCCGAGCCCGTCTCCACCTGCGTCCAGCTGATCTTGGCGTTGCGGCCGCGGCAGTCGCCCCGCTTGGTGACAAAGTTGTAGATTCCGCCCCTGCCGTTCTTGTCGCCCGGATACCAGTTCTGCACCGTCGAGTACTTGATCTCGGCGTCGTCGAGCGCGATCAGCTCGACCACGGCTGCGTGCAGCTGGTTTTCGTCGCGCATCGGCGCGGTGCAGCCCTCGAGATAGCTCACGTAGGCGCCCTTGTCGGCGATGATGAGCGTGCGCTCGAACTGGCCGGTCTGCTTCTCGTTGATGCGGAAGTAGGTGGAAAGCTCCATCGGGCAGCGCACGCCCTCCGGCACGTAGACGAACGAGCCGTCGGAGAACACCGCCGAGTTGAGCGCGGCGTAGAAGTTGTCGCCCTGCGGCACGACGGACCCTAAGTATTTCCTCACCAGCTCCGGGTGCTCGCGCAGCGCTTCCGAGATGGAGCAGAAGATGACGCCGGCCTTGGCCAGCTCCGCCTTGAAGGTGGTGACCACGGACACCGAGTCGAACACGGCATCGACCGCCACCCTGGAACCGTTGACGCCCGCCAGCACCTCGCGCTCGCGCAACGGGATGCCAAGCTTCTCGTAGGTGCGCAGCAGCTCCGGATCGACCTCGTCGAGGCTCTTGGGTCCCTCCGTCGACTTGGGCGCGGAGTAGTAATAGAGATCCTGGAAGTCGATCTTGGGATGCTTGACGTTGGCCCACTCGGGCTCGGTCATGCCAAGCCAGCGGCGAAATGCTTCCAGCCGCCACTCCAGCATCCAGCCGGGCTCGCCCTTCTTGCCGGAGATGTAGCGGACGGTGCTCTCGTCGAGCCCCTTCGGCGCCTTGACCGAACTCGATGTCGGTCTCGAAGCCGTACTTGTACTGGTCGACATCGATCCGCTTGACCTGGTCGATCGTCTGTTGAACTGCGGGCATGTTGTCTCTTCGCTCTTGATCTCTTGTCAGGCCGCTTCGGCTGCGGCTCGTGCGGTGCGGCTCAGCGCAACCTTGCTCCATACCGCGATGAAAGCCTCGATGTCGTCCTCGCTCGTGCTCCAGCCGAGGCTCACGCGAATGGCCGCTCGCGCGAGGCTGGGCTCGAGCCCCATCGCGCTCAGCACATGGCTGGCGCCGACCTTGCCCGAGGAGCATGCCGCCCCGGCGCTGACCGCGATGCCGGCCAGGTCGAGGGCGATCACCAAGGTCTCGGCGCTGGCGCCTGGGAGCGCGATGCCCGTCGTGTTGGGCAAACGCTGCGTGGCGCCGCCGACTACGACGACGGATGGGGAAACTGCCTTGACGCGCGCCTCGAGCGCGTCCCGCAATGCGCCCACACGCTGCATTTGCGCGAGGTCGCGGCGGGCGGCCATGGCTGCCGCACCGAACCCGGCGATGGCGGCCACGTTCTCGGTACCGGCGCGGCGGCGCCGCTCCTGCCCGCCGCCCATCACCAGCGGCGGCAGGCTCTCGCGCTCGTCGATCACCAGCGCGCCGATGCCCTTGGGCCCGCCCAGCTTGTGGGCGGACAGCGTCAGATAGTCGACGCCCAGCGCGCGCATGTCGATCGGCAACGCGGCCCGCCGCCTGCACGGCATCGGTGTGCACCAGCACACCGCGCGACTTCGCCCCGGCGGCAATCTCGGCTACAGGCTGCAGCACGCCCGTCTCGTTGTTGGCAAGCTGAATGGAGAGCAGCGCCCTCTCCGCTCCTGCGAGCACGCAAGCCGTGTCGGCGCGTACGACGCCGCCAGTATCGACTTCCAGATCGACAACCCTCGCGCCGCTCGCGCGCGCCGGCGCCAGCACCGAGTCGTGCTCGATGCCGGCCACGAAAATCGCGTCCCAGCCGCCAGACAGCACGGCGTTGTTGGCCTCGGTGCCGCCGCTGGTGAACACCACCTCGGCTGGCTTGGCGCCGACCAGCGCGGCGACCTGCTCGCGCGCGTCCTCCACGATCGCCCGCGCGCGACGCCCCTCGGCGTGCGGCGAGGACGGATTGCCAGCGATGTCGAGGGCGGCAACAAAAGCCGCGCGCGCCTCGGGCCGCAGCGGCGCGGTCGCGTTCCAGTCGAGATATGTGCGCGCCTGGCTCATTGCGCGATCAGTCCCATCGGCGCTGCCGGCGCAGCGGCCGCCAGCTTGCCCGGCGGAATTCCGTCCAGCACCTCCTGCAGGGTCACGCTGACCAGAAACACCGCGATCTGGTCGCCCAGCGCATCCCACAATCCATGCGTCAGGCAACGGTGGCCGGCCAGGCACGGGGTGGAGTCCTCGCCCCCGCAGCGGGTCATGCGGATGCCCTCCTCCACGGCTTGCATGATTTCGGCAACGGTCACGCTCGAAGCCGGCCGCGCCAGCCGATAGCCGCCGGTGCGGCCGCGCTCGCTCTCGACGAGCCCCGCGCGGCGCAGCTTGGCGAACAGCTGCTCCAGATAGGCGAGGGAGATGCGCTGGCGCTCGGCGATGGCCGATAGCGGCACCGCCTCCCTGGCGCCATACTTGGCAAGGTCGGCCATCGCGGTGACCGCGTACCGGCCCTTGGTATTCAACTCCACGATGCCTGGCTCCTACTCCACATGCGCGCATCTCGGGCAACGACCGTGCCCCTTGCGCACTACACCCGGCCCCGTGCTATGAGACCGGCGCCAAGAACAGCTCGGACCCGGCGCTTCCGGCTTCTTTCGAACTGTTCTAAACTCAAGCGGATATATGGAAATTCCGAGCGGGCAAGTCAAGTATTTTTGCTGCGCTCGACCGTTGACTGCTCGCGCGCCAAACCGCGGCCGAGGCCGTTGCGCGCTGCATCCCACGCCAATCCAACAGCGGGAGCCCAAACACACATGCCTGAGCTGATCATCAGCGGGCCCTCCGGACGCATCGAGGCCCGCTACCACCACGAGACCCCCTCCGACAGCCCCATCGCGCTCATCCTGCATCCGCACCCGCAGTTCGGCGGCACCATGAACAACCAGGTGGTGTACGCCCTTTACTACATGTTCGTGGAGCGCGGCTTCTCGGTGCTGCGCTTCAACTTCCGCGGGGTGGGCCGCAGCCAGGGCTACTTCGACAACGGCCCAGGCGAGCTGGCGGACGCCGCCTCCGCGCTCGACTGGCTGCAGCTGCAGAACCCGGACTCGCGCTCGTGCTGGATCGCAGGCGTCTCGTTCGGCACCTGGATCGCCATGCAGCTCCTCATGCGGCGGCCCGAGATCGACGGCTTCGTGTGCGTGGCGCCGCCGGCCAACCTCTACGACTTCTCGTTCCTGGCGCCGTGCCCGTCCTCGGGCCTGATGGTGAACGGCGACAAGGACCGCGTGGTGCCGTCGGCCTCGATCGCCGAGCTTGCCGCCAAGACCAAGGTGCAGAAGGGCGCTCGCGGGGTCTGACATGCCACGCGACAGCCAATCCCGATCGAACCGCGCCGCAGCGTCGATTGCGGCCATCGTCGTCGCTTGCAACGCGCGCTTAGGAGAAGGCATAGGCCGGATAACAGTCAGGCGGCACGAGAGCAGCCCAGGCGACAGAGGCATCCAGCAGTCTGTCCGGCGGGGCGGTCTTGCTGAACGATGCCCATCCGGATGGCTGCGCTAGGTCGTAGATCTGACCGAAGAGCGTCAGCTCGACGGCGGCGCGCGGGCCGACGGCATGCTTGATGATCTCGCAGTAGACCGCCGGCATGGGGATGCCGATCGGCACTTCATTCAACGAGAACTGCAGAGCGCCTTCGGCAGCGATGCGATGATCGCAGCCGAACGCAGTGATCAGGCCGCCGGCGTAGGCATGGCCGTTGATCGCCGCCACGGTCGGCCGCGGAAAGGTGAAAAGACGCAGATTGGTGGCGCGATAGGCATCGAACCATGCGTCAATCTCTTTCAGCGAGCGGCGCGCGAACAAGGGGAAATGGTGGTCGAAATCGAGCCCCGCCGAGAACACGGCGCCGGTGCCCGTGAGAACGACCGCACAGTCGCTGAACTCAGCTTCGAGGCGATCGAATGCGGCATGAAGGTCGGCGAAGAAGGCAGGGTTCTGCGCGTTGACCTTGTTCGTATTCATGGTCACGACGGCGACATGGTCGTGGCGCTGAAGATCGAGCATGCCAGCGTGCCGGAGGCCAAGGAGTTGTGCCAGTAATGAATTAGTGGTAATGCGGATCGACGAACAGATTTGTCAGCGCTACCTCGCTCTAGGTGACGTCGACTCATTGATCGAGCAGCAGCTAAGAGGCTACGATCGACTGCAGGACGGGCTAGGATGACGGCGTAACAGCGCGAGACCAGCGGCAGGTCGTCGAGCTAAAAAACATCTAGTGGATGCGGACCGAAGGAAAACAGGCGATGTCGGCAATCGAATAATTCCGGCCAGATAGTCGCGCCCGTCCAGACTGCCGCTCCATCACGCACAGCAGGCGCCGGCCTCCTTGGTATAGCGCTCGATCGCGTAGGGCACCTTCTCGGTGGCGTAGCGGTGGAAGTGCTGCGCCTGGCCGAGCATCGGACCGAGCCTCCCATCTGCCACAGAGCCACTGCAGTACCTCGGAGCGCGCCCGCGGCTCTGCCGGCAGGAGCTGGCCGGTCCCCGGCAGAAGACGATGGCGCCCGTCTCGAAGACCGTGAGCGGCCTGCCGTGAGGGGAGTATCGTGCCGGAGGCCAACCACTTCTTCCAGGACCGCATCGAGGACCTGATCAAGGTCGCGGGCGCCTACGTCGACCGGCGCACCATCGAGCTGGAGAAAGAGCGCAAGGATTAGCTGCGCCCAACGCGCTTGCTGTTCAGCTCAGGCTGCGCTGCGGATGAGTTCCGCCGCCTTCTCGCCCACCATCATCGAGGGCGCATTGGTGTTGCCTGACGGCATGGTCGGGAACACCGAGGCGTCGGCGACCCGCAGCCGCTCGAGCCCGTGCACGCGCAGCCTCTCGTCCACCACCGCGTTAGGGCCCTGGCCCATCCGGCAGGTGCCGATGGGGTGATAAGCTGTCTGTGCGTTGTTGCGCAGCCAGCCGATGATATCGTCGTCGCTCTCGACACCCTTGCCGGGCAGGAACTCCTCGCCTCGCAGGTGATCCATGGCACGGCTCTCCACGATGCGGCGCGCGATGCGGACGCCGTCCGCCAAGGTCTGCCGGTCGATGCTGTCGGCGAGAAAGTTGAAGCAGATCGCCGGCTGCGCGTCGGGATCGGCCGAGCGGATATGCACCGAGCCCATGCTCTCCGGGCGCAGCTGATAGATGCCGACCGACATGGACGGAAAGTCCTGCAGCTTGCGCCGCTTGGGGTCCTTCACCGAGAACGGCACCAGGTGCAGCTGGACGTCGGGCGTCGCGAGCTCCGCGCGCGTCTTGAGAAAGGCAACCAGCGGCGCCGACGGCAGGCCGAAGAAGCCGCGGCCGGTCGTCAGGTATTTCAGCGCCTGCGTGGCCGCTCCGAAGCCGCGGGCCTTGTGGTTGTAGGACACGCTCGGGTCCTTGATCCGCCAGACAATGCGCGCGGCGATGTGATCGCGGAAGTTCTCTCCGACCCCAGGCAAAGCGTGCGCCACGTCGATGCCGTGCGCCTTCAATACGTCCGGGCGGCCGATGCCCGAAAGCTCCAGCAGCTGCGGGGTGGCGATGGCGCCGGCCGACAGGATCACCTCGCGCCCGGCGCGCGCCTCGATCATCCGGCCCTGATGCTCGTAGACCACGCCTTTGGCATCGCCGTCCGTCGAGCAGCACGCGGCGCGCGGGCGCCTCGGTGAGATTCGTGAGGTTGGCGCGCCGCTTGGCAGGCTCGAGGTAGCAGTAGGATACGCTCATGCGCCGGCCCCTGCGGATGTTGGCCTGCGTCTTGGCGATGCCTTCCTGGTCCTCGCTGTTGTAGTCGGGATTGACTCGATATCCGGCCTGCACCGCGGCTTTGAACAGCGCGTCGTAGAGCGGGTTCTGGTCGGGCGCGACCGACACGTGCAGCGGCCCGCCCTGGCCGCGCCCGTTGCTGCCGCCGCGGCTCGAAGTTCTCCATGCGCTCAAACAGCGGCGCCACGTCCTGCCAGCTCCAGCCGCGCGCGCCCATCTGTGCCCAGGTGTCGTAGTCGAGCGGCTGCCCTCTGACCCAGACCAGGCCGTTGATGGCGCTGGACCCGCCGAGCAGCTTGCCGCGCGGCACCGGGATGGCGCGATTGGCGGTGCCGGGCTCCGGCTCGGATTCATAGAGCCAGTTGGCCGTCGGCTCATGGATCAGCAGGCCGAAGCTGATCGGTAGCCGCGAGTAGATGTGGCTGGCGCGACCGGCCTCGAGCAGCAGCACGCGCGTGCGCGGGTCCTCGGTGAGCCGCGCGGCCAGCACGCCGCCGGCCGATCCCGAGCCGACGATGATGTAGTCGTATTCCGCCACGGCGCTTCTCCCCGATGCTTCTTGTTTGCTACTTCCCTGCCAGCTTACCGCCGGTCATTGGCCTCGGCACGCCGGTCGTGCCGGGAAAAGTGATGGGCCAGCCCTGCAAGCGAACGCACGGCCATGTAGGCCCACGCTTCCGCCTCCACGGCGTCACCGTCCAAACCCACGGCCTCCGCCGGGACGACGGCGTTCTCGACGCGCCCGGCGATCATGGCCATCAGCGTCTTGTTCTTGCGGCCGCCGCCGCAGATCACCCAGGTGCCGGGCTGCTCGGGCATGTTGGCACGCGCCGCCGCGATCGCCGCGGCCGTGAAGGCCGTGAGCGTGGCGGCGCCATGCTCGGTCGACAGATGCTCGACCGCGTCGGCTGCAAATGCGTTGCGGTCGAGCGACTTCGGCAACGGAGTGGCAAAGAAGGGATGGCTCATGAGCTGTGCCAACGCCAGCTCGTCGACCTTGCCGACTGCAGCACAAGCCCCGTCCGCGTCGGATGGGGTACCGGTACGCGCGAGCATCCAATCGTCGATCAGAGCATTGCCCGGTCCGGTATCGAACGCAATCAGGGCGCCATCCTCCGGCGAAGCGCTTCCCACCCACGTGACGTTGGCGACGCCGCCGATGTTCACCACCGCCACCGGAGCGCGCAGCTTGGCGACCAGCGCCTTGTGATAGATGGGCGCCAGCGGCGCACCCTGTCCGCCCGCGGCAACATCGGCCGCGCGCAGGTCGTGGACCACATCGATGCCGATGGCGCGAGCCAGGCCCGGCCCGTCGCCGATCTGCACGGTCAGCCGCCTATCGGGAGCGTGCAGCACCGTGTGACCGTGAAAGCCCGCCACGTCGATGCTCTCCCGCCCGATGCGAAGGTCCTCGAGGAAATGGGTGACGGCCTCGGCATGCAGGTCGGTCAAATACTGCTCGGTCAGGCGCAGGCTGCCCGGGCGCTCGTCGCGGCCGCCAAGGCTCGATGCCTCGACCAGGGCGGCGCGCAGCTGCACGCGAAATGGCGCGGAATAGGGATAGGAGAGGGCCGGCCCTCGCTGAACCAGGTTTTCCCCGTCGGTCTCGATCAGGGCCACGTCGATGCCGTCCATGGAGGTGCCGCTCATGAGGCCCAGCGCGCGCATCGTCTTGCCCATGGACGGGGTCCTCGTGCATGTTCCGCCAACTCTCCGAACCTAACCGCGGACGCGAGCCCGCACAAACGGCGCAGACCGCTATGGCCAAACATAGTTCCGATTTCCTCAACGTGCTGGACGAGCGCGGGTTCATCCACCAGTGCTCCGACTTCGCGGGGCTCGATGCCCTGGCGGCGAAGGGCCAGGTGATCTCCTATGTCGGCTACGACTGCACTGCGCCGTCCCTGCATGTGGGGCACCTGATCTCGATCATGATGCTGCACTGGCTGCAGCAGACGGGCGGCAAGCCGATCGCGCTGATGGGCGGCGGCACCACGCGCGTCGGCGATCCCTCCGGCAAGGACGAGACGCGGCGCATCCTTTCGATCGAGACCATCGAGGCCAACAAGGACGCCATCAAGGGCGTGTTCGCGCGCTTCCTCGAATTCGGCAAGGGCCGCACCGACGCCATCATGCTCGACAACGCCGAGTGGCTGGCGCCGCTCAACTACATCGAGTTCCTGCGCGACGTGGGCCGGCACTTCTCCGTCAACCGCATGCTGACCATGGACTCGGCGCAGGCTGCGGCTCGAGCGCGACCAGGAGCTCTCCTTCATCGAGTTCAACTACATGCTGCTGCAGGCCTACGACTTCGTCGAGCAGGCCAAGCGCTATGGCTGCAATCTGCAGATGGGCGGCTCCGACCAGTGGGGCAACATCGTCACCGGCATCGACCTCGGCCGGCGCATGGGCACGCACCAGCTCTATGCGCTGACCTGCCCGCTGCTCACCACCGCGTCCGGCGCCAAGATGGGCAAGACGGCGGCAGGGCGCCGTGTGGCTCAACGAGGAGCAGCTCTCGGTCTACGACTACTGGCAGTTCTGGCGCAACACCGAGGACGGCGATGTCGCCCGCTTCCTCAAGCTGTTCACCACGCTGCCGCTGGGCGAGATCGCGCGGCTTGCGGCGCTGCAAGGCGCGGAGATCAACGACGCCAAGAAGGTGCTGGCTACCGAGGCGACGGCGCTGCTGCACGGGCGGGAGAAAGCCGAGGCCGCCGCCAGGACGGCGCAGGAGACCTTCGAGAAGGGCGCGACCAGCCAGGGCCTGCCGACGGTCGAGATCGCGGCGAGCGAGCTAAGCGCTGGCGTCGGCGTGCTGGCTGCCTTCGTAAAGGTCGGGCTCGTCAAGTCGAACGGCGAGGCGCGGCGTCAGATCCAGGGTGGCGGGCTGCGCGTCAACGATACTGCGGTGACCGACGAGGCGCTGAAGCTTGGGACCAAGGACGCAGACGGCGGCGTGATCAAGCTCTCGCTCGGCAAGAAGCGGCACGTGCTGCTGAAGGTGGTGTAGCGCCGAGATCGGAGCCTCCCAGCACGACCGACGACGATTTCGGAGGCGGCAAAGAGCGGACCGTGGCCATCCTCCGCCGGACAATGTAAAGTGCAGGCCTTTCGACAAGGGAGTGTTCATGGTGCTCCGCGCAGCATTTGGCCTGCTTTGCCTTTTCCTGTTGCTCCCTTCCCCTGCGGCGGCCGAGAAGCGTGTCGCGCTCGTCATCGGCAACAGCGCCTACTCCAAAGTCGGGCGGCTGGAAAACCCCAAGAACGATGCAGCCGCCATGGAGACGATGCTCAAGGCCGCGGCCTTCGATGCAGTGGTGCGCGCCAACGACCTTGGCGTGGCGGCGATGCGACGCGCGCTCCGAGATTTCTCGGATACGGCCTATGATGCAGACATTGCGGTCGTCTTCTACGCCGGCCACGGCATGGAGGTAGGCGGCATAAACTATTTGATCCCAACCGACGCGGTGCTCGAACGCGACATCGACGTGCAAGATGAGGCCGTGTCGCTCGACCGCGTGAGCCAGATCCTGGAACCCGTCAAGCGCTTGCGCCTCGTCATTCTCGACGCCTGCCGCGACAATCCCTTCGTCAGGTCGATGCGGCGCACCGTTGCCACCCGCGCCATCCGCAGCGGATACGGCGAGATAGACGAAAGGTCGCTGCCGCCCAACACGCTTGTTGCCTATGCGCAGCGGGCAGGCGCGACCGCCGAGGACGGCACGGGTTCCAATAGCCCCTATACCATTGCGCTGCTCAAACATCTGCCAACGCCCGGACTCGATATCGAGCTTGCGCTTCGTCGCGTTCGCGACGACGTGCTGAAGATCTACACGCAACAGGCAGGAGCCATTCCGGTACGGGTCGCTTGGCGGGGCGGAAATTGCATTGGTTGCGGGTAAGGATGCCCCCGTGACAGTACCAGCGCCAGCGCCAATGAGCGAGGCGGAGCGGGCCTGGGGGTTGGCAAAGGACACAACCAGCGTCACCGTACTGGAGGCATTCACTGCCCGCTACAAGGACACCTTCTACGCCGACCTGGCGAGGGTGCGCATGGACGATCTGAAGCGTCAGCAAGCGGCGGCTGCCGCGCCGCCGAAGGCACCCGCAACCGCAAAGGCCGCAGAACCCGCGGTTGCAACACCGCCTACGCCGATGTCCACCCAACCGTTCTCGTTGGCCGGCCCGATCACGATCAAACTGCAGGATACATTCCCCACCAGCGACCCTTCCTCGCGCGAGCCCCTTACGGCCGTGCTGCGGGATCTCGCCAGCCTATCGGACGGCAAGCTGAAAGTGGATCTCCTGCCCGCCGGGGCCGTGGCGCCTGCGTTTCGGATGCTCGACGCGGTGAGCGAAGGAACGCTGGATGCAGCCTGGACGATGCCAACCTATTGGTACGGGCGACGCAAAGCCTTTGGCATATTTGCGGGAATGGTGCCCGGCGGCCTGGATGCCGCCGAGTTCGTGCGGTGGATCGAGAGCGAGGGGGCAAACGAACTGAACCGGCTGATCGGGGAAGTCAGCAATGGGAAGGCGCGATCTTTGCCGTGTGCTGTTATTGGACCCGGCGGCGACTGGTTCAAGAGACCGATCGTCACGATTGACGACTTCAGAGGATTGAAATTCCGCACCATCGGCTTGCCTGCCGAGGTCGGGAAGGAAATCGGCTTGACCGTGAAGATCTTGCCAGGCGGCGAGGTCGTTCCGGCCTTGAGCAGGGGCTTGCTCGACGCGTCGGACTGGTCGAGCCCGCAGAGCGCGATCGTTCTGGGCCTGCCCGATGTCGCCAAGGTCCTTCACTATCCTGGTTGGTCGCGGCCGGTGCATTTGTTCGAGATCGATCATCAGCGAGTTCGACTTGGAGCAAGCTCGGCCGGAACGGCCAGCAGGGCTTCGAATTCGGCCTGCAGGAACAATCTGCGCCGCACGCTAGCGACGATATCGGGACTTGAGCGGCAAGCCCTGACCGAGTTGCGCAATCGCGGCGTGACTGTACTGCCCTATCCCCCAGCCGTGCTGGCGAGCGCCAGGCAGGCTAGCCAGAAGGTTCTCGACGCCATGGCCAAAGAGGATGCCGGCTTCGCACGGGTGCTTGCCAGCTACAACAAGTATCGCTGAAGGCGCCCTTCAGGCTCTCGCTCGGCACGAAGCGGCACGTGCTGCTGCCCCTCAACAAGTTCGGCCGAATGACTTACGGCCGCGCCATCGACGCGCGCGCG
Source organism: uncultured Alphaproteobacteria bacterium (assembly GCA_963756735.1). Taxonomy (GTDB): domain Bacteria; phylum Pseudomonadota; class Alphaproteobacteria; order Rhizobiales; family Hyphomicrobiaceae; genus AWTP1-13. Next base: position 95,589 of record CAVWOY010000028.1, read on the forward strand.
AACGTCCACCGTAGGAGCCGCGCCCGTAAGTCATGGCCTCACGTCCTCTCCTCCGAAGGGGACAGGGGTACAACCCAGCTAAACTTGGTGCTAGGCCGCTTCCGTCGGCGAGTGGGCGTCGCCGGGGGAAGGCGGCGCGGTACCCGGCCGAGCGCGGCGTCAGGAAATGCTTCGCCAGGTCGACGGTCTCCTTGGCTCCGATGCTGGCGCGGTTGCGGGCCAGCCACTTCTCGGTCTCGCTGCGGCCGGCGTCGAAGAGGTAGTTCAGCAGCTCCATCTCTGGCTTGCCCTTGCTCTCGGGCGACAGCGCGGCGGTGAAGCGGCCGGCCTCGATCAGATGGAAGCGCTGGCGCGCCAGGCGGGCATCGGCGGGGCTTGTGCGCCACCCCCAGCGGCCGTGCAGCCGGCGCACAGTGCCGATCACCTCGACATCGCGCAGCATCGGCTGGCCGAAGGTGATCTGGTTGACGCGGGCTGCGATCTCGCGCGCGCTCATCGGCACGCCGTCGCGGTCGAGCGCGGTCGAGCTTGACGAGCAGCGTGTCGCCGACGGGGCTTTCCCGACCCAGCGTGATGAGGTCCGGATTGGCGGAGAAGCCGCCGTCCCAGTAGGCCCGCCCCTCGATCGACACGGCATGGTGCAGCGTCGGCAGGCAGGCGGAGGCGAGCACCGCCTCCACCGTCATTTCGCGACGGCGGAACAGACGCGCGCGCCCGGTTGCCACGTCGGTGGCGGCGATCAGCAGCTCGGGGCCGGAGGATGCGCGCAGGGCGCGCGAAATCGATGTGCGCCTCGAGCAGCTTGCGGCAGCGGGTCGAAGCCCAGCGGATTGAAATCGTAAGGCGAGAACAGCGGGGCGACCTGGGCCAGCGTGTTGGAGCGGCTGATGCTCGCCAGCCATGGGTTCAGGCGCAGCAGGTCGGGGACGCCAGCCTTGGCGACGGCCTCCCAAACGCTGCGCAGCTTGGCGCGAGCCCCGCCGCGGCCGCCTTCCGCCAACCCGGCGGCGAGCGCAACCGCGTTGACCGCGCCGGCGCTGGTGGCGCTGATCCAGCCGATCTCGAGCGCTTCGTCCTCGAGCAGGCGATCGAGCACGCCCCAGGTGAAAGCGCCATGCGCACCGCCGCCCTCGAGCGCCAGGTTGAGGCGCTTGCCCTTCCTGAAGAATGCCAATTGAGAGCCCCCTCGCCGATGCCGCCGCGGCATCAAGAGCAAGCAACAGGGCGGCATCATGGCAGCACGTCGAGGGGCAGCACAACCGGCACGCCGTCGAGCACGTGATAGCGTGCGGTGATGCCATAAGCGGCAGCGAGATGGGCAGGCGCCAAAACCTCTTGCGGCGGCCCCGCGGCAAACGCCCGCCCTCGATGCACCAGCACGATGCTGTGGCAGAAGCGCGCAGCAAGGGAGAGATCGTGCAGCGCGACGACCACCGTGCGGCCCGGCCTCCGCAAGTGCGGCGAGGTGGCGGAACAGCGCCAGCTGGTGTGCGGGGTCGAGGCCTGCGGCGGGCTCGTCGGCCAGCAGCGCGCGCGGCTCCTGGGCCAGCGCGCGCGCGACGAGCACCCGCGCACTCTCTCCTCCCGAGAGCTCGACGACGGGGCGGCCGCGCAAGTTGGGCGATATCCATGGCGGCGAGCGCGGGATTCTATCGCCGCGCGTCGGCGGCACTCTCGCCGGCGCCCGGCGGCTGATAGGGCAGGCGCCCCAGGCCTACCACCGCGCGCGCGTTGAGCGCCCAATGCACGGTGCGTTCCTGCGGCAGGTAGGCGAGCACGCGCGCCAGCTGTCGCGGCTGCCACCGCGGTGCTGGCGCGGCCGTCGATCAGGGCCTCGCCGCGCGGTGGGAGCGAGGAGGCCGGCGAGCGCCCTGCAGCAGCGTCGTCTTGCCGGCGCCGTTGGGGCCGATGACGGCGGTGAGCTGACCCGGCAGAGCGGTCGCGTCGAGGCCGCGCAGCACCTCGCGGCCCTTGCAGGCTGACGCGCAGGCCCGCGTCGCCTCGATCCGCGAGCCGGCGACTCATGGCGCCAGCTCCGAGCGCGTCTTGAGCACCAGCCACACGAAGAACGGCGCGCCGATCAGCGCGGTCAGCACGCCGATCCTGAGGTCCGCCCACGGCTGCACCAGCCGCAGCGCCGGTATCGGCGACCAGCAGGAACGTCGCCCCGCCCAGCATGCTGGCCGGCAGCAGCAGGCCCGGCCGGTGGCCTGCGAACGGGCGCAGCACGTGCGGCACCAGCAGCCCGACAAAGCCGATGATGCCGGTCACCGCCGTCGCCGCGCCGACGCTGAGCGCAGTGCCGGCAACGATCATGGCGCGCGTGCGGGAAAGCCCGATGCCGAGGCTCGCGGCGGCATCCTCGCCCAGCGTCAAGGCATCGAGCGCGCGGCCGAGCGCGAGCAGGACGGCCATGCCGGCCAGCATCAGCGGCGCGGCCAGCTAGACCTGGGTGAGGCTGCGGTCGGCGAGCGAGCCCATCATCCAGAACACCATCTCCACCGAGGCGAACGGGTTCTGCGAGAGGTTGAGGGCGAGCGAGATCAGCGCGGTGGCGATGCCCGATACTGCGAGGCCCGCCAGAATAAGCGTGATCGGCCCGCCGCCGGCGCCGGCCAGCGCCACCACGGCCAGCATGGCAAGCGCGGCGCCCGCCAGCCCACCGACCGGCAGGGCCAACGCGAGCGCCTGCGACAGGCCAAGGTGGATCGCCAGCACGGCGCCCAGCGCTGCGCCGCCCGAGACGCCGACGAGGCTCGGCTCGGCCAGCGGATTGCGCAGGTAGCCCTGCAGCGCCGCGCCGGAAAGGCCCAATGCGGCACCCGACCAGGGCTCCCAGCACCGCGCGCGGCACGCGGATCTCCCAGAAGATCAGCGCGCCTGCCTCGCCGCCGAGCCTGAGACCCCAGGCCTAGCCCGAATCCCGAAGGGCCCACGGCCAGCGAGAGCGAGGAACGCCACAGCCGCTGCCGCCGCCAGCACCCACAGCAGTTGCGGCGAGGCCATTGCCAGTGCTCGGGCGTGCCGGGGTCATTGCGCGCGCTGACGGGAAAGTTTCCCGCGGGCCTCGCTCAGCCGCGCCACCGCCTCGGCGATTGCCGGTGTCCCGCACAGCCACAACTGCCAGGGCAGCTCCAGGGAGGCGTGGCGCTGGCGCAGGTGGCGCAAGGCCGGGTGGCGCAGGTTGTCGGCGGCGGCGGTGCGATACTCGCCGGCTGCGGTCGCCAGCACGACCAGGTCGGGCGGTGTGGCGATGAGCAGCTCGAGCGGCACCTGCCCGGCGCGGGTGAGGCGATACTCTGCCGCCATGTTGCGGAAGCCGGCCGCCGCCAGCGCTGCATCCGCCAGGCTGCCCGCGCCTGAGACCGATCCGCCGATCTGGTAGATGAGGGCGGTTGGTGGAGCTGCAGCGGCAGCCGTCTGCGGCGGTACCAGTTGCGCCAGCTTGCGGTCGAACTCGGCAATGATCGCCTCGCCCTTCGCCTTCTCGCCCACAGCGGACGCAACGGTGCGCACCGAGGCGCGGACGCCGTCGAGGTCGGCGGCCAGCGGCACGATCACCACGTTGCGCTTCAGCCGCCGCAGTAGATTGACCGTGGCCGATACGCCGAACGGGCCGGCCAGGACCAGATCAGGATCGTGGCGCAGCACGTCCTCGGCCTCGCCGCGAGTGACGGGCAGGCCTCGCGCCTTGTCCGGCATCGCCGACACCGCCGGATCGGCCGCCAGGTGCGTCACCGCCGCGATGCGCGCGCGCGGGACGAGATCGACAAGCAGCTGGTCGGTGCACAGATCGAGCGAGACGATGCGGCCGGGCCTGCCCGCCGCCTCGGCTCCATGGGTCGATGCATCTTGACCACGAGCGGGCACGGCCGAAAGCGCAACGCTGGCGGCAAGCACAGCGGCTGCCAACAGCGTGCGCGACTTTGGCCTTGCACCCGGCTTGTTTGCAGACGTGTGCCTCACGTGGACGATCTGCGTGACACGCCCTCCGGCTATTTGGCGAAGCTGCCGCCGATGCCCTCCTCGCCGCCGAAGGTCAGCTTGACCCCGGCGAACGCGGCGATGCCCGGCGTTGCGTTATAGCCGAATACCTCCTGGTAGGGCTGGTCGAGCAGGTTCTCCACGCGCCCGAACACCTCCACGCCAGGCTGAAGCTTGTAGGAGGCAGCCGCGCGGATCAGCCAATACGCATCGAGCGTGGTGCGAGTGTCGATGAACTTCGCAGTCGTGACAAGATCTTGCGTCTGCCCATTGTAGATGGCGGCAAGGTTGAAATTGCCACGACCCAGATGGAACGCGTAGTTCACGTCCGTGCGACCGGAGTGGCGGGGACGGCGTACCTCCTCGAGGCCCGTATCCTCGCGCGCATCGAGGTAGGTGAAGGCGCCGCCTAGCGTGATCTCGGGCGTGACCGCATAGCGCCCGGCGATCTCCACGCCGCTCCGGGTGCTCACGCCCGACCGGTTGAAGGGCGTGCAGATGAAGGCGGGCGGCGGGCAGGCGAGCGCGATCTCGTTGGTGAGATCGGCGCGGAAGTAGGTCACATCGATCACGGCGCGGCCACCGAGCAGCTTGGTCTCGACGCCGAAGTCCCAGCCGATCGACTCCTCGGGCACGAGATTTGGGATTGGGCGCAAAGTCGAGGAAGAACCCGTGCAGATCGCCGAAGCTCGGATACTTGACGCCGGTGCCGACGCTGGCGTGCACGCGGAACACGTTGCCGGGCACCAGGTAGGAGCCGCTGACGTGCCAGGTGGTGAAGTCCTCGGTCGTGCTGTTCTGGTCGTGGCGCACGGTGGCGTTCAGGAACAGCGACTTGAAGTATTCGCCGCGGATCTCGGCGGCCAGCGTGTCGCGCTCACGCTCGAACACGGTGGTTGCGAAGGTCGGCTGCTCGAAGGTCTCGCGCCGCCGCTCGATCATGCCCGTCAGGAAATGGCGGAACGGCATGCCGGCGCCTGCCACCTCCAGCGTCGATTTGTAGCCCAGCTTGTAGCTGGTGCTGTTGGTCTCGAGGAACGACGTCGAGGTGTCCTCGCGCAGGGTCTCGGCGCCCTGGACGTAGAAGCTGTGGATCCAGTGTCTTGTCGAAGGTGTCGAGGGTCGCCTGCAGGCTGCCGACCCTCAGCCGCGCATCGCCGTAGAACGGCGCGTCGGCCGGCGCGAAGAAGCCCTTGTAGAGCTGGGCGAAGCCGCGGTCGTACTGGGCGTAGGTGTTGTGCTCGCGCACGATGCCTTCGACCTTGAAGTTGGGTGAGAGCGCAAAGCCGCCGCGCGCCGCGAAGCTGCCGATGCGGGTGGCGTCGTCCTCGCTCCCCAGCGCCGAGGTGTTGAAGCCTGCGGTGTTGAAGCCGTGCACCACCAAGCGACCCCCACGCCGCCTGGTTGCCGCCCGAGAGCTGCGCGGTGAGCGATCCGGTGCGCTGCGTGCCACCCTCCGCCTTGAGGCTCAAGGCCAGCGGGCCGCGCCCCGACTTGGTGGTGATGCTGATGACGCCGCCGATCGCCGAGTTGCCGTAGAGGCCGCTCTGAGGCCCGCGCAGCACCTCGATGCGCTCGATATCGGCGGCACTCAAGTTGGAGAAATCGAAAAAGCCGTCGGTGCCCGAGTTCACCTCCACCCCGTCGATCACCACCAGAGTGTGGCGGCTCTCCGCGCCGCGGATGCGGACCACGGTGAGGTTCCCAGGCGTGCCCTGCTGGCCCACGGAAACGCCGGGAAGGCTGCGCAGCGCATCGTGCGCGGTCTCGATCTGCTGGCGCTGCAGGTCCTGGCTGGTGACGACGGTCACCGCCGAGCCCACCTGATCGAGCGGTATGCCGGCGACCGTCTCCTGGAGTGCCTGCTGGCGGTGGCGCGGCGACCGGCTGCGCCGAGATGGTGGCGCTCTGCACGTAGATGCCGGGCAGCTGGGTCGGCTGCTGGGCAGAGCCGGTTGCTGGGAAAAGAAGGGCCGCGAGGCCCCAAAGAGCTGCAGTTGATAGCTTCGACGACGAACAACGCATGACGCCTCTCCGAACACACTAGGAGCGGAGGGCGCGACGGCACACCGACTTCGGGAGCGAGCGAAGAGCCGCGCAGCATCGTTGCGCCGGCGCCCTTGGGCGCCTGCGCGAATGCGGAATCTCAGCTGACCTCGATTGCCCCCTTGGCAGACATCACCGGCACGACCCTCAACTCGTTACACAGAGCCGTCGCCACTACGGTGGTCCGCTCAGCCGCGCGCCCCGCGCAGATGATGGGCGACTCGTGCCGGCAGGTCTCCTGGCTCGCGGCTCGAGCGCGTCGCCTCCGCCTTCCCGCCGGTTGCCCGGCAGTGGCACTAGGGGCGACGCTCGCCGCTTACAGTTGCGGGGGCAGCCGCGGATTTGAGGCCGGCAGGCTGACCCGTCTTGGGCTGACCCGACTGACCTCGCACCGCGTTCCCTTTTCACCGCCGCGGCCCGAGCGAGCCGCGACGAGACCGTCACGCGCGATGATCGAAGCAAGCGGGCCGGCGGTCTGTCAACAGAAAGCGCGATGGCGCGAGCGGGTTTCGATTGCGGGCTGGCGCGGCGGCAACGGGCGCTGATGTCGTCCCGGAGCCAGGCCCTGCCCCTTCCGGATCCCGGCCCGCGTGTAGTTGCGTCGTGCACGCAGCATCGCCGGCTCTGCGCGATCGCGGCGAGAAGCGCGATCGCTTGGCCGGGATGACAGGTCGCGGGACTCAGAAGCAGAAGATGCGTGACAGCGCTGCAGGTCCACCAGCAGCGCCTCGCCGCGCACGGCAATGAGATAGAGCGCGCCCCGATCAGTGCGCCGACCCCGCCCAGGAGCGCCCAGCGCAGGCCGGCGGGCATCCTGTCCCGCACGGCCGCTATCTGACGATGTGGCTCTGGGTTGCCATCGTCCTCACGCTGCGCTGGCGGCGGCCAGCCTCGGCACCGGGCGCTCCCGGATCGGCCAGTGCACGGCCGCCGCGAACAGGCCCAGCGCAATCGAAATCCACCACATCATATCATAAGACTTGGTGGCATCGTAAAGCACGCCGGCCAGCCACAGGCCCGTGAACGAGCCGACCTGGTGGGACAGGAACACCACGCCGAACAGCATCGACATCCAACGCGTGCCGAAAAAGGTCGCCACCAGGCTGGAGGTGAGCGGCACGGTGGAGAGCCACAGCAGGCCCAGGACGGCGCTCATGGCGATGATGGTGAACGGCGTGATCGGCAGGAACAGCAGCCCCAGGAACACGAAGCAGCGGCCGAAATAGATCAGGGAAAGTCCCCTGCGCTTCTCGATGAAGCGGCCCGACTGCCCGGCGATGTAGGTGCCGACCAGGTTGGCGAGGCCCACCGTCGTCAGCGCCCACACGCCGACGCTGGCATCGAGACCCTTGTCGGCCACGAACGCCGGCAGGTGCACGCCATAGAACGCCACGTGGAAGCCGCACACGAAGAAGCCGATCACCAGCAGCAGGTAGCTCGGGTGCGTGAAGGCCTCCTTGATGGCCTGGCCCAGGGTTTGCTGGTCCACCAGGCTGGACGACGGTGGGCTTGCCGCTCAGCGGCCACGCCAAGGGCAGGATCAGCGCCATGGTGGCGGCCAGCAGCAGCAGGCTGCCCTGCCAGCCGAAGTAGTCCATCGGCGAGATGGGTATAGGGGAAGGCCACGAAGCCGCCGATGCCGCTCGCCATGCCGAGCGAGGCGATCGCAGCCGTGCGCTTGTCAGGCGGCGCTGCGCGTCCCGCCGCGCCCACCAGCGCCGTGATGCCGGTGCCGCTGACGCCGATGCCGAGCAGCACGCCGCTCACCATCAGGTCGAAGGGCCCCTGCGCCGCGTACATGACATAGAGGCCGGCCATGGTCGCCAACGTGCCGCCCACCACCACGCGCCCCGCGCCGTAGCGGTCGGCGATCATGCCGGCGAACACCGCGCCGATGCCCCAGATCAGGTTGGCCACCGCCATGGCGGTCGAGAACGGCTCGCGGCCGATGCCGAGGTCGCGCGTCATGGGCGGCAGGTAGAGGCCCATGATCTGCCGGATGCCCATGGCAATGCCGACAATCAGGCCGGCTGCCAGCACGACAACCCAGAGCGGGCGCGCCGATGCTGGCGCCGAAGGCACGTGTTTTTGCATGAGATGGTTTTTCGCTGTCGGATTGGCTCGATGATATATGCGAGGAGCGGTCGCAGCCCAAGCTGTATCGCGCGCTGGCAGGCGAGAATTTCTCAGACCTCCCATGAGCCTCCGCTCATGCGTCGGCGCCGGCAGGTGCCGACGCCTACTTCTTCTTCCTGGGATCGTCGGCTTCGTTCACGTAGGTGATGCCCCACGGCCCGGTGCCATGCAGCTGCACCACCGTCTCCTCCTTGGTCCAGGCGAAGTGGTTGGTCTTGGGTTGCATGATGGCGATGGACCCGGCTGTAAGGGGCATGGTCTTGGCCTCGTCGAGCTTGTCGCCGGTGCCCATGTGGAAGGTGCCGGAGATCACGGTCACGCGCTCGACGCCGGGTGCAAGTGGGCCGGGATCTTGAGTTGGCCGGGAAGCTCAGGCGGAAGGTGAACGCCTGCGCCTCGCGCAAGCTTGCCTTCGATGACGGCGATCTTGGCGCCTGGCGGAAGCGAAGGCACGTCGGCCCACTTGAGATCGGCCGGCTTTGAGCATCTGGTGGTCCTGGCCTTGCACCGCGGGCGCGGCTGCAAGCAGACCTGCGGCGAGCGCGAACGCACTGAAGGGTGACAGCGTGTATCTTCATGATTTTCTCCATTGCCCGCGAGCGTCGCGGGCTTGCACTGATCGACTTGGCGGTGCAAGGGCCGCGCAGCAATACTCAGGCGTCGCCGCATCGCCCATCAACTCCAGGATCTGTACCGGGGCTGCGTCGGCGCGCCAGTCGGTTGCCAGGGAGCGCCAGCGCGGTACAGATTGTGTACTGGCGGCCTTGCAAGCCTCTTGAGGCGCTTTTCGGCAGCCTCAAGCAGGCCGACGGGCCGTACTCAAGCCGGCTAGGCGCCAGGGCGCGCCGCTCGATCTCGACAACCGCCCGCCGGGCTCGGCCAGCCCGCGGCCGATCAGCTCGATGCCCCATGGCTCGTCTCGGTCGATGCGGAACAGATTGTAGCGCGCCAGCGGCTCATCCTTGTAGGTGCCGGCCGAGCGACGCCGACGGCGTGCCGACGATGGGGATCGGGCCCGACGCGCCCTCGAGCCACGCCAGCATGTTGAGGTGGTTGTGGCCGTGGATCACCAGTTCGGCGCCGTGCTGCGCCAGAACGTCTGCAGCGCCTCGGCGTCCTTGAGCGCTCGCGCCGGCGAGGCCTGGCCAGGCAGCGGCGGATGGTGGATCATCACCAGGCGGAACAGGCCGGCGTCGCGGGCCCGCGTCGAGCACGCCGGCAGCCGCGCCGCTGCTGCTCGCCGACCACATCCCCAGGCCATGGCCGGCGGCGTCGGCACCGCGGAGTTGACGCCGATCAGCGCCACGCTGCCGATCACGCGCACGAACGGGAACGTCGCGTGGCACCCGCTGCCAGACGCGCCCCATGCGCATCGGACGCCATATAGGCGGCCCAGCGCTGCACGCCCGGGTCGCGCCCGACGCTGCAATAGATGTCGTGGTTGCCCGGCACCACGCTCACCCGCTCCGGCGGGCCCAGGGTCTGGAGCCAGCGCAGACCGATGACATGCTCCTGCGGCAGCCCGATATTGCAGAGGTCGCCGCCCACGGCGATATGGTCGGGTGCCTGCGCCAGCATGTCGGCGACGATGCTTTCCAGAGCGTGGCTCAAATGCGCGTGGCGGCGTTTGCGCATCCAGTTGGCGTAGCCGAGCCCGCGCTTCAGGTTCCAGTAGCGCGGGGCGAAGCCCGCAAGGGCCCAAGGTGCACGTCGGTCAGGTGCGCGATGGTGACGGCGCTTGTCATGGCCGCAGTGACCTAGCGGTTCTCGCGGCACTTGCCAAATGGAGCCGTCCGCCCGAAGACGAGCCTGCGCGCTCAGATGCGCATCGGGAGCCGGCAAGTGCCTCGGCAACTCGTACCAAGGCCGTGCAGCGCTACTGGCGTATCTGGCGCGGGCTCACCATGGGCGCGCAGGGCGTGGTGCTGCGCGCCGACGGCCACGTGCTGCTGGTGCGGCATCGGCTATCGGCCGGGCTGGCATTTCCCCGGCGGCGGCGTGGAGCGGGGCGAGACACTGGAGCAGGCGCTGGCGCGCGAGCTGCAGCGAGGAGGCCGGCGTCGCGCTCGACGGGCCGGCGCAGCTGTTCGGCGTCTACGCCAACTTCGAGGCGCTTTCCCGGCGACCACATCGCGCTCTACGTCGTGCGCGAGTGGCACCAGCCGAGCGTTCCGGCGCCCAACATGGAGGTGCGCGAGCAGCGCTTCTTTGCAGCGGATGCCCTGCCGGCGGAGGCCACCGCACAGCGTGCGCGGCGCCGTATGGCCGAGGTGCTGGGCGGCGCCCCTCGCAGCCCGCTGTGGTGACCCAGAATCCGTGACCCGCACCGCACCGAGTGCAAGGGCTGGTCATCCGGTCTTCGTGAGCGGCACTCCAAAACACGTGATGCGGATTGCATGCGTGCGATTGCGCGCGATGGTCGCTACACTGTCATGCAGCGCATCCCCTGGTTCGTCGTTGTCCGGGAGGAACTATGGCAATCAGAGACATCCTGAAGACGCATCGCACGTGGGAAGACGGCGTGGGTCTTCTGTTGGGTCTTACGATCGGCCTCAGTCCCTGGCTCTACGATGAGCCCGCGGTGCCAGCGGTCGTGCTGAACTCGGCACTGACGGGCCTGGCAGTGCTCATGCTCGCCCAACTTGAATTGCTTCGCTTGCGCCGCTGGGAAGAGGTGGCTCAGCTCGCATGTGGCCTTTGGCTATGTGCTTCGCCGTTCATCTTCGACTATGCCCATCAAGACCATCTTCGCTTCTGGCATTGGACACTCGGGGCGATTGTTTCAGCCCTTGCTCTGTTCGAGCTTTGGCAGGACTGGAACAGGACTGACATCGCCGGGCCATCGGCTTGAGCCAGCGAGCATTCCGTACACACCCCGCAGTATCCGTGCATAGAGGTCGTGCGCCTGCTGCACGGCGCGCGCGACATGCAGGCGATTTTCCGCTCGTAGTTCCAGCGTCAATGCAGTATCGGACTGCGCCATGCAGCCACAGCCAACCACCCGCCCGCCGAAATCCGAGGACAGCGCAGAGATCGCCGCGCTGCATGCCCGCGCCATGGGGCCCGGGCGCTTTGCCCGCACCGCCTATCGGGTTCGCGAGAGCGGCAGCGGTGCGTTCTCGCCGTTCTGCCGCGTGTGCATGATCGGTGGGCGATTGGCGGCCGTGCTTCACGCCGGTCACCATCGGCGGCAAGGCAGGTGCGCTGCTGCTGGGGCCGCTGGCGGTCGATCCCGCCTTCGCCAACCGGGGCTACGGACGCGGTCTCGTCGCGAAGGCGCTGGAGGACGCGCGGGCAGCCGGCATCGCGATCATCGTGCTGGTGGGCGACGAGCCCTACTACGGCAAGCTCGGTTTCGGCAGGGTCCCCAGGGGACAGATCACGCTGCCGGTCCCGTCGACCCCAACCGCCTGCTGGCGGCCGAGCTGACGCCGGGCGCGCTTGCAGGCTACGCCGGCCTGATCGTCGCTTCCCGGCTCGCCGGCTGATCCAGACGCGTCCAACGTATCCACCCGTCATCCCGGAATCCGGACGCCGTCGAGGATAT